>NZ_DGLD01000003.1 GCF_002387245.1 Brevundimonas sp. UBA4553
CAAATCCTGCTCCCGCACCCACAAATACCTCACAGGTCTCGCCTGTGAGGTTTTTTGCTTTTTGGGCCTGACCCAGCGCCAAAAGTGCGGCCAGGCTGCCGTGCACCTTCAGCTGGAAACGACCCAGGCCCTCCGCCCGGGTGAAGTCGACGCGCTCGATCAGAAGGCCCATGGGCTGCTTCGAAACGTGGCCTTTAAAAAGGGCTCGCCAAACTCACGTTTCCGGTCTTCTCTGACGGGATAACAATAATCGTTGAAGTCTCGCTTTACCCGAGGAGCCACGATGGAAGAGCGGCGCTCCGAGCCATTGCTCGAGTGTCCTCATAAGCTGCCCGACGGCTGCGGGAGTAACATTGAGTTCGGCCGCCGCTAGCGAGAAACTGCCGTGTCGGGCGCTGGCTTCGAAGGCGCGCAAAGCGTTGAGGTGGACCGGCGATCGCATGGGCGCGCAGCATATACAGCCTGCCGACCCCGTCGAGGTGATCCACGCGAACGTCTGGAAAGTGCATCGGCCTCGGTGACCGCTTATGGCGCATCACAGACTCAATGATCGTGTGAGCGTTTTCTCCAGTTGAGGCCGTGGGCGGTCGCAAGCACCAGGCCGCCAACTGTGGTGACGAGCGTCTCCAACTCATGGCTGGGCCATTCCGCCGCAGCGAGGAACAGAAGCAGGACGCCGAACGCCGCCAAGCTGAGCAGACGCCAGTTTCGGCGGCCGTCGATCATCGGGCGCGACAGGCTCCAGGCCGCGAGGGGCGCCGCTGTGGCGGCGAACACCCAGTGCACCCAAGGCGCATCGGTTAACAGGCCCAGGAAGGGCAGGGCGGCGGCGAGAAGGGGCAACGCCAGGCAGTGGATCATGCAGAGCGCCGATAAGCCTATGGCGGCGGCGTCGCCCCAAGTCTGGATACGAGTGGTCAAGGCGTTCCTTTCGGGAAAGTGGCCGCGACGCGGGGAGAGGCGCGGCCGGGAGGGATCGGAAGCTCAGTCGAGCGCCGGCGCGAACCGTGCGCCTGCTCAGGGGGGGGCGGTAACGCGGGAAGGAGGTACGACATCGGACCGTCTCGTCGGTCAGCTTGGAGGCGATGAGATGCTGGGAAGATGACTTTGCCGCGGAGGAAGGGGCCTTGCAGGGCGGGGAGGCTGTCCCCGCCCTGTTTCGACGGCAGGCGGTGCGGATCAGAATCGTGCGCGGAAGCCGAGAACAATGTTGCGGCCGCGCAAGGGCGCCAGGTTGCTGATGAAGGAGGCGTGGTTCAGCGCCTTTTCGTCCAGCAGATTGGTTCCGCGCAGGAAGATCTGGCCATCGATGTCGCCCAGACCAACTCCGTCCAGCCCCACGTCGTAGGCGAGGGTGGCGTTGACCATCTCATAGCCGGGGGTCTTGGTTTCGAAGGCGGCGATGCGGTCCTGCTCGAAGACGTGGACGTATTCGAGATTGCCGGACCAGACGCCCTGATAGAAGTCGCCGCGCGCGCCGAGGCGGCCCGCCGGAATGCGCGGCAGGTCGCCGCCGTCGCCCTTGAGATCGGCCCGGACATAGTCGCCGAAGACCGTGGCCGACAGGCCGGGCCGGAAGTCGTGCGTGATCTGGCCTTCGATACCGGTGAAGCGAGCGTCGGCCTGGGTGTAGCGGATCAGGCGGAAGTCCTCGAACTGGTCGAGGGTGTCGGCGAAGATGTAGCCGTCGTAGTCGTAGTGATAGAGGCTGGCGGCGAAGGTGGTGGCGCCTTCGGTCTTCTTCAGCGCCAGCTCGATCGAGTTGGCCGTCTCGACGTCGAGGCTGGCTGTGCCGATCTCATAGGTGTTGGTCGCCAGGTGGACGCCGCGCGCATAGAGCTCCTGGGCGGTCGGGGCGCGCTGCGATCGCGCGACCGACAGGGTGGCGACATAGCCGGGCGTGAAGGTCCAGCTTGCGGCGGCCGAGGCCGAGAAGGGCGAGTGGCTCGTGTCGGCCCGTCCCAGGGCGCGGGCGTCCTGCCATTCCTGACGCAGGGCGCCTTCGAAACGCCAGTCGCCGGTCGCATACTCTTCCATGAGGAAGAGGGCGTGGTTCTCGGTCCGGCTCTCGGGGATGAAGGATTCCGCGCCGACGGCGGCGAAGTCGCTGCGCGAGGTCTGGGCGCCGATCACGCCGCGCACCCCGCCGATGGCGGCGTGCTGCACCTCGACACGGGCGTCATAGCCCTCGTTGGTGAAGGTGGTGGCGATCTCGCCGTCGTCGATCTCGTCGTGGCGATAGTCGGTGAAGCCCCCGCGGAAGCGGATGCGCTCGACCCCGGCGAACGGATCCTCGATCTCGCCCCGCACGTCCACGCGCTTGCTGATCAGGTCGACGATCGGGACATGGTCATGATCGTGGTCGTGATCATGATCGTGGTCATGGTCGTCTTCGCCGTGGTCGTGACCGCCGCAGTGCAGGCTGGAGCCGTGCGGATGGCAGGACTCGTATTCGTGGCTGTGGCCGGGCAGGCCGTATTCGCTGCGCTGTTCCGTATAGGCGGCCCCCAGATAGCCGCGCGAACCGATCCACGACAGGCCGAGCGTCGCGGTCGAACTGCGGTTAAAGGACCCGTCCAGGGTCGCCTCGTCGAAGTCGGGAACCTCATAGTCGTCGGTGCGGCGTCCGGCCGCCTCGACGCGGATGGCGAAGGACCCGGTGCCGGCGGTCAGGCCGACCACGCCGGCTTCTTCATTGTCGGCCGTGCCCAGACGGAACTCGGCGACGCCCTCGCCTCCGTTCTCGGGAACGCGCGTCGGGATCTTCTTGTCGATCAGGTTGACCGCGCCGCCGATGGCGCCCCCGCCATAGAGCAGGGCGGAGGGGCCGCGCAGGATCTCGACGCCTTCCAGCAGCAGGGGCTCGCCTGAAACTGCGTGGTCCGGCGAGACCTCGGAGGCGTCCATCAGGGCCGAGCCGTCGGTCAGCACTTTTACGCGCGGCGCCGTCTGGCCGCGGATGACCGGGCGGCTGGCCCCGCCGCCGAAGGTGTCGGAGTTGACTCCCGGCAGACCGTTCAGGGTTTCGCCCAGGGTGGATTGCCGACGCTGGACCAGTTCGTCGCCGCGCAGCACCGCCACGCTGGAGACCACCTCCTTGCTGGATCGGCCGAGGGCGTCGGCAGTGACGATCACATCATCGACGCGGGTCGTGGCGGGGCCGGATTGAGGCAGGGCGTCCGCCCAGGCGGCGCTCGAAAGGGCGGAAAAACTCGCGGCTGCGAGCAGGATTGATCTTGAGTGCATGACGCTCCCCGTTCATTAAGAGAGTCGCTATTATGTTATACCGTAACATCTATCAAGCGAGCTTGAGCGGAGATTGAGAATGAGGGGTGAGGGGGCTGTTGAAAGGGCGGAGCAGGTGCAAGTCGCGGTTTGGCGACTGATCGGTCAGGCTTATCGGACGCGCAGAGCGAACGGTCTCAACCAGTCGGAACTGGCGAGAAGGCTTGGCGTCCCGCGCGGGCAGGTCTGCTTGTGGTTGCGGGACCGGGAGCGGATGACGCTGAAGGCGGCGGCCCGCTTGGCGGACGCCATGGGTTTCGATCTCGACGTGAGGCTGGTTCGTCGCTCGGCGCCGGGGCCTGAACAGGCGGAGAGGCAATGAGCCTGTTCGAACACGTCGTGGCCTTGCAGGGAGGTCTGCCCTGGGGGCGGTTTCTGGACGCCGGCACTGGCGTTAATTCAAGCCTCTGGAGCACGAAGTTGGACACCGAGGCGTGGACGGGCGTGACCGCCGCGGCCGGACATGCAGACCAGGTGCGCGCCTCGGTCGGCGCGCGTTTTCGCTCGCAGGACAGGCTGCTGCTCGGCAACTGGACGGACGAGAGCCTGTTGGCGGGTGAGGTCCATGACACGGTTCTGGCCGATTATCTGATCGGCGCCGTGGAAGGGTTCGCGCCCTATTTCCAGCAGTCGTTGCTGGGCCGATTGAGGCCTCTCACGGGACGGCGGCTCTATGTCGTTGGGCTTGACCCCTATGTCGTCGGCCCCGCCGATACGGACGAAGCTCGGATGGTGCGTGAGATCGGCAGGCTTCGCGACGCGGTTCTGATGCTTGCCGATGAGACGCCCTATCGCGAGTATCCTGCGGAGTGGACGTTGAACGCCCTCGCAAACGCCGGCTTCAGGGTGCTGTCGGCCAGACGTTTTCCCAATCGCTACAAGGCGAAATGGGTGAATGGCCAACTGGACATGGCAGTGCGACGACTGCCGCGGATCGCGGATCGCGGCCTGGCGCGAAGCCTTGCCTTGATGATCGAACGGGTTCGCGATGAAGGGCTCGCGCTTTGTGCTGAGCGCAACGGTTTGAGACATGGCGCTGATTACATTGTGGCGTGCGAGCCGATCTAATGTCGCCTTCGGGCTCTGGCTCCAATGACCGCATGTGGCGCATCCGCGCGATGGCCCGAGGTCCGACGCGGCGCGCTAAAGCTTGGCGCGCGAGCGCGGGACGTTCAGTCCTTCGACGACCTGGTCGTCCATTTGGATCCCGGCCCTGGGAGCGCGACGCCCACGGCGCTCGCATCCATGATGGCGCGTATCGCGGCGCCCCCCTGTCCGGGCGAATATGACCCCGATCGCGTTCAGGCGCTGACCCAGGCGGTTATTCAGTCGCGGCGAGAAGCGCATGCGGCCGAGGCAATCGCATAATCATATAAGGATATCTTTATATCGCGATTGACTTTGACGGCAGGCGTGTCATGTTCACGCCGTCGTGGTTCTGCGCGCGGTCCTCGGACTGCGCGGAGCTAAGAGGGAAGCCGGTGAGACCTCGGTCGATGCCGGCGCTGCCCCCGCAACTGTGAGCGGCGAGTTGAAGGTCCATTTCGTGTCACTGGGGGTTCGCCTCCGGGAAGGCCGGACCGGAGACGATGACCCGTGAGCCAGGAGACCTGCCTCGACAGATAACGTCCTCCGGCGGGGTGTCCGGTCAGGTCGCATGAGCGCCGCGACGGGACGATTCCGCGCGAGCGGTCGCGCGTCCCTGTCCGCTGTCTCGCCACAGCATCAACGGCAGAGACCATGGCGAGCAGCGAATTCACCTTCAGCATCAAGCGCACCCCGCTCGACGAGAATTACGTTCCCGCCGAGAACACGCGGATCACGACCAACTTCGCCAACCTGGCCAGGGGCGAGAGCCGTCAGGAGAACCTGCGCAACACGCTGAGGATGATCGACAACCGGTTCAACTCGCTGGCGCACACGGACAATCCGAAAGGCGATCGCTACGCGGTCGAACTCCAGATCGTCTCCGTCGAGATGAGCCTGGCTCCCGGTGAAGGGACGGACAGCTTTCCGCTGATCGAAATCCTTCAGACGACGATTGTCGATCAGCAGACCGGCGAGCGGATCGACGGGATCGTCGGGAACAACTTCTCCTCCTATGTCCGCGACTACGACTTCAGCGTGGTCCTGCCGGCGCACATGAAGGCCAATCCTGGCGCCTTTGCACCGGCGGATTTCGGCGACCTGCACGGCAAGCTGTTCAGGCATTTCCTGAATTCGAGCGCCTATCGCGACAATTTCGGCAAGCCGCCGGTCATCTGTCTGAGCGTGTCGAGCAACAAGACCTATCACCGCACCGGCGATGAGCACGTCGTCATGGGCCTGGAATATGGGAACGACGCCTTCTCGCCGACCGACGAGTATTTCGCGAAGATGGGCATGAAGGTCCGCTACTTCATGCCCAAGGGTAGCGTGGCGCCCTTCGCCTTCTACCACGTCGGCGATCTGACGGCGGACTACACCGACTTGGAGCTGGTCAGCACGATCAGCACCATGGAGACCTTCCAGAAAATCTACCGTCCCGAGATCTACAACGCCAACTCCCCGGCTTCGGAAGAGTATCAGCCCAGTCTGAAGCGCCAGGACTATTCGCTGACCCGCATCGTCTACGACCGCGAGGAACGCAGTCGACTGGCCGTCGAACAGGGCCAGTTCGTCGAGGAGCGCTTCATCAAGCCGCACCGTGCCCTGCTGGACCAGTGGTCCGCCAACTTCGCCGCCTGATCAGTCCAGAATTGCAAAGTCATTGATTATGAAAACCCTGTTGCCCACCGCGACCGCCGGCAGTCTGCCCAAACCCGTGTGGCTGGCCGAACCCGAAACCCTCTGGTCGGCCTGGAAGCTGGAAGGCGACGCCTTGCTTGAGGCCAAGCGTGACGCCCTGCGCCTGTCACTGGACGATCAGCGCCGCGCCGGTATCGATATCGTCAGCGACGGCGAGCAGACCCGCCAGCATTTCGTCACCACCTTCATCGAGCATCTGGACGGCGTCGATTTCGAGCAGCGCAAGACCATGCGCATCCGCAATCGCTATGACGCCAGCGTGCCGGTGGTCGTGGGCGCGGTCAGCCGACCGAAGTCGGTCTTCGTCGAGGACGCGAAATTCCTGCGCGCCCAGACTGACCAGCCGATCAAATGGGCCCTGCCGGGGCCGATGACGATGATCGACACCCTCTATGACGACCACTACGGCAGCCGCGAGAAACTGGCCTGGGAGTTCGCCAAGATCCTCAATGAGGAGGCCAGGGAGCTGGAAGCCGCCGGCGTCGACATCATCCAGTTCGACGAGCCCGCCTTCAACGTCTTCTTCGACGAGGTCAACGACTGGGGCGTGGCGACGCTGGAGAAGGCGGCCGAGGGGCTGAAATGCGAGACGGCCGTCCACATCTGCTACGGCTACGGCATCAAGGCCAACACCGACTGGAAGAAGACCCTGGGATCGGAGTGGCGGCAATATGGGGAGGCCTTCCCTAAGCTGCGGACCTCCAGCATCGACATCATTTCGCTCGAGGCCCAGAATTCTCGCGTGCCGATGGACCTGATCGAACTGATCCGCGGCAAGAAGGTCATGGTTGGAGCCATCGACGTGGCGACCGACGTCATTGAGACGCCGGAGGAGGTCGCCGACACCCTGCGCAAGGCGCTTCAGTTCGTGGACGCCGACAAGCTCTATCCCGCCACCAACTGCGGCATGGCCCCCCTGTCGCGCCGGGTCGCCAACGGCAAGCTGAAGGCGCTGAGCGCGGGCGCGGAGATCATCCGGAAAGAACTGTCGGCCTGATCTCATGAACGCTCTTCTGCGCCGGTTGCGGCTGGACCCCTACATCGTCGCGATCATGGCCATGGTGGCGGTGGCTGCGGTCATGCCCGCGCGGGGAGCGGGCAAGGACGTGCTCGACCTCGTGGTGCACGCCGCCATCGCGCTTCTGTTCTTCATCTACGGCGCCAAGATATCACCGCAGGCGATCTGGGCGGGCGTCACCCATTGGCGGCTTCAGGGCCTAGTCTTCGCCACGACCTTCATCGTCTTTCCGATCATCGGGTTCTGGGTCGTGACGCTGGCCGGCGGACACCTGGACAGCGGCCTGGCCACCGGGCTGATGTTCGTCTGCCTGTTGCCGTCGACGGTGCGATCGTCGATCGCCTTCACCTCGATCGCGCGAGGGAATGTCCCGGCTGCGCTTTGCGCCGCCTCAGTCTCCAACCTAGCCGACCGGGGCTCGATCCTGCTGGTCGTCTATTCGGCCTTCAGCGCTGGTGTCGTCGCGGGTATCTGGAGCCAGGTGACGCCACCGATGCTCGCTCTCGTCCTCTTGCTGAACATGGTCATCTTGGCGTCGGTCTTGATTATCACCACGGTGGCCGCCCGGGTCTTGGGTTTCTCCGTCGCGGACGAGATCGCCATCGTCTTCTGCGGCTCCAAGAAGAGCATGGCCAGCGGTCTGCCGATGGCCAATATCCTTTTCCCGGCCGCGACAGTGGGCCTGATCGTCCTGCCGCTCATGCTGTTCCACCAGATGCAGCTAATGGCCTGCGCCGCCCTCGCGCGGCGCTACAGCCGGCGACCGGAGCAAACCGTTCCGACGGTCACGGTGACCGCATGACGCATGCCGCATCAAGATCCGACGCAATGACCCTTCTGAGCGACATCGGCGAAGAGAGCGACCTGCGCCGACTCTTCGGTAGGTTCCCAACCGGGGTCACCACCCTGTGCGCCATGAATGGGGGTCAGCCCATCGGCATGACCGCCAGTGCCTTCGTCGCGGTCTCGCTGGCGCCTGCGCTTGTGTCTGTCTGCATTAAGCGCGGCTCGTGGACCTGGCGGCAGCTCCGAACCCGTGGGCGCCTCGGAATTTCATTCCTCGGCCATGGTCATGCGGCGACGGCCCGCCAGTTGGCGCAGGCGACGGGGGATCGCTTTCTGGAGCTGCACTACGAAAAGGCGCCAAGCGGAGCCGTTTTCCTAGCGAACGCGACGGCTTGGCTAGAGTGCTCGGTCGAAAATGAAATACCCGCCGGCGATCACGACATCGTCCTGTTCCGCCTTCACCGGGCCGCCGCCACCGACGGGATCATGCCGTTGGTCTTCCACTCCAGTGATTTTCACACGATCGCGCCCCTCGCAGTTAAGCCATGAAGCGGACCGTAGGTGTGAGGTATCGTCCACCGCACCCAAACATCCCAGAGCCCCGCCGCACGCCGCCGCGGGGCTTTCTGCTGGCCAGGATACAACACGCGCAGAACCCGCGTCTGGCTCGATCTGATGAAACTTAAGTCGGAAGAGAGGTCGGACCTTGCCCTTCCGACCTCGTCTGACGAGGTGCCAGCGACGATTGATGCTCACAACGTCAGCCTGATCGACGCCTTCAGACTTCTGGGCGCGCCAGGGAAGATCCAGAGGGGGCTGTAGGAACTCTGGGCGTAGCGTTCGTCGAAGAGGTTATCGATTTCCAGACGTGTGCTGACCCGATCCGTCAGGCCATATTCGACCGCCGCCTTGGCCTTCCAATAGGCGGGCAGGCGAACGCCGCTGCCGTCGATGGCCGCCGCCCGATCGCCGGCGTAGGCGGCCCCGGCGGTGAAGGACCAATCCGTCCCATGGGAGGTGTTGAACCGGCCCATGACGAACAGGGAGCCGGAATGCTTGGGCACGTTTAGCACGTCTTCACTGGCGAAGGCGGCGTCGTCAGTTCGCGCGTCCGTCCAGGCGTAGTTGGCCACGACCTGCCAAGCCTCGCCAATGCGCAGGGATCCGTCCAGTTCGACGCCTCGCGTGGTCAATCGGCCGACCGGGGCGAGGTAGTTCGGGTCCACCGGGTCATTGGTCAGGATGTTGTTCTTCTCGATGTCGAAGAAGGTCGCCGCAAGATCCAGGCCCTCCCAAGCGCCGGATAGCCCGATCTCGTAGCCCTGACCTTCCTCGGGGGCGAAGCCGGAGCCGTCGCGACCTGTACCGGAGTTAAGGACAAAGGAGCGCCCATAGCTGCCGTGCGCCGTGATGGCTTCGGTGAGGCGATAGCGGGCGGCGATGCGGTAATCGATCGGGGCGTCGGTGTTCTCGCCCACCGCGCCGGTGCGATTGTTGCGAATGGTCTGGCGATAGTCGTCGTAGCGCAGGCCGGCCAGCAAGCTGAGGCGGTCATTCACCTCCCATAGGTCCTGGGCGTAGAGGGTGACGACCTCGCGAGTCTCCAGATTGTCGGTGAAGGGCAGGGGCGTTGGGGCCACGCCGCCATAGACCGGATCATTGACGTTGATCGGATAGGGGTTGGCCTGGGTCGGGTTGATGCGCAGCCAGCGCTCGCCATAGGTCAGACTGTAGGCCTTGGCGCCGAGTTCGAGGTTGTGCACGCCCTTGGGGGCGCGGATCTGGCCGTTCAGCGCCAATCGGGCGGACAGATCCTCGACCGAGAAATCCCGGCCTCGGCGCTGGCGCCAAAGCGTGTCGCCGACCAGGCGGGAGTGGTCACTGGAGAGGCCGCGTAGCGAGCCGCCGCGCCAGGCCAAGCCACCTTTCAGCGTCCAGTCGTCGTTCAGGCGATAGTCGCCCGTGATCTGGTGGCGCTCATTGCGAAAGCGCGTCGGGCCGTCGCCGGGCTCGCCGAAGTAGCGCGACGGGGGCAGGGCGAG
Source organism: Brevundimonas sp. UBA4553 (assembly GCF_002387245.1). Taxonomy (GTDB): domain Bacteria; phylum Pseudomonadota; class Alphaproteobacteria; order Caulobacterales; family Caulobacteraceae; genus Brevundimonas. Next base: position 9,919 of record NZ_DGLD01000003.1, read on the forward strand.
GGCGTCGCCGTTGATGGCTGGCTGTCCGCGGTCGAACAGGGTGGTGAAGGTGGTGAACTCGCCGACATAGGTCAGCCGCAGGTCGTCGTTCGGCCGCCAGGTCAGGGACGGCGCGACGACGGTTCTGTCGAGCCCGACGTAATCGCGCCAGCCGCTGCTGGTTTCGCCGGCGACCACCAGGCGACCGGCAAGCGTCTCGGACAACGGCCCCGTCAGATCCAGTTCGCCGCGTCGCAACCCGAACGAACCCACGGTGGCGATGAAGGCGGCGTCCGGGACAAAGCGCGGGGTGCGGGAGACGATGTTGACCCGACCAGCAGGATCGATGTCGCCGAACAGGGCGCCGGCCGGGCCCTTGAGGACTTCGACCCTTTCCGCCGTCGCCGGATCGCGCGGCGGCGCCATGCCCCGATTGGCCAGGAAGCCGTCGACATAGTATTCGGCGCCGCCATCCGGCGTGCCCAGGAAGCCGCGAATGGCGAAGTTGTCCATGACGCCGCCGCGATTGTTCTGCTGACTGACGCCGCTGACCAGTTCGAGCGCGTCGGCGAGGCGAACCGCGCCGACGGCGTGCAGGAGGTCGCTTTCAATGGAGCGGCTGGATGGCGACATCCGCTCGGTCGCCGGGCCGGCGCCCAGAGTCAGGTCGCGCTGTTTGCGGCGACCCAGAACCACAATCTCGCCGACAGTCGTGGCGTCGTTCGCTTGAACCGGCGCCTGATCGGGCAGGGGAACGTCTGTCGCCGCCAGAAGACACAGGCTGGCGCAACTCCAAAGCAGGGACACGGAAACTCCATATGTAATGTTATTACATATCGACTAAGCGTGCGGCCATGGTGGTGTCAACCGGCTACCGTCGGTGACGATCCGACGCGAAGGCTGTCTTTATGCCGGCCTTATGTCCGGCTCCGGTTTTCGCATGGCCCGCTTACGGCCTTAGGGCGTCTTTTCCGGCTCTTACTGAGCTGGAGGCTTTCGGCATGGCCGATGTGATCTTTCTGGCGATTGGCGGTGGGGCCTTCCTGGCTTTCGCCGCCCTCGCTGTTGCGTTGAAGAGGTTGTGACGATGTGGCTGAACGTCCTGTGGGGCGTCGGCGCCCTGGTCATCGCCGGCTATATGGTCGCGGCCCTGCTGCGCCCCGAGCGGTTCTGAGCGGAGCCGCCTTCTCATGAATATTCAAGGATGGGCGGAAATCGCCCTGACCCTGGGTCTGGCTGTCGTGCTCGGCTGGCCGCTCGGGGTCTATATGTCGCGTGTCTGGAACGGCGAGCGCACCTGGCTAGACCCGGTGCTGAAGCCGGTGGAGGGCCTGTTCTATCGCGCCGCCGGGGTGGACCCGACGCGCAGCCAGGGCTGGCTGGGCTACGCTGGCGCCCTGCTGGCCTTCAACCTAGCTGGGTTCCTGTTGCTGTACGCCATGCTGCGTCTGCAGGGCGTCCTGCCGATGAATCCACAAGGATTTGACGGCGTCAGCCCGCATCTGGCGTTCAACACCGCCGTCAGCTTCGTCACCAACACCAACTGGCAGAGCTATGGCGGCGAGACCACCATGTCGACCTTTACCCAGATGGTCGGCTTGACGGTTCAGAACTTCGTCTCGGCTGCGACCGGCGCGACGATCGCGGCGGCGCTGGCTCGCGCCTTTATCGCCAATCGCGGCGAGGGCGTCGGCAACTTCTGGGCTGACCTGACGCGCACCAGCCTCTATGTCCTGCTGCCCATCGCCTTCATCGTGGCCGTGGCTTTGGCAGGGCTGGGCGTGGTTCAGTCGCTGGCGGCCTCGGCTCAGGCGACCACGCTGGAGGGCGGCCAACAGACGATCAGCCTGTTCCCGACCGCCAGCCAGCTGGCCATCAAGCAACTGGGCATCAACGGCGGCGGCGTTTTCAACGTCAACTCGGCCCACCCGCTGGAAAACCCGACGCCGCTGACCAATCTGATCACGGCGATCAGCATCAACGTCCTGGGCTGGGCGGCCTTCTTCGCCTTTGGCCGCAGCGTTCTGGCCAAGCGGGACGTGCGCGCCCTGGTGGCCGCGGCGGTCATCCTGCTGGGGGCTGCGGCCTCGGCGCTCTACGTCATTGAAACCCAGCCGGCCCCGGCCGCCATCGCCGCTAGCGTCGATATCTCGGTCGGCAATATGGAGGGCAAGGAGGTCCGGTTCGGCGTGCCGTCCTCGGTCGCCTGGGCGGCCCAGACGACGGGCGCCTCCAACGGCTCGGTCAACTCCATGCACGCCAGCTACATGCCGCTGGGCGGGGCTGTGACCATGTTCCTGATGCAACTGGGCGAGATTCTGCCCGGCGGGATAGGCTCGGGCGTCGCCGTTATGGTCCTGATGGCCATGCTGTCGGTCTTTGTCGCGGGCCTGATGGTCGGTCGGACGCCCGAGTATCTGGGCAAGAAGATCGAGGCGCGCGAGATCCAGTTCGCCATGTTGGCGGTCCTGGTCGTGCCCCTGTCGGTGCTGGGCTTCTCGGCCATCGCCGCCGTCCTGCCCGAAGCCCTGGCTGGACTGCTGAACAAGGGGCCGCACGGCCTGTCCGAGGTCCTCTACGCCTATACCTCGGCGACCGGGAACAACGGCTCGGCCTTCGCCGGTCTGACCGCCAACGCGCCCTGGTGGAACACCACCCTGGGTCTGGCTATGCTGCTGGGCCGGTTCGTCCCAGCCGTCGCGGTGCTGGCTGTCGCCGGGGCCCTGGTCGCCAAGCCCAAGCTGGCGCCCTCGACCGGGACCCTGCCGACCCATGGCCCGCTGTTCATCGGCCTGCTGATCGGGGTGATCCTGATCCTCGGCGGTCTGCAGTTCTTCCCCGCCCTCTCGCTGGGTCCGATCGTGGAGCATTTCGACATGCTCCAGGTCGTGGCCCGGTTCTGATCGGATAATCTTATGACCCAAATTACGCTCGATCCGTCGAGCCCTCGGTCGACCCCCATTGCGGGCGGTCTGACCGGGGCCATGCTCGGCCGGGCGCTCGGCGACGCCGTCGTCAAGCTGAACCCGACCAAACTGCTCAAGAACCCGGTGATCTTCGCCACCTGGATCGTCGCCCTGCTGGCGACCGCTTCGGCGGTCGTGGCGGTGGTCAGCGGCCAGGCGGCGGGCTTCGCCATCCAGCTGGCGCTGTGGCTGTGGGCCACGGTCCTGTTCGCCAACGTCGCCGAAAGCATCGCCGAAGGGCGTGGCAAGGCGGCGGCGGACAGCCTTCGGGCCACTCGCGTCACCACCAAGGCCAAGCTGATCGTCGATCCGAAGACCGGCACGGTCGTTCCGACCCCGGCGGGGGAGCTGGAGATCGGCTCCATCGTCCTGGTCGAGGCCGGCGATGTGATCCCCTCGGACGGCGAGATCATCGAAGGCGTCGCCTCGGTCAACGAGGCCGCCATCACCGGCGAAAGCGCCCCCGTCATCCGGGAAAGCGGCGGCGACCGCTCGGCCGTCACCGGCGGCACCACGGTCGTCTCGGACTGGATCAAGGTGCGCATCACCTCGGCCCCCGGCGCGACCTTCCTGGACCGCATGATCGCCATGGTCGAGGGCGCGGACCGTCGCAAGACGCCGAACGAGTTGGCGCTGTCGGTGCTGCTGGCCGGACTGACCCTGGTCTTCCTGATCGCGGTCGCCAGCCTGCTGGGGCTCGGCGCCTATTCCGGGATCAAGCTGGACCCCATCGTCCTGGGCGCCCTTTTCATCACCCTGATCCCGACGACGATCGGGGGGCTGCTGTCCGCGGTCGGCATCGCCGGCATGGACCGGTTGCTGAAGGTGAACGTGCTGGCCACCTCGGGCCGCGCGGTTGAGGCGGCAGGCGACGTCGACACCCTGCTGCTCGATAAGACCGGCACCATCACCTTCGGCAACCGCATGGCTGTCGAGGTCATCACCGTGCCAGGCGTGCGTCCAGACGTAGCGATGAGGGCGGCGGTCATGGCCTCGCTGGCCGACGAGACGCCCGAGGGCCGCTCCATCATCGAACTAGGCCGCAACGCCGGGGTGACGGGCGATCTGCCCGCCGGCGCGAAAACCATCCCGTTCAGCGCCGTGACCCGCCAGTCGGGTCTGGAGGCCGACGGCCAGTCGTGGCGCAAGGGCGCGGTTGACGCCGTGCTGAAATCCCTGGGCGTGGACGAAAACGCCGCGCCCGCCGAGTTCCGCGCGGCGGTGGACCGTATCGCCCGCTCGGGCGGCACGCCTCTGGCGGTGGTCGAGAACGACGCCCTGGTCGGCGTCATCCACCTGAAGGACGTGGTCAAGCCGGGGGTTAAGGCGCGCTTCGCCGACCTGCGCCGCATGGGCCTGCGCACCGTCATGATCACCGGGGACAACCCGGTGACGGCGGCGGCCATCGCGTCCGAGGCCGGGGTCGACGACTTCCTGGCCGAGGCCACGCCCGAGGACAAGATGCGCCTGATCAAGGCCGAACAGGCCAAGGGACGCATGGTCGCCATGTGCGGCGACGGGGCCAACGACGCGCCCGCCCTCGCACAGGCCGACGTCGGCGTGGCCATGCAGACCGGCGCCCAGGCTGCTCGCGAGGCCGGCAACATGGTCGATCTCGACAGCGACCCGACCAAGGTCATCGAGATCGTCGAGGTCGGCAAGCAACTGCTGATCACGCGTGGCGCTCTGACCACCTTCTCGATCGCCAACGACGTGGCCAAGTATTTCGCCATCATCCCGGCGATGTTCGTGGTCGGCCTGCCATCGCTGGCGGCGCTGAACGTGATGAAGCTATCCAGCCCGGAGAGCGCCATCCTGTCGGCTGTCATCTTCAACGCCCTGATCATCATCGCCCTGATCCCGCTGGCGCTGCGCGGGGTGAAGTACCGCGCCGTGGGGGCCGGCAAGCTGCTGGGCCGCAACCTGCTGATCTACGGCCTGGGCGGCCTGATCGCGCCCTTCGTCGGCATCAAGCTCATCGACATCGTCATTTCCGCCCTCGGCCTGGCTTGAAGCCGGCCCAGAGCGATCAAGGAAAACTCTTATGCGTAAACGCAACTCTTCCAAGGCTTCTGGCTCCAACGACGCCCTGTTCGGCGGGGCCTGTCTGGTGGCCATCATCGCGCTTGGCCTGTGCAGCAGTCCGGCAAAGGCCGAGGGGGCGGCGGCCGAAAAGAACGGCCCTGACTTCGCCTTTAACGCCGCCGCGGCCACCGACTACGTCTTCCGAGGCGTCAGCCAGACCGAGAGCGATCCGGCGATTTCGGCCGGGGTCGATATGAGTCAGGGGCTGTTCTACGCCGGGGCCTGGGCTGGCAACGTCGCCTTCGCCGGAGACACCGATACCGACGCCGAGATCGACCTCTACGCCGGCGTCCGGCCCGAGTTCGCCGGCAATAACTGGGACTTCGGCGTGGTCAGCTACTTCTACGTCGGCCAGCCGGACGGCGCCGACTATGACTATGTCGAGCTGAAGGCTGCGACCTCGCGCGCCGTCGGCCCTGCCACCCTGGGCGCGGCGGTCTACTGGTCGCCCGACTTCTTCGGCGCGGCAGAAGACGAGGCGACCTATGCCGAGATCAACGGCGCGATCAGCCCGGCCGACAGGTGGACCATCTCAGCGGCGTTGGGCCGTCAGTGGGTGTCCTCCGACTTCGACTACACCACCTGGAACCTGGGCGCGGCCTGGCAGATGACGGACCATCTGGCGCTGGACGTCCGCTATTTCGACACCGACGAACACGACTTCGGCGCCGCCTATGACGGTCGCGCCGTGGCCAGCGTGAAGGCGACATTCTGATGCTGAACCATATCCGCCCGGCGGTCGTGATGATCGCCCTGTTCACCGGTGTTCTGGGCGTCGCCTATCCGTTCGCGGTGACGGGCGTGGCTCAGGCCGCTTTCCATGACCAGGCTGACGGCAGCCTGGTCCGCGACAAGGCGGGTAAGGTTGTCGGCTCGGCCTTGGTGGGCCAGTCGTTCGCCGAGCCGGGCTACCTGCATCCGCGCCCCTCGGCGGCGGGCGATGGCTATGACGCTTCGGTGTCGTCGGGCTCGAACCTCGGCCCGCTGAACCCGGACCTGATCGCCCGGATCAAGACGGACGCCGATGCTTTCCGCGCCGAAACAGGCGTGAAGGTTATCCCCGCCGACGCCGTGACGACCTCGGCGTCGGGCCTCGACCCGCATATCTCTCCGGCCTACGCTGAGCTGCAAGTCGCCCGCATCGCCAGCGCGCGCGGGGTAGGGGAGGCGCAGGTGCGCGAGGTGATCCGAGAGCATGAGGAGGGGCGCACGTTCGGTGTGCTGGGCCAGCCGCGCGTCAATGTGCTGCTGACCAATATGGCGCTGGACGCCCGCTTCCCGCGTCCGGCGGAGGGCTGATGGCGCCGCCCATCGTCCCGACGATCAAGACCCCGGCCGCCCCGCGAAAGCGTGGGCGGCTGAAGGTTTTTCTGGGCATGTCGCCCGGCGTCGGCAAGACCTATGAGATGCTGCGCGCTGCCCGCAGACGCAAAGCGGAAGGCGACGATGTGGTGGTCGGGGTGGTCGAGACCCACGGTCGCAAGGAGACCATGAGCCTGCTGCGCGGGCTGGAGGTCATGGCCCGCAACCCTATCGCCTATCGCGACCGGACCTTGCTGGAGTTCGATCTTGACGGGGCTATCGCACGCCGGCCCGAATTGCTGCTGGTCGACGAGTACGCCCACTCCAACGCTCCCGGTTCGCGTCATCCCAAGCGCTGGCAGGATGTGGAGGAGATCCTCGGCGCCGGGATCGACGTCTGGACCACGCTGAACGTCCAGCATCTCGAAAGCCTGTCGGACGTGGTGCTGCGCATCACCGGCGTCAGACAACGTGAAAGCGTGCCCGACAGCGTCCTGACCCGGGCCGACGACATCGAGGTGGTGGACATCACCCCCGAGGAGCTGCGCAAGCGTCTGGCCGAAGGCAAGGTCTATGTGCCCGAGACGGCGCGGCTGGCCTCGGACAACTTCTTCAAGGTCGAGAACTTGACGGCCCTGCGCGAACTGGCCCTGCGCCGCGCGGCCCAGACGGTGGACGATCAGTTGACCGCCCGCCTGCGGGAGCAGGGCATGACAGGGCCGTGGGCGGCGGGCGAGCGGATTCTGGTCCTGATCGCGGGCGACGGCCTGGCCGGGCCTCTGGTGCGCGCCGGGCGTCGCCTGTCCGACATGATGATGGACGCGCCCTGGACCGTGGCCCACGTTGACCGACCCTCTGGCGCGCGGCACGGGGTCGGCTCTGCGGGCAAGCTGTCGGACGCGCTGAAGCTGGCCGAGCAACTGGGCGGGCGCACAGTGGTCCTGTCCGGCGACGACGTGGTGCGCGCTGTCATGGATCACGCCCATCAGAACAACGTCACCCAGATCGTTCTGGCCAAGGGGCGCGACAGCCGCCTGTCCGAATGGCTGGGCCGATCGCTGGCGGCCGAACTGCTGCGTCAGGCGCGCGGCGTGGCGATCCACGTCATTACCGACGGGGCCGATCTGGAAGAGAAGACGCTGCGCGAACCGCGCCTGCCCCTGATGGGTGGCTGGCGTGGTTACGCTGTCGGCGCGGCCTGCGTGGTGGCGGCGACGGGTCTGGCCCTGCTGCTGGACCGGACGTTCGAGCGCGTCGATCTGGGCGTCATCTATCTGTCGGCGGTGCTGGCGGCGGGGGTTCTCTATGGTCTGCGCCCGGCGCTGGCGGCGGCGACGGTCGCCTTCCTGACCTACAACTTCCTGTTCCTGCAACCGAAGTTCAGCTTCGCCATCGGATCGCCGACCGACCTCCTGACCCTGATCGTCTTCTGGGCCGTAGCTCTGACGACGGGCGTGCTGGCCGGGCGGGTGCGCGAACAGGCGCGGGCGGCGCAGCGGCGCGCCTCGGCGGTCTCGGCCCTGCTAGCCGCCAGCCAGCGTCTGACCGGCGTGGGCGACCGCGCGACGGCGGCGCGAATTCTGGCCGAACAGACGGCGGCGGCGGCCGGAGCGGGGGCTGTGGTCCTGCTGCCGGTCGAGGACGAACTGACCCTGATCGCCGGAGCGCCGGGCAGGCCCGAGTTGGGCGCCGAGGCCATGGCCGCCGCCCGCTGGGCCTGGGAGAAGGGCGAGCCGGCCGGCCACGGCACCGGCACCTTGCCGCAGGCGCGCTGGACCTTTCGCCCCTTGCAGGGCGTGCGTGATCGGGCGGGCGTGGCGGGGATCGAGGCGGCGGCCCTGTCGCCCGGCTCGGACGAGGAGAAACTGGCGCTCGCCCTGCTGGACCAGGGCGCCGTGGCGGTCGAGCGCGCCGATCTGGCCGGGCAGGCGGTCGAGACCGAGACCCTCCGCCGCACCGACCGTTTCCGCGGCGCGCTGATGAACTCTGTCAGCCATGATCTGAGGACGCCGCTGTCCACGGTGCTGGGCGCCTCGACCACCCTGATCGACCTGGGCGACAAGCTGAAGCCCGCCGTTCGCGCCGACCTGTTGCTGTCGATCCGCGAGGAGGCCGAGCGCCTCAGCCGTTATGTCGGCGACCTGCTCGACATGACCCGGCTGGAAGGCGGCGGCCTGAACATCCGCGCCGACTGGGTCGATGTGCGCGACGTGTTGAACGCAGCGGGCAAACGGGTGGCGCGGCGGCTGGGCGAGCGCAAGATGACCCGCGACTTCCCGGCCCAGCTTAGTCTGGTGACGGTCGATCAGGGGCTGCTGGAGCAGGCGCTGGTCAACATCCTTGAAAACGCCATCGCCTACAGCCCCGATGGCTCGACCGTCGAACTGGCCGCCTATGAGGACCGGGGCTCGGTGGTCATCTCCATCGAGGACGAGGGCGTGGGTATCCCGACCGCCGAACTGGAACGGGTGTTCGACAAGTTCCGCCGCATGGAAGAGCCATCGGACCGCACCAAGGGCGCCGGTTTGGGCCTGGCCATCGCCAAGGGCTTCGTCGAGGCCATGAACGGCCGCATCGCCGCCGCCAGCCCGATCATGGATGGCAAAGGCACCCGTATCCTGATCAGCCTGCCCAAGGCCGTCGTCACACACCCGAGCCTGCTTTAAGGTCCGCCGATGGTCGCCGTCCGTCCCCAGATTCTCGTCATCGACGATGAGCCCCAGATCCACCGCTTCCTGTCCCCGGCGCTGGACGCCGCCGGCTATGAGCCGCGCCGCGCCGACAGCGGGCAGGAGGGCCTTCGCGGCATCGCCCTGTGGAGCCCCGACGCCGTGGTACTGGACCTCGGCCTGCCCGACATGGACGGCAAGGACGTGCTGGCCCGCGCCCGTGAGTTCTACGCCGGACCCATCATCATCCTGTCTGCGCGCGACAAGGAGGCCGAGAAGATCGCGGCCCTGGACCTGGGCGCCAACGACTATGTCGAAAAGCCCTTCGGCGTCGGCGAACTCCTGGCCCGGGTCCGCGCCAATCTGCGCCAGGCGGCGCCGCGCGCCGAGGCGACCGGACCGCTGACGGCGGGCGATGTGGTCATCGATCTGGAGCGCCGCCTGATCACCCGCGCGGGCGACGCCATGCGCGTCACGCCCAAGGAGTACGACGTCCTGGCCCATCTGGCGCGCAACGCCGGCAAGGTTGTCGGCCACCGCGACCTGCTGACCGCCGTCTGGGGCAAGGCCCACGTCGACGACACGCAATATCTGCGCGTCGTTGTCGGCCAGCTGCGTCAGAAGTTAGAAGACGACCCCGCCCAACCAAGGCTGATAGTCACGGAGCCGGGCGTGGGCTACCGTCTGGTGGATTGAAACGGTTACCGATCAGTTCGTCCCGAACAGCGCCGGTGTTCTGACGATCAAGGGCGCCGGCTCCACGGGACTCTATGCGGTCAAGAAGGATGATGACCGGCTCTGGCGTCTGGACGCTGGGGGTGTCGCCTTGGTCTCGCCCTTGATCCGCATCGACCCGGAAGCGGCATGGACGCCGACAGCCGCCGGTATCTACCACCTGACGGGCGCGCCCGGCGGCGAGGCGGTTCTGCGCCTGACAGCATGGTCCGGCGCGAGCCGTGATGTTCAGTCGCTGGGGACCTTCGGCCTGAAGCAAAGTCTGGCCGTCTCTCCGTCGCAGGACATCGTCTCCGCCCGCGTAGTGCGCAATGAAGCCGACCTGCGGGCCATTCGGCTGACGCGTCAGTAGCGCCGTCTGCTGTGGGTGAGCGTCTGCTTTCGGGCTCGGTAAATTATCCGGAGCGTCCGAACCCTCTCTTGAGAAAACCTAAAACATAAAGCCTCGCAAGAAGGCGCGGGTCGGCCGGTGCGGACCGACTACGGTCGCGTCGCATGGCAATGCTGTTGCAACGAGGATCGTTTGCGACGAAAAGAAATATAATAATACTATTTATCGTCCAGCACGTGAGGCTAGTATGATTGCGCGAACCCTGGTTTCCGCCTTGGCGTTGATCATGAGCTTGGGTGGGGCAGCCTCAGCACGGGCCGGAGAGGCGCCTGCAACGGTTTCGAAGCGTGCGGCGGAGAGTGCTGAGGTGCACGCGGCCGATCTGGTGTCTCGCATGACGCTGGAGGAGAAGGCCGCGCAAATTCAGCACGGCGCGCCAGCGATTCCGCGTCTGGGCGTGCCGGCCTACAATTGGTGGAACGAAGGCCTGCATGGCGTAGCCCGCGCGGACATCGCCACGGTCTTCCCCCAGGTGATCGGCATGGCGGCGACTTGGGATCCAGAACTGGTGCAGCGCGTCGCCGATACGGTCGCCACAGAGTTCCGCGCCAAGTACGTCAGCACGCGCGGTGCGGATGGAAGCTCGGTCCAGTATCGGGGTCTGACGGTGTGGTCGCCCAACATCAACATTTTCCGCGATCCGCGGTGGGGGCGAGGTCAGGAGACCTGGGGCGAAGACCCTTACCTCACAGGGCGGTTCGGCGTCGCCTACATACGAGGCCTGCAAGGCGATGATCCGGCCCAACCGAAGACCATCGCGGCGGTCAAGCACTACGCGGTTCACAGCGGGCCCGAGGCGACGCGGCATAGCGATGACATCCACCCGTCAGCTCACGATGTGACCGACACCTATCTGCCCGCCTTCTACGCGGCGGTGACAGAGGCCAGGCCTCAAGCCTTGATGTGCGCCTATAACGCCATCGACGGCGTGCCCGCCTGCGCCAGCGAAGACTATCTGCAGCGGCGGCTGCGGACGGACTGGGGTTTCGAAGGCCATGTGGTGTCGGATTGCGCCGCCGTGGCCGACATCTATCTGCCGACGTCGCATGCCACGGTGAAAACTCCAGAGGAGGCGGTGGCGCTGGCCATCAAGGCAGGGACCGACCTGATCTGCGATTTCCGCTTCAACGCCACCTTCCGGCCCGAAACCACGGTGTGGGCCGTCGAGCAGGGGTTGTTGACAGAGGCCGAACTGGACCGAGCCCTCGTGCGGTTGTTCACGGCCCGCTATCGGCTGGGGACGATGGATCTGGCGGCGTCCGGCCCCCACGCCAGGATTGGCTCTGGCGATTTCGACACGCCCGAGCACCGCGCCTTGGCGCTCGAAACGGCGCGCAAGTCTCTGGTCCTGCTGAAGAACGACGGCCTGTTGCCCCTGGCCCAGGCGCCGCGTCGGATCGCCGTGATCGGGCCCAACGCCGACACGGTCGACGCCCTCGTCGGCAATTACAACGGCACGCCGTCGAGCCCCTCGACGATCCTTGACGGTCTGCGCGCGCGTTTTCCGCAGGCCGAGGTGATCCACGTCGAGGGCACAGGCTGGGTCGCCCCGCCGCTGGAAGACATTCCCGACGCCGCCTTTTGTCGCGACGCGGCCTGTGTCGAGTCAGGCCTGTCGGCGGAGGCGTTCGAGACCGGCCGAACTGGGCGGGGCCTCGACCATGCGCGCCGACGCCAATGTCATGGTCCGCTGGGGCTGGCCTGACCGGGAGCAGCGCAACGCCTCGACGCGCTGGACGGGCTTCGTCAAGGCGCCGGAGGCGGGGGAATACCGGTTCCGTTACACCGGTGACGCCGGCTACCGTGTCTATATCGATGAGGTGCTGATCGCGGACATGTGGGACGGCGCATGGCCGACCTCGGATCGTTCGGTACGGCTGTCCGACGACAAGGTTCACGCTATTCGTGTCGAGGCTCAGCAGATCGGCGCGCGCGCAACGCACCGGCTGCAGTGGAGCCGGCCCAGCGTCGGCGACGAACCGGCCTTGGCCGCCGCGCGCGACGCGGATCTCGTGGTGTTCGCCGCCGGTCTGACGTCGAAATTCGAGGGGGAGGAGATGTCGGTCCAGGCGCCCGGTTTCGCGGGCGGCGACCGCACCAGCCTAGATCTGCCCGCGCCTCAGCAGAAGCTGATCGAAGCTTTGCACGCCACGGGCAAGCCCGTCGTCCTTGTTCTGATCAACGGCTCGGCCATGAGCGTGAATTGGGCGGACCAGAACCTGCCGGCCATCATCGAGGCCTGGTATCCCGGCGGCGACGGCGGACAGGCGGTGGCCGAACTGATCGCTGGCGATTTCAGTCCTTCGGGACGTCTACCCCTGACCTTCTATCGCAGCGCCGACGATCTGCCGGCCTTTACCGACTATGGCATGACGGGACGAACCTATCGCTACTTCCATGGAGAGCCCCTTTATCCGTTCGGCTACGGGCTTAGCTACACCCGCTTCCGATACGATCAGGCGCGCCTGGACCACAACAGCATCGCGGCTGGAGAGACTACCCGCGTGAGCGTTCAGGTCGCCAACACAGGGGAGCGCGACGGCGAAGAGGTGGTTCAACTCTATGTATCGCGCCCGGACGTGGACGGCGCGCCTCGCCACAGTCTGGCTGGTTTTCAGAGGGTGATGCTGAAAGCGGGAGAAAGCCGGGAGGTTGCTTTCGAAATCCCCGCGCGCGCCCTGAGCGTGGTCGGAGAGGACGGAGGTCGCTCCGTCCCCGCCGGACATGCGCGAATATGGGTAGGTGGTGGGCAGCCCGATGTGGCGGTGGATCGAGAGAGCTCTGGGGTCGAGCTAGACCTCACCATCATCGGCGCCCGGAGCATCCCGGCCTTCTGACATGCTGACTGTGTCCCTGAGGGCGAGCGCTGGAGCGCGGTCAGTGGGCCCCTTCGCCCGCTGGCAAATGGACTTTTTCAAACTGTCCCACCCGCGCGATCAGGCTGTTCGCCGCAGCGTTCAGCCCCAGGACGCGAACGAAGGCGCCTTGGCGACGATAGCGGAACACCACCTTGTCGAGCGCCGCCGCGCCGGTCAGGTCCCACAGATGAGCGCCGGTCATATCGATCTCGACCTCAACAGGATGACCGTGATGTTCGAAGCTGGCGGTGAACAGATCAGCCGAAGCGAAGAATAGTTGACCGGCGACCCGGTAGCGCAGGACGCCCGCTACCGGTGTCTCGATCTCGGTCACAACCAGGGTCTTGCCGACCTTCCGCATAAAGAAGACGGCGGACAGAACCACGCCAAGCATCACGCCCTTGGACAGATCATGGGTCAGGACCACGGTCACGGTCGTCGCCAGCATGACCACAGTGGACTGCAGTGGAATCGACCGAATCTGAGTGACCGATTTCCAGTCGAACGTGCCGAGTGAGACCACGATCATGACCGCCACCAGCGCCGCCATTGGAATTCGCGCCACCCATGGCTGCAGCACGAGAATGAGGAACAGCAGAAACAGGCCGGCCCATAGGGTCGATAGCCTTCCTCGCGCGCCAGAAGTGACATTGATCATGGACTGGCCAATCATGGCGCACCCCGCCATGCCGCCGAACAGGGGGGACAGGATGTTGGCGATCCCCTGGCCCCGGGTCTCGCGATCCTTGTCGGACGGGGTGTCTGTGATGTCGTCGATCAGATTGGCCGTCAGCAGACTTTCCAGAAGACCTACAAAGGCCAGGGTGGCGGCGATGGGGCCGATGATCGTCAGGGTTTCCCACGTCAGGGGAACGACCGGCAGGTGGAACATCGGCAGACTGGTCGGCATCTGGCCCATGTCGCCGACCGTGCGCACATCCACGCCGGTCAGCATGGCGAAGGCGCTGACGGCCACAATGGCCACAAGTGACGCCGGGACCGCCTTCGTCAGGCGAGGCAGGCCGTAGATGATGGCAAGGGCCACGCCCACCAGGGCGAACGTCTGCCAGTTGGCGCCGATCAGTTGTGGCAGCTGGGCCATGAAGACCAGGATGGCCAGGGAGTTGACGAAGCCGGTCATCACGCTCCGGCTGACGAACCGCACGTAGCGCCCCAGCTGCAGCAACCCGATAATGATCTGGAAGACGCCGCACAGGATGGAGGCGGCGAACAGGTATTCCAGTCCGTGGTCGCGAACCAGGCCGACCATGAGCAGGGCCATGGCGCCCGTCGCTGCCGAAATCATCGCCGGTCGCCCGCCAACGAAGGCGATCGTCACGGCGATGATGACGCTGGCGTAGAGCCCGACCGCCGGATCGACGCCGGCGATGATGGAGAAGGCGATGGCTTCCGGTATCAGGGCCAGGGCCACGACCGTTCCAGCCAGGAGGTCGCGTCGGGGGGAGGCGAGCCATTGCTGGCGCGCGGAGGCGATCACGGACATGGGGCGGTTTCAGCTGATTGGAGCGCTCGGCGCTCCGGTTTCCCGGCGGATCGGCGGCCGGGGTAGCCACCCGTCGCCCCGCGAGGAGCAACAGGTCCATGGTGGAGACCCACTCATGCCTGCGTCACGGGGCAATCGCAAGCCGCACGGTTCCGGTCTCAGAGGAGAGGATTGGTAGGTCGGCGCCCTAGGCTCGGGGCGGCGTGGCGGCAGTGAGGCTACGTGCCCGTTCCAGGCTGAGCGCCAAAACCATGGCTGCGCCGAAGAGGGCGCCTTCCAAACCGGCCGTGGCAATCTGGCTAAGGGGGCCAAAGGTCGTCTCGCCGAAGAGATGGGCCAGATGATCCATGCTCAGCTGCGCGTCTGGAAACTGGGCCGCCAAGGCCGCAAGGCTTCCGCCCATCAACCGCCCGCCCATCAGGGCGGCGATGACGCCGGCTGCACCGGTAAAGGCCGCGCCGGTCAGCGCAGCGATCCTCCGCCTGCGCCCCTGCGCGACCCAGACGCCCGCGCCGATGGCGGCGCCCAGCAGCGCCCCTTCGCCCGCGCCGGTCATCGCCTCGGGCGCAGCGCCAAACAAGAGCGTGAAAGCGTCCATTCCTGCGAGCCGCGTTACGGCGCCCACGATCAGGCCGCCACAGGCGCCGCCCAGGATGGACCAGGGACCGGGCTGTCGCCCTAGCCAGGCCGTCGCGCCGACGCCCAATCCCACAGCGGCGCCGCCGATCATGCCGATTACGGCTGTGAGCGCGGCCAGCACCAGCAGGCCGGATGCCGCGCCGCCGGCGGCGTCCGCCACGCCCGCGAACCCATAGGCGATCCCGCCAACCAGACCGGCAGCTCCTCCCCCTATGAGACCCGCACGGCCCATGGCGACAGTTTGCTCCACGGCCGACGATTGCACGGCCTGCCGGGCGGAGGGCGCATCGTTGGAACCTCGGCCGTGTGAGACCGGGACCAAAGACGCGAAGGGATAGTCGGCTTCTATGCGGGTCACGGGCGCTATGAAACGATAGCCATGCCGGGGCGCGGTCTCGATGAACATGGGGCGGCTGGCCTGGTCGCCCAACGTCATGCGCAGGCTGCGAACGCACTGGGTCAGCGCCTCATCCGTCACGGGCACGCCCTTCCAGACCTCATCCAGAAAACGCGCCTTTGTGACCAAGCGGCCCTGCTCGGAAACCAGCAGGACAAGCGCGTCCAGATAGCGCCCAGACAGATCTAACGCCCGGCCGTCTTCCGTCAGGCGGCGGTTCTCGGGGTCCAGCAGGAAACGATCGAAGCGATAGGCCGCGCGCACGATTTCAGGGCTTCCTCATCTCGAGCTCAGGACTCTCATGGCTCATGGCGCCACGGCTAGAGCCTCACCCAAGCTGGAATCCAAGGCAATGACCAAACCCAAACTCCCCGCCCGAAACGACCGCCTCACACAGATTCTGCGCCTGATCGGCTGGACCTTGGTTGCGGCGCTTCTGATCACACCCGCTATCGCCATGCGTTTCACGGATGAAGTGCAGTGGACCGCGTCCGATTTCGTGTTCGCCGCCGTCATCCTGGTCGGCGCGGGCGGCATCGCCGAGTTGGCTGTGCGGGCGTCGGGCGACTGGTCCTATCGCCTGGGGTCGGGCCTGGCTGTTCTCGCCGCCGTATTGCTGATCTGGATCAACGGCGCAGTGGGCATCATCGGTTCGGAAGAGAATCCGGCGAACCTGCTCTATCTGGCTGTCGTCGCCGCAGCCTTCATCGGCGGAGTTGCAAGCCGGTTCCGTCCGGAAGGTCTTTCACTGGCCATGGTCTGCGCCGCCGTTCTTCAGCTATTGATCGGGGCCTGTGCAGTCCTGCGAGGCTGGGGCGAGGGGTCCGAGAACTGGCCGCGCCCGGTAATCGTGCTCAGCGTTCTGTTCGCCCTGATCTGGCTGGCGGCTGCGGGTCTGTTTCGTCGAGCGGCGCGGCTCTAGGGCGTGAACTGGATCGTCCGCGCAAACTGAAAATCCTTGGCTCCCGGTTCGACGGTCGCATCCCGCATGAGGGCGACGGCGGCCTGGCCAAAGCCCATCCCAGGATGGGTCTCGCCCAGGACGCGGCAGTTCTCCACTCGACCGCTCGCGCGCGCCGTGCACTCCAGAGTGACGGCGACGCTCATAAGCGGTGGCGGCAGCGTCTCCTGGGCGGCGATTTCGCGCGCGGTCGACTTGGCCGTCGTGTCCGGCTTCGTCGGTGCGTCCAGCAGCAGTGCGGCGGCCAAAGCGATGATGATCATTCTGATACCCTCCGCCCTTGTTAACATTTTCCGACGGTCGACGTTCCCGGCGGGGGTTCAACGGGCGTTCGCGATCAGGGCGCCGCAGTCGGCGTCCTCCGCCAGGCCCGGATCGACGAAGCCCAACAGCGCCGCCACCGGGGCGACCAGAGTGGCCAGGGCGCCGACGATTCCGCCCTGCGTCGCCACGGCTGAAACATCCACGCCCAGGCGCGGGGAAGTGAGGGGCCCGTTCACCGTGATCGGAGCCCAGACCCGCAACAGGCGGGGCTTCTTGGTTTCGCCGTCGATCCTGAGGTTCAGGGTTTCGGCGCCCAGGTCGATTGTCCCGGATCCCTGGGCCAGGACCACATCCGTGTCGATCACGAAGGTTCGTGACGTGGCCACCCCTCGGGCGACTGTGAAATCCGCCACCGCGCAGCGGATGTCCGCAGTCGACTGATCGCCGGACAGGAGCTTGCCCACGCCTGCGCCGACATTGATGCCCAGAAGCTCGGCGAAGGCCGCCCGCATCCGTCCCTGAGGCACCACCAGGCTGATGGTTCCTTTCGAGTTGGCCGCCAGGTCATGAACGGAAACGCCAGGGCCTTCCAGTCTCGCCCGGCCCAGAGCGCGGCCCGTCACCGTCGGCGCACCGCCTCGCGCAGGAATGATGGATTCCAGCGGATAGCCGCTCAGACGGAAATCGACGGCGCTATAGGGCGTGCTCTTGGTGGCGTCGATCCGCGCCGTGCCGTTGAGTTCCCCGCGATTGAAGGCGAAGGACACCGGGTTGAGCTTAAGAACGCCGTCTTTCAGGTCGGCGCCGAGGCGGACCTGCCGGATGTCCAGGGCGTTGGCCTTTACCGAACCTGCTCGGTAGGACAGCGATCCATCCATGGTGCGAAGCCGATCGGTCTGCAGCGGCGCATCGGGTAGGAGCTTGCCGGGTGTGCCGGAACTGGCGACCGTGCCGCCGCTGGTGACGCGCGGGCGCGCGCCGAGCACGGCCGAGAGATCGTCGATGTCCAGCGAACGCGAGCTCAACTCAGCGTCCACGCGACGGCGCTGACCCACTCTGTTCACCTCCACGGTCCCCGAGAGATCCGAGGACCCGACCCGTCCGCTGAAATCGGCGAAGCGGAATAGCGAACCCTCTCGGCTCAGGCTCCCGCTCAATTGATAGGGCGGGGTGTTGGGCGTGGTGATCCCGGTCAGAAGATAGAGGTCGGCCAGATCACGACCCTCAAGCGTCAGCACGGCGTTGAACCGTCCCAGATCGAACGGTCGGGTGATGGAGCCTTTCGCCTGTAGCCTTGAGCCCGCGCCCGCCAGGTCCGCGGTAAACGCATAGGGCCGGTCGCGTCGAATGTTCACGAAAGGTCCGCCTGTGACCTGCAGCGTCAGCGGCGCCCCGTTCATTGTCCCCCGGCCGTCGAGCAGGAAGCCGCTGTCGCCGTCGCGAGGATCGCGCGCTTCGCGCGCACTGATCATGGCGTCGAGCTTCATGCCTCGCCGCTGTTCGTCCAGCGTCAGACGGCCCTCATGAATCACCAGACGATGGATGACCGGCAGCTTGGCCCCGCGGCCGTCATCAGGCCTGTCCGGGCGCAGGTCCCAACTGCGCCGCCCTTGCTCATCCACGATCAGGCGGACTGTTGGACGTGTCATGGTCAGCGAGGTCACTTCCACCTGGCCTATGAACAGGCGCCGCAGCCGGACCGAAACGTCCAGGCGTTCGACCTCGGCCGTGTTGCGATCGCTCGCCCATGCGGGACCGCCCACATGAAGATCACGCACCGTGGCCGACGGGGTCCAACTCAGCAGCCTGACATCCAAGTCGCCCCGAAGCACGACCTCTCGGCCAGTCGAGGCGGACGCCGCCCGGCCAATGGGCCCGCGCAGCCAGTTCCCGTCGAAGAAGATCAGGAGCAGCAGAAGGCCGACGGCCACGGCCGCTGTGACGCCGACCGCGACAGCCTCCGGCCTGCCGGGGCGGCGAACGGCCAGCCATACCGGATCGCGCGTCACGACATGGGCTTTCAGCGCCTCCGCCTTGCTTCTGAGACCACGCCAGGCGGAACCTGTTGTCGCTTTCAGGGTCTGACGCACGGATTTCAGGCTTGGTCTGTCGATCAAGGTCGCCTCCGGTGAAGCCGTTCAACGCCTGAAGCGGCAAAGGGCGCCATCGGCAGGTAAAGGCGGCCCCCGCCAACTACGGCGTCAGTCTGGGCGTCGTCGGTCTGGCCCCGGTCTGGCGGGCTGGGGAGCTTAGGTGGGCGTCGAGCGCGCTATCGGTGAGCGGTGGTCGCTACCGAATGCCTCGGCAAGGGCGAGTTCATCTTTCGACGACGACGGCTGGTTCGTTGGCGAATGGGTCACCGCCGTCGAGATGCACATCTTGCGCATCGGCCTCAAATGCCGCTTCTGAACCATACTTGCGTAGGAGTTTGATGATGGCCGACACGATGGATATGCCCCGATCCAAACGGTTGAAGGCGCTGACGCACGAAATTCATGACCGCCTGGACAAGTCGATCATGGAGGCGTCGTCGTTCGACAGCCTGGAGGGCTATGGTCGGTTCGCCGGGGTGCAGTGGACCTTCCATCGCGATATCGACGCCCTCTATGACGACGCGGGCATGATCACCCTGCTGCCCGGCCTGGCTGAGCGTCGGCGTATGGACCTGATCGCGATGGATCTGGCGGACATGGGCCTGGCGACGCCCTTGATCGAGACGCCGCCGGTCTTTCTTCCTGATCAGCCGACGGATACGGCGACGGCTCTGGGCTGGCTCTATGTGGCTGAGGGCTCGAACCTGGGCGCCGCCCTGTTGCGCAAGGAGGCGGCCAAGCTGGGCCTGTCGGACATTCACGGGGCGCGGCATCTGGCGCCTTCCGGCGGTGGGCCTGCCGCCCACTGGCGCGTCTTCACCGCCGCGCTCGACGCGGCGGTCCTGACATCCGCGGAAGAAGATCGCGCTGTCGCCGGCGCCAAGGCCGCCTTCGCGCGCGTCCAGGCTCTGGCCAACGCCGCCCTTTGCTGAGCCGACGACGTTCGCGCTTCAGCCTTGAGGTGCGGCCTCGATCATCTGGGTGACCTTGGCCGCGAGGTCGGCCATGACGAACGGCTTGGTCATCACCTCCATGCCGGGGGCTAGCAGCCCGTTTCCAACGGCGGCGTTTTCGGCGTAGCCGGTGATGAACAGCACCTTGAGATCGGGGCGATGAACCCGTGCGGCGTCCGCCACCTGTCGGCCGTTGAAGCCGCCGGGCAGGCCGACATCCGTGATCAGCAGGTCAATGCGGGCGTCGCCTTCCAGGATGCGCAGCCCTGAGGGACCGTCGCCGGCTTCGATGGAAGAATAGCCCTGTTCGCGCAGCACTTCCGCCACCAGCATTCGCACCGACGGCTCGTCGTCGATAATGAGGACGGTCTCGCCATGGCCGCAACCCGAAGCCGAGCTGGATGCTGCGTGGTCCAGGTCCTCTACGCTCCCGTGGTGACGGGGTAGGTAGAGACACATGGTGGTGCCTACTCCCAACTCGGAATAGACGCGAACCTGCCCCCGGGACTGACGCACGAAGCCGTGGATCATCGAGAGGCCCAGGCCGGTGCCCTGTCCGATGGGCTTGGTCGTGAAGAAGGGCTCGAAGATCCGATCAATCATCTCGGGGCTCATGCCGGAGCCGGTATCGGTGACGCAGAGCGAGACATACTGGCCGGGAGCGAGATCTCGCTCGCGAGCGCTGCGGTCGTCCAGCCACTTGTTGGCCGTCTCCACCGTCAGCCGTCCGCCGTTCGGCAACATGGCGTCACGGGCGTTGATGCACAGGTTGAGCAAGGCGTTTTCCAGCTGGGACTGGTCGATCTCGACCGCCCAAAGGCCCCCGGCTCCCACCACTTCGACATCGACGTTTGGCCCCACGGTGCGACGGATCAATTCCTCCATGCCTCCGATCAGCCGGTTCACGTCGGTCGGCCGGGGATCAAGCGTCTGTCGGCGGGAGAAGGCGAGCAGGCGCTGGGTCAGCGCGGCGGCGCGTTGCGCAGCCCCCTGAGCGGCCTCGACGTAGCGGCCGATGTCCGACGTTCGCCCCTGCGCCATCCGTTTGGCGATCAACTCGAGACTGCCGGAAATCCCCGCCAGGAGGTTGTTGAAGTCGTGGGCGATGCCGCCGGTAAGCTGGCCGACGGCTTCCATCTTCTGGCTCTGCCGCAGAGCCTCGTGGGCGATCTTCAGTTCGTCGGTGCGCGCGTCGATTCTGGCTTCCAGCGAGGCGTTCAGGTCCGCCAGCGCGGTTTCCGCCTGCTTGCGGGCGGTCAGATCCTTGAACAGGACGGCGACCTGATTGCGGTGCGACGGTTCAAGTCTGAAGGCGGCCAGCTCCAGCCAGCGGCCGGTCGCTTCCAGTTCCTTCTCGAAGCGGATGGGCTTGCCTGTTTCCAGAACGCCCTTGTACAGCGCCACCCACGCGCCTGCCTCGTCCGGCACCATGTCCCTGACACGTTGACGGACGACACCGCCTATGCCCGCATTCGCCTCGTAGGCGGCGTTGGCCTCTAGGTGGATATAATCGCTGAGCGGACCGTCCGGGCCGTCGATGAACTCGATGACGCAGAAACCCTCGTCCATGGTGTCGAACAGGGTGCGGTAGCGATTTTCGCTTGTCTGCCGGTCCACCTCTGCTCGTACCCGCTCGACGTGCGCCCATGAACGTTCGGTGACCTCGTGGACGAGCGCCAGTTCTTCCTGCGTCCAGTGGCGGGCCGCCTTGTCATGTACAGCCATCAGGGCGATCAGGCGTCCTTCCTTCACCAGAGGCATGCAGATGGTCGCGGTGATGCCGATGGCCTGGAAGGTCGCCGCTTCCTCCGGGAGAAGCTCCACGAGATTGTCGTGGATGATCAGCGGCCGACCGGCACCCAGGTCCTCGACCGCCTTCCTTCCGAAATCAGCCAGGCTGTAGTGGCCGACGATTGCCGACGAACCCGGCGCCGACCAGTCAGCGCGTATGGTGAAACCGTCCTGATCTTCGTCCATGTCGGCATAGGCGCAGATGGACACGCCCAGGTGCTCCCCCAGGCGGCGATTGGTGACGGCGAGAATCTGGTCCGCATCGGTCAGCCGAGCGACGTCCGTCGCAAGAATATCCAGGAAACGAAGGCGTGCCTCGCTCGCACGCAGAGCCTGACCGGCGCGCGCCCGTTCCACCCCGGTCCGCGTCCGCTCAGCGACATCACGCAGGAAGGCGATGTCCTCGGGGGACCAGTTTCGGGGCCTTGGGCCGCTTACGGAGAGAACCGCCACCAGTTGCTGACGTTCTAGGACCGGGACCGCGACGAAGGCGGCGACCTTTCGCGCCCCAAACACGGGTCCAGCGGCGCGGATGCGGGAGTCTTGGCCAGCGTCGGAGATCGACACGACGCAACCCGTCTTCAGGTCAGCCACGAAGGGCGCATAGTTGGTCATCGAGAGGACCGGCGCCGTGGTTGGCGTATCCTCTCCCGTCCATGCCTGTTCTTCGAACGCTAGACCGTTCTGCGGGTCGAAGGAGGTGTAGGCGGCCTGTGAGCAGTCAAAGGTTTCACTGACCACGCGGGCAGCGGCGGCAGATATAGCTGCTGGACTGTCGAGATCGCGCAAGGCGTCATGCAACCGGAGCAGGGCGGCTTGCCGGACCTCAACCTGTTTGCGATCGCTGATATCGAAGCTGACGCCGGGGAGGCGGCGCGGGCGGCCGTCGGCGTCGGAGACGCAACGACCCTCGGCCACGACCCACTGTATCGTGCCGTCCGCCTGGATCAGGCGGTATTCCGCGCTGAACACCCCGCCCGTTTCGAGCGTTCGGAATATCCGGTCCCGCACTTCCGGGAGATCGTCCGGGTGGATGGCGCCAAAGAAAACTTCCAGCGGCGCGCCTTGTTTCGCCTGCACGGGGTCCACGCCGTACAGGCGCGCGAAACGCTCGTCCGCCCTGACCAGATTTGCAGGGATGTCCCAGTCCCAGGCGCCGACGCCGCGTCCGGCCGACAGGGCGAGTTCAAGGCGCTCGACGGCCTCCGTCTGCTCCTCGGCGAGACGGACACGGTCCGTGATCTCGGTAACGAACACCATGACGCCGGCGGGTTCGCCGCTTTCGTCGGGGACAGGAGCGTAGTGCAGGTCGAGCCAGGCGGATTCCGGTCCTAGGCCACGACGATCAAGCACCAGTTCCTGACCTTCCAGCGACCAGGCCTCGCCCGCCAGCCCGCGGCGGATGTTCTGGTCGTTGAAGTCAGCGATCTCGGGCCATCCCTCCCGAGCACCGACGCCGAGAAGCTCCGGATGCCTGGCCCCTGCGAAGCGTGCGTAGCCGTCGTTATAGAGAAGAACGCCTTCCTGACCCCACAACAGGACCATGGGGTTTGGCGCAGCGACCATCATTCCCACGGTCGTGGCCAAGCTCTGAGGCCAGTCGGCGATCGGCCCGAGCGGGGTCTGCGACCAATCGAACGCGCGTATGCGTCGGGCCATTTCGCCCGTTCCGCTCGTCGGCGCCGTCTCTGCAATCTGGTCCAGAACCAATTCCCCAGTGCCGCGCTTGCGCGCCGCCTCATATGACCCAACGCATGGCGTCGTCCGGTGATCCAGACGGGCTGCGGCTTCCGGTTAGTTCGTTGTTTCAGCGACGGGTTCGACAAGGTTGTCGAACGCCCTGGCCACGTTCTCGAGCGTATAGGGCTTCTGGACGATCAGACGGCCCCGATGGTCCACAGGCGGCTGGGCCTGCTCTCCGTAGCCCGTCGCGAAGATGAAGGGGATGTCCAGTTCCGCCAGCCGGTCGGCGATCGGATAGCTGTTCCGGTCGCCCAGATTGATGTCCAGCATGGCGACGGTCGGCCGATTGCTGTCGATGAACTCCAGCGCTCCCTCGACAGTGGCGGCCGTTGTGACAGAGGCCGCGCCCAGGCGCTGTGCGATGTCTTCGGCGTCCAGGGCGATGATCAGGCTGTCCTCGACCAGCAGGATGTCGTGCCCGGCGAGAACCGCGTCGGGGACCGCCTGGGGGTGTCCGACCGCAGGCCTCGGATACTTGATCGGCTTTCCTTCAGGGACGCCTCGTGGCTCCGAAAGATGCCGGGCGGGGATGCGGAACACGGCGTGCAGCCCCTTGGGATCATAGTCGATCTGGGCCGAACCACCGAGGTCATAGGGAACCGAACGGCCGATGATGGTGGTGCCGAACCCCTTGCGTTTGGGCGGCGTGACGGGAGGGCCGCCGGTCTCACGCCATTCGATCACCAGATCGCCGGCCGCGTTGCGGTGCCAGCCCATGACCACGCGCCCGCCGTCAGCCGAAAGGCTGCCGTACTTGTTGGAGTTGGTGACCAACTCGTGCACCACCAGAGCCATGGTCGAGTAGGCGTTGGGGTTCAGGTGAACCGGTTCGCCCTGAACGACAATGCGATCATGGTCGTCGACGAATGCAGCGGCCTCGGCGTCAATCAGCGCCTGCAAGGGAGCCGGCCCCCAGTGATCGTCCGTGATCTGGTTGTGGGCGCGGGCCAAAGCGTGAATCCGACCGTCGATCACGCTGACGAAGTCGGTGATGTCTCCGCCGGACGGTTGGGATTGGCGGATCAGCCCGCGTATCAGCCCCAGGATGTTGCGAACCCGGTGGTTCAATTCCGCAATCAACAGCTCCTGTCGTGCGCTGGATTGCTGCCGCTCGGCGGACGCTTCGTCCGCCAGCCTCAGAACGACTTCGATAAGGGTGGCGCGCAGGGTTTCGGCCACGCGGATTTCTGATGCCGTGAAGGGACGCGAGTGCCCCTCGACCAACTCCTTCCATTCCGCAAAGCTCTCGCGGGGCGTCAGGCGTGGGCCGTTGGGACCGTATTCGACCGGCTTGTGCGGGTCGCCGGCCCAGCGCACAGAATGGATCAGCTCCTTGCGGAAAAGGACGACATAGTCGCGCGGCGACCGTGAGATCGGGATCGCCAGCAAGCCGGCCGCGCCTGAGGCGAAGGCATCGGCCTCCGGCAGGATCGACCCGATATGGTCGGTGGCGAACACGCGACCCGCCGCCGTGCCATTCAGCGCGCGCACTATGCGCCGAAAATTCTCATGCGAAGGCGTCGCGCCGGAGAAGGCGTGATTGCCGCCCAGCCAGACGCCGACGCCGTCTGCCGGGATGGCGTGCGTGAGGATGTCGCCCAGCCAGTCTGGGTCCTTCAACAGGGTTTCGTCCGAAGCGACGGCGCCGAGCAACTGGTCTGAAATGTCGCGCGCTCGGCGCTCGTATTCGACGGTTTCCTTACGCTCGCGGCTTTCCAGTCTCATGGAGAACATCTGGGCGAACAGCTCGCTGACGGACCGTCGCTCGAAAGTCGGCCGTCGGGCGGAATAGTGGTGGCAGGCGAACAACCCCCACAGCTTCCCATCGACGATGATCGAGATCGACAGCGAGGCGCCGACGCCCATGTTCCTGAGGTACTCGATGTGGATCGGCGACACCGACCTCAGCAAGGATAGCGACAGGTCCAGCGGCTGGCCGCTTTCATCCCGCTCCGGAAGGATCCGCACGGGCACGGCGTTGACGTCGGTGATCAGCCTCAGCAGGTTGCGGCGATAGAGCTCGCGGGCCTGGGCTGGGATGTCGCTCGCAGGATAGCGCAAGCCCATGAATGTGCCGATGCCGGAGCGCGCGGCTTCTGCGACCACCTCGCCCGAGCCGTCCGCCGCGAACCGGTAGACCATGACGCGGTCAAACCCGAGCAGCGCGCGGACCTGTCGTGCGCCTTCCTTGTAGAAGCTGGCGAAATCGGCGGTCTGATCAAGGCGCGAAATCATGGACCGGACCATTCCGGTGGCGTCCCCATGCTCGCCTGAGGCGGGCTCGGCTTCGATGATCACCTGGCCGCCCGAGAAATGGATAGCCGCATCGAAGGCTTGTCCGCCTTCGATGAACACGCAGTCAAAGATGCGCTCGACGGCGTCTCGACCTCTCAGGAGAGTGGCGCGATTTCGCAGGTCGTGCACCGCCTTGGGCGTGAAGATATCCTGCAACGGTCGGCCGAACAGGTCGGACGGCGCCAGACCAATGAAGTCCTTGGTGTTGGCGGAAGCGCGGGTGATCAGCCAATCCGCCGTCAAGGCGATCAGGAATCCAATGGGCTGAATGGCCCCTAGGATGTGGATGGGTTCGCGATCGCAGTTGCTCAGATCGACAGGGGCGGCAGGGGACGTCACTATCAATCGACTCCGAACAGAACGAGCGGCGGGGCTCAACCAGATTGGCGCCGCGCAGACCGCGCTGCGCTCCGCCAGGCGATCCGGCGAACCAGTCCACTGATCAAGAATAGCGACAAATGCTTTTCTGGCGACGGGGTTCCTCACTGATAGCTGAGGAATTCTGGCCCGCGTTGGTTAGCCATGAGGATCGGCGCGAAGCGATCAGTCCGCCAACACCGAGGCGGCCTCGGGAAAGCGCTGGGCCAGCCGAGAGGCCCAGTCACGCGCCATGAGACCGGCCTTTCGCGCCTCGCGCGGGCGCGCCAGCACCAGGTTCGCCGCCTCCCTGTGCGCGGGCCAATCCATGAACAGACGCATGGCGGCGTCGAAATCGGCGGCGGCTGCGGCATGAGCGAATGCTCGATCCAGAGCTTCCACGTCATCAAAGTCAGGCAACCGGGACAGATAGTCCCGCAACACCGGGCCCGAGAGGTCGCGTTCGAACAGACTCCACCGCAGAGCCTGAGCCTCCTCGCCGCGCCCTTCGGCGTCCAGTAAGGCGATGGCGGCCGTTTCCCAGGCCGGCGTCAGTCGGGGCGCATCGAGGTCCTGATGTCGCCCGCCGAACGCCCAGCGGCGGTTTGAGCGGGGAGACGTCAGTGCGGCCTCCAGCGCGGCCCGCGCCTCGGTCGTCCGATCGGCCGCGAGCAGCCGGCGGGCGATGTCTGCGGCGACGTCGGGCGAGCGGGCTTGCTCGGGCGGGATCAGACTGAGCCATAGATCAAGCGCCTGCGCCCTGTCGGCCAGGCTGCGCACCAGAAAGCGGCCAGCGGGCGTTTTCCTGACCCCAGCGTCCAAGCCGTCAAGAAGAGAGCTCGCCAGGCTCGCGTCAACGGCATCGCCAGCTGCGGCGATCCACCGGCCGTAGTCGTGGGGGCGCCGCCGCATGGCGTCCAGCAACTCTCTCAAGGCTTCTTGTTCGGCGCTTCCGGCGATCCGAAACAGCTCGGGCGCGCCGGCCTCGAACGTCGCAAGCAACTCGCCCTTAGTGTCCTTCACACGAGCGACAAGGCCCGAGTAGAGGTCGAACCAGCGCACGAGGGCCACCAGGGCTTCACCCGGCGCGTCTGGCGCCAGGCGTTCGACAGTCATGCGGCGGTGTGTCTCGAGATCGGCGATCAACTCGCCCCGCTTACGCCACGACACGCGAGTGCGGGCTGCTTCGAGGGCGACCAGTCGCTTGTTGATCTCCATCGCCAGAGCGGCAGGCCCCAGCTCGGCCGCGAGCTCCAGCCGAAGCCTGCGTTTCAGGTTGGCGTTCCCGGCGCCGGCCTCGATCAGGATATCCGCCAGACGCGGCGCGCCGAGGTGAACTAGGCTGGCGGGAGACAGTCGTACCGAGGCTCGTGATGCGCGCGCCATGAAGTCCTTCAACGGTGGGGCGAAATGCGGTCGCGGACACCGCCGACGGGGGCGACTTGACCCGCATGCGTCATTTCGTGCGTGGAACCGCCACCGTCAACCGCCGCTCTCCTTGGCCGAGGAGGCAGTATGAACCAGACCCACGTTATTGAACGCGCTTTTCAGATCGCTGACGAAAATCGCGCGTGCCTCAAGATCAGCGACCTGCACGAAGCCCTGGGCCGTGAGGGCTACACCACCACCGACATGATGCATCTGCAGGGCTGGAGCATTCGCGAGCAGCTGCGGGCCCGCATGAAGGCCAGGATCAAGCTGGACGAACAGATCATCCCGGCCGTCGGAGTCGGGGGGGCGACCTTCAGATAAGCAGCGGAACCGAAGTCCGCAGGCCATCGCGCAAGGGCGATGACCTGCGGCTTTCCAGGGCTAGTCGGCCGCAGGATAGGCGAACGGATCGGTCGGTGTCGGTTCGGTCGGCATCGGCATGCGCGGCAGGGGAGCGTCGCGATTGGCCGCGTTCAGCAGGAAGCTGGCCAAAATCACTGCGGCCTGGCGCAGGTCTTCGGGCTTCAGGTGATCGTAGCTGTCGATGCTAGTGTGGTGGATGCGGCTCGAATAGTCGAGCGGGTCCTGGATGAACTGATAGCCGGGCACCCCCACCGTCTGCATGTAGACGTGGTCCGTGCCGCCGGACGGACGCAGGGAGACGGTGGTTGCGCCCATGCTGGCGAAGGGGGCCAGCCATTCCTGGAAGATGGGGGCGGCGGCGACATTGCCCTCGGCGTTGATGCCGCGAATCTTGCCTGAGCCGTTGTCGAGATTGAAGTAGGCGACCAGATCGCGATAGCCGGGGCGCGGCTCGACCGGCCAGCGGTTGCGCCAGGTGCGGTTGCTGGGCAAGGCGGCCAGGGCCGGATCCGAGGCCGGCGCGCGCGTGGCCAGATAGCGGTCGACATAGGCCAGCGAGCCCAGGATGCCCTGTTCCTCGCCGTTCCACAGGGCGAAGCGGATGGTGCGCTTGGGCTTGACCTTCATCTGCGACAGGATGCGGGCGGCCTCCATCACCACCGCGCTGCCGGCGGCGTTGTCTTGGGCCCCGTCCGAGGCGACCCAGCTGTCGAGGTGCGCGCCAGCCATGACGTACTCGCCCGAGCGGTCCGAGCCGGGAATGTCGGCCAGGATGTTGTAGGCATTGACGTCCTCGTCGTGGAACTGGACTTCGCTGAGCAGCGACAGCATCGGCGGGGTGTCGGTCAGGGCCAGGCGGGCCAGACGGCGATAGTCCTCGGCGGCGATCTCCATGCCGGGCAACTTGGGCGTGGCACCGACCTGATAGGTATAGCCCGTGCCGTGCAGGAGGCCTCCGTCACGCTGGGACATCCGCACCCAGGCCAGGGCGCCTTCCTCGGCCAGGAAGGCGTCGAGACGAGCGCTGAATTCCGCCGTCTTCAATTGGCGTTCAGCGGGGACGTGGCTGTGCTGCGGCTGGACGTAGGTGTTGCGGTCGCGCAGCTCAGCGTCGGTCCAGCGACGGAATGCGGGTTCGGTCGGCTCCGATCCGGTATCGGGACGGGACAGCATGACGATCTTGCCGGACAGCTTGCCGCGCCACTTGTCGAAGTCTTCGACCTTGGTGATCGGGGCGACGACGACGCCCGCGCTGATGGTTCCATTGGTCGAGGGCGTCCAGGCCACCGGAATGGCCCGCAACTCAATCGGGCGTGGCGCCGTCATGCGGGCGCTGGAGCGGACGATCGACCAGCCGCGGCCAAACTCAAAGCCTTCGGCGCGAACGTTCGACAGGCCCCAGTCGCGGAAACGCTGCTGGCTCCACTGTTCGGCCTGGCGCATCTGCGGCGAGTTGGTCATCCGGCCGCCGATCCGGTCGGTCAGGTAGGCGGCGGTCTGCATGACCTCGCTATGGTTCAGGCCCTGGTCGATGATGCCGTTAATGGCGACGCGGTCGACCGACTGGGCCAAGGCAGGCGTGGCGATGCACAAGGCCGACAGGCCGACGAGCAGACGTTTCATGTTTGGAACCCCCGAGAATCAAAACTGCGGGGATTTGACGTCATGCGGGCCGGCTCTGCAAACTGCAGCGGGGCGGATCGCGTCGTAGGTTGACCCGGGCGAGGCGGGGGTCCTACTGGCGTCACTGGACGTGAGGAGAGGGCCGATGGCGGCGCTGATGATTCAGGGCTGCGGCTCGGACGTGGGCAAGTCTGTGCTGGTCGCGGGCCTGTGTCGGCTGTTCGCCAATCGTGGGCTGGTTGTGCGCCCGTTCAAGCCGCAGAACATGTCCAACAACGCCGCTGTAACGGCGCCCGACGCCGAGGGGCGCTCGGGCGAAATCGGCCGCGCGCAGGCGTTGCAGGCGTTCGCTTGCCGCACCGCGCCTACGGTCGATATGAACCCCGTCCTGTTGAAACCCCAAAGCGATACGGGCGCCCAGCTTGTCGTGCGCGGCCGCGTAGAGGGTGTGTGGCAGGCGGCGGGCTATCAGGAACGCAAGGCCGCCTTGCTGGATGTCGTTCTGGACAGCTTTCATCGCCTGCAGACCGAAGCCGATCTGGTCATTGTCGAGGGGGCGGGCAGTCCGGCGGAAACCAATCTCCGTGTCGGCGACATCGCCAACATGGGGTTCGCCCGCGCCGCCAACGTGCCCGTGGTTCTGGTCGGCGACATTGATCGAGGTCATGTCATCGCCAGTCTGGTCGGCGCCCACGCCGTTCTGGACGAAGCCGACCGCGCCATGATCCGCGGCTTTCTGATCAACAAGTTCAGGGGCGATCCCGCATTGTTCGACGCGGGCCGCGCGGAGATTTCCGCTCGCACGGGCTGGGCCGATCTCGGCATGGCGCCCTGGCTGAGCGATGCGCGAGCGCTTCCGGCCGAGGACGCCGTAGTGCTGGATCACGCCAATGGTGAACAGGCGGCGCGGCGTGTCCGGATCGCCGTGCCCATGCTGTCGCGCATCGCCAATTTCGACGACTTCGATCCCTTGCGGCATGAGCCGGGCGTGGACTTCGGCTTCGTCCCGCCGGGTACGGCTTTGCCGGGCGACGCCGACCTGATCATCCTGCCGGGGACCAAGGCGACCCTGGCGGACCTGGCCTTCCTCCGCGCCCAGGGCTGGGACGTGGACATCGCCGCCCACGTTAGACGCGGCGGGCGGTTGCTGGGCATATGCGGCGGCTATCAGATGCTGGGTTGCATCGTCAGTGACCCGGACGGTGTCGAGGGCGTGTCGGGATCGGCGCCCGGCTTGGGACTTCTCGATGTCGAGACGGTCCTGGCGGGCGAAAAGACGCTGCGCCAGACGGTGGGGCGACTGACAGCTTCCGGGGCCGCGTTTGCGGGCTATGAAATCCACATCGGCCAGACGGACGGCCCCGACGCAGCGCGGCCCTTCGCACTTGTCGAGGGGCGCGCGCACGGCGCGATCTCGGCAGACGGTCGGATCGCCGGCCTCTACGTCCACGGCCTGTTCGATCAGGCCGAAGCGCGAGCAGCGATCCTGGCCGAACTGGGCGCTCCATCAGATGGCGTGGACCAGTCGCAGCGTGTCGACGGGGCTCTGGACCGGATTGCGCAGGTGCTTGAGGCCCGGTTTGATATTGCAGCATTGAGCCGGATCAGCGGCCTGACCTAGCTGTCAGCCCTCCCTGGAGACAAAGAAAGGGCGCCGACGATCAGATCGCCGGCGCCCAGGTCACCGCTCAGGAGTGCGGTGGAAGTCTGATCAGAACTTGTAGCGTGCGCCCACGAAGACCTGACGGCCCGTGTGGTGATAGACGTAGGTGCTGTCACGCACGCCATCGAGTTCGCTGTGGTTCTGGCGGTTGAACTCGTCGGTCAGGTTGATGCCTTCGATCGACAGGGCCAGCTTGTCGTTGACGTCGAAGGAGGCCGAGGCGTCGATGCTGAGCGTCTCGGTCTTGCCGGTGACGGCGATGCCGCGCGTCCCGCCGTTGGCTGCCGGGACTTGCTGATAGTAGGTGTCGCGATAGGCGGCCGAGACGCGGGCGTTGAAGCGGCCGTCGTCGTAATACAGCGTGGCGTTCCAGGCGTCCGGCGACAGGTTGACCAGGTTGGCCGTCACGTAGGCGGTGCAGGCGGCGGTGGTGCAGTAGTCGATCTCCGACTCCACGTGCGTGAAGTTGGCCTGCACGCCCAGGTTCGAGAAAGCGCCCGGCAGGAAGGTGAAGGGCTGCTGGTAGCTGACTTCGAAGCCTTTCAGCGGGCCGCCCGGCGTGTTGGTCGGGCGGCTGAAGACGTACTGGTCGGACGGCGGCCGGTCAGACGCGGCGGGGAAGGCCGCCGGGTTCATCGCCGTCAGCTCGGCATAGGTCATCGTCTGCTGCGTCGTCTGCACATAGGTGGAGATGTCCTTGTAGAACAAGGCGAACGACAGCAGGGACTCTGGGGCGAAGTACCACTCCAGCGACAGATCGAAGGTGTCTGCGCGGTAAGGATCCAGGTCCACGTTGCCCAGCGACGCGGTTCGGTTTGCGGCGTTGGGTGCGCTCAGTGCAAAGACCGGCACTAGGTTGGTCACCGGCGGACGCGACATGACGCGTGCGGCGCCGAAGCGGACCATGAAGTTCTCGATCGGCTCGACCGAGACGTTCAGCGACGGCAGGATGTCGTCATAGTTGTTGGCGCCGGTGACGCGGGTCGTCACGCCGTTGAGGGCGGAATAGCCAGCGGCCTCGACCTCGGTGTTGACCCAGCGCGCGCCGAAGTTACCGCGAACCGGCATGCCGGCCCATTCGGTGTTCCAGTCCAGCTGGGCCCACAGACCCGTGTCCTTCTCGGTCACGTCACGCCAGTTGCCCAGCGCCGTGGAGCCGTTCTCGAGACCGAGCAGGCGGAAATCGCCGCCCGGGACGCCGGTGTTGCAGAGGCAGTCGGCGCCATAGGCTTTCACGATCGCGTCGAGGTTGGGTGAAATCCAGGCGGTCGCCGAGCCTGCGGGCAGGTCCAAATTCTTGCCGAAGCCTTCCAAGAGATAGGTGAGGCTGCCGATCGTGGAACCGGCGGGCATGGCGGGCGCGGCGTTGGTCTGACGCGCATAACCCGAGCCGTCGGACTGGTATTCTTTGTAGCTTGCGCCGACCTTCAACGTCATCCGGTCATCGATATCAAACTCGAATGCGCCCTCGACGGTGGTGTAGGTATTGCTCTGTTCGCTCGACAGGATACGCAGTTCCGAAACCGGCTGGGCGCCGGCGGGACCGGTGATTTTCCACTGGTTCGCGTCGGTGACGTCGAAGCCATAGACGATCTTGGGCAGGTTACGGTTGTCGCGGAAATCGATCGACCAGCCGTCGCCGTCCTGGTGGTCGATGATGGCGTTGACCTGCATCGGATTGCCGAACTCGGACTTGGAGCGGCCGGCCACGCCCTTGAAGCGCACGGTGTCAGAGAAGTCATGTTCGACTTCCAAGGTGTATTGTGTGAACTCGCTCTTCAGGACGTCGAAACGCTCTTCGGTGCGCATGTCCATGTCGTCGAGGCGCAGGTAGACCAGTTCGCCCGTGTTGGGATCGGCGATGGCTTCGACGATGTCGACTTGCGGCTTGCCGCCCTGGGAGGCGTTGCGGCTCAGCGACCAGGCTTCGAGGAAGTTCTCTCTCCGGGTCGAGTCGAGCTTGGAGTAGAGGGCGTCGAGGCTGACCGTGGTCGCGTCCGACGGGCGCCATTGCAGCGACATGGTCGCGCCCAGGCGCTCCTGGTCGTGGGTCAACCGGCCGTAGCGCGGGATGCGGGGATGGTACAGGCCGCCAGCCGCCGCCGTTCCGCCGGGCAGGGCCGCGGGGTTCTGGAAGCCGTTGTCACCGTTCGCCGGGCCCCAGCGGACCGAGCTGAAGCCTTCTTCGATGGAGCTCTTGTCACTGTAGGCCAGCGACAGCAGGGCGCCGAACTTGCCGTCCATCCAGGTGTTGGAGATCAGGCCAGCGAAGCGCGGGCTCCATTGCTCGGACAGGTCGTTGTAGCCGCCCTGCGCCGAGGCCACCGCTGTAAAGCCGGGGTAGTCGAAAGGACGGGCCGTGCGCAGGTCGACCGTTGCGCCCAGCGAGCCTTCCTCGACTTCAGCCGAGGCGGTCTTGCGGACGGTGATGTTGTTGAAGAGTTCCGAGGCGAAGACGTTGAAGTCAAAACCGCGTCCACGGTTCACGCCGCCCGACGAATCGGTCGCGCCGGTCGTGGCCTGGGCCTCGATGCCGTTGATGCGGGTGCGGGTGAACTCCGAGCTGAGGCCGCGCACGGTGATCGAGCGGCCTTCGCCGGCGTCACGATCGATCGACACGCCCGGAATGCGCTGGATGGATTCCGCCAGGTTGGTGTCGGGGAAGTCGGCGATATCCTCAGCCGAGATGGCGTCGACCACGCCCGCCTCGCGGCGTTTGATGTTCAGCGAGTTCTGCAGGCTGGCGCGGAAGCCGGTGACGACGATTTCGTCAACGGTGGTGGCGTCCTGCTCGGCGGGCGGGCTGGCCTCCTGCGCCTGAGCAGCGCCGGCGAGCGCCAGAGTCAAGGCGCCGAGCGAGGCGCCGAGGGTCAGCGCGTAGCGCGCACGGGTAGCGTGGTGGGTCATCTATGTCCTCCTCCCAGTTGGGCCTTTCGAGGATCGTGCGTCCTCGTTCAGACCTCCGCGATCGCGGGAACCGGTGTCATTTGGCGTTTGTCAGCCTGTGCCACCGGTGTCATATAAAGCTACGCACAGTTTTTGGTGTGTGGCAAGACGATGACGAACGTCGTTTCCGTCAATGTCGCAGTCTAGGGCTGTAGCGTTGTAAAACACATCGATCGACCGCAGCAGACGGTCGGCGCAAAGGGAGACGACCATGCCGCTGCTGACCGCTGCGACCGCTGCCCCGGTCGAATCGCCGCGCGCCCGACCGTCGTTTCCGACCGCCTGATTCCTTGCTCCGAGTTCCTTGCATGACCCAGCCGCTTCGCCTGAACCCTGATCGCCTGTTCCCGGCGGACGCTGACACCCGAGCGGTGGCGCGTCGCCTCTACGCCGAGGTGAAGGGGCTGCCGATCATCAGCCCGCATGGACACACCGACCCGAGCTGGTTTGCAGGTAACGAGAACTTCGCCAACCCCGCAGAGTTGCTGATCACGCCCGATCACTACGTCTTCCGCATGCTGCATTCGCAGGGCATGGAGATGGAAGACTTGGGGGTGCCCCGCGCCGACGGGGGACCCGTCGAGACCGATCCGCGCAAGATCTGGCGCCGGTTCGCCGAAAACTATCACCTGTTCCGGGGCACGCCGTCGCGCATGTGGCACGACTGGGTCTATGCCGAGGCCTTCGGCATCGACGTGCGCCTGTCGGCCGAGACGGCGGACCACTATTACGACGTCATCGACGCCGCGCTGAAGACCGACGCCTTCAAGCCGCGCGCGCTGTTCGACCGCTACAACATCGAGGTCCTGACCACGACCGAGAGCCCGCTCGACACGCTGGAGCACCACAAGACGATCAACGCCTCGGGCTGGAAAGGACGCGTCCTGACCGCCTATCGCCCCGATCCGGTGCTGGACCCCGACTACGAGGGCTTCCGCGACAATCTGAAGATCCTGGCCGAGCAGACCGGTCGCGATACGATGAGCTGGGAGGGCTATCTGGCCGCCCTGCGCGACCGCCGCGCCTTCTTCATCGAGATGGGGGCCACCTCGACCGACCACGGTCACCCGACCGCTTTCACCGCCGACCTGTCAAAGGCGGACGCCGAGGCCCTGTTCAAGCGGGTCTCGACCGCCCCGGCCAGCGCGGCCGACGCCGAGCTGTTCCGCGGCCAGATGCTGACCGAGATGGCCGCCATGTCGGTCGAGGACGGTCTGGTGATGCAGCTTCACCCCGGCAGCTTCCGCAATCACTCGGCGACGGTCTTCAACCGCTTCGGCCGCGACAAGGGCTGCGATATCCCGACCCAGACGGACTATGTGCGGGCGCTGAAGCCGCTGCTGGACAGGTTCGGTTCGGACACCCGACTGACCCTGATCCTGTTCACGCTGGACGAGACCTCCTACAGCCGCGAACTGGCCCCTCTGGCCGGCCACTATCCGGCGCTGAAGCTGGGACCGAGCTGGTGGTTCCACGACAGCCCCGAGGGCATGCGCCGGTTCCGCGAGCAGGTCACCGAGACAGCGGGCTTCTACAATACCGTCGGCTTCAACGACGACACGCGCGCCTTCCTGTCGATCCCGGCGCGTCACGACGTGGCCCGGCGCATGGACTGCGGCTTCCTGGCCAAGCTGGTGGTCGAGCACCGCATGGAGGAGGACGAGGCCCACGAATTGGCCCACGCCCTGACCTATGGTCTGGTCAAGGCGGCTTACAAGCTGTGACCCGTCTGAATGATGCGGGCCTGACGGGCCTGCCTGCTGACGTCGCCCGTCCGGCCTACGAACGCGCCTCGGTGAAGACCGGCGTGGTCCATTTGGGCATCGGCGCCTTCCACCGCGCGCATCAGGCCGTGGTGTTCGACGACGCCTTGACCAGCGGCGATCTGCGCTGGGGCGTGCTGGGCGCCTCGCTGCGGTCGCCTGGCGTGAGGGACCAACTGAACCCCCAGGACGGCCTCTACGCCCTGGTCGTGCGCGACGGGGCGGAGGAGGCGCTGCGAGTGATCGGCGCCGGTCGCGGCGTGCTGGTCGGGCCGGAAGATCCTGCGGCTCTGGTGGCGGCCATGGCTGACGCCGAGGTCCACATCGTCACCCTGACCGTGACGGAAAAGGGCTATCGCCTCGACCCGGCGACGGGCGATCTGTTGCTGGACGACCCGGAGGTCGCCGCCGATCTGGCCGACATCGCCGCGCCCCGCACCGCGCCGGGCTTCATCGTCGCGGCCTTGCGGGCGCGACGGGCGGAGGGGCTCAAGCCCTTCACCGTCATCAGTTGCGACAACATCCCCCACAACGGCAAGCGCATCCGGGCCGGCGTTCTGGCCATGGCCCGCCGCATCGACCCGGCTCTGGCCGACTGGATCGAGGCCGAGGGGGCCTTCCCCCAGACCATGATCGACCGGATCGTGCCAGCGACGACGCCGGACGATGTGGCTCGCCTGACCGCGCGGCTGGGCGTCGAGGACCGGGGCATGGTCAAGGCCGAGCCCTTCACCCAGTGGGTGATAGAGGACTGGTTCGCGGGCGAACGGCCTGACTTTGCGGCCTTCGGGGTTCAGCTGACGAACGCGGTCGAGCCCTGGGAAGACGCCAAGCTGCGCCTGCTGAACGGGGCCCATTCGGCGGTGGCCTATCTGGGCGCCCTGTCAGGTTACGAGCATGTGCATGAGGCTGTCGCGGTTCCGGCCTTCCGCGCCTTCATCGAGGCCCTGTGGAACGAGGCCCAGACGACGCTGAGCCCGCCGCCGGGGCTGGATCTGGCCGCCTACCGCGCCGAGCTGATGGCCCGCTTTTCCAACTCGGCCCTGATGCACCGGACACGGCAGATCGCCATGGACGGGTCGCAGAAGCTGCCGCAGCGCCTGCTGGCCGGCATGGCCGAGCGACTGGCGGCGGGGCAGGGGGTCGAGGCGCTGGCTCTGGGCGTCGCCGCGTGGATGCGCTGGCAGGAGGGCGTGACCGAGAGCGGCGAAGCCGTGGTGGTGGACGACCCGCTGGCCGTGCGCACGGCCGAGCTGATCGCGGCCTCCGAGAATGACGAGGCCGAGGTCCGGGCGTTGCTGACCCTATCGGCGGTCTTCCCTGAGGTCCTGGCCAACGATCGGCGCTTCGTCGAGGCCGTGACGGGCGCCTTCCTGTCGTTGAGAGAACACGGCGCGGTCGAGGCCGCCCGCCGGGTGACGGAGTAAAGCATGAGCCGCGTCCTGGTCCTGAACCCCGCCGACGATGTCGCCATCGCCCTGGACGACATCGCCGTCGGCGAGACGCCCGAAGGCCTGGGAGCGCCTGCGCGCGCTGGGGTCGCCACCGGGCACAAGATCGCCCGGCGCGCGGTGGAGGAGGGCGGTCTGGTTCGCCGCTATGGGCAGGTGATCGGCCGGGCCAGGGCCGCCATCGCGGTCGGGGACCACGTCCACGTCCACAACCTGGCCATGGCCGAGGACGGGCGTGAGGCCGAGGTAGGGGCGGACGTCCGTCCGCCGGAGTCCCTTTCCGGCGCGACCTTCAACGGCATCGTCCGCGCCGACGGTCGGGTGGGGACGCGCAACTACATCGGGGTCCTGACCAGCGTGAACTGCTCGGCCACGGTGGCGCGGCGGATCGCCGACGCCTTCCCCGACGCCAGCCTGCCGAAGGGCGTCGACGGGGTTGTGGCCTTCACCCATCAGGGCGGCTGCGGCGGGTCTTCGCTGTCGAGCGACACGACCCTGCTGCAGCGGACGCTGGCGGGCTATGCGCAGCATCCGAACTTCCATTCCATCCTGATCGTCGGCCTGGGCTGCGAGGCCAATCAGATCCCGGCCTGGCTGGCCAATGAGGGTCTGGAGGCTGGACCGCACCTGCGCGCCCTGACCATTCAGGAAGCTGGCGGCACGGCCCGCGCCATCGAGGCGGGGATCGAAGTCGTCCGTGAACTGGTGGCCGAGGCCGCCAAGGTCGAGCGCCAGCCGGTGTCGGCGTCGCACCTGACGGTCGGTCTGCAATGCGGCGGGTCGGACGGCTGGTCCGGCGTCACCGCCAATCCGGCCCTGGGCGCGGCGGTCGACCTGCTGGTCGCGCATGGCGGCTCGGCCATGCTGTCGGAGACGCCCGAGATCTGGGGCGCGGAGCACCTGTTGCTGCGTCGCGCCGCGTCGCAGGGCGTGGCGGATCGGCTGAACGCCCGGCTGGAATGGTGGCGGGCCTATGCCGACAAGCATGGCATGGAACTGAACAACAATCCGTCGCCCGGCAATCTTAAGGGCGGGCTGACCACCATTCTGGAGAAGTCGCTGGGGGCGGTGGCCAAGTCGGGTTCGACCCCGCTGAACGACGTGATCGGCTATGCCGAGCCGCTGGCGGCCAAGGGGCTAAGCTTCATGGACAGCCCCGGTTACGACCCCTGCTCGGCGACGGGTCAGATCGCCTCGGGCGCCAATCTGATCGTCTTCACCACGGGACGGGGATCGGTCTTCGGAGCCAAGCCCGCGCCGTCGATCAAGGTCGCCTCCAACGCGAAGCTGGCGAGCTGGATGGATGAGGACATGGACATCGACGCCTCGCCAGTGCTGACCGGGACGGCGATGGAGGACGTCGGCCGCGCCATCTTCGAGCGGATGCTGGCCGTGGCCTCGGGCGAGCCGTCGAAGTCCGAGGCGCTGGGGATCGGGGACAACGAGTTCGTGCCCTGGCAGGTGGGGGCCTATCTCTAGGTCCTGACAGCCACGCCTCCGATTGCACGGCACCACGAAAAAAACAGTGCAATTGGTGCAATGGGCTCCGGGACGTCGGAGGGGCCTTGGCGATCCGGGAGGGGAGCCGGGGTCCTGACGGGGCGGACTGAGGCGGGCGGTGATGTCAAAGAACGCGCGCAGTTTGCCAGCCTTGAGAGGTATGGCGAGCAAACAGCGTCGAGAATGACGCGACCGGTTTGATTTCAGGGACTTGTGACGCGCAGCTAGGATAGCTGGGCGCGGATGACGCGCACCCTTCTCCCTGCCGTCATCCCGGACGAAGGCTCGCTGGCGAGCCGTCGATCCGGGACCCAGGCGGCGGAGCTCCGTTGGGCGATGGCGTGGGAAGGGCTGACGTCTGGGTCCCGGATAGCCCTGCGGGCTTCCGGGATGACAGAAGGGAAGGCTTACCCGGCCAGGGTCTCGATCAGTTCGCCCATGTTCCTGATGAAGACCTGGGTCGAGACGCATTCGACCGGATAGTCGGTGTTGTAGGGCGAGGTGTCCCACAGGTCGCCGACGCGGGTGGTCTGATATTCGCCGCCCGTCACCGCGGCGGGCGCCTCGCCGATATAGGGGTTCG
Organism: Brevundimonas sp. UBA4553; assembly: GCF_002387245.1. Taxonomy (GTDB): domain Bacteria; phylum Pseudomonadota; class Alphaproteobacteria; order Caulobacterales; family Caulobacteraceae; genus Brevundimonas. The sequence goes on from NZ_DGLD01000003.1 coordinate 49,224, forward strand.
ACGTCGTGGTCAGAGGCGAGGGCCAGTAGCCGCGCGCGTTGAGCCCCGCCACGAGTTCGGCGGCGCGGCCCGCTGCGGGCCTGGCCAGGCGGCGCGCGTCCGACGACATGTCCCAGACATCCACGTCCTGAAGCGTGAAGTATTTGGGCAGTTTCAGCGAACCGGCGCGGGCCTTCAGCGGAGAGTTGCGGCTGGCGTCCTCGGGCGACAGCGCGGCCAGTTCCTCATACTCGCGGCGCAGGGCGGCGGTGTCGACGTTGCGGAACGAGCCGTAGTGGACGATCAGATTGTTGGGGTTGGTATCGGCGTAATACTGGCCGTTGGTGATGTTTGACCCCTTGCGGTGGATATAGACCGGGGTGTTCGAACCCTCGAGGATGAAGGTCGGATGGGTGCGGCCCGGCGCGATCAGGTTCTGGGGCGTCTTGACCTGATCCAGCCAGTCGAGGGCCTCGGGCAGGCGGGCCAGGTATTTGCGGTCGCCGGTCAGGCGGTAGAAGCCCAGCATCGACTTGATGTTGGCGCCCGTGGTGTGGGTGGCGAAGGCCTGCGGTTCGATGGTCCGCGCGCCGGCGGGCTTCAGCGTGTCGGGGAAGTGCTGCAGGCCCCAGGCCGGTTGCGGCATGGGCTGCTGGGTCTTCACATAGATGTCCATGCCGCGATGGATGGCGTCCAGCAGGCGCGCGTCGCCGCGACCGTTCACCGCCAGGCCCTGATAGGCGTAGAGCAGGAACTCGAGGTTCTCGCCCGCCACGTCGTCGTTGAAGGTGATGTAGGGGGTGTAGTCTTCGTGGCCATGGACGCCGCCGCCCTGAACGAAGGGATAGCGCTGGGGCCAGCCGCCATTGGCGTACTGGGCGTCGAGAACGAACTGGATCGCCTTGTCCAGCGGGGCGCGATACTGGCGCTCGCGCTTCTCCAGATAGACCCGTAGCAGAAGCTGCGAAGCCTCGGCCGTGCCCGCGTCGTCGAAGGTGGCGTTGCCGTAATAGCGGTGGAATTCCTCCATCCGCCAGGCGTTCTTGCCGTAGGTGGCGTACCAGCGCTTCAGGGATTCCTCGCCCGCGGTGTCGATGACGTAGTTCCACCCGCCCGCCGGATGCTGGCCGCGCACGAGGGCGTCGGTCGCGGACTTGGCGGCCTCGTAGAACTGCTCGTCGCCGGTGGCGTGATAGGCGTCCAGATAGAGGTGACCGACGGTGGCCGTGCCGGGCGGCTGGACCCAGATCATGGTCGGGGAGGCCTCCAACTCGCCCCAGCGGCGCGAGAAGTCGGGCAGGACGTTCCAGACATAGCCGCCCTCGACGGCGGCCTCGTCGGTCATGAACCGGGTGGCGCGTTTCATCGCAGCGATGACGGCGGCGCGGTCGGGCGCGGCCTGCATGACTGTCTTGGCCAAGGCGGGAGCGGAGGCGGCCGTGAAGGTCGCGGCGGCGCCGGCGGCCAGCAGGGCGCGGCGGTTCATGGTGGTCATGGTGTCTTCCTCGGATGCGTCGCCTCGCAGCTCTGACGGCTGCTTGTGATGGTGAAGCTAATCACGATTGACACCGGTTTCCTAGTGCCGGAGCGTCCGTGAAAACGCCCCGGTTTTCACGAAACCGTCAGCGACGAATGTCGAAGCCGCCGTCGCCCATGGCCGCGCGCACCTCGGCGGCGGTGAACAGGTTGAAGTCGCCTGGAACCGAGTGCTTCAGGCCCGCGGCCGCCAGGCCGAAGTCGAGCGCTTCCTGGTCAGACCAGCCGCTCCACAGGCCGAACAGCACCCCGGAGGCGAAGGCGTCGCCGCCGCCGACCCGGTCCACGACGCCGGTCATGTGGATGGCCTCGGCGCAGGTTTCGATCACTTCGCCGTTCGGGCCGCGCGTCAGCATGACCGCCGACAGGGCCTGATCGGCGACGCTTTCCTGCACGCGCAGGGTGCAGGCGATGCGCTGCAGGCGAGGGAAGGCGTCGAAGGCGGCGGCGGCGGCCAGGCGGCGGCGCGCATTGGGGTCGGCGTCCTCGAACCTGGTCTTCAGCACCAGGGCGAAGTCGCGGTCGTCGGCGAAGGCGATTTCGGCGCCGGCCAGCATCTTGCCGAGGGTGGCGGGCGGATCGCCGGCCCATTGCTCCCACAGCTTGCCGCGGAAATTGCCGTCGTAGCTGACGCGAACGCCGTTGCGCACGGCGGCCTCGACCAGTTCGACAGCGGCGCGCGAACCGTTCGGCCCGGTGGCGGGGGTGACGCCCGAGACGTGCAGCCACTCATAGCCGTCGAGCAGGGCGTCCCAGTCGAAGGCGTCGGCGACGCGCTCGACAAAGGCCGAACCGGCGCGGTCGTAGAGGACTTCGGACGGGCGGCGCACCGCGCCGGGCGTCAGGAAATAGAGGCCCATGCGGCCGGGCGAGAAGACGATCGGCGTGGTGTCCACGCCGTAGCGTCGCACCTCGTCGCGCGCGGCCTGGCCCAGGGCGTTGTCGGGCAGGACGGTGGCCATCGCCGCCGGCGCGCCGAAGCGGGCCAGGGCGACGGCGACGTTGGCCTCGGCCCCGCCCGGACGCGCGGTCAGGGCCGGGGACTGCAGCAGCAGTTCGTTCTGGTTCGGGCTGAACCGCAGCAGCATCTCGCCGAAGCAGAGAATCTTGGAGTTCGGGCGAGGATTGCTCATGGTCTGGACGCTAGCGCGGGATCAGCGCGCCAGCCAGCCGCCGTCGACCGGCAGGGTGATGCCCTGCACATAGTCGCTGGCGCGGCTGGCCAGGAAGACGGCGGCGCCGCCCAGGTCGGTCGGGTCGCCCCAGCGGCCGGCCGGGATGCGGCCCAGGATTTCCTTGGAGCGCACCGGGTCGTCCTGCAACGCCTGGGTGTTGTCGGTGGCGAAGTAGCCAGGAGCGATGGCGTTGGCGTTGATCCCGTGCTTGGCCCACTCGTTGGCCATCAGCTTGGTCAGGCCGGCCACACCGGACTTCGACGCGGTGTAGGACGGCACGCGGATGCCGCCCTGATAGGACAGCATGGAGGCGGTGTTGATGATCTTGCCGCCGCGATCGCCGGCGATCATGCGCTTCACCGCCGCCTGGCTGAGGAAGAAGAGGACCTTGAGGTTGACGTTCATCACGTCGTCCCAGTCCTGCTCGGTGAAGTCCACGGCGTCGGCGCGGCGGATGATGCCGGCGTTGTTCACCAGGATGTCGACGGGGCCGAGCGCGGCCTCTGTTTCGTCCAGGATCCGTTCGACCGGTTCGATCGAGGTCAGGTCCGCCTGGATCGAAAGGCCCTTGCGGCCCTTGGCCAGGACCTTGCCGACCGTGTCGTCCGAGGCGCGGCGCGCGACCGAGGCGACGTCGGCCCCGGCGGCGGCCAGAGCCAGGGCGATGCCCTGACCCAGGCCCGTGTTGCCGCCGGTGACCAGCGCGACCTTGCCGGTCAGATCAAAAGGATTGGCCATGCCCATAGGTCCTTATTTCAGCTGACAGATGTCGAGCTTGTCCATGTCGGTGTAGTCGAGGTTCTCGCCGCCCATGCCCCAGATGAAGGTATAGTTCGACGTGCCCGCGCCCATGTGGATCGACCACGGCGGGCAGATCACCGCCTCGCCGTCGGCGACGACGATGTTTCGGGACTTGTCCGGCTCGCCCATGAAGTGGAAGACGCGGTCGGCCTCGCCCAGGCCGAAGTAGAGGTAGGCCTCCGAGCGGCGATCATGAATGTGCGGCGGCATGGTGTTCCACACCGATCCGGGTTTCAGGACGGTCACGCCCAGCAGCAGCTGGCAGGACTTCACCTTGGCCGGAACGATGTACTGATAGATCGTCCGTTCGTTGGACGTCTCCAGCGCGCCCATCTCCAGCGGCACGGCGTCGGCGATCGAGATCTTGGTCAGGTCGTACCGGGCGTGGGCCAGGGTGGCGACCAGATAGAATTTGGCCGGCTCGGCCGCGTCCTTCGAGGTGAAGGTGACATCGACAGAGCCCATCGGCACATAGGCGCCGTCGCGGAAGCCCAGGTCGAGCACCTCGCCGTCGACGGTGACCGTTCCGGCGCCGCCGACATTGACGATGCCCAGTTCACGGCCCTGCAGGAGCGGGGCGCCAGCCAGCGATTCCGGCACGGAATGGGTCGGCAGGGTGAGGGGATCCGTCGTCGGGGTCGCGCCGCCCATGATCATCCGCTCATGGTGGGTATAGTTCAGGCTGATCTTGCCCGGAACGAACAAGCCCTGAATCAGGTAGCGATCCCGCAGCTGCTGGTTCGAGGCGCCGTCCATCATATCCGGATGGGTGGCCTGATAGACCTTGTCGTACATGGGGTCGTAGTACATTCAGGGCTCCCTGGCCTCTCGCTGCGCGAGCCACCTGGACGGATCTTGCGTCCATCCTTCAGTGGACTAGGTAACCGGTGTCATATTATGATGCAATCAGTTAGACCATAATCGCCGGCATCAGATCGGCATCGCTTCGCCACCGTCTTGAGGATCGCCTCCATGAAAATCGCTCTCATCATCGAAAACAGCCAGGCCGCGAAGAGCGAAACGGTGCACGGCGCCCTGACCGCCGTGGCGGAACCGCTGGGCCATCAGGTTTTCCACTACGGCATGTACACGCCCGAGGATAAGGCCTCGCTGACCTATGTGATGAACGGTCTGCTGGCCGGCATCCTGCTGAACTCGGGCGCCGCCGACTTCGTGGTCACGGGCTGCGGCACGGGCATGGGCTCGATGCTGGCCGCCAACTCGATGCCGGGCGTCTTCTGCGGTCTGGTCATCGACCCGACCGACGCCTTCCTGTTCGGTCAGATCAACGACGGCAACGCCATCTCCATGCCCTACGCCAAGGGCTTCGGCTGGGCCGCTGAACTGAACCTGCAGGACGTCTATCGCAAGCTGTTCGAGGGCGAACGCGGTCTGGGCTATCCCAAGGAACGCGCCGAGATCATGGCCAAGAACCGCGGCATCCTGAAGAGCCTGAAGGCCGTCACCTGCAACGACATGCTGACCGTCCTGAAGTCCATCGACCAGGACCTGCTCAAGGCGACCGTGGCCGGTGAGAAGTTCCAGGAATACTTCTTCGCCAACGCCACCGACGAAGGCATTCGCGAATACCTGAAGGGCGTCGTCAGCGCCTGATCGCGCTGATCAGGTCCAGAAAAAAGGCGGCCGGCGCTCTGCGCGCCGGCCGCCTTTGTCGTTTCAGCCCAGCGCGCTCTACGCCAGGGGCGCGGCGGAGTGGCGCACCACGAGGGCCGGTCGGACCTCAGGCTGTTGCAGCTTGGCCGGGTCGACGCCGCGGGTGGGCGCCAGCAGTTTCTCGGCCGCCATTCGCCCCATGTCCCGGATCGGCAGCCGCACCGAGGTCAGATTAGGCCAGACGCGGGCCGCCATCGGCAGATCGTCGAAACCCACCACAGACAGGTCGCGCGGCAACTCCATGCCGCGTTCGCGCGCCGCCTGCATGACGCCGAGCGCCATGTCGTCGTTCAGCGTGAAGATGGCCGTGGGCGGTTCGGGCAAGGACAGCAGGGCATGGCCCGCTTCCACGCCGGATTCGTAGGTATAGGCGCCCTGCAGATCATATTCCGGCGGCAGGATGATGCCGCGTTCGGCCAAGGCGTCGATGAAGCCCTGACCCCGCACGGCGGATGAGCGGAACGAGGCCAGGCCGCGCACCAGGGCGATGCGGCGATGCCCCAGGTCGGCCAGGTGGCGCGCGGCCTCGGCCGCGCCGATCCAGTCATTGGTCACGACCATGTTCTGCGGCTCGTCCAGCGTCAGCGAGGCGATGCGGACATAGGGGCAGTCCAGTTCCCGCAGCAGCTCGATGACCGAATCGTCTTCGGAGACCGACGGCGGCATGATGACCCCGAACAGGCGCTGGCGTTCGACGAAGCCGCGAATGTCCTTGAGCAGGGTGGGGGAGTTCCGGCTGCAGGGGTGAACCACCAGTTCCAGACCCGAGCCCTTCAGCGCGTCCAGAATGCCCTGCTGCATGTTGACGACGTAGGTGGGGCTGGGCTGATCGTAGATCATCCCGACGAGGAACGACCGGCGGAAGGCCAGGCCGCGCGCCTGCGGATCGGGGATGAAACCCAGCTCGTCGATGGCCGCCTGAACGCGTTCGCGCGTGTCCTCACGCACGAAGGGCGACTGGTTGATGACGCGTGACACTGTCTTCTTGGAGACCTCGGCGACGCGAGCGACATCATTGATGGTGGCGCGCTTGCCCGTCTTCGTCTGCCGCGAATCGTCTTCCGACAACGGCGTTCCCCCTCGTGTTCTTATTTTGACTATAAGGCATAGCCTCGCCGGGCGCTGTGCGCCATGGCCTGTTTTCAAGGCGGATTGACACCGGTTTCCTAAGCCGCCCATTATCCGGCGTTTTCCAATGGGGCGTCATTTGACCGACCAGATCATTCTTTCGGAGCGCTGCGCATGACGGCTGCTCCCGTGCAGGCGCCGATCTCGGATCAGGCGGTCGCAGAGACCTTTGTCAGCGCGCGCCTCGCCGCGCGGGCGGTGCCGGGCTATCCGGGCGATACGCCCGAGCACATGGCGCGGTCCTACGCCATCCAGGACGCCGCGATCGCCCTCTACCCGGATCGGCTCGTGGGCTGGAAGGTCGGCGGCGTGCCCCCGGCGCAGCAGCCGGCGCTGGGCGTGCATCGCCTGGCCGGCGCCATTTTCGCCGGCAACGTCTGGACCACGGGTGAGGCCCCGACGCCCTTGCCCGCTATCGAAGGCGGTTTCGCCGCAGTCGAGGCCGAGTTCATCGCCCGCATCGGCGCCGATACCGACCCGGCCAAGACCGACTGGACGATCGAGGACGCCGCCGATCAGATCGACGCCGTCTTCATCGGGGTCGAACTGGCCGGCAGCCCGCTGTCGGCGATCAACGACCTGGGCTCGGCCGTGGTGGCCTCGGACTTTGGCAACAACGGCGGCCTGCTGATCGGCCCGGAACTGACCGACTGGCGCGCCCGCATGGACGAGATTCAGGTCGAAACCATCATCGACGGCGTCAGCGTCGGCAAGGGCGGCTCGCTGTCCCTGGCGGGCGGCGCGCTGGAATCGGTGCGCTTTCTGCTGGAACACTGTGCGCGCTGGGGGCGCCCGCTGACGGCGGGGACGCTGATCTCGACCGGCGCCGTGACCGGGGTTCACCGGGTTTACGCCGGCAGTGAATCGACGTGCGTATTCGAAGGCGTGGGAGAAGTCCGCTGCACGGTCGTGAAGGCCGCGCCGCATCCGACGCAAGGCTAGTAATCAACATCAGCGCGAACTCGTCCGCCGTTCAGGGCGGTCAAGAAGACGGGGCGCGCCGAGGAAACCAAGGGAATGGGTCTGGTATCATGAGTGACGCTTCGAGCGCGGCCCCCGCAGAGAGGGGGCCCATCAAGGTGATGGCGCCGCCGGCGGGCAAGTACCGCTGGATCGTGATGTGGCTGCTGTTTGCAGCCATGGTCATCAACTATGTCGATCGTCAGATGATCGGCTTCCTGAAGCCGACGCTGTCGGCCGAGTTCGGCTGGTCCGAGACGGACTATGCGGACATCGTCTTCTGGTTCCAGGCGTCCTACGCCGTCTTCTACCTGATCTTCGGACGGATCATGGACCGGGTTGGCGCGCGCTGGGGTCTGGGGGTCGCCTTCCTGATCTGGCAGATCGGCCACATGATGCACGGGGCCGCGCGCGACCTTTCGCACTTCATCATGGCCCGCATGCTGCTGGGCGTTGGCGAGGCCGGCGGCTTCCCCGGCGGGATCAAGGCCGTGGCCGAGTGGTTCCCGAAGAAGGAACGCGCCTTCGCCACCGGCCTGTTCAACGCCGGGACCAATATCGGCGCCATCGTGACGCCGCTGGTCGTGCCGATCCTGGTGCTCAGCTTCGGCTGGCAGATGGCCTTCGTGGTCACCGGTCTGCTGGGCCTGATCTGGTTGCCGATCTGGCTGATCGTCTATCGTCGTCCACGTGAAGTGAAGAACCTGACGCAGGGCGAGCTGGAGTGGATCGAGCAGGACCCGGCCGACACCGTCGAGAAGATCGGCTGGAAGAAGCTGCTGACCGTCAAGGAAACCTGGGCCTATGCCGCGGGCAAGTTCCTGATCGACCCGATCTGGTGGATGTTCCTGTTCTGGCTGCCGGACTTCCTGGGCAAAAACTATGGCCTGGACCTGAAGACCTTCGGCCCGCCGATCGTGGCCATCTACCTGCTGTCGGACGTCGGTTCGGTCGGTGGCGGCTGGATGTCCGGGCGCTTCATGAAGAGCGGCATGAGCCTGAACAAGGCGCGCAAGCTGACCATGCTGATCTGCGCCCTGTGCGCCGTGCCGGTCGCCTTCGCCGCCTTTGCGTCGAACCTGTGGGTGGCGGTGCTGATCATCGGTCTGGCGACCGCGGCGCACCAGGGCTTCTCGGCCAACCTCTACGCCTTCCCCGGCGACGTCTTCCCGCGCTCTGCGGTGGGCTCGGTCGTCGGCATCGGCGGCATGCTGGGCGGCATCGGCGGCATGATCATGGCCAAGTACGCCGGCTTCGTGCTGGACCAGATCGGCACCTATACCCCGATCTTCGTGGTGGCGGCCTCGGCCTATCTGGTGGCCCTGCTGGTGGTTCACCTGATCTCGCCGAGATACGAACCGGCCAAGGTCTGATGACCTGAGGCCTTTGAAGGGCGCTCGTCTGAGGGGGCGAGCGCCCTTCTTCAATTCTGGAGGGAGATGCACGTGGACCTGCATCGACGTGGTTTACTGATCATGGGGGCGGCGGCCCCGGCCCTGGCGGCGGCCCTGCCTGCAAGCGCCAGAACCCAGACCGTCGCGCCGCCCGATCCGACCGAGGTGGTCCGCCTGTGGCCGAACGGGGCGCCGGGCGGGGAGGGGGTGACGGTGGTTCCCGTCGTGCCCGAGCGTTCGACCGACCCCGCCTATCGCGACCGCTACGCCCAATACACCACCGACCCGATCATGACGGTGATGCGGCCCGAACGCCCCAACGGCTCGGCCATGCTGCTGATCCCCGGCGGAGGCTACCGCTGGTCCGTGCTGGACAAGGAGGGCTTCGACGTCGCCCGTGTCTTCGCCGCCAGCGGCACGACCTGTTTCATCCTGCGCTACCGCCTGCCCGCCGACGGCTGGACGGCGGGCGCTGACGCGCCCTTACAGGACGTGCAGCGGGCTATTCGCCTGATCCGCAGCGGCGCGGCCGGGTTCGGCGTGCGGCCGGATCGGATCGCCGTCCTCGGCGCCTCGGCGGGCGGACATCTGGCCGGGCTGGCCAGCGCGCGGACGGACCCGACCTATGCGCCGGTCGATGCGGCGGACGCCGTATCGCTGCGGCCGGACCTGACCGTGCTGATGTATCCGGTGGCCACAATGGCGGACCCGCACGTCCACGCGGGGTCACGGACCCATCTGCTGGGCGAGGCGCCGAGCCAGGCGCGCATCGCCGCCTATTCGCTGGAGCAGATGAACTGGACGGGCGGGGCGCCGGTCTTCCTGGTGCACGCCATGGACGACGCCTCGGTGCCAGTCGAGAACAGCCTGATGCTCCTGACGACGCTGAAGGCGGCGGGGGTCAAGGCCGAGGCTCACCTGTTCCAGGAGGGCGGGCATGGCTTTGGTATTCGGTTGATCCAGGGGCGGCCCGCTCAGGTCTGGCCTGAACTGGCGCGCGCCTGGGCCGCGCGGTTGGACTTCCCGCTCTAGGTTCCCGGCTGGACGTAGGGGATGGCCGAGAAGAAGGTCCGCTCGTCGCCGCGCGGGTCATTGGCCATCCGGGGCGCGACGTCGAACAGCAGGGTCTGGCGGGTCGGCAGATCGTAGCGGTCCCAGCGGGGCAGGCCCGCGTGATTGGGATCGCCGTGACGGGCCAGGGCGATGAAGGCGTCGCTCATCCGATCCGCCACGCCTTGCGCGCCCGGTCCCCTGGTGCGCGATCCGGAGGCCTGCACGTTGTCGAACACCAGGGGGATGTCGGCGGTGTGAAAGGCGCCCTTGCGGCCCGAGGCGGTCTCGCCGGGGAAGTCCAGTTGATAGACCCAAGCGGGGGCTCCGGCCCTGGCACGCTCCTCGGCCTCGATCACCGCGCCGCGCCATGAACGACCGGCGGTGGTGGCGGCGATCAGGACCTGATCCGGCGACCAGTCGGGATGCATCCGGCGGTAGCCCGCGATCACCGCTTCGGGCGTGATGTCGATGCGCATGACGCCGGGCGACAGCCGCGCGGGCAGCGTGTCCCAGGTGAGGCCGAGGTTCTTCGGATCATTGCCCATGAAGCCGAGGGTTTCCTCGCGCGTATTGCCGATGATCATGGGGATGGTCAGGCCCTGCGGTGCAGCGTCGGGATAGAAGGGGTGACGCGGCAGGCTGCGGAAATCCAGCACCGGCCCGAAGTAGAGGCCGCCGTATCCGAGAATGGGGTCCTCCACGCCCTGAGCCTCCAGCAGGCGCTCGAGGGGCAGGCTGGCCGCCTCGTGGGCGCGATCGGGCGTCAGGCCGAGGGCTTTGAGCCACGTGGTCGCGCGCGTGGTGGCGTTGATGGGCCCGGAGGCCGTGACCTGCTGGCCGCTCATGGTCGCGGCGCGATGGAACAGGCCCGCGGCGGCGGGGGTGGCCATCAGGGTGGCGATCTTGGCCCCGCCGCCTGACTGGCCGAAGACCATGACGCGCGCGGGATCGCCGCCGAAGGTCGCGATGTTGTCGCGCACCCAGCGCAGGGCCAGGATCAGGTCCAGTTGGCCGAGGTTGCCGGAGTCGTCGAACCCGGGCGCCAGCCGCGCCAGGTAGGCGTAGCCGAGGGCGTTCAGGCGGTGGTTCAGCGTCACCACCACCACGTCGCCGCGTGTCGCCAACCGGGCGCCGTCATAGAGCGGATCCGAGCCTGACCCGCTCGAATAGGCCCCGCCGTGGATATAGACCATGACCGGCCGGCGACCGTTGTCGACACCTGGCGTCCACACATTGAGGAACAGGCAGTCTTCGCTCTGTTTCGGTTCTCCGCCACGCTGCGGGCTGGCGGCGCCATAGTCGAAAGCCGGAACTGGATCGCGCCAGGGCGTCGGCGGCTCGGGCGGCTGAAACCGGCGAGGCGGCGCGCCGTAGCGCAGGCCCTTGAAGACGTTGATTCCGTCCTGACGACGCCCCACCACCGGCCCCGCCGTGGTGACGGCGCGCGGGTCGTTCGGGCGGGCGTGGCTGGCGCCTGCGGTCGCCGTAGCGGCGAGACCGGCGAGCAAGGCGGCTCGTCTCGACATCATCATGATCACCCCGCCAAAGAAACCGGTGTCATGACTGTATCAGCCCTTTTGGCCGGGGCTACAGGCTTGGTGGAAGGACGGCGTTCGCAAACCTGTCCAATCTGTAACTTGTCGAGGGGGCAAGTCAGCCGTCAGTGTGAAGTGTCTTTTACACATGCGGGGCGCGCCATGCTGACGATCAACAATCTGGTCCATGTTTACGGCAACGGAACACGGGCGCTGGACGACGTCAGCCTGACGATCCCGACCGGGATGTTCGGCCTGCTGGGCCCGAACGGGGCGGGCAAGTCGACGCTGATGCGGACGATCGCCACTCTGCAGACCCCGACCTCGGGCGAGATCTGCTTCGGCGACATCGACGTGATCCGCCAGCCTGAGCTGCTGCGGCGCACCCTAGGCTATCTGCCGCAGGACTTCGGCGTCTATCCGCGCGTTTCGGCCTACGACATGCTGGATCACATGGCGGTGCTGAAGGGCGTCGCCGACGGCAAGGAGCGCAAGCAGACGGTCGAGGCCCTGCTGAACCAGGTCAATCTGTGGAACGTGCGCAAGAAGGCCCTGGCCGGGTTCTCGGGCGGGATGCGCCAGCGCTTCGGCATCGCCCAGGCCCTGATCGGCAATCCGCGCCTGATCATCGTCGATGAGCCCACCGCCGGTCTGGACCCGGAAGAACGCAACCGCTTCCTCAACCTGCTGGCCGAGATCGGCGAGAACGTGGTGGTCATCCTGTCGACCCACATCGTCGAGGACGTGGCCGACCTGTGCCCGCGCATGGCGGTGCTGGCGGGCGGCAAGATCCAGCTGGAAGGCGCGCCGCTGGAGCTGATGAAGCAGATGTCGGGGCGTGTGTGGAAGAAGGCCATCGCCAAGGAGGCGCTGCCGGAACACCGTGCGCGTTTCGAGGTGATCTCGACGCGCCTGTTCGCGGGACAGACGGTGATCCACGTCCTGGCCGACGCCAAGCCGGGCGAGGGTTTCGAGCCCGCTTCGGGGGGCCTGGAGGACGTCTACTTCTCGACGCTGGCCGCCTCGCGCCGTCCCGCCGCTCAAGCCGCCTGAGGCCCGGATCATGTTCGGGAAAGTCGCGGCCTTCGAGTTCCGCTATCAGCTTCGCCAGCCCGCCTTCTGGGTCATCTCCATCCTGTTCTTCCTGCTGAGCTTCGGCCTGATCGCCCAGCCGAACGTCAGCTTCAACGCCGGCGGGAACGTCTACAAGAACGCGCCCTATGCGATCGCGCAGGCGCATCTGGCCTTCAATCTGTTCTTCATGCTGGCGACGACGGCCATTGTCGCCAATGTCGTCGTTCGCGACGTGTCGACCGGCTTCGGACCCATGGTCCAGGCCAGCCGGCTGTCGAAATTCGACTATCTTTACGGACGCTTCCTCGGCGCCTTCGCCGTGGTGGCCCTGGCTTTCCTGTCGGTGGCGCTGGGCATCCTGATCGGCTCGCTGATGCCGTGGGTGGACAAGGAGACGGTCGGGCCGTTCCGTCCGCTGGACTACCTCTACAGCTTCGTCGTCATGGGGCTGCCCGGGCTGCTGTTCACCTCGGCGATCTTCTTCACCCTGGCGACGGTCACGCGCTCCATGATGGCGACCTATGTCGGCGTGGTGGGGGTATTCATCCTCTACATGACCACAACCACGGTGTTCGGCTCCAAGCCGGAACTGGAGACGGTGGTGGCCTGGCTGGAGCCCTTCGGCGCCGGCGCCTATGGTCTGGTGACCCGATACTGGACGGCGACCGAGCGCAACACCATCAACGCGCCGCTGGTGGGCATCCTGCTGGGCAACAAGCTGCTGTGGCTGGGCGTCAGCCTGGCCTTCCTGGCCGCGGCCTTCCCGTTGTACCGGCCGTCGCCACGCGGGTCGAAGCTGCGCAAGCAGGAGAAGCTGAAGGCCCTGGCCGAGACCGCGCCCGACGCCAGCGCACCGGTCGCCCCCCTGGCCGCGCCGTCCTACGGCTTCAAGGCCGGCTGGACGCAACTGATCTCGCGCACCGTCTTCGAGATGAAGACGGTGTTCAAGAGCCCGGCCTATTTCGTCATGCTGGCTCTGGGCTTCGCCTTCGGCATCGCCGTCCTGCTGTTCGCGGGCGAGATGTACGGGGCGCCAGTGCTGCCGGTGACGCGCGTGGTGATCGAGACCCTGGGCGGCTCGTTCGGCCTGATCGTCATGATCATCTCGATCTACTACTCTGGCGAGCTGGTCTGGCGTGACCGCGAGCGCCGCACGCACGAGATCATCGATTCCACCGCCACGCCGGACTGGACCTTCCTGCTGCCCAAGACGCTGGCGCTGATCCTGGTGCTGGTTTCCACCCTGATGGCGGCCTCGGTGGCCGGAATGATCGTGCAGACGATCAAGGGCTACACCGACTTCGAGATCGGCAAATACCTGTTCTGGTACGTCGTGCCCCAGTCGATCAGCTTCGCGCTGATCGCCGTGCTGGCCATCTTCGTGCAGTCGCTGTCGCCGAACAAGTTCGTCGGCTGGGCCATCATGGTGGTCTATCTGATCTCGACCATTGTCTTGTCGGGCATGGGCTTCGACCACGTCCTCTACCGCTATGGTTCGGGGACCGGGATGCCGCTGTCGGACATGAACGGTCTGGGCAAGTTCGCCGGCTACGCCGCCTGGATGCAGGCCTATTGGTCGGCCTTCGCCGTTGTCCTGCTGGTCCTGTCCTATGGACTGTGGCGTCGGGGGGCGGAGACGCGTTTCCTGCCGCGCCTGAAGCGCCTGCCGCGTCGTCTGATGGGGCCGGCCGGCGTGATCGGCGGTGTCGCCCTGACCGCCTTCGTCGCCCTGGGGGTCTACGCCTTCATCAACACCAACGTCTGGAACGAATACCGCACCCGCGATCAGCGCGAGCAACTGATGGCGGACTATGAGAAGACCCTGCTGAAGTACGAGAAGACGCCGCAGCCCTCGATCACCGACGTCAAGCTGGACCTGGACCTCTATCCGCACCAGCCGCGTCTGACGACCAAGGGAACCTACGTCATCGAGAACCGCACAGGGGCGCCGCTGAGCGAGGTGCACCTGCGCTGGAGCGATGACCTGAAGATCGCTCGCCTGGACGTTCAGGGCGCGACGGTGGCGCGTGAGTGGCCCGAGTTCGAGTATCGCATCTATCGTTTCGCGACGCCGATGCAGCCGGGCGAGAAGCGCGCCATCGCCTTTGAAACCGTGCTGGAGCAGCGCGGCTTCAAGAACAGCGGCGACACGACGCGGATCGTCGACAACGGCACCTTCGTCAACAACGGCGAGTTCGGCCTGACCATCGGCATGGGCCGCGACGGCCTGCTGTCCGACCGGGCCAAGCGCCGCAAGTATGGCCTGCCGGCCGAGTTGCGCATGGCCAAGCTGGAGGATGAAGGCGCGCGGGGGCAGAACTATATCGGGGCTGACTGGGTCAACGCCGACATCACCGTGACCACGGTGGCCGATCAGACGCCGATCGCGCCGGGCTACAAGGTGTCGGACGTGACGAAGGACGGCCGCCGCACGGCCCGGTTCGTCACCGAAGCGCCGGTGCTGAACTTCTTCTCGGTCCAGTCCGCCGATTATCGGGTGGCCAAGGAGCAGCACGGCCCCATCGAACTGGCCGTCTACTACCACCAGGGGCACGAGCGGAACGTGGCGCGGATGCTGACGGCGATGAAAGCGTCGCTGGACTACTACGGCACGGCCTTCAGCCCGTATCAGTTCCGGCAGGCCCGGATCATCGAGTTCCCGGCCTACGCCAGCTTCGCCCAGGCCTTCGCCAACACCATGCCCTATTCGGAAGGGCTTGGCTTCATCGCCGACCTGACCGACGAGGAGAAGATCGACTACGTCACCTACATCACCGCCCACGAGGTCGGCCACCAGTGGTGGGCGCACCAGGTGGTCGGCTCGGACCAGCAGGGCTCGACCCTGCTGTCGGAATCCCTGGCGCAATATTCGGCGCTGATGGTGATGGAGAAGCTGTACGGTCCCGACAAGATCCGTCGCTTCCTCAAGTATGAGCTGGACCGCTACCTGCGCTCGCGCGGCATGGAGCGGCTGGAGGAGATGCCGCTGCTGCGCATCGAGAACCAGCAGTACATCCACTATCAGAAGGGCGGACTGGTCATGTACCTGCTGCGCGACCAGATCGGCGAGGAGGCGGTGAACCGCGCCCTGCGTCGTGTGCTGGCGCAGTACGCCTTCAAGTCCGCGCCGTATCCGCGCTCGCTGGACCTGGTCGCGGCGCTGCGCGCCGAGGCCCCGGCGGACAAGCAGGCCCTGATCACCGACCTGTTCGAGAAGATCACCCTGTATGACGTGAAGACGCAATCGGTCACGGCGACCAAGCGCGCCGACGGCAAGTGGGATGTCGCCCTGACGGTCGAGGCCCGCAAGCTGTACGCCGACGGCAAGGGCGAAGAGACGGAGTCGCCGTTGAATGAGACCTTCGACGTCGGCCTGTTCTCGAGCGAGCCGGGCAAGGGGGCGTTCGACCAGAAGTCGGTCATCGTGATGGAGCGCCGTCCGCTGCGCAGCGGAACCCAGGTGTTCCGGTTCGTTACGGACAAGAAGCCGGCGTTTGCGGGGATCGATCCCTATAATCGCTGGATCGACCGTAACTCGGACGACAACGTCAAGCCGGTCGGCTGACGCCAGAGCCTTCTCCTCCCGCCGCAGGGCGGGAGGAGGGGCCTACGGCGAGTTAATCTCGCCGCCTCATTTTAGACTCGATCCGCTACAAACGTAGCGCTACAAATGTAGCGTCAACCGATGCGGAGAGTCCCGGTGATCGAATCCCTGCCCCGACGCGAACGCGAAGTGTTCGAGACCCTGTGCCGGCTCGAGACGGGGACCGCTGCGGGGGTGCGCCAGGCGTTGACGGACACGCTCAGCGATTCCGCCATACGCACCCTGCTGGCGCGACTGGAGACCAAGGGTCTGGTCGAGCGGGAAGCGGGCTCCGAGGGTTTCGTCTATCGCCCCGTGCCGCGCACCGAGACCGTCGCCGCCGGCGCCCTGCAACGGATGATCGACACCTTTTTCGCCGGGTCCGCAGCCAGCGCCGCCACGGCCCTGCTGGGCATGGGGCAGCGCCTGACGGCCGATGAGGCCGCCGCTCTGGAGCGCGCCATCGACGAAGCGGTGGAGCGCCAGCCATGAGCCTGGCCCTGTTCTTGTCCCTGCTGGTCAAGTCCAGCCTGATCGCGGCGGCGGGCCTGATCGTCGCGCGCTTCGTGGCGCGCCGCGCCGCCGACCGGGTGGACATCCTGCGCGCGACGGTCTGCCTGCTGCTGGCCTTGCCGGTGTTGGCGGCTGTCCTGCCCGCCGTCGAGTTGACCCTGTTGCCGGCCTCGTCCGTCGCAGCGGTCGCCGCGCCGATGACGCCGCTGTGGTCAGGCGAGGTCGGCCCTGTCGCAGGGGTCGCGGTCTCGGCCAGCCTGCCGTGGCCGTCGCTGACCACCGTGGCCGTCGGCCTGTGGCTGCTCGGCGCGACGATCGTCGTGGCGCGACTGCTGCTGGGCCTGAACACCCTGAGCCGCTGGACCGAGCAGGGGCGGGCGGTCAAATGCGCCGCCTGGCGTTCGCCGCTCGAGCTGCTGGCCCCTGCCGCGCGCCCGCGCCTGATCAGCAGCGAGCGCGTGTCCAGCCCGCTGAGCTGGGGCGTGGCGCCAGGCGTCATCGTCCTCGACCCCGGCAGCCTGGCCGCGCCGCAAACCGCCGCGGCCGTCCTGGCGCACGAAATGGCCCACCTGAGGCGCAAGGACTGGGTCTTCCTGATCCTGTCACGCGTGGCGCTGGCTCTGTTCTGGTTCAATCCCCTGGTCTGGCGGCTGTCTGTCGTCCTGGCCGAAACCTCCGAAGAAGCGGCCGACGCCGAAGCCGTGCGCACCGTGGACCGTCGCGACTACGCCCGTGTGCTGGTTCGACTGGCCTCTCATCCCGCCTCCCATTCCGCCGCCTGGCCCGCCACGGCCATGGCCGCCGACACCCACACGCTTGAGAAAAGGATCGCCTGCATCATGACGAACACCTCTGCTCGCCGCCGCCCGCTGGCGGTCGCCCTGACCGTCGCCGCCCTGGCCGTCGTTGCCACGCCGCTGGCGGCGCTGGAACTGCGGGAACAGGCGTCCGCCTATGCACCGGCGCCTCCGCCGCCCGCACCGCCCGCACCCCCGGCGGCTCCCGCTGCGCCGGCGCCGCTGACGTACCAGGCTCCTCCCGCTCCTCCCGCTCCTCCCGCGCCGCCGGCCCCGCCCGCTCCTCCGTCGGCGCCGATCAGCGGAACGAGCTACACCTATTTCTCCAACGGCTATTACTTCGAGAACGGCACGCCGGAGCAGCGGGCCGAAGCGGAGGCGGCGCGCGAAGCCGCCCGCGTGGCTCGCGCCCAGGCCGCCGAGGCCCGTCAGCAAGGCGTCGAGGCTCGCCGGCAGGCGGCGGAGGCCCGGGCCCAGGCCGTCATCGCTCGCCAGCAAGGCGAGGAGGCGCGTCGTCAGGCCGTCCAGGTTCGCGCCGAGGCTGCGGTCGCTCGTCAGCAGGCCGAGCAGGCGAGGGCGGAGGCGGCCGTGGCTCGCCGTCAGGGCGAGCAGGCTCGTGTCATCGCTGCGCGCGCCCAGGTCCAGGCGCGCGAACAGATGGGCCGCGGGGCCGAGCAGATGCGTCGTGGCGCGGACAACATGCGCGAAGAGGCCGTTCGCCTGCGTGATCCGGCCTATCGCGCTGAACAGATCGCTCGCAACCGCGAGCGGGGCAACACCGTCACTGACGCCGAGTTGATCGCCCTGAGCCCGAAACTGGTCGAGCGCGCCGCCGAGATGGATGTCCGCGCCGATGAAATGGCCAACCGGGCCAAACGCCCGACCTAAAGGGCGAAGGGCGACAGCCGGTCGGCGGCGTGGCGGCACAGGGTCTTGATCCAGCGCCGCGCCGCCTTCAGGCGCGCCGTGCCGTGGACTTCGCGGTGGGTGCTGAGCCAGAAACGACGCTCGATCAGGACGGCGTCTGGCAGGACCCGCGTCAGCCCCTCGGCCAGAAAACAGGGCAGGACGCCGATGCCCCCGCCCGCCGCGATCATGTCTCGCTGCGCCCGGATCGAGGAGGAGGCCAGGCGCGGTCGCAGGTTTGGACGGATCTCGTCCAGATAGTGCAGTTCCGGCGCGTAGATCAGGTCATCGACATAGCCGACGATGTCGAAGTTCGGCAGGTCGTCGACGCGCTCCGGCGCACCATGCCGTACCAGGTGGTCGGGCGACGCATAGAGCGCCAGCTGATAGGGCGTCAGCGGCTCGACGATCAGGCGCGGACTGGCGGCGGGGCTGAGGGTGATGGCCATGTCCACTTCGCGGCGACTGGCCGAGAGGAAGCCGGAACTGGCGGCCAGTTCGATGTTCAGCCCCGGATGAGCCGCCAGCAGGCCGGGCAGGGCGGGGGCCAGGACGGCGCCGCCGAAACCCTCTGAGGCGCTGATCCGCACCGTGCCGGCGATCAGGTCGGGTCGCGTCACCCGTTCGGCCGCCTCCATGGCGCTTTCGGCGTCGAGCGCGGTCTCCAGCAGTTGCGCCCCCGCCGCCGTCAGCAACAGGCCCGACGCCGAGCGCACCATCAGGGTCGATTTCAGCGCGGTCTCCAGCCGCGCCACGCGCCGCCCGACGGTGGCTGCATCTATGCCCAGTCTCTGCGCCGCTGTGGCCAGCGAGCCCGCCCGCGCGGCGGCGATGAAGATGCGAACGTCGTCCCAGTCGAACATTGCAGGAATGCACAGCATTAGATGCAAGATTGCAATGGGTGGCTCGGCGTCAGTCTGCTAGGCCATGATGAAACGAACAACGACATCACAGGGAAACGCCTCCATGCGCGACATTCGCCACTTCATCGATGGTGCGGCCTTCGACGGCGCATCGGGCCGTTTCGGCGACGTGTTCAACCCCAACACCGGCGAGGTTCAGGCCCGCGTCCAGCTGGCGACCGTCAGCGAGATGGACCGCGCGGTCCAGTCGGCCCAGGCCGCGTTCGAGGGCTGGTCCAGCACCAATCCCCAACGCCGCGCCCGCGTCATGTTCGAGTTCAAGCGCCTGGTCGAGGCCAACATGAACGAGCTGGCCGAGCTGCTGTCCTCGGAACACGGCAAGGTCATCGCCGACTCCAAGGGCGACATCCAGCGCGGTCTGGAAGTCATCGAGTTCGCCTGCGGCATCCCGCACGCCCTGAAGGGCGAATACACCCAGGGCGCCGGCCCAGGCATCGACGTCTATTCCATGCGTCAGCCGCTCGGCGTCGTGGCGGGCATCACCCCGTTCAACTTCCCCGGCATGATCCCGATGTGGATGTTCGGCATGGCGATCGCCGCCGGCAACACCTTCATCCTGAAACCGTCGGAGCGCGATCCGTCGCTGCCGGTGCGTCTGGGCGAACTGATGATGGAGGCGGGCGCGCCTGCTGGCGTGCTGAACGTCGTCCACGGCGACAAGGTGGCGGTCGACGCCATCCTGACCCACCCCGACATCCACGCCGTCAGCTTCGTCGGTTCGTCCGACATCGCCCACTACGTCTATCAGATGGGCGCCCAGCACGGGAAACGCGTCCAGGCCATGGGCGGCGCCAAGAACCACGGCATCGTCCTGCCCGACGCTGACATGGATCAGGTGATCAAGGACCTGACCGGCGCGGCCTATGGCTCGGCCGGCGAGCGTTGCATGGCCCTGCCGGTGGTGGTGCCGGTCGGTCAGCGCACCGCCGACGAACTGCGCGAGCGTCTGGTCTCGGAAATCCCCAACCTGCGCGTCGGTGTCTCGACCGACGCCGAGGCCCACTACGGCCCGGTCGTCACCCAGACCCACAAGGACAAGGTCCTGGGCTGGATCAACAAGGGCGTGGAAGAAGGCGCCGAACTGGTCGTCGATGGTCGCGAGTTCAGCCTGCAGGGCCACGAGAAGGGCTTCTTCATCGGCCCGTCGCTGTTCGACCACGTCAAGCCCGAGATGGAATCCTACAAGGAAGAGATCTTCGGCCCGGTGCTGCAGATCATGCGCGCCGCCAGCTTCGAGGAGGCCCTGAGCCTGCCGTCCAAGCACCAGTACGGCAACGGCGTCGCCATCTTCACCCAGAACGGCCGCGCGGCCCGCGACTTCGCCGCCCGCGTCAACGTCGGCATGGTCGGCATCAACGTGCCGATCCCGGTGCCGGTGGCCTATCACTCGTTCGGCGGCTGGAAGCGTTCGGCCTTCGGCGACATCAACCAGCACGGCATGGAAGGCCTGCGCTTCTGGACCAAGACCAAGACGGTCACGGCCCGGTGGCCCGACAGCGAGCTGGAGCACGCGGACAGCTCCTTCGTCATCCCGACGATGGGCTGACGGCGGAAGCGTCGAGTTCTGGGCCGGCGTCGGATGCTTCCGGCGCCGGCCTTTTCCTTAGAGGGCGCCGATCGCGACCTGCAGGCCAGCGGCGGTCTTGGCGACGTCGGCGGCCCCTTCGATGACGAAGTGATCCGTGGTGTCGCTCGTCAGGGCCGTGTGCCTGAACACGGCCCTCTCCGCCGGGCGGACGGCGCGGGAATTCAGTTCCGTCACCGACGCCTTGTCCATGCCGGGACCGCTCAGGGTCAGGGCGTGAGGGGTGTTGCAGGTTCGTCTGACGGCGACTTCGACCCGGTCGCCCACGGGGACCGCCTCGATCAGGCGAGCGCCGCAGGACAGGGGAATGTGGAGCTTGACCGTCACCTGAACGGTTTCGGCCGTCGCTGGCCCTGAAACGGCGAGGACGGCGGCGACGGCGAGGAGGATGTGGCGCATCCGGCAGTCTCCATCATGCAACCGACAGGCTTGCAGCATTCTACAACGCTTCAAGTCGCGGATTGGCTTCCAGGGAATAGGGTATCACGCCTCGGCTGTTTTCCGGAACGCGCAGAACGCGGTCGATCGGCGGGAAGGCGCGCTGGGTGCAGTCCGTCCGCTCGCAGATGCGGCAGCTGACGCCCATGCGGGTCGGCGGGCCGTTCAGATCCAGCCCTTCGGCGTAGACCAGCGAGCGGGCGTGTTCGATCTCGCAGCCGAGGCCAAGCGCATAGCGACGGTCGGGTTCAAGATAGGAACCGCCCGGTTTGGACACGCTCTTGGCGATGCAGATGTAGCGTGAGCCGTCCGGCATTTCCGACAGATTGACCAGGATGCGGTCCGGCGCGCCGAAGGCCTCGTGCACATTCCACAGGGGGCAGGCGCCGCCGAAGCGGGCGAACTGGAACCGGGTGGCGCTGTGGCGTTTGGTGATGTTGCCGGCCATGTCCACGCGCGCGAAATAGAAGGGCACGCCGCGCCAGCCGGGGCGTTGCAGGGTCGAGAGCCGGTGGCAGGCCTGCTCGAAGCTGACGTGGAAACGATTGCGCAGCCGGTCCACGTCGTGGCGCAGGTCGCGCGCCGCGTCGAGGAAGCGGCGATAGGGCAGCAGCAGGGCCCCGGCCGCATAGTTGGCCAGCCCCACCCGGCAGACGTCGCGCGCGGCGGGAAGGTCGAAGGCGGCCCGGTCCAGCTCATGCTCGATCAGGTCGTGGAAGCGCAGAAGCACCAGCTGGTGCGCCATGAGGAAGGAGCGCGTGGCGCCGGGCAGGCTGGCGTCGACGTAGAGGATGCGCGCTGTCGGATCGAAGCGTCGCATGATCCCGCGCCCCTCGCCGGTGGCCAGTCGCACGCCGCACAGGTCGTTCAGCGCCGCCTCCAGATCGCGCTCGGGGTGGCCGCCAGCGCCCAGACCCAACTGCTCCGCCAGCGCCTCCGCCGCCTGATCCAGAACGTCGATGTAGTTGTCGCGATAGTGGAAGAAGTCGCGCACCGCCTCATAGGGGAGGGCCGGAGCGGCGTGTGCGCGCTCGTCCCGGCCCAGGGTCTCGTTCAGCGTCTTCAGCCGCTCGTCCAGACGGCGATAGTCCTGATGCAGGGCCAGAAACTGACGCGCCAGGCGGGGGGTGTTGGTCACCGCCTGCTTCAGCTCAACGGGGGAGGGGGCGTCGGCGTGGCCGGCGACGTCGGTGACGGCCTCGCGCAGGTCGGCGATCAGCCGGGCGTCGCCGTCCAGATCGAACAGGCTGGCGTCGACGTCGAAGGCGCGGGTCAGGGCGATCAGAACCCGGGCCGTCGCCGGACGTTGATTGGTCTCGATCTGCGACAGGTAGCTGGGCGACAGGGCCAGCCGTCCCGCGCAGGCCTCCAGCGTCCAGCCGCGCGCCTCGCGCAGCTTGCGCACCTTGGCCCCGAGGTAGAGTTTTTCCGCCATTGCAACTTTGCAAAACCGCCCGTCGATCTTGGCAGGACTACGCACTTACGCCCCTTTTGCAAAGTTGCGATTGCCTTTTTGCGAGGGAGGCGGTTGGTGATCACGAACGATTTCAGGAGCCCCAACATGAGCCAGGCCATCCTCGAGGAACTCGAGCGTCGTCGCGCCGCCGCCAGGCTGGGCGGCGGCGAAAAGCGCATCGCCTCACAGCACGCCAAGGGCAAGCTGACCGCGCGCGAGCGGATCGAGGTCCTGCTGGACGAAGGCAGCTTCGAAGAGACCGACATGTTCGTGGAGCACCGCAGCCACGACTTCGGCATGGACCAGCAACGGATCCCCGGCGACGGCGTCGTCACCGGCCGCGGCACCATCGGCGGTCGTCTGGTCTATGTCTTCTCGAAGGATTTCACCGTCTTCGGCGGCTCGCTGTCGGGCGCCCACGCGGCCAAGATCGTCAAGATCCAGACCATGGCCCTGACGGCCGGCGCGCCGATCATCGGCCTGTTCGATGCGGGCGGCGCACGTATTCAGGAAGGCGTCGAGAGCCTTGCCGGTTACGCCGACATCTTCCTGCAGAACACGCTGGCCTCGGGCGTCATCCCGCAGATCTCGGTCATCATGGGCCCGTGCGCGGGCGGCGACGTCTATTCGCCCGCCATCACCGACTTCATCTTCATGGTGAAGGACACGTCCTACATGTACGTGACCGGCCCGGACGTGGTGAAGACCGTCACCAACGAGGTCGTCAGCCACGAGGACCTGGGCGGCGCCCGCGTTCACGCCGGCAAGTCGGGGGTCGCCGACGGCGCCTTCGAGAACGATCTGGAGGCCCTGTCCGAGGTTCGCCGCCTGATCGGCTTCCTGCCCCTGTCGAACCGCGAAAAGCCGCCGGTCCGCGACAGCTATGACGAGCCGGATCGCGACGAGGCCAGCCTCGACACCCTGGTTCCGACCAATCCGAACCAGCCCTATGACATGAAGGAGCTGATCCTGAAGACGGTCGACGAGGCCGACTTCTTCGAGATCGGCGCCGACTTCGCCAGGAACATCATCTGCGGCTTCGGTCGCCTGGACGGCCAGAGCGTCGGCATCGTCGCCAACCAGCCTCAGGTTCTGGCGGGCGTGCTGGATATCGACAGCAGCCGCAAGGCCGCGCGCTTCGTCCGCTTCTGCGACGCCTTCCACATTCCGCTGGTGACCCTGGTGGACGTGCCGGGCTTCATGCCGGGCACCAAGCAGGAGTACGGCGCCCTGATCAAACACGGCGCCAAGCTGCTGTTCGCCTATGCCGAGGCCACCGTGCCCAAGCTGACGGTCATCACGCGCAAGGCTTATGGCGGCGCCTATGACGTCATGAGCTCCAAGCACCTGCGCGGCGACGTCAACTACGCCTGGCCCACCGCCGAGATCGCGGTCATGGGCGCCAAGGGCGCGGTCGAGATCATCTTCCGCAAGGAGGCTGGCGACCCCGAGGCCCTGGCCGCGCGCGAGGCCGAATACAAGGAACGCTTCGCCAACCCCTTCGTGGCGGCCGGTCTGGGCTACATCGACGACGTCATCATGCCCCACGGCACGCGCCGCCGCCTGATCAAGGCCCTGCGCACGCTGAAGAACAAGACCCAGGAAAATCCCTGGAAAAAGCACGACAACATTCCCCTGTAAGGCCCAGAAATGTTCAAGAAAATTCTGATCGCCAATCGGGGCGAGATCGCGGTTCGCATCATCAAGACCTGCCGCAAGATGGGCATCAAGACGGTGCTCGTTTACTCGGACGCCGACGCTGGGTCGCTGGCCTGCGAGATGGCCGACGAGACTATCCACATCGGGCCGTCGCCCGCCGCCCAGTCCTATCTGATCCAGGACAAGATCGTGGACGCGGTGCGTCAGTCGGGCGCCGAGGCGGTCCACCCCGGTTTCGGCTTCCTGTCGGAAAACCCGGTCTTCGCGCGTCGTCTGGAGGCCGAGGGCATCACCTTCATCGGCCCCAACCCGCACGCCATCGAAGCCATGGGCGACAAGATCACGTCCAAGAAGTTCGCGGCTGAAGCGGGCGTCTCGACCGTGCCGGGCCACATGGGCCTGATTGAATCGACCGAGGAGGCGGTGAAGATCGCCAATGAGATCGGCTATCCGGTCATGATCAAGGCCAGCGCCGGCGGCGGCGGCAAGGGCATCCGCGTCGCCCATTCCGACGCCGACATGGCCGAAGGCTTTGCCGCGGTGAAGGCCGAGGCCCTGACGGCCTTCGGCGACGACCGGGTCTTCCTCGAGAAGTTCATCGTCAATCCGCGCCACATCGAGATTCAGGTTCTGGGCGACAAGCACGGCAATATCGTCTCGCTGTTTGACCGCGAATGCTCGATCCAGCGCCGCAACCAGAAGGTCATCGAAGAGGCGCCGTCGCCCCTGCTGGACGACGCGACGCGCAAGGCCATGGGCGATCAGGCCGTGGCTCTGGCCCGCGCCGTCAACTACGACTCGGCCGGTACGGTCGAGTTCGTGGCGGGGCAGGACCGCAGCTTCTACTTCCTGGAAATGAACACCCGTCTGCAGGTCGAGCACCCGGTGACGGAGCTGATCACCGGCGTCGATCTGGTCGAACAGATGATCCGTTCGGCGGCGGGCGAGACCATGGCCTTCAAGCAGGAAGACCTGTCGATCAACGGCTGGGCCATCGAAAGCCGCATCTATGCCGAGGACCCCTATCGCGGCTTCCTGCCGTCGATCGGTCGTCTGGTGCGCTATGAGCAGCCGGAAGAGGGCGATCAGGGAGGCTACACCGTCCGCAACGATTCCGGCGTCCGCGAGGGCGACGAGATCAGCATGTTCTATGATCCCATGATCGCCAAGCTGTGCGCCTGGGGCGAGACGCGCGACGCCGCCGTCGAGGGCATGGCCCGCGCGCTGGAGGACACCCACCTGTCGGGTCTGGGCCACAACGTGCCCTTCTTGTCGGCGGTGATGGATCAGGACCGTTTCAAGTCCGGCCAGTTGTCGACCAGCTATATCAAGGACGAGTTCCCCGACGGCTTCCGCGGTCTGGAGCCCAGCGAGGCGCAGAAGGACATCTTCATCACCGTGGCCGCGGCGATGAACGAGGTCCTGGCCGAACAGGCGGGCGATCCGTCGGAACGCACCGACTGGACCGTCCTGATCAACCGCGAGGCCCACGCGGTGTCGCTGTCCTATGACGAGGCCGAGGATCTGGTCATCTCGCTGGACGAGCGCGACCTGACCCTGTCGGAAATCGACTGGCGTCCGGGCATGGCCCAGTTCCGGGCCGTTCTGGATGAGGAGCCCTTCACCGCCGAGGTCAAGCGCGCGCCGGACGGCTTCGACATCCGCCACCGGGCGGCCAGGGCCCGCGTCCGCGTCCTGACGCCACGCGCTGCCGAGATGTATCAGCGCCTGCCTGAAAAGGTCGCCGCCGACACGTCGAAGCTGGTGCTGTCGCCCATGCCGGGTCTGGTCGTCGACATCCCCGTGACGGTCGGTCAGGAGGTCAAGTCGGGCGAGACCGTCGCCATCATCGAAGCCATGAAGATGCAGAACATCCTCAAGGCCGAACATGACGGCCTGGTGAAAGCGGTCGGCGCCAAGGCGGGCGATCCGGTCGCCGCCGACGACGTGCTGGTGGAGTTTGCGTAAATGACGACCTTTCCCACGCCGAGCCCGCTGCAATGGCGGGAACAGGCCGAGAAGGCGCTGAAGGGGCGGGCGATCGAAAGCCTGCTGCACCTCGACGCCGACGGCCTGATCATCCGGCCGCTCTATGCCGAGGCGACCGGGGTGCAGGCGCTTCGCGCGCCGCGCACCACGGACGCCGAGGGGCGGGCGTGGGACCTGCGCACCCTGGTCGAGGGCGATGAGACGACTGCGATCAACGCCGCCGTCCTGACCGACCTTGAAAACGGCGCCGCCTCGGTGGTGCTGAAGGGCGCGTTCACGACGGACGAGACGGCGCTGGCCGCCGCCCTGGACGGCGTGGCTCTGGAACTGGCGCCGGTGGCGCTGGATGCGGGCTTCGATGGCGTGAAGGCCGCCGAGGCTCTGGCGGCCGTGGCCAAGGGTTCGCCCCGCGCCCAGCTGCAGTTCCACCTCGACCCGTTCTCGGCCTATGCCGAGGCCGGGGAGGGCGAGATCGACGCCGCCGTGACCGAGGCGGCCGAGGCCGCCGTCCGTCTCGCCGGGACCTATCCCGACGCCAAACTCTACCTCGCCTCGGGCCGAGTGGTGCATGAGGCGGGCGGTTCGGCGGGGCAGGAACTGGCCTTCGCCGCCGCCAGCGCCGTGGCCTACGTCAAGGCTGCCGTGCTGGCGGGACTGACCGTCGAACAGGCGCTGAAGGGCGTGGTTCTGGGCGTGTCTGTCGACGCCGAATATTTCGACGCCCTGGCCAAGGTGCGGGCCATGCGCCTGATCTGGGCCAGCGTCAGCAAGGCCTTTGGCCATGAGACGCCCGCCGTCATCGAGGCCCGCTCGTCGCGGCGGATGCTGGCGGCGCGCGATCCCTGGCCCAACCTGCTGCGCCTGACCGCCGCCGGTTTCGCGGGCGCGGTCGGCGGCGCCGATGTGGTGGTGCTGGACGCCTTTACACGCGCCGAGGGCCGTCCCGACGCCTTCGCCCGCCGTCAGGCCCGCAACACCCAGTTGGTGCTGATGGAGGAAGCCAATCTGGGCCGGGTCGATGATCCCGCCGCCGGCTCCTGGTTCCTGGACAGCCGCACTCGCGATCTGGCTGAGGCGGGCTGGAAGGAGTTCCAGTCGATCGAAGCCGAAGGCGGCGTGGTCGACGCCCTGAAGCACCACCTGATCCAGCCGCGCGTCGAACGCGCGCGCGGCCAGATGGAAGCGGCGCTGAAGGACGGCGCCCGCCACATGGTCGGCGTCACCAAATACGTCGATCCCGATCCGCGTCCGGCGCCGATCGAGGTCGCCGACCCGGCCTTCGTCCCGGTGCGCCACGGCGCCCTGACCCCGGTGCGCTTCGCCGCGCCGTTTGAGATCGCGTCTGAGGAGGCGAACCAATGAGCTTCCCCGACTTCTCCAAAACTGATCTGGACCTGACCACGACGGGCACCGGCCCCGCGCGCGATCCCTGGCTGACGCCCGAGGGGCTGACGGTCGAAACATCCTATGGTCCCGAGGCGCTGGACGGCCTCGATGCCATCCACGGCCTGCCGGGCTTTGCCCCCTATATGCGCGGCCCCTATCCGACCATGTATGCGGGCAACCCGTGGACCATCCGTCAGTACGCGGGCTTCTCGACCGCCGAGGAGTCCAACGCCTTCTATCGTCGCAACCTGGCGGCGGGTCAGAAGGGCCTGTCGATCGCCTTCGATCTGGCCACCCACCGGGGCTATGACAGCGATCACCCGCGGGTGAAGGGCGACGTCGGCATGGCCGGCGTCGCCATCGACAGCATTCTGGACATGCGGACCCTGTTCGACGGCATTCCGCTGGATCAGATGTCGGTGTCCATGACCATGAACGGCGCCGTCCTGCCGATCCTGGCTCTCTATGTCGTCGCCGCCGAAGAACAGGGCGTGCCGCATGCGGCCCTGACCGGGACCATTCAGAACGACATTCTGAAGGAGTTCATGGTCCGCAACACCTACATCTATCCGCCCGAGCCCTCGATGCGGATCATCTCGGACATCTTCGCCTGGACCGCGCAGGAGACGCCGAAGTTCAACTCCATCTCCATCTCCGGCTACCACATGCAGGAGGCGGGGGCCTCGGCTGAGATCGAGCTGGCCTATACGCTGTCGGACGGGCTGGAATACATCAAGGCGGGCGTTGATGCGGGCATGGACGTGGACCGGTTCGCGCCGCGCCTGTCCTTCTTCTGGGCCATCGGCATGAACTACTTCATGGAGGTGGCCAAGATGCGGGCCGGCCGCCTGCTGTGGGCCGAAAAGGTCGCCGAGAAGTTCTCGCCCAAGGACCAGCGGTCGCTGTCGCTGCGCACCCACTGCCAGACCTCGGGTTGGAGCCTCGCCGCGCAGGACGTGTTCAACAACGTGTCGCGCACCATGGTCGAGGCCATGGCGGCGGCAGGCGGTCAGACGCAGAGCCTGCACACCAACGCCCTGGACGAAGCTCTGGCCCTGCCGACCGACTTCTCGGCCCGGATCGCGCGCAACACCCAGATTCTGCTGCAGATGGAGACGGGCCTGACCCGCACCATCGACCCCTGGGGCGGCAGCTTCTACGTCGAGCGTCTGACCCATGATCTGGCGAACCGCGCCCGCGCCCTGATGGCCGAGGTCGAGGCGGCTGGGGGCATGGCCAAGGCCATCGAGGCCGGCATTCCCAAGCTGCGCATCGAAGAGGCGGCGGCCAAGACCCAGGCCCGCATCGACACGGGCCAGCAGACCGTCGTCGGGGTGAACCGCTACCTGAACGACACGCCCGACGACATTCCGATGCTGAAGGTCGACAACGCCGCCGTTCTGGCCGCCCAGATCGACAAGCTGAAGCGCCTGCGCGCCGAACGCGATCAGGCCGCGACGGACGCCGCGCTGGAGGCCCTGACCGTTGGCGCGCGCGGAAACGCCAACCTGCTGGAACTGGCGGTTCAGGCCGCCCGCGCCAAGGCTACGGTGGGTGAGATTTCCGACGCGCTGGAGGCCGCCTTCGGTCGCCATGTCGCCACGGTGAAGACCGTCTCGGGCGTCTATGGCAAGGAGGCGGGCAATGATCCCAAGGTCGCCCGCGCCCGCGACATGGTCGCGACCTTCGTCGAGAACGACGGCGGTCCGCCGCGCATCCTGATCGCCAAACTGGGGCAGGACGGCCACGACCGGGGCCAGAAGGTCGTCGCCACCGGCTATGGCGACATCGGTTTTGACGTCACCGCCGGGTCGCTGTTCCAGACGCCCGCCGAGGCCGCCAGGGATGCGGTGGAGAAGAACGTCCACGCGGTCGGCGCCTCGTCGCTGGCGGCCGGGCACCTGACGCTGGTCCCGGAGCTGCGCGCCGAACTGGCCAAGCTGGGTCGTGAGGACATCATGATCGTTGTCGGCGGCGTCATTCCGCCCTCGGACGTCCAGCCCCTGCTCGATATGGGCGCGGCGGCGGTCTATCCGCCCGGCTCGGTCATCGCCGACACGGCGGCGGACCTGATTGAAAAGCTGAACCTGCGTCTGGGCTATGCCCAACCCGCGCCGGCGGAGAAGAAGTGATGATCGGTAATCTGAACCACGTCGGCGTCGCCACGCCTTCGATCGCGGACTCGATCAGGCTGTATCGTGACATCCTGGGCGCGACCAAGATCGGCGAACCGTTCGATCTGCCGGCCCAGGGGGTGAAGGTCTGCTTCGTCGACACGCCCACAGCTCAGATCGAACTGATCGAGCCCTATGACGAGACCAGCCCCATCACCGGATTCCTTGCCAAGAACCCCAAGGGCGGCCAGCACCACGTCTGCTTCGAGGTGGCCGACATCCACGACGCCATCGCCCAGATGCGCGCCAAGGGCGTGACCATTCTCGGGACGGGCGAGCCCCGTATCGGCGCCCACGGCACACCGGTTGTCTTTCTGCACCCCAAGGAGATGGGCGGGGTCCTGATCGAGCTGATGGAAACGCCGAAAGGCGACCACTGACAGTCAAAAGGCCCGGTCGATGAGCGGGCCTTTTCTCTAGAACAGGATTTTGCGCAGGCTGATGCGGAAGGTGCGGCCCAGAGGGTCGATGTAGTCGGGTTGATAGGCGAGGGGCGTCTCTCCGAGACCGTTGCGCACGTCCAGCCGCTGATCGAACAGGTTGTCGACGCCGACGCTGACGCGCGCACCCCTCAGCCACGGGTATTTGGCCACCCAGGTTTGGCGCGAAGACAGGTCCGCGAACAGGTTCAGGTTGACGGTGGTCAGGTCCGAGAAGCTCAGGTCGTCGTCGGGCGAGGTCCCGCCGCTGACGCGCGTCGACTGCTTCCAGTTGGCGTTCAGGAAGCCGCCCATGCCGCTCTTGAAGACGCCCATCTGGAACTGGACCTCGTTACGCGGCTGGCCGCCTCGCGCGCCCGTGGCCGCACCGTCCAGCAGGTCCAGCACCGGCACGCCGTCGCGGATCGTGATCTCATCCTGAATGCGATAGGTGTGATAGAGTGAGAGGTTGAAGCGGCCCTGGCCGGGCTGCATCGTCGGGCCGCGCGAACCGCGCCCGCCGCCGCCTGGACCCATGCGCATACCGCCGCCCGGGGGAGGGCCGCCGGCCCCGCCGCCGGGAGGCGGGCCGCCTTCGACACGCATCGTGACCGGGCCGCCGCCGCCGGGACCCCGCTGGCCCATGCGCGCGGCCGCGGCGGGGTCAGGCTTGCCGAACGGAGTGGAGAAGTTGAGGCCCCAGCGCACTTCCTGCTGGATCGCGCTCTGGAAGTTCAGCGGACGGGCGTCGACGGACAGGAGGTTGCCGTCCAGGTCGCGGATGAAGCGTTCAGGCAGAGCCGCCTCCAGCTCCGTCGTGATGGTCGGGAAGGCGGCGATGGAATCCGAGGTCTCGGTGCGGGTGTAGTTGGCCGTCAGCCTGAAATCCTTGTCCTTCAACGGGGTCAGGTTGAAGCCCAGCTTCAGCACCTGCTTGGTTTCTTCGGACAGGTTGGGGTTGCCGCCCGTGACGCGGACGATATCGACCGATTGCCCGGTGGCGAAGTCATAGACGGGGACGTTGGGGGTGGAGATGATCGGGTCGTTCAACTGAGACATCGACGGGGCGTTCTGCTCGTCGGCCCAGCTGATGTTGAAATTGACCGGGGTCCACGGCGACCAGTTCAGGCCGAGGGTGTAGGCGCTGAGCCCGCCGAAGTCGGACAGGTCCTGATAGGCCAGGTTCAGATTGGCGGACAGGTCGCCCAGCACGCCCAGAACTTCACGGTCGCGGCTGGCGATCGGCAGGCTGAAGTTGCCTGAGGCGCTGGTCCGGTCGCGCGACAACGAGCGCTCGGCGAAGATGTTGGAGCGCTGGCTTTCGGAATCCAGCGACTGGGTGTCGAAGCCGACCTTGAAGGTCGAGGTGAGGGCGCCGGCCGGGCCCTCCCAGGCCGTGCCGTTGATGACGCCCTCGATATTGGCGCTGCTGGAAACCGAGCGGGCGGTGTCGACAGGCGCCAAGGGCAGCTGGCTCGCATCACCGAAGGGATCGATCGTGCCAGCCGTCACGCCGGCTTGCAGCGCGTCCTGGTCAAGGCCGCGTCCTGTGCGGGTCTTGGTCTCGGTCCGGTTGTAGCCGCCGGTCACGGTCCAGCGCCAGTCGCCGAGATAGCCGTCAACCAGTGCCCCCACCTTGCCAGCCCGCGTGTCGGTCGTGCGCGACAGGGAGTCAGGCGCGTCGAGATACAGGCCTTCGGGAACGGTAGAGGGCGGTATGATCAGATCGACGCCGGGCAAACCGAAGTAGCTCAGGCTGGAGGTGTCATCCAGGCTGGCGCTCAGCGTCAGGGCGGTGGTGTCGTTCAGGTCTCGCACCAGCGATCCGGCGACCGATCCCTGCTCGCTCTTGGGCAGGATGGTGCGGTAGTCGGTCGGCTCTCCATCTTCGCGCTGAATGTCGCGTTCCGTCTCGAACAGGGGCGTGTCGTTCTCGTATTCGAGGTCCAGCGTGGCGCGCTGCTTGCCGGCGATGCGAAGGACGTTGCTTTCCAGGTCCGTGACCGTGCGGCCGCCCTGACCCGGGCGACGAACGCTGGCCTGCATGGTCACGGAGCGGAAGTCGGCCTTGAGGACAAAGTTCACCACCCGCTGGTCGGCGGTATAGCCATAGGAGAGGGCGGTCTCTTCCGGCAGGATTTCGGTGCGTTCGATGGCTTCGGGCGGGATGCCGCGGATTTCCTGGAAGCCCGAGATGCGACGCCCGTTGACCAGGAAGACAGGTGAGCCGCCGCGCGAGCTGCGCGTCACGGGCTCCAGCAGGGTCATCAGCTCCTGGATGCTGCTGGCGCCATAGGCCTTCAGCTGTTCCTCATCCAGCACCAGTTCGGGCTCGTAGTCGCCCAGGGCCGCGCCCCGGCGTCGGGTCGAAACGGCCTGGATCTCGCCCAGGTCATAGGCTTCCTGCTCTTCCACGGCGGGCGAAGGCGTCGTCTGGGTCTGGGGCGCGCCTGCCGCCACCGGGGCGGTGTCGGCGGTGGGGCTCATGGAGGAGAGAGCGAGAAGCAGAACGACGGGCGACATGGACTGTCCTGAATAGACCGAAAGCTTGGGGCGAGTTCGCCCGCGCGAATATGTCGACCTGCTTGAAGACCGATGTGCGCCGAATAATGGCGACAGGCATCCTTCAGATTAACAGCCTGTAATGACGCGGAAATGTCACGGCAGGCTCGACAGTGGTCTAACGAACGAAGGGGCGGCGTCCGTCGGACGCCGCCCCTTCTTTTTTCAGTCCTGACAAAAATCAGAAGCGGGCGCGAACGCCCAGCACCAGGTTTCGACCGCGCTGCGGCGCGGTTTCGGCTAGGAAGGAGGCGTGGTTCAGAGCCAGTTCGTCGAGCAGGTTGGTCCCGCGCAGGAAGACCTGCGACTTCACCCCCGCCAGATCGACATCATAGGCCACGGTGGCGTTGACCATGTTGTAGCCCGGCGTCTCGCTTTCGAAGGCGGCGATGTCGTTCTGCTTGAAGGTGCGGCTGTATTCCACGTCGCCCGACCAGGGGCCAGCGAAGGCTTCGGCGCGAACGCCGAGGCGGGCGGCCGGGATGCGGGGCAGGTTGCCGCCATCGCCCTTCAACTCGCCGCGCACGTAGTCGCCGAAGACTGTGGCCGACAGCCAGGGCGTCAGTTGCTGGCGCACCTCGCCTTCCAGACCGGTAAAGGTGGCGTCGGCCTGGCTGTACTGAATCAGCCGGAAGTCCTCGAACTGATCCAGGGTCCGGGCGAAGATGTAGTCGTCGTAGATGTAGTGGTAGGCGCTGACCGAAGCCGTGGTGGAGCCAGCGGTCTTGCGCAGGGTCAGTTCCAGCGCATTGGCCGTTTCGACGTCGAGGCTGCTGTCGCCGAACTCATAGGTGTTGGTCGCCATGTGGACGCCGTCGGCATAGAGCTCCTGGGCCGAGGGGGCGCGTTGCGAACGCGACAGCGACACCGCGCCGGTCCAGCCGGGCATGAAGTGCCAGACCGCCGAACCCGAGATCGAGAAGGGTTTGTGCTCGGTGTCGGGCAGACCGATGGCTGAGGCCTCCTGCCATTCCTGGCGCAGGGCGCCCTCGAAATGCCAGTCGCCCAGCTCGTATTCCTCCATCACGAACAGGCCGGTGTTCTTGGTCGTGCTGGGCGCCAGGAAGCTTTCCTCGCCGACGGCGGCGAAGTCGCTCTTGCTCAGTTGCAGGCCGACCACGCCCTTGAAGCCCGCGATCTCGCGGTGCTGGGCCTCGATGCGGCCGTCGTAGCCCTCGTTGGTGAAGGTGGTCGAGACCACGCCTTCTTCCAGCTCCTGATGCTGATAGTCGGTGTAGCCGGCGCGAAGGCGGACGTTTTCGATACCGGGCAGGGGATCGCGCAGCTCGCCGCGCAGGTCGATGCGGCGGCTCTTCAGGCGGACCTCGGGCACGCCGTGGTCGTGATCGTGCTCCTCGCCTTCCTCGTGGTCGTGGTCGTGGCCGTCATGGTCATGATCGTCGTGACCGCCGCAGTGCAGGTGGTCGCCGTGCGGGTGGCAGCCCTCATATTCGTGGGTGTGACCCGGCAGGCCGTAACGGCTGGTCTGTTCGGTATAGGCCGCGCCGAGATAGCCGCGCGATCCGATGTAGGAGGCGCCGAGGGTGGCGGTCGAGGTCTCGTTGTAGGACCCGTCCAGGCGCGGTTCGTCCCAGTCGGGCACCTTGTAGTCGTCGGCCTTGCGGGCGGCGGCCTCGACGCGAACGGCGAAGTTTCCTGCGCCGACGGTCAGGCCGACCACGCCGGCCTCCTCGTTGTCGACCGAGCCGCGACGGTACTCGACCACGCCTTCGCCGCCGTTGGCGGGGACGCGGGTGGGGATCTTCTTGTCCAGCAGATTGACAGCCCCGCCGATGGCACCGCCGCCATAGAGAAGCGCCGACGGGCCGCGCAGGATCTCGATGCCTTCCAGAAGCAGGGGTTCACCGGTGATGGCGTGGTCGGGGGAAACCTCCGAGGCGTCCATCAGGCCGGCGCCCTCGCTCAGTACCTTGACGCGCGGGGCGGCCTGACCACGCACCACCGGGCGGCTGGCGCCGCCGCCGAAGGTGTCGGAGTTGACGCCGGGAATCCCGCTCAGGGTGTCGCCCAGGGTCGACTGGCGGCGGTGCACCAGTTCGTCGCCGCTCAGCAGGGCGACGTGCGAGCCGACGTCGTCGCCGGCGCGGCCCAGGGGCAGGGCGCGAACCACGACGTCGGCGATCTCGGTCGGCTCGTCCTGTTGTGCTGTCTGGACGACGTCGTCAGCGGCGAAGGCCGAGGTCGAGAGGGCGGCGGCCCCGGCGGCGGTCAGCAGAAAGGTTTGAAGTCGCAAGGCACGCATCCCCGTTACAATGTCACGAGCTTGATATGTTATAGTGTATCATCGCGCAACCGCTCTGCTCGATTTCTCTGCAAGCGGAGCCTTTGGCCGGGCGCGGCGTTGGGACGGGACCGATCAAGAGGCCCCCAGGAGGCGTCCGTGAGCCGTTCCGCCGTTGTGTTGATGTCCTGTCTCGGCCTGTGCGCGGCCGCCTGCTCCCAGGAGCCGCCGCCGGCGCCCGCCGCGCCGATCGAAGCCCCGGTCAGCCAGCCGGCCGCCGCCGTCGGCTATGCCTGCGAGACCGGCAAGACCATCGCCGTGACCTATCCCGACACGGAAACGGCGCGCTTGTCCTACGACGGCCGCGACTACGTCCTGACCAGCGCGGTTTCGGCCAGCGGAGCCCGCTACGCCGGTCAGGGACTGGAGTGGTGGACCGCCAGCCGCAACGGTCAGGAAAGCGCCACGCTCAGCCGTCTGGGGCCGAACGATCAGGCCGGGGGCGCGGTCATCGAGCGCTGCAGCCGTCCGGTGGCGGCTCTGGCGCCCGCGCCGGTCGGCCCTTGCCTGGGTTCGGACCTCAGGCTGTCGGTCGAGGGCGGCGACGCGGGCATGGGCAATCGCGTCACCACCCTGGCGTTGCAGAACGTCGGCGCCCAGGCGT
The DNA here is from genome assembly GCF_002387245.1 of Brevundimonas sp. UBA4553. Classification (GTDB taxonomy): domain Bacteria; phylum Pseudomonadota; class Alphaproteobacteria; order Caulobacterales; family Caulobacteraceae; genus Brevundimonas. The sequence goes on from NZ_DGLD01000003.1 coordinate 84,829, forward strand.
GCAGCCTGACTGGCTATCCCACCGTGACCCTGGCGGACGGCGGCGGTCGCGTTCTGGCCGCGGTCAAGGCGGTGCAGGAGCCCGGCAACTATTTCGCGCAAGGCACGGCGCCGAAACCGGTCCCGCTGGCGTCTCAGGCCAAGGCCTATTTCGACTTGGCATGGAACGTGGTCCCGCACGAGGACGAGGGTGAAAAGACCTGCCCCGAAGCCAAGGCGTTGCGTCTGACGACGCCGGGGGATACCGCCCTGGTCAGCCTTCCGCTGGCGCTGACGCCCTGCGGTGGGCAAATTCGTGTCAGTCCTTTCCGGCCGGTTTCCAGCGATGCAGCCGGTCCTGCCCCGACAGCCTGAAATCGGGGGTTCAAACCTGCCTGAATTCAGCGTAGCGGAGCAATCATGACCCAGAACACCGCATCGGTCTTCTACGACCGCATCTCCGCCGAACTGGCTGACATCGACGCCCAGGGCCTGACCAAGCCCGAGCGCGTCATCGCCTCGCGTCAGGGGCCGGTGATTTCGGTGAACGGCCGCGAGGTCCTGAACTTCTGCGCCAACAACTACCTCGGTCTGGCGGGCGACGAGCGCGTCACGCAAGCCGGCATCAAGGCGATGGAGAAGTGGGGCGCGGGCACGGCCTCGGTCCGCTTCATCTGCGGCACGCTGGAAATCCACAAGGAGCTGGAGCGCGCCATCGCCGACTATCTCGGCTTTGAGGCTGCCATTCTGTTCGCCGCCGCCTTCGACGCCAACGGCGGCATCTTCGAGCCCCTGTTCACCGAGGCCGACGCCATCGTCTCGGACAGCCTGAACCACGCCTCGATCATCGACGGCGTGCGCCTGTGCAAGGCCAAGCGCTATCGCTTCGCCACCTCGGACATGGCGGACCTTGAGGCCCAGCTGAAGCAGGCCCGCGCTGATGGCGCGCGCGAGATCATCATCGCCACCGACGGCGCCTTCTCGATGGACGGCTATATAGCCAGGCTGAAGGACATCCGTGCCCTGGCCGACCAGTACGGCGCCCTGATCATGGTCGACGACTGCCACGCCACCGGCTTCATGGGCGAAAAGGGGCGCGGCTCCTACGCCTGGAACGGCGTCGAGGTTGACTTCGTCACCGGCACCTTCGGCAAGGCCCTGGGCGGCGCCATGGGCGGCTTCATCTGCGCCAAGGCCGACGTCGTGGCCCTGCTGAAGCAGCGCGCGCGGCCCTACCTCTTCTCCAACGCCCTGGCGCCCGCCGTCTGCGGCTCGTCGCTGGAAGCCATCCGCATTGCCGCGGGCGAGGAGGGCGACGCCCTGCGCGCCCAGCTGTTCGCCAACGCCGCGCGCTTCCGCTCGGCCATGACTGACGCGGGCTTCACCCTGCAGCCGGGCGAGCACCCCATCATCCCGGTCATGCTGGGCGACGCCAAGCTGGCGCAGGACATGGCGGCGCGGATGCTGGAGCTGGGCGTCTACGTCATCGGGTTCAGCTTCCCGGTGGTGCCGCGCGGTCAGGCCCGCATCCGCACCCAGATGTCGGCGGCGCACACCTTTGAACAGATTGATGCTGCGGTCGCGGCGTTCACGACGGCCGGTAAAGAACTGGGAGTGATTTGATGACGGACATGATGAAGGCCCTGGCCAAGACGAAGCCCGGCGTCGGCCTTGAGCTGATCGAGGCCCCGATCCCCGTGGCGGGCGACGAGGACGTGCTGATCCGCGTCCATCGCACGGCCGTCTGCGGCACCGACATCCACATCTGGAACTGGGACGAGTGGTCCCAGAAGAACGTGCCGGTCCCGATGATCACCGGTCACGAGTTCGCCGGCGAGATCGTCGCCATCGGCAAGGACGTGGATCGCCGCCTCAAGGTCGGCCAGCGCGTTTCGGCCGAGGGGCACGTCATCGATCTGAACTCCGAAGCGGCCCGCGCCGGTCACTTCCACCTGGACCCCGACACGCGCGGCATCGGCGTGAACCGCCAGGGCGCCTTCGCCGAGTTCGTGGTGGCGCCGGCCTTCAACGTCATCGAGTTGCCCGAGGATGTGCCCTATGAAATCGGCTCGATCCTCGACCCCTTCGGCAACGCCGTGCATACGGCGCAGCAGTTCGACCTGCTGGGCGAGGACGTGCTGGTCACCGGCGCTGGTCCCATCGGCATGATGGCCGCCGCCGTGGCGCGTCACGCGGGCGCGCGCACGGTGGTCCTGACCGATATCAATGACTTCCGCCTGGAACTTGCGCAGAAGGTTGCGCCGGGCGTGCGGACGGTGAACACGACCAAGGAAGACCTGCGCGACGTCATGCATGAGCTGGGTCTGAAGGTCGGCTTCGACGTGGCGCTGGAGATGTCGGGCTCGCCGATCGCCTTCAAGCAGTGCGTCGACACCCTGATCATGGGCGGCGGCATGGCCCTGCTGGGCATTCCGTCCAAGCCGATGGAGACCGACTGGGGCACGATCATCCTCAAGGCCCTGACCATCAAGGGCGTCTATGGGCGCGAGATGTTCACGACCTGGCGCAAGATGCTGGGGCTGCTGAAGGCCGGTCTGGATCTGACGCCGCTGATCACCCACCAGATGCCCTATCAGGACTTCCAGCAGGGCTTCGAGGCCATGAAGTCCGGCCAGTCGGGCAAGGTTGTGCTGAACTGGGCCGACTGACCCCTTTCTGACTGCGAACCGAAGGCCCCCTGACCGCAAGGCAGGGGGCCTTTTCCGTTCCGCCGTGGGCTCAGGTCGCTACGCGCTCGCTGCCTCGGGCCGTAGCCAGGAAGACGATGAGCGTGAACAGCAGCATCGACGTCACCAGCATGATCTCCGAGGCGATCAGGGCGGGCAGCAAGAAGGGCTTCTGAAGAAACATCAGAGTCAGGGTCGGCATCAGGATCAGGAAGCCCAGGACCGACAGGGTGAAGTGGGCCAGGGGCAACCATCCTCGCGCCGCTGAGGGAAAGACCCGATAGAACAGGCCGAACAGCATCATCGACGCGAAGCCCAGCAGGTTGATGTGGGCGTGCACCGTGCGAAGCGTGAAGTCCTCATTGGCGCCCATCCAGACGCCAAGGCTCATGCCAGCCAGCGCCGAAAGCACGCCCAGGCGAAGAAAATTATTCGATACTGAGAGCATTTGCGTCGTCCCTCGTTGTCGATGTTCTCCTTGAACACGCCTACTTGCAGCGCAATTTTACAACATTGTTATCCGAAAGTCGTGGCCGGTGTTTTCGCGCCCACGATGTGCAATGGCCGTGCGCATCGAGGCTTCCTCTTGACCCGAAGGGCGGAGCGGGGGACGGAACGCTCATGAACTATCGCCACAGCTTTCACGCCGGAAACTTTGCGGACCTGGTCAAGCACGCCCTGGTGCTGTGGCTGCTGAAGGAACGGCAGGAGAGGGGGGCGGTCACCGTCATCGACACCCACGCGGGGGCGGGTCTGTATGACCTGTCAGGCGACGGCGCGCGGTCCCGTGAGGCCGAGGCCGGCGTGGCGCGGCTGATGACCGCCGACGAGCGGCCGCCGCTGATCGAGGCCCTGGCGGCCGAGGTCGCAGCGCTGAATCCAGAGGGCGGCGCGCGCTTCTATCCGGGGTCGCCCCTGCTGATCGCGCGGGCTCTGCGAGAGGGCGACCGCTATCTGGGCTTCGAATTTCATCCGCCGGTTCAGGAGATGTTGGCAGAGGCCCTGGCCGACTGGCCGGCCGCCGAGGGCCGTCAGGGCGACGGCTATGTCGAGGCGCTGAAGGCGGCCAGGGCGACCAAGGGTCCGCTGGTGCTGATCGATCCGCCGTTCGAGCGGCCGGACGACTATGTGCGCTCGGCGGAGACAGCCGCCGCCATAGTGAGGCATGACCGCACGGCGACGGTGGCGATCTGGACCCCGCTGAAGGACATGGAAACCTTCGACGGATTCATCCGCCGGCTGGAGGAGGCGCAGGTCGGCCGCGTCCTGGTGGCGGAAGCCCGCCTGCGCCCGCTGAACAATCCGATGAAGATGAACGGCTGCACGATGACGGTGGTCAATCCGCCATCGGGTGCAGAGGCGGCGGCGGCCGAAATCTGCGGCTGGGTGGCGGCGAACCTCGGCGAAGCCGGCGCGCGCGCCGAGGTCTGGCGCGCGGGCTAGGCTTCCAGCAGGACGCCCGGCTCGTAAAGATGCGGCTCGAAGGTGGCGATGGCCAGAATGGGCTCCATGGCCGCGACGACCTGGGGGTGTCGGGTCATCACCTTCCAATCGGTGGCGCTGGCCCAGACGGCGTGATTGGCGACGACGCGCCCGTTGAGGCCCCGGTGCAGGGTGGCGGAGACAAAGCCGGGCAGGGTGCGCTGCACCTGGGCCAGGGCGGCCAGATGTTCGACCAGATCCTCCTGCCGTCGTGCGTCGCACTTGAAAATATTGATCAGGACGACGGCGGAATCGTCGTGCGCGTGGGCGGTCATGAAGGGCGGCCTCGTTGCAATCGCCCGACTTCTACCCCAATCCAGAGAGAGACGCTTCCTTCTCCCCGCTGGAAAACGCCGAAATGACCCGTATCGCCATTCTGGAAACCGGCCATCCGCCCGAACATCTGCGGGACGCCTTCGACGACTACCCGGCGCGCTTTCGCGCCCTGCTGGGCGAAAACGTGCCGACGGTGCGGTTCGACGTGCAGTCGGGCCATCTGCCGGATGACCCGTCGATCTATACCGGGGCCATCGTCACGGGGTCGGCCGCCGGCGTCTACGACGACCTGCCGTGGATATCGCCCCTGGTGCAGTGGCTGCGCGCGGCGCGTGGTCGGACGCGGCTTCTGGGCATCTGCTTCGGGCATCAAGTTCTGGCCCATGCGTTCGGCGGCAAGGTCGAGAAGTCGCACAAGGGCTGGGGCGTGGGATTGCACCGCTACGACGTGGTCGGCCATGAGCCGTGGATGCACCCTCGAGCGCCCTCCATCGCCATTCCCGTGTCGCATCAGGACCAGGTGGTGGCGGTGGCGCCGGATACGCGGGTGATCGCCTCAAGTCCCTTTACGCCCTACGCCGGTCTGGCCTGGGGCGAGGACGCCGTCAGCTTCCAGTGCCACCCCGAGTTCCAGCCCGCCTACGCGGCCGCCCTGATCGAGGGACGACGCGGCGACCGCATCCCGCATGATCTGGCCGACGAGGCCCTGCTGAGCCTGGAGGGTGCGAACGACCGAGCGGTGCTGACGGCGTGGATCCGCGCCTATCTGTTGCTGACCCCGCAGCCGATCGAGGCGGACGGCAGCGGCATCTAGGGCGCGGGCGTCTTGTTTTCCCAGCGCTAAACCTTGCGCAACCTCTGGCGTGCAATGGTGGGGCTTCAGTGCGGAAGTCCTATGTCGCCCATCAAAGCTGCGGTCCTCGCGACCGCCATCCTCCTGTCGCCGGGCCTGGTTCATGCACAGGCGCAGGCCGAAGGTCCGCCGGCTGATCTGCTGCGCGCCGTGGAGCAGCGCGCCTCTCGCACCACCTTCGCGCAGCTGGAGGCGTTCGGAGAAGCGGCCTATCGCCGACGCGACCGAGAAGGGCTCAACCGCCTCTACCACGTCGTCTGGATATTCCAGAACCAGGGCGAGTTCGAACGGGCGGCTTTCTGGAACCAGAGACTTGAAGCCAAGGCGCGGGCGCAACGCGACCAGCGCTACATCCAGATCGCCCGATTGAACGAACTGACGGCTCGCTATGATCGGGGTGATCTGACCGTCGACGCCGAGATGACGCGCATGACCCGGGAGGGCGTGGACTGGTTCGTGCGCGCCCATGCTGCGCGTCTGACGGCGCTGACCCTGATGGATCAGGATCGCGTCGGCGAGGGTCTGAAGCTGCTGAATCAGGCCGAGGCCGATATCCCGGACGAAGACCTCTACGCCGACACGGCGCACGCCGGCCTGTGGGAGGTCACCGGCATGGGGTTGATGAAGCTGAACGACGTGGTGGGGGCCACCATCGCCTTTCGCCGCTTCGAGATCGACTACGCCAATCCCGCCTATCCGCGCCCGGATTTCGACAGCCTCTACAATCTGACCAAGATGGCTGTTCAGGTCGGCGATCTGACGCGCGCGCAGGCGTATTACGCGGCGCACCGGCGTCTGAGTCTGCGGACCGGCCTGGAAAACCTGCTCGTCTACGATGCAAGTCTGTGCGCTCAGGTGGCCGACGCCAAGGACGAACCGCTGGAGGTTCTGGCCTGCATCGCGCCCTATGGCGAAGACCTGGGCACCGCGGCCTTCCTGATGCTGGATATCCTGCCGGTGCGGGCCGTCGCGCGGGCGCGGACGGGCGATGTGGACGGCGCGCGCCGCGACCTGGAAAAGCTGCGCGCTCTGGATATCGAGGGCGGGGTGGATTCCCACGTCGCCCTGGTGGAGGCGGAACTGCTGTTTGCCGCCGACCGACCCGCCGAGGCCTATCAGGTCCTGCGCACCTATCAGCGTGATCGTGACGTCCAGACCGCGCAGAGGTTCAGCGCCGGAATCCGTCAGGTCACGGGCGACATTCAGGAGCAACTGGATCGTCGACGTCAGCAACTGGACATGGCGCGCGCCAACACCGAACTGCAACGGACCGTCATTCGCTGGCAGAACTGGATTGTCGGCATCGGCGTGGTCTTCATGCTGTCGGCTCTGCTCACCCTGATCTGGCAGTGGCGACAGGGGGGCGAGCTGCGCAGCGCGCGCCGCCGCGCTGAGGACGCCAACCGCGCCAAGAGCGAATTCCTGGCGAACATGAGCCATGAAATCCGGACGCCGCTGAACGGCGTCGTGGCCATGGCCGACGCGCTGGCTCAGCGCGACCTCAACGGCGACGAGCACGCCATGGTCGAGGTCATCCGCTCGTCCGGCGCCACCCTGGAGCGTCTGTTGTCCGACATCCTGGACAGCGCGCGCATCGAATCCGGGCAGGTCACGATCGAGGCTGCGCCCTTCCATCTGGGACGGGCGGTGCAGGACGTGGCCGCCCTGTGGCGCATCCCGGCCGAGGAAAAGGGGGTCAGCGTGACGGCGCACGTTGATCCGCGACTGGATCGGGTCGTCGATGGGGACGCCGTGCGGGTGCGTCAGGTCCTGACCAACCTGGTGAGCAACGCCCTGAAGTTTACGGCCCACGGCGAGGTGACGCTGACGGTCGAGCCCGGCGTTGAAGGCGACGTGCGCTTCATCGTCACCGATACCGGCGTGGGCTTCGACGACGAGCAGAAGGCGCGCATCTTCGGCCGTTTCCAGCAGGCGGACGGCTCGATCACACGCCGTTTCGGCGGCACCGGGCTGGGCCTGGCGATCTCGCGCGAACTGGTTGACCTGATGGGCGGGCGACTGGAGTGCGACAGCACCCCAGGCCAGGGCTCGCGCTTCTGGTTCGAAATCCCCTTGCCGCCGGTCGAAGGCGCGGGCGAAGCGACTTTGACGCCGGAGCCGGTCGGAGACGTTCGTCAGCAGGCGCTGCGGGTGCTTCTGGCCGATGACCATCCTGCGAACCGCAAGATCATCGAAGTGATGCTGGCCGCAACAGCGATGGAGTTGGTCGCGGTGGAGGACGGCGCCCAGGCGCTGGAGACCTTCAAGCACGAGGCGTTCGACCTGGTGCTGATGGACATGCAGATGCCGGTGATGGACGGTTTGACCGCTACGGCCGAGATCCGCGCCTTCGAGGCTCAAGCGGGACGTGATCGGACGCCGATCCTGATGCTGACCGCCAACGCCATGGCTGAGCACGTCGAGGCAGGGCGTGCGGCCGGCGCGGACGGTCACCTGACCAAGCCGCTCACCCTGGTCGCCCTGTTCGACGCCATGGCGCGCGCCATGGCGTCGAAAGAGCGATCGCAGGTCGCCTGAGTCAGGCTCTCATCAGGGCCATTTCACCAGGGGCGGCATTGAGCTGAGGATCGACTCTACGTTGCCGCCGGTCTTCAGTCCGAACATGGTGCCGCGGTCGTAGAGCAGGTTGAACTCGACGTAGCGGCCGCGGCGGATCAGTTGCTCCTCGCGCTCCTCGGACGTCCAGGCCTCGGTCATGCGACCCGAAACAATGCGGGAATAGACGTCGAGGAAAGCCTTGCCGACATCCTGGGTGAAGGCGAAGTCCCGTTCCCAGTCGCCGCTGTCGTGGTGGTCGTAGAAGATGCCGCCGGTGCCGCGCGGCTCGTTGCGGTGAGGCAGGAAGAAATACTCGTCGCACCACTGCTTGTACTTGGCGTGCCAGGTCGGGTCGTAGGCGTCGCAAGAGGCCTTCATCGCCGCGTGGAAGGCCATTGTGTCCGGGTGGTCGTCACGGCGGTCCACGTCCAGCACCGGCGTCAGGTCACCGCCGCCGCCGAACCAGGTCTTCGTCGTCGAGATCAGGCGGGTGTTCATGTGCACCGCCGGGACGCGCGGGCTGACCGGGTGGCAGATCAGGCTGATGCCGGTGGCGTAGAAGCGCGGGTCTTCCTCGGCGCCGGGCACGTTCTTGGCGTAGTCGGCGGGGAAGGTCCCGTGGACGGTCGAGCAGTGGACGCCGACCTTCTCGAACAGGCGGCCGTGCATCATACCCATGACGCCGCCGCCGCCCTCCTTGCGGTCCCAGGGGGTGCGTACGAAGCGGCCGGGCTCCCCGGGGAAGAGGTCGGCGGGGGCAGCGTCCTCCAAGGCCTCGAAGCCGGCGTGGATCTGATCACGCAGCGTCTCGAACCAGACACGGGCGCGCTCGCGGTGCTCGACCATCAAGGTGGGGGTCTCTTGGATCATCAGGGCTTCAACCATGACGGACGGCCTTTGTGAACAGGGGGTGCAGGCTTCATGCGCTTCTGCGGGTTGGCGAGCCTTGATCCAGATCAGACGTGGTTCCCATGCCGCGCCGCCTGTGCCAGCGTGGCCGCACCAAACCTGAGGGGACCCCCATGATCCGCACCGCCTTGCTCGCCGCCGCCTCGCTCGCCGTTCTGGCCGGACCCGTCCTGGCCCAAACCCAGGCGGGAAGCGACGCTGCCGGACAGGAGCGGGTGATGCAGATCCTGCGGCGAACGCCCCTGATCGACGGGCACAACGACCTGCCCTGGGCCCTGAGGCAGGGCTTTGGAAACGACCCCTATCGCGTTGATCTGGCGACCAATCTGGCGGCGACGACGCGGCTTCATACCGATATTCCGCGTCTGCGTGCGGGCGGTGTCGGGGCTCAGTTCTGGTCCGTCTATGTCCCCGCCAGCCTGGAGCCGGTCGAGGCGGCCAAGGCCACTTTCGAGCAGATCGACACGGTCAAGCGCATCGCCGCCGCTTATCCTTCGGTGTTCGAGATCGCCGTCACCGCCGACGACATCGCCCGCATCCACAAGACCGGAAAGATCGCCAGCCTGATCGGCATGGAGGGCGGCTATTCCATCGACGATTCCCTGGGCCTGCTGCGTGAGTTCTATGATTCCGGCGCGCGGTACATGACGCTGACCCACTCCAAGACCACGACCTGGGCCGACAGCGCCACGGACGCGCCCAAGTGGACCGGCCTGTCGCCTTTCGGCGAGCAGGTGGTCAAGGAGATGAACCGCATCGGCATGATGGTGGACCTGAGCCACGTCTCGGAAGAGACCATGTACGACGCCATCCGCGTTTCGACGGCCCCGGTGATTTTCTCGCACTCGTCGGCGCGCGCGGTGACGGGCCATCCGCGCAATGTGCCCGACTCTGTGCTGCGGATGATGCCGGCCAATGGCGGCATCGTCATGGTCACCTTCGTGCCCGGTTTCATCAGCGAGCCTGTGCGCCAGTGGGGCGCCCTGCGCTCCGCCGAGCTTTCGCGGCTCTCGGCCCTGAACCAAGGCGATCCTGAAGCGGTGAAGACGGGCATGGACGCCTGGACGGCGGCCAACCCGGCGCCCAAGGCCACGCTGGACGACGTAGTGGCCCACATCCAGCACGTCCGGGACGTGGCGGGCATCGACCATGTAGGTCTGGGCGGCGATTTCGACGGCGTCGACAGCCTGCCCGAGGGTGTCGAGAGCGTGGAGGCCTATCCGCGCATTCTGGCCGAGCTGATGCGTCGTGGCTGGTCCGAGGCCGATATTCGCAAGATTTCGGGCGAGAACCTGTTGCGGACCATGCGCGCCGTCGAACGCGCCGCCACGGCCCAGCGCGGCGAACGGCCTAATCTGGCGCAACTGCCGAACGACGGCGCGCCGGAGTAGGGCGCGTCTAGAAGCTTGCGCGGATGAAGACGGCCGGACCCTGGAAATCGTAATTCAGATCGCCGGTCCAGGCGTCCTTTTCGATCGTCAGGTCATAGTCGACGAACCGATACATGACGCCGAGATCGAAGTGATCGGTCAGGGCGTAGCTGACACCCGCCTGCACATTGGTGACGCCGCCGTCGTAGTCGCCGAGCGACAGCGACATGTAGTCGACGCGGCCGTTGATGGTCAGGCGCGGGGTGGGGCTCCATGCGCCGAATAGGCCGACCGTGGGAAGCGGCGCCAGGAAGTCCCGTTGACGCACCGTCTGTGCGTTCTGGTTCTGGCCCACGCGGGCTTCGCCGGACACGAAGATATCGAAGTCCGTGGCGTGAAGGCCGATGGAGGGGCCGATTTCCAGGGTGTCGTTGCGAATGAGGGCGTAGCCGATCGTCAGGCGATAGATGTCCGAACTGAAACCGCTTTCGACGCTGGCGGCGATCGGGAAGGTGACGTCCTCGAACTGGATGTCGCGCCCGAGAGAGGCGCTGCTGGACCGGTCGAGGCGATAGTAGTCCGCGCCGATGATCACGCGGTCAAATGCGCGAAAGCCCGCGTTGATCGATCCCAGCGTCTCCTTGTCGTTGAGGCCGAGATCCGACTCGAAATCAATGGCCACGCCGTCCCGCGGCGCGTTCGGCAGGCGGAACTCGCCTTCGCTGTTGACGTCGGCCCACAGGGCTGCGCCCTCGATCCAGAACCGGTCGTTGAGCGATTGAGCGCGAGCCTCGCCGGTGGCGGTCACCAGACCGGCGGCGAGAAGGGGCGCTGCGATGGCGAGTGTCGAAAAACGGCTGTTCATGAAGACCAGCATCTTCTCAAAGAAGCGCTGCCGCTATCGGGACAACCCTTAGAGACGTCTCAGGGTTTGTATCCAGAAAACCTGTCGAGCTGGCGCAGGCCTTCCCACAGGGCGATGCCGGCGCTGACCGAGAGATTGAGAGAGCGGGTTTCCGGGCGGATGGGGATGACGACGCGGGCGTCGGCGGCGGCATGAACGTAGTCGGGCGCGCCGGCGCTTTCCTTGCCGAAGAGCAGAATATCGTCGGGACGAAATTCGAATTCATTCAAAGGCGTGGCGCCTCGTGTGGTGAACAGAACCAGGCGGCCTGACCCACGGTCGCGCTGGAAGGCGTCCCAGTCGGCATGGCGCGTCATATGGCTGAGAGGGCCGTAGTCGAGCGCTGCGCGCTTCATGGCGCGGTCGTCGAAGCGGAACCCGGTAGGCTCGATGACGTGCAATTCGACGCCGAAACAGGCGCTCTGACGGATGCAGGCGCCCACATTCTGCGGGATGTCAGGTTGAAAAAGGGCGAGACGCATTCTAAGGCCCTCATACGCGCGGGGCGGGGTCTTGTCGCGGCCTTTATTGCGACTGTTTCGCAAGTTGTGTCAGCAACTTGCGAAGAGGGTGGCAGAATCAGGGCCGCAGGCATCTTCTGCCGTTCCGCAGGGACGATCCATGCCGACGACTAACCCTTTCCGGGGCGGGCGATCGGGAGTGCAGAGGTGAGAGCGTGGCCGAATCGGTCGTGAATGCTGAAGGGCCTGATGGCCAACACGGGGGCGGCGACGCCACCCGCCGCGACTTCATCCACATCGCCGCCGGCGCCGCCGCGGTCGGTGCAGGCGTGATGGTGGCCTGGCCGCTGATCAACCAGATGAACCCCGCCGCCGACACCCTGGCCCTGGCGTCGATCGAATTCGATCTGACCAAGGTTCAGGAAGGTCAGCAGGTCGTCATCAAATGGCAGGGCAAGCCGGTCTTCGTGCGCTACCGCACGCCGGCCGAGCTTCAGAAGGTTGTCGCCGAAGGCGCTGTCGGCTCGCCGCCGCAGACCGACGTCGAGCGCACCAAGGCCGGCCATGAGAAATATCTCGTCGTCATCGGCTCGTGCACCCACCTGGGCTGCGTCCCGACCTTCGGCACGGGCGACTTCGGCGGCTGGTTCTGCCCCTGCCATGGTTCGCACTACGACGCCTCGGGCCGTATTCGTAAGGGACCGGCCCCGCTGAACCTGGTGGTGCCGAACTACGAATACATGTCCGACACCCGCGTGAAGATCGGCTGAGGACGGACAGAGGACCCATGAGCGATCACGAATCCACCTACGTCCCCAAGACCGCGATCGAGCGGTGGATGGACACGCGCCTGCCGATCATCCGTTTCGGCATGGACTACGCAAACCTGCCGACCCCCCGTAACCTGAATTACTGGTGGACCTTCGGCGGCATCCTGGCCCTGTGCCTGATGACGCAGATCATCACCGGCATCGTTCTGGCCATGCACTATACGCCGAACACCGCCCTGGCCTTCGCCTCGGTCGAGCGCATCATGCGCGACGTCAACGGCGGCTGGCTGATCCGCTACGTGCACGCCAACGGCGCCTCGATGTTCTTCATCGCCGTCTACCTGCACATGCTGCGCGGTCTCTACTACGGCTCCTACAAGGCGCCTCGCGAGATGATCTGGATTGTCGGCTGCCTGATCTTCTTCCTGATGATCGCCACCGCCTTCCTGGGCTACGTCCTGCCCTGGGGCCAGATGTCCTTCTGGGGCGCTGAGGTCATCACCAACCTGATCGGCGCCATTCCGGTCATCGGCGAGCCGATCCTGATCTGGCTGCGCGGCGGCCCGGCCATCGACAACGCCACGCTGAACCGCTTCTTCTCGCTGCACTACCTGCTGCCGTTCGTCATCGCCGGCTGCGTGGTGCTGCACCTCTGGGCCCTGCACGCCGCCGGTCAGAACAACCCGGTCGGCATCCTGATCCCGAAGGACCGCCAGAAGAAGGACATGCTGCCCTTCCACCCGTACTTCACGGTCAAGGACGGCTTTGCGATCATCCTCTTCCTGATCCTGTTCTCGGTCTTCGTCTTCTATCAGCCGAACGCCCTGGGCCACGCCGACAACTACATCCCGGCCAACCCGCTGCAGACCCCGGCCCACATCGTGCCCGAATGGTACATGCTGCCCTTCTACGCGATCCTGCGCGCCATCCCCGACAAGTTCGGCGGCGTGGTGGCCATGTTCGGCGCCATCGGCGTGCTGTTCGTCCTGCCCTGGCTGGACACGTCCAAGGTGCGCTCGATGCGCTACCGCCCGACGATGCGCACCTGCTTCATCATCTTCCTGTTCGTCTGCTTCGGTCTTGGCTGGTGCGGCGGGCAACTGCCGGACGCCCCGGTCATTCCGGGCATGCCCAGCTTCACGCTGTTCGACGGTCAGCTGAACTCCTACCTGTGGCTGACGCGCTTCCTGACGGCCTACTACTTCATCTTCTTCCTGGTGCTCATGCCGTTCCTCGGCCTGCGCGAGAAGCCGCTGCCGGTTCCGGCGACGATTTCCGAGCCGGTCCTGCCCGTCACCGAGCAGAAGGGCTGAGCGCGATGATTTCGAACGAGAAGAAAACCGTGTCCTTCCGCAAGATCCTGGTTTCCGTGACGGCCGCTGTCGGCCTGATCGCCATCGCCGCTCCGGCGATGGCCGCCGGGGGCGCCAAGCACCCGCGCGAGGGCGGCTTCAGCTTCGAGGGGCCGTTCGGCACCTACGACCAGGGCCAGCTGCAGCGCGGCTACAAGGTCTACAAGGAAGTCTGCGCTTCGTGCCACGGCATGGACCTGATGCATTTCCGCAACCTGGGCGACAAGCACGGGCCGTTCTGGAACCCCAAGTACCCGAACCCGAACGACAACCCGGTCGTGAAGGCTCTGGCCAAGGAAGCCCAGGTTCCGGACATCGACAGCGAGACCGGTGAAGCGCTGATGCGCGACGCCACGACCGCCGACCGGTTCCCGAACCCCTATCCGAACGCCACGGCGGCTGCGGCCGCGAACGGCGGCGCCGCGCCGCCCGACCTGTCGGTCATGGCCAAGGCCCGCCACGACGGCGCCAACTACATCTACTCGCTGCTGTCGGGCTACGGCACGCCGCCGGTCGGCCTGAAGATGACGTCGGCCCAGCACTACAACCCCTATATGGCGGGCGATCTGACCCCGTTCTGGGAAGGCGAGGGCCATGTTCCTCCCGGCGGCTTCATCGCCATGCCTGCGCCGCTGCGCGCTGGTCAGGTGACCTATGACGACGGCACCGAGGCCACGGTTGACCAGATGGCCAAGGACGTCGCCGCCTTCATCGCCTGGACTTCGGAGCCCAAGGCGACCGAGCGCAAGCAGATGGGCTTTGGCGTGATCATCTTCCTGCTGCTGTTCGCAGGCCTGACCTACGCCAGCTATCGCCGCATCTGGAAGGGCGTCGCCCACTAAGGGCTTCACCTCCAGACCGGAACGAGATGACCCGCCGGAGCGATCCGGCGGGTTTTTTCGTGCCCGGCGTCTTCACAGCCCGCATCGACACCGCCGATTTCGCCCACTAGGGTCCGGGTCTCTTTTTTGGTTGAGGGGCCTGTTCCATGCGTCTGATGTCGTCCGCCGCCGTCCTGTTGTTCGCCGCCGCCCTGGCCTCGGGGGCCGCAGCCCAGACGCCAGCCTTTGATGCGGCGCGCATCTCGAACGACATCAAGGTCCTGTCCGACGACAGCTTCGAGGGGCGCGGCATCGCCACGCCGGCGGAGCAAAAGGTCATCGACTATCTGAGCCAGCAGTACGCCGCGGCGGGGTTTGCGCCAGGCGGGGAGAACGGCGGCTGGACCCAGGCCGTCAGCCTGAACCGCTTCACCGTCTCCAACGTCAGCGGGCAGATCAAGGTCGGCGACTGGACCCAACCCCTGACTCAGGGGCAGCAGGCCACCATCACCACGCGTCTGCCCGGCGAGAGCGTTGATCTGCGCGGCAAGCCGCTGGTCTTTGTCGGCTATGGCACGAACGCGCCCGAGCGCCAGTGGAACGACTTCAAGACCGACGTGCGCGGCAAGGTCATCGTCGTTCTGGTCAACGACGCCGACTTCGAGGAGCCGTCGCTGAACACCTTCGGCGGTGAGGCCATGACCTATTACGGCCGCTGGACCTACAAGTACGAAGAGGCTGCGCGTCAGGGCGCGGCGGGCGTCCTGATCGTTCATGAGACCCGACCGGCCTCCTATGGCTGGACCACGGTGGCCAACTCCTGGTCGGTGCCCCAGTTCGACATCGTGCGTCAGAACCCGTCGGCAGAGCGCGTGCCGATGGAGGCCTGGATCCAGCGGGATGTGGCTGTGGACCTGTTCCGCCGCGCCGGGCTCGACTTCGAGCAGGAGAAGGTCAAGGCGCGCAGGCGTGACTTCCAGCCGGTCGAACTGAAGGGCGCGACGATCGACGCCCGGTTCGACGTCAAGACGGATCAGATCGTCACCCACAACGTGCTGGCCAAGCTGGAGGGCGCCACCCATCCGGACGAGACCATCCTCTACACCGGCCACTGGGACCACATCGGCATGGGCGAGCCGGACGCCAATGGAGATCGCATCTTCAACGGCGCCGTGGACAACGCCTCGGGCACGGCCGGCCTGCTGGAGCTGGCGCGTCAGTGGTCGGCCGGGCCGAAGCCGGAGCGCACCATCGTCATGATCAGCTTCACCGGCGAGGAAAGCGGCCTGCTGGGCTCGGAATTCTACGCTGCCAATCCGCTGTATCCGCTGGAGAAGACGGTGGCCGGCTTCAACCTGGACGCCACCAACGTGCTGGGGCGGATGAGCAAGCTGGGCGTGACCGGCTATGGTCAGTCCGAACTGGACGAGCGTGTGATCGCCCTGGCCGCCGCGCAGGGGCGGGGCTTCGAGGGCGATGCGGGCGCGGGCGCGGGCATCTACTTCCGTTCGGATCACTTCCCTCTGGCCAAGCGCGGCGTGCCGATGGGCTATCTGTCCTCGACCGGCGACTACATCGACGAACCGATCGCACCGCGTCTGGCCGCCGCTGCCGAGTACCGCGCCAACCGCTATCACCAGGCCGCCGACGAGTGGGAGCCGACCTGGGACTATCGCGGCATGATCCAGGACCTGGAGGTCGTCTTCGCGGCCGGTCAGGCCCTGGCCAACAGCCGCGACTGGCCGGAATGGAAGACCGGGTCGGAGTTCGGCCCGGCGCGCGCGGTCAGCGCCGAACAGCGCAAGTAGACGGTTTCGTCCGTCTTCGCGGAACATGACAAAAATGTAAGGGGCGGTCTCGCGAGGGGCCGCCCTATTACTTTGCGCCAAAGCCCCCGTGGGGAGGGCGAGGGAGTTTCCATGCATCGTCGGTTCATCAGCGGCGTCGCCGCAACCGCTCTTCTGCTCGTCGCCGGTTCGGCGGCAGCCCAGGACTTTTCAGCCCAGCGGCTGTCGGACGAGATCCGCACCATCAGCGCCGACGACTTTCAGGGGCGCTATCCCGGCACCGAGGGGGAGAAGAAGACGCTGGATTGGCTGCAGGCCCAGTACGAATCCATGGGTCTGGAGCCGGGCGGTCCGAACGGTCAGTGGCTGCAGGTCATCGACCTGAAACGCTACACCCCCGTCGCAGACGCCGTCCGTGCCAGTTGGACCGGCGCGGACGGCCAGGCGCACGTCCTGACGCCCGGAACCGATATCACCCTGCGGGCGGTCAGCAATGACGGCAAGGCGGCCATCGCCAACGCCGGACTGGTCTTCGCGGGGTTCGGCATCCATGCGCCCGAGCGCGGCTGGGACGACTACGGCGGCCTGGATGTCGCCGGCAAGATCGTCATGGTCGTCAGCGGCGAGCCGGACGGCGACCTGTTCAACGGGCCCTACGCCACCAACTACCAGTCCGGCGCCTACAAGGCGGACGAGGCCAAGCGTCGCGGCGCGATCGGGATCATTACGGTGAGCAAGGCCGGCGCGAGCGACCCCGCCTGGGGGCGAGCGGCGCAGGGCAACGCCCGCACGCGCACCCTGACGCCGGGTGCGGCAGACCTGGAGTTTTCCGGCGCGATCAACGCGGATACGGCCAAGGCCCTGGGTCTGGACATGGCCGAGCTGACGCCGCGCCTGGGTACGGGCGACTTCCGCGCCTTCGCGGTCCAGGGGGCGACCCTGTCGATTGACCTCACCGAGACCATCGACACCCTGCGCACGCACAACCTGCTGGCCCGTATCACGGGGACCAAGCGGCCGAATGAGACCATCGTCTATTCCGCACACTGGGATCATGTCGGCGTCAACGACCACGCCGCCGGCGACGACAAGATCTTCAACGGGGCCTGGGACAACGCCTCCGGCACCGTCGGCGTGGTGGAGATGGCCCGCCAACTGAAGGCCGCTCCAGCGCCCGACCGCACCATCGTCTTCGCCCACATGGCGGCTGAGGAGATGGGCCTGCTGGGCGCCTACGCCTATGCCGCCGATCCGGTCTATCCGCTGGAGACGACGGTGGCCGACATCAATATCGACATGCTGCCGCTGTCGGGTCCGACGCGCGACGTGCCGATCTTCGGCAAGGGTCAGAACAGCCTGGAGGACGACCTTCAGGCTCTGGCCGAGAAGGAAGGCCGTTACGTCTCTGACGACGGCCAGCCGGAGCAGGGCTTCTACTACCGGTCCGACCACTTCCCCTTCGCCCGCGCCGGCGTACCGGCCCTGATGCCCTGGCACGGCGTGGACTGGGTCGATGGGGGCAAGGAGGCCGGTCTGGCGGCCTGGAAGGCCAAGTTCGGCGCGGACTATCACAAGCCGTCCGACGAATGGTCGGCGGACTGGGATCTGCGTTCGGCGGTCGAGAACCTGACCCTGCTGTATCGCCTGGGCCTGCAACTGGCCAACAGCGAGGAATGGCCGACCTGGAAGCCGACCTCCGAGTTCGGTCAGGTTCGCGCGGCCAGCGACGCGGCGCGTCGGTAGGGGCTGAACCGCTGCGAGCCCGCGGCGTTTGTCAGGGATGCGCCATCTCCTGACAAACGCCGTGGCGGCGTCCGTATGTCTGCTCGCCGCCTGTGATCGGAACGGCGGCGTCAATCCGCCCACTGAACCGGCGCGCCCGATCGAAGGGCCGGCGGCGGCGGCGGCCCCCGCCGAGCGTCCTCCGGGCGCTGAATCCATGCTGCCGGGCGCGGGGCCGGTCAACTTCGTCGGGCGTTGGGCGGCCGAGGCGGATTGGTGCTTCAACCCGCGCGGCGACCGCGTGCCCATCGAAATCACCACCACCGAGTTCCGCGGCTACGAAAACCGCTGCGACATCCAACGCATCACCCAGATCAGCACAGGCTACGAACTGGCGCTGAAATGCGATTCCGAGGGTGAGTCGCGCTATGAGCGACTCCGTCTTGCGGCGACCAGGCAGACGCTGATCATCACCCGAATGGATCAGGCCGATCGTCCCGTCCGCCTGATCCGCTGCACCACCTTGGCCGGCTGACGGTCAGACCGCCGCCAACGCCTGTTCCAGATCCGCGATCAGGTCGTCGATGTGCTCGATGCCGACGGACAGGCGCACGGTGTCCTCGGTCACGCCCGCCTTCTTCAACTCGTCGGGCGACAACTGGCGGTGGGTGGTCGAGGCCGGGTGACAGACCAGGGACTTGGCGTCACCGATGTTGACCAGACGGGTGAACAGCTTGACGGCGTCCTGGAACCGCCCGCCGGCCTCGCGCCCGCCCTCTACGCCGAAGGTCAGCAGACCCGACGCCTTGCCGCCGAAATATTTCTGGATCAGGGCATGGCCGGGATGATCGGGCAGGCCGGCGTAGTTGACCCATTTCACCTTTGGGTGGGTCTTCAGGTAGTTGGCGACGGCCAAGGCGTTGTCGACGTGCCGGTCCATCCGCAGGGCCAAGGTCTCCAGCCCCTGCAGGATCAGGAAGCTGTTGAAGGGCGAGATGGCCGCGCCTGTGTTGCGCAGCAGCACCGTCCGCACCCGACCGATATAGGCCGCCGGACCCAGGGCCTCGGTATAGACCACGCCGTGATACGACACCTCGGGCTCGTTCAGGCGGCGAAAGCGCGCCCTGTGCTCGGCCCAAGGGAAGGCGCCGCTGTCGATGATGGCGCCGCCGATGCTGGTGCCGTGGCCGCCGATATACTTGGTCAGCGACTGCACGACGATGTCGGCGCCGTGCTCGATCGGGCGCGTCAGGTAGGGGGTCGGCACGGTGTTGTCGACGATCAGCGGCAGACCTTGCGCGTGCGCCGCCTCGGCCAGGGCGGCGAAGTCCACCACATTGCCCAGCGGGTTGCCGATGGACTCGCAGAAGACCGCCTTGGTGCGCTCATCGGTGTTGGCCGCCACCGCCGCCACGTCGTCGGCGTCGATGAAGCGCACCTCGATGCCGTACTGGGGCAGGGTGTGGGCGAACAGGTTGTAGGTGCCGCCATAGAGGGTGCTCGTGGCGATGACGTTGTCGCCGGCCTCTGCAATGGTCAGGATGGCGTAGGTGATGGCGGCCTGGCCCGAGGCCACCGTCAGGGCTGCGATCCCGCCCTCCAGCGCCGCCAGACGCTGCTCCAGCACGTCCGACGTGGGGTTCATGATGCGAGTGTAGATATTGCCCGCCACCTTCAGGTCGAACAGGTCCGCCCCGTGCTGGGTGTCGTCAAAGGCGTAGCTGGTGGTCTGATAGATGGGCACCGCCACCGACTTCGTCGTCGGGTCGGGCGAATATCCGGCGTGGACGGCGAGCGTGTCGAACTTCATGGCGGCTCCGAGCGATGGTGAGGCCCAGACGCTAGCAAGGCCGCCCGACGGGCGGCCTTGCAGAAATTCTCAACTGAAGCGGAGAAGCCCTAGTTGTTGAACAGGAAGTGCATCACGTCGCCGTCCTTGACGACATAGGCCTTGCCTTCGGCGCGCATCTTGCCGGCGTCCTTGGCCCCCGCTTCGCCTTTCAGCGCGACATAGTCGTCGTAGGCGATGGTTTCGCCGCGGATGAAGCCTTTCTCGAAGTCGGTGTGGATGACGCCGGCGGCCTGCGGGGCGGTGGCGCCGACCGGGATCGTCCAGGCGCGGGCTTCCTTGGGACCGACGGTGAAGTAGGTCTGCAGGCCCAGCAGCTTGTAGGCTTCGCGGATCAGGCGGTTCAGGCCAGGCTCTTCTAGACCCAGGGTCTCGAGGAACTCCTTCTGCTCCTCGTCGTCCAGGACGGCGATTTCCGACTCGATCTGGGCCGAGATGACCACCGAGTTGGCGTTATCCTCGGCGGCGCGCTTTGCCACCAGGTCCGACAGCTCATTGCCCTTGTCGGCCGAGGCTTCCTCGACGTTGGCGACATAGAGAGCGGGCAGGGCGGTCAGCAGCTGCAGCATGTCCCAGGCCTTCTTGTCCTCCTTGGACACCTCGGCCAGACGCGCGGGCTTGCCGTCGCGCAGCTTCTCCAGCGCGGCGTCGATCAGCTTCAGCGTCAGCTGGGATTCCTTGTCGCCGCCCTTGGCGCGCTTCTCGACCTGAACGCGACGGCGCTCCAGGCTTTCCAGGTCGGCCAGCATCAGCTCGGTCTCGATGATCTCGAGATCTGAAATGGGGTCGATGCGGTTCTCGACGTGGGTGATGTCGTCGTCGACGAAGCAGCGGGCGACGAAGGCCACGGCGTCGCAGTCGCGGATATTGGCCAGGAACTGGTTGCCCAGACCCTCGCCCTTGGAGGCCCCGCGCACCAGACCGGCCACGTCGACGAAAGTGATCCGTGCGGGGATGATTTCCTTCGACCCGGCGATCTGCGCCAGGGTGTTCAGGCGGGCTTCCGGCACGGCCACGTCGCCAGTGTTCGGCTCGATGGTGCAGAACGGATAGTTGGCGGCCTGGGCCGCCGCCGTCTTGGTCAGGGCGTTGAACAGGGTGGACTTGCCGACGTTGGGCAGGCCGACGATCGCGACTTTAAGAGCCATGGGATTCCTCGTGAGCGCGAGCCTTTAGCGGGTTCAGCCCCGTTTGTCAGGTGCGGGGACGCAACGGTCCTTCCTCCCCATGACGCGGGGAGGAAGGACGCGTGTGCGACTACTCCTCCGAATCGACCACCGGCGGCTGCTTGATCGCCGCGTGGACGCCGATGGCGGGGGCCTTCTCGAAGGTCAGGGTGAAGGAGGCGATCCCGCCGTCGACCAGAGGATCGCGCAGGCCCATCAGCATCACATGGGTCGAACCCGGCTTCAGCTCGATCTTCTGACCGGCAGGCAGGGGCAGGCCGTCCTTCAGCTCGCTCATGCTCATGACGCCGTTCTCCATCTTCATCTCATGGATCTGGGCGCTTTCGGCCAGGGCGGTCGAGACGCTGAGCAGGCGGTCGTCCGATCCGGCGGTCAGGGTGACGTAGCAGCCGCCGGCCTTGGCCCCGTTCGGCGTCGGGCGGCACCAGGCGTCGGCGACAGTGACGGTTCCGGGTCCGGCGGCGGCTTCGGCCGGCTTGTCGGCGGGCTGGCCGCAGGCGGCGAGGCCGAGGAAGGTGGACAGGGCTAGAAGACGTTTCATGGCGGGTCTCTTCAAGTTCAGGAAACGGCGGGGCGGCGCCGCATGAGGCGTCGTGCAGCGAAATCCAGCAGCAGGACGGTCACGAGGCTCAGTCCCGTCAGGGGATAGAGGATGCAGAGCGGGATGACGATCCCCAGCACGGCGAACCGCGCGCGGGGACCGGTAGGAGCGATCGGCGCGCCGAGGCGGGCGCGGGACAGGCTGGGCGGGCGGCGCTTCCACCACATCATCAGACCGCTGACGCCCAGCAGCCAGACGCCGATGCAGCCCGCCAGCATGATCAGTCGGTTGATCTGGCCGAACTGCGTGCCTTGGTGGGTGTAGACGCCCCATTCGATGGCCTTGGCGCCGGGGCCGAAGCGGTCAAAGCCGATGTCGGCCAGAACCGAGCCCTTCGCTGGGTCGACATAGAGGGAGCGGCTGTCCTGCACCCGACGGACCTGAGCGGTGACGGTATAGGCCGTGCCGGGCTGGGCCGGTATCGACACCGTATAGGGGCGCGGCAGGCGGCTGGCTTCGGCCGCTGCGACCACGGTGCTCAGGCTCTGGGCGGCTCCATTGGGTGAAGGCAGGACGACGCCCTCCATGGTCCATCCGGCGCCTGCGGGGTGATCGTGATGCTCGGCCCTCTGCCAGGCGCCGGCCACAGGCGCGGGGGGACGGCCCCAGCCGCCGGCCTTGACCGCGCCCATGACCTGATCGCCCCAGACGGCGGACCATGGCATGCCCGTCACCGCCAGAAACAGGATGATCCCGCCGACATAGAGGCCGACCAGGGCGTGCAAGTCGCGCCAGAACGGGCGACGGCGCGCGTCGGTTTCTCGTGGGACCAGCACGGCGCCCTGACGCCGCCTCGGCCACCACAGGTAAAGACCCGTGGCGCACAGGACGATGGTCCATCCGGCGACGATCTCGATCAGGATGTTCAGAACCTTGCCCGTAGCCCCGCCGAAGAGACTGAGGGAGTGCAGCTTCTTGATGACTTCCGTCAGGCCTCCAAACGGGATGACGCCGGTGACGCGGGCCGTGTGCGGATCGACGAAGACGGTCTTCTGCACCCCGTTGGGCTGATCGACGCGCACACGCACGGCCTGATCGGGCGCAGCGGGCAGCAGGACATTGGCTGCGCGCCCGCCGCCGGCGGCGGCCGCGCTGGCGACCCAGGCTTCCGGCGTAGCCTGCGTCGTCGCCGGAGCCACCTGGATCATCCGACGATTGGCGACCTGATCGATCTCGTCCTTGAACAGGTAGAGACCGCCGGTCAGCGCCAGCAGCATCAGGAAGGGCATCACCAGCACGCCGGCGTAGAAGTGCCAGCGCCAGACAGCCCGATAGGCGCCGGACATCATGTCCGGCGCCCTGGCCTGCATCGAAGGGGAGCGGCCCATCAATAGGCCAGCCGCAGGCCGACAAAGACCGAACGGCCCTCGCCGGGGAAGAAGACGGCGGTCGACGCAGAGCGGGCATCGGTCACGGCCGAGAACTCGCCGACGTAACGTTCGTCCGTCAGGTTTCGCGCATCGACGTAGACCGAGGCGTTCGGGCCGATGTTGAAGCCGCCCGTCAGACCCAGCTGGGCGTAGTCGGGCGCTTTCATCGTATTGGCGTAGTCGACGTAGGGGCTGCTGATCCGCCACTCGACCGAGGGGGTGACGAAGACGCCCGTAGGATGGCGCCAGGTCAGCTCGGCCCGATACTGGTGCTCAGGCACGACCGGCAGGCGGTTGTCGCCCCAGCGCGCGTCGCCGTCGAAGCGGAAGTCGCTCCAGTTCCAGGTCTGGCGCAGCAGCAAGGAGCCGTCGGCGATTTCGTAAGGCAGGCGCCAGTCCAGACCGGCCTCGATGCCTTGGTGAATGGTCCTGTCGGCGTTGAAGGTGGCGGCAGGAATGTCGGGCCCGGTGATGAAGTTCAGCATCTCGCCGTCGATCTGGCTGCGATAGGCCGTCAGGTCCCAGGCCAGTGACCCGCGTCGGCCGCGCGTGCCGATCTCGGCGGTCCAGGCGTCCTGAACCTGAACCGGGGTGAAGCCGGTCAGCGGGGCCTGCACCAGCGCCCCATAGGTCGGGGGCTCGACCGAACGGGTGACGTTGGCGAAGACCTGGGCGCCGTCCTCAGTTTCCCACAACAGGCCCAGACGCGGCGAGAACCAGTCGTAGTCGATGCTGTCGTCATTGGCGGGGGCTAGCAGGTCCTGATAGTCGCGCGTGGCCCGGCCCCAGGACCCGCCCGCCACGACGGCCAGGCGGTCGGTGACGAACAACCGGCCCTCGGCGAAGACGTCCAGTCCGGTCGCTTCCTGCCTGGCCTTGGCGGTCAGCGCTCCGCGATTGCCGGCGATATTGACGTAGCGTCGTCCGTCCAGATCGCCCTCTCGCCACGAAAAGCCATAGAAGGCGTCGGCGCGCAGGCCGGCGACCTGACCGTTCCAGTCGATGCGGCCAAAGGCGCCGCGCGTGGCGCTGTCCTGATCCACAACCTGGAAGATCGGATGATAGAGGGATTTCTCCCAGCCCCAGACCGCGCCCTCGAACAGGGTGGACTCGTTGAAGCGCCAGCGCGTTTGCAGGGTCAGGCGCTTCACTGTCAGGTCGCGGGCCTGATCGCCCGACAGCGCGGAGGCGGAGGCCATGCGCGGGGTCTTTAGCGCCTGATCCAGCGTCAGGGCGCCGGGGATGTCCTGCTTGATGTCCGCCGCCTGGGCGATCAGGCGCACCTCGCGGTCATCGCCGAACGAACGCCCGGCGTTGACCGTCAGGCGGCCCTGCGACTGCTGGCTGTGGTCGCGCCAGCCGTCGCTCTGCATCCCAGTGACGGCGGCGTAGACGTCCCAGTCGTTGTGCGTGCGGGCCACGGCGGCGTGGCCGCGCACGGAGCCGAAGCTGCCTCCCTCCAGTTGCAGCAAGGTCCGCTGCAGGGCCGTGCGTCCGGTCGGCGTGACCAGGTTGATCGCACCGCCCAGCTGCGCCCCGCCGAAGCGCAGGGTGTTCGAGCCCTTCCACACCTCGATGTAGCGGGCGCTCAAGGCGTCCACGCCCTGGAAGTCGGAAAAGCCGTCGGCGTCGGCGAAGGGCACGCCGTCCTGGGCCAGCAGGACGCCGCGCTGGTGGAAGCCCTGAGCGATGCCCGACCCGCGAATGGAGAGGCGGCTTTCCTCGCCATAGCGTTTCTGGGCCAGAACGCCGGGGACGTTTCTGAGCGTGTCGGCAAAGCCCTGGGCGAAGCGGTCGGCGTAGCTTTCAGCCGAGACGACGGCCACGGCGCCGGGGGTGCGGCTGAGGCGGTCGCGCGCCTCGGCCACGACGGCGGGGTCTTCGGCGTTGCGGCGACCGGTGACGATGATGCTGTCGACGACGGTCGTGGGGCCCTCAGCCTCGGAAGCATGGGCGAAGGCCGGCGCCAGGCAGGCCCCGATGAGCAGCGCGCACGGCGCCGCAGTGGTCTTGAAAGACATGGAAGATCAAATCCTGAAAGCAGATAGGCGACTGCGCGGCCCTGTGCGGGCGCGCAGCATCGATGGCTCTGGTTTCAGGCGTGCGGAGGGGCGGTGGACGGCGGGCGCGGCGGGGCGCGAGCCGGGGGCGGGGCGCTGACGCGGAAAGGCGTATAGGAGACCGGCTCGACCATGCGGACGGCCGGGGCGGGCGCCGGGGCGGGCGGTTCTGGCAGGGCGGCCAGCAGGGGCATGACGCAGGCGGCGCACTTGGCCCCCACGTGCTCGTTGATCGGGCCGTCGACGCCGCCCGACTGGATAGTCTGTGGTCCCTCGACCGAGCAGATGACAAGAGGCTGGCCGGGCACCGAGGCCGCCAGCGCCGCGAACGGGAGAAGGGTTCCGATCACGATGGCGAACGTCGCGGCCAGGAAGGCCAGCGAGCGCGCTGTCGACCAGTTTTCACTCTGGGACCGGGTCACGATCCGGGGCTTAAACCTTCCCCCATCGTGAAGCTATAGCGACGGGACGTCGCGCACCCTCGACAATGGCTGTTTCTCCGTGTCAGCGTGGCCGTCGGACAAGCTCAGGGAAGACCACATGATCCGCGCTCTCGGACCCTTCGCCGTCGCCATGCTGCTGGCTGCGCCCGCGGTCGCACAACAGGTGGAGGAGGGGCCGGGCGGTCCCGACCGTGTCTCCCTGACCGTCTATAATCAGAACATCGCCCTGGTGGAGGACGTGCGGAACCTGAACGTGCCCGCCGGGCGATCGCGTCAGGAGTTTCCGGGCGTGTCTGCCAGCATCCGGCCCGAGACGGTCGGCCTGTCGGGGCGCGGCCTGTCGGTGGTGGAGCAGAACTTCGACTATGACCTGCTGACGCCCGGCAAGCTGATGGAAAGCGCCGTCGGCGGGGACATCGGCATCGTCCGCACCAACCCCGGCTCGGGCGCGCAGGAGACCGAGCGGGCCCGCGTCCTGGCGGCGAATCAGGGCGTGGTGCTGCAGATCGGCGATCGGATCGAAGTGCTGCGCGACGACGGCGTGCCGACCCGCGTCATCTTCGACCGCGTGCCCGCCAACCTGCGCCCGCGCCCGACGCTCAGCGTCACACTGGACGCCGAGGGCGCCGGCCGTCGCGAGACGACCCTGTCCTATCTGACCGCCGGCCTGGCATGGAAGGCTGACTATGTCGCGCGGTTTGACGAGAAGGCGGGCAAGCTGGACCTGACCGGTTGGATCACCATCACCAACAACTCGGGGGCGACCTTCTCGAACGCGCAGACGCGGGTGGTGGCGGGCGACGTCAACCTGATCAACGGCAACAACGGCTACAACCCCCGCTACGGCCAGCCGCCCCGTTCGGTGCGCGGCAACGGCACGCAGACGGGCGGGCAGGGTGCGCTGGCCGACGTCTATGTCTATCCGCTGCCGGAAGCCGTCACGGTGGCCAACAACCAGACCAAGCAGGTCGGCCTGATCGATGCGGCGGGCGTGCGCGCGACCAAGCGCTACCTGAACGTCGTCGACGGCTTCAACAGCGCCGAGGAGCCGGTCGCGGCCGAGGTCGGGGTCATCTTCAGCAACGGCTCGGGCAATGCCGCTCGCGCCCTGCCGGCCGGGGTCATGCGCGTCTATGTGAAGGACGAGGCGGGCGAGCCGCGCTTCATCGGTGAGGATCAGGTCGATCACTCGCCGGCCGGGTCCGAGATCGTGGTGACGACCGGCGACGCCTTTGACGTGACGGTGCAGCCGCGTCTGGTCTCGTCCGAGCGGGTGTCGAAACGGTGGGTTGACTATTTCCGCACCCGTTATGCGATGGAATACACCGTCCGCAACGCTCGGCCCGAGCCGGTGACGGTCGAGGTGCGCCAGCGCGGTCTGGGCCGCGACACCGAACTGACGGATCAGAGCATCACGGGCGAGATGCGCGACGCCCGCACCGTGGTCTGGCGCGTGCCCGTGCCCGCCAATGGCGAGACGAAGTTGACCGCGACCATCACCACGGGCGGTTGATCTTATGCGCCGCCTTCTGGCGATCACCACGGCCCTGACCGTTCTGGCGCCCTCTGTGTGGGCGCAGACCGAAAGCGTCTCTGCGCGTCCTGACGGGGCGACGGTGGTGATCTATCGCGACCGTCCGGTCGATACAGTCGCCCTAATGGAACAGTCGCGTCAGCCCTGGAATCGGCTGGACCGCGAGGGGCTGGCCCTGATCGTTGAGACGCGCACCGTGGACCTGCCGGCGGGCGAGGGGATCATTCGCTTTCGCGGTCTGGCGACCGGCGTCGTGCCCCAGAGCGCTGTGCTGGAGGGCCTGCCCGCCCATGTGGTCGAGCGCAACGCCGACTTCGACCTGCTGTCCCCCGCCAGCCTGATGGAGAAGTCGGTGGGCGAGGTGGTCCGCGTCGTGCGCACCAATCCCGCGACCGGCGAACAGGTGGAAAAGGCCGCCGTCATCCGCGCGGGCGCGCAAGGGACCGTGCTGGAGATCGACGGCCGCTTCGAGGCCCTGGACTGCTCGGGCCAGACTGAGCGGATCATCTTCGACCGCGTGCCCGAGGGGCTGGGCGACCAGCCGGTGCTGTCCGTCCGCACCCGCGCGGAGCGAGCCGGGCGGCACACCGTCACCCTGGCCTATCTGGCGACGGGCCTGCAGTGGTCGGCCGACTATGTGGCGCGGCTGGATCCAAGCGACGGAACGCTGGACCTGACCGGCTGGCTGACCCTGGCCAATTTCGGCGGGACTGGCTTCCCCGATGCGCCGGTGCAGGTGGTAGCCGGGACGCTGAGGAAGGATGACGGCACCGTGCCGGTGGAGCCGGTGGTGCGCTATCAGCAGAACCAGTGCTGGCCTCAGGGCACGACGACCTTCGGCTCGGGCGAGGTTAGTTACGGATATGGCGCGCCTCCGCCGCCCCCGCCGCCTGCTCCAATGAGCCCTGTTTCGTTGGATTTGGCGGAAGTCGTTGTTACAGGCCGCCGTGTGGCGCGTGCACCGAAGCTGGCTGAGCAGGGCGAACTGGGCGACTACAAGATCTACACCCTGCCGGAACCGACCACGGTGGCCGCGCGGCAGACCAAGCAGGTGCGTTTCCTGGAGCGCGAGGGCGTGGCCTATGAGCGAGTTTACCGCGCCTATGTGCAGAATGCCGATGGCGAGACGCGTCCGACCGACATCGTGCTGAAGCTCAGGAACGAGGAAGCCGCCGGCCTCGGTGTGGCCCTGCCGGGCGGCTCGGTGGCGGTGATGCAGCCGGACGGGGCGGGCGGCGTCCTGCTGGCCGGCCAGGATCGGTTTGTCGACAAGGGCGTGGGTCTGCCCGTGCGGCTGTCCTTTGGCGAATCGCCTGATGTGCGGGTGCAGACGCGACTGGTGAAATCGACCAGCTCTACGCGCGGCGCGGTGGAGACGAACCGTTCCGAGATCGAGACCATCGTCACCAACGCCCGTTCAGAGCCTGTCACGGTCGAACTGGTCGCCGACGCGGCGATGGCGCGCGGCTTCCGTATCCGCAGCCAGTCGATCCGCAGCCGCATCGACGACACTGGCTATCCGGTCTGGACCCTGACCGTCCCCGCCAACGGCGCAGCGACGCTGGCGGCGGCGTGGACGACGTCGGATTGATTTAAGGGCGGACCCTCTCCCATCGGGAGGGGGAGGCCGCTACTCGCCCTTGGCCGCCTGCCTGGGGCTGAACTTCGGCGCCGGGGCCAGGCGCATGACCTCGCCCTGATAGCGTTCGTCATCGCCAGTCACGGCGAAGGGCAGGGCGTCGGCGCAGGCTTGCAGCAGGGCGTCCAGCCAGGGCTTCTCGGCCTTGTGGAAGTCGCCGAGGACGTGCGGCATGACCAGGTGGCTTTCGCCCGGATGGCCGACGCCCATGCGGCCCCTGCGGAAGTCGGCGCCCAGGTGGCTGATCAGGCTGCGGATGCCGTTCTGGCCCGCCGCGCCGCCGCCGGTCTTCATGCGAAAGCGACCCGGCGCCAGATCGATCTCGTCGTGGAAGACGATGACCTCGCTGGGCTTGATCTTGTAGAAACGCGCCGCCTCGCCGACGGCGCGGCCGCTCTCGTTCATATAGGTCTGGGGCTTCATCAGTAGGACCTTGACCGGGCCGTCTGCGCTGTCGACCTCGCCCTCGCTGACGATGGACTGGAACTTGGCTCGCTCGGGGCCGAAGCGCCAGCGGCGCGCGATCTCGTCCGCGGCCATGAAGCCGATGTTGTGGCGGTTCTTCTCGTATTTTGCGCCCGGATTGCCGAGCCCTGCGATGATGATCATGCGGTCCTCATGCCCTGTGCTCTGGGCAAAGAAAAGCCCCGCGCCGGCGAACCGGGCGGGGCTGAACTCTTCCGAAGAAGAAGCTGATTAGGCTTCGGCTTCAGCCGTCGTGTCGCCGGCTTCCGACTGACCAGCGGCCGAGTTCTTGATCGTGGCGATCACGAAGTCGCGGTCGGTGATGGTGGCCGAGGCGCCCTTGGGCAGGGTGATGTCCGACATACGGATGGTTTCGCCGACCTCGCGACCCTTCAGGTCGACGACCAGCTCTTCCGGGATCTGGTCGGCGGCGACCATGATCTCGACCGAGTGACGGACGACTTCCAGCATGCCGCCGGCGCGCGTGAAGGGCGCCTCGTCAGCGTTCTTGAAGTGAACGGCGATTTCGATCTTGACCGGAGCCTTGGCGTCGACGCGCATCAGGTCGAAGTGCAGCGGACGGTCCGACACCGGGTCGAACTGAACGGTCTTGGCGATGACCGGCTGGGTCTCTTCGCCGTACTTCAGGGTCACCAGGTGGCCCAGCAGCTTGCCGGTGTAGAGGGACTTGCGGAAGTCCTTCTCGTTCACCGAGATCGAGACGGGGGCCTTGTCGCCGCCGTACAGGATGCCGGGCACGGCGCCCGAGCGACGGACAGCACGTGCGCTGCCGGTACCCACGCCTTCACGGACGTCAACGTTCAGAATGATCTCGGCCATCGGGCTCGCCTCAACAACAACAGTAACGCCGCGCCAACCGGGGCCCGCGCAGCGGGGTCATGAACCCTCGAATTCAAGAGGGCGGGCTATTACACGGAACCGGGGGGCGACGCAACCGCCCCGGTGGTTTCAGCCCGCCGGATATCAGTTCATGCCGCTTCCCGGGGTGGGATTGGTCTCGGCGATAGTCACCGCCGGCGTCGTCTGAACGGGCACGGGGCCGGTGTACTGGGCCGTGCAGGTGGCGAGATCGCGCACGATGTGGCGGCCGGTGCAGAACATGTCCTCGTAGCTGGGGCGCGAGGCGGCCAGGCACTGGAACAGCATCAACTTGGACATGTTGAGGCAGAACTCGTTGTTCGATTCGCTCGACAAGGCGTCGGTATTGGTCCGTGCGTCGTCGCCCGCGGCGCCCAGGGCGGCCAGGGCGGCGATGGCAAGGGAGTTGACCACGGCCGGCGTGAAGGGCGCGCCGCGTTGCGCGGGCGTCAGATTCAGGCCCGAGCCGCTGTTGGCGGCGGCGAACAGGCGGGCGCTTTCCTCGGCCGACGGCAGGCGCGAGACGGACAGGGTCTTGGCTCCCTCCAGACGACCCACGCGATCTGCCACGGGCTGCACGGCCCAGCGGCGGCGCGGATCGTTACGCTCCTGAATGGTGTAGGCGTCACCCTCCACCGCCTCGGCGATGGCGGTCAGGGTGGCGATGTCCTTGCCCATGGTCGAGGTGATCAGGCCAGCGGCCGCTTGGGCGCCGGGCAGGGTGGCGGCGTAGGCGGGGTCTGCCACGATGCTGGCGATCATCTGCTGACGCAGGGCGGGCGTGGAGGCGAACTGGCGAACTCCGGCGACGTATTCCGGCGATTGCAGGGCCAGGATCGAGCCGTAGGCGATCATCCCGCGCGACAGCTGGCCGGGTTCATAGGCCGCGCCCTTGCGAATGGCCGCCTGAATGGACTCGGCGTCGGGGAAGCCGCCCTGGATGGTGCTGACCTCCCGCACGAAGCCGACATAGACCGACGCCGCCTGGGCGACGCTCTCGTTCAGGCTCACGGCCGGCAGCGGCGTCACCGCGGGCGGCGGGGGCGGCGCTTCCGGTTCAGGCGTCGAACAGCTGGCCAGGACGGCGGCGGCGGCGATGGCGACGACGGACAGGCCGCGGCGCAAGGAGGCCTGGGACATCGGCGAACTTCCCTCAAGATCGAACGCGGGGCGCAATGCGCGCTCCTGAAACTGATGCGTCTTATATCGCTGAGGGAATGGTTATTCGAAGGTTAATCGAACAGCTTCGAGACCGATTCCTCGTTGGCGATACGGCGGATAGCCTCGCCGATCAGGGGAGCGACGGAAACCGTGCGAATTTTCGAACAGTTCAAAACTTCGTCAGGCTGATCGATGGAGTCCGTGATGACCAGCTCCTTGAGCGGACCGTTGGTCACGCGCTGGACGGCGGGACCCGACAGGACGCCGTGGCTGATGTAGGCCGAGACCTCGGTCGCGCCGCGGTCGATCAGGGCCTGGGCTGCGTTGACCAGGGTGCCGCCCGAATCGACGATGTCGTCGAACAGGATGCAGCGGCGGCCTTCGACGTCGCCGATGATGTTCATGACCTCGCTCTCGCCTGCCTTGGGGCGGCGCTTGTCGACGATGGCCAGGTCGGCGTCGAGACGCTTGGCCAGCGAGCGGGCGCGCACCACGCCGCCGACGTCGGGCGAGACGATCATCAGGTCGTCGCCGCGCGGATAGTGGTCCTTGACGTCCTGGGCCAGCACCGGGGTCGCCACCAGGTTGTCGGTCGGAATGTCGAAGAAGCCCTGAATCTGGCCGGCGTGCAGATCCATC
The DNA here is from genome assembly GCF_002387245.1 of Brevundimonas sp. UBA4553. Lineage (GTDB taxonomy): Bacteria > Pseudomonadota > Alphaproteobacteria > Caulobacterales > Caulobacteraceae > Brevundimonas. The sequence continues at coordinate 116,587 of NZ_DGLD01000003.1, forward strand.
GTCAGGACGCGGTCGGCGCCCGCGCGGGTGATCAGGTTGGCCACCAGCTTGGCCGAGATCGGCGTCCGGCCGCCGGTCTTCCGGTCCTGACGGGCGTAGCCGAAGTAGGGCATGACGGCCGTGATCCGACGCGCCGACGCCCGCACGAGGGCGTCCGTCATGATCAGCAGCTCCATCAGGTTGTCGTTGGCCGGATAGGAGGTCGACTGAAGGATGAAGACATCCTCGCCGCGGACGTTTTCCTCGATGACCGCGAAAACCTCGTTATCGGCGAATCGCTTCACCTGAGCCTTGGTCAGCGGCATGTCGAGATGGTTGGCGATAGCCTGGGACAGAGTCCGGTTCGAATTGCCAGAGAGCAGCTTCATTACCGGTCATCCTTTTGCCGTCATCGCTGCGCCAATGAGCACAGTCGTTTCTGGACGCGCTCTTTAACAGCGGATCGCCCCGCATCAACCCGTCATGACGGATTTCGCTGCATTGGCATGGGCGTGGTCGCTGCTATAGAGGTCGCCGTAATGACAGCGGCGCACCGGGGGTGCGCTGTGATCAAGGCATCTTGAGAGGTCGCCCTTGCCCGCTTCGAAGTCCCGTACCGGCCTGGTCCTGATGACGGTCGCCGTCGCCGCCCTGACGGTTTCCGCCTGCGCCGGGAACAAGCCGCGTCAGCGGCTGGCCTATGAGGAACGCCCGGTCGAGCTGCTCTATAATACGGGTTATCAGCGGCTGCAGTCCAAGCGCTGGACCGACGCCATCGACTATTTCCAGGAAGTCGAACGTCAGCATCCCTATTCGGAATGGTCGCGCCGCGCGATCCTGATGCAGATCTACGCCTACTATCAGAACAACAACTATCAGGACGCCGTCGCGGCGGCCGATCGTTTCATCGCCCTGTTCCCCGGCAACCCGTCTGCGGCCTACGCCTTCTATATGCGCGCCATCTGCAACTTCGAGCAGATCGTCGATGTCGGCCGCGATCAGGCCTATGCCGAAGCCGCTCTGGCCGGTCTGCGCGATGTGGCGCGCCGCTATCCCAATACGGCCTACGCCAGCGACGCCCGCATCAAGATCGACATGGTCAACGACCAGCTGGCCGGCAAGGAAATGGCCGTGGGCCGCTTCTACCAGCGCGCCAATCAGCCGCTGGCGGCCTTGAACCGCTACAAAACCGTGATCAACAACGAGGCCTTCCAGCGCAGCTCGCACACGCCGGAGGCGCTGTATCGTCTGGTCGAGGTCAATGTCGCGCTGGGTCTGACCGAGGAGGCGACGCGCAACGCTGCGGTTCTGGGCCACAACTATCCGGGCAGCCCCTGGTACGCCGAGGCCTATGCCCTGCTGAGCGAACGCGGCGCTCGCCCCGACGTGCAGCCGGAAGCCAAACGCGAGAGCTGGCTGCAACGCATCATTCCCGGCGGCGCCTGATGCAGCAGGGGGCGTAGGCGGAAAGTCGCTGCGTTCCCTTTCTGTTTCCGGCTACAGTGGGCCGTAAAGTCGAATCAAGCTGGCCCATGCTGACCACTCTCTCGATCCGTGACGTCGTGCTCGTCGACACCCTCGACCTAGAGGTCGGCAAGGGGCTGACTGTCTTGACCGGCGAAACCGGCGCGGGCAAGTCCATCATTCTCGACGCTCTGGGCTTGGCGCTCGGCGCGCGCAGCGACGCCGGACTGGTGCGGTCCGGCGCGAAGCAGGCCGTCGCCACCGCCGTCTTCACCGCCCCCGACGACGAAGCCCTGATCGAACTTCTGGCAGAGCGCGGCTTCGAGGTCGCGCCGGGCGAAGAGCTGATCCTGCGCCGTGTCGTCTCGGCTGACGGCCGCAGCCGCGCCTACATCAATGATCAACCGGCGGGCGTCACCGCCCTGCGCGAGATCGGCGCTCTGTTGGTCGAGGTGCATGGCCAGCACGAGACGGTCGGCCTGCTGGACTGGAAGACCCACCGCGCTCTGCTGGACAACTACGGCGGTCTGCAGCCTCAACTGTCGGGCGTCGCGGCCGCCGCGGAGCGTTTGAAGGCGGCGCAGGCCCGTCTGGACGAACTGGAAGCCTCCGCCGCAGAAGCCGCCGCCAAGGCCGAGGAGATCGCCCTCAATCTGGCCGAGCTTGATGCCTTGGACCCTCAGCCCGACGAAGAAACGGAATTGGCGGGGGAGCGCGCCATCCTGGGCGCGTCAGAGAAGGCCGTGGCCGATCTGGCCGACGCCCGCAATCTGCTGGGCGGCGACAAGCTGAGCCAGCGTCTGGCTTCGGCCCTGCGCGCCGTCGAACACGCCCGCCAGCGGGCGGTGCAGGCGGGTGCGGAAGGCGACAACCCTATCATCATCAAGCTGGGTCTGGCCGCAGAAGCCGTGGATCGCGCGTTGGTCGAAGCGACCGAGGCCGTGGCCGCCGTCGACGCCGCCGCCGACGCTTTTGATTTCGAGCCGGGCCGCCTGGACAAGGCGGAGGAGCGCCTGTTCAGCCTGCGCGCCGCCGCCCGCAAGCTGAACACCACGGTCGACGCCCTGCCGGCCTTGCGGGTGCGCCTGCGCGAACAACTGCGTCTGATCGAGGATGGGGCCGAGGCGCTGACCAATGCGCGGCGCGACGTGGCCGTGGCGATCGAGGCCTATGACGTCGCCGCCATGCTGCTGACCTCGGCGCGCGAAGCGGCCGGCGATCGTCTGGTCGCCGCCGTCATGGGCGAACTGGGTCCGTTGAAGCTGGATCGCGCCCGCTTCCGTGTGACGCTGGAGCCGATCGAGAACCGGCGTGGACCTCTGGGCGTGGAGACCGTCCGCTTCGAGGTCGCCACCAACGCCGGCACCCCCTTCGGTCCGTTGGACACTGTGGCGTCAGGCGGTGAACTGGCCCGCTTCGCCCTGGCGATGAAGGCGGCCTTGGCCAGCCGCGAGGATCAGCGCCAGCCGGTCATGATCTTCGACGAGGTCGATCAGGGCGTCGGCGGCGCCGTGGCCGAGGCCGTCGGCGGCCGTCTGCAACGTCTGTCCAGCGGCGCACAGGTCCTAGTCGTCACCCACAGCCCACAGGTCGCCTCGCGCGGCCACGCCCACTGGAAGGTCTGCAAGGCCGACGTGGACGGACAAACCCGCACCTCCATCGACGTTCTGGAGCCGCATCCCCGTCAGGAAGAGATCGCCCGCATGCTGTCGGGCGCCGAGATCACCGACGAGGCGCGGGCGGCGGCGAGAGTGCTGATCGGGTAGAGCGCCTTCCTTCTCCCCTTGAGGGAGAAGGTGTCATGCACAGGCATGACGGATGAGGGGGGGCTGCGCCGCCCCCAGGAGTTTTTCGATCCGAGGGGGGGAAGTCGTCATCGGAACCGATGCGCTCACACCCCTCATCCGAGCGCCCGCGGCGCCGACCTTCCCCCTCAAGGGGAGAAGGAAGAAGGTCATACCCCCAGGATCCAGCCTTCTTCGTTCTCGACCTGGGCGACCAAGGCTTCGTCAGCGGTCTTGGGCGGAGCGAACGCCTTTTGCAGGGTGCCGGCGTCGTCCATCTGGGCGAAGGCTTCAGCGGCGGTGCGGACCTGGGCCTGGGTCTTATATTCCTTGACGCCCTCGGCGCTGACCTGACGCTTGGCGTCGAACAGGGCGGGCCAGACCTCGACCACGAGGGCCGACAGGGGCTCGACGTCCGCCTCGGTCAGTTCGCGCCAGCCGGTGTTGAACGGCCAGACAGCGGCCGAGGCGCCCAGCTTGTCCAGCAGGCGGCGCAGCATGGGCACGCCCAGCAGGGTCAGGCCGCCGACGGCGCCTGCGCCGTGCATCTGCCAGACGCTCTTGGGCGGCAGCTTGTCCTTGCGCGCGGCCAACTCGGTGGCGCGGAACTCGGGGATGTCGGCGCCGGCGCCTTCGGGCGGCTTGGTGGTGGTCAGCCAGCGCTGCGCCTGGCTGGCGGGCGCGCCCCAGAAGGGCCAGGGCTGATCCGTCATCAGCCGGTTCATCTTGGCCGCGACCTGATAGCGGTTGTTGGTGTTGTCCGCCTTGTCGACGATATTGGCGGCCAGGAACTTGCCCATGGCCTCCCACGGGCGGCCGTCCAGCTTGAGCCGCTCAGCCGTTCCGGCGGGGAAGCCGAAGTCGAAGTCGAAACCGATCAGGACGCGGTCGCCGCGCTTGCGGTGTTCGGCCAGCAGATCGGCGATCAGGGCTTCGCCCTCGGCGCGCGCGGCGACGTTGTGGGTCTCGGTGTAGAGGCGGAAGCGCACGTCTCGCTTGGCGACGCCGACCCACAGGGTCTGCTCGCCCAGCTTCTTGCCCTCGGCGGCGGTCCAGTCGGCGATGATGTAGGCGTCGAAGAGACGGGCCACGGCGGGCTCCTGAAAACACAGTAAACAGTAGAGGCGGCGTTCTAGCCTCCCGCAACGGAGGCGGGAAGGGCGATCAGCGCTTCATCAGAGCTTCGACGTGCGACAACCAGCGGCGCCCCAGCCGCAGCGCCTCTGTCGGCGAGCCGGTGGAGGCCGGCAGGTCGGCGTTCCAGAGGGCCAGTTCGAACTCCGGATTGCGCGTGTCGCTGAACATCAGCCGCAGCACCACCTGTTCCGCCTCGGGCACGACCACGTCCAGATCCTTGCGCAGGGCGCCGCGACGCGCGCGGGCCACCACATGGCCGTCGACAATGATCTCGCCGCCCTCGACCTCATCGAAGGCGTAGACCAGCCCCTGGGCGCCGCGCTTCCACAGCACCACAACCTGACCCCCGTCGAAATCCAACCCTGCGGCGCGGCCCTCGGCGGGCGACAGGGCCTCGGTGTCGGCCTTGGCGCCCAAAGACTTGAGCAGGGCCCGCTTCAGTCGCCGTTCCGGCTCCATCCACCATGACAGCATCAGAGCGCCCGTCGTCAGGAAGGCGGCGGTCAGGGCGATCAGCAGGATGACCCTGAACGTCTCGCCCATGGGTCAGGCGTCCAGATCGAGGTCGACCACCACGGGGACGTGGTCGCTGGGCTTGTCCATGTCGCGGGCGTCGCGATGTGTTTCGATGCCGCGGAACCGGTCCGTCGCCTGGGGCGAGAGCAGGGCGTAGTCGATGCGGATGCCGTTGTTCCGTTGCCAGGCACCCGCCTGATAGTCCCAGAAGGTGTAGGTCCCCTTGGGCTCGCCGCCCAAATCATGGGCGTCCGAAAGACCCAGCCACTTCATCGCGTTCAGGGCGGCCCGGGTTTCCGGCTGGAACAGGGCGTCGTTGACCCAGTCCTCGGGTTTGGCCGCGTCATCGGGCGTCAGGATGCAGTTGTAATCGCCGCATAGCGCCAGCGGCTCTTCGTAGGTCAGAAGTTCCTTGGCGCGGTCGTGCAGACGCTGGAACCAGGCCAGCTTGTAGGGAAATTTCTCTGTGCCCAGGGGGTTCCCATTGGGCAGGTAGATGGAGGCCACGCGTACCGGAATCGGAGCCTCGATCACGGCCTCCAGATACCTTGCCTGTTCGTCGCCGTCGTCGCCGGGCAGACCGCGCTGGATGTCGGAAAGCGGGAACTTCGACAGGATGGCGACGCCGTTATAGGTCTTCTGGCCGTGGGTCTCGACGTTGTAGCCCAGGCTCTCGAAGGCCTCGCGCGGGAATTTCTCGTCCACGCATTTGATTTCCTGGAAGCAGACGACGTCGGGATTGGCCGATTCCAGCCAGGCCAGCACGGTGGGCAGGCGTGCGTTGACCGAGTTCACGTTCCAGGTGGCGATGCGCATAAGGTCAAGGCTAAGGCGAGCCGCGTTCACCGTGAAGGGGGCACCGAAAACAAAGACGCCGCCGGATTGCTCCGGCGGCGCTTCGCTTCTGGACGGTCGAGCGTCGTTTAGGCTTGAGGCGTCGCAGCCGGAGCCGGAGCCGTCGTCGTCAGCTTGCAGCCGCCGCCGATCTGTTGGGCCGTGGCGCAGGGGTAGACCTGCTGGACGGCATGCTCGGCATTCTGGCGAATGATGAAGCCTTCAGCCCCGGCGCAAGTCATCTCGATGAAGCGGCCGTTGGCGTTCTGGCCCATCAGGCGGACCTGCTGAACGTCGCAGGCGGCGGCGTCCGAACCGGTCAGCCAGGATTTGACCGTCGCGGCCTGTTCGACAGGGGTGGTGAACTGGCAGGTGCTGTTCTGGCTGATCACCTGGATGCACTCGGTCTTCTCCCAGCCCGAGGCGCCTTTTTCAATCCAGTAGCCGTCGACGCCAGCGCAGCCGATTTCGTAGACGACGGCGCCGTCGCCCGATTGACCGCGAACCTTGGCTTCATCCACCGTGCAGGGAACACCCGCCTGGGTCGCATAGGCCTTCAGGAAGCCCTGGATGTCCTGATTAGCGGGGAGGGTGCACGTCGGGCCGGTGGCGGCTGCAGGATCCGCTGCACGTGCAGTCTGGGCCTGGCCGTCGAGAACGATGCAATCGACGATTTGCGGCGGCGTTGAGGCGACGACGATATAGCCGGGGGCAGCTGCGCAGCTGGCCTCGTAGATCTTCTGCTGTTCCGCGCTGACGCCGAGAAGCTTCGCTTCGGTTACGGTGCAGGTTGTCGAACTGCCGGCGAAGATCGTTTCAACTTCGGCCTTGATTACGGCCGGATCCACCTTGGCGGCTTCGGCCTGGGCGCGACGTCCGCGAACGCGGCTTGCATTCGTGTCGCGGGTCGACGCCACAGGGTTGGGATCGACGGAATTCCCTGGGGCGGGGCGGCCACCGTGCTCAGGATTGGAGGTCGAGCCTGCAGATTGGGCTATCGCCGCGTCCGACAACCCCATTGAGAACGCCATTGCACCTGCAAGGGCCAAGATCAGGCGGTGATTAAGCATCCAGATGCTCCGAAACGGCAGGAAATAGGCAAAAGCCATGAGCGGAGATTGTGGCGTGGTCAAGTGGAAGGATGGCGAACGGTTGGCATGGCGGGCGTTTGAGCTTAGGGGTAGGGTATTCAAAGGAGACTGACTTGGCGGATGGGGTGATGAGCGAGGATGTGGTCACCACCGCTCGCGGCCTGACCTATCCGTCCGGTCCGGCGCCGGAAGCCGGTCAGGCGGTCGAGGTTGCGCCGGGCATTCTCTGGCTGCGCCTGCCGCTGCCGCTGAGCCTGAACCACATCAACGTCTACGCCTTGGCGGATGGCGACGGCTGGACTCTGGTCGACACCGGGTTGAGGACCGAGGCGTCCAGGGCCGGGTGGGAGGCCGCGCTGGCGGGGCCGTTGGGCGGCAAGCCGGTCAGGCGTGTGATCTGCACCCATATGCATCCCGACCATATCGGCCTCGCGGGCTGGCTATGTGAGCGTTTCGATGCGCCGCTGCTGATGTCGCGACTGGAATACGTGACGGCGCGAATGCTGATCGCCGACGAAGGTCAGCCAGCCCCGGATTCCGGTGAGGTCTTCTATCGCGCAGCGGGCTGGAACGACGAGCAGGTCGCTCGCTGGCGCACGGGCTACGGCGGATTCGGCAAGGCGGTGGCGGCGATGCCTTCGGCCTACCTGCGTTTGTCGGATAACGATCTCGTTCGCATCGGTGAAGACGACTGGCGCGTGGTGATCGGCGAGGGGCATTCGCCGGAGCACGTCAGCCTGTGGCGTGAGAACGACGGCGTCTTTCTGGCGGGTGATCAGATCCTGCCTCGCATTTCCTCTAACGTGTCGGTCTGGCCGACGGAGCCGGAGGCGGATCCTCTGGGCGAGTGGCTACGCTCGTTGGAGGCCTTGAAGGCGCGTCTGCCCGGCGACCTGTTCATACTGCCGTCGCACGGCGAGCCTTTCTACGGCGTCACTACTCGGCTGGACGCGTTGATCCGCGGGCATGATGTGGCGCTGAAGCGACTGGAGCGGACGCTGAAGACGCCGTCGCGGGCTGTCGATGTCTTTTCGGCCCTGTTCGCGCGTCCGGTGGGCGACGAGGTGCTGAGCATGGCGACGGGCGAGGCGATCGCTCACCTGAACTATCTGGCCCGCGAGGGGCGGGCCAGACGCAGCCGCGATGAGGCTGGTGTTGATTGGTGGACACTGACGGAGACGGCGCAATGAGCGACCATATCAAGATCGACCTGAACGGCGGCGTCCTGACCGTCGCTTTCAATCGCGCGGACAAGAAGAACGCCATCACGCAGGCCATGTACACGGCCTTGGCCGAGGCGACCGAGCAGGCCAGGCAGGATGACGCGGTGCGGGTAATCCTGTTCCGCAGCGAAGGCGACTCATTCTCGGCCGGCAACGACATCGCCGATTTCATCGCCCTGGGTTCGCAGAGCAGTGGCGATCTGGTCGAGATGGGGGTTTTCCGCTTCCTCAAGGCCCTGGCTGATCTGGACAAACCCGCCGTGGCTGCGGTGCGGGGGCGGGCGGTCGGCATCGGTCTGACCCTGCTGCTGCATTGCGACATGGTGGTGGTGGCCGAAGACGCCCTGTTGTCGGTCCCGTTCGTCAACCTGGCCCTGGCTCCTGAGGCGGCGTCGTCGCTGTTGCTGCCGGCGACCATCGGCCATCAACGGGCGTTTGAGCTGTTCGCCCTGGGCGAGGCCATCGACGGCAAGACGGCCCTGGCCTGGGGGCTGGCTAACCGCGCGGTCGCAGCCGATGAGGTCGAGGCGACGGCGCGCCTGCTGGCCGACAAGTTGGCGGCGCGGGCGCCCAATTCGATCCGCAAGACCAAGGCCCTGATGCGCGACGCCGAGACCCTGTGGTCCCTGATGCAGCGCGAGGCCCACGCCTTCGGTTCGCAGATGCGCAGCCCCGAGGCCATGGAGGCATTCATGGCCTTCAGCCAGAAACGCGCGCCGGATTTCACCAAGGCGGGCTGATTTCTCGCAAACGTGATTGATTCGAGGGGGCAAGGGGTCTAGGCGCCGCGCATGAACGCCGTCGCCGCCCCCGTTTCTGTCGAGACCGCCACGCCCGTCCGCATCGTGCGGGAACGAGCGGGTGACGCTGTGGCCATCGACGCCCTGGTGCTGGCGGCATTTGGCCCCGGTCGTTTCGCCAAGACGGCGGAGCGCCTGCGTGAGGCCGCAGCCCTGGCGGCCGGCTTTTGCGCGTTTGAGGATGAGCGGTTGATCGGCTCGGTGCGGCTATGGTCGATCAAGGTCGGCGCGGCGCGCTCGGTCTTCCTTGGGCCCATCGCGGTGGACGCCGCCAGCCGTCGCGGGGGTCTGGGCGCGGACCTTGTGCAGGCCTGCATCGAAGAAGCGCGGGCCATGAAGCTGGACGGCGTGCTGCTGGTGGGCGATCCGCCCTACTTCTCACGGTTCGGTTTCGTGGACGCGCCTAACGCTGACCTGGCCGGACCGGTGGATCGTCGCCGGGTGATGTGGCTGCCGATCACCGACGTGGCCCCGGTCGGAGCGGTTCGCCCTGTCCTCTGAGGGTGCTCCAAGCTTCCCTTGCCGGGCGACGCGCCCCATAGTTTGGATATGATGAACCCCGCGACACCGTCCGGCCTGTCCGGCGTCGCCGAAGCCGCGCGACAGGCGCCCGGACGCGGCCTGCCGCCGGTGCACCTGTGGCATCCGGAGCATTGCGGCCACATCGACATCCTGGTCCGGGCTGACGGGACGTGGATGCATGAAGGCTCGCCTATAGGCCGACCTGAACTGGTGCGGCTGTTCTCCACGGTGCTGAGGAAGGACCCGGACGGCTATCATCTGGTCACCCCGGTCGAGAAGCTGAAGATCCGGGTCGAGGACCTGCCGTTCAGGGCCGTAGCCATGCAGGCGGGGGGCGACGTCCTGACCTTCACTACCGACGTCGGGGATGTGGTTGAGGCGGGCGCAGACCATCCCATCATTGTCGAGACCGATCACGCGAGCGGCGAACCGGCTCCACGTATCCATGTGCGGGCCGAGCTGTGGGCGCGGATTGCGCGACCGGTCTTTTATGAACTGGTCGAACGGGCCCTGGCGGTGGACGGGCGACTGGTGGTGCGGTCGGGCGGCGAGGTCTTTTCGCTGGGAGGGCTGGAATGAGCTGCGACAGCCTGAGGAAGCGCCTGGAGGCCCGACTGGACCCGGTGGCGTCGTGGACGCCGGAACGGACGGCCGTGCGGTCTGACTATGACCTTAATCCCGGCGTGGAACGTGCGGCGGGAGAGTTGCGCCCGGCCGCCGTCTTGGTGCCGATCATCATGCATGACGATGGCCCGACCGTGCTGATGACGCGGCGGTCCGACAGTCTGGCCAGCCATACTGGACAGATCGCCTTTCCCGGCGGGCGGCTGGACCCCGGCGAGACGGCGGGGCAGGCTGCGCTGCGCGAAGCCTTCGAGGAGGTGGCGCTGGACCCGAACGTGGTCGAGTTACTGGGGCTGGGCGATCCCTATGAGACGGGAACCGGATTTCTAGTCACACCGGTGGTCGGCTGGCTGACCGCGCCGCCATTGGTCACGCCCTCGCCGGACGAGGTGGCCGAGGTGTTCGAGGTGCCCTGGGACTTCCTGATGGACCCGGTCAATCACCGCCGCGACTATTATGACCCGGAGGGCGGCGCGCGACGCTGGTTCTGGGCCATGCCGTTCGAGGAGCGCTACATCTGGGGTGCGACGGCGGGCATTCTGAAGGGGCTGTTCGGCCGCTTGTACGGCGACGAGGCCGAGCCTCTGTCGGCGGCGGCCGAGGACGCGGCGTGATCCACAGGCTTGAAGGGCAGGGCTGGCTGACGGTTCCGGCGATGCGGGCGGTAATGACGGCGTTGGCGGCGGCGGGCGGGCCGGACTGCGCCCGCTTCGTCGGTGGTTGCGTGCGCAACGCCTTGATCGGCGCGCCGATCGACGACATCGACATTGCCACGACCCTGACGCCGGATGCGGTGGTGGGGGCGCTTAAGGCCGCCGGGCTGCGCTCGGTTCCGACCGGAATCGATCACGGCACGGTGACCGCGATATCGGAACGCCAGCCGTTCGAGATCACGACCTTACGTCGTGACGTATCGACGGATGGACGGCGCGCCACGGTGGCCTTCACGACGGACTGGACCGAGGACGCGGGGCGGAGGGATTTTCGCCTGAACGCCCTCTATGCCGATGCGGACGGCGTCATTCTGGACCCGACGGGGCAGGGCTTTGATGACGCCATGGCGGGGCGGATCGTGTTCGTCGGCGAACCCGAAGGTCGTATCCGCGAGGACTACCTGCGCATTCTGCGCTTCTATCGCTTCTATGCCTGGTATGGGCGAGGCGCCCCCGATGCGGCGGCGGTGGCGGCCTGCGCCGCCTTGGCCGAGGGCGTCGAGCATCTGTCCGCCGAGAGGGTGTCCAAGGAACTGTTGAAGCTGCTGGCCGCGCCCGATCCCCGCCCAGCGGTGCGGTTGATGGCCGAGGCGAGCGTGTTGGAGCGCGTGCTGGGCGGAGGCTTCGATCTGCCGCTGTTCGAGACGATGACAGAGATCAGCGAAGATCCAGTCATGCGGCTGTCGGCCCTGCTGCCGGCTGATCCCGTGCGAACGGGGGAGGCGGCGCGCGCCTTGCGGTTGTCCAACGCCCAGCGCGACCGGCTGGCTGAGGCGGCCAGTGGCGGGGCGAGGCTGACGCTGACAGACGCGCAGGCGCGGGCGCTTCTCTATCGTGACGGGCGACAGGCGTTCGAGGATCGGGTCATGCGGGCTTGGGCGGCGGGCGGAAACGCCATGGGGGCGCAGCGCCTGCTGACGCTGGCGCAGGACTGGACGCGACCGTCTCTGCCGGTCGGGGGGCGTGAACTGGCGCGTCTGGGACTGAAGCCGGGACCGGAGACGGGACGGGTTCTGAAAGCCTTCGAGGAGGGCTGGGTCGCGGACGACTTTCCCGATCATGGCCATGACGAGCGGCTCAGGGCGCTTCTGCCGCCAAGGTGAAGCGGGTGACGACGGGGCGATGGTCGGAACCGTTCGAGCGGCCCAACCGGCGTTCCAGCAGGGCCAGATCGGGCGATCGCCACACCTGATCTATCGTCAGGCCCATCGCTGAGGGCAGGGGCGACGGCCAGGTGCCGGGCCAGCCGGGCGCGGGGATCATGCCCGTCTCGGCCTGGATCTGACGCCCGATGCGGGCGCTGGACACGCTGTTGAAGTCGCCCGTCGCAATGACAGGACCGGTCATGTCGCGACGGATGGCGGCCAGCGCCGTGGCCTGATTGATCTGACCCCACTGATACTGAAAGGGCCAGGGTCGGGTCAGGTGGGCGCCGATGATGTTGACGGGGCCGAGTGGCGTCTGGGCTGCGGCAGCGACCGAAACCAGGCCGTCGGGGCGGTCCGCGATGGCGGTCAGCGGATAACGTGACGCGATAGCGGCGCGGGCCGCGCCGCTGGGACGGTTTACGCGGGCGTTCAACACACGGTGCGGAAAACCCGTCAGCACGCGATCCAACTGGGCCGAGGGCGCGTCGCCCAGTTCTACCAAGACCACGATGTCGGCGTCCGCTTCGGCGATGGAGCGGGTGATGGCCTCGATGTCGGTATTCCAGGCCCAGAGATTGGCGGAGTATAGCGTTAACGTCGGCGCGCCCTCGCGCGGCAGGCCGCCGCCGCGCGGGAACCATTGAGGCCAGACGGCGAGAACCAGCAAGGCGGTGACGCTCAGACCCGCGATGACGGCGGGACGCAGTCTCAGCACCGCGCAGAGCAACGTCAGGATCAGCGTGGCGCCGAGGGCCGGGGAGGTGAACTGGGCCAGAAGGTCGGTCCAGCGGTGGCCGATCCTCGACAACGCCGACAGGGCGATGGCGGCGGGTGCGGCCAGCAGGCCGAGCGCGGTCAGATGGATTGCGGCCTTCAACGGAGAGATCAAGCGGACTTCCTTGTTGGCCAGGCGGCGCGCCGACTCTTGGCCTATCCGACTGGACGGCGGCGTGTCGAGGTCTTTGACCGCGTGCGGTAGCCACGATGGCGCGCACAATAGGACCGGCCAATCCCGGTGATTTCCCGGGATTGGCTTGCGCCACTCCCGTTCGGCGCGCCGGGGCAACGTCCCCGCGCAGACTGATCTTCCAAACCCTGGAGATCATTCGATGAGCGACAACGCCAGCGCGCGGCTGGGCCTGCCCTATCTGGCGGCGGGTCAGCTGCAGAAGCACGTGACCCTGAACGAGGCGCTGACGCGCCTGGATGCCCTGACTCAAGCGGCCGTGGTCAGTTGCACGACAACGACCCAGCCCGCTGGGCCCGAAGACGGCGCGCTCTACATCTTGCCGATCGGGGCGAGCGGGACCGCCTGGAGCGGCCATCCCGCGGGCGCGCTGATGCGGGCCGAGATGGGAGGGTGGCTGCCGATCGACGCGCCTGACGGCCTGCTGGTCGTGGTTCTGGACAGCCATCAGGTGCTGGTGCGTCGGGCCGGCGAATGGGCGCCTCTGGCAGCGGAGGCTGGCGAGCCCGAGGCCTTGCAGAACCTGACGCGACTGGGGGTGAACACCGAGGCGGACGCGACCAACGTCGTCGCCGCCCGCCTGAACAAGGCCTTGTGGACCGCGCTGGAAACAGAAGGCGGCGGCGACGGCGACCTGCGTTTCACCTTCAACAAGCAGGGGGCCAGCGACGTCCTGTCGTTGCTGTTCCAGAGCGGATGGGGCGGGCGGGCCGAGTTGGGCTTGATCGGTGACGATGATCTGCGGCTCAAGGTCAGCGCTGACGGCGGGACCTGGCGTGACGCCTTCACGGTGGACCGCACGACCGGGCGGCTGTGGTTCGCCCAAGGCGCGACCCGACGCGAAACCACGGTGCTGACGGCCAGCGGCGATTGGACCCCGCCCGCCTGGGCGCGCTGGGTGGAGGCGATCTGTGTGGGCGGCGGCGGCGCTGGCGGGAATGGCGAGGCCGGAGCCCCCGGAACCGTGCGCTTTGGCGGCGGCGGCGGGGGTGCAGGCGGCGTCGTGTCGGGCCTGTGGCCCGTGAATGGGTTTTCGGGCGCGCTGACCGTGGCGGTTGGCGTGGGTGGTGTCAGCGGCGTCGCCGGCGCGAACTCGATGGTCTCGGCGGGCGGAAGTCCGCTGCTGACGGGTGAAGGCGGCCGGGGCGGCGCAGCAGGAACCGCATCGTCGGGCGTCGGCGGCGCGGGCGGCGGCGGCCTGATCCGGTCCAACGCCGGAGGCGACTCGTCGGCTTCCGCTATCGCCGGCGCCGGTCAGACGCAGACCCGACCTGACGGTCCCGGCGGCGGGGGGGCGGGCGGCGGGGTCAGTGCGGCCAACCTCGCCTTCAGCGGCGGCGCAGGCGGAGACGGAGCTCTGCTGCACGTCAGGGCGCCAGGCGGCCTTGGTCGCACGACATCAGGCCTTGGCGGGCAGCCTTCGCCGCTGGCGGCCCTGTCCTGCGTGGGCGGCGGCGGCGGCGGGGGCGGCGGAGCGGTTTCGGGGGCGGGGTATTCCGGCGCGCCCGGCGGGCTGTATGGCGCAGGCGGCGGCGGAGGCGGGGCGGGCGTGACGGCCGGCGGAGCTGGCGGCGCCGGCGCGGCCGGGGTGGTCTGGCTGACGGCGATCGGGTGAGCGGCATGACCCGATATCTCGACCGCATCCTCGAAGCAGAACTGCTGGACGAGGAGGTCTGGGCGGCGCCCGAACGGCTGAGCCCCGACGATTGCTTCGACGAACTGGGCAACGACTGGCGCAGGCCCGTCGCGCCCTGCGATCAGGAGGATGAAGTATGACTGACCTGGGTCTGGCTGAGGGGCGCTGGCTGTGGCGGCGGCTCTATGTCTTCACCGCCAGCGCGGCCTTGTGGTGGCTGCTGGCGCGAGCCATCGGGCGAACAGCGCCGGCGGACCTCCCGCGTGTGGCGGAAGGGTTGATGGGCCTGATCGCCCTGATGCTGGTCCTTTATCTGGTGGCGCCGACCGCCCAGCAGATGGTCGCCATGCTGGCCAATCTGCGCCTGCGACTGGCGGCAGGGGGCAGGGCATGAGCTTTCGCCTGTCGCAACGCTCGCGCGCCCGGCTGCAGGGCGTGCATCCCGATCTCATTGCCGTGGTCGAAGCGGCGATCCTGCGGACTCCGGTCGATTTCATGGTGACGGAAGGCCGGCGGGACCCTGTCCGTCAGGTCGCGCTTGTCAGGGCGGGGGCCAGTCGCACGCTGAACTTGCGTCACCTGACCGGCCATGCGGTCGATGTCGCGGCCCTGGTAGAGGGTCAAGTGCGCTGGGATTGGCCGCTGTACGGCCGCATCGCCGGGGCTTTCAAGGCGGCTGCGACGGACCTGGGCATCCCGTTGACCTGGGGCGGTGACTGGACGCGGTTGAGAGATGGCCCGCACTTCGAGCTGGATCGGAGGGCCTATCCATGAGCGCGCGCGATCTGATGCGCGCGCTGACGCCGCTGGGCTGGCTGACTCTGATGGCGGGCTTCCTGCTCCTGATCCTGGTCGGACGTGGGGCAGGTCTGAAGTGGGACCCGTTCGGCTTGCAAGAACGGCGGTTGGAGGCAGCCCGGGCCGAGGCGACGCACGCAACCCGTGCCGCCGACGCCCGCCGCATCGAGACAGTGGGGGAGGCGCAGCAGGCCGCCCGCGTCGAAGATCATCACCTACAGACCTTGGCGGTCGAGCGAGCGACCGTCGCGGCTGTCACACGGGCAAGGAGCGCCGAAGATGCCAACAACCTTCTTGAACCGATGCGCGCTGATCGCCTGCGGGCTCATGACCGCGAACTGTGCCGGCTCGCCCCCGATCTCGACGGTTGCGCCGCCGCGCCTGAGTCTGCCTGACGCGGCGGCCCGCCCCTGCGCCCTGGCGACCCTGCCTGAAGCACCCAGCCAGGCCGACCTGGAAGCGGCCTATCTGCTGCGCGGCGCCCAGATTGTCGCCTGCGACGGGGCACGGCGGCTCGCGGTCGAAGCCTGGGCTGCTGAACGCGCGATGCAGGACGACTGGAGTGCGGAGGATAAGCGGCTCGGGTGGCGCTCGTGGCGTCGATGAAGGCCTTTCTTGCCGGGTAGGTCGGCAGGTTTTGCCGACCGCGCGTCAAAATCGGCAAAACCTGCCGGGCTCCAAGTATGGTTTACCAAATCTAACGCATAAAAATCAGAGGCTTGCATATTCTCGAAGTGCTGGTCGTTCTGGCCTCGACCTTGCTCTTGATGTCTTCGAGCAGAAAGCTCCCGGCAGCCAAAATGGCGTCGGACATGTCGAAGACAGATAGGATGGCCAAAATGGCTAACAGCATCAACACGAATGCTGGCGCTCTCATCGCGCTGCAAAACCTCAATGCGACCAGCCGTGACCTCAACGTCACGCAAAACCGCGTGAATACCGGCCTGAAGGTTTCCTCGGCCAAGGACAACGGCGCGATCTTCGCGATCGCCACCAATCAGCGCGCCGAGATGGGCGCCTTGGACGCCGTCAAGAATTCCATGCAACGCGGCCAGTCGATCGTCGATGTGGCCCTGGCCGCCGGCGAGACCGTGGTCAAGGCTCTGGAAGAGCAGAAGAGCCTGGCGGTCGCCATCTCGAACGCCACCGGCGACGCCCTGAAGGCCTACGTCACCGACTACAACGCTTTGGGCGCGGAAATCACGAAGGCTCTGGCTGGCGCCACCTTCGACGGCGTCAATCTGTGGACCGACACCACGGCCGCCGGCGCCAACATCAGCGTCAAGACCGGCACTGGCACCAACGACAACTTCGTCCTGAAGGGCGGCGCGGCGGCCACGACGGCCACGGCCCCCGCCAGCGCCACCGCCCTGGTCATCTCCAACTACGCCGCGCCCAGCGCCGCCGACGTCACGGCCATGCAGGGCCTGACGACCGTTGTGACGGGCTCCATCACCGCCTTTACCAGCGAACTGGGCGCCATGGGCACCAAGTCGAAGTCGCTGGAGCGCTCGCTCATCTTCACGAACAAGATCCAGGACGCGGTCGAAGTCGGGATCGGCAACCTGGTGGACGCCGACCTGGCCAAGGAAAGCGCCAAGCTGACCGCCCTGCAAACCAAGCAACAACTCGGCGTTCAGGCGCTGGGCATCGCGAACCAGTCGAGCTCGATCCTGCTCGGCCTGTTCCGCGGATAAGAATTAGAAGCGGTTCCCCAAAGACCGCTTCTCGACACAACCACCCGAGCAGAACGCTCCCGGCAGTCAAAATGACGTCGGAAATGTCCGAAGACTAAGGAACTACCAGTATGGCTAACAGCATCAACACCAACGCAGGCGCTCTGGTCGCCCTGCAAAATCTGAACAACACGAGCCGCGATCTCTCGATCACGCAAAACCGTGTGAACACCGGCATGAAGGTTTCTTCGGCCAAGGATAATGGCGCGATCTTCGCCATCGCCACCAACCAGCGCGCCGAGATGGGCGCCCTGGATGCCGTGAAGCAGTCGATGCAACGCGGTCAATCGATCGTCGACGTGGCCCTGGCCGCTGGCGAGACCATCACCAAGGCGCTCGAAGAGCAAAAGAGCCTGGCGGTTGCGATCGAATCCTCGGTGGCCGGTTCGGCTGCTGAAACCGCCTATCTGGCCGACTTCAACGCCCTGGGTAACGAAATCACCAAGGCCTTGGCTGGCGCCACCTTCGACGGCGTCAATCTCTATTCGGCCGCGGCTGCTGATGTCGAGGTCAAGACCGGCACCGGTTCGACGGACAAGTTCGTCCTCAAGGCCACCGGCGCGGCCACCGCTGTCGCCACCGCTGGCGGCGCCATTGTTCGCGCCGGCGCCACGGCCACGGCGGTGGATACGGCGTTGAAGGCCTTCACGGCGGAGCTGGGCGCCCTCGGCACCAAGTCGAAGTCGCTGGAGCGCTCGCTGACCTTCACCGGCAAGATCCAGGACGCGGTCGAGGTCGGTATCGGCAACCTGGTCGATGCCGACCTGGCCAAGGAAAGCGCCAAGCTGACGGCGCTCCAGACCAAACAACAACTCGGCGTCCAAGCGCTGGGCATCGCGAACCAGTCGAGCTCGGTCCTGCTCGGCCTGTTCCGCGGATAAGAATTGGAAACGGGTCCAAGGGTCCGTTTTTGATAAAAGAGACTACCCGAGCAGAACGCTCACGGCGTCAAAACGACGTTGAAAATGTAAAAAGCAAAGGAAAGCCAAAATGGCTAACAGCATCAATACCAATGCAGGCGCTCTGATTGCTCTGCAAAACCTGAACAACACGAGCCGCGATCTCTCGATCACGCAAAACCGTGTGAACACTGGCCAGAAGGTTTCTTCGGCCAAGGACAATGGCGCGATCTTCGCCATCGCCACCAACCAGCGCGCCGAGATGGGCGCCCTGGACGCCGTGAAGCAGTCGATGCAACGCGGTCAATCGATCGTCGACGTGGCCCTGGCCGCTGGCGAGACCATCACCAAGGCGCTTGAAGAACAGAAGAGCCTGGCGGTTGCGATCGAATCCTCAGTGGCCGGTTCGGCTGCCGAAACGGCCTACCTGGCTGACTTCAACGCCCTCGGCAATGAAATCACCAAGGCTCTGGGCGGCGCCACCTTCGACGGCGTCAACCTGTTCTCGGCCACGACCACGGACGCCATTCAGGTCAAGACCGGCACGGGCTCGACCGACGTCTTCACGCTGAAGGCGGCCTCAGGCGCGGCGACGGCGGTGTCCACCGCGGGCGGCTCTGTCGTTCGTGCGGGCGCTACCGCCGCTCTGGTCGAAACCGCGCTGAAGGGCTTCACGGCTGAACTGGGCGCTCTCGGCACCAAGTCTAAGTCGCTGGAGCGCTCGCTGACCTTCACCAGCAAGATGCAGGACGCCCTTGAAGTGGGTGTCGGCAACCTGGTGGACGCCGATCTGGCCAAGGAAAGCGCCAAGCTGACCGCCCTGCAAACCAAGCAACAGCTGGGCGTGCAGGCGCTGTCGATCGCGAACCAGTCGAGCTCGGTTCTGCTCGGCCTGTTCCGTTAATGGATTAGGGGCGGTCCCTCGGGGCCGCCCCTGATGAGACTACCCCCGAGCAGAATGCTCCCGACCGCCAAAACGGCGTCGGAAATGTCGAAGACAATAAAGGAACTGCCAAAATGGCTAACAGCATCAATACCAATGCAGGCGCTCTGATTGCTCTGCAAAACCTGAATAACACGAGCCGCGATCTCGCGATCACGCAAAACCGTGTGAACACTGGCCAGAAGGTTTCTTCGGCCAAGGACAATGGCGCGATCTTCGCCATCGCCACCAACCAGCGCGCCGAGATGGGCGCCCTGGACGCCGTGAAGCAGTCGATGCAACGCGGTCAATCGATCGTCGACGTGGCCCTGGCCGCTGGCGAGACCATCACCAAGGCGCTTGAAGAACAGAAGAGCCTGGCGGTTGCGATCGAATCCTC
>NZ_DGLD01000020.1 GCF_002387245.1 Brevundimonas sp. UBA4553
TTCGAACTTTTCCTTGGCCATCTTCTAGCTCCTGGGTCCCCGAACCGGGGGTCCTATTGGTTTGGGGATGAAGGCGGGCGGTCTGCGCTCAAACCGCCCGGGTTTCAAGTGCGCCCGTCGCGAACGACGGGCGACAACGGGTTTAGGCGTACTTCTTGATCACTTCGTCGGCGACGTGTTGCGGCACCGGCTCGTAGTGGTCGTACTGCATGGTGAACTGGGCGCGGCCTTGCGACATGCCCCGCAGGGTGTTCACGTAGCCGAACATGTTCGCCAGCGGGACGAAGGCGTTCACGACAGTCGCGTTGCCGCGCATGTCCTGACCCTGGATCATGCCGCGACGGCCGTTCAGGTCGCCGATGACCGAGCCGAGGTATTCCTCGGGGGTCACGACCTCGACCGCCATGATCGGCTCGAGCAGCTTCGGTGCGCCCTTTTCCTTCAGTTCGCGGAAGGCGGCGCGGGCCGCGATTTCGAACGCCAGCACGCTGGAGTCGACGTCGTGGTACTTGCCGTCCGTCAGGGTCGCCTTGAAGTCGATCAGCGGGAAGCCGGCCAGCAGGCCGTTGTCCTTGACGGACTCCAGACCCTTTTCAACGCCCGGGATGTATTCCTTGGGCACTGCACCGCCGACGATCGAGTTCTCGAACACGAAGCCCGAGCCCGGCTCGCCGGGTTCGAAGGTGATCATGACGCGGGCGAACTGGCCCGTACCGCCGGTCTGCTTCTTGTGCGTGTAGTCGATGTCGACCTTGCGGCCGAGCGATTCACGATAGGCCACCTGCGGGGCGCCGATCGTGGCTTCGACCTTGTAGGTGCGCTTCAGGATGTCGATCTTGATGTCCAGGTGAAGCTCGCCCATGCCCTTCAGGATGGTCTGGCCCGACTCGTGGTCGGTCGAGACGGTGAAGGACGGATCTTCCGAAGCCAGCTTGGCCAGAGCCACGCCCAGCTTCTCCTGGTCGGCCTTGGTCTTGGGCTCGACCGAGATCTCGATCACGGGCGCCGGGAATTCCATCTTCTCGAGGATGACGGGCGACTTGATGGGATCGCACAGCGTGTCGCCGGTGCGGGTTTCCTTCAGGCCGGCCAGGGCGACGATGTCGCCGGCGTAGGCTTCCTTGATGTCCTCGCGGTTGTTCGAGTGCATCTGCAGCATGCGGCCGACGCGCTCTTTCTTGTCACGCGACGAGTTCAGCAGCGACATGCCGGTTTCCATCTTGCCCGAGTAGAGGCGGCAGAAGGTCAGCGAGCCGACGAAGGGGTCGTCCATGATCTTGAACGCCAGGACCGACAGGGGCTCGTCGTCCGACGCCTTGCGCACGATCGGCTCTTCGGTCTTGAAGTCGATGCCCGGGGTCGGCGGGATGTCGAGCGGCGACGGCAGGTAGTCGACGACGGCGTCGAGCAGCGTCTGCACGCCCTTGTTCTTGAACGCCGAGCCGCACAGGATCGGATAGAAGGCGCCGGTCAGCACGGCCTTACGGATGCACTTCTTCAGCGTTTCGACCGAAGGCTCTTCGCCGCCCAGGTAGGCTTCCATCGCCTCGTCGTCGAGTTCGACGGCGTTGTCGATCAGGTACTGGCGGGCTTCAACAGCCTTGTCCATCAGATCGGCCGGGATTTCGCCGACGGTGAAGTTGGCGCCCAGGGCGTCGTTGTCCCAGACGACCGAACGCATTTCGACGACGTCGACCAGGCCCGACAGCGAGCTTTCCGAACCGATCGGGAACTGGATCGGCACAGCCTTGGCGCCCAGGCGGTCGCGGATCGACTGGACCGAAGCGTCGAAGTCGGCGCCGATCTTGTCCATCTTGTTGACGAAGACGATGCGCGGCACCGAGTACTTGTCGGCCTGACGCCAGACGGTTTCGGTCTGCGGCTCGACGCCGGCGTTGCCGTCCAGCACCGTCACGGCGCCGTCGAGCACGCGCAGCGAACGCTCGACTTCAATGGTGAAGTCCACGTGGCCGGGGGTGTCGATGATGTTGAGGCGCTTTTCTTTCCAGAAAGCGGTCGTCGCGGCGGACGTGATGGTGATGCCGCGCTCTTGTTCCTGGTCCATCCAGTCCATGGTGGCGGCGCCGTCGTGGACTTCGCCGATCTTGTGGGACTTGCCGGTGTAGAACAGGATCCGCTCGGTCGTCGTCGTCTTGCCCGCGTCGATGTGGGCCATGATGCCGAAGTTGCGGTAGTCTTCGATTTTATGTGTGCGGGGCATTGGAGTTGCCTTCGGGGTGCTTCGCGGACGCGACGGGCGCCCAAGGTGATATTCGGATAAGACAGCGCGGGCGATTTAGCTCAAACCGCCCGCGCTTGATAGCCTCAGATAAGCGCGCCTGATGGCGCTTTGAAGACGCTTACCAGCGGTAGTGGCTGAAGGCGCGGTTGGCTTCGGCCATCTTGTGGGTGTCTTCGCGCTTCTTGACCGCGGTGCCGCGGTTGTTCGAGGCGTCCAGCAGCTCGGCGGCCAGCTTTTCCGTCATGGTGTTTTCACCGCGCTTGCGCGCAGCGTTCACCAGCCAGCGGATGGCCAGGGCGCGACGACGGTCCGGACGGACTTCGACCGGCACCTGGTAGGTGGCGCCGCCGACGCGACGCGAACGGACTTCGACCGACGGCGCGACGTTGTCGAGCGCGGTGTGGAAGGTTTCGACCGCAGTGTGGTCTTTCTTCTTCTCGGCCAGGATATCGAAGGCGCCATAGACGATGTTCTCGGCGACGGCCTTCTTACCTTCGTACATGACGTAGTTCATGAACTTGGTGACGATCAGATCGCCGAACTTGGGATCCGGCAGAACTTCACGCTTCTGGGCGCGGTGACGACGCGACATGGGTTATTCCTTGCAGTGCCCGGCAGGCGCCGGGAAAATCTCTGAGGGTCCAGACCAGCAGGCCTGAAAACGGTTCGCTTACTTCGGACGCTTGGTGCCGTAGTGCGAACGACGCTGCTTGCGGTCCTTGACGCCTTGCGTGTCGAGCACGCCGCGCAGGATGTGGTAACGCACGCCGGGCAAGTCCTTCACGCGGCCGCCGCGGATCAGAACAACCGAGTGCTCTTGCAGGTTGTGGCCTTCGCCGGGGATGTAGCAAACGGCTTCGTAGCCGTTCTTGGCCAGACGGACCTTGGCGACCTTACGCAGAGCCGAGTTCGGCTTCTTCGGGGTCGTGGTGTAGACGCGGGTGCAAACGCCGCGACGCTGGGGCGAACCTTCCAGAGCCGGGACCTTGTTACGGGTGGGCTTGGGCTTGCGCGGCTTGCGGATCAGTTGGTTGATCGTAGGCATACGATTGTCTCTTTTCGATATGGAGGCGTGTGCCTTTCGGCCGGGGCGCCTCATGAGCCTTCTTTTGGACAACGCCGAAGCGCGGCCCGGGTGTTGATCGAGTGAGCCGGGACAGCCAAACGAAAAAACCGGAACGCGCGCTTCGGGCGTTCCGGCGGGCACAGCCCGTCCGTTCAATTGTCTCGATCTCGACGGACGGCGAACCGCCCACGTCTCGAAAGTGCGCGCCGTTTACGCGCGATGGGTGAAGGCGTCAAGTGATTCAGCCTTTCGCCGCGCCCCGCCGCGCCTTGGCGCGCTGCGATTGGCCGCCTGCGGCGCGCCAAAAAGATCGCCGTTCCTTGGCTGGCGGATTCGCCGCTATATTGCCATGCTTGCCTTGGCATCATTCTCTCGACGAGGATTGGGGAGCCGCTATGAGCGTTGCAGTTCTGGCTCGGGCTCCGGCCCGGCGTCTGCGTCCCGGCGTGCGGCGCGGCCTATTGGCCGGCGCATCCCTCCTGATGCATGTGGTCGTCCTCGGCTCCATGGTGCTGCTGGCGGCCAGCGAGGACCATCCAGCGCCCCGGCCCGACCTCCAGCCGATCATCCAGGTCGAGATCGAACGCCCCACCCTGCCGCCGGAACCCCTGCCCGAGCCCCTGCCGGCGCCGCGCCTGGTCCCGCCGCTCCCGACCGAGGAGCCCCTGCCCGCCCCGGAACGGGCGACGCCCCTGCCCGAGCGCCCCAGTCCGACCATCGCGCCGCCTGCGCCGACGCCGACCCCCGCGCCGGTCGCCGCGCCCACGCCGCAGCCCGTCCCCGCCGCTCCGCCCAGGACAGCGCCCATCGCGCCGCCGGCGCCTCTGCCCACCCCGGCGCGCCCCTATGTGCCTGCGCCGACCCCGGCGCCGCCGGCCGCGGCCGAACGCGCCGCGCCCGCCCCCGCCCCGGTGACGACCCTTCGCCCCCGCAAGAAGGATGAGGACGAGGCGGACGGTCTGCCCGCCCCGCCCGCGCCGCGTCTCGCCAACCCCGCCCCCGGCGCGCCGTCGGCCGCGGCCTCGGGCGTGCCGGGCGTATCCGACGCCTGGCGGGTCGCGCCCGAGGGCCAGGACGGGCGCAACGCCCGCGCCCTGCGCACCTCGCCCGCGGGCTGCCCCTCGCGCGCCGTGCTCACGCCCGGCGAGCGCGCCATCTGCGATGAGCGCTTCAACGCCCGCGCCGCAGAGGGGGCCCAGCGCCCCATCACCGGCAGCGGCAACGCCGAGCGCGACGCCCGCTTCGCCCGCGAAGGCGCCCGCGAGATGCAGCGCTACGAGTCCCAAAGACGTCCGCTGTCGGGCGGCACGGGCGTCATGCCGCCGCAGGAATGCCCCGGCTCGAACTTCGGCGTGGGCTGCGCCGGCGCCCACCTCGATCCGTCCATGCGCCAGGGCGCAAGCACCAACGTTCGCCAGGACAGCAACAAGCCGCCCGAGCCTCGCTAGCCCCCATGGCGCCCCCCAGCCTCAAGCAGCCCGAAGGGCGGTAGGCCGGCGACAAAGAAAAAGGCGGCGCTGTCACCAGCGCCGCCTTCTTCAGTTTCGCTTCTGAAACGGATCAGTCGTCCGACTTTTCCAGTTCCAGGGCCAGATCGGCCGGCAGCGGCTCGATCGCGTCTTCGCGGGCCTGGGTCAGTTCCGCGTCGCGCTGGTTGGCCAGCTTCTGCAGCGAGCGCAGATAGGCGCCCGTGCCCGCCGGGATCAAGCGGCCGACGATGACGTTTTCCTTCAGGCCTTCCAGCATGTCCTTCTTGCCGTGGACCGAGGCGTCGGTGAGGACGCGGGTGGTCTCCTGGAAGGACGCCGCCGAGATGAAGCTGCGGGTCTGCAGCGACGCCTTGGTGATGCCCAGCAGGACGGGCTGCGTGGTGGCCAGACGACCGCCGCGCTTCTCGACCTTGGCGTTTTCCAGAGCGGCTTCGGCCACTTCGACGGTGTCGCCGCGGATCAGGGTGGTTTCACCCGAATCCAGGACTTCCACCTTCTGCAGCATCTGACGGACGATGACTTCGATGTGCTTGTCGTTGATCGGCACGCCTTGCAGTCGATAGACCTCCTGCACTTCGTTCACCAGATACTCGGCCAGCGCCTCGACGCCCTGGATGCGCAGCAGGTCGTGCGGATCCGGGTTGCCGTCGATGATGTAGTCGCCCTTCTGGATCAGATCGCCGTCGTGGACGGAGATGTGCTTGCCCTTCGGGATCAGGAACTCGACCGCCTCGGCCTGGTTGCCGTCGGCGTCCAGTTCCGGGGTGATCTTGATGCGACGCTTGTTCTTGTAGTCGCGACCGAACTCAACGCGGCCATCCATTTCGGCGATGACGGCGCAGTCCTTCGGACGACGGGCTTCGAACAGTTCGGCGACTCGCGGCAGACCGCCGGTGATGTCGCGGGTCTTGGCGCCTTCGGTCGGAACACGGGCGATGATCTCGCCCGGCTTGACCTCGTCGCCGTTCGACACGGACAGAACGGCGCCCACGGGCAGCAGGTAGCGGGCGTCAGAGCCCGAGGCCAGCTTGGCGTAGGTGTCGCCGGTCGTGACGCCCATGGCCGGACGCAGGTCCGAACCGCGGGGGCTGGCGCGCCAGTCGGAAACCACGCGCTGGGCGATGCCCGTTGCTTCGTCGGTTTCTTCGCGGACGGACAGGCCGTCGACCAGGTCTTCGAAGCGGATCACGCCGCCGACTTCGGTCAGGATCGGGGTGGTGTAGGGGTCCCACTCCGCCAGACGTTGGCCCTTGGCGATGTCCGCGCCTTCCTTGACGCGGATGCGGGCGCCGTACGGGACCTTGTGGGTCTCGCGGTCCTTGCCGTCCACGACCACGATGACGACGACGTTGCGGCTCAGAGCCACCAGGTCGCCGTGCGCCGCCGTAACGGTCGGGCCGACGATCTTGGCCTTACCGGCGTTGGTCGCCTCGTAGAACGAGGTTTCCGCCACCTGGGCCGTACCGCCGATGTGGAAGGTACGCATCGTCAGCTGGGTGCCCGGCTCGCCGATCGACTGGGCGGCGATGACGCCGACCGCTTCGCCGATGTTGACGTTGGTGCCGCGCGCCAGGTCACGGCCGTAGCACATGCCGCAGATGCCGGCTTCGGCTTCACAGGTCAGGGCCGAACGGACCTTGATCGACTGAACGCCGGCCGCGTCGATGGCCTCGATCTCTTCTTCCTGCAGATAGGTGTCGGCAGGGAACAGGACCTTGTCGCCGCCGGGCTCCTTGATGTCCTCGGCCGCATAGCGACCCAGGACCCGCTGGCCCAGCGAGACCAGCACGTCGCCGCCTTCGACGACGGCGCGCAGGGTGATGCCGCGCGTCGAGCCGCAGTCTTCCTCGGTGACGATGGAGTCCTGCGCCACGTCCACCAGACGACGGGTCAGGTAACCCGAGTTGGCGGTCTTCAGCGCGGTGTCGGCCAGACCCTTACGGGCGCCGTGGGTGGAGTTGAAGTATTCAAGGACGGTCAGGCCTTCCTTGAAGTTCGAGATGATCGGCGTCTCGATGATCTCGCCCGAAGGCTTGGCCATCAGGCCGCGCATGCCGCCCAGCTGCTTCATCTGGGCTTGCGAACCACGGGCGCCGGAGTTGGCCATCATGAAGACGGAGTTGATGTCCGGCTCCTGGCCCTTGATCAGGACGCGAGGCTGGGCGATCTCGCCCATCATCTCGTCAGCGATCTTGTCCGTGGCCTTGGCCCAGGCGTCGACGACCTTGTTGTACTTCTCGCCCTTGGTGATGAGGCCGTCAGCATACTGCTGCTCGTACTCTTCGACCTGGGTGCGGGTTTCCGCGACCATCTGTTCCTTCTTGGCCGGGATGACGATGTCGTCCTTGCCCACGGAAATGCCGGCCTTGGCGGCTTCACGGAAGCCCAGCTGCATCATCTGGTCGGCGAAGATGACCGTCGCCTTCTGACCGCAGTGACGATAGACCTGATCGATCAGGTTACCGATTTCCTTCTTGGTCAGGTTCTTGTCGAGCAGGCCGTAGCCGATGTTGGCGTTGTGCGGCAGCAGCGCGCCCAGCTTCATCCGGCCCGGGGTCGTGTCGATGACCTTGGTGACGACTTCGCCAGCCGCGTTCATCTCGGTCCAGCGCGCCTTGATCTTGGTGTGCAGGCCGACGACCTTGGCGTCCAGGGCGGCGTCGATCTCGCCCATGTTGGCGAACAGCTTGCCCTCGCCCGGCTGGTTATCCTTGACCAGCGACAGGTAGTACAGACCCAGGACGATGTCCTGCGACGGCACGATGATCGGCTTGCCGTTGGCGGGCGACAGGATGTTGTTCGTCGACATCATCAGGACGCGCGCTTCGAGTTGCGCTTCCAGCGACAGCGGGACGTGAACAGCCATCTGGTCGCCGTCGAAGTCGGCGTTGAAGGCGGTGCAGACCAGCGGGTGCAGGCGGATGGCCTTGCCCTCGATCAGCTTCGGCTCGAACGCCTGGATGCCCAGACGGTGAAGCGTCGGCGCGCGGTTCAGCATGACCGGGTGCTCGCGGATCACCTCTTCGAGGATGTCCCACACCTGCGGCTGCTCGCGCTCGACCATGCGCTTGGACTGCTTGACGGTGCCCGACAGGCCCTTGGCGTCCAGACGCGCATAGATGAACGGCTTGAACAGCTCGAGCGCCATCTTCTTCGGCAGGCCGCACTCGTGCAGCTTCAGCTCGGGACCCACGGTGATGACCGAACGGCCCGAGTAGTCCACGCGCTTGCCCAGCAGGTTCTGGCGGAAGCGACCCTGCTTGCCCTTCAGCATGTCGGCCAGCGACTTCAGCGGACGCTTGTTGGCGCCCGTGATCACGCGACCGCGGCGGCCGTTGTCGAACAGGGCGTCGACCGATTCCTGCAGCATCCGCTTTTCGTTGCGGATGATGATGTCCGGCGCGCGCAGCTCGATCAGGCGCTTCAGGCGGTTGTTACGGTTGATGACCCGGCGATACAGGTCGTTCAGGTCCGACGTCGCAAAGCGGCCGCCGTCCAGCGGCACCAGCGGACGCAGTTCCGGCGGGATGACCGGGACGATCGTCAGGATCATCCACTCCGGCTTGTTGCCGGATTCCAGGAAGGCCTCGATCAGCTTCAGGCGCTTGGACGCCTTCTTGGCCTTCATTTCCGACGGGTTGTCGGCCAGCTCGCCGCGATGGCGCTCGGCCTCGGCGTTCAGGTCGATGCCCATCAGCAGGTTGCGGACGGCCTCAGCGCCGATTTCAGCCGTGAAGCCGTCGTCGCCGTATTCTTCCTGGTAGCGATAGAACTCGTCTTCCGTCAGCAGTTGGTTCTGCTTCAGCGGGGTCAGACCCGGCTCGGTGACGATGTAGTTCTCGAAATACAGGACGCGCTCGACGTCCTTCAGCGCCATGTCCAGCATCAGCGAGATGCGCGACGGCAGCGACTTCAGGAACCAGATGTGGGCGACCGGGGCGGCCAGGTCGATGTGACCCATGCGCTCGCGGCGAACGCGAGCCAGCGTGACTTCAACGCCGCACTTCTCGCAGATGATGCCCTTGTACTTCATGCGCTTGTACTTGCCGCACAGGCATTCGTAGTCCTTGGTCGGGCCAAAGATACGGGCGCAGAACAGACCGTCACGCTCGGGCTTGAACGTGCGGTAGTTGATGGTTTCCGGCTTCTTGATCTCGCCGAACGACCACGACCGGATCTTCTCCGGCGAAGCCAGGGCGATCTTGATCTGGTCGAAGGTCGGCGTGACCGGGACCGGGTTGAAGATGTTCAGGACTTCCTGGTTCATCTTTTTTCCTTCTGCGGGAATGCCCCGCGAAAATTCATTCAGAGAGGAGAGGCGGTCGGACCGCCCTCCCCCGCCATGCGGGAGAGGGCTTCAGCTTCCGATCAGCTGTTCTCCAGCTCCACGTTCAGACCCAGCGAGCGCATTTCCTTGATGAGCACGTTGAAGCTCTCGGGAATGCCGGCTTCGAAGCTGTCGTCGCCACGGACGATGGCCTCGTAGACCTTGGTGCGGCCGGCCACGTCGTCGGACTTGACCGTCAGCATCTCCTGCAGGGTGTAGGCGGCGCCATAGGCTTCCAGAGCCCAGACCTCCATTTCCCCGAAGCGCTGACCGCCGAACTGCGCCTTACCGCCCAGCGGCTGCTGGGTGACGAGCGAGTACGGGCCGATGGAGCGGGCGTGGATCTTGTCGTCGACCAGGTGGTGCAGCTTCAGCATGTAGACGTAGCCGACCGTGACCGGGCGCTTGAACTGCTCGCCCGTCTGGCCGTCGAACAGGATCGACTGACCCGAACGATCCAGACCGGCCGATTCCAGCAGGTCCTCGATGTCCGAGATGTGCGCGCCGTCGAAGACCGGGGTCGCGAAGGGCACGCCCTTGGCCAGGTTCTGGGCCAGCTCGATCAGCTCTTCGTCGCTCTGCGGCAGCGGAGTATCGGCGCCGTAGATTTCGGTCAGACGTGACACCAGGGCGTCGCGCATGCCGCCGTCCATCCACTGCTCGAGCAGACCGGAGATCTGCTTGCCGAGGCCAGCAGCGGCCCAACCCAGGTGGGTCTCGAAGATCTGGCCGATGTTCATGCGCGACGGCACACCCAGCGGGTTCAGAACGATGTCGACGTGGGTGCCGTCGTCCAGGTGCGGCATGTCCTCGATCGGCAGGATCTTGGAAATGACGCCCTTGTTGCCGTGACGGCCGGCCATCTTGTCCCCGGGCTGAAGCTTGCGCTTCACGGCCACGAAGACCTTGACCATCTTCATCACGCCAGGCGGCAGCTCGTCGCCGCGCTGCAGCTTCTCGACCTTGTCCTCGAAGCGGCGGTCGAGCGCCTTACGGGCGTCCTCGAACTGCTTCTTCATGGCTTCCAGCTCGCCCATCGACTTCTCGTCGTCGAGCGCGACCTGCCACCACAGGCCCTTGGACACTTCGGCCAGCTTCTCTTCGGTCACGGCGCCGCGACCCATGCCCTTCGGGCCCGAGACGGCGTCCTTGCCGAGCAGCAGCGGCTTCAGGCGGCCATAGACGTTGCGCTCCAGGATCTTGAGCTCATCGTCGCGGTCCTTGCCGAGGCGTTCGATTTCGGCGCGTTCGATCGCCACGGCGCGTTCGTCCTTGTCGACGCCGTGACGGTTGAAGACGCGCACGTCGACGACCGTGCCGGCGACGCCGGGCGGCAGACGCAGCGAGGTGTCGCGGACGTCCGAAGCCTTCTCGCCGAAGATGGCGCGCAGCAGCTTCTCTTCCGGCGTCATCGGGCTCTCGCCCTTCGGCGTGACCTTGCCGCACAGGATGTCGCCCGGCTGGACTTCGGCGCCGATGGCCACGATGCCCGCTTCGTCGAGGTTGCGCAGGGCCTCCTCGCCGACGTTGGGGATGTCGCGGGTGATTTCTTCCGGCCCAAGCTTCGTGTCACGCGCCATCACTTCGAATTCCTCGAGGTGGATGGAGGTGAAGATGTCGTCGCGCACGATGCGCTCGGAGATCAGGATGGAGTCTTCGAAGTTGTAGCCGTTCCAGGGCATGTAGGCGACCAGGACGTTACGGCCCAGGGCCAGTTCGCCCAGGTCCGTCGACGGGCCGTCAGCGATGACGTCGCCGGCCTTCACTTCATCGCCCACGCGCACGATCGGGCGCTGGTTGATGCAGGTCGACTGGTTCGAGCGCTGGAACTTCGACAGGCGATAGATGTCGACGCCCGAACGGCCCGCGTCCACGTCGCCGGTGGCGCGCAGAACGATACGCGTGCCGTCGATCTGCTCGACCACGCCGTCACGACGGGCGATCACGACCGCGCCGGAGTCCACGGCCACGACCGCTTCCATGCCGGTGCCGACCAGCGGCGCGTCCGACTGCACCAGAGGCACGGCCTGACGTTGCATGTTGGCGCCCATCAGTGCGCGGTTGGCGTCGTCGTTTTCCAGGAAGGGGATCAGGGCCGCAGCGACCGAAACGACCTGCTTCGGCGACACGTCCATCATGTCGACGTCGGCCTTGGTCAGCAGCTGGGATTCGCCGTTGATCCGGCCGGGGACCAGGTCCTCGACGATCTCGCCCGCCTTCAGCTCGATGTTGGACTGGGCGATGACGTGCTTCGCCTCTTCCATGGCCGAGATGTAGACCACCTCGTCCGTGGCCTTGCCTTCCTTCACGCGGCGATAGGGGCTCTCGATGAAGCCGTACTTGTTGACGCGCGCGTGGGTGGCCAGCGAGTTGATCAGACCGATGTTCGGGCCTTCCGGCGTTTCGATCGGGCAGATGCGGCCATAGTGGGTCGGGTGAACGTCGCGGACTTCAAAGCCGGCGCGCTCACGGGTCAGACCGCCCGGGCCAAGCGCCGAAAGGCGACGCTTGTGGGTGATCTCCGACAGCGGGTTGGTCTGGTCCATGAACTGCGACAGCTGCGAAGAGCCGAAGAATTCACGCACAGCCGCCGCGGCCGGCTTGGCGTTGATCAGGTCGTGCGGCATGACCGTGTCGATATCGACCGAGCTCATGCGCTCCTTGATGGCGCGCTCCATGCGCAGCAGACCGACGCGGTACTGGTTTTCCAGCAGCTCGCCGACCGAACGGACGCGACGGTTGCCCAGGTTGTCGATGTCGTCGATCTCGCCTCGGCCGTCCTTCAGGCCGACCAGGATCTGCAGCACCTTCAGCACGTCGTCCTTTTGCAGGACGCGGATTTCGTCGGAAACCTCGGGGGTCTCCAGACGCATGTTCATCTTGACCCGGCCCACGGCCGACAGGTCGTAGCGCTCGCTGTCGAAGAACAGCGAGTTGAACATGGCCTCGGCGGCTTCCGGGGTCGGCGGCTCGCCCGGGCGCATGACGCGATAGATGTCGAACAGGGCGTCTTCACGACCCGTGTTCTTGTCCACGCGCAGGGTGTTGCGCATGTAGGCGCCGACCGTGACGTGGTCGATGTCCAGCACGTCGATGGTGGTGAAGCCGTGCTCTTCCAGCAGGGCGATCGCCTCGGCGTCCAGCTCGTCGCCGGCCTCGGCGTAGATCTCGCCGGTCTCGTAGTTGACGGCGTCGGCGGCCAGATACTTGGTCAGCAGGGCGTCAGCGGCCAGCGACAGCGACACCAGGCCGCCGTCAGCCAGCTTCTTGGCGGCGCGGGCGCTGATCTTCTGACCAGCCTGCGCGACCACTTCGCCGGTGTCGGCGTCGACCAGGTCGAACTCCGGCTTCACGCCGCGCCAGCGTTCCGGCTTGTAGGGCGTGACCCAGCCTTCGCCGCGCTTCTCGTAGGGGACGGTCTCGTAGAAGGTCTTGAGGATTTCCTCGCCGTCCATGCCCAGGGCCAGCAGGAAGCTGGTGGCCGGCAGTTTGCGGCGACGATCGATACGGACGAAGACCACGTCCTTGGCGTCGAACTCGAAGTCGAGCCACGAACCACGGTAGGGAATGACGCGGGCGGCGAACAGCAGCTTGCCCGACGAGTGGGTCTTGCCCTTGTCGTGGTCGAAGAAGACGCCCGGCGAGCGGTGCATCTGCGAGACGATCACGCGCTCGGTGCCGTTGACGATGAAGGTGCCCTTGTCCGTCATGAGCGGGATGTCGCCCATGTAGACGTCCTGCTCCTTGATGTCCTTGACCGAACGGGCGCCCGTTTCTTCCTCGGTCTCAAAGACGATCAGGCGCAGCTTGACCTTCAGCGGCGCGGCATAGGTCATGTCGCGCTGGATGCATTCCTCGACGTCGTACTTGGGGTCCTCGAACTCGTAGGACACGTACTCCAGGACGGCGCGCTCGTTGAAGTCCTTGATCGGGAAGACCGACTTGAAGACCGCCTCGATGCCCTGGTCCTTGCGGATCCCGCTGCGCACTTCGCGCTGCAGGAACTGCTCGTAGGAAGCGCGCTGAACCTCGATCAGGTTCGGCATCTTCACCGCTTCGGGAATACGCCCGAACGAGTGACGAATGCGCTTCTTTCCGGTGAACGAGGTGGCGGAGGCGATCTTACCCAGGGCGAGACCGTCAGTGGAGTTTGCCATTCTGTTTTCCCAATCGCGAGCCCATCCCACAAAGGAATGAGAGCCCGACGTCAATGCAGCAGCCACGGCCCGCCCTTCGGCGATCCGTGACCGTATGTTCTCGCGGCGTCCACCCTCGACCCACTGCGGGATCAGGACGCCTTATATGCCCGCTCCTTGGGAAAGGAGCGACGCCTTCGCACCGGTCGGAGGGCGACAAACCGGGCCTCGGCGCTTTCGCGCGGGATTCATGGAATCTGCGGAGCGCGCATATATACGCCGATCTCCGGCGAAATAAAGGCCTTCCAAGACGGCAGGTGACAGTTTCGTCCGGCATGATAAGCCTGACGGTTATGAACCGTATCGCCCTGCCCGCCCTCGCTGCGGCCGCCGCCGCCCTGACCCTGTCCGCCTGCGCCTCCGCGCCCGCCACCGTCGCCCAGGTCGTGCCGCAGGGCCCCGCCACCCAGGAGAACTGGGAGGTCGGCCAGACCGCCTATCTGATGTGGAACGGCCAGCGCAGAGGCTGGACCACCACGCCCTCCGGCCTGCAATATCGTCGCGTCGGCAAGGCGCGGCCGAACGGCGTGCAGCCCACGGCGACCGACACGGTCAAGGTCCACTATCGCGGCACCTTCATCGACGGCCGCGAGTTCGACAGCTCCTACAGCCGTAACGAACCGGCCAGCTTCCCGCTGAACCGCGTCATCAAGGGCTGGACCGAGGGCGTCGCCCTGATGCGCGTCGGCGAGACCTACGAGTTCGTCATCCCCGCCGATCTGGCCTACGGCGCCCGCTGGATGGGAACCGAGATTCCCGCCAATTCGACCCTGCGCTTCACCGTCGAACTGCTGGACGTGAACCCGGCGGGCTGAGCCCCATTTCTTTGGGGAGAAGCGCCTGCCATGGGCGCCATCCCCGCCCCGCCATCCTAATGCGCCGGTCCAATCCCTTGTCGCGCACGGGATTGGCGCCGCGCCGCGCCTCTTCCGCTCGCCCTACCCGCCGCGCGCCCTAGGCTTGCGGGCATGAGCAGCTATTCTGAAAACCCGCCTCCGGCGCGCACCCGTCGCTCCGCCGATCTGTGGGCCCTGGCCCGCGCCGACTATCTGGCGGGCGGCAGCGCGCCCGAGGTCTGCGAACGGCACGGCCTCAGCCTGTCGACCTTCCGTCACCGCGCCCGCGTCGAGGGCTGGCGACGGGTCGATCAGATCGAAACGCCCGTGGACGCCCCCTTCGTCTATGAGCGCGAGCCTGACCCCGGCGACTGGCGCAACTTCGCCGACGAACTGGATCGTCCTGTCCCGGTGGAGGGCATGCGGCCGCCACCCGCGGACTGCGAAGTCCATGACGGCTTCGGCGCTCGCCCGCTTCGCGTCGCGCCGCCCGTGCCGCCGCCCGTCGATTTCGACCTCCACGGTCCGGGCGAGGTCCTGATGGAAGCCTACGCCACGCCCGGCGAACTGGCCGACCTCGCCTGGCTCAACGCCGAACACGCCATCCGCGCCGGACGCATGATCGAGGCGCGCGGCTGGACGCGCATCCACCGCGACCTCGCCGCCACCAGCCGCCACGCCCCCGAAACCCGGCTGACCCATGTGCGCAACGATCTCCTGCGCGTCGAACAGGAAAAGCGGAAGGAACGGGCCCGGCTGGCGGACCTCCAGCATCAGATCGCCTTGGCCCGCCAGGCGACGGAGCAGCCCTGACCCGCCCCGCCGATTGCACCAATTGCACCGTTTTTTTCGCTGCACCGTGCAATCCCGCCCACCCTCGCTTGACGCGCGGTGCGACAAATTGTGCTCTGCGGCCCAGTTCGGGCCGCGTTGGGGCGGCCGCCGAGGATTTCTGTCCATGAAGCGTTTCGCCCTGGCCGTCAGCGCCGCCGCCCTGCTGGTTTCCATCGGGGCGCCCGCCCTGGCCCAGGTCGGCACGCCCGCCCTGCCCGTGGCCCTGGCTCCCGTCCCCGAGCCCAGGGACGTCGCTTATCCCGGCGTCATCAGCCTCGACGTGGACGCGACCGACATCGACCGCCGTCTGGTCCAGGTGCGTCAGACCATTCCCGTGACCCAGGCCGGACCGATGGTCCTGCTCTACCCGCAATGGCTGCCGGGCAACCACAGCCCCGCCGGTCCCGTCGCCAACGTCGGCGGTCTGACCTTCACCGCCAACGGCCAACGGCTGGAGTGGGTGCGCAACACGGTCCAGCCCTGGGCCTATCAGATCGAGGTCCCCGCCGGCGTCAGCCAGATCGAGGTCGCCTTCCAGTGGCTGACCCCGATCGAGGGCAATCAGGGCCGCGTCGTCGTCACCCCCGAGATGCTGAACATCCAGTGGGAAAAAGCCCTCCTCTATCCGGCCGGCTACTACTCGCGTCAGATCACCTTCAAGCCGACGCTGAAGCTGCCGACCGGCTGGAACTACGGCGCCGGCCTCGACACCGTCAGCTTTGAAAACGGCCTGGCGACATTCGCCCCCATCTCTCTCGACCACCTGGCCGACAGCCCGGTCTTCGCGGGCCAGCACTATCGCCAGATCGACCTGGATCCGGGCGGCCGCTCGCCCGTCCGCCTCAACGTCGTGGCCGACACGGCCAAGATGCTGGAAGCCTCCGACGAACACATCCAGCTACACCGCAACCTGGTCCAGCAGGCCGACCGCCTGTTCGGCGCGCGCCACTTCAACCACTACGACTTCCTGGTCGCCGTGACGGACAAGCTGGGCGGCATCGGCCTGGAGCATCAGCGCTCGTCCGAGAACAGCGTCGACCCCAAATACTTCACCGACCGCGAGGCCACCCTGGCCGACCGCGACCTGCTGGGCCACGAATACACCCACAGCTGGAACGGCAAGTGGCGCCGCCCCGCCGACCAGATGACGCCCAACCTCAACGAGCCGCTGCAGAACTCCCTGCTCTGGGTCTATGAGGGCCAGACGCAGTACTGGGGCCTGGTCCTGACCGCTCGCGCCGGCCTCATGTCCAAGCAACAGGCCCTGGACGTCCTGGCCATGACCGCCGCCAGCTTCCAGAACATCCCCGGCCGCCAATGGCGGGCCATGCAGGACACCACCAACGACCCCATCATCGCCCAGCGCCGGCCCCAGCCGTGGGGCTCCTACCAGCGCAGCGAAG
Organism: Brevundimonas sp. UBA4553; assembly: GCF_002387245.1. Classification (GTDB taxonomy): domain Bacteria; phylum Pseudomonadota; class Alphaproteobacteria; order Caulobacterales; family Caulobacteraceae; genus Brevundimonas. The sequence continues at coordinate 16,395 of NZ_DGLD01000020.1, forward strand.
ACTATTATCGCGAAGGCTCGCTGATCTGGCTCGACGCCGACACCCTGATCCGCGAGCAGACCGGCGGCCGGAAGTCGCTGGACGACTTCGCCAAGGCCTTCTTCGGCGTCCAGGACGGCGACTGGAACCCCGCCCCCTACACCTTCGACACCGTGACCTCGACCTTGAACGGCGTGCAGGCCAACAACTGGCCCGCCTTCCTGCGCGAGCGTCTGGACGCGGTCGGCCCTGCCTCCCGCGGCCCGCTGGACGGCATCGAGCGCGGCGGATACCGACTTGTTTTCAAGGAAGAAATGTCGGGATACATGGGAGCCCTGTATAAGGAACTGGGCCGCAACGACTTCACCTATTCGCTCGGCTTCATGATGAACAAGACGAACAAGATCACCTCGGTCGTCTGGGGCGGCCCGGCCTTCGAGCAGGGCCTGACAGCGGGCTGGGAGGTCGTCGCCGTCGGCGGACGCGCCGCTTCGGCCGACGCCCTCAAGGACGCCGTGACCGCCGCCAAGGGATCGTCTGAGCCGATCGAGATGATCCTCAAGAACGGCGACGCCTTCCGAACCGTCCGCTTCGACTACCACGACGGCCTGCGCTACCCCCACCTGGAGCGGATCGAGGGGACCCCCGACCGGCTGGGCGACATCCTGTCGCCTCGCCGTCGCTGACGCCCTCTGCCAAGCCTAAAGCCCGACCGCCTTCTGAGTTCTGGATTCTCGATGACCCGACGCCTGCCCGCCGCCGCCCTCGCCCTGTTGCTGACCTCGGTCGCCTCGACCGCGCTCGCCCAGCCCCAGGCCTGGACCGGCCCCCAGGCGCCGGCCTCGCCCACGCCCCAGAACACGCCCCTGGCCCTGCCCCGCGCCCTGCCGCCGATCCCGGCTCCAACCGCCGAGACCTACCCCGGCGTCATCCGGTATGAGGTCGACGCCACCGACGTGGAGCGCAAGATCGTCCGCGTGCGCCAGACCATCCCGGTCGCGGCCGGGCCGCTGGTCCTACTCTATCCCAAGTTCCTGCCCGGCAACCACGCCGCTACCGGCCCAATCCAGCTGATCTCGGGCGTGACGGTCACCGGCGGCGGAAGCCGCATCGACTGGCTGCGGGACACCATCGACCCCAACGCCTTCCACATCGACGTGCCCCAGGGCGTCAGCGAGATCGTGGTCGAGTTCCAGTGGCTGACCCAGCCCGACAGCTCGACCTGGCGCGTCGTCATGACCCCCGAGATGGTCAACCTGCAGTGGGAAAAGGCGCTCCTCTATCCCGCCGGCTACCGCTCGACCGGCATCACCTTCGCCCCGTCGATCCGCCTGCCCGAGGGCTGGAAATACGGCGTGGCTCTGGATACCGACCGCTATGAGAACGGCGTGGCGACCTTCCGCCCGACCGACCTCTACACCCTGATCGACAGCCCCCTGTTCGGCGGCGCCCACTTCCAGCGGATCGAGATCGACCCGCGCGGCGAGGCCGTCCACCTGAACATCGTGGCCGACGAGGCCAAGAATCTCGCCCCGACCGCAGAGCAGATCGCCTGGTTCGAGAACCTGGTCACACAGAGCGACCGCCTGTTCGGCGCTCGCCCCTATGACCGCTACGACTTCCTGGTCGCCGCCACCTCGAAGATGGGCGGCATCGGGCTGGAGCATCACCGCTCGTCCGAGAACTCGGTCCCGACCGACTTCTTCACGAACTGGGGCAAGAACTTGGGCGCGGTGGGCCTTCTCCCGCACGAGTTCGTCCACGCCTGGAACGGCAAGCGCCAGCGCCCTGCTGACGAGTTGACGGCCAACCACAACATCCCGACCCAGAACACCCTGCTGTGGGTCTATGAAGGCCAGACGGAATACTGGGGCGACGTCCTGACCGCCCGCTCCGGTCTGGCGTCGAAAGACGACATCCTGGTCAGCATCGCCGAAAACGCCGCCTTCTATGACAACCAGCCCGGTCGCGAATGGCGTCCGCTGCAGGATACCAACAATCACAACCTGCTCGGCTACCGGACCAGCAATCCCTATTCGTCGTGGATGCGCGGCACGGGCGACTATTACCGCGAGGCCCTGCTGATCTGGCTGGACGCCGACACCCTGATCCGCGAGGCCACGGGCGGCAGGAAGTCGCTGGACGACTTCGCCAAGGGCTTCTTCGGCGGCGACGACGGCTCCTGGGCCCCACGCGGCTATACCTTCGACGACGTGGTCGCGGCCTTGAACGCCGTCCATCCCCACGACTGGGCCAGTTTCCTGCGGACCCGCCTGGACGCCAACGGCCCGGACGCCAAGGCGCCGCTGGATGGTCTGGCGCGCGGCGGCTACCGCCTGACCTATACTGACAGCCTGACCGCCGACGAGAAGCGCATCCAGTCTGGCTGGGCCACCGACTTCCAGTATTCCCTGGGCTTCACCCTGTCTTCGTCGAACAAGCTCACGGGCGTCCGCTGGGGCGGCCGCGCCTTCGAGGCCGACATCGGCCCCGGCTGGGAACTGGTCGCCGTCAACGACCGCGCCGCCTCGGCCGAGGTCCTGCGCGACGCTGTCACTGCGGCCAAGGGAACAGATGCCCCGCTCAGCCTGCTGCTCAAGAACGGCGACCGCTACCGCACCGTCGCCTTCGACTACCACGAGGGCCTGCGCTACCCGCGCCTGGAGCGGATCCCCGGCACGCCGGACCGGATCGGCGACATCCTCAGCCCCCGCCGTCGCTAGACGGGAGACGCCAGACACCGAAAAGGCCCGGGAGCGATCCCGGGCCTCATTCATATCGGTCAGGCTTTCAGCAGCTTCAGCAGCGCCTCCGCCGCCTCCCGTGACGAGGCCGGGTTCTGGCCGGTGACCAGCGTTCCATCGGTAAGGACGTAAGAGCCCCAGTCCGCGCCCTTGCTGTAGCGCCCGCCCTTTGCGCTGAGCATGTCCTCCACCAGGAAGGGCACGACCCTGGTCAGGCCCACAGCCTCTTCCTCGCTGTTGGTGAAACCGGTCACGGCCCTGCCATTCACCAGAGGCTGCCCGTCCGCGCCCTTCACATCCTTCAGGACACCCGGCGCGTGACAGACGAAGCCAGTCGGCTTGCCCGCAGCGGCGAAGGCTTCGATCAGTCGGATGGAAGCGGGGTCATTGGCCAGATCCCACAGCGGTCCGTGGCCGCCGGGATAGAAGACAGCGTCGAAATCCCCGGCCTTCACATCGGCCAGCTTCTGGGTGGTCGCCAGAGCGGCCTGCGCCTCGGCGTCGGCCTTGAAGCGGCGGGTGTCCTCGCTCTGGGCGTCCTCGGCGTCGCTCTTGGGGTCCAGCGGCGGCTGCCCGCCCTTGGGCGAGGCGATGACGATCTCGGCCCCCGCATCCTTCAGGGCGTAATAGGGGGCGGCGAACTCTTCCAGCCAGAAGCCGGTCTTCTGGCCAGTGTCGCCGAGTTGGTCATGCGAGGTCAGGACCATCAGGATCTTCATTGGGCGCATCCTTGTGTGAGGCTGCTCACATGGCCTCGCCTCGTCCGCCTCGCCAGTCGCGCCCAAAAGAAAACGGGCCGGAGGTCTCCCTCCAGCCCGTTCCATGAAGTCTGAGCCACGGCCCGAAGGCCGAAGCGCAAAATCCGATCTTACTTGATCTGGATCTTGGCGCCGGCTTCTTCCAGCTTCTTCTTGATCTCTTCAGCGATCTGCTTCGAGACGTTCTCGACGACGTTCTGCGGAGCGCCTTCGACCAGGTCCTTAGCTTCCTTCAGACCCAGGTCCGAACGGACGCCGCGGACTTCCTTGATCACGTTGATCTTCTTGTCGCCGCCGTCGATCAGGACAACGGTGAACTCGGTTTGCTCTTCAGCAGCTTCGGCCGGAGCGGCAGCGCCGCCGACAGCAGCGACGGCGACCGGTGCGGCAGCCGAAACGCCCCACTTGTCTTCCAGCAGCTTCGACAGTTCAGCGGCTTCCAGGACGGTCAGAGCCGACAGTTCTTCAACGATCTTGGCGAGGTCAGCCATTTTAGTCTTCCTTCGGTAGGATGAGGTTCAGAGAGATATGCAGAGATGACGGGGCTTAGGCGGCGTCTTTGGTCGCGTATGCGTTGAAGACGCGAGCCAGCTGGCCGGCGGGTGCTTGCAGAACGCCAGCAACCTTGGTCGCCGGGGCTTGCAGCAGGCCGATGAGCTTGCCACGCAGTTGGTCCAGCGACGGCAGCTTGGACAGGGCGTCGACGCCCGCGGCGTCCAGCACCTTGTCGCCCATGAAACCACCGATGAGCTTGAACTTGTCGTTGCCCTTGGCGAATTCAGCCGAGACCTTGGCGGCGGTGACGGGGTCGGCTGCATAAGCGATGCCCACGGGACCCTTGAACAGGTCGTGGTATTCGCTGCCTTCCTCGACGCCCAGCGCCTTGAGCGCCAGACGGTTCTTCACCACCTTGAACGCGCCGCCTTCTTTACGAAGGCGACCACGCAGATCTTCCATCTCCGCAACGGTCAGACCCAGGTTGTGGGTCACGACCACGGCGCCCGCGTCGGCGAAAACGCTCTTCAGCGATTCGATCGACTCGGCTTTTTGTGCGCGGTCCATTGCGGTCTCCATTTCGGTATTCGCCGCCGGGCTTATTCCCGACGACGGATTTGGCCATAGCGCCGCGCATCGCTGCACAGCGTTCAGGCCGGTCTTATTGTCCGAAGGAAGCAGGCCTGTCCGGCCGGGAACGGCTGGACGAAGGTCTTTGCATCCCCATCTCCCCACGGCGCCAGAGGGCTCTCTGGACGATTATGACGTGAGCGACCCCCACGTCCCGAAGTTCTCGGACAGGATCCGCCTCGGCCGAAGCCTTAGCGAGAAGCCGCGCTCTATACAGGGCTGGGCGAGGAAATCAATGGCGGTTCGGCTTTGTGGCCGACGGCTCCTTGGCCACCTCGTCTTCGCAGTCAAACTGCCCGCAGAATTTCGTCATGATTTCGGTCATGAAGTCCTCCTGGAATTTCAGCATCGCGGGTTCGAGTTCGACGCTCACCTCGAGTTGCTTACGCGCTACGTTCTGGCCCAGCGGCGTCTCGTAGAAGGCGATCATCGCGGTCAGTTCGGCCTCCGTAAACAGCTCCGCATAGGCGGCTGCCGTCGCGGCCAACAGGGGCCGCATATGGGCTTGAACGATAGGCGCAGCATTCCGCCTCAGCCAGCGTACCTGCTCATCAGGCATGCTGTCGTCGAAATCGCCGAACGCCTGATCAATCGCCTGCTGCAGAACCTTGTCCATCCCGTTTGCCGAAAGAACCACCAAGCGGTTAGCCAGGGCGGGACGCGCGTCATCCTGAGCATGGGCCGATCCGGCCAGCAGCAGCGCCGCAAGGATAACGATCAGACTAAGTCTATGCATGGCCCCTCCCCAAGAAGAGGCATAGGTTCAGAATTCACCGTCACTCACAAGGTCGATCCGTGGCCCGAGCTCAGGTCGCGGGCTTAAAACCCCGGATCAACTCGGCCAGGTCCGCCTCGTGCACCGCGCCGGCGGCCTCAGCCTGCGGCATCCAGCGACGCTCGCGTTGCAGGTCCTCGGGCCAGGCGCCCAGCTGAATCAGGACTTCCAGCGGATAGACCGCCACGACGCAGGCCTGAACGCCCCCCGTTTTCAACCGCTTGCCATAGCGGAAATGGCCGATCGGCGCGTCCAGGGTCTCGCCTTGAACGCCCGCCTCCTCATAGGCCTCCTGGGCAGCCGCTTGGGGATCGGTCTTGCCGATCATGCGGCCGCCCTTGGGAATGACCCAGCGCCGCGTTTCGCGTGAGGTGATCATCATCACCTCGAGGCCCGCCTCACCCCTCCGCCACGGCAGAGCCGCGACCTGGCGATTCTCGGATGTCTCTGTTCGAGCGGGAGCGGTCATCAGGTCAGGAACAGGCCGCCAACGAAGTAGAAGATCGCACCGATGGCGGCGGCGGCGGGCATGGTGATGAACCAGGCGGTGACGATGCTGCGCGCCACGCTCCAGCGCACGGCCGAGACCCGCTTGGCCGCGCCCACGCCGACGATGGCGCCGGTGATCGTGTGGGTGGTCGAAACCGGAATGCCCATGCTGGTGGCGGCGAACAGGGTGATTGCCCCGCCCGTCTCGGCACAGAAGCCCTGCTGCGGGCTCAGGCGCGTGATACGTGAGCCCATGGTGTGGACGATCTTCCAGCCGCCGAACAGCGTGCCCAGCGCAATGGCGGCCTGACAGGTGATGACCACCCAGAACGGCACATGGAACTCGCCGCCCAGCATGCCGCGCGAGTACAGCAGGATGGCGATGATCCCCATGGTCTTCTGGGCGTCATTGCCGCCGTGTCCCAGAGAATAGGCTGAAGCGGAAACGAACTGCAGCCCTCGGAACACGCGATCGGCGAAGTTCGGATTGGCCTTGGCGAACAGCCAAGACACGATCAAGACCAGCAACAGCGCCAACAGGAAGCCGATGGCCGGCGACATGAAGATGGCGCCCACGGTTTTCAGCACCCCGGCGATAACCACGGCGCTGGTCCCCGCCTTGGCGATGCCGGCGCCCAGCAGACCGCCGACCAGGGCGTGCGAGCTGGACGAAGGAATACCCGCCAGCCAGGTGATGACGTTCCAGCTGATGGCCCCCATCAGGGCGCCGAAGATCACCTGATCGGAGATCACGTCGGGCGAAATGATCCCCCGCCCGATGGTGTCGGCCACGTGCAGCCCGAAGAAGAGGAAGGCGATAAAGTTGAAAAAGGCCGCCCAGCCGACCGCATAGATCGGCGGTAAAACACGCGTTGCCACAATGGTGGCGATGGAATTGGCCGCGTCGTGCAGGCCGTTCAGAAAGTCGAACAGCAGAGCGACGCCGATCAGGAAGATCAGGATCAGGAGTGCGTGATCCATCGGGCCCTACAGGTGCTCGACCAAGACGCCATTGATGCGGTTCGCCACGTCCTCGAAGCGATCGACGACCTTCTCGAGGTGATCGTAGATCTCGCCGCCGATGATGAAGCCCAGGGTGTTGCCGCCCGTCATGTCGTGGCGATGCAGTTCGTAAAGCGCCTTCATGCCCTCGTCGTAAAGGGTGTCGCTGCGGCTCTCGAGCACGGCGATCTGCTCGGTCAGTTCATTCAGCCGCTCGTGGTTCTTCCGCATAGCGGGCAGCAGGGACACCGCTTCCACCGTCAAGGCGCCGCACTGAACCGCGATGTCGGCCAGTTCGCGCATCTTGGGGGCGAACGAACGCATCTCGTACAAGGTGACGACCTTGGCCGTCTTCTGCATCTGGTCGATGGTGTCGTCCAGCGAGTTGGTCAGGCCGCGAATATCCGAGCGGTCAAAAGGCGTGATGAAGCTGCGACGTACGGCGAACAGGACCTCGCGCGCCACATCGTCAGCCTCATGCTCATGATCGACGATCTTCTGGCACCAGTCGGGCGTGGCCTCGCCTCCGTCCAGCATGGCGCGCAGCGCCTCCGCGCCCTTTACCAGGGTGGCGGCGTGGGCGTCGAACAGGCGGAAGAAGTTGTCTTCCTTGGGCAGCAGCGCCTGGAACCAGCTCAGCATCGATCGTCTCCGAAAGGGCCGCGCTTCGCGACTGCGCCCCAAGACCGGAATTACCCCCGCCCCGTCAAGTCGTCCGCATACGGAAATTTTGGTTTCCCACAATCCTCATTGACGCCCCGCTTGCGGCGCAACATTACGCTGAGTTCATGTTTGTGTTCGCATTGGGGAATGCGCATGCGAGACCAAGGTGCTGCTCAGGACCAGCTTCTCATTCAGGCGGGTCAGGCGCTGGCCCGGCGTGACCCTCATCAGGCGCTCTCCCTGCTGGATCAGGCCGACGCCTTCGGGCGGACGCACAACGCCACGCTAAACCGCGCTGTCGCCCTTCGCCTTCTGGGTAACTTCCACGCCTCGCTCGCCGTTCTCGACGAAGCGCTGGACATGAAGCCGTATGACTTCGCCGCCCTGCTGGCGAAAGGCGCCATGCTGGAAAAAATCAATCAGCCCAAGGCGGCGATCGACGTCTATCGTAACGCGCTGAAGATTGCGCCGCCGCGCTCCGCCTGCCCGCCCGGCGTCGTAGCGCAGATGGACTACGCCGCGCGCATGGTGGAGCAACACGCGCGCGCCCTGGGCGACTTCATGCGTCAGCGCCTCGCAGGCTTGCGCGCCGATGTGGGCGAGGCGGCGCTTGAACGGTTTGACGAAGGCCTGGAAATCTATGCCGGCCTGATCCAGCCGCCAAAGCAGCAGCCGCTGCTGCTGAACTACCCCCGCCTTCCGGTCATTCCCTTCTACGATCGCAGCCTGTTTCCATGGTTGACGACGCTGGAAGAGGCCACGCCTGTTATTCAGGAAGAACTCGCAATCCTCCTCGACACGGCCATGGACGAGTTCGCGCCCTACATCGCCTACCCCAAGGGCGCGCCGGTCAATCAGTGGGGCGAGTTGAACCACTCTCGCAAATGGAGCTCGCTGTTCCTGTGGAAAGACGGGCGCCGCCAGGACGCCGTTTGCGCCCGGTGCCCACATACGGCCGCCGTACTGCAAAGCCTTCCGATGGCCGACCAGGACGGCTTTGCGCCGACGGCCATGTTTTCGGCGCTGCAACCACACACCCATATCCCGGCGCACACCGGCTCCTCGAACGTCCGCCTACTGGCTCACCTTCCGATCATCCTGCCCGGGCCGGCCCGTTTCCGTGTCGGCAACACCACCCGCTTCTGGGAGATGGGAAAGGCCTGGGTCTTTGACGACACGATCGAGCATGAAGCGTGGAATGATGCCGATGAGATGCGCGTCATCCTGATCTTCGACGTCTGGAACCCCTATCTTGACGATAAGGAAAAGATGCTCATCACGGAAATGATGAAGGCGCAGCGCGACTTCCAGACCGCCTAACCGATCCGTTCGTCATAAGCCGTCTGCGCAAGGGCCACCTCGGGCATTCGGGTCTCGGCCCAGTCGATCACGGGTTGCAAGGCTTGAACCAGGGCCTGGCCTAGCGGCGTGATGGCGTAGGTGACGGACACGGGGACCGACGCCTCAACGGAGCGCGTCGCCAAGCCATCCCGCTCCATCTGGCGAAGGGTCTGGCTGAGCATCTTCTGCGACACGCCCTCGATCCGGCGTTTCAGCGCGTTGAACCGCATCGGCTCGACCGCCAGGGTGGTCAAAAGCAGCACCGTCCATTTGTCGGCGATCCGGTCCAGCAACAGCCGCGTCGGGCAGTTGGCGGCATAGACATCACCGCGCCACAGGGCGGTGGCGGTTTCCGCCGGGTGACCAGATGAGATTTCAGTGCCTTCTTGCATGGTCGCTTCCTATAGCACACCTGGTTTCCATTGGTAACTTAATGGAGACCTTCCAATGAAAGTCACAGTGCTCGGCGCCAGCGGTCGCGCGGGATCGGAGATTACCAGGGAATTGGCTCGTCGTGGGCATCAGGTGACCGGGGTCGCCCGCAACCCCGCCCGCATTCCTGCTGGCGACGGCATCAGCGCGGTCAAAGGCGACGCGACCGATGCTGTCGCCCTCCCGGCGCTGCTCAAGGGCGCTGACGCCGTGGTCAGCGCCATCATGTTTACGGACACTGATCCCGACACGCTGATCGCGGCGGTCAAGGCGGCGGATGTCCCGCGCTATCTGGTCGTGGGCGGCGCGGGCAGCCTGGACGCCGCGCCGGGCCTGAAAGTGATCGACACCCCGGACTTCCCCGACATCTACAGGGCCGAAGCCGCCGCAGGCGGGCGCTTCCTGGATCGCCTGCGTCAGGAAGCCGACCTCGACTGGACTTTCCTGTCGCCCTCGGCCGTGTTCGACGGCGACGAGCGCACCGGCCAGTTCCGCCTCGGCGGCGACAGCCTGCTGTCAACCGCCGACGGCCGCAGCGCCATCTCCTTTCCCGACTACGCCATCGCCATGGCCGATGAGATCGAGGTGCCAAGGCACAGCCGCCAACGCTTCACCGTCGGCTACTGAGCCTCCAAAGGGCCTCAAGTAGCGCTCGGCGCGGTAGGCCCACATAGAAAAAGGCCCCGGAGATCGCTCTCCGGGGCCTTCGTCATTTCAGCATCAGGCTGAGATCAGACCAGCGAAGCCGGATCGATCTTGAAGCCCGGGCCCATCGTCGAAGACAGGGTAATGCGCTTCACATAGGTGCCCTTGGCGCCGGCCGGCTTGGCGCGGTTCAGCGCGTCCACGTAGGCCTTGACGTTGGCTTCCAGGGCTTCCTGCGTGAAGGAGACCTTGCCGATGCCGCCGTGAGCGATACCGGCCTTCTCGACGCGGAACTCAACGGCGCCGCCCTTGGCGTCCTTGACGGCTTGGGCGACGTTCGGGGTCACGGTGCCGACCTTGGGGTTCGGCATCAGGCCGCGCGGACCCAGCACCTTACCCAGACGGCCGACCAGGGCCATCATGTCGGGCGAGGCGATGACGCGGTCGAAGTCCATCAGACCACCGTTGATCTGCTCATACAGATCTTCGGCGCCGACGTACTCAGCGCCGGCGGCGCGGGCTTCATCAGCCTTGGCGTCCTTGGCGAAGACGGCGACGCGAACGTCACGGCCGGTGCCCGACGGCAGATTGACGACGCCGCGGACCTGCTGGTCGGCGTGACGCGGGTCAACGCCCAGGTTGACGGCGATTTCCATCGACTCGTCGAACTTGGCCTTGGCGTTGTCCTTGACCAGCTTGATGGCGTCGGCGAACGGCAGGAGGTCCTGCGTGACGCCGGTGCGAGCCTTGTGAGCCTTGGTTTGCTTAGCCATGGATTAGCCCTCCACCACTTCGATGCCGATCGCGCGGGCCGAGCCTTCGATGATCCGCGAAGCGGCGTCGAGGTCGTTGGCGTTCAGGTCTTTCATCTTCTTCTCGGCGATTTCGCGCAGTTGCGTCTGCGTGATCTTGCCGGCGATTTCGCGACCGACGAGCTTGGCGCCCGACTTAATGCCGGCGGCCTGCTTCAGGTAGAAGGTGGCCGGCGGGGTCTTGGTGACGAAGGTGAACGACTTGTCCTGATAGACCGTAATGACGGTCGGCAGGGGCGTGCCCTTGGCTTCCTTCTCGGTGCGCGCGTTGAACTCCTTGCAGAAGCCCATGATGTTGACGCCGCGTTGACCCAGAGCCGGGCCGATCGGGGGCGAAGGCGTGGCCGAACCGGCCGGCACTTGCAGCTTGATATAGCCGAGAATCTTCTTGGCCATTGGTCTCTCCTATGAATGGCCCCAGGCGCTAAGCCTCGGAGCCGGTGAGCCGTGGTGCGGCATGGCTGCCTTCCACGGATTTGCCGCTTCGCGACCCGAGGCCGCCAAGCGAAGGCGCGCGTTTAGCAGGGAGACCCCGCAAACGCAAACGAGGGCCGCAAACGCGACCCTCGAATGGATTGAGCCAAGAGGTCCGGCTTAGCCGCCGGTCTTCTCGACCTGATTGTATTCCAGATCCACCGGCGTCGGACGGCCGAAGATCGACACGGCCACGCGCAGGCGGGCGTTGTCTTCGTCGACGCTCTCGACCTGACCTTCGAAGCTGGCGAAGGGACCGTCGATGACCTTGAGGGTTTCCCCGATGTCGAAGCGGATGGTGGGCTTCGGACGCTCGACGCCCTCTTCCACCTGGCCGATGATGTTCTGGACCTCGCGCTCCGAGACCGGCAGCGGTTTGGTGCCGCCAGCGGCGCCCAGGAAGCCCGTGACCTTCGGCGTGTTCTTGACCAGGTGATAGGCGTTGTCGGTCATCTCCATCTTCACCAGCACGTAGCCGGGGAAGAATTTGCGTTCCGAGTTCACCTTGCGGCCGCGACGGATCTCGACGACGTCCTCGGTCGGAACCAGGATTTCGGAGAAGTTGTCCTCAAGGCCCTGCTGCTTGGCCTGCAGCCGCAGTTGCTCAGCGACCTTCTTTTCGAAGTTCGAGTAGGCGTTGACGATATACCACTTGTGGCGGGGATTGGCCGCCGGCTTGGTTTCGGGCGCTGCATCGGTCATGTGCGCGTCTCCTTTATTGGCCGAGGCCGAGAATGAAGCGGGACGCGAAGCCCAGCCCCGTATCCACGATCCAGAAGAAGGCCGAAGCGATCAGAACCATGATGAAGACCATCACGGACGTGATCCAGGTTTCCTTGCGGCTGGGCCAGACGATCTTGCGGGCTTCAGCGCGAACCTGGCTCGCGAACTGAGGGATCGAGGTCTTTTTCTTGGGTGCGGGCGCGTCAACAGCGACCGTGGCGGCGCCGGATGCGGCGGCTGCGGTCTGGTTTCCCACGGTGCGGCGACCGCCGGGGGTCTTCGCCTTGGCCATATGACGTCTCTTCAACCTCTGGAACCTGTCGCCTCACATGGGAACTCCCAAGCGACCGCGACAGGGGGAATGGCAGGAGCGGAGGGACTCGAACCCACGACCCTCGGTTTTGGAGACCGATGCTCTACCAGCTGAGCTACACTCCTAGTGTCCCGGACAAAGATCAATGCGCCGTGAGCAAGCTCGACGGCGCTAACCTCGCCAGAGGGGGGCATATGCCTGACGGCCGAGGGCATTTCAAGGGGCGTTTCGCGATAACCACCGACAGATGCGCAGGAATGTTCAGAACAGCCGCGCCACGGCGCTTGGCTCATAGCTGACGCCATGTACGACACGGTCAGGATCGCCGATCGAGAACGTCTGGGCGCGACTTCGGCCGTCGACCACGGCCACCGCCTCGACCTGTTCGGGAATCACCTTGACCACCGCCACGGCGTCACCGCCAGGCGCCCAGGGACTGATTTCGGGCGAACGGGCAAGGATCAAGTCGTTAAGGCGCTGGACCTCGTCGCCATCGGTCACCTCTTCCGCCCGACCATCGATGGATACCCCTACCGCTTCGCCCTCCCCCGCCACGCCGCGCACAGCCACGCCCACGCGCGGGTCCGCGATGATATTGCGCAGCTTCTCGCTGTCGCGGGCGGTGACAAAATAGAGGTTCAGCCCGTCATTCAGATAGCCGAGGGTGCTGGCCTGCGGCCGCCCGTCCGAACGGTTGCTGGCCAGGGTCATCAGCCGCTGCCCGTCCAGCAGCTTCAGGATTGCAGCCACCGCCGCACCATGGATGGGGATCACGCTGGATGCTGTTGTGCTCATGGCTGAACTCCTCGGATGAGAACCTGCGGCGACCTGCCCAGGTTCACCTTGACACAGATCAAGGCGATTGGGTTTGGGACGCGTGAAATGGCCGCATGACCACGCCCCGCTTCATGCCGGACGCCCCAAGCCTGGATGTCGTTCCCCTGACCGAGGCTGACGCGCCGGCCGAGTTCGCGCTCGCGCAGATGTGGCGCCCCGATCTGGGTGCGGACCAGTGGCGGAATTTCCTGCGCGATTGGCGCGCCGCTCCCGACAGCCGAGGCATCCTGAGCGCCCGTAGCCAGCGCGGCGGCGTTCTGGGCTTCGTCAGCTGGTGGCGTCTGCCGGACCTCGAGTATGGTGAAACCCTGTGGGTCGGCCCGTTCGTGGTGCGCGAGATGGGCGTGCGTCCCTTGGTGCGACAAAGTCTGGCGGTGGAACTGACCGCTCTGGCGCATCGGTTGGGGGCCAGGCTACGCTATGCCGAAGACGCCGCCTGGGACAGCCTGTCCACTTAGAAGGCGATCTCCGGTCAGCTAGGCTGTGGCGGAACGCTGGAGTCGACCATGACCGTCCACAACCCCGCCCTGGCCGTAACCACGGACGTCCGCCTGGAAGACGTCCACCCCTGCGCCACCTGCGGAGCGCGACCTCTGGGCGTCTGCGCCGACCTGAAGGGTCATGAGCTGCAGAACATGGCTTGCGCCAGCGAGACGGTGACGGCGCAACCGGGCCAGGCCCTGTTCCATGAAGGCGATCCCAACCCCTTCGTCTTCAATGTCGTGGACGGCGCGGTGAAACTCTATCGCCTGCTGCCCGACGGCCGGCGCCAGATCACCGGCTTCCTGTTTCAGGGCGATTTCCTGGGGCTTGGCGGTCGCGGTCCCTCCAGCTTCACCGCCGAGGCCCTGACGCCGCTGAGCGCCTGCCGCTTCCGGCGCGGCGACTTCGATCAGCTGCTGAACGCCCTGCCGGCGCTGGAGCACCGTTTGGTGGCCATGGCGGGCGACGAGCTTATGGCGGCGCAAGAACAGATCGTGCTGCTGGGCCGCAAGACGGCGCGCGAACGCATCGCCAGCTTCCTGACCCGTCTGTCGGCGCGGCAGGTGCAACTGGGCGGCGAGGAAGGTCGTGTCCACCTGCCTATGACCCGCCTCGACATCGCCGACTATCTGGGCCTGACGATAGAGACCGTCAGCCGGGTCTTCACCCAGTTCAAGACGTCGGGCCTGATCCAGTTGCTGCCCAACAACGATGTGGCCCTGCCCGCCCCCCAGGCGCTGAAAGCACTGGGCGAAGGCGCCGCCTGAGCCGAAGAGAATGATCGACGGCGCCGCCTGAAAGCGGGCCCCATTTCGAGGGGGATGGGGTGCGGGCTGACGACCCGCACCCTCGCCCCGCATCGACTCGAAAGCTCTAGAACTTCCGGCCGACGCCCACCGACACGACCCACGGATCAAGGCTGACGTTGCTCTTCAGCGCGCCGCCGTTGATCCTGGCGTCCGTGTCGAACCACACCTTCTTGGCGTCGAGGTTGACGGTCCACGGCCCCGACAGATTCCAGTCCGCGCCAGCCTGCAACGCGACACCGAAGCCATTGTCCAGATCGACGTCGAAGCCGTTCTTATCCTTGCCCTTGAAGAAGGCCATGTAGCTGGCGCCGGCCCCGACATAGGGGCTGATCGTGGCGTTGGGCGCAGGCCGGTATTGCAGCGTCACGATGGGCGGCAGGACCCAGGTCTCGTGCACGGCCACATCCGTCGTCCCGCCCCTGGCGCGGACCTCATGCTGGGTCGCGCCCAGAATGGCCTCGACCGCCCAGTGGTCGGCGACGAAATAGGTGAAGCCCAGGGTCGGCATCCAGTCGTCGCCCACATCGACCTTCAGGCCGCTGTCGGCCCCGGCGGCGGTGACGATGGCGTCATCGGCCTGCGGCAGGACGCCCGTCATGCGGGCGGTGACGATCAACGTGCCCTTGCCGACCGGCTCGGGGGCGGCGTCCATTCCCCAGGAATTTTGGGCCGAGGCTGCGCTGGCCAAGGTCAGCACGCTGGCGGCGGCCAGAAGGGCTGCGGCGGTTTTCATCGGTAGCATTCCCGACAATCGCCGGATCGAGAGGAGTCCGGCTTCGATGTCGAGATCAGCGTCCTACGCCCTGTCTTTCACCGCCTTGATCCAGCGCAAGCGTCAGGAAACAAATACAAAAAAGCCTCCCCAGCCGAAGCTGGAGAGGCTGATTTCATTGACCAGACAAGTCAGGGCTCGGAACGTCCTTCATCCCCCTCGTCGAACAGACGGAACTCGTGCCACAGGCCGTTCAGCACGCCGAAGGCGATGGCGAGGCCGAGGCCGAGGATCCAGGCGAAATACCACATGGAAAGATCTCCTTTCGCGGGATCAGTAGAGGTCGGGGTTGGTCTTCAGCGCATCCATCGTCGAGCGCCCCCACAGCACCTTGTAGACCCAGGCGGTGTAGAGAAGGACGAAGGGCAGGAAGACAGCGACCACGATCAGCATGATGAACAGGGTCGTGTGGCTGGACGAGGCGTTCCACACGGTCAGGCTGGACTGGGCGCTGATCGAGCTGGGCAGGATGAAGGGGAACATCGACAGGCCGACCGTCGAGATGATCCCCACCGCCGAGGCCGAGGAGCCGCCGAAGGCCAGGGCCGCCGACTTGCGCCACATGCCAAACAGGCCGATCGCTGCGCCCGCAAAGCCCAGAACCGGGGCGATGATCATCCACGGATAGAGGCCATAGTTGTCCATCCAGGCGCCTGGCGCCGCCTCGACCGCCGTGCGCAGCGGGTTGGACACGCCTCCGGTGTCGACCGCGCCGGTGATACGAAAGCCCATGTCGCCAAACGCCACCATGGCGCCACCAACCGCGAACAGCACCAGACTGGCCAGACCGGCGGCGGTGCCTATGGCGCGGGCGCGCTTCAGCACTACGCCCTCCTCGCCCTTAACCGCCAGCCAGGCCGCGCCGTGAAGCACCAGCATGGCGACCGACAGCAGGCCGCAGATCAGGGTGAAGGGCGTGAACAGGCCCAGCAGGCTGCCTTCGTAGAAGCTGCGCAGATCACTATCCAGACGGAAGGGGGCGCCCATCAGGACGTTGCCGACGGCGACGCCGAACACCAGGGCCGGGACGAAGCTGCCGATGAACAGGCCCCAGTCCCACATGGAGCGCCAGCGCGCCTCGGGCCGCTTGGAGCGGTACTTGAACGAGACCGGCCGCAGGATCAGCGCGGACAGGACCAGGAACATGGCCAGGTAAAAGCCCGAGAAACTGACGGCATAGACCTGGGGCCAGGCGGCGAAAATGGCTGCGCCGCCGACGATAAACCAGACTTGGTTGCCCTCCCAGGTCGCGCCGATGGTGTTGATCACCATACGGCGCTCTTCATCCGTTTTGGCGACGAAGGGCAGCAGGGCGCCGACGCCCATGTCGAAACCGTCCGTCAGGGCGAAGCCGATCAGCAGCACGCCCAGCAGTCCCCACCAGATCAGGCGGAGCGTGGTGTAGTCGAGGGGAAGTTCCATCTCTCTTTTCCTTCAACGACCGGGGTCAGGCGACCGCCGGTTCGCCTTCCGTGCTGGCGTCGGCTTCGCGGGCTTCCTGTTCGGCGAAGGGTCCCTTCTTGACCGCGCGGAGGATCAGACCGACCTCCACCACAGCCAGGGCCCCATAGAGCAGGGTGAAGCAGATGATCGTGGTCCACAGTTGCGGCACGCTGAGGCTGGACGCGCCGAGGAAGGTCGGCAGAACCCCCTCAACGGCCCAGGGCTGACGCCCCACCTCGGCCAGAAGCCAGCCGGACTCGATGGCGATCCACGGCAAGGGAATGGCCAGGACAGCCAGACGCAGGAACCACCTCGTCTCATGCTTGCGCAGCGTGCACAGGATGAAGGCCGTGGCGAACAGACCGATCATCAGAAAGCCGATGCCGGCCATGATACGGAAGACCCAGAACATCAGCGGCACGTTGGGCACCGTGTCCCACGCCGCCAGCTTGATCTGATCCGGCGTAGCCAGACGCGGATCGGCGACATAGCGCTTCAACAGCAGGCCGTAGCCCAGGTCATTGCGCACGCTCTCGAACTGGGAGCGAGCGGCCATGTCGGTGTGGTCCGCCTTGACTTTCTCCAGGGCGTCATAGGCGATGACGCCGCGTTCGATACGGTCCTCGGCGACGGCGACCAGTTCCAGGATGCCGATGACCGGCTTGTCGATGCTGCGCGTCGAGATCAGGCCCAGGACGTAGGGAATCTTGACCTCGAAATGGGTATGGCGGTCTTCCAGGCTGGGCAGGCCGAAGGCGGTCAGACCGGCGGGCGCCGGCTCGGTGCGCCACATGGCCTCCAGTGCGGCCAGCTTCATCTTCTGGTTGTCGGTCAGGGCGTAACCCGACTCATCGCCCAGGACCACGACTGATAGGGACGACAGCAGTCCGAAGGCGGCAGCCACCGTCATGGACCGCTTGGCGAAGCCGACGTGCTTTCCCTTCAGCAGGTAGAAGGCAGAGATGCCCAGCACGACCACGGCGGCGCAGACGTAGCCGGCCGATACGGTGTGAACGAACTTGGCCTGGGCCACCGGGTTGAAGATCACCGCCATGAAGTCGGTGACTTCCATCCGCATGGTGTCGGGATTGAAGGCGGCGCCGACCGGGTTCTGCATCCAGCCGTTGGCGGCCAGAATCCAGAGGGCCGACAGGTTGGTGCCCAGGGCGACCATGAAGGTCACGAACAGGTGGGCGTGCGGCTTCAGTTTGTCCCAGCCGAAGAACATCAGGCCGACGAAGGTCGCCTCCATGAAGAAGGCCATCAGGCCCTCGATGGCCAGCGGCGCCCCGAAGATGTCGCCCACGTAGTGCGAGTAGTAGGACCAGTTCATGCCGAACTGGAATTCCATGGTCAGGCCGGTGGCCACGCCCAGCACGAAGTTGATGCCGAACAACACGCCCCAGAACCGGGTGATGGTCCGCCAGATTGGCCGGCGCGTCATCACATAGATGCTCTCCATGATGACCAGCATGAAGGAGAGGCCCAGAGTGAGGGGCACGAACAGAAAGTGGTATAGCGCCGTCAGTGCGAACTGAAGGCGTGACAGGTCTACGACCGCCAGGTCGATCATGGGCTCAAGCTCCTGACCGCCAGCCCTCATCGACCGGCGTTCTACTATAACCTAAAGCTTGCCGTTTCGGCATGCCTTGATCCTGATCAAAGCCCGAGCGGGACGACTCGCTCTAGACGGCGTTTCGCCCAAGGTTGTTTCGTCACAAGGACGATTCGCCCAATGCGCCTTCGCGCTGGTCCATGTCTGTTCGCGCGGACGGAGCAGGAGAAACGATGACGGCCCAGCCGATTGCAGCAGACGCCACCCCGGCCCAATGGCTGAAGACAGCGCTGTCGCCCCGCAAGCGGATCATGGCCTTGGCCAGCGGTCTGGTGATCGCCGACGCCGTGCCGGCTGTGGGGTTCGCCGCCGGCCTCGGCTTGGCCGTCGGCGCCTTGCCGCAAGGGTTCAGCCATGCTCTGCCGGGCGCGGCGCTGGCCGTGGTCTCGCTGCTGGCGCGCGGTCTACTGACCCAGGCCGCGAACCGGGTGACAGCCCGCGCCGCGCGCACCGTCAAGGGCGACCTGCGGCGTCAGGCCCTGAACGGCGCCTTTTCCAGTCGCCTGTCCGACGCCGAAACAATGACCGCCACGCACGAAGGCGTCGAGGCGCTGGACGGCCATGTCTCGCGCTTTCTGCCCGCACGCACGGCCGCCGCCGTCACGCCCCTGCTGTTGATCGCCGCTACCGCCGTGGTCAGCCCCTTCACCGCCGGCATCCTGCTCTTCACCCTGGCCCCCTTCGTGATCGGCATGGTCCTGACCGGCATGGCGGCGGGCGTCGAGAGCCGCCGTCAGTTTCAAGCGCTGGAAAGGCTGTCCGGCCTCTTCCTCGATCGCATCCGCGCCCTGCCCGCCATTCTCGCCTTCCAGGCCGAAACGCAGCAGACTGCGGTCATCGCCAGCGCCTCTGAAAATCTGGCGCAGCGCACCAGCAAGGTGCTGAAGATCGCCTTTCTGTCCTCGGCGATTCTGGAGTTCTTCTCGGCTCTGGCCGTGGCCCTGGTCGCCGTCTACTGCGGGTTCAACCTGCTGAAACTGCTGCCCTTCCCCGCGCCCGAACAATTGAGCCTGACCCGCGCCTTCTTCCTGCTGGCCTTGGCGCCTGAGGTTTATGCTCCGATGCGCCGTCTGGCCGCCGCCTATCACGACCGGCAGGCCGCAGAGGCCGCTGCGCCCAGCTTGCGTCAGCTGACCGAGGATGTCGGAGCCGCGCCTGCCCGTCCGCCCTTGCCGGCCAACGCCCCCGCCATCGCCTTCCGTCAAGTCGGCGTCGCCTACGAGGCGGGCGCGCCCGTCTTGTCGGGCTTCAATCTGAACATCGCCCCCGGCGCCACGGTGGCTCTGCTCGGGGCCAGCGGTTCGGGCAAGAGCAGCCTGCTGCATCTCTTTCTCGGCCTGGCCCCCCTGACCGAGGGCGAGGTCGAGGTCGGCGGCGTCCTTCTCTCCGATCATCCCGACCTGACCGCCTGGATCGCCTGGGCCGGTCAATCGCCCGTCGTGGTCCCCGGAACTCTGGCCGAGAACATAGCCCTGGCCTGGCGGGGGGCGCCGTCAGGGCGCGTCATGGAAGCCGCCGCCCGCGCCGGCTTCACCGGCGATCTGAACCGGGTGATCGACGAACGCGGCGGCGGTCTGTCGGGCGGCGAACGGCGACGGCTGGGCCTGGCCCGCGCCTTCCTCAAGCCCGCCCCCATCCTGCTGCTGGACGAGCCCACCGCCAATCTGGACGCCGCTTCCGAAGCCGCCCTGCTGCACGTCATCCGCGCGGCTGCCGAAGGCCGCACCACCTTGATCGCTACCCATTCAGATGCTGTCGCAGAGATAGCCGACGTCGTGGTGCGCCTGTGAGCGCCGTCAACACCGCTGGCGTCGCTCGCCTCAAGACCCTGATCCGGGCGCAGGAACGCCGGCAAGGCGTGCGCCTGCTGGCGGCCGCGGTCACCGCCGCCCTGGTGGCCGCCGCGGCGGTCCTGCTGCTGGGGATTTCGGGCTGGTTCATCACCGCCTCGGCGTTGGCCGGGCTGGCGGGCGCCGCCGTGGCGCACAGCTTCAACTTCATGGTGCCCAGCGCCCTGATCCGCTTCTTCGCCATCGTCCGCACCGGCTCGCGCTACGCCGAGCGGATCACCGGCCATGACGCCGCGCTCAAGGCCTTGGCAACCTTGCGTCCCCAGGTGTTCGAGGGCGTGGCGCGCGGCCCCGTTCGGCGCGCCTTGGCGCTGGCCGGCGGCGAGGCCTCATCGCGGCTGGTTCAGGACGTGGACGCCATTCAGAACCGCTTCGTGCGCCTGTCCGCCCCCTGGGGCGCGATAGCAGGCCTGATCGCCGGGCTCGGACTGGCCTTGCTGGCTGGCTGGAAGACAGCCCTCGCCATCGCCGTCGCCAGCGCCCTGGGCTTGCTGGCCGCCGCCCTGGTCGGTCGTCTGCTAGCCGAGCCTGCCGGGCGTGAGGTGCAGGCTGCATCGGGCGAGTTCAAGGCCCGGTTCGCCGCCCTGGCCGCCGCCGCGCCCGAACTACAAGCCTACGGCATCAAGCCCTGGGCCGTAGATCGACTGGCTGAACAGGGCTCTGTCCTGGAACGCGCGACGGAGCGTCTGGCGTCGGCCAGTGGCTGGATCATGCTGACCCAGTCGATCGCCATGGTAGCGGCCATCGTCGGCGTCATGGCCACTGCCGGAGCCGCTTCCCCGCCCCTGATCGCGCTCGCCGTTCTGGCGGCCGTGACCACGGTCGAAAGCGCGGGCGCCCTGCTGACCGCCTTGCGTCACAACGGCGCGGTCGAGGCGGCGATCGAGCGGCTGGGCGAATTGCTGGATGAACCGACCCCGACTTCGGACCAGTCGGTCGCCCCCGTCGTCGGCCTGCCCTCGGTCGCACTGACGTTGACCCCGCCTCAGCGCCTTGGGATCGCCGGTCCGTCCGGCGCGGGCAAGACCACCCTGATCGAACGACTGATGCAGTTGCGCGCTCCGCTGCGCGGCGAAGCCACGCTGGGCGGCGTCGATTGCATGGTGGTCGCGCCCCACGCCGCCCGCGCCCTGTTCGCCTACGCCCCTCAGCAGGCTGTCCTGCTCGCCGGCTCCATCCGCGAAAACCTGAAGCTGGCCCTGCCGGCAGCCGATGACGACACGCTGTGGGCTGCGCTGGAGGACGCCGACCTGGCTGACCGTGTCAGAAGCACGCCCGCCGGCCTGAACGCCCCCCTTGGAGAAAACGGCGCTCGGCTGTCGGGGGGCGAACGCCGCCGTCTGGGTCTGGCCCGCGCCTACCTGCGCCCGGCGCCCTGGTTGGTGCTGGACGAGCCCACCGAAGGTCTGGACGTCGTAACCGAAGCACGCGTTCTGGAGCGCCTCACGCGACGTCTGGAACGCACTGGCCAGGGCCTGATCCTGATCAGCCACCGACCCGCGCCCCTGGCCCTGTGCGATCGGCGCCTGGCGGTCACCGGCCTTTCCTCGTCCGGCTCGGTGCAGATGTCCCTGTCGAAGGACCGCACGACGGCCTGACCTCCCTCACTCCTTTGATCTCGGTCAAGGCGAAGCGCCCTGCGAGCGGCTTTGCTGGGATCAAAGGAGATACCCATGCCTGCAGACGTCATCCCCGTCATCGCCGCTATCGTTTCAGCCTTCCTGGTCTTCATGGCCGGCTTGGGCTTCGCGTCCGTGTGGAGCAACATGAGCGACAAGCCGAAGCGATGATCATGAAAAAGCGCGCATCCGCCGGGCGAATGCGCGCTCGATCAGATCACCTGATGGGCGGATCAGTCGTTGTCGGTCGGTCCGCTTTCCTGTCCCGGAATGATCGCGCGGAACAGCAGCTTGTCGATCCGGCGATCGTCCATGTCGATCACCTCGACCTCGAAGCGCCCCAACTGAAGCACCTCGCCCTCCTGGGGCAGACGCGACAGCTGATGCAGCACCAGACCGGCGACGGTGTGGAAACTCTCATGCTCGCCGAAGTCCTCGCCCAGCACATCGCCCAGTTCGTCCAGATCGGCCTGGCCGTCGACCGCCCACGACCCGTCTTCGCGCTTGCGGATCGACAGATCGACCTCGTCGTGGCTCTCGTTGAAGTCGCCGGCGATCATCTCCAGCAGGTCGGTCGCCGTCACAACGCCTTCGAAGGCGCCGTATTCGTCCACGACGAAGGCCATGTGCACCTTCGACCCCTTCAGGATCTCCAGCGCCTTCAAGACCGAGGTCGACTGCGGAATGAAGGCGGGCTCGGCCACCAGCTTCTCGATATCGAACGAACCGTCGGTCAGCAGACCATCCAGCAGGTCCTTCTTGTGCACCACGCCCAGAGGGTTATCGACGTCGCTCTCGCGCGCGACCACGATCCGCGAATAGGGGCAGGTGCGGATTTCCTCACGCAGAACGTCCTCGGGATCGTCGAGGGCGATCCAGAAGACCTCGTGGCGCGGCGTCATGGCCACGCGCACAGCGCGATCGCCCAGACGCAGGATCTCCTCGATCATCACCTGTTCTTCAGGCTCGATCAGACCCGCCGAGGCGCCCTCGGCCAGAATGCTCTCGACCTCCTCCTGGGTCACGTCCGAACCGTCTCGGTCCTTGACGCCCAGCAGCTTCAGGATGCCCGACGTCGAGGCCGTCAGCAGAAGCACGAAGGGCTTCATCAACAGCGCCATCGTCGAGATCGGCGCCGCCATCTTGGAGGCGATGGTCTCGGGGAAGATCAGGGCCAAGCGCTTGGGCACCAGTTCGCCGACAATCAGCGAGACATAGGTGATCAGCACCACCACCAGGGCTGTTGAGGCGAACTGCGAATAGGGAGCCAGAGCCGGGAAGCTTACCTCCAGGATCCGGTCCAGTTCACCAGCGATGGTCGCCTGGCCGTAGGCGCCCGCCAGAATTCCGATCAGGGTGATGCCGACCTGGACCGCCGAGAGGAACTGCGTCGGCTCCTCGGACAGCTTCAGGGCGGCTCGCGCCCCGCGATCACCGCGCTCGGCACGGCTTTGTAACTTGGATTTACGTGATGAAACGACCGCAAGCTCGGTCATGGCGAAGAGGCCGTTCAGCACCACAAGCAGCAGCACGACGACAATAGCGATGGTCAACATCGAAAGGGGAAAAACCCGCGGCGCGGCGCGACAAGCGGCGTCCGCGCGGCGACAATAAGGCCGATCGCGTCGCTACGCCAGCGGTTCATGCGGCAAATCGTAGATCAACCGCTGCGTCCGACGCCTATCGAGCCATAGACTCCCGACGACGGCTCCCCAGTCCGGTGATCCTGAACGCTGGCGCAGGCGCTCATCCCGATGATGGTGCCGATGAACAATCCGAGTCTTATCGCGCGCCGCATCATGGTTACCCATTCGTTAAAGCCGATCCTCAACGTGGGCTAGCACATGCGGTTCCGCCGCCGTCTTCGTCCGCGACGGGTGAACCGAACGGCTGACGCAGAAACGGCCCCCCGGATCGCTCCGGGGGGCCGCTCTGTTACTCGGTACTCCGACCGCTCCGAGGAGCCGCCGGTACGCCTACTGCTCGGGTCTGAAGACCCGGTCCATCGATTACTCGACGATC
>NZ_DGLD01000004.1 GCF_002387245.1 Brevundimonas sp. UBA4553
GGGGCGGCCTTTTTGCTGTGCGGTGGTGGTGTCTGTGTCTCTCCCGCCGTCATTCCGGGGCGTGGAAGCGAACCCGGAACGCAGGCCGCTGAATCTGACGTATCACCAGCCTGATCAAGCGTCTGGGCCCCGGATCGACCCTGCGGGCCGTCCGGGGTGACGGAGGAGAGAGCGGCGGCCCGAAGCCGCCGCCGTGTCCTATTTCTCCGCGCTGACCGCCGGCCCGTAGAAGAGGGCGTTGAACAGCAGGCGGACCGACGACCGGGCCTGGGCGCGGTTGACGACGTCGGGGCCCAGAACGATGACCCGGCCTTCGCCGTGCGGCAGGTCCAGAACGGCGTCCGAACCCGACAGCTTCTGCGGACCGATGGCCCAGCCGCTGGCGACCGCGACCTGTTCCGGGTAGCGGACGATGGAGCCGGTTTCGCCGGTGTGGCGGAAGCCCGAGTTGCGGTTGAAGAAGACATTCATCTGGGCCGGGGCGCCGAAGGCCAGCGGCTGACGATTATCGACTTCGGTCTTCAAGATCGCGCCGGGGATGAAGAAATCGGTCGAGGCCGGAGCCTTGCCGTCGGCGCCCAGCAGGACGTCCTGAACCGGCGCGCCCATGGCCGTGGCCAGACGGTGCGACGAGCCGATGGTGACGACGCTGCCGCCGCCGCGCACGAAGGCGTCGATCTGCGGCACCGACTTCTCGGTCGTGATGTGGCCCAGCCAGTCGCGATACTCGGCCGGGATGGCCTCCGGCTCGGGCTGGTCGCGCTGGGCGGCCGCCGACAGGTCCGCGGGGATCATGTCCGAGGCGAAGACCAGGACGTCGAAGTCCTTGGCCAGATCGCCCGCGTCCAGACGCTGCGGATAGACCACCTCGAACGGATACTCGAACTGCTCCAGCATCCAGCGGGTCCAGCCTGAGGCCATCGAGCCGCCGTAGCGGTCGACCAGACCGACGCGCACTGGCTTCAGGGTGATCCTGTCGCCTTCGGGGGCGCGAGCGGCGGCGTGGGCGTTCAGACCCAGATCGCGCACGGCGGCCTCGACGATCGGACGCGCCGCATCGCTGGCCGGAATCCACAGGGCGCCGGGGGCGAGCGTCTGACGGCCTGCGCGGGTCTCGCCTTCCTGCCAGAAGACCGGCACGCCCGCCTTCAGCAGACGGTTGGACAGGATGTAGCCGTTGATCGGGGCGTGATCGATCAGCCAGCCGGCGCGGCCCGAACCGTCGATCTTGCCGGCGGGCGGGGCCATGACGTCGCCGACGCGCTCGGTCGGGGCTTCGAAGCCGTCGAGGATGCGGTCGAACTTCACGCCCATCTGCAACGCCAGCGTATAGCCGGTGGCGTCATAGGGCAGGGCGGGCGGGCCGCCCGGATACTGCAGGTCGTGCGGGTGATCCTGCGGCTCGAACATGTCCAGCACGTGCGGGCGATAGGCCTGGGCCGTCTTCACCACATAGGAGCCGGCCGGATAGGTCGTGCCGCCCACGGTAAAGGCGCGCGTGGCGCGATCCACGTCCACGCCCGTCTTGATCAGGCTGTTGAGGAAGGCGACCGCGTTGGGCAGGTCGGCCTGATCCGCAGGGATGACATAGCCGCGCGGATCGCGACGGGCCGGATCGCGCAGCACCTTGTCATAGAGAGCCGGATCGACGCCGCGACGGCCCGTGGCGTTCTCTCCCGCCGCCTCGACCAGAGCCTCGACCCCCGTCGGCGTGATGCGCCAGGTGTCGGTATTGCCCTTGTCGATGGCGTTCTGGCCCATGCGCCAGATGTTGAACAGCAGCCGGTCCTTGTTGCGCGAGGCGTAGTTCAGCACGGCGCGGTTGATCGACTGCGAGTACTCGATCGACTGGGCGAAACGCCAGGTCTGGGGCGCGACCGGCATGGGCAGGTCGTTGCGGGCCAGCTGGTTCTGCGGGATCAGGCTGATCTGGCTCGGCGTCGGGTGGCCGGTGATCTCGGTCAGCAGGCCGACCGCATTGTGGAAGTAGGTGATGGAGCGTTCCATCCCGTTGTTCCAGGTCGAGTAGCTGGCGCCGCTGCGCATGGTCGAGCCAGGCTTGCCCTCTTCGATCAGACGGCTGTGCATGGCCGCGCCGACTTCCGACAACGTGCCCATGACCAGGGGGTCGTAGTTGTAGTTAAACGGATCGCGGAAGGGCGGCATGAAGACCACGGTTCCGGCGGGCGCCGTCTGGTGGTGGTTGTAGATGATCTGCGGGAACCACTCGCGGAAGAACTGGCGGTTGACGTTGGTCGTCTCGGCCATGGCCGACAGGTAGTAGTCGCGGTTGTTATCGTGGCCGACGTACTTCTGGTACAGGACCGGGATCGAGGCGAACTCGCGCTTCAGCGGGTCCTCGTTGCGCATGTACCAGTTGGAGACCAGCTCCATCCCGTCCGGGTTCAGCGGCGCGAACAGGATGATGGTGTCGTTCAGAACGCGCAGGGCCTCGGGGTCCTCGGCCGTCAGCCATTCATGCACGGCGGCGATCAGGGCCTGGGGCGGGACGGTCTCGGTGGCGTGCAGGCCCCCGTCGATCCAGACCACGGCCTTGCCCTCGATGGACATGGCGCGGGCCTGCTCCTCGGTCACGCCCTCGGCCTTGGCGAGGCGACGCGCGATCTCCTGATAGCGATCTAGGTTGGCCAGGTTCTCGGGCGTCGAGACGATGGCGATATACTGAGTGCGCCCTTCCGAGGACTTGCCGATCTCGACCAGCTTCATCCGGTCCGACTGGCTGGCCAGGGTCTTCAGATAGGCTTCCCACTGGGTGTAGTTGACCAGGTGATAGTCGGCCCCGATCGCGTGGCCGAAGGCCTCCTGCGGCGAGGTGATGCGCGTCGCCGCCGCCGGCGCGGTCGTCTCTGCCGCTGGCGCGGCCAGGACCGATTCATAGGCGAGGGGACTGGTGGCGGAAAGCAGCAGGAAGGCCAATCCGGCGGCCCACGGGGCGGTGACTCGGGTCATGCAATCTCCTGGAACGCGTTGCGACTTCCACCTGTATAGCCGAGGTTGTCCGCCAGCCATGCAAAAGCGCGTTGAAGCAGACGTCGCCGGATTCCCGTGGATCGCAAGGGAAGGGTGATTGTGTCCGTGAGCATGGCGGGGTGGCGGTGCTGCCAGTCTAATGCGAACTTGTCTCCACAATAACTGCGCCTGGAAGGCGCGCGTCGGGCGCCCATAGGTCGCGCCATGGGACTGCTTCCTCCGGTAAAGAAATTCGCCGAAGTGGCGGTATCTATCGAGAAGGGGCTTCGTCGATCAGATCAAGGAGTGACTTCAAACGCTCTCGCAGCGCCGGCACGTGAACGCCCGACAAGGCTGACCTTCGTCCTGAGAGGGCCAAAACGGTTTCGAAGACGGCATCCGAGGCGCGGATGAGGGACACGAGGTTTTCTCCGCTCGGACCGTTGCGGCCCTCGAACCAGTTGCGGACCGCGCGTTCATTGGCGCGCGTGATCCGTCCGACCTCTTTCCGTGCCGAGGGCGTCGCCCCCCACTCGCGCCGCATGGCCGCGGCGATCTGCTGCGAGAAGCTCTCCATCCTACGCCTCTTCCGTGTGAAAAGTTTTTCCTGTTTTGGACTGAAGTTTTCAGTCCAATTTCTGAAACGACTTTCACGTCGGAGGGCGCTTACGGTGTCGGTCCAACCGTGCCGCCAAGGCGGCGAACGACCGGCAGGGCGATGCAGCGACCGAGGGACCAGTGCGGAGGTGAATGCGGGACGCTGGTGCGTGCGGCTCAGTACGTGCGCATGTCGACCGAGCATCAAAAATACTCCACGAGAACCAATCGGAAGCGCTTGCGGCCTACGCCGCACGGCGGGGATTTGAAATCGTCAAAACCTATGCCGACGCGGGGAAAAGCGGCCTGAAGCTGGATGGACGCGCCGCGCTGCAAGGCTTGATCGCCGACGTGCGCCGCGGCGTCGCCGACTTCGACGCCATCCTCGTCTACGACGTCAGCCGGTGGGGCCGGTTTCAAGACGCCGACGAGAGCGCCTACTACGAGTTCATCTGCCGCGAGGCCGGCATCGCGGTGCACTATTGCGCAGAGCAGTTCGAGAACGACGGCAGTCTCAGCGCCACCATCATCAAGAGCATGAAACGCGCGATGGCCGGTGAGTATAGCCGCGAGCTGTCGACCAAGGTGTTCGCCGGCCAGTGCCGGTTGATCACCCTCGGCTTCCGTCAAGGCGGACCGGCTGGGTTTGGATTGCGCCGCCAGCTGGTCGATGAGCTCTGCCATCCCAAGGGGGAGCTGGCGCGCGGCGAGCAGAAGAGCCTGCAAACGGATCGCGTGGTCCTAACGCCTGGACCGCCGCAGGAGGTGGAGGTGGTCCGCCGCCTTTATCGGCTATTTGTCCTTCAGCGACGCTCGGAAAGCGAGATCGCCGCCCTGCTCAACGCCGAAGGCGTGATGACCGATCTCGGGCGACCGTGGACGCGATCGACGGTCCACCAGGTGCTGACCAATGAAAAATACATCGGCAACAACGTTTACAATCGACGCTCCTTCAAGCTGAAGGCCAAACGGGTCTTGAACACGCCCGATATGTGGGTGCGCAAGGACGGCGCTTTCGAAGGCATCGTCGAGCCCGACTTCTTCGAAGCGGCGCAGAGAATCATTCAGGACCGCAGTCGGCGCTTCTCCGACGAGGAACTGCTCGGCCAGCTGTCGGCGCTCCTGGAGCAGAAGGGCTGGTTGTCGGGATTGGTCATCGACGAAGTCGAAGACATGGCGTCGAGTTCGACCTTTCGTCAGCGCTTCGGCAGCTTGGTGCGCGCCTACGCCCTGATCGGCTACGCGCCGGCGAAGGATTTCCGCTACATCGAAACCAATCGCGCGCTGCGCCGACTCCACCCGGATATCGTGGCCCAAGTGATCGACGGGGTGGCGCAGGCCGGCGGAACGGCGGCGCGTGACGAGACCACCGACATGATCACCGTCAACGCCGAGTTCACCGCCTCCATCGTGCTCGCTCGGTGTTGCGAAACCGCCGGCGGGGCGCTGCGATGGAAAATTCGGCTGGATCAAGGGCTGCGACCGGACATCACCATCGCCGTCCGGATGCAGGCCGGCAACGAGCAAATCCGCGACTACTATCTTCTGCCCTGGATCGAGGGCGGCGCCGATCCCAGCCTCAAACTGTCGCCGGAAAACGGAGTGCGGTTCGACGCCTTTCGTTTCGACGCCTTGGACGCCTTTTACGACCTCACACGACGGACGGAGCTGCGGGCGGCATGAGTGATATTCCCGAAATCCTGATGATTCCGGTGAACGCCATCACCGTTCTTAATCCTCGAGCGCGCAACAAACGCGTGTTCCAAGAACTCGTGACCAGCATCGAGCGGTTGGGTTTGAAGAAGCCGATCACGGTCAGCCAGCGGCCTGGACGATCCCGTTATGATCTCGTCTGCGGGCAGGGAAGGTTGGAGGCCTTCATGGCGCTTGGCCAGGAGTCGATACCCGCTGTGGTGATCGACGCCGCCGAAGACGATTGTTTCGTCATGAGCCTGGTCGAGAACTTGGCTCGCCGACAGCACACGCCGCTGGAATTGGTGCGCGCCATCGGCGCCCTGCGCGAGCGCGGCTACAGCCATGGGGAGATTGCGGCCAAGGTCGGTTTCAGCCGCGAATATATCTACGCCATCTGTTTCCTGCTGGAGAACGGAGAGGAAAAACTGATCTCTGCGGTGGAGCGCGGGGTCATTCCGCACACCATCGCCATGGAGATCGCCCAAGCTAAAGAAGGCGATGTGCAGCAGGCCCTCGCCCAGGCCTACGAAGACAAGGCGATCCCTGGAAATCAGGTTTTGGCGATCCGCCGCATCATCGAACAACGCAACACCAGCGGGAAAGGCATGAACCCGCGCAGCCGCGGCGCTCGTCCGGCGAAGCCGGCCACGCCGGAATCGCTGATCAGGGCTTTGCAGCGTGAGACGGAACGCCAAACAGCGTTTGTCCGGCGGGCGGGATTGACCCAGTCGCGTCTCGACTTCGTCGTCAGCGCCCTTCAACACCTCCTGGCCAATGACCTGTTCGTCGCCCTCCTGCGGGCGGAAGGCTTCAACACCCTGCCGACCGCCTTGGCGGCGCGCATTGGACGGGAGCGTCTCTAGATGGAGCCGGTCCGGATCGCCTTTGAGACGCGGGTTAGGGTGCTGTCTTTGGAAAAGCTCCTGCCGTCCAAGATCTTGGCGTCAACGATCATGGAGTCGACCAAATACAAACGGATCGCCGCGTCCGTCGCGGAGGTCGGGGTGGTGGAGCCATTGGTGGTGGCTCAGGCGGGCGCCGACGGCCTCTATACCCTGCTCGACGGCCATGTTCGCTTGAGCGTGTTGAAGGCCAGGGGAGAAGCAGCTGCACAGTGCGTAGTGGCTGCGGACGACGAAGCCTTCACCTACAACAAGCGGGTCAATCGCCTCGCCCCGATCCAGGAGCACTATATGATCGTCCGCGCGATCGACCGCGGCGTCTCCATGCAAAAATTGGCGCGGGCGCTGAACGTCGATGTGGCGGCGATCCGCCAGCGGCGACAGCTGCTGAACGGCATCCATGCCGACGTGGCGGAGTTGTTGAAGGACAAGCCTGTGGGGATCAACGCCTTCCAGAAGTTGCGGAAAATGAAGCCGATCCGCCAGCTGGAGGTCGCGGAACTGATGGTGTCGGCGAACAATTACAGCGCCAACTACGCCAAGGCCCTTTTGGTCACGACCCGTCCCGCCGACCTAGTCAAACCCAAAGCCGACAAGAAAGGCGCCGGCGCGGATCATGCCGAGCGAGAGCGTCTGGTGCGTGAGTTGGCGGTGGTGACCCATGACTATAAGGCGCTGGAGGTCTCTTACGGCGACGACGCCTTGTTGCTGGTGATTGCAGCGGGCTTCCTGGAGCGTCTGCTGTCTCGGCGGCCCATCGAACAGTTCTTGGCGAGCGGGCATCTCGAGGTGTTGGAGACCTTTCGGGGCGTCATCGCCGCCGTTTCACTTGAGGCGCCGCCGGCGGCGGCCTGAGCGCCGGGATCAGGGGACCGGGACCCTTCAAGCGCCGGGACCATCGGAGACGCCGTCGTGTGGGGCGGATCGAGGATGGCGGCGGGGATGGCGGCGAACCCGTTCGGAGCCCGCTAGACCGATCGCGATCAGGTCGGTTGTCGATGAGAGGCGGCTGGAATGCGCGCGAGGCGCTGCGCGTTTCGGCCGCCCCTTACGGCTTCAGGTCAGCTGGCTTTTCGCCTGTCGCAACAGCTATTCCGCCGCGAGGTCTTCACAATTTTAGTCGGAGCCGCGACGATCAGGTCCGGTTGGCGGGGCGCATCAGGGCGGTGTGGACTATGCCGACACGTTTGGCGCTGGGGGCGTTATGAGAAGAGAATACTCGTTCGAAGAGCGCCATGAGCGTGCATGCCTGCGCGCTGCGATGAATATCCGGGGGCTGTGGGAAGAGAAGGGGAGTTCGGACACGCGCTTGATCGAGGGGCTGCTTCTTCCCGATGATTTCACCGTGGTAGGGCATTCGCGTGCATTCAGCGGGCAGGGGCGGCGTGAGCACGTCATCCCCCGGCTCGTTGTGATCAAAGAAGTTCACGACATGCTGGAGCGTGGCGCGACAGATGCTCAGATCGCGATCTTCATCCGTGATCATGTGAAGATCGTCCGGATCTCCAACGAAGAGTGCTCAAGACTCGACCGCAAGGATCAGCTTGGCTTGCGGCTGCGCATGCCGACGGGGTGGGCCTTCGGCGATGACATCTATGCTCGGCTGTCAGCAGCGAACATCGAGTGGGTGTCGATGAACGGAAGCGAAGCTCCGCCGGGATAGAGTATGGTCCTACCGTTGCCTTGGACGACTTTTGCGCGTGGCGCTGCTGGATCTAGTCGGGACTGCTCGCCTTGAGCGCCGCGATGAACTGAGGGGCGGCGCCGGCCTCCTGGGCAAGGGCGACGACATTGGCGAAGTGGTCGCTGAGGGAGAACAGGTCAGGCTCGATCAAGGCGCCGTTGTAGACGTCCCAGACTTGGCCGCCCTGATGAAAGAGGCCGCTGTAGCGTTTGAAGGGGCGGCCGAAGCCCGGCGCGCCTTCAGCGAAGCAGTCTGTCGATTTGGAGACGCCCTTCAGAGACATTCGTTCGTCCTGATGGAATGCTGTGGCGACGGTGTGGTGCATCACCCATGCAAAAGTCGGCATGAGTTCCTGTTCTTGGCCGCCCTTGCGCACCTCAAGCCAGCGCATCGAGAGAACATTGACTGGCACGGTATGCTCGATGTGCACGGTTTGGCCGCGCTTTTTACCGATGCGTTCATCGCTCGGAAGTTGGATGAAGGCCTGGGTTCGGTAGAGCGCGCCCGCGCATTTTCCGGCCGACGAGCTTTCCTTAGCCATCCAGCCAAACCGGTCGTGAAACTTGCGAAGATCGTTGCTGATCGCCTTCTTGTCCGTCGGGCCCTTGGCTAGTCGATCAAGCTGAAGGAAGCGGGCGACGCAGGGGTTTGGCGTTTTGGCGAAAACGCGTTTCCAAGTTTCAAGAAGCTGAGTGCGCTCGTTCGGAAGCGCGGTTGAAAGGTCGTCGGTCACATCATCCCCCTGAGCGTTAGGTTGCTGAGTGACGTAACCGGGTTCTGTGCCCCGTCTAGCCTTTGGCTCAATCGTGCGACCGAAACTGGCGTATCTGTGTATTGCTACTGGGCTCTGGAAGAAGGCGCGCGCGGCGCCGGGGCAGGGAGGCGAAGACATGGACCAGGCTATGGACGCCGTCTCTGGCGGGAGCGTCGTCACTTTGGTGCGCGGCGCGCGTCGCTACGGATTGTCGAAATCGAAGATCGCGGCCTTCGAGCAGTGTCCGCGTAAGCTCTGGCTGTCGAAGCACAGGCCGGAGGCGGCCCTGGTCGACGACGGGGCTGAAGCGCGATTTGCGACCGGCCATGAAGTCGGCGAAATCGCCTGCGGCCTGTGGCCTACGGGCGTGATGGTCGAGGCCGAACCTGATCTGGCCGCGGCGGTGGCGCGCACGCGCACCCTCATCGATGAGGGCTGGTCCGAGCCTATTTTCGAGGCGACATTTGAGCACGACGGCGTCCTGGTTCGGGTCGACGTGCTGTTGCCTATGCGGGACGGATGGGCGATCGCCGAGGTGAAGAGTTCGGCGGGGGTGAAGGACTATCATCTCGGGGACCTGGCCACCCAGGCGTGGGTGGTGGCCCGGTCGGGGACGCCTGTGTCGTCGGCCTGCATCCGCCATATCGACAGCAGCTTCCGGCTTCAGCGCGAGGGGGACTACGCGGGTCTTTTCCGGGATGCGGAATGCCTGGACCTCTTGGCCGATCTGATCGCGGATCGCGAGGCGATCGTCGCTAGAGCCCGGGCCGTTCTCGCCGGCGATGAGCCCGATGTCAGTACTGGCGAACATTGCGCCCGTCCGTTCGCTTGCGAGTTTTCGAGCTATTGCGCCCGCCATGATCCTCCCGACCCCGATTGGCCCATCAGCCTGCTGCCGCGGACTGGAAGGGCCATCGCCGCGCGTTGGGCCGAGGAGGGCCTGTTCGACCTGAATGATCTCAAGCCGGGCGTCCTGGCCAATGCGGTGCATGAACGCGTGCGCGAAGCGACTGTGACGGGAGAGGCCTATCTGGATCGCCAAGGGGCGATCGAGGCGACGAAGGGGTGGGCCTGGCCGCGCGCCTATCTTGATTTCGAGACCATTGGACCGGCCGCGCCGCGGTGGGTCGGTTGCAGACCGTTTCAGCAGATTCCGTTTCAGTTCTCGTGCCACATCGAGGCCGAAGGCGGCGAGATTATTCACACGGGCTTCCTGTCGATCGACGGCGGAGATCCGCGGCGCGCCTGCGCCGAGGCCCTGGTCGCTCAGTTGGGCGCCGAGCGCTGCGGCGCGATCATCGCCTACAACGCCGCGTTCGAAAGACGCTGCGTTCGCGACCTGGCCGAGGCCTTCCCGGATCTGGCGCAGGCTCTGATCGAGATCGAGGCCAGGATCGTGGATCTGCTGCCGGTAACGCGCGAGGTCTATTATCACCGCGACCAGAGGGGGAGTTGGTCGATCAAGGCGGTCCTGCCCACGATCGCGCCTGATCTCGCCTATGACGATCTGGAGGTGAAGGACGGCGGCGCGGCCCAGCAGGCCTGGTTCGAGGCGGCCAGGGCCGAGACGAGCAATACGCGCCGGGACCAACTCAAGGCGGGGCTGGAGACCTATTGCGAGCGCGACACCGAGGCGATGATCGTCTTGCTGCGGCGACTGACCGGCGCCGGGCGGGTCGACGGGCCGGGGGTGGGGGCGAGGCCATGATCGGTGAGGGGTGTTACTGACAAGGCTTGCCACTCTCAGCAGTGCTATGGCACAGCGATCATTGCTACTTCGGGGGCTAAAAATGACAATCTATCATAAGGTTTGCGTCGCATCCGCGGCGCTGGCCTTGACGGTCGGCGCAACCTGGGCGCCGCCCGCCTTGGCGACCGACATGTCGGCGCAACAGGCTGAGACCGTCCAGCGTGCGGGTCTGAAACGGCGCGTGGCCGTCGGGCGCTTCACCAACAGCACGCCTTACGGCCGCCTGCTGCAATCGCCGGGTCAGGCGGATCCGATCGCGACCCAGGCCAGCGACATGCTGGTCAACGCCCTGACGTCCTCGCAGCACTTCTTCGTCTTCGAACGGGCGGATCTGACGGCGCTGAACGCCGAGCGCCTGATTTCGGAGGCGACGGCCCAGAATCTCGTGGGCGTCGACGCCCTTCTATTGGGTTCGATCACGCAGCTGGGCCGACGCAACGAGGGCAAGCAGGGCTTCTTGAACTCCCAGCGTCGCCAGGCGGTCAACGCCACGGTCGAGATCCGTCTCGTCGATGTGCGCACGGGGCGGGTCTTCTTCTCGACCTCGGGTTCGGGGGAGGCCACGACCGAGACGGGTGAAGTCGCTGGTTTCGGCACCCGTGCGGGCTATGACTCGACCTTGAACGATCGCGCCGTGGCCGCCGCCATCGCCGACACCATGACCAATGTCATCAATCAGTTGCAGCAGCGGGCCTGGTTCACCGACGTCCTGCGCGTATCGGGCGAGACGGTGTTCGTGAGCGGCGGCGCTAGCCAGGGTCTGCGCGTCGGTGACCGCTTCCGCGTCGAGACCCCGGGCGAGACCGTGGTCAGCGCCCAATCCGGCCTGCCCATCACCCTGCCTGGGTCCGTCGTGGCTGAAATCGAACTGACGGGCTTCTTCGGCGACGCCCCGGACGCGGAGGGCTCGACCGCCCGTCTGGTCAGCGGCGCCCTGCCTCAAGACATCACTGGCCTGCGGGTCACGGAGATCAAATAGATGAGACTGAAGACACTGGCCCTCGTTGCGCTATGCGCGGCGATGGCGACGGGCTGCGTGCAGAACTACGCCGAACGCGAGGTCGCCCAAGGCGCGGCGGCGGGCGTGCTGGTGGTGACCAACGCCCCGCCCGAGGCGCGCCTCATCGTCGATGGACGCGATCTCGGCGCCGTGGCCCAGTTCGAGGCGGGCGCGCCCCTGACCACGGGACGTCACGACATAGCCATCGAAAACGGCGGACGTCGCCTGCACGCCCAGGCGGTCTTCGTGTCCGCCGGCGCGCGCGTCGCGGTGACGGTCCCATGAGGCGCCTGGTATCGCTCGCGGCCCTTGCCTCCCTCATGGCCGTCGCGGCCTGCGCCCCCACGAGCCGTTTTGAATGGGGCGCCTATGAGCCGGCCCTCTACGCCTATTCGCAAAGCCCCGAGCGACGCGACGTCTATCAGACGGCGCTGGAACAGGCGATCGAGCGCGGTCGTGCGCGCGACGCCGTGGCGCCGGGTCTGCTGGCCGAGTTGGGCTATCTCCATCTGGAAGCGGGCGACGCAGCGACGGCGCTGAAGCTGTTCCAGGAGGAGCGCACGCGCTTCCCGGAGTCGGCCCAGTTCATGGATCGGATCATTCAGAAGATCGACGGCGGGACGGCCGTGGCCGGAGGGGGCAACTGATGCGACGTTCAACACTCATCGCCGCAGCGGCGGCCCTGGCCGGCTGCGCTGCGCTTTCCGCCTGCGTCACCGCGCCGACCCCCAAGAGCTATGGGGCTCTGAGGGCGGCCAATCCTCGCAGCGTTCTGGTCGTGCCGGCGCTCAACTCCACAGTGAATGTTGATGCGGCCGATTATTTCGTCTCGACGATTTCTCGTCCGGTGGCTGAGCGCGGCTACTATGTCTTCCCCGCCCACATGGTGAAACGCCTTCTGGACGACGAAGGCCTGTCTGACGCCGGCTTGGTGCACCAGGCTGACGCCTCTCAGTTCGGAGGCCTGTTCGGCTGCGATACGGTGATGTTCGTGGAGATCCAGAAGTGGGAGTCTCAATATATCGTCATTTCGACCTCCACTAATGTGGAGTTCGACTATACGCTGAAGAGCTGCCGCACGGGCGAAACCTTGTGGTCTAACAGCCAGGCTCTGTCTTACAGTCCTCAGGCGTCGAGTTCGGGCAATCCGCTTGCTGATCTGCTGGTCCAGGCGATCGCTGCGGCGGTCGAAAAGGCCAAGCCCAACTATATTCCTCTGACCCAGCAGGCCAACCTCTTGGCCACCCACGTGGCGGGGCAGGGCTTGCCGGCGGGGCCCTATCTACCGGCCCAGCATCAGGCCGATCAAAAGACCTTCCCCAACTAAGGAAGGGCAGGGCCGATCCATGCGGATCGGCCCGCTCGTTTCAACCTTGATTTCGCCTGCGTGGGGCTGGGGCGACTGAGTTCGCCGTGTCTGGCTGCCGGCTTTAGGCGACGTCTAAGCCAGGCTGGAGGAGAGCGTGATGAGGCCAGCATGCGTCTGCGCGCGGCTGAGCCTTTAGCGCCAGAGCGTGTCCAACGGCGTCTCGTCGATTTCATTGTCTTCAGGCGTTGGTGACCGCCACAGCCTGGATCGCCGTCTTCGGCCGCCGATAGGATAGAGGCATGCAGTTTTGGACAGCGACGTCCCGTAGGTCTGGGACGGGATACGTGATTTCCCATATAATTGCCGTTGCGGCCTTAGTTCTTGCGGCGTGCGGGGCCAGTCCTGCGCTCACGTCGAGCGACTCGGCGCCGATGGTTGTCGATGGCGACACCCTGACGATCGATGGCGAGAGGATCAGGCTCTGGGGCGTGGATGCGCCCGAACAGGACCAAACCTGTCGTCGCCACGGTCAGGATTATCGCTGCGGCGAGGTCGCCAGTCAGGCGCTGCGCGAATGGATCGGCCAGAGCGCGGTTTCCTGCGTTGAGGTCGAGAAGGATCAATACGGCCGCAGCGTCGCCCGGTGCGCCGTTGACGGTCAGGACATCGGCGCTTGGATGGTGTCGCAGGGTCTGGCTCTGGATTATCGGCGCTATAGCGCCGGGGTCTACGCCCGGGATGAGGCGTCGGCGCGAGCGGCCGCGAGGGGCCTGCATGCTGGGACGTTCGAGCCGGCGTGGGCGTGGCGAGCGGCGCGCCGGAATGACCGTCCAGAACAGGCGCCGCCCCAACCGGCTTGCGCTATTAAGGGCAATATCAACGCGAAGGGCGCGCGCTACTATCATGCGCCGGGCATGCGGTCTTACGCCCGCACGCGGATCGACGAGACGGCCGGCGAGCGCTGGTTTTGTTCGGAAGCCGAGGCCCGGGCGGCGGGGTGGGTTTCAGCGCCGGGTCGTTCCTAATCCTTCTTCTCGGGCGACTGTGCACGGGGCCATGGGGGCCCGCAAAGGTGGGGCAAAAAGAAACTCCGACGCTGGGACGTCGGAGTTGATGCAGGGCGAATGCGCGCCGGACGACCCGGCGTCTGTTTTTGAGGTGATCGTTTAGAGATCGACGGGTCGGGCGCTGGACGCGGTGGCGTCGGCGGGGACTTGGACGCCGCCGCGGCTGAGCAGGGTGCGCATGGGGCCGA
The DNA here is from genome assembly GCF_002387245.1 of Brevundimonas sp. UBA4553. Taxonomy (GTDB): domain Bacteria; phylum Pseudomonadota; class Alphaproteobacteria; order Caulobacterales; family Caulobacteraceae; genus Brevundimonas. Next base: position 13,917 of record NZ_DGLD01000004.1, read on the forward strand.
CCATCGAGCGCGTGGCTTGGACCTGGTCGCCCAGCAGGCCGGCGGCGGCGCGCAGGCTGCCCAGCTTGGTAAGCTGCATGGGGTTGGACTGCAGGCCGCTGATCAGGCTTGGCGCCTGCTGACCCAGAGCGACGTTGCGCATCATGCCGATGGTGAAGTTGTAGGCGGCGTTGACCATCAAGGCGCGCTGTTGGGCGTTGGCCGCGTCGTACTTTGCCTGCCAGGCCGCCGCATCGGCGGCATTGGCGTTGACGGTGGCGACATCCGCCTCGAACTCGGCCTTGTGAGCTTGGAGGTCACGCGGTGACGACGCCCCCTCGATGGCCGTGATGCGGGCCTTGATGGCGTCACGGTCGGCGTCTTGCGATGCGGCGGCGGCCAGAAGCGCCGCGGAGGTCATGACCAGCTTGGTGGTCTCGATCGTCTCGCTCAGAAAGGCGTCCGGGTCGCCGGCCGAGGCACTCGCGCCGCCGGGCGCGAGCTTGCGCAGTGCGCCCAGTTGGGCGTGGGCCGAAGAGGCGACGCCGGAGGCCGCAAGGGTGGCGGCCACAGCGACGGCCAGGAGGGACGAGGTCTTCATGGAAGGCTCCAAGTGAGGTTTGGGTTTAGGGGGCGGGGGTCAGGGCCTTGGCCGCGCGCAGGGCGAGGTCCGAGGCGAAGTCGGCCAGATCGACCTGCACTGATGAATTATGATGTTGGGCGTCAGCGTCTGCAGGCACAGCGGTGGCCGTGAGCGTCTGCTGCAGGCCTTGGGCGCCGACCCTTTGATCGTTCCGCTTCAGAACATAGCCGACCGTCAGGTCATAGGTGTTCTGGACGAAGCTCTGACCCGAGCGCTTCTGCCCAGTCTGCGTCAGATTGTGAACCGCTTCGAAGCAGAGGTCGGCGGGGCGAGCCGTCAGAGCCTTGACCTCGCGGTAGTCCGGAGAGAGCGACGCGAGCGCCAGAGGCGCAGCTTCCTCGGCGAAGCGCGACGCCTGGACCGCGCCGGGGAAGCCCGCGGCGAAGCGATTGAAGCTGAGGGCCTGGAACAGAGGCTGTTCCGCGCCGCGAAAGGCGACGGCGGTCGCGCAGGGGGCGTAGCGGAAACGCGATGCGGATAGCGAGCCGACCGTGTCCTGAACGACTTGATCGCCTCGGCGCACCCGGGCGACCTCGACGCCGGATTGTCGCGCCTTGGCGACGCCGTCGCCGAATTCGACGACTTCCAACGCCGCCACCGGCGCCCAGACCTCGCCCTGAACGCCGGAGACCCGGCCGATGGCGCGCACGACGTGGGCGTTCTGGCCCAGACCGAGGGCGCCGGCCGGGTCGGTGATCACGACCTCGCCGTCGTCGGCCGAAGCGACCGCCAGTCGTACGCGAGACGGCGTGAAGCCGGCTTTGAGGACCTGAGCGGCCTGTCGCATGGCGTTGCGGACGGCCACATCCCGGCGCTGAGCGGTCGACGGCGCCATGCCGTCGGTGATCTCGTCGATCTGCTGGTCCTTGCCTTCGACGGCGAAGACCACGCGGCCGTCATGATCAATCACCTCGAGGAAAACCCGGGCGTCTTGAACGCGGCGCTCGACGCTGGGCACATTGGTGGGCGCTTGCAAAGGCTCTAGCGGTGCGACGGTGAGGCGCAGAAAGTAGTCGGGCAGGGCCGGCGGACGGCTTTCGACGCCCGCGGCGGTCAGCTGCGGCGCGCGGATGGCGGACGCCGCGGGATTGATCGGCATGAGGGCGAAGCCGCCGGCGGCGGCCAAGGCTTCTTCCATGATGGCGGCGGCGTAACCGGGCGGAACGTCGGGCGCGGTGTCCGCCACCACCACCAGCAGGGAGGGACGGGTCAGGGCATCGAGGGGTTGGGCCACATAGCGCGACAGGCTCTGCCCCACGCTGAGCGTATCCAGAACCGGGGCCACCAGGGCGTAGTGGGCGTCGGCGAAGACCACGCGGGCGTCGGCGCCGATCTGGTCGCCCGGCCGCAAGCCCTTCTGCAGGCCGGCGTCGACGATATAGAGGTCGCCGTTACGACCGCGGACCTGGGCCGTGACCGTGTTCGGCTGGAAGCGGGCCTTGGCCTCATCGACGAGGCGGACCAGGGCGGCGTCGAAATGCTGGTCGAACTGAGCCGCCGCTTCCGCCTGATAGGTGTTGCGCCCCATCAGGCCCTGGACGTTGGTCGAGACCGTATGGGCGAACATGACCTCGCCGGTCAGGACATTGGTCATCAGCAGGGTCGCCGTGATGGGCATATGGGCCTCGACCACGCTGGGACGCGGCACGGTCCATAGATCGGCGCGCGACACATGCAGGGAGGCGACCAGGGTGCGCGACATGAGGGTCTCGCGCGTCATCCCTGAAGGCGGCGGGGTCGAGAGGTCGCGCGCCACCTGGTCCTCGCCGAAGCGGTCGGCGATCAGGGCGTCGAAGCGCTGGCCCCAGTACTGGCGCCGGTCGATCGGCGCGAGCTTGTCGCACAGAGCCGGTGAAATCAGATTGTCCGTTCGGCCCGAGGTTCCGCAGGCGGAGTCCTCGGGCCCGAACAGACCTGGGATCGGGTGAAGGCGAAGACCGCTCTCGCCGGCCGACGCGACGGTCGGCGCGGCGACGGCTGCGGCCAGGAGCCAAGACGCGAGGCGCGACATTAGCAGCCGTTCAGGCAGAGGATGACCTGCTGGGGCGCCATTTGCGACTGCATGGCGGCGAAGGCGGGGTTGCCGCGCAGGCGTTGGAACAGGGCCAGGTGCAGCGGCGTGGACCCCGAATATTTGACGTGGATGTTGATCTGACGCGCGTCCTGTCCAAGGAAGGCATGCTGATCGACGCCTGGGATGGCGCCGAGCGCGTCCAGGAGATCGGCCTGAACGCCCATGTTCAGGTCGTTTCCGCGCACCGTCAGGGTGTATTCGGCAGGGGCCGACGCGGACTGGACGGCTGAGGTTTGAGCGCGACTGACATTGCGCCATTCGCGTTGGATCTGCGGGCCGAGGGCGGCCGCGACCTGGCTGGCCAGAACCGCAGTCAGGCGGTTTTCGCAGTCGGAACTGTTGCGGCCGACGCCGGTCGCCTCGCGGAAGGCGGAGCCGACGTTCTGGCCGGTGGCGGTGCTGTAGGCGTCGGCGTTGAAGGCGCCGGTGCATTCGACCTCGCCGGTCGCGGGGTGGCGGCCGCCATGATTGATCTCCAGGGCGCCCGACATGAAGAAGGGCGCCGACTGGCTTTGGGCGTACTGGAAGAAGGCGTTCAGCTTGCCGCTGGCTTGCAGCTCGGTGAACAGCGGGGTCGGCCCGGGTTGGAAAGCCGCCATCAGCGGCGTGACGCTGGCGGTGCCGATGTCGTAGTTGACCAGGCCTTCGGTCAGAGCCGAGACGGCCGCGCGGCCGGTGGCGCTGTTAGCGGCCGACTGGAAGGTGATGCGCTGACGGAAGCGCACGTCGTCATGGGTGCTGGCCTCGATATTGGTGCGGTCGATCAGCGCGGTGTCGCTGGAGGAGGCGGAGGACGAACGCGAGCGCTGGGCGCTGGAGCTTCTGCCCGATCCGCTGACGGCGACCGACCCGCCCCGACCGCTTGCCGCGCCGGCGTAACGGCCTTGCGAGGATTGGCCCGAGGCGGACGAGGACGACGACCCGGAGCGTTCGCGGTTGCTGTAGGCCAGGGCCGATTTGTCGCTGAAGGCGGAGCCGCTGTCGCGATCATATTCGGTGACGATCTCGGCCGGTTGGCTGAAGTCCGGCGCCACGCCGATGGCCTCGTCGATCATGACCACGATGCGTTGCTGTTGACCGCCGCCGCGGCGCGAGGAGGAGGCGAGGCCCAGATCATCCAGAGCGCTTTGGAACCATTGACGGTCGATGCTGGCCGACAGGGTGACGTTGAAGGCGTTGCCGACCCGTTCGGAGGAGCGATCGACGATCATGTCGTTGCGGATCTGGACCGCCAACTGATCGACCATCTCCGGCGTCAGTTCGCCCATGCGTTCGGCGCCGAGGACCTGGCGGGCGAAGGCGCGGACCACATCGGCCTTGGCCAGGGCTTCGGCCTGGGCCCGCACGGCGTTCGCGTCGCGGGTGACCGGCGCGGAGCCGCTGCCGGAGACGACGTTGGACACTTGGGCGAAGGCGACGGAGCTGATCGCCGCCAGGGCCACGGCGGCGAAGCAGGAGGTTTTGAAAGTCATGAGAAACTCTTAGGGACGGGTGTCGAGGACGACGTCGCCGGCGCGGATGACGTCGCCATCGGCGCTTTCGATGATCTCCACGTCGCCGGCGCGGATGCGGCTGGTCGGCGCAGCGGGCGCCTTGCCCGCCCGGCGCGGGCGGTAGGCGGCGAGCGCCTGATGGTCGCGCACCGTGTCAAAGGCGGGGTCCGCGAGAAGGGCGGCGACGTCGGGCAGGCCAGCGGCGACCGCGCGCTGCAGGGCGGCGGCGGACGCTTCCGCGTCGCCGAGGCGCGCCTGGGCGCGGGCGGCGGCGGCGTGCAGGCGGGCGTCGCCGGGGTATTGCGCTTGCGCCTCAGCGGCCAGGCGGGCGGCTTCGCCGTAGTTCATGCGCGCCAGACTGTCGTCGATCGCGGCCAGGCGGCTGTCGGCGTTGGCCTCGGCCGCTTCAGAAGCGGGCGGCGCCTCGGGCTTGTTGCAGGCCGCCAAGCCGAAGGACGCGAGCGCCGCGGAACAAAGGAGCGTCGGAAGAGAGAGACGAAACGCCATGGACAGCTCAAGATCCTCTTGAAATTGCGGCGTTCTTAGCGCGGCCGCGACGAAAGCTTCGCTGTAAAGTCTTAGCTTGGCGTTATCGCGACGATCAATGTTCTTTTAAACTTGTCCACGGTTTCGGGGCCTGTCGGAGGGGCGCAGACGGCTGTCCGGGCAGGGGCGCTGTCTTCCGCAGCGGGCGGTCCTTGGTCACAGCGGGATGAAGGTCCCCCGCTTCCAGACGGCGGCTTCGCGAACGATCAGGGCAGGCTTTCGACGCGCCGTCGCCGGATGAAACAGAGCCGCGTTCGGCGACAAGGGCGGCCGCCCGGCCTCAAAAAAGGGGCGGCTCGGGCGCGGGCCCGACAAGGGGGGGCGCTGGACGCCGCAACCGAACCGCCCGGCCAGGCTTGAGCCGTGACAAGCGATCAAGCCATGGAACGCGGCGCCGCGCGACCCCTAAAAATCGAGGTTCCTTCGAGGGGCTCGCCGCCCACCCTGCGCGTCAGCGGTCGGCGAGCATCACCAAGACGGGCGTTTCGGTTTCGGCGCGCACCTGCGCCAGCCAGTCGCGGGGCGTGACGCCCCTCTGCTCGAGGTCCGCCAGGGGCGCTGCGCGGGTTAGGGCGGCGGCCTCGCGCTGGCGCATTTTGCGCACCGTGTCGCGCACCGCCTCGTTGGCGCGGGCTTGCACCAGAGCCCATTGGCGCGTGCCGGGCGGCGCATCGCTCTTCCTTTGTTCGATCCGGCTGAGATCGGCCAGGCCGAGACCGCCGGTCAGCCGCTCCAAGCTTCGGGCGCCGTCGGCCGCCGCCTCGCGGGCGGCCTGGGTCTCGTTGCCGGCGATCAGGGCCGAGACGCGAAGGGCGGCGGTGAGCGCCAAGGCGTCCAAAAAGGGATCGGCGAGCGCATAACGTCGGGCGTCGCCGGCGAGCATGCGATCGGCCCGCAGTTCAAAGCGCGCCTGGTGGTGCAGCGCGGCGCGCGCCACCTCTCGCCAGCGGCTTTCCGCGGCGGCGTCCGACAGGCGCCACGCCTCGTCCGCGCTGCGCGCCAGCGCCTGGATTTCGACGAACTCGAGATCGACCGCGTCTTGCTGAATTTGGTCGATCTTGCTGCCGACGTCGGCGATCTGGTCTGACAGCGCGTCGACCGCTTTGCGCACCGCCTCGATCCGCGCCGACATGACGGCGAAGCCGACCAGGGACACGCCGAGACCGGCGGTGCTGACGGCGAGGTTCGCCGCCCCCAGGGTTTTCAGCACGGCCATGCCGGCCTCCAATCGCTTGACCCCGGCGCGAATGAGCTCGCCCTGGACTAACTGACCGAGGTCGGCGGCGATGCTGACCGAGGCAAGGACGGGATTTTGTGTCTGCAGCGCGCGCGGCGCCGCTTCTTGCAGAAAACTGACGATCCGGCCGTTGGCGGCCTGGCGGATCGTCGATCCAAAGAGACGGTACTCGCCGGTCGCCAGGCCGAGCAAAAGAGGGCCGGGAATCTCCCGCAGCAAGAGCCCGCCGATGGCCCCGGCGATCATGACAGGCTGACCCGGCTGGCGTGGGCGGTTTCGTCGATCAGGCCGATCAGCTGCGAGAGCGGGTCACAGCCCGCCTCGTCGTTCATCCAGGCCCGTTCGATCCGCTTGGCCGCGGCCGTGCGCAGACGGTCGACCAGCTTCAGCCTTTCATTGACGAGCTGGTCCGCCGCCGCGCCGGCGCTGTCGATCACCCCCGCCGCCTGCTTGCGCAGCCGGCCCGGCAGGTCCGTGAGCCAGGCGGCCGGAGGCGTGGCGGCGGGGGGCGGCGGGGTTTCTTCGCTCGCCGGCGCCGAGGCGGCCTCGAGCGTCGCCGAAGCGGCGCTCGGAAGATCGAGCTTGGCGTCGCCAAGGCCCTGGGACAGCGTCGTGAGGCGCTCGGAGATGGCGACCAGCTCTTGCGCGGCCGCAGACAAGAAGTCCGGCAGAGCCTGGTCCAAGGCCGCCGTCATCAGGGCGTCGATGCGGGTCGTGGCCAAGGCCGACGGGAAGAAGGCGTCGCGGGCGGTGGCGTCGTGAAGATCGCGGTCAAAGGCCGCGCGGGCGTCGACGGCCTTCAAGTTGAACAGCGCCGCCGCGGCCGTCATCTGCCGGTCGCGCCATTCGGCGACGGCTTGCCTTTGATAGCCCAGGTCCATCTTCTCTCCCCCTCGACGATCAGGACGTGTCGAACCTTCGCCATAACGGGGATTCGCGGGGGCGCAACCGGGCGCCGCTCGGGCGGGGCTGCGGCCCAGGCGGCATAAGATCTGTTAGACGCGCCCGGTTCGTCTCCCCCGTCACAGGCCGGGCCACGTCCAGGCGTCTAGCGGCGGCAGCCGCTTGAATGGCACCGACGCTCGCGCCAGGGCCCAGATCCGCCAGGCGCCGTAGTCCGCCGCGGCTGCCGCCGCCGAAACGACCGCGGCGGCGACATAGGCGCGGATCGCCTGCGCCTGCTGATGTCGGGCGGCTCGGTCGGCGAGCCGCTCCCTAAGCGCGGTCTGCGCGTCGCGATAGGCCAGGCGCTTCTGAAGGTCCGCGTCAGCACGTGGTGGCCCATAGCGGCGTCTCCTTTCGAGTCCGTCTGGGACGCCTCGCCGCGGCATGATACCGTGATGCTTGAGGCGAGGGCGGGGGGCGCTCTCCGAACGAGGGGGAAGCGCATGGCGCTCGTTTTGGTGCACAACGCCGTGGTGGCGAACCCGGCGCATCAATGGGACGACGTCGAGGGCGTCCACTACCACTATCCGTCAAAGTATCGCGGCAAGATCGTGACCGGCGCGCCCTTCGTCTATTACCGCGGCGTGCATCGCCCAGGCGGCAAACGGGGCCCGGCGGAATATTTCGGCGCCGGCCGCATCGGCGACATCTGGCCCGATCCCGACCGGCCGGGCGCCTGGTACTGCGCCATCGACGACTACCAAAAGTTCGCCGCCCCCGTGCCGGCCAAGGTTGACGGCCAAAACCGCGAGATCATTCCTGTTAACCTCTGGCGCGACGGCGTGCGCCGGCTCGATCTCCAGGTCTACACCGGCATCCTCGCCGTCGCCGGATTGACGCCGGTCCTGGTTGCGGCGCCGAGCCCAGGGTCGACCTCAGCCCCCATCTCAGCGCCCCTAGCGGCCCCCATCGCGCCGCCGGTCGCAGCGGCGATTGAGACGGCCGAGCTGATCGTGCCGCCCAAACGGGCCGGGCCGCGCCGCAACGGTCAGGGCGGCCGCGGCGGCGAACGCCGCAGCCGACAGGCCAAGGCCGTGGGCGACTGGGCCGAGGCGGTGGCGCTGACCTACCTGCAGGCGAGCGGCGGGCTTTGCGTGCACCGCGCCGCGATCGGCGAGACGCCGGGGTGGGACATCGACTATGTCGATGCCGCCGGCCGCCTGCAGCGGGTCGAGGTTAAGGGGACGGTGGCGGCGGCCTTCACCGGGGTGGAACTGACCGCCAACGAGTGGGCCGCGGCCCACGCCCACGGCGACGACTATTGGCTCTGTCTAGTGGCCGACTGCTACACCGCCCGTCCCAAACTGCAGTTGCTGCGGAACCCCGCCGCCACGCTTGCCGCCGGCGATTGGAGCGCGCGCCCGAGCGTCATGGCCGTGGCCTTTGCGCCAACGGCCGACGACCGCCACGAGACTGAAAAGGGAGATGAGGTTTGAGCCAGGATCGGTTGGGGCGGCTTGAACGCGTCGAGCTGCGCGATATTTGGCTGAGCGAAGCCATCGATTTCACCCCGTGGCTGGCCCGCGAGGACAACTTGAAGCTGCTCGGCGAAGCGCTTGGCATCGATCTGGAGCTGGAGGCGCAGGAAAAGCCGGTCGGGCCATTCCGCGCCGACATCCTGTGCAAAGACCTGGGAACCGACTCGTGGGTGCTCGTCGAAAACCAGTTGGAACGCACCGACCACACCCACCTCGGCCAGTTGATGACCTACGCCTCCGGGCTGGAGGCGGTGACCATCGTCTGGATCGCGGCGCGCTTCACCGAGGAGCATCGCTCCACGCTTGACTGGCTCAACAGGATCACCGACGGCGACTTTCGGTTCTTCGGCCTCGAAGTCGAGCTGTGGCGCATCGGCGACTCGCTGGCCGCGCCTAAGTTCAACATCATCTCCAAGCCCAACAACTGGTCTAAGGCCGTGGCCCATGCGGCCCGCGCCATCGACGACGCCGAGCTTTCCGAGGTGCGGCTGACGCAAAAGGGGTATTGGGCGGGCCTGCATGCCGCGCTGAACCAGAAGAACGGACGGATTTCGGGCGACCGAAAACCTCAAGCCCAGTCCTGGATGGCCTATCCCATCGGTCGAACCGGCTTCAACCTGGGCGCAGTCATGATTCGGCCCAAACGGCAGATCCGCGGCGAACTCTACATTGCCGGCGATCAAGCCAAGCTGTTCTTTGGCCTGCTGCAGCAGCAGGCTGAGATGATCGAGGCCGAGCTTGGCTACCCTCTGATGTGGGAGGAGTTGCCGACCAAGCGCGACGCGCGGGTAGCTGTCTATCTCAACGATCTCGATCCCGAAGATGAGGGCGATTGGGGCCGCCAGCACGCCTGGCTTGCCGATCGCCTGAACGACCTGCATCGCGTGTTCAGTATACGTGTGCGGCGCCTCGGGCCTGAAATAGCTGAATGATGGAGGCGCGCGCCCTAACGTCATGACTGACCTTCGGGCGCTAGAAGACAGCGGCGAATGTCGTCGTCATCAAGCGTCTGACGCTCGGTGCTGCAATTTTTTTACGCAAGGGCGTGCGTGAAGGCGATTAGTGCAGTCGGGGACTTTCACACTGGTGTCGATGCTGTTTCCAGATAGCTAGAATTCGAAGGACTAAGCGATGGACAAGGGATTTACCGTTGAAGTCACCACTGAGGCCGTCGGTGGAGGGTTCAGTGTAGAGTATTTTCTCGTGCTTGCGACCTCGCCTGGGTCCGCAGAAAAGTTTGTTCGGAGCGCTCTCGGAGAAGTGGAGCGCGTCGTGATTAAGACGAGTTGGGAGCCGCACGACCATTTTGTCGTCCGTGGTGCAAGGATGATGTCCGTTGGAAAGTGGTAGTCATCAAGTCACAATCACGCTCAACCCCCTGGAACGATCGCTCAACCTAGCTCATGACGCCGCCATCGAGAGACTGCCTCAGCTGCTGCTCGAACACATGGTGCGCACGCCAACCCTTGGATCGTCCAAACGGGTAAAGCTTGAGGTGTTTTCTGATGAACATCCACCGCCCCATTTTAGGGTTTCTTACGACGGTTCGAGTGCAAACTTTGCTATTCAGACGGGCCTTCGCCTCGACGGCAACGCTTCTCTCGCAGTTAAAGACCGCACGGTCGCGCAGTGGTGGCTAACATACAGAGTCGCGATCGCGGCGTTGTGCAACAAGACTCGCCCGACAGGCCGCACCGTGGGCGAGTTCGTAGCCCCGGCGGATTGGCGTTAGAGAGAGTTTCTCTGGGTTATGCCCAAACGCGATCTCAGTGCACATTCGGAAAATCGCACTTTACCAAGCGACTGCGTCTGCAGCCCGTTAGTTGAGGCCTTTCACGTAGTCGAGCCCAAGTTCGTTTTCACGATCAGCAAAAGCGCGACGTAGACGACCGGGATCAGTCGAGAAGCGATCCATTCAACCTGAGACGCGCTCAGGCTATCGGTATCTGAGGAGGCGTTGAGCGCAGTCTGATAGGTCGCTTCGAGATGTTGGTCTACAATTCCTTTTACAACCAACGGCATCTCATCAGCCGCCCCACCCTTCGCAAGTTCCGCGCTGAGGCTGATGGGCATGGTCGGCGGCTGCCGCCTAGATAGGGTCGGGGAGGGGGTTTTTCGATCTTGGCCAGTTAAGCTGACAACGCTGGAGGAAAATCTCAGGGGCAGGTCAGTTTCCCTGACAACGGGATCAGATTTGCCCGCCGACACCCTTGAACTTCGCGACGAAATCCGAGACCTGTTGGAAGACCGTTGCCTTTTTGGTGAGGTAAGAAGGGTTGAGTGGACTCATCTTGGGCAGGATGTCGTTCAGGTCGTGGCCATTCTCGCTCACTAGCTCGCGCCTGACTGAGTTAGCCACATAGCGCCTTGCCGCTTCGAGGTTCAGATTTTCCGACTCAACAAGCTGATCAAATTCGCGGCGCTGCTCCCGCCGGGCAAAGTCGTAGAAAGCTTCCATGATCTCCGATTTGCCGTCCATCTCATCAAAGTCAGTGCCATTGATGAAATCGACGATCAGACTCTCTTTTGCGCGATTGCCTAAGCTCGCACGAATGAGCCGACGAGCTTCCTCGATTAGATCAGCCTTGCTGTCAGAACTTCGGTTCTTCTCGAAAATAAGTTCCAGAATATAATCTAGATTTATTTCTTTAGATTTCAGAAGGTCCACTTCGAAGACCACATCGTCCCAATCAAGGGTACTTTCTTCGGTCTGAACCGCCGCTTTCTCGCGCCTTAACCAGTCGCGGATATCGTTATAGGCCGACTTGTAGTCTTGGATCAGTCGTTCGGATGGAAGTGCGATCGACTCTAGGCCTTTGACTTCTGCATCATCCAGGTGATGCGCGGCCTTGAAGGCCTCAACCGCCCCTAGTTCGCCTTGGTCGAGATTTTGAAACGCCTTGAGTGCAACATACTCGTCGAAGTTTTGGAGCACATTTTCAGCCCTGAGGAACTCTCCGAACAGCTTTGCAAATGCCTTTTTGTCAGCTTCTTTCGCAATCTCGCTTGGTTCGGGGAATCCATGCTCCAACTCGGCCAGAATAGTCTTGAAACCCCGGCCGGTCGCTCCAGACACATTGTCCGTGAAGCCTTCCATGTATTCCTTGTAGCTTTTCTCAAGCAGCACGTTCTTCGTGTTGCTGTCGCCAAACAAGGTGATCGCGTCAATCGTGGCCTGCTCCAAATCCCGAAACGCCACGATGTTGCCGAATGTCTTGGTCGCATCGAAGATTCGATTGGTGCGAGAATAGGCTTGAATCAGGCCGTGATACCGCAAGTTCTTATCGACAAAGAGCGTGTTGAGCGAGGGCGCATCAAAGCCGGTCAGAAACATACCGACCACGATTAGCAAATCGACTTCCTGCGACTTCACACGATTGGCCAGGTCGCGGTAATAGTTTTGGAGGCCGTTCCCGTCCGTGCTGAAGCTTGTGTGGAACATTGTGTTGTAGTCTCGGATCACGGCGTTCAGGAATTCCTTCCCAGTGCTATCCATCGCTGACACATCGAAACTCTCATCGCGGATTTCGCCGATAGCGTTCTGCTCTTCGTTTGCCGCAAATGAAAAAATGGTCGCGATTTTGATGGGTTTTTCGCTGCCATCTTGGAGCTTGCTCAATGTCTCGTAATAGAGTTTTGCGGAATCGACGCTGCTGACCGCAAACATCGCGTTGAAGCCCCGCCCTCCGGGATTTGCCCGATGCGTCTTCTGGCGAAAGTTAGTCAGAATATACTCCGATATCTCCTTGATCCGCTCAGGGTGCAACAGAACCTTCCTGTTCTCAGCTGCGCTGAGCTTGGCCTCATTCTGCTCCTTCTCAATTGCTCTGAACCTTGGCCTCACGTCATTGTAATCGACTTTGAACTTCAGCACCTTCTCATCGCGAATGGCGTCGGTGATGACGTAGGAATGCAGCTCTGTGCCAAACACGCTTGAAGTGGTTTCTGAACCTGAGGCGTTCTCAGGGAAAATCGGCGTACCGGTGAAGCCAAACTGATAGAACCGTTTGAATTTCCGTTTGAGGTTCGCTTGCGCCTCGCCAAACTGGCTGCGGTGGCATTCGTCGAAAATGAAGACAACCTGCTGGCCATACACGGGCAGATCGCCTTCGCTCTTCATCAGATTGTTCAGCTTCTGGATCGTGGTAACGATGATCTTCTGATCGTTCTTGGCCAGGTTTCGCTTCAGCGCTGCAGTGTTTTCAGAGCCGTTGACGCTATCGGGCGAGAAGCGCTGATATTCCTTCATCGTCTGATAATCGAGGTCCTTGCGGTCGACCACGAAGAACACCTTGTCGATGAAGTCCAGCTCGGTCGCCAACCGCGCCGCTTTGAAGCTGGTAAGCGTCTTGCCTGATCCGGTAGTGTGCCAGATGAAGCCGCCGCTTTCCGGCTTGCTCCAGCTCTTTGCGTTGTTGGAGCTTTTGATCTTCCAGAGGATTCGCTCGGTGGCGGCAATCTGATAGGGACGCATTACCAGCAGCGTATCGCTCACATCAAATACCGAATAATGCAGCAGCACGTTTAGCAGCGTGGTCCTTTCAAGGAAGGTAGCTGTAAAATCCTTGAGGTCCCTGATGAGCCCGTTATCCGCCTTCGCCCAGTTCATGGTGAAGTCGAAGCTGTTCTTGTTGCGATTGGTCGTGTTGGCAAAGTAGCGCGTGTCGGTGCCGTTCGAGATCACGAATAGTTGGAGAAACTTGAACAGCGAATTGTCGCTGTTGAAGCTTTCCTTGCTGTAGCGGTGTATTTGGTTGAACGCCTCGCGGATCGCCACACCACGCTTTTTCAGCTCGATTTGCACCAATGGTAAGCCATTGACTAGGATCGTCACATCATAGCGATTAGGGTGCAGCCCGGTCTGCTCAAACTGCTTGATCACTTCCAGCTTGTTGCGCGCGATGTTGGACTTGTCGAAAAGGCTAATGTTCTGGATGCGGCCATCATCGAATACGAAATCGTGGATGTAGTCATCGTGGACCTTGCGGGTCTTATCGATGATCCCGTCACTCGGATTGTCTAGATAGGTGCTAACAAAACGCTGCCATTCCTCATCCGAAAAGCGCACGTTGTTCAGGTCTTCCAGCCGCACACGAACATTGGCCAGCATGGTTTCGGGCGAGGTTGATGCGGGCAGGCACTCGTAGCCCTGATTGCTAAGGTCCTTGATCAGCTCGCGCTCAAGCTCGGCCTCGCTCTGGTAGTGGTCCGCGGCGGCCCAATCGCTGGTGTATTTGTCGAGAACGATAAAATTGTTCGATTCCACAATGGGCTTGGTCTGCTCAACCATTCTGCGCTTCCCGCTGCACGAAGCCGTAATTGTTGATCAGGTTATCGTAAAGAAGCTTGACCGTCTGCTTTTCCGGCTCTGTTGGTTCGCGGACTTGCTCCCCTGAAAGCGTTGAATGGCTGGAGAACTGCATTACCCTATTCAAATAGCCCTGCTTTGCTCCTGGTGCATCCGCCCCGGGCACGGTGTTGAGCAAATCGCCCCATTCTCGATAGCCCAGGAAAGCTGCTGTTTTCTCGTAAAGATTGCGCAAAAACATGAAGTGAAAGCGCTCGATTGTGTTCCGCTCGATGGCTTCGGCAAGCATCCTACGCAAATACAGGTGATACGAAAAGCTCCTGTTCGAATCCCCATGCCTGATGTCCAGCTTAAAGGTGCCATCTTCCAGTTGTTCCAGCAGACGGCAGCCCTCTCTTTTTCCTGCCTGATTCAACTTCAGCTCATTGTGCAGAACATTGTAAAAAAGCGGGTTGTGTGTGGTGATGACAAATTTCAGGCCATTTCCGTTATCGCTTTTCCTGATTAGGTCGGCGACATCGACCGCTAGCTGGATCAGGTGGTTTTCATCGAGGGAGCTGACCGGGTCATCGATGAAAACATATTGAAGATCATTGAATAGCTGCGTTTCTCGGTCCTCCACCCCAATCACGTTGCGGGCGCTGATTGCTTGATCAAGCAGGCAGAAGAAGACGCTCCAAATAAAATTGCTTTCTTCACCCTTAGAAATCTTGAGATTTGCGATCCCTTCATTATCGCCGCGTTCCAGCGAAAAGGTCACTGCTAGAAAATCGTTACTGAAGCGGGGCGAAAGGTTTTGTCGGGTATAGCGCTGGAATGTCGTGATGACGCTGACATCTAGGCCCAAATCCTCGAATGCCGACTTTGTGTAGGCATTGGGGTGAATCTTGAGCTTGCGCTCCACGTCGCCGGTCAGGTCGTTGTCCCAATAAAACAGGTCTTCGGTGAATGCGTTGTAATAAAGTGTCTTGGGTCGACGATCGTCTTCGCGTTCCTCTGTTTTGGGATCGATCAGCTCTTTCAATGCGCTAGAAAGGCGGGTTTTGCCGGTGCCATTGAAGGCGTAGATCAGCTGGACCTTCTTGTCCGTCGCGTGAAGCGTTTGGGCAATCTGTTCGAGGGTCTGGCTCACGCTTCAGAGCTCTCTGCTGGCCTTGGGAAGCTTAGGAGCAGGTCGCGGTACTTTTCATATTGCTGTTGCCGCAGCGCGATTTCGCGCGGCAGGCCTTCACTAAGCGAGGTCGTGAGCGTATCGAACTTGTCGAGGATCGTGGCGATACGAGCTTGTTCAGCGAGTGCCGGGACAGGAATGCGAAGCTTCTTCAGATTGACAGCATTCAACGCAGGGATGCCATCAAAAGTGCATAGACCCCTTATCTCAGACTGGAACTGCTCAAGAGTGTGATAGAGAAAATTCACATTCAAATCATCCGTAGATCTTATGGTCACTGAATAGTTCAGGTTTCCCCGAAAATACCTGCCCTCTTGCCAAGTGACCGATCCTACACCTGCACCTCGGCTGGTGATTCCGATTGGATCTTCTTCGGTATTCCAATCGTCAAGAAAGCCGAGTGGGTCGCGACCACTATTGATAACAGGATACTGGCCGGGATTATCGGCGATCATATTCTTATTGACCGACTGCCCAGTCTTGATGCGGGTTAGTTCCCCCAACTGCATCCACTCGACCTCACCATCTTCAAAGGTCAGGAGCTGGTCGCGGTAGTGGTTGTATTGTTTTTTTCGCGTCGCAAGCTCGGCGGTCAACTCGGCGGTCAACTCAGTGAAGGTGTCCAATATCCGGACAATCTCCCGCTGTATCGCCAGCGACTTCTCCGGTTCGTCCGGGCAGGGGATGGGGATTGCGAGGCGTTCTAAGACGATTGCATCAAGGGTGGGAATTCCTGCGTACCGGACTTTGCCTTTTATATGAGGCTCAACGTTACGGAGAAAGTGAAACAAATACCTGCTGTTTAAGGATTCAGAATGAGCAATGCAGTAACATCCATCAGAAGACCAGAACTCACCTTCACTATATCCTACGGTTCCAGCCGAAGCGCCCACATTGATAATCATCGTGGAGTTTGCGGGTCGATTTGACTGCCCATAAAATCCGAGGGGGGCCAGGCCGCCGTGATAAACTGGAAACTTCGAATTGTCTGATAGGTTGCTCTTGGTAAGCCTCTTACCGCGCAAGACAGTCGAGATGTCACGCAGCAGTATCCACTCAACCCCAGCCCCATCAAGCAGCTTTCCCAGAAAGCCCACATCGCTCACGCTTCGATCTCCGTAACAATCGCATCAATCTCGCTGCGCAGCCGGTCAATCCTAGCCACAGTGGTTTTCAGATCCGCATTCAAGTCGGCAATGATCACCT
Source organism: Brevundimonas sp. UBA4553 (assembly GCF_002387245.1). Lineage (GTDB taxonomy): Bacteria > Pseudomonadota > Alphaproteobacteria > Caulobacterales > Caulobacteraceae > Brevundimonas. The sequence goes on from NZ_DGLD01000004.1 coordinate 29,997, forward strand.
GATCGCGAGTGTCCTTCGGCTCGATATAGGCGCTGACCGAAAGGTTGTAATCCGCATCGATGAGGCGCTGCTGGTCCACCGTTTCGGCGACATGCGGCACGTTCTGCTTGCTGGCGAACAAGCGGATAATCTCGGCAACGTGATCGTCGCTCATCTCGTTGGTATTGGTCTTTTTGGCGAAGAAACCTTCACCGCTGGCATCGATGAACTGCACCTTGGTGTCGGGCTTGTTCTTGGCCAGCACCAGAATCGTCACCGCAATCGTAGTGCCGAAAAACAGATTTGGCGCGAGCGCTATCACCGTTTCCACAACATTGCTGTCGATCAGATATTTGCGGATTTTCTGCTCTGCGCCGCCGCGATAGAAAATGCCCGGAAAGCACACAATCGCCGCGCGCCCCTTGGCTGAAAGATAATGCAGCGCGTGCAGGACAAACGCGAAATCCGCCTTTGACTTTGGCGCGAGCACGCCTGCGGGCGCAAAGCGGTCATCATTGATCAGGGTGGGGTCTTCGTCCCCCTTCCACCGCACCGAATAGGGCGGGTTCGAAACGATGGCATCGAAGGGCCGTTCATCCAGAAAGTGCGGATGTTCCAGCGTGTTGCCGTTCTGAATGTTGAACTTGTCGTAGTTTACATTGTGCAGGAACATGTTCATGCGGGCAAGGTTGTAGGTGGTGTAGTTGATCTCCTGCCCGAAGAACCCCTCTTCGATGAAGTGATCGCCGCAGTGCTTCTTGGCCTGCAACAGCAACGAACCGGAACCGGCGGCTGGATCGTAAATCTTATTGACGCTGCTCTGCCCGTGCACAGCCAGTTGGGCGATAAGCTTCGAAACATGTTGCGGGGTGAAAAACTCACCGCCCGATTTGCCCGCATTGGCCGCGTAGTTGGAGATCAGGAACTCGTAGGCATCACCGAAGAGATCGTTTTCGTTTTCCTCGAACTTGAGCGGCAGGTCCTCGACGCCTTTCAGCACCTTAGCCAGCCGGGAATTCTTGTCCTTCACTGTGTTGCCCAGCCGGTTGCTGGTGGTGTCAAAATCAGAAAACAGGCCCTTGATGTCCTCTTCCGAAGGGTGGCCGTTTGCCGAAGCTTCAATCGCCCTGAAGGTGGCGGCAAGGTCGGTGTTCAGGCTTTCGTTGGTATTGGCCTTGGCCGCGACATTGGCGAAGAGCTGGCTGGGATAGATGAAATAGCCCTTGGTCTTGACTGCATCGGCTTTGACCGCGTCGGGAATGGCGCTGTCGGGCAGATTGGCATAGCTGACGCTCTCGTCACCTGCTTCGATGTAGCTGGTGAAATTCTCGCTGATGAAGCGGTAGAACAGTGCGCCCAGCACGAACTGCTTGAAATCCCAGCCATCGACCGCGCCCCTGACCTCATTGGCAATCGCCCAGATTTTCCGGTGCAATTCGTCGCGCTGCTGTTGGCCTGTCACTCTCATGATCCCCTAAATTTACCGAGCAAAGCCTTTGCCATGCGCCTGAGCCAACATTCTGGCCCGCTTCCCAACCTACAGGCAACGCCTTGATCTCTCTGTCGCATGGGTGGTGTCATCTGTGGACGGCCCCATCGCTGCAAGGGTATTTTGATAAATGTCGATCTGGGGGTGCGGTCAAGCGCATAGCGATCGCGGATGGATACCTCGACGAGGTCTCGGCCAGCAAACAACGCCGGGATTTCCCTGGTGGGTCGCGGGCCGCCACCGCTGAAACGCCATTTGCGGATGCCCGTGTTGGAGAGGGTCTTGGGGAGCGTCAGCCTTGGCCGTGGGTCGGCTGGGTGTTGTGCAGATCAGCGGCTTTTACGGGATCGGACTGGAAATGTGAGTTCACGGAATGGCCGTGAGGCGCAGAAGAGCAGGGTATGGCCCGGCGGGTGTGTCCGCTCATGACTGAGGCCGTGTAAAAACGTGCTGAGCGACGGCGGGGCGGAGGTTGAGACGAAGCGCAGGACGCCTCGTGCTCAGGCCCGGATCGCCTCCATCAACGGCCTGGTTCCCATCACCGCCATCACCCGCTTCATATTGTAGGCCAGGATGTGGAGGCTGATCTCGGTCTTCACGTTGGGCAACCGCTTCATCAGGAAGTGGGAGTGGCCCATCCAGGCCTTAATGGTGCCGAACGGGTGTTCGACCAGGCTTCGTCGTTCACGCATGGCTCTGGGCCTCAGGTCCATTCGGGTTTGAAGGGCATCGATCACCGCTTCATGCTCCCACCGCGTGACCTTTTGTTCGACCGCAGGCGTGCACTGAGCCTTGATGCTACAGCCTGTGCAACTGGCCCGATCCCAGTACCGATGCAGCGTCATGCCTCTTTCGACGACGGTCATGTGGTACGGAAGCAGGGAGCCGGCCGGGCAACGGTAGACGTCTTGATCTGGCAGATAGACGAAGTCCTGCTTGCCGAAGCGCCCATTCGCCTTTGCGCCTGACGTCAGCGTCTTTGGCACGAAGGGCGTCGCGCCCAGGGCCTCACAGGCCAGGATTTCTTCGCCGGAGAAGTAGCCCCGGTCCGCCAGCACATCGAGCCTCTCCACGCCCATGGCCTCCTTGGCCTGACCCGCCATGTTCGCCAGCTGTTGCTTGTCCGAGCCGGTCATCACCACCTCGTGGGCGACGATCAGGTGATGCTCGCCCTCGACGGCGGATTGGACGTTGTAGCCGACGATGCCGCTCCCCCGGCCTGACGTCGCCATGGCGCGGGCGTCGGGAACGGTCAGGGACACCTGGCCGTCCGGCGACGCCTCGACCTCAGCCTCCATGACCTTCAGCATCGCCATCTGGGCGCGAAGGCGATCGATCTTCTCGACCAGCCTCACCGACCGTGCCTCCACGCCATCCCCCTCGTGCCGATCGGCCGTATCGAGGTCCTCGAGGTAGCTGGCGATGTGCTCGGCAACCTGCTCGATCCGCCGCTTCACCTTGTAGGCGGTGAAGTTCTTGTCGCGGGTGTTCACCGCCTTGAACTTCGAACCGTCGATGGCGACGAGGGCCGATCCGAACAGGCCCAACTGTCGGCACAGCACCACGAACTGCGCACAGGCCGCCTGGATCGCAGGGCCATTCTCGCGGCGGAAGTCGGCGATGGTCTTGTGGTCCGGCGCCAGCCGCCCCGTTAGCCACATCAGTTCGACGTTGCGCTGCGCCTCACGCTCCAGTCGCCGGCTCGACTGCACCTTGTTCAGGTAGCCGTAGACGTAGAGCTTCAGCAGCATGGCCGGGTGGTAAGCGGGCCGTCCCGTCGCTGCGGGCGTCATCCCCTCAAACCCCAGCCCCTTCAGATCCAGCTCGTCGACGAAGACATCGACCACCCGGACCGGATTATCCTCGGCCACATAGTCATCAAGACACTCGGGAAGCAGCGTCTGCTTCCGGCGATCTGCACCCTGAACGAAGCGGCTCATACCCACCTCCTGCTGACCTCAGAAGGCTAAGCTAATTCGCTCCATACCAAGACGTTTTTACACAGCCTCGTACGGATGTGGGCTCTTGGACCATGTCGGTGTTCTTTCCGTTCCGGGGCGGATGGATAAGTGGTATCGCGTGGTCGTGGTTGTACGTTGGATCCTGGCCTACCAAAAACCCAATTTGCAATCTGAGAATCCACCATTCGACCGTTCCGGCCCGCCATCGCCGAGCCGGCCAGCCGCGCGAACATGCTCGATCGAACGACCGGGTCAGACTTCGCTGCGACGGGGGCCATGTCCGCTTTCGGTGATGTGAGAAATTCTGTCGTTAGGCGGCAGGACATTTGTCTTGAGGCCCTAGCCTTACTCCGACACAAGTCGGCCGTGTTTCCCGGTTTTAAAAATTTCTTTGTCGCGGGCCTGTCGGTCCCTCGGACCGAAGCCGTCCGATCCAGTCTTGGGGCGGCCATCGGGATCGCGACCTGCGGCGTGCTCGCCCGCTGTGTGATCGAGGGCCGGATTTCCTTTTCGCCGCTGCTGGCCGCGCCAATCGGCGCCTCGGCCGTCCTCGTTTTCGCGTTGCCAGCCAGCCCATTGGCGCAGCCCCGCGCTGTCATCGGCGGGAACATGTTGTCGGCCATCGTGGGCCTGGCTTTCGGTTTCATTATTCCTGATCCGCTGCTGGCCTCGGTCGCAGCCGTCGGCATCGCCATCCTCGCCATGAGCCTGTTGGGCTGTCTGCATCCGCCCGGCGGCGCCATGGCCCTTGGCGCAGCGCTCGCCATGTCGTCGTCGTCGCCGCTCGGACTGGACTACCCCTTTGTGCCGGTTGGATTGTGTTCGATCCTGCTCGTGATGGCAGGAAGCCTCTATGGACGGGTTACCGGCCATGCCTACCCCCGTCGCATCGATCAGATCGTCAGCCCTCACCGCACCGGCGATAACCCGCCCTTCGAGCGGTTTGGCTATACCCGTGCGGACCTCGACCAGGCGCTCGCTCACTACGGCGAGTTGCTGGACGTGAATCACAACGATCTCGACGCGGTCTTCCGCAATGTTGAAGTTCAGGCGCATCGCCGGCTCCATGGGGCCATTCCCTGCGCCGACATCATGTCGCGCGATGTTATTTCGTTGGTCGTCAGCCAGGCCGCCGACATCGCATTGGCCAAGCTTCAGGCCCACGATCTCAGGACCGCTCCCGTCATCGATGCGCGCGGACGGGTAGTTGGTCTCATTCGGCGTGCCGAACTGCTCGCTGGCGGTGTTTCGCCGGTGGGCGAGCTATTGGATCCCGTCGTCGCCACCGTGGGCCTGCAGACTCCGATCGAAGAACTCCTGCCCGCTCTGTCGAGCGGCGCGATGCATGAAGCCCTGGTCATCGATGAAGATCGCGTGTTGGTCGGCATCATCACTCAGACGGATTTGCTGGCCGTTCTCTATCGCGCGCACGTCGTCGAAGCTGTCGTATCGGCAAAGGCCGCCTGAAACTCCGCGGAGGTCTGACTGGACGGTTCCGATGTCTGGCGGTTCTTTCCGCCAGACATCGATAGTATACAGGCTGGTCGTTTTGGTCAGGCCGCGAGGCTTTCATCAGCGGGGCCGAAAAACTCATAGTGAATGCGGTCTGCCGAAACCCCGGCTGTTTGCAGGTCCAGCACGAGGGCACGCAGGAAGGGCCGAGGACCGCAGAGATAATAGTCCGCCTCCTGGACCGGAGTGTGCTCGGTCAGCCAGGCGCCGGAAATCACGCCCTGGTGATCAAAGTTTCCGGCATCATTCGCCGCGATCATTTCGTAAAATACGGTGCTGAGCGCCCTCGGGTGAGCAGCCGTCAAGCGACGAACGTGATCACCCATGGCATGGGTCTCGGCGTCGTGCGCGCCATGGACGTAGTGGACCTCGGTCTGAGGATGTTGCGCCACGATCGTCTCCAGCATGGAGACCATTGGGGTCAAGCCCACCCCGCCGGATAGCAGGACGACCGGGCTTTGCGGTTCTTCGGACAGGAAGAAGTCGCCCGCAGGCGCGCCGACCTTCAGCACTATGCCAGGACGGGCGTTGTCATGCAGCCAGCCCGATGCCAAACCCTGCGCCTCGCGCTTGACAGTGATGCGATAGGTTTCGTCGTTCGGTGCGCAGGATATGGAGTAGTTGCGCTTCACCGGAGCATGACCGGGAATGTCGAACCAGAAGGTCAGATACTGGCCCGGACGGTGACGCAGCACCGGGCCGCCATCGACCGGCTTCAGCATGAAGGAGGTGATGACCGAACTTTCCGGACGCACCTCGACCACCTCGAACGCGCGCCAGCCGTTCCAGCCGCCTTTGGCTGTCCCCAAGTCTTCATATATGGCGGCTTCGCGGGTGATCAGGATGTTGGCCAGGAACCAGTAGGCTTCGCCCCAGGCGTTCAGGATCTCCTCGGTTGCAGCGTCGCCCAGGACATGAGCGATGGCGCCCAGGAGAGCGTCTGCGACGTGCGGATAGTGATCAGGCTGGATCTGCAGCCCGACGTGCTTCTGGGCGATGCGTTCAACCGCAGCCGCAAGGGCGCCGAGGTTCTCGATGTTGTTGGCGTAGGCCAAGATCGCGCCGGTCAGGGCGCGCGGCTGCGAGCCGCTGTCGCCATGGTGGGACTGGTTGAACAGGTCGCGAATCTCGGCGTTCTGGAACATCCGCGAATACATCTCGTGGACGATTTCGAGCCCGTGGGCTTCGAGAGCGGGAACGGTAGCTTTGACAAGCGCGATGGTGCGCTCACTGAGGGCTTGGGCCATCAGAGTCTCCTGGACGAGGTGATGTGAAGGGGGAGAAGAAGGGCGGGCTAGGTGTTTGGGAAATTTGAACCGGGAGGCCCACCGCGCTGGACGGCGATCCCAAGCTGGAGGCTCTGGGCGATCATTCGAGATTTGCCGACAAACAGCGCCGCCGCGTTGGGTGGGCAGACCTCGAGAGCAACCCGCTCGAAGATGTCCAGCCAGCGCTGGAAATGTGGAGCGCCGATATCGAGGATGCCGACATGAACCGCCATCGGAGTCCCTTTAAATCGGCCGGTCATCAACAGCACGGACGACCAGAAGTCCCACAGCTTGTTCAGGTGCTCGTCCCAAGCCCCGCCAATCGCCCGGTCGAAGATCGGGCCGAGGAGCGGATCAATCCGAACCTCGGCATAGAAGCGGTGGACAAGGTCGCGGATCATCGATTCCGTGACGCCTACGGCAACGCCAGGACCCACGCGCGGGGATGAGATCATGGCTGTCTCGGCGTACTCACGGGATCGCTCAAGCGGCCGTCTTCCACGTCGGTTCGAGCGTGACGTGCGGCGGGCAGGGGGCGACCGCCTGGATGGGAAGTCCGCCGAGTTCGTTGGCATAGCCGTGATTGACGTCGCGGTGGTGGGCTTCGTCGGCCCGCACGACCAGAACCACGTCGCGCAGGGTCGCTGTATCCGCCAAACCCCAGTAGCGCTTGGCGATCTCGGGAGCCGCCACATTAGGTGAACGCCCCTCATCGATCTCGGCGAGATAGTGGGTGTAGCTGGTTACGGCTTCCTCCTCGAAATAGCCAACTACGCGGTGAGCCGTCTTCGAGGACACGAGATACAGACCGAAGAAGAAGAGATAGAAGACCCATTGCACCGAGACGATGACGAAGCGTTCGAACAGCGTGGGCTTGGAGATCTCAATGAAGGTCATCAGGTGCATACGCTCGTTTTCGGCTTCGTCCATCAGCGTTTTGATCCAGCCCTTATCGTCGCACATCCGGCGCAGGCAGGTCAGGTGATTGATGGTGGCGCCGACCATTCCCGGCACGGCGGCGACAGTCTCCAACACCACGGCGCGGTGACCGTACCGCTTGGCGAAAAAGGTGTCGGCGCAGAAACGCAGCAGCTTGGTGAAGCTGAACGCGACCCTGTCCGAGATACCCTTGGGCCGATGATGGACCGAGAGATCAACGAGAGGAGCAGTCATGGCCTGGTTCCTTGAGGTCGGGGAGACCTCCGGGCCGCGTTGGGCGGCGTTTGAAGTTGAAGACGGTGTAGAAGGGGGCGATCGTCGTCGATATTCCGGTCTTGTCCCTAAGGGGAATCCCGGAGGCGGCATTGGCCGTCAAACTGGGTTATGGAGTGTCGATGCGAGCCATCCAGCCCCCTGAGACGGCCCCGTCCTCGCTCATCCAGCCGGCGCCGGCCTGGGTTGCCGTGGCGACGACTCTGGTTGTCGGCGCATTTGGCGTGGGGCTGCGGTTGATCCTGGGCGAAACCCTTGGAGACCACGGCGCCTTTCTGGTTTTCGTACCCGCTGTGGTCGCCGGGGCCGCACTTGGCGGTTGGCGGCCTGGGATCTTTGCGACAGTGTTGACCCTGGCCGCCGGGTTTCTGCTTACGCCCTTCAGCCAGGCCCTCGTCATTGAGGCTGTGTTGTTTTGCGGGGTCGCGGCGACGGTGACTGTTGGCGGCGAGTGGTTTCAACGCGCCCACCGGGATCTGTCAGCGCGCGAAACACATCTGCGCCTGATCCTTAATACTGTCCCCGATGCGATGATCCTGATCGACGAGAAGGGTTCGATGCGCGCTTTCAGCCCGACGGCCGAGCGACTTTTCGGTTGGCCGGTCGATGAGGCTATCGGCCAGAACGTCAACGTCCTGATGCCCGATGCTCACCGCGAGGCGCATAATTCCTATCTTCAACGATACTACCGAACCGGCGAGCGTCGCATCATCGGCCGGGGGCGGATTGTCATGGGTCAACGCCGGGACGGCTCGACATTTCCGATGGAGCTGGCGGTCGGTGAAATGCGCACGTCCGAGGGCCGCTTTTTCACGGGGTTCGTGCGGGACCTCACCGAACGGCAGCAGGCCCAGGCCCGGCTTCAGGAGGTTCAGGAGGATCTGGTCCGTGTGTCCAGACTGACTGCGCTCGGCGAGATGGCGTCAGCCCTTGCGCATGAGCTCAATCAGCCTCTAGCAGCGATCACCAACTACCTGAAGGGTTCCAAACGTCTGTTGCAAGCCCAAGGGACGTCAGATGATCGTCTGACCCACGCGATCAGTGAAGCGGCCAACCAGGCCTTGCGGGCGGGCGAGATTATCCGACGCCTGCGCGACTTCGTCGCTCGCGGAGAGAGTGAGCGTCGTATTGAGGATCTTCTTGCACTGGTCGAGGAAGCGGGCGCTCTGGCGCTGGTCGGCGCCCGGGAGGCAGGCATACAGGTTGAGTTCGACATGGATCCGCTCGTCGGCCGCGTGCTGGTGGACAAGGTCCAGATCCAGCAGGTCCTGCTGAACCTCATACGCAACGCGATGGAGGCCATGGAAAATACGAAATCCAAACGGCTGGCTATAAGGGTGTCCGCCGAGGAGGACATGGCTCGTGTCTCGGTCTCGGATACCGGCTCTGGCATTGGATCGGACACTGCAGAGCACCTGTTCGAGCCCTTCAGGACCACCAAGCGCAACGGCATGGGTGTAGGCCTGTCAATTTCCCGCACGATCATCGAAGCCCATGGCGGCAAGATCGAGTTCGAAGCCCTGCCGCAAGGCGGCACGGTTTTCCACCTTACCCTTCAGCGCGCGAGCCTTGCAGAGGATTTGCCCCATGACAGCTGAGCTGACCGTGCACGTCATCGATGATGACGAGGCAGTCCGCGACTCGACGGCATTTTTGCTCGAGACCGCAGACCTGAAGGTGCGAACCTATGAATCGGCGGAAACCTTCCTGGCCGAGCGCGACAGAGCGCCCGGGTGCATCATCACAGATGTGCGTATGCCCGGCATCAATGGTCTGCAGCTGGCCCGAAGGATCAGAGATTCCGGATCGAACGAGCCTGTGATCGTGATCACGGGGCATGCGGACCTGCCGCTCGCGATACAAGCGATGCGCGCAGGCGTCATCGATTTCGTTGAAAAACCCTTCGACGATGAAGTTTTGTTGGGCGCGATCAGCCGTGTTCTGGGACAGGCGGAAGGTGCGCTGTCCGCTGAAGGGCAGCGCCGGGAGATGGGGTCTCGCTTCGACAGCCTGTCCCAACGAGAGCGGGACGTTCTCGATGGCCTGGTGCAGGGACACCCGAACAAGGTGATCGCTTACGATCTGAACATAAGCCCGCGTACGGTCGAGGTGTACCGCGCCAATCTTATGACCAAGATGAAAGCAGGAAGTCTTTCGGAACTCGTGAGGATTTACCTGACGCTTCACCCTGCCTGATTTTCGATCCGCCCTTCCCCCAGGAAGCAGGTCGTGGTTATATCGTACTACGATACAATCTCGGTTTTGAGGTGACGTGATGGATAGTGTTTCAAGGCAGGAAGATCTGGCCTGCTCGCATGAGCTCCAGATTTCGGTCCGTTTCGACGAAGGGGCCTGGGTTGTCGACTGCAGTCCGATGTTCGAGATTTTAAGCTATCCCTCCGGTGCGGCTGCTGAAGAAGCAGCGCGTCGGCTGGCCGCCCGGTTGGCCCAACAGGGGCAAGCGGTTCACGTCCTCATAGAAGATCGCCGGCATGCTCTCGTAGGGACACAGACCTATTTTGCCAGCGAGCTAGGCCAGCCCCGCAACTCGGAGATTCGAGCATGACGCGGGTTCTAGTTGCAGCGGCGTCTGGGATGGCCTTGCTACTGCTTGGCATATTCATGCTGGTGTATGGAAACCTCACAGCCAATCACACTGCCCTCTGGATGGCGTTACTCCTGATCCCTCTCGCTTTAGGCCTGCTCGGCTGGTCGGTCTTTGACCGCAACCGACGACTATAAATTCGTGAGCACTTCCGCAGACTGTTCGGTGCCAAATACTGGGAACACAGACGCTTCGTCAGACGCTTTGACGCAGACAGATTTCCAGACCCTGGCGAGATTTCGGGTAGCGATCAGGCAATATCTGGCGTTTGCAGAACAGGGAGCCAAGGCGGTTGGTTTGACCTCGCAGCAGCACCAGGCGCTTTTGATTATTAAGTCCCAAAGCTACTCGGGGCCGGTCAGAATTGGTGATGTCGCCAGACTTTTGCTCCTCAAGCCGCACAGCGCGGCTGGACTGATCGACCGTCTTGCGGAGAACCGCCTGGTTACGCGACAGTCTGCATCGGATGATCGGCGCGAGGTCCATGTCAGCCTCACGGCCGCCGGAGAAGATTGCCTTGCAAAGTTAACGGCTCGAAATCTGCAAGAACTCCGGGTGGTCTCTCCTGTGCTCTCTGCTCTGTTCGAGCAATTCGACAGCTTCGATTGAAAATGTTGGCCCTCGCACAAGAGCGTCATGTGCATACGTGATAGTCGAACCGCCGGCGCTCCTGAGCCAGCGCCTTCAGCCGATCGCGGAGCGCGCCATCCTCCGGTCGTGTCCGCAGAGAGCTGGTCAAAAGCGACAAGGGCGGCGAGCTCATGGCACCTTCTGGGCCTCTCGATGCCAACTGCTGAGGCCTGTGGAATCCGCATCGACATGAAGGCTCGAGTGCGCCGAGTGGCGCGCCGCACGCATTCGGCGGCCTTAGTCGAGTGAGGCCTTATGTGTCTACTGGTGGATACGTTGAGGGTCCGCTTTGTGCGCTGACAGCAATGTCTGTTCCTGGCGCGGAGCCGCCGTTCACCCTGCTGATCGACGGTCTGGAAACCAAGGTGCTTTATCCGGGCTGAATGGACCGGTATCCACCCAGATGGTCGAAACGAACAAAACGCAAACCCAAGCCGATGCCGATGTGGCTGGCCGGAACGGGAGCGTTCGCCATCGCCTTTGTTGGAGCGACATACATCGTCACGCCCGACGCTCCCGGGAAGGCGGAGCTCCATCGAGAGTGGAGCAAGCGGACGACGGACCAACACTATTCCGGGTGCGGCCAAGCGCGCGCTAATAATCACGAGGACATCGCGTCGTGGGAGCCCGGCTACCGGGGCCATATGGATGGCGATGGGGACGGGTTAGCCTGTGAGCCCTACCTTTGAGCGTCCGCTAACTGCGAAGCGGACCTCGCGAGGTAAGCTCGGCACAAAGTCCGGTTCCTGGCTTGAAGTGAATGACCCCTCATTGCACTAAATGGTCATCATAGGCGAGGTCACCAGGCCGAGGCGAGGATAACGGCACTTGAAGCAGGTGGGTTAATCTGCGTCCTCGTAGTGCTTCCGGATCATCTCGCGTAGCCAAAGCGGGCGTCGGGCATCCATGTCGACTTGGTACTGGTCGCTCAGGGGCGCGGAGTCGGGAGCATCCCCGAAATCGAAGGCCTCTGGACGCGTTCGGATAAGGTTCGCGATCGGAGAGGCCTTGGGTTCAGGACCGTTTGGGCAGCCGTTTAGGTTATCGCTCATGGAATTTATCTTGCTCCTATTCGCCGATCACTCAAGTCGTGTTTTTGGGTCCTAGTAGTGCTCGCCCCTGTTGTCACAAACGCCAGGTGAACTTCCGGAGTATGTTGAGATTCTTCCACTCCCACTTCTTTAGGCCGTTGATGCTCTTGTTGACGGCGTGGGCTTCAGCCTTTTCAACGACTCGATCCAATTTGGGATTGGCTTTTTCGTGCTCTCGTAGAGCCTCACAATGTATTTTGTGCAGATAACGTTGGGTCGGACCATTGCCCTTCAGGGCGCTCATTTTCATTGACTGCAAGTTTGCGACATGGAACGGCACCTGACGCGATCCAGCGCTAGTCCGTATCGTGACCAATTCTTCTGTAGTGCCGAGGGTGTCTCGGCGTCCCTGCCGGCTGGAGATCGCGCGCTGGTGCTTGGTGCGTGGCCGCCCCAATGGGTTGCCGGACTCGCCTTTGGCGAACTGACCCTTGGGCGTCCGGCGCCGCGGCAGGTTCTTGAAATCAATCTCGTCGTCCATCACCGGGCCTCTGCAGTCTGAATGTGTACGATGTCTTCAAGGGTGGCGGTCAGGCCTGTCATGGCCTCCCAGCGCTGGATGATTGTGTCGACGTAGATCGGGTCGATCTCGATGCCGCGGCATCGTCGGCCCGAGCGCTCGGCAGCAATCAAGGTCGTCCCTGATCCAAGGAATGCGTCCAGGACCAACTGGCCGCGCTTGGTGACGTCCTTTATGGCGTCCGACACCATGGCGACGGGCTTGACGGTGGGGTGCCAGTCGAGCTCCGCCGCACGCGAACCGCCGCTATTGACCGAGGCGTAGTCCCAAACGTTCGTCCGATTGCGGCCATGCTTGCCGAGCTCAACAGCATTGAAGTGCTGAGCCTCTCCGACGCGATAGACGAACACCAACTCATGCTTGGAGCGATAGAGGGATCCCATGCCGGCGTTGGACTTGTTCCAGATGCACAGGTTGAGGAGGTCGCCGTAGACCTGGTCGCCCGCATGCTGGACGTGGCGGGCGTGACGCCAGTCCATGCAGACGAAATGCACGGCGCCGTTGCGCGAGACTGAAGCGCAAGCCCCCAAGGTCTGCTTCAGGAAAACCTCGAACTGTGTGTCGCTCATCTCACCTGAGGCCATGGCGAACTCGCGGTGCTTAGAGCGAACATTCGCGTGGCCTTGGATGGCGACGTTGTAGGGCGGATCGAGGAAGGCGGCGTCGATCTTGGCGTCTTCACCAACCACCCGCGCCAGAAATTCGGGATCCCGGCAGTCTCCGCAGCCGATGCGGTGATCGCCGAGAACCCAGATGTCGCCGAGCTTGGCGCGGGGCGGCTCGGAAGACGGGGGGAGGGGCGTGTCGTCGTTGTCCGCCAAGGGCTTGTGATCCAGCATGACGTCGATCTCGCCCACGGTGAAGCCGGTCAGCTCCAGGTCGATCTCGATCTCCGTGGACTGGATGTCGACGATCATTTCGCGCAGCAGGTCCGGATCCCAGCCCGATTTCTGAGCGATGCGGTTGTCGGCGATCCGCAGCGCCTTCTTCTGCGCGTCGGTCAGTCCAGACAGGGTGATGGTCGGAACGGCTTCGAGCCCACACTTCTTGGCCGCCAGCGCCCGGCCATGACCAGCGATAATCAGCCGAGCTTCATCAATCAGGATAGGGTTCACGAACCCAAAGGCCTCGATGTTACGGGCCAGCTGTTCGACCTGCTTAGGCGGGTGGGTCCGAGGGTTAGCCGGATCGTGTTTGAGGTCCCGGAGCGGTCGATAGACGATCTCGAGCGCACGCGGGGGCGCATCCATAGGGGGCATGGCAAGAATTCCTTTGATGAGATGAATCTGCGCCAGCCCCTTAGGCTAACTCGCACGGACGCCTGACGTCCTCACGGCTCAGATGTGAGCCTGGACTGGCGTGGCAAGCTTAACCCACGCGCAGTCCGGAGCGGGAAGTGGCTCTACGAGCCACCGGTCCTTCTGAACTCACAAGGCGAGAATGATCCACCCGCATGGGCGCGTCAAGCCTGCGAATGCTACAAACAAAGAAAACTGCAAGATATTATAAGTTTATAATAGTTACAAGATAGTTTTCGGGATAGTTGCTGTCGACTTGGCCAAATATTCGAGCATTGGTTCAGCTATGAAGGACATAGACGCCGACGCAGACATCGGGTTCGCCGACCTAGCCGGCATGGGTTTGGCCGAGCTTCGTGAAGAGTGGCGGAAACACTTCGGGGCGCCGCCAAAGTTACGTTCACCGGAACTCTTGGGCTTGATGTTGGCCTATCGGCTTCAAGCCGCCAACGAAGGCGGAATAGACGTGGACCTCCGCCGAACGCTTCGCCGGCCTCATGCGGGAAAAACGTCTTCGGTGCTGACCCCGGGCACCAGGCTCGCCCGAGAATGGCAGGGGGTCCGCCACGAGGTCACCGTCGAGCCCGACGGCCGGGTCCGATGGCAAGGTCAGGATTACCGGAGCCTGTCAGAGGCGGCGCGGGCGATCACCGGCTCCAGATGGAACGGGCCGAGGTTCTTTGGGCTTCGGGCGGGCCAGCCATGAGCAAGCCGATCATCCGCTGCGCCATCTATACCCGCAAGAGCACAGAGGAGGGGCTGGATCAGGCCTTCAACAGCCTCCATGCCCAGCGAGAGGCCTGCGAGGCCTACATCAAAAGCCAGGCTGCCGAGGGTTGGATGGCCCTGCCGACCCTGTATGACGACGGCGGCTTTTCAGGCGGCAATATGCAGCGGCCGGGCCTTCGTCAGCTGCTCGCCGACGTCGATGCAGGCCGCGTCGATACGGTCGTGGTCTACAAGATCGATCGCCTGACCCGTGCGCTGTCGGACTTCGCCCGCATCGTCGAGCGACTAGACAAGGCTGACGCCTCGTTTGTCTCGGTGACCCAGTCGTTCAACACCACCACCTCGATGGGCCGGCTGACGCTCAATGTGTTGCTTTCGTTCGCTCAGTTCGAGCGGGAGGTCACCGGAGAGCGCATCCGCGACAAGATCGCGATGTCCAAGAAGAAGGGCATGTGGATGGGCGGCGTTCCGCCACTGGGCTATGATATCCCGACCGACCCGACGACCCGCGCCTTGGTGATCCACCCGGCTGACGCCGAGCGGGTCCGGTCGATCTTCCAGCTCTACCTTAAGCTGGGCACGGTCTCGGCGCTCGAGCAGCACATCGCGGCTGAGGGTTGGCGTACGCGCGAGCGGGTGAGCCAAAGGGGCGTTCCGTCCGGCGGGGCGCCTTACAGTCGAGGCATGCTCTTCCACCTCCTGAAGAACCGGGTTTATATCGGAGAGATCGTCCACGGCCAGACCTGCGCGCCTGGCCTGCACCAGCCCATTATCGACCAGGCCGTCTTTGACTGGGCGCAGAAGCAACTGGCCAAAAATACAATCGCCCGGGCCGAGCGACCGCGGCGATCGGCCGACCTGAAACTGAAGGGCAAGCTGTTCGACGCTGACGGTCATCCGATGAGCCCTTCCTTCGGATACGGCCGAGGCGGCAAGGTCTACCGCTACTACGTCTCCGCGCCGCTGCAGGCGGGCCATAAGCACAAGCTGGATCGCGACAAGGCCATCCGGC
Source organism: Brevundimonas sp. UBA4553 (assembly GCF_002387245.1). Taxonomy (GTDB): domain Bacteria; phylum Pseudomonadota; class Alphaproteobacteria; order Caulobacterales; family Caulobacteraceae; genus Brevundimonas. Next base: position 45,303 of record NZ_DGLD01000004.1, read on the forward strand.
GGGTCACCGCGGAGTCCATCCACGAGATCGTCTGCGGCGCAGTCGGGCCAAGGCTCGCTGGGAAGGGCGACGGAATCGACGCCGCCGTCGGCGTCGTGCGCCGGGTCGAGATCTTGCCCGACGAGGTTCGGCTCAGCCTGATTGCAGACTGCCTCACACCGGCCGGCCGAAAGGGCCTGACGCCGCGGGGCGACGACCTGGTCATGACTGTGCCGATGCGATGCCAACTTAGGGGCGGGCGGGTCGAGCACATCCTGCCGCCAGGCGCGAAGAGAAACAGAGTCAGGCGCGATCCGACTTTGATCCGGGGACTGCAGAAGGCGCACCAGCTCGCCAAGGCGATGGGCTGGCGCGCGGGCGACGGGGATCTGGCTGAGCTGACCGCCAAGCAGCCGGACACGGCCTATGACCGAAAGCTAGTGCGCTTAGCCTTCCTGGCGCCCGACATTCAGCGAGCCATCCTGGCGGGCGAGCAATCGCCCAGCCTCACCCTCGCTCGTCTCCTCCACGAACCGATCCCCACAGATTGGGCTGATCAACGACGCGCCTATGCCTGAGGGCAGGTGAGCTTCACCTGTCCTGCCTGTTATGCACCTGCCAGCCACGTGCTAGCGACCAGCAAGCCGCCTGATATGCACCTGATACGCACCTGTTATGGCGCCTGATAAATAGGTGGTCGCCCAAGGGGTTTAGGCGCTGAAAGCCAGTGCACGCGGGGATTTACCCAGTGAAGTGCAACTGCGGCGACCATCCCAAAAAACAAATAACAGGAAAACAGGCAAAGTCCTCCGATCTGAGATCGGGCGGAGACTGGGCGGCGCATGACCGCGGATGATGGAGGGAAGGCAGGGGCACCTGGCGGGAGCCACAGGACATCGGGCCGGCCAATGGCCCGCGACGAGCCACCGGCTGGCGTGTGGGGGTAAGAGAGACAAGCTAGCTGGGGTCGGTGGCGGACAGAGAGGGATTCGAACCCTCGGTAGGCTTTCACCTACACACGCTTTCCAAGCGTGCGCGATCGACCACTCCGCCACCTGTCCGTTTCCACGACGTCGCCGTGTAGCCGCCGGACGGTCGATCCAGCGGAGCGAGGCTGATAGAACAGCCTGACCCCCTCGGCAAGCGCCCTGTGAGGCCCCATATGGGGGGAAGTCGATTTTGCTCCCGATTTCTGCGAGATTTTTTCCGATGTTGTTCCAGAAGACCGCCGAACTGCCGACCGCCGAGACCGCCCTGCCGGGTCGGGAGACCGCTCTCGCCACGGACGAGAGCCATTTCGTCCTGGGCCATGCGCTGAAGGGGCCGCATCCCGAGGGATTCGAGACGGCCATCTTCGCCATGGGCTGCTTCTGGGGCGTGGAGCGGGTGTTCTGGCAGTTGCCGGGCGTCTGGGTGACGTCGGCGGGCTATGCCGGCGGGATCACGCCGAACCCGACCTATGAAGAGGTCTGCTCGGGTCGGACGGGCCACACCGAGGTGGTGCAGGTGGTGTTCGATCCGAAGGTGATTTCCTACGGCGACCTGCTGAAGGCCTTCTGGGAGAATCACGATCCGACGCAGGGCATGCGCCAGGGCAACGACCTGGGCACGCAGTACCGCTCGGCCGTCTACACCCTGAATGCGGCGCAGCAGGCGGAGGCCGAGGCCTCACGCGACGCCTATCAGGCGGCGCTGTCGGCGGCGGGCCGGGGAACGATCACGACCGAGATCGAACCGGCCGGCCCCTATTACTTCGCCGAGGACTATCACCAGGGCTATCTGGCCAAGAATCCGGCCGGATATTGCGGCATCGGCGGGACCGGGGTGGTCTGCCCGATCGGCGTGGGCGTGGAAGCCTGAGATGGACCGGGAGGGGGTAGGCAGGGTCTGTCTGGCGCTGCCGGGCGCGACGCTGGATCATCCGTTCGATCCGGATCACGACGCCTACAAGGTCGGCGGCAAGATGTTTGTCATGGTGGGGGCGACCGGCGGGGTGTCGTTCAAGGTCTCGGACATCGCCTATGAGGTGCTGACCGAGAGCGGCCATGCGCGGCCGGCGCCCTATATGGCGCGCGCCAAGTGGGTGAACCTGCCGCAGATCGACGACTGGGCGGACGAGGAACTGGCTGATCATATCCGAACCGCCCACGCCATTGTCGCCGCCAAACTAACGAAGAAGGCGCGGGCAGAACTGGGGCTGTAGCGACGGTTGCTTTCCTCCCTGTCGCGCAGCGATGGGGAGGCGGCGCGACTAGCTGCGGCCGTGACGGAAGGGCGGCTTGCACCGTGCGGCGAAAAAAAACAGTCCAATTGGTGCAATGACGGCAAGGCGCGCCGATCCGGCGTCGGTCGGGGCGGGGAGCAGCCGGAGTCCTGAGCAGACGGCGGCGGGCGGCGATGTCAAAGAACGCGCGCAGTCTAGCCGGGGTTTGAACCAGGGCGAGCAATCGGCGCCTGGCGAGCAATATTTCATTGAAAATCAGCGGCTTGAGGGCTGTTGATGCGATGGCTGGCGGGGGATCGCATCTGGAGGAGGCACACCATCGTGGGCGGCAGGCAAGCTGCTGTGGCTGTGGAGCGTAGTGGCTGACTACCTTTGCGTCATGACGCGGACCTGCTGAATGTCCGCCAAGGGTGGAAAGCGGACGCTGAACAAGGCCATGCTGTCGCTCTCGCGGTAGCACGCCATTGGTGAGGGTTCAGGAACCGAGCCGCATCGAGGCTCTAGGCTGCGGTGACAGGCATACGGAAGACAAACCGAGTCTCGATCTCGTCTGACGTGACCGTCAACGCCCCACCGTGGGCACGCGCAATCTCGTTGGATATATAGAGGCCCAGACCCAAGCCGTCCCGGACTTCGCCTGCGTCGCGTCGGTTGAACGGTTGAAAAAGGCGCGCGCGCAGTTCTTCGGGAATGGGCTTCCCGCCGTTGATGACGGTCATTTCGAAGTGATCGTCCTTGGAAATGGCGGTCACGCGAACCGGCGTCTCAGCGGCCCCGTGCGTCAACGCATTCGAGATCAGGTTCGAAGCTAGCTGAGCGATCCGGTCGGGATCGCTGGCGATATCGACGTTGATATCCATGACAAGTTCAACGCCACGTTCCGGATGTGCGACCCGCAACTCGCTGACCAACTGCATCAGGATTTCTGGCAACTCCGTCGCCGGACGTCGCGCGACCGACAGTCCTCCGCCGAGACGTCCTCGTGCGAAGTCGAGCACGTCACTAATCAGGCGTTCGGCGCGTCGGATCGAACCAGTCATTTCGTTCAGGATGGGCTGTCCATTGTCGCCTACCCGGCTCTTCAGCAGTCTGACGCCCGCGTCGATGGCGGCGAGCGGTGATCGAAGATCATGCCCCAGGACCGCGATGAACTGGTCCCGGAGAACCGCCGTGTCCTGCGCATCCAGAAGCGCGTTTTCGGCGCGCCGATGCCGCCGGTTCGCTTCGATCTGCGTCGCGATAAGCTTGGCGAACAGTTCGAACATCGTGACGGTCTCGGCGCGTGAGGCCGGAGCGGGCTTGGGGTCAATGGAACACAGCGTGCCGAACACCTCGCCGTCATCAAGGATGATCGGCACGGCGATGTAGCTTTCCAGACCGTAGGTCGTGGGTGTGTGGTGCGACCGCCAGATGGGATCGGAAGAGGCGTGGTCGAAGGCTACTGGACGCCTGTTGGCGCGGACCTCGCTGCACAACGTCGATTGAACCGGGAGTTCGCCGCCGACCGGCAGCCCGAAATCAACGAGATCAAGAACTGCGCAGGCCACCCAACGGTCGTCAGAGACGTGCGCGACGACGGTGTAGCCCATGCCGGTGACCCGAGCGCACACATCGAGAATGGACGAGATGTCGGGCAGTCCGGCGATGTCGGCGAGGGCGTCGACATCACGGTGTTCGGCATAGGTAGAGACCGACTCTTGCATTGCTCAGGGGATTTCCAGCACCACGATCAAAGCGCCTTGCGCGCAGCACTAAGCTTAAAGCCAAGCCAGACGTCTTCGACAAGGGGGCGGGCGAGTAGACTGATCGTGGACCGTCCTAATGTCCGCAACGGGTCGAAAGCGGTTGTTCATGTCGGTCCCAAACTCGGAAGTAGAGCCGAGGAGTGGGTTGTCGGCTTCGGTGGAGGCTGCCATGGGCGGGAGCGGCGGCTTTGCCTGACCGTCGAGGGCGCGGACGGCTAGATCCTCGGGGCAAGCCCGAGGATGACGGCCGTGAATGGAGACCTTCTTTCCTCGCCGTTGTGGCGGGAGGGGAAGGCAGCGGCCTACCTAGTCTTCTGCTCCGCGATCCAGCGGTCCATGCGGGTGTCGAGGAGGTCCAGCGGCAGGGGGCCGTCGACCAGCAGGGCGTCGTGGAAGGTGCGGACGTCGAAACGGTCGCCCAGTTCCCGTTCGGCCTTCTGACGGATTTGACGCAGGCGGATCTCGCCGATCTTGTAGGCCGTGGCCTGGCCGGGCCAGCCGATGTAGCGCTGCAGCTCCGTCTCGATGTTGTGCGGGGCCAGGGCCGAGTTGTCGCGGAAACAGGCGCGCGCCTGTTCGGTGGTCCAGCCCAGCCAGTGCAGACCGGTGTCGGCCACCAGGCGGCAGGCGCGCCACATCTCGTAGCTGAGGCGGCCGAAGCGCTCGTAGGGGGTCCGATAGATGCCCATCTCCTCGCCCAGGAACTCGGAATAGAGCCCCCAGCCCTCGATGAAGGCGGTCACGTCGGCGCCGCGACGATAGTAGGGCTGGTCCGCCGCTTCCTGTTGCAGGGCGATCTGAAGGTGGTGGCCAGGCACGGCCTCGTGGACGGTCAGGGCCGGCAGCTCATAGAGGGGGCGCTGATCCAGTTTCGAGGTGTTGACGATGTAGCCCCCGGCGACGCCGTTCTGCATCGAGCCCGAGTTGTAGCGACCGGTGGTGTAGGTCTCCTCGATCTCACGCGGGACCGGGCGCACGCCGTAGGGCAGGCGGGGCAGGGTGCCGAACAGGGCGGGCAGGCGGTCGTCGGCGCGCTTGGCGATCTCCGAAGCCTTTTCCAGCAGTTGTTCGCGGCTGGTGGCGTAGAATTGCGGATCGGTGCGCAGGAAGTGGAGGAAGCCGGCGAAGTCGCCGGTCCAACCGGCGGCGCGCATTTCATCCTGCATCCGGGCGCGAATGCGGGCCACCTCTTCCAGGCCGATCTGATGCACCTGATCCGGGGTCAGGTCGGTGGTTGTGTCGCTGCGCACCAGGAAGGCGTAGAGGTCCTTGCCGTCGGGACGGTGGACCATGCCGGGTTCGATCGGCGCCCCGGGAAGGTAGTCGTCGCGCAGCATGGCGAGCCAGGCCTGACGGCGGGCGGTGATTGGGCCGTCGATCAGGGCGCGGGCGCGGGCGCGCAGGGCCTCCTGATCTGCCTCCGGGATACTGGCGGGGAGGGAAGCGAAGGGCTTCATCAGCACGTCGCCGTCGGGGCTGGAAGCTATGTCGCGCTGCGCCTGCCCCAGGGCGCTTTCGACCACGGAACGGGCCTGAACCAGTCCGGTCGACAGGCCGCGCCGGGCATTGGCGGCGCCGGCGTCGTAATAGGCGGGGGCGGCTTCCAAACGGGCCATCCAGGCTTCGGCGTCAGCGCGGCTGGCGATGCGGGTGGAACTGGCGAGGTAGGAGAGGGTCTGGCCGGGACCACCTTCAGAATCAAAGGCCAGACGCGACGGGTCCAGAGCGATCCGCTCCAGTTCGCGGTTGATCAGATAGCGGCTGAAGGCGTGGTTCAGGCGGCCGTCGGCGTCGAGAGCCGCGACGTCGATGGCGTCCAGCCGATCTCTGAAAGCCGTGAGCGGGGCCTGGCGGGCCAGATCGCCGGCCCGGCTGGGATCGGGCAGGCGCGACAGGGCTTCCCGGTCGCCATCCATGCCGGAACTGATCGGATCGACGCGGCGCAGATAGGCTTCATAGTCGGTCAGAATTCCGGCCAGAGCCTCTGCGGCGGGCGTGGCTGCCACAGCAGCCGGGCGGGTTCCGGCGCTGTGGGCCAAGGCGGGCGTCGCCGCCATCATGGCCGCCAGAGCCGCTCCGATCAGAAGCCGACCCGTCAGAGATTGCTTGTCCATACTGTCCTCCCTCAAGCGGGGAGGAGGAGACAGCCGTGTGCGCTGACGGTCAAGCTATGTCGACGAACCCTAGCCGCACAGGGTGAAAAAGCGGTCGATGTGCTTGTCCGAGCCACGCTGGGCCACCAGGGGCGTGCGGTAGTCGGGGCCGTAGGTCGCCAGCCAGCCCAGCTTGCGGAAACGCAGGAAGACCGGGTCGGTGGTGCGGGCGACCGCCGTCAGATCAAGGCCGTCATGCATGGCGGAGGGTTCGGCCTGCGCGGCGTAGGTTTCCGTGTCGCCGCCGGATTCCAGCGCGATGATCCGGGGATGGCCCTCGGCGACCGTCTGCAGAATCTGCAGGGCGCCCGAACCGGGACGGCAGGACAGGTCCAGCGGAACGTCGTCGGTCTCGGCCATGCCGTAGGACAGACTGGCCTCGTCGCCGTCCTCGTTCAGGTGCCAGTCGTAGCCGGGGGCGGGCGCGGGCCCTTCGCTGGGTGCGGCCAGTTCGGAGGTCAGCGTGGGGGCGCACCCGGCGAGGGCGAGCGCCGCGAGGGCGGGGGCGGTCCAGAGGATCAGACGCATGAAGGGCCTCAGCCGGTGCAGAGTTCGGCGAACCGGCGCAGCTTGGACAGATTCGCGCGATCGATCTCGATGCCCGTGGTCTGCTCCCCGACGGCGATGGCCAGCTTGCCGTCGGCGAGGAAGGCGGCGAAGACGGGGTGGTCGGCGCGCAGCACGGTCTGAAGTTCGCCACGTCGGGGGCTGGCCTCGACGTTGGCGGTCGCGGCGCCGGCCGTGATGACGGCGATGCCTTCGGCGGGCGGGGCGTCATAGAGCGTCAGGCGGACGATGCTGGAGCCCGGGGCGCATTCCAGGGTCGAGCGCAGTCGCGGCGTGTCGGGGATTTCGTTGGCCAGAACCAGAGGCCCGGCGCCGCTGTAGAGAGTCCAGGCCCAGCCCTCGGCGGACGGCGGCGCGTTCTGAATCGTCAGGGCGAGCAGCAGCCCGAGCAAGGCGGTCATGGTTCAGCCCCCGCTGATTGGTTCGCGGGAACTGTGGTCAGGCGTGGCTCGAAGCGCAATAGCCGAGGAAATTTTGCACCAGACGGCGCTCGGCGCGGCTGGCCCGGATCTGCTGTTCGCCGGCCTCGGTCTGCACCGCGATGCGGCCGCTGCGCGCCAGACCGGTCAGGGCCGTGTCGGTCAGGGGCAGACGCGCCTCATAGGCTTCGCCGTCCGACAGGGGGTCGATCGGTTGCGGTCCCATCGACGCAGGCGTCAGGGCGGCGCTCTGCGGCTGGGCGTCGCCGTAGATGACCGCGCTGCGGTCGCCGGGCGAACAGGTCAGCATCAGGGCCACCTGGTCGGAATCGGCCAGGCCATAGGCGAGCTTGGCCATCGACCCCTCGTGCAGCAGATGCCAGCCAGCGGCGCTTTCGCCCGGAGCCGCGGGGGAGGTGGTCATGGCCTGCCCCGCGAGGGCGACAAGACCCAAGGCGGCGACGGCGGGAACAATGGACTTCAACATCACAGATCACTCGCGTTCGACAGAGCAAACGCGGGTCGCTTGTTAAGGGTTCACCGCTCCGCTTGACCGAAAGCGACTCCGGGACGGGGAGTCACCGGAATATCACGCTCGCCGAACGCGGGTCAGAAGGGGCTGAAGCGTTCGACCAGCGACTGGGCGGCGGGCGTGGTCTGCATCCGGCTGATGTCGCCGCGACCGCCGTAGCTGATGCGGGCCTCGGCGATCTGGGTGTGGGCGATGGTGTTGGCCGAGGAGATGTCCTCGGGGCGCACGATGCCGGCGACGGTCAGTTCGCGGACCTCGCGGTTGGTGCGCACTTCTTGCCGACCCTGGATGACCATGTTGCCGTTGGGCATGACGGCGGTGACGACCGCGGCCACGGTCAGGCTGACACGTTCCGAGCGGTTGACGCTGCCCGATCCGGCGGCGTTGGCCTCGCCTTCCGTGCCGACCATGTTGGCCGGGTCGAAGCCGCCCGGGAAGGCGCGTCCTAGGCTGTTCTCCAGGCCGAAGAAGTGGGTGACGCCGCCCGAGGCGCTGTTGGAACGCGAGCGGTTGGTCGAGTTCTGGGTCTGGGCGCGGTCGTTGATGTCGATGTTGACGGTCAGGATGTCGCCGACGCGCCGTGCGCGCTGATCGCCGAAGAAGGAGCGCGCCCCAGTGCGCCACAGGCTGTTGGCCGAGGCGGCGGTGGGGGTGGGCAGATAGGCCTGTTCGACAGGGACCAACGCGGCCGGATAGCCGATGGGAGCCAGTTCGGGGCCTTTCACCGTTTCGGTGATGGTGGAGCAGGCGCCCAGGCTGAGGGCGGAAGCGGCGGCGGCGAGGATCAGGACTTTACGCATGACGGGATCTCTCAGCGAGCGGCGAACTGTTGCGGATTGGCGCGGGCGGTCTGGGCGGAGGGGCCGGCGACGGCGCGGCCGGGGGCCACGGCGACGGCGTCGATGGTGCGGCCGGACTGGACGTTCAGGATCGGCACTGCCTCGCCTGCCGAAGCGTTGCGCGTGGCCTTGCCGGTGACGGTCAGTTCGACGCCGCCGGCGATGTAGGCGACCTCGACCATGTCGTTGCGAGCGATGACCTGGGGCGAAGCCAGGTCGCGGCTGGCCACGGGAGCGCCGGCGCGCAGGGCGCGTCGGGCCGACAGACCGACGACCTGATCGGCGTCCTGCGGGCCGCCGGCCGGGGCCTGATGGGCCTGAACCGTGGACCAGATGACGTCTTCCGGCTGCACGACATCGCCGGCGGCCAGGCTGCGGGCGTAGGTCAGGACCTCGACCGTGGCGCCGGGGCGCGAGGCCACGGTGGCGGCGGCCGGGCGGGCCGAGGCCTCCGCAGGCAGGGCGCCGCCTTCACGGACGACGATGCGGCGCAGGCCCTGCGGGTTGGCCCATTCCAGGCCGGCGCGGCGGGCGGCGGCCTGGATCTGGCTGGCCTCGAAGACGGCGGTGGCGCCGAGGCGCTGGCCGACCACGACGTGGGCGGCGGCGCCTGCGTCGTCGAACAACTCGCCCAGGGTGACGCGGCCGTCGTCGTCGGTCGGGTCGGGCAGGAGGCTGACCGGGCCGGCCAGGGCCGGGGTCGCGACGGCGACCAGGGTCAGGGCCAGGGTCAGGGCTGGGGTCAGGTTGCGGATCATGGTCATGACCTAGCTCTTCACCTGGGCCGAGACGGACAGCATTTCGTCGGCGGTCGTGATGACCTTGGAGTTCATCTCATAGGCGCGCTGGGCCACGATCAGATTGGTGATCTCGCTGACCGCGTCGACGTTCGAGGCTTCGGTGTAGCGGTGCAGGAGCTGGCCGAAGCCGGGCTCGTTCGGCGCGCCGATGGTGGCGGCGCCAGAGGCGGCGGTCTCGAGCAGCAGGTTGTCGCCGATGGCTTCGAGGCCCGCCTCGTTGAAGAATGTCGCCAGCTCCAGCTGGCCCACCACCTGGGGTTCGGTCTGACCCTGGGTCGTGACCTGAACCTGACCCGACTTGGAGATGGAGATGTCCACCATGTCCTGGGGGATGTTGATGGCCGGCTCGACCGCATAGCCGTCGTCGGTGACCAGCTGACCCTCGCCGTTCACGGCGAAGTTGCCGGCGCGGGTGTAGGCCATTTCGCCCGAGGGCAGGGTGATCTGGAAGTAGCCCTTGCCGTCGATGGCGACGTCGTAGTCATTGCCGGTGCGGGTGGGGGAGCCCTGCTCGGTGACGCGATAGACGCTGCCGGCCTTGACGCCGGCGCCGATCTGGATGCCGGTCGGAACGACGGTGCCCTGGGTCGATGACTGCGCGCCCATGCGTTCGACGTTCTGGTACAGCAGGTCCTGGAACTCGGCCCGCTGACGCTTGAAGCCGACCGTGTTCATGTTGGCGATGTTGTTGGAGATGACCTCGACGTTCAGCTGTTGGGCCAGCATGCCGGAGGTGGCGGTTCTGAGAGCGCGCATCGTTCAGGCTTCCTTACTAGCCGACCCGGCCCAGCCGCTCGACCGAGCGGCGTGACAGGTCGTTTGCGTTTTCGATCATCTTGGAGACGCGCTCGTAGGCGCGGCTGATCTCGATCAGATTGGTGATCTCTTGCAGGGTGTTGACGTTGGAGCTTTCCAGCATCCCCTGGCGGACCTGCACGTCGGGAGCATCCTGGGGCTGGGCGTTGGAAACATTGCGATAGAGGCCGTCGCCGCTCTTTTGCAGGGCGCCCAGGGCGTCGAAGCGGACCGCGTTCAGGCGGCCGACGGGCTGACCTTCCTGGCTGATGGTGCCGTCCTGGGCCACGCTCACGGGACCGCGCTCGGGGTCCAGGGTGATCGGCGCGCCGTCGCCCAGGACCGGCAGACCCTGCTTGGTGGTCAGGACGCCCTCGGCGTTGGTGGTGAAGGCGCCGTCGCGGGTATAGGCCTCGCCCGCGCCGCTCTGGACGGTGAAGAAGGCGCCCTCGCCCTCGATGGCGAAGTCCAGCGGTCGGCCGGTCTGTTTCAGCGTGCCCTGGCCGAAGTCGCGGCCGACGCCCTTGTCCAGCACGAAGCTGGCCGAGGGGCGGATGTTGTCGTTGCGGGCGCGCTGGCCGACTTCGGCCCCGACCATCAGTTGTTCGACCTTGAAGCCGGTGGTGTCGGCGTTGGCGACGTTGTTCGCCACGATGTCGAGCTCGCGGCGAAGCGTCATCTGACGGGACAATCCGATGTAGGCGGCGTTTTCCACGAGTGCGGCTCCTTCGCCCCTCTCGTCGCAACGACCGTGCCAACAGGGTTAATCCAGCAATGGCGGGCGTTTGAGCCGATCTGGCCCCGTTGGCGCCCGGCAGGATTTGCCGATCGTAAACGCCTCGTTAACCAAAATCGCCCCATCAGGATGATTGTGATGATCGGGGCGACGTGCGGATGCTGAAGCTGAAGCTGGGCAAGAAGAAAGACGCGGCGCCGGAAGGCGACGACGCCAACCTGCCTGCGGTGGCGGACGGCGAGGGCGGCGAAGGCGCGCCCGCCAAGAAGAAGCTGCCCCTACTGTTCATCATCATCCCGGCGGCCCTGGTGGTGCTGGGCGGGGGCGGCGCGGCGGCCTTCCTGCTGATGAAGCCGAAGCCAGCCGAGGCCGAAGCGGCCGGCGAACACGGCGCGGCCGAAAAGAAGGACGACGGTCACGGCAAGAAGGAAGAGAAGAAGGGCGGGGGCCACGGCGGCGCGGAAGGCGGCGAGGCTGATCCTGCGGCGGGCACGATCGCAGCAGGCCCGGACGGCGTCACCTTCTACACCCTGCCGGATCTGATCGTGAACATTCAGTCGGCTGACGGACGCCCGACCTATCTGAAGCTGAAGCTGACGCTGGAGATGAAGGACGCCGATCTGGCGACCCATCTGCAAGGCGAAGCCCCGCGGATGCAGGACATGTTCCAGGGCTTCCTGCGTGAACTGCGTCCCGAGGATCTGGCCGGTTCGGCCGGTTCCTATCAGCTGCGCGCCGAAATCCTGCGCCGGGTCAATCTGATCGCGGCGCCGGGCAAGGTGGACGCCGTGCTGATCGAAGAAATGCTGGTGTCCTAGGCATGACCGACACCCTGGCAGCCGAGAACGAACTGGACCCCTTCGGCGGCGCCGACATGGGCGCGGACATGGGCGCAGCCCTGTCGGAACGCGTGCTGAACCAGGACGAGATCGACAGCCTGCTGGGCTTCGACATGGGCGACGGCGACGACTCCGAACGGAGCGGCATCCGCGCTATCATCAACTCGGCCCTGGTGTCCTACGAGCGTCTGCCGATGCTCGAGATCGTGTTCGACCGCCTGGTGCGGTTGATGACGACGTCCCTGCGCAACTTCACCTCGGACAACGTCGAGGTGTCGCTGGACACCATCAGCTCGATCCGCTTCGGCGACTACCTGAACTCCATTCCCCTGCCGGCCATTCTGGCGGTGTTCCGGGCCGAGGAACTGGACAACTACGGCCTGCTGACGGTCGACAGCAATCTGATCTACTCGATCGTCGACGTTCTGCTGGGCGGGCGCCGCGGCACGGCGGCGCTGCGCATTGAGGGACGGCCCTACACCACCATCGAGCGGGTGCTGGTGCAGCGGATGATCGAAGTCATCCTGAACGACGCCCGCGCCGCCTTCGAGCCGCTGACCCCGGTGCATTTCACCCTGGACCGGCTGGAGACCAATCCGCGCTTCGCCGCCATCGCGCGCCCGGCCAACGCCGCCATCCTGGTCAAGCTGCGCATCGACATGGAAGATCGCGGCGGCCGGGTCGAACTGCTGCTGCCCTATTCGACGCTGGAGCCCATCCGCAAGATGCTGCTGCAGCAGTTCATGGGTGAGAAATTCGGCCGCGACAACATCTGGGAAGGCCACCTGGCCACCGAGTTGTGGACCACGGAAACCGAGGTTCGCTGCGTGCTGGACGAGCAGCAGATGCCCCTGTCCAAGGTGCTGGACTTCAAGGTTGGCGACACGCTGATGCTCAATGTGACGCCGGACTCCGAGGTGTCGGTGCGCGCGGGGTCGATCCCGCTGACGACCGGCAGGATGGGCCGCAAGGGCCAGCATATCGCCGTGCGGGTCGAGGGGCCGGTCAATCCGGACATCGCCGCCAATCTGAGCCGAGGGAAACGCTGAAATGACCGGCATCATCCTGGATTCCATCCTCATGCTGCTGCTGGTCGCGGCCATCGGCTACGGCATCAAGCTGGAGAAGAAGCTCAAGGCCCTGCGCGACGGGCAGCTGGCCTTCGCCGGCGCCGTGACCGAACTGAACGCCGCGGCCGGACGCGCCGAACAGGCCCTGGCGACGCTGCGCGCCTCGGGGCATGAAACCGACCTGCTGCACGACCGCATCATCAAGGCCCGCGCCGTGAAGCAGGAGCTGGAGGTTCTGATCGCACGGGCGCCGGCCGGCCTGCCTTCGCGCACGGCCCAGCCTGAAGCGCCTGCGGAGGCGCCGCTGGAGCTGACGACGCCCGCCTCGGCGGTCGCGCCCCTGCTGGACGACGAAGCGCGCGCTCGCCGCATGGCCTCGTTGATGGAGCGCATCGAGGGCGCCCGCGCCGTGATGAAGGCCCCGGCGGCGCGTCCCGCCTCCGCTGCGACGGCGCCGGCTGAAACCTTCGCGCCGGTGCGTCAGGCCCTGGCCGCTAACCATGCTGCGCAACAGAGCCTAAACCGCGCCCGTCGTAGCCTGGACGAAGATCTTTTCGCTGCATGATTCTTTTTAGAGCCCCTATGTCCGAGGCGCGGCCTCGGACGACTTGAGGGGAAAGTGTTTATGCGGCCCCTATGCCTGTGCGGCGTTTGAACCGCCTTACCGAGTTGACCGATGAGCAAGTTGCCCCGCCTTCTGCCCCTGATCGCCATCGCCATCGGCGGGGTCGTGGCCGTGCGCGCGGCGGGCGTGGCTCCGGAGCTGTTCCAGGGCGCGACGGCCTGGGCCCAGGAGGCCGTGACCGCCGAAACGCCGGGCGAGGGGGGCGCGGCCGCCGCCGCCAAGCCCGTCGCCGCCGTCTGCGCCCTGACGCCGGAACAGCTGGCGCAACAGGCGGGCATTTCGCCGGCTGAGCTGCGCATCATCCAGTCCCTGTCAAAGCGCCGCGACGCCCTGGACGCGCGCGACGCCGACTTCGCCACCACCCTGCCGCTGATGGTCGCCGCCGAGCAGAAGCTGGACGCCAAGCTGCAGGCGCTGGAAGCGCTGAAGGGCGAGATCTCCGCCCTGGTCGGTCAGGTGGACGAGAAGGAAAAGGCCGAGACCGACCGTCTGGTCGCCGTCTATTCCGCCATGCGGCCCAAGGAGGCGGCGGCGGTGTTCAACACCCTGGACGACAGCGTGCGCCTGCCCGTCGCCGCGGCCATGCGCCCCCGCACCCTGGCCGCCATCATGGCCCAGATGCCGGCCCCCGCCGCCCGCGAGCTGACCGAGAAGCTGGCCAAGCGCTTCCAGTCGCAGCAGTTCGCCGCCCGCGCCGCCGCCGCGACGGCGGGCGCGACGCCTGCGACTCCGACTGCGGTTCCTGCGGCCGCGCCGGCCGCTGCGCCGGCGCCGACGCGCGCGGCCCAGCCCGCTACGACCACGCCTGCAGCGACCCCCGCTGCACAACCGGCGGCCCAGCCCGCGCGCCGTCCGACGCCTCGCCCGGCGGCGCAGCGTCCCGCGCCCCGCCCCGCCGCGCGTCCGGCCGCTCCGACCGCCGCCCCGGCCGAGACCGGCCCGCGTCCCTACGCCCCGGGCGGCGACGCAGCAGCAGCGGCGCCGGCCCAGGCGCGCCAGTCGGTCCAGTGACGGCGTCGAGGAACGCGCGGTTGGCATAAGGCCCGCACGCCGCTATTCAGCGCGCTTCGATTTTCGCGAGACCATCCCATGTCCGACGCCCTGCCTGACCGCCTTTCGGTCGATCCCGACAGCCCCTTCCACGACGCCGACCTGCTGGCGCGCGGCATCGGCATCCTGTTCAAAGGCGAGGAAAAGACCAACGTCGAGGAATATTGCGTCTCGGAAGGCTGGGTCCGCCTGGCCGTCGGCAATCGCGTCGACCGCCGCGGCAAGGCCCTGACCGTCAAGCTGCAAGGTCCGGTCGAGCCCTTCCTCAAGGGCGAGTGATATTGGCGGGGACCTGAGGCTTTCGGTCGCAGGTCCCAACCGCTAGGGTCCCGCCTCATCCAGTGAGTCCGGGAGGCGCTTCATGTCGTTCAACGTCCGTCTGATGGCCGCCAGCGCAGTGGCGCTCGGCCTGATCGCCACGCCGGTTCTGGCCCAGGACGCCAAGACCATTCGCGCCGCCGAGCAGGTGCGCGATCAGGCGCTGCAAGCCAACATCGCCCTCGACTACGTCACCCAGGTCACCACTCGCTTCGGCGCGCGCCCGGCGGGTTCGCGCTCGGAACAGGCGGCCGCCGACTGGGCCGCCGATTACATGCGCGCTCACGGCTTCCAGAACGTCCGCATCGAGCAGTTTCCGCTGGTCGGCTGGGAGCGGGGCGAGGAGAGCGCGGAACTGCTGGGCGCCCGGCCGCAGAAACTGGTCGCCGCCGCCCTGGGCCATTCCATCGCCACCCCCGCCAACGGCATCGAGGCCGACATCGTCTTCTTCGACGGGCTGGACGCCCTGCTGGCGGCGCCGGTCGGGTCGCTGAGCGGCAAGATCGCTGTGGTGGACGGCGGCCAGATGGTGCGGATGCAGGACGGCTCTGGCTATGGCTCGCTGTCACGCATTCGCGGCGTGGGGCCGACCGAGGCCGCCAAGCGCGGCGCCGTGGCCTTCGTCATGCGTTCTGCCGGTTCGGACGAACACCGCATGCCGCACACCGGCACCACCCGCTATGTCGAGGGCAAGGTGCCGCTGCCGTCGTTTGCCCTGAGCGCGCCCGACGCGGATCAGATCGCGCGACTGGTGAAGATGGGCGAGCCGGTTCGGCTGCGTCTGAAATCCACCGCCCACACCTATCAGACCCACAGCCAGAACGTGATCGGCGACATCGTCGGTGCGACGCGGCCGGACGAGATCATCGTCCTGGGCTCGCACATGGACAGCTGGGACCTCGGCACCGGGGCCATCGACGACGCTGCGGGCGGGGGCATCACCCTGGCGGCGGCCAAGCTGATCGCCGAGCAGGGCCGTCCGGGCCGCACCGTGCGCGTGGTCCTGTACGGATCGGAAGAGGTGGCCCAGCCGACCGACACCGGCAACGGCGGCGGCGCCTATCTGCGCAACATCGGCGCGACGGGCGTCGAACAGCATATAATCGCGGGGGAAAGCGACTTCGGCGCTGACCGCATCTACGCCCTGGGTCTGCCGCCCGGCGCGCAGGGTTCGGACTTCGCCAAAATCGCCGCCAGCGTGCTGCGCCCGATCGGCGTCCTGCCGTCGAGCGAGCCGGAACTGCACGGCGGCGTAGACATCGGTCCGCTGGCCGGGGCCGGTGTGCCGGTCTTCGGTCTGGCGCAGGACGGCACGCGCTACTTCGACCTGCACCACACGGCCGACGACACCCTGGACAAGATCGATCCGGCTCAGATGACCCAGAACGTCGCCGCCTGGGCCGCCCTGGTCCGGCTGATCGCGGATTCCGATGTGGACTTCCGCGCCCTGCGTTCGGCGGCTACACAAGCCCGGCCTTAACGGCTGAGGCCGCGAGCGTGGCGAAACTGGTAGACGCAGCAGACTTAAAATCTGCCGACTTCGGTCTTGCGGGTTCGACCCCCGCCGCTCGCACCAAACCCCACAATGGACCGTTGTCAGCTGTGAGGCCGGCGATCTGTTGCCGCTCCGAGGGCGGGTGAGCGGCGAGGCGCTGTCGTCTTCGCTGTCTTTCGGACAGCAAAAGGGCGGCGGACCGAAGTCCGCCGCCCTTTCCGTTCAGGCCTGGAGCCTTAGAACGGGCGGTAGTTCAGGCTCAGGAAGAAGCGACGACCGAACAGATCGAAGTTGTCCGCCGTCGTATTGCCCAGCCAACGCGCCGGCTCGGCGTCGAAGGCGTTCACGACGCCCGCACGAACCGTCAGGTTGTCGCGAGCCGCCCAGCGCACCGAGAAGTCGTGCTGCGAGAAGTCGCCGGTTTCCAGGTACTTGGCGGTTTCGTAGAGGTCGGGGTTGGCGACCAGGTTGTCCACATCGAAAATTTCCTGGCTGGCTTGCCAGTCCCAATCCCAGGTGAAGGCCAGGGTGTCGACCGGCGCCCAGGTGACAGTCGACAGGAAGCGCACACGCGGCATGCCGACCGTGTCCTCAAAGTCGGACGAGTCAGACGGGTCTTCGATATTGACGAAGTCATGCTGCTGGATAAGCCAGTTGCCGCGGATCGAGTGGCTGAACGTGCCCCAGTTGCGACCGAAGAACTCCGGCATGTCGGTACGGTAGGCGACCGTGAAGTCGACGCCCTTGGCCGTCAGTGCTGCATAGTTCAGCGAGCCTTGGATGAAACTCGTGACCTGGAAGGACGTGGCGTCCCGGGTCTGGGTGGCGCAGGCGCCGGTGTTGACCGAGTCGCCGCTGACGCACTGGTTAGCGGCGTTCTGGGCGGTCACCGAGGCGATCGCATCGTTGATCTCAATATCATAGTAGTCGAGCACGACGGAGAGATTGGGCAGCAGGAAGTCCGGCGTCCAGACGCCGCCTACTGTGAAGCTTTCCGAGGTTTCGGGCTTCAGGAAGGGGTTGCCGCCTGCCAGGCCCGACACTGAGCCGCTGCCGTAGTTGGGCAGATAGGCGTTGGAAGCGGAGGCGTCGGCGAAGTTCAGGTTCAGGCCTGCGGCGGTGGCCAGGGCGCCGCAGTTGGCGATCCGGTTGGCGGCGATAGAACGGTCAGCCAGGTTGTTGATGACGGTGGCCGAGCAGGGGTCGCTGAAACCATTGGCGAAGGTTTGGCCCAAGGGTTCGTTGGTTTCACCCAAGTTCGGCACGCGGATCGCCGTGGCGGTCGTGGCGCGGAACATGAACTGATCGACCGGGCGCCACTGGAACTGGGCGCTGTAGGTTTCCTGCTGACCGACGTGCGAGTAGTCCGAGAAGCGATAGGCGCCGCTGATCTCGGCAGACTGGCCCAAGAAGCTGTCGCGGAACAGCGGGACGCTGACCTCTGCGAAGACGTCGTTGGTGTCGTAGCTCGCTTCTTCGAAGTCGGGGCCGGAGTTCAGGAACAGGAAGCGGCCGGCGGTGTCGCGGTCGCGGCCCGTGCCGCTGGTGATTTCCTTGCGGTACTCATAGCCGATCGACGCGCCGATCGGGCCAGCGCCCCAGAAGTCCCACAGTTTACCTGAGGTGTAGGCCATGAAGTCGTGCTGCTTGTTCTGATCGGTCACCGTAACGGCGGCCTGCAGATAGTTCAGGCCTTGCTGGGTGAAGCCGTTCGGTCCAAAGACGCGGACCGGCGAACAGTCGTCGATCACAGCCCCTTGTCGCGAGAAGGTGGTGGGCACGCCGTTGACGTTGATCACAGCGTCTGGAACGGCGACTCCATTGGCCTTCATCAATTGCACGCGGCAGACGATCTCGCCCGGCTTGCCGTGAACCTTGCCTGCGACGTCGATGACCGCGTCGGCTGCGGCCTGATAGCGGACGACGTCCACGCCCAGTTCGCGGTTTGAGTTGTTCATCTCGCCGTACGTGTAGCCGGCTTCCCAGTTGACATCCTTAACGAAGCCGACATCGCCGACGTCGCCGCGCAGGCCGACGACGTATCGCTGCAGGTCGCGTGTGTTCTGCTGGTTGCGGGCCGGGCCATATAGTTTGTGCTGGGCGCGGGCGTCGGCGACGGTGCTCGTGACCACGCCTGCCGAGTTGAAGATGTCGCGGCGGTTGTTGGCGATCGCCTGGCGTACGTCAGATGGAAGATAGGCGTTGTCCAGGCCGATCTCGAAGGCCGAGGTCGAGGTGATGGCCCCTACGGTGTTGGCGGCAAGGTTACGGATGTTGAAGTCGTGGAAGACCCGTTGGCCCGCGTCGTAGGTCTCTTCCTCGACATACTTTGCTTCGGCGAACAGGCTGACCCGATCGGTGATGTCGAAGTTCAGACCAGTCTGGAAGCGATAGTTCTTCGATTCCGGAAGACGGCTGGCCTGGCCCTGCTCGGTGTTCGAAACTTGGCCTTCGCCGCCATTGCTGGTGGTGCGGCTGAAGCCTGTGCCCTGGCGAATCGAGCCAAAGGTGACCGGGCGCGACTGGCCTTGATCATTATAAAGGTAAGAGTTGTCCAAGCGGTTCGACGGCGCCAGCGAGAAACAGTTGGCCGAGAAGGTTGTGGCCGAGCAAGTCTGGAATGGCACGTCCGGATCATTGGAGGGGCTGGGCTTTACCCCCGTCGACAGGATGGTCACGCCGCCGAAGTTGGTGCCGCGGATGTAGGTGCGGGCGTCGCGGATCAGGACCTGATCTGGAATTCCGTCCGAAGGGGCTGAAGCCGGGTCTGCGTCGTTGCCGATCAGGGCCCAGGACTCGCGTCGCCAGTCGACATCAGAATCCAGCACCTCGTCGTTTCGCTGATACTCACCCGACACATAGTAGTTCAGGCGGCCGTCCATAGCGTTCTGACCCCACAGCACGGAGAGACGCTCGCTCAGTTGGTGGTCCTGGTTGATCTCGGCGATCGAGGCGTCGATCTCCAGGCCGTCGAAGTCCTTGCGCAGAATGAAGTTGACCACGCCCGAGACGGCGTCGGCCCCGTAGACGGCTGCGGCCCCGCCAGTGATGACCTCGGTGTTGGCGACCAGAAGGCGCGGGATGGTGTCGACGTCGACCGCCAGCGAGCCGGGGCTCGAGCCGACGTGACGACGACCGTCGACCAGTACCAGGGTCCGGACGGCGCCGAGCGCGCGCAGACTCAGCAGCGACAGGCCGCCGTCGTTCAGGTTCGAGCCCGTGGTGTCTTCCGGCACCTGAGAGGTCGATAGGGCCGGGATGTCGGCCAGGAAGTCGATGACGTTGACTTCACCTGACTGCAGCAGTTCTTCCTGACCGATCTGGATCAGGGGAGTGGGCGAGTTGGTCGGGTTGCGGCGAATGCGCGACCCCGTGACGACGACTTCGCCGATGTTGGTGGCCTGGTCTTCCTGGGCCATGGCCGCTGCAGGCGTAGCGCTGATCACGGCGACGGCAGCCATGCCGGCGATCAAGGTGGAGCCCAGCAGACGTGTTTTTGTGGTGGTCATTCTGTTTTCCCGTCCCAGAGGATCCTCTGGGTGAACGGCGTCCTTTCGCCGCACCTTTTTCATATGACCATTTCGTGAACTGGCAAGAACCGTGACGAACTTGTGGCGCGAATGGGGGTGAACTGCGGCGTTTTGGTCGCGCTTTCGCGACAGTCAGAAGGAGCCGAAGGGTTTTTTGCGCCAGAACCAAATCGCTGTCGCTTCAGCAACGTGTTGACGGTAATCACCCGGCACGACTTAAGCCTCATCGGTGTTCAAGATGATTTTCAGCCGCGTTCTGGCTCCGACCCTGGCGTTCGCCCTTCTGGCTGGCGCGGCTCTTCCGGCCATGGCCCAGCAGGCGGCCCAGCCTGTCGCGGCGCCCGTAGCCGCCGCCGAGCGCGCGGCCCCGGCTCTGGTCGTGACCCTGGTGATCGATCAGTTCAGCGCCAACCTGTTCAACCAATATCGCGGCCAGTTCACCGGCGGGCTGAAGACCCTGGCCGATCAGGGCATGGTGTCGATCAACGGCTATCAGACCCACGGCGTCACCGTGACCTGCGCCGGACACTCGACCGTGCTGACCGGCATGCACCCCGCGCACAGCGGCATTCCCGCCAACGACTGGATCGACACCACGACGGGCGAAGAGACCTATTGCCTGGCGGCGCCGCAGAACACGCTGGCGCACGGCAAGAACACCGACAACGGCCCGGTCGGCCCGGACCAGTTGAAGGCCACGACGCTGGGCGACTGGCTGAAGGCGGTCAGTCCGCAGAGCCGCGTTTTCGGTATTTCGGGCAAGGATCGCGGGGCCATCAACCTGGCCGGGCACAAGGCCGACGGCGCCTTCTGGCTGACCGAGGGTTTCGGCTTCACCACCTATGTCGAGCCGGGCCAGTCGGCCGAGGCGAAGCTGGCGCCGGTGGCGGCGATCAATGCGCGGATGATCGACCGCTTCACGCGTCAGGCGCCGACCTGGACCTATAGCCACGACGCCTGCCGCCGTCTGGAGGGCCAGTGGGTCATCGGCGGCCAGACCTTCAACTCCACCGTGCCGCCGTCGAACTTCAGCCTCGACAGCTCGCCGATCCTGGATGAGCTGACGCTGGAGGGCGCCGCCGAGCTGCTCGATAATCAGCAACTGGGCCGTCGCGGCGTCACCGACATGCTGGGCGTCAGCCTGTCGGCCACCGACCGGATCGGTCACGGCTATGGCACGCAGGGCCCCGAGATGTGCGAGCAGATGCTGCGTCTCGACGCGGCTCTGGGCGTCTTCCTCGACAAGCTGTCGACCATCCCGGGCGGGGCTGTCGTGGTGCTGACCGCCGACCATGGCGGTTCAGACTTCCCCGAGCGCTCCTCGGTCGAGGGCTATCCGGCGGCGGGGCGGGTGGATCGCAACCTGACGCCGCGCGTCAATGACGCCCTGAAGGCCCGCTTCAACCTGACCGCCAATCCTCTGGTGTCTTCGGCGGGCGGTCTGATCGTGGTCGACGGGGACAGGAAGTCGCTGGCCGAGCCGCTGCGCAGCCAGGTTGTGGCGGCGGCGGTCGAGCTGTTGAACGCCGAGCCGCAGGTGGCCCTGGCCGTGTCGCGCGACGAACTGCTGGCCGAGCCGCTGCCGGCCTCGGACAATCCCGAGAACCTGAGCCTGCGCCAGCGCCTGCGTCTGTCGGCGGTGGCCGAGCGCTCGCCCGACATCATGCGCGCCTATCAGCCCGGCCTGACCGGTTCCGGGCGCGTCGGGGCGACCATCTCCAGCCACGGCTCGCCCTGGGACTATGACCGTCGCGTGCCGATCATCTTCTGGTGGCCGGGCGCGGAGGGGCAGGAGCGCTTCCTGCCGATGCGCACCATCGACATCGCGCCGACCCTGGCTCACCTGATCGGGGTCAAGCCGACCGACGCCGTGGACGGCCGCTGCATGGACCTGCCGCAGTTCGCGACGGGGCGTTGCGAGGGCCAAAAGCCGTAACGTCGTGTTTCACGGCTCATAAACTCGTGTTTCGGGCCGGGGGCGTGGTCTTACGTCCCCGGCTTTTCGTTGGCACAAGGGTGCAAAGCCTCTGAGGGGAGGCTCGGCCTGTAGAGCCACGAGGAAACACTATGAACAGAGCCCGCCGCGCGCGCATCGTCGCGACCCTGGGGCCCGCAAGCCGCGCGCCCGCGACCGTCAAGGCGCTGGCCCAGGCCGGGGTGGACGTCTTCCGCCTGAACTTCAGCCACGGCTCGCATGAGGATCACGCGGCGGCGTTGAAGGCCGTGCGCGGCGCTGAGATGGCGCTGAAGCGTCCGCTGGGCGTGCTGGCTGACCTGCAGGGGCCCAAGCTGCGGCTGGGCCGGTTCGCCGACGTCGAGATCTCCATCAAGCCGGGCCACAAGATGCGGTTCGACCTGAACCCGGCGCCGGGCGACGAGACGCGGGTGCAGATGCCGCACCCGGAAATCTTCAAGGCCCTGCGCACCGGCATGCTGCTGCTGATCGACGACGGGCGCATCCGCCTGCGGGTGGGCGAGCGCAGCGACGAATGGGCCGACGTGACGGTCGAGAGCGGTTCGAAGCTGTCGGACCGCAAGGGCGTGGCGGTGCCGGAAGCCGTCATCCCGGTGTCAGCCCTGACGCCCAAGGACCGCGAGGACCTGGCGTTCGCGCTTCGTCTCGGCGTCGACTGGGTGGCGCTCAGCTTCGTGCAGAAGGCCGAGGACATGGCCGAGCTGAAGCGGATCGTGAACGGCAAGGCGGCCTGTCTGGCCAAGATCGAGAAGCCGCAGGCCCTGAACGATCTGGAGAGCATCCTCGACTACTGCGACGGCGTCATGGTCGCGCGCGGCGACCTGGGCGTCGAGATGGATCCGGAAGAAGTGCCGGTGGCCCAGAAGAAGATCCTGCGCGCAGCCCGTCAGCGCGGCGTGCCGGCCATCGTGGCGACCCAGATGCTGGAATCCATGACCAGTTCGCCCGCGCCGACGCGGGCCGAGGCGTCGGATGTGGCCAACGCCGTCTATGAGGGCGCCGACGCCCTGATGCTGTCGGCCGAGACAGCCTCGGGAGACTATCCGCTGGAGTCGGTGCAGATCATGAACCGGATCATGGAGCGGGTGGAGCAGGACCCTCTGTGGCCCGGCCTGATGGACGCTGAACACGCGGGCATGGACATCCACGACGTCGACGCCCTGGTGGCGGCGGCGAGGAAGGCGGCGGAGGCGGCCTCGACCGCCTGCATGGTGGTGTTCACCACGCTCGGCGGCACGGCGCGGCGGATGTCGCGCGAGCGGCCCCTGCAACCGGTTCTGGCCCTGACGCCCAAGCCCGAGACGGCGCGCCGCCTGGCCCTGGTCTGGGGACTGGAGCCGCGCCTCGGCGATCAGCCCTCGTCGCTGGAGGGGCTGACGGACGATGCGGTCGAAAGCGCCATGACCTACGGCCTGGCCGAAGCCGGTCAACGCATTCTGATCCTGGCCGGAACGCCTTTCGGCGCGCCGGGCGCTGCGAATCTGTTGCGTCTGGCCCATGCTCCGGCCCATGCTTCCGGCGGGGCGAAGCGCGCCCGCAAGACCTGACGGGACCGGATGATAAAATACATAGGCTCAAAGCGTGCGCTTCTGGGCCATGTCACGGGCGCGGTGCGCGCCGCCCTGCCGGACGGCGGGACGGTGTGCGACCTGTTCTCCGGCTCGGCCCGTGTCGGCCATGCCCTGAAGGGGCAGGGGTTCCGCGTCTGGTCCAATGATCACAACGCCTACGCCCACACCCTGGCCACGGCCTATGTCCAGGCCGACCGCGAACGCTGGGAGACGCAGGCCCAGGTCGTCCTGACCGAGCTGAGGTCGGTGACGCCCGAGGCTGGCTGGTTCACCAAGGCCTTCTGCGAGGACGCCCGTTTCTTTCATCCCGACAACGGCGCCCGCATCGACGCCATGCGCACGCGCATCGAGGCCATGGGGCTGGAGCCCGAGCTGAAGGCCGTGGTTCTGGTGGCCCTGATGGAGGCGGCGGACCGGGTGGATTCCACGGCCGGTCTGCAGATGGCCTATATGAAGCGCTGGGCGCCGCGCGCGTTGAAGCCGCTGGAACTGCGTCTGCCGGACCTGCTGCCGGGCGTGGCGGCGGGGTCGTGCAGGGCCACCCAGGGCGACGCGGTGGAGATCGCCGATCAGGTCGAGGCCGACCTGGTCTATCTGGACCCGCCCTATAACCAGCACTCCTATCTGGCCAACTATCATTGCTGGGAAAGCCTGGTGTTGTGGGACAAGCCCGAGACCTATGGCGTGGCCAACAAGCGGGTGGACGTGCGGACCCGCAAGAGCCCGTTCAACAGCCGCCCGGGGATCGGTCCGGCCCTGCAATCCGTGGTCGAGCGGGTGAAGGCGCCCAACCTGATCGTCAGCTTCAACGACGAGGGGTATCTGTCGCGCGACGACCTGACGGCCATGCTGTCCGCCCGCGGTCACGTGCAGGTGGTGGAGATCGCCAGGCCCCGTTACGTCGGCGCCCGCATCGGCATCCATAACCCCAAGGGCGAGAAGGTCGGGGCCGTCGGGCGGCTGCGCAATGTCGAGCATCTGTTCGTCGTGACGCAAAAGCCACTGAGCCTGCCGGTCGCCGCCTGAGGCGGAACCATCCCGCGTCGGTCAGGTTACCGGTGGCATGAGCGCCTCCACCGATCGTTCTTCCGCCCCGCCCTCCGACCAACGCCGACGCTCGTCGGGGGGATTGCCCAACTGGCTGCTGTTCACGCTGGTGGCGGCGGTCGTGGTGATCCTGGGCCTGTTGGTGGCGGGCGCGACCAGCGGCTAGGCGTCTGCGAGCAGGGCCCGGATCGGCGCCCAACTGCGGCGGTGCGCCGGGCAGGGGCCCAGCGTCGTCAGCGCCGACTGGTGGATGGGGGCGTTGTAACCCTTGTGGCTGGCGAAGCCGTAGCCCGGATAGGTCGCATCCATTTCGATCATCAGCCGATCGCGCGCCGTCTTGGCCAGGATCGACGCCGCCGCGATGGACAGGGAGCGACTGTCGCCCTTGACCACGGGCGTGACGGCGCAGGGCAGCTTGAAGCGGTAGTTGCCGTCCACCAGGGCGTGAACCGGCGGATGGGCCAGCGCCTCGACCGCGCGGCGCATGGCCAGGCCGGTGGCGTGCAGGATGTTCAGTTCGTCGATCTCCTCGACCGAGGCGAAGCCGACGCTCCAGGCCAGGGCGCGGGCCTTGATCTCAGGCTCCAGCGCGGCGCGGCGCTTTTCCGTCAGGGCCTTGGAGTCGTCGATGCCGGACGGCAGGTCGTCAGGGTTCAGGATCACCGCCGCCGCCGATACCGGCCCGGCCCAGGGACCACGCCCGGCCTCGTCCACGCCGCAGACGTGGCCCTTCCAGGTCGCGCGCGCCTCCAGCTCCAGCATTAGGTTGGGGAAGGGGCGGTCGATTTTGGGGGCGGCGGGTTTGCGCGGGCTCATGGCGCGTCAGTGCCACGAACGGGCGCGGGGCGGAAGGTGGTCGCTCCGGGAGGCAGACGCGCTGAATAGCGGCAAAGGGTGACAAGCGGAGCTAGGCTTCAGTGCCGAGAGCGGACGCCCCTCCAAAGTCAGCTAGGGGGCGGGCGCTACGTCGCTAACCGCCATGCGAGTGCGGCCAGCGGGGGAAGTGCCGCGAAGATCAGCACCCAAACGTAGTGGTATCCTTCAGCTCGGTCAGCATGATCCTCGTGCCGAGCGCGTTGGTCTTCTTTATACGCCCAGGAAGGAACAGTCCGTTGGTCGTCACCAGAAGATGGCGCGGGCGACGCGTTGAACTCTTCCATAAGCTTACGGCCCTTCGCTCTAAAACCACACTGAACGTAGCTGAAGGCACCAATGTCCGCCATTGGGCGAACGCTGACTCATGCTCAACGTTCGCAATCAGACCTTGGCGATCGTGCCCGACCCGCCCGCCTCGCCCACCTCTCCGTGCCGGAAACACGTCGTCTGGTGGTCGTTGACCATGCCGACCGCCTGCATGAAGGCGTAGGTGATGACCGGGCCGCAGAATTTGAAGCCGCGCGCCTTCAGGGCCTTGGCCATGGCGACGCTTCGCGGCGTCTGGGTCGGGGCTTCGCGGAAATGGTCCCACTGATTCACCAGCGGCTGGCCGTCGACGAAGGACCAGAGCCAGGCCGAGAAGTCCTCGCCGTTGTCTCTCATCTCCAGCCAGATGCGGGCGCCGTTGATGGCGGCCTCGATCTTGGCGCGTGAGCGGATGATGCGAGGATCGGCCAGCAGGCGGGCGCGGTCGGCGTCGTCGTAGCGGGCGATGATCTCGGGGTCGAAGCCGTGGAAGGCGTCGCGCATCCCCTCGCGCTTTCTCAGGATGGTGATCCAGGCCAGCCCGGCCTGGAAGCCGTCCAGCACCAGCTTCTCCCACAGGGCGCGTGGATCGTACTCGGGCACGCCCCATTCCTCGTCGTGATAGGCGATGTAGAGCGGGTCGGTCGTCCCGCACCAGCCGCAGCGGCCTTCGGCTTTCTCGGAGTCGGTCATGGAGCGATGTTGCTGGAATGTTCTGGTGAGGCAAGCGAAAAGGCCCGGCGTCGCCACCGGGCCTCCTCATGGCCGAAGGGAGAGCCGGAAGATCCGGTCAGGCGGCCTTGGCGACGGCGCCGGCGATGACGGCGGCGGGCTGGGCCTGGCCGAAGGTGGGGATGGTCTGGACGGCCGTGGTGATCAGCAGGGCGCCGCAGAGGCCGAGGGCGAAGCCCGAGAAGCGGTTGGCGATCGAGGAATAGAAATTGAACATGGGTCTGGTCCTGAAAACGAGATGAAGGGTTCAGCGGGCGGCGACGGAGGCGGCGGGGGCGTCTAGCCAGGCGGCGGCCTGGCTGGGGCCGGGGAGGGCCATGACGGCGAGGCTGATCAGCAGGGCGCCGCAGACGCCCAGGGCGAAGTCGGAGACGTGTTTGGCCGCTTGGCCCATGCGGTTGGCGCAGGTCATTGGTTAATCCTCTGAATGTCGGTGTGTTTTTCGAGTTTGGCGGGCGTCAGGCCTCGCCAGAAGCTAGGGTCGGATCACTGAACGAATATGGCTTCGATCGGTCGGCCGAAGAGGCGGGAGATGCGGAAGGCCAGAGGCAGGGAGGGGTCGTAGCGGCCCTTTTCCAGCGCCTGGACGGTTTGACGGGAGACGCCGAGCTGTTCGGCGAGGTCGGCCTGGGTCCAGTTGCGCTCGGCGCGGAAGACCTTGAGGCGGTTCACGAACTCGCTGGTCATCGGCGGGCCATCCACCAGCCGCACCAGGCGATACCGTAGCCGACGGCCTGGGCGGCGAAGACGCCGAGGACGCCGCCGGCGACCAGGGCCGCGTCCGAGCGCTGCACGAAGGCCGGCAGCAGGTTCACGTCCATCAGCGTGGCGGCCACGACGCCGGCGCCGCCGACGACCAGACCCGTATTGCCGCCCCACCACCAGGCCCACTTGTGGGCTTCCTGGGCGGCTTCATCGAGGGCGCGCCACCAGTAGAGGCTGTGGATGGCGGAGAAGACGGCGACGGCGGCGGCCAGCAGGACCACGCCCAGTTGCGGTGCGCTGCCCAGTTGGGCGGGCCAGAAGGGCGTGGCGACGGTCAGGCCGGACGAGACGACCACCAGAGCGCACAGGCCCACGGTCAGGTCGTCCATCTTCTTCTTGTTAGCGGCGGCGGTCTTCGTGGCGGCGTTCATGACAAGCTCCCCTGTCGTTGTGACAAGTAAACTTTACCAGCGTCGCGCGTTGCGTCAAGCGACTTTTACATCATGACAAGCAGATTTTCCGTTTTGTCGAAATTAGCCTTGAAAATCAGGAATCCAGTCGGGCTTTTCGACGCGCGCAGGACGACCATCGACGCTCAGATCGCCCTCCAGACGGTCCAGACGCATCAGGGCGATGGCGCGGCCGTCGGCGCCGGTCATGACCTCGCCGGCGCGAAGTTCGCCGTTCAGCACCTCCGCGCCGCGCTCGGGCGCTGGGCCGTCGAAGGCGATGGCCATCATGCGGTTCTTGATCGTGCCGCGCCGCTTCATCCGCGAGGTCGTTTCCTGACCGATGAAGCAGCCCTTGTGGAAGTCGATGCCGTTCAGCAGGTCGAAGTCGGCCTCGATCGGATAGGTCTTGTCCAGCAGCGTGTCCGCCGTGGGATCGGGCACGCCGAGGGCCAGGCGGTGCGCCTGCCAGTCGGCCTCGGTCGCGTCGGTTTCGCACTGATCGCCCCAGCGGCGGCCGCCGAGGGCAGGCAGGCGGGGATCGGGGACGAAGCCCTCTGGCGCTTCATTCCACGCCACGAAGACCGCGTCGGGGATGGGCATGACCTCGACGTTGGAGCGGAGCCTGTACATCGAAAGCCGCTGGACCAGGGCGTCGCGACGCTCGGCCGCCACGTCCAGCACCACGCCGTTTTCCTCACCCCAGAGGAAGAGGTCGAACAGCAGGCGGCCGGGCGGCGACAGCAGGGCGCCGAAGCGCAGGGCGCCGGGCTCCAGCGTCTCCACGTCCTGGGTCAGCAGGTTGTGCAGGAAGGGACGGGCGTCAGGGCCGGTGACGCGGATCAGGGCGCGGCTGTCGAGGCGGGCGATGGACATACCGCCAAGATAGGGAGGGGGAGGCGGCTACACCACCGCATACCGCGCCGTCACGCCGTCGGGCTGGAAGTCATGCTCGTCGAGCTTGTCCAGAGAGGCGAGGACGCGGGCGATGAAGTCCTCGGGATCGCCGTCTTCGATTGCGGGACGCAGCCAGTCGGTGACGACGGCGCGGGCGGGGTAGGTCCCGACCGGGCCGGGGACGCTGAGGGCGACCTCGACCCCCTCGGCGATCCAGCCGGCGACGGTGGCGAAGAAGTCCATGCCGGCGAGGAAGTCGGAGCGGCGCACGACATAGAGGGTGATCTCGCCGCGATCGACGCCGTCGGGGCGGATGATGACGCCGCTACAGTCTGGCCGCCAGTCGTCGGACAGCTCGACCGCCCGCCACAGGCAGAACCAGACGCGACAGGTCTGGGGCCGGATTTCGTGGACCGAGCAGCCGGCCCCGTCGACGCAGTAGCCGCACAGCGCGCCCGTCGGCTTGGCCAGTTCGGGCAGGTTCAGCGGGATCACGCGACAGCATTCGACGCAGCCGCCGCAGGACCGGTCGGGAAGGAGGGACAGGCTCATGGCGCCGCCTTAGCGCATCAGGAGGCAAAAGCGCAGACCTCGCCGACGAGGGGGTCTTGCGTTCGTATCATTATGTAGAATAACTTTTGACATAATGAGAACGGCGCTCAAGCCGAAACGCAGTCGGGAAACGCATCCAGTGAGACACGTCTTCGCCATTTCGTTCGTAGCCCTCGCCGCCATGGCGGGGCCCAGCCTTCATGCCGGCGCCGCGCAGGCCGAGGTCATTCGCGCCAACACGCCCGCCGTCGGCCTGACCATCGACCGCATCGGCGCCCTGCCGGACGCGGAGCGTGGCGCCTGGGCCGACTATCTGGCGCGCTCGCAGGCCCAGCATCTGGCCGACCGCGCCGCCCTGGCCGCCGAACTGCCGGCGGGCGGGACCCCGCCCCCGCCGCCGCTGGCCATTCGCGGCAACAGCTCGCACATGCCGCTGGATCGCCCGGCCGAATGGTATGGCTCGGCCGAGGCCCGTGCTGTCGCCGACGCGGTGGTCAGCTTCCAGACCCCGGCCGGCGGCTGGAGCAAGAACCAGGATCGCAGCATCAAGCGCCTGCCGGGCCAGCGCTTCTCCAACGACGCCGAGACGATGGAGCAGAACCCGGCCAATTTCGACGCTCCGGCGGATCGGTTCTGGACCTTTGTCGGCACGCTCGACAACAACGCGACCTGGACCGAGATGCGTTATCTGGCCAAGGTCGCGGCCCAGGCGCCTGGACGTGAGGGCGACGCCTGGCGCGCCAGCGTCATCAAAGGCGTCCACTATCTGCTGAACGCCCAATACCCCAACGGCGGCTGGCCGCAGATCTGGCCGCTGGAGGGCGGGTTCCACGATTCCATCACCTTCAACGACAACGCCGTGGCCGAGGCCGCCATGGTGCTGCGCGACGTGGCCAACGGCGCGGAAGGCTTTGGCTTCGTATCGCCCGAGCTGGAAGCCCGCGCCGCCGAAGCGGTGAAAAAGGCCATCGACGTCACC
This sequence comes from Brevundimonas sp. UBA4553, assembly GCF_002387245.1. Classification (GTDB taxonomy): domain Bacteria; phylum Pseudomonadota; class Alphaproteobacteria; order Caulobacterales; family Caulobacteraceae; genus Brevundimonas. Next base: position 75,108 of record NZ_DGLD01000004.1, read on the forward strand.
CTGGCCGCCCAGGTCCGCAAGGGCGACCAGCTTCAGGGCTGGCCCCAGCAGGTCGAACCCATGCGTCTGGTTCCGACCAGCGCCCGCAACTATGAGCCGCGTTCGGTCGCCAGCGGCGAGACCACGGACATTCTCGAGTTCCTGATGGCCGAGCCCAACCCCTCGCCCGAGGTCAAGGCGGCGATCCGCGGCGGCGTGGCTTGGCTGGAATCCGTGCGCGTCTATGACAAGTCGTTCGAGATGACCGACGACGGCCGCAAGCTGATCGACAAGCCTGGCGCCGGCCCCCTGTGGTCGCGCAACTATGATCTGGTCACCGGTCGCCCGATCTTCGGCGACAAGGATCAGAGCATCCACGACGACGTCAACGGCATCTCGGTCGGTCGTCGCAACGGCTATTCATGGTGGCTGGCGGCGCCCCAGCGCGCCCTGGACCTCTATGCGACCTGGTCGGCGACGCACTCCTGACGGCCTGCCTTGCGAGACCGTCGCTCCGGTCTGGAGCGGCGGTCCCGCTCGCCACGGGCGATGAGGCTAGAACCAGCGGCCGGCGGCCAGCCCGACGGCCGTGATGGCCATTCCGCCGACAAGTCCGACGGCATAGAGGCAGATGATGACGACCAAGGCCTTGGCGATACCGCCGCCCGTCGTCTTGTACCAGCGCCCCTTGCCCATACGGAGCAGCGTCATGACGCCCAGCACCCACATGACCAGGGACGCAAGCAGGGCGAGCCATCCCTGACCGTAGAGGAACCAGGAGATCGGCAGGACGGGCAGGGTCCAGGCGTTGAGATAGGCGAAGCCGGCGCGGAACCCGCGACGCCAGCCCAGATCCTCGGCGTCCCACCATCGAAACAGGGGGGCGGTCACAAAGGCGTAGAGCGTCGCCAGGACGGGCACCATGATCAACGTCATCCAGCCGTCAGCGTCGGCCAGGAAGGCGTCGTGGCTCTTGCCCGAGGCCTCGATCAGCGGGTTCAGCATTTCGGCCGGCAGCGTGGCCACCATGTGACCCGAGCCGCCGCTGACGAAGAGCACCAGCATCAGGATCGCGTTGAGGGCCAGATAGAGACGCAGAGGCCGCGTATAGAGCCCGCCGCCGGTCGGGCCCAGGACCATCCAGCTCTCAAGCACCTGGCGCGGGCGAACCAGCAGGTCCCGCGCCGTGCGCAGGTCCACGGAGCCAAAGCCAAGGGTGTCTTCGGACAACTCGCCGACCGTCTGTGACCGCGTCGGCTTGGCTGGCTGTTCCTGTTCGCTCATGAGATCCCCGCTTCCCGGATGAGGGATCGCATCGCACCCGTCACAGCGCAAGGCGTCTCCGCCATCAGGCCAGCAGCCAGCCGGTGGCCAGGACAACGGCGGTCGAAACGGTGAACGTGCCGACGGCCCACAGACTCGCACGCCAGCCGGTCATTCGGTCCAGTCGCATCAGCCAGCGGCGCTGGACGAAGAGGTACCAGACCGTGGTGACAGCGATCACCGCCAGCCCGAGCAGAGTGGAGGTGTCATTGGGATAGCGGATGCCGACATTGCCGAGGCTGACGAGCATGGTGGTCGCGCCCGACAGGTAGCATTGAGCGAAAAAGGGCGGGCGTAGCGTCTCGCGGTCGATCCGCTTCTTTTCCAGCTTGAGGGAAAGCCAGGCGAAGGCCAGAGCGTGGAGGCTGAACAGCAGGGCGCGAAAGGCCAGCAGGGTCTGGTCGTTGCGGATGATGTCTTGCCCCAACCGCGAATGGGACGTCTCCACCCCCAGGCCCAAGGCCAGTTCCAGCCCGTGGGCGAGCAGCAGGCTGAGCACCAGAAACAGGGGCGGGCTCAGGGTCTCCAGATACTGCTTGTCGGGCTTGTCGCGCTGCTCCCCATCGGAATAGCGCATGGTGCCGAGCGGCCGGGTCAGGGTCATCCATAAGGTGCGTGGGTAGAAGAGCAGCCAGGACATGACTTCGTAGAGCAGCTCTTCTACGGATCGCAGGATGGTCAGCACGTTCATGGTCGGCCCCCTCAGCGTCGGTAAGGCTAGCAGACCGCGAGCCGATCCGCAGCGGGGCGGTCGAACTTCATGCACTGAACTGACGCGACTTCGCATCGCCGCTGAATTCCGTAGAGAATCCCTCTAGGGTCGCCCGATGCATGGGCGGTTCCCGATCCTCTATATCGCCGAGGCGGACGCTGAAGAGGCGGTCCTCTCGTCGGGGGCGCTCGCCCATCTGGTCGAAGCCATCCCGCACGCCAACTTCACCATCGTCGGATCGCCGGCCAGCGCGCCGCTGTTTTCGGACACGCCAAGGCTCGAGCGGCTGATTGTTCTGGACCGCGACGGGCGCTGGGACTGGATCGCCCTGTGGAACCAGGTGCGCGAGACCAACTGGGGGCTGGTGGTCGACATGCGGGGCTCGACCTTGTCGGGCAAGCTGCGTCGTCAGAAGCGGGCGGTGAAGAGCAAGGTCCTGCCGGACGTCCATCTGGTCGAGCAGGCGGCGCGGGTGCTGCAACTGGACGAAATCCCGGCGCCGAAGCTGTTCGTCGGACGCGACACGCAGGAGGCCGCCGACGCATTGATCCCGGCGGGCGAAGGCCCGATCCTGGCCATCGGCCCGGGCGTGGACTGGATCGGCAAGCGCTGGCCCGCGGACCGTTACGCCAAGGTGGCCCTGTCGCTTCTGGGCGAGGGTGGGCCTCTGGCCGGGGGACGGCTGATGATCGTCGGCGAGGAGGCGGACCGTGACGCGGCCCACTCGATCCGCTTCGCCGTCAAGCGCGAGCGGGTGATCGAGTTGCAAGGGCGTCTGACGCGATTGCAGACGGTGGCGGCCCTGTCGCGGGCCGACTTCTACATCGGCGGGGATTCGCTGTGGACGCAGCTGGCGGTGGCGGCGGGCGTGCCGGCGGCGGGGGTGTTCGGTCCCTCCGACGAGGTGCTGCGTCGTCCCTGGACCGGGGTGGCGGTGCGCGGGCCGCGCAGCCTGCAGGAGTTCATCGACCTGGATCCGCGCCTGAACCAGCACATCCAGCACATGATGGACCTGCCCTATGAGCGGGTGCTGAAGGCGTCGAAGAAGCTGCTGGCGCAACTGGCCGATTGACCTTTCCGGAATGGGGGAGGGGTTCCCCCTGGGGCCTCAGGCGCGCATAAGCGCTCGACCTCAGGAGATGCGCCGATGACCCAGACCTATGACCTGATCGTGCGGGGCGGCGAAGTCGCCAACCACGCCGGACGCGGCAAGGCCGACGTCGGCGTCATCGACGGCCGCATCGCCTTCATCGGCGACCTGAGCCAGGCCTCGGCCGGAGAGGTGTTCGACGCCACCGGCCTGACCGTCTTGCCGGGCGTCATCGACACCCAGGTCCATTTCCGCGAGCCGGGTCTGGAATGGAAGGAAGACCTGGAGACCGGCAGTCGCGCGGCGGCCCTGGGCGGCGTCGTCGCCGTGTTCGAGATGCCGAACACCAACCCGAACACCACCGATCCGGAAACCATGGCCGACAAGCTGGTCCGGGCCAACAACCGGATGTGGACGGACCACGCCTTCTACGTCGGTGGCACGCACGAAAATGCGGACCATCTGGGCGAACTGGAGCGCCTGCCGGGCTGCTGCGGGGTCAAGGTCTTCATGGGCGCCTCGACCGGGGACCTGCTGATCGCCGACGATGAGGGGGTGCGCAAGGTCCTGTCGAACGTGCGCCGCCGCGCCACCTTCCACTCCGAGGACGAATATCGACTGGTCGAGCGCCGCAGCCTGGCCCGCACCGGCGACTGGACCAGTCACCCCGAGGTCCGCGACGCCGAAAGCGCCATCATGTCCACCCGCCGTCTGGTCGGACTGGCCAAGGAGACCGGCGCTCGCATCCATGTCCTGCACGTCACGACGAAGGACGAGATGGAGTTCCTGCGCTTCCACAAGGATGTCGCCACCGTCGAGATCACGCCGCAGCACCTGACCCTGGTGGCGCCCGAGGCCTATGAGCGTCTGGGCGCCTATGCCCAGATGAACCCGCCGATCCGGTCGCAGGAGCACGTCGACGCCCTGTGGCTATGGGGGATGCAGCAGGGCGTGGCCGATGTGCTGGGCTCGGACCACGCGCCGCACACGAAGGAAGAGAAGTCCAAGCCCTATCCGGCCTCGCCGTCGGGCATGCCGGGGGTGCAGACCCTGGTGCCGTTGATGCTGACGCACGTCGCCAACGGTCGCCTGTCGCTGGAGCGCTTCATCGACCTGACCTCGGGCGGGGCGCAGCGGGTGTTCGGCACGGCCAACAAGGGGCGGATGGCCGTCAGCTATGACGCCGATCTGACCATCGTCGATCTGAAGGCCAAAAAGACCATTACCCATGACCAGCAGGCCAGCCGCTGCGGCTGGACGCCTTTCGACGGCTTCGAGACGATGGGCTGGCCGGTGGCCACCATCGTGCGCGGCCGCGTGGTGATGAAGGACGGCGAACTGATCGGTCAGGCGCACGGCCAGCCAGTGCGGTTCCAGGAGACGCTGGCGGGGTGAGCAGCCCCAAACCCCAGCTTGGCTTGATCGGCTTCGGCGCCTTCGGGCGGTTGACGGCCCGGCATCTGTCGCCCTGGTTCGACATCCTGGCCCATGATCCGGCGGTCAGCGACGGCGAGGGGCTGGCGCGGATGACGACGCTGGAGGAGGCCGCCGCCTGTCCGGTGGTGGTGCTGGCCGTGCCGGTCGGCGTGCTGGCGGAAACCGTCGCGGCCGTCGCGCCGCACGTGGCGCGGGGTGCCCTGATCCTCGATGTCGGGTCGGTGAAGGTGAAGCCGGCGCGGGTCATGCTGGAGGGGTTGCCCGAAGGTGTGAGCATCGTCGGCACCCACCCCCTGTTCGGCCCCCAGAGCGGCAAGGACGGCATCGCCGGGTTGCGCATCGCCGTCTGTCCTGTGCGCGGCGACAAGGCGGCGTGGCGCGTGGCCGCCTTCTGTCGCAAGGCGCTGGGCCTGAAGGTCTTTGTCGTCACGCCCGAGGATCACGACCGCGAGGCGGCGACGGTGCAGGGCCTGACCCACCTGATCGCCAAGGTGCTGCTGGCCATGGAGCCGTTGCCGACGCGCATGACCACGACCAGCTTCGAGCGGGTCATGCAGGGGGTGGACATGGTCCGCCACGACAGCGCGGCGGTGTTTCGCGCCATCGAACACGATAACCCCTATGCGGCCGAGGTGCGGCGGCGGTTCTTCGATCTGGCGGAAGAGGCGAGGGCGGAGCTGGACGGTTGAACCTCCGCCCTGGCTGTCAGGGCGAAGGACCTACTTCAGAATGAAATCCGCCACGGCCTCGACCACGCCGGGCGCCAGCGGCAGGGCCGGGGCGAGGTAGGTCGCGACGTTGGCGGCGCGTTCTGACGGTGCTGTCTTCAGGACGTGGTTGACGCCCTCCCAGACCACCAGCTGTGCGCGGGGCTGGGCGGCCTTGAGCGCCTCGGCGTCGGTCAGCGTCACCTGCAGGTCCGTGGTCCCCTGTCCGATGAAGACCGGCCCGTCATAGGAGGCCGCCAGACGGGTTGGGTCCAGGGCCAGCCAGGAGATCAGATAGGGCTGGACCGAAGGGCGGAACAGGGCGGCCAGTTCGACCGGAGGGTCTGCAACGGTGCGGCCGGCCTCCAACTCGCTGACGACCTCGCTGGCGCGGGTCTTGAGCGGCTCGGGCAGGGCCGTCATCTGCTCGCGCAGCACGACACCGGCCGGGCGTCCGGCGCCGGACAGCAGGACCAGGCCGCAGATCTTGCCATCGTCATCGTCATCGGCGGCGGCGGCCAGGGCGACCAGCGCGCCCTCGCTGTGGCCGATCAGCCAGGCGCAGGGGCGGCCTGTCTTCGCCGCCGCCTCGACCGCCCAGGCCCGCGCGTCGTCCACATAGGCGTCGAAGCGCAGGTCGACCTCGGCGGGCCCCGCGGCCGCGCTTTCGCCGATTCCACGCTTGTCGATGCGGATCGTCGCCACGCCGCGCGCGGCCAGACCTTCGGCCAGCAGGCGATAGGAGGCGGCGCGGATGGCGAACTGGGCGCTGTTTCCGTCGCGGTCGGTCGGGCCGGAGCCGGGCAGGATGACAGCGGCTGCGCGCGGTTGGCCTTCGGGCGCCAGCAAGGTTCCGTGCAGGGGCGCGGGGCTGGCGGCCAGTTCGACCGGCGTGGAAACCGGCGAGAGCAGCAGGGCGGCGGCGAGGGTCAACATGGTCGTCTCCGTCTTGATTGAGGGCTCAGAAGGGCTGTCGATCGGGGTCGGCGCGCCAGACGCGCCAGCTTTCGAACACCGACCATGCGGCGGCGATCAGGACGCCGATGATCAGCAGGCTGAAGCCCAGCGGCGGGGCGATAAAGGGGCTCGCGATCAGACCGGCCGCGCCCAGCCAGAACATCAGCCGGCCAGCCAGGCGGTTGGAGCGGTCCCACGCCAGCCGCGACTTGTAAGCCCATGGCGTCTTCACGCCGACAAAGGGGTTGGGGCTGACGCGCCCGAGGGTTGCGCCCGTGATCAGCAGGATGAAGGCCAGGAAGGCCATGGCGGCGCCCGGATGGCTCCCGCCCGACGCCGCCGACGGGCCGAGGCTGGTCCAGGCGATGAAGGCGGACACCGCGCCGACGATGATGATCGACAACCATTGGCCGCGACGGAGCCCCTTGCGACGGATCGGCTCCGCGACCGACTCGGCCTGGCGTCCGATCATCCAGGCGGCCAGCAGGTTGAGCACGGCCAGGCCGGCCAGAACCACCGCCAACTCGTAGCGGCTGCCGTAACGATCGGCCTGTCCGGCGGCGTCGAAATGAAGGGGAATTGGCGTTTCCGGGCCATAGACGGCGATCCACGCCGCTCCCGTCAGCACAATGAGGGAGACGATGGCGGCGGTCGTGTCGGCCAGCGTTGGGGTCTTCATCAGGGCTCCTTCCCATCGGGTTTGCCTGTCCCGCTCAGGTCCATCAGGAAGGCCAGGGCCTCCTCGACCGCCGAGATCTCCAGCCGATAGCGAACCGACTGGCGCTCCCTCTCGGTGCTGACCAGTTCGGCCTCCCTCAGGGCGTTGAGGTGGCCGGTGACGGTGGGCCAACTCATGTCGAAGGCGGCGGCGATGTCGCCGGACGCCAGCGGCCCAGCTCTCAACATGGCGATGATGCGCCGCCGCACCGGATGGGAGAGGGCTTTGAACAGGCTGTTCATAGGAAGAAGGCTAATTAGGAATATTGCTAAATGCAACCCGTGTTCGTTGACGGACGGGGTCCGGGTGCGATGACGTCCTTTCCGGGATGACGGGGGCGGGCAGGCGGCCTATGGCTCGGCTTCGTTCTTCAGCGTGAGGCAGGCATGGAAATCCGCGATCAGATCGTTCTCATCACCGGCGGCGCGCGGGGCGTCGGGGCGGCTGCGGCCCGAGCGTTCGCCGGGCAGGGCGCGCGGGTCGTGATCAATTGGCGCGCCAGCGGCGAACAGGCGCAAGGCCTGGCGACCGAACTGGGCGAGCGGGTCATCGCCCTTCAGGCCGACGTGACCGACCGCGCGGCGGTCGAAGCCATGGTGGCGCAGGCCGAGGCGCATTTCGGCGGCGCGATCAGCACCGTGGTCAATAACGCTCTCGACTACAGCTTCAACGGCGATGCGCGGGCGCAGATGGCCGACATCCCGTGGGAGGACATGGCGCGCCAGTTCTCGACCGTGATCCACGGGGCGTTGAACGTCATCCAGGCCACGGCGCCCGGCATGAGCGGGCAGAAGTTCGGCCGGGTGGTCAACATCGGCACCAACCTGTTCCAGAATCCGGTCGTGCCCTATCACGACTACACCGCCGCCAAGGCCGCCCTGCTGAGCCTGACGCGGACGGCGGCGGGCGACCTGGGTCCGTCCGGGATCACGGTCAACATGGTGTCGGGCGGGTTGCTGCGCACCACGGACGCCAGTGCGGCGACGCCCGACGCGGTGTTCGATCTGATCGCCGGCATGACGCCGCTGCGCTCGGTGACCACGCCCCAGGAGTTCGCCGACGCGGTGCTGTTCTTCGCCTCGCCGTGGAGCCGGGCTGTGACGGGTCAGAACCTGGTGGTCGACGGCGGTCTGGTCCGCGACTAGGCGTTCGACCCGTTTCGCGGGCTCGCAAGCAGCCCTGTCGCTCAAGTCGCAATGGTTTCTGAAATCCTAATTCGGCATTCGTAGCCGCCCTCAGTACCTCTACCGAAGACGGCCGCATCAAGGCCCTCCCAAATAGTCGCGGGATGCTCCCGGCGTCATCATGCGTCGGGAAGCTCCCGGATCATGAACTGGGACGGGCAAATGCAGGATACGGAAAACGTCAAACCGCTTCTGACCGAAGCAAAGCTGACCTCAGGCCAGGTGGAGGCGAGATCAGCGCCCACGGTGAAGGCGGCGGGGACGTTGAATGTACAGCCTGCGCGGGACGTCTATCTGAATCTGGACGCCGATACAGTCGTTCGCATCGAGCGGCTGGGCAATGACCTGCTGCTGACCGATGCAGAGGGCGAGGTGCTGAAGCTTCAGGGCTTCTTTGAAGGGGATACGCCCCGCCGCCTGTTCCTGGAGACGAATGACGACCGACTGCTTCTGGTGGAGACCGGCGGTCTGGTCTCCGACGGGCCGGTCGCGATGAGCGTCACGCCCCAGCCCGGGCTTTCGCCCTTCGCCAGCCTGACCGACGGCGGCGCAGAAGGGGTCATGGCGGGCGGCATGGGCGCCGGGGCGCTGATCGGCGGCGCTCTGGCTGTCGGCGCGCTCGCCGCGGTGGCGGGCGGCGGCGGTGGCGGCGGCTCCGACGGCGGCGACAACGAGCCGGCGGCGCCTCCCCCTGATACGACGCCGCCCGGCGCGCCGACCAACCTGGCGATCATCAACGGCGGCGCCGCGCTGACGGGCCGGGGCGAGCCCGGCGCGACAGTGACGCTGAGAAACCAAGCGGGCCAGAGTATTGGCTCGGGCAGGGTCGGCGACGACGGCGCCTTTACGATCAACCTGCTGCCGCCGCTGACGAACGGCGAAGTCGTCTCCGTCAGGCTGACCGATGCGGCGGGCAACGCGTCCGCCGCCAGCGACGTCACCGCGCCGGATACCACAGCCCCGTCGGCGCCCACGGATGTTCAGGTCGCCGAGGACGGTTCGGCCGTCACTGGCGAGGGAGAACCCGGGGCGACCGTGGTCGTGCGAGGGCCTGACGGCGGCGTGATCGGCACGGGTCAGGTCGGCCAGGACGGCAGTTTCACCATCCCGCTCACCCCGCCGCTGACAGGCGGTGAAAGCGTGTCGGTTCGCCAGGAAGATGCAGCCGGGAACCCTTCTGCGGAAACCACGGCCAATGCGCCGGATCTGATCTATCCGGGCGGCTCCGACGGCCTGGATGCGCCTGTGGTCCTGGTGCCGGAAGCCGTCGGCGGCGTGAACGGCCAGGAACGGGCTGACGGCGTTCAGGTCCGCATCGGCCTGACGCCGGGAACACAAGCCGGGGATCGGGTCCTGCTGACGGTCGGCGGCGCCGTGACGGCGACGTTCGAGCATGTCGTCACGGCCGGAGAGGCGGCGGCGAGGTCGGTCGAGATGGTCCTTCCGGCCACCTATGCCGACGGCGCCTATACGGTGTCGGCGGTCATCGACGACGGGAAGGGCCACGCCTCATCGCCGTCGGCGACCGTGGCCTTTGTCATCGACGGGTCGACGCCTTCACCGGTGATCACGACGGCGAACGGCGGCGGTCTGTCCGGGACGGCGGAGGCGGGGGCGACGATCGCCCTGCTGGAT
>NZ_DGLD01000018.1:0-1313 GCF_002387245.1 Brevundimonas sp. UBA4553
GGATATCCGCGTGACCACGGCTGGCGGAACCAGCGCGACCTCGGCGGCGGACCAGTTTACCTATGTGACAGCCCCGACGGTGAGTTCGATCTCGCCGACGGCGGGTCCGGCCACGGGTGGCACGAGCGTGATCATCATGGGCGCCAACTTCTCGGGTGCGACGGCGGTGAATTTCGGGGGGGCGCCGGCGACCGGCTTTACGGTCAATAGCGCCAGCCAGATCACGGCGACGGCGCCGGCCGGAACGGGGACAGTGGATGTGCGTGTCACGACGCCAGGCGGGACCAGCGCGACCTCGGCGGCCGATCAGTTCACCTATGTGACGGCCCCGACGGTGAGTTCGATCTCGCCGACGGCGGGTCCGGCCACGGGTGGCACGAGCGTGATCATCACGGGCGCCAACTTCTCGGGTGCGACGGCGGTGAATTTCGGGGGGACGCCGGCGACCGGCTTTACGGTCAATAGCGCCAGCCAGATCACGGCGACGGCGCCGGCCGGAACGGGGACGGTGGATGTGCGTGTCACGACCGCCGGCGGGACCAGCCTGACCTCGGTCGCTGATCAGTTCACCTATGTGATGGCCCCGACAGTGAGTTCGATCTCGCCTACGGTGGGTCCGGCCACGGGCGGCACGAATGTGACGATCACAGGGACCGGTTTTACAGGTGCGACGGCGGTGACCTTCGGCGGGACGGCGGCGACCGGCTTTACGGTCAACAGCGCCACCCAGATCACGGCGACGGCGCCGGCCGGGACGGGGACGGTGGATATCCGTGTCACGACCGCCGGCGGGACCAGCGCGACCTCGGTTGCGGATCAGTTCACCTATGTGACGGCCCCGACAGTGAGTTCGATCTCGCCGACGGCGGGTCCGGCCACGGGCGGCACGAATGTGACGATCACAGGGACCGGTTTTACAGGTGCGACGGCGGTGACCTTCGGCGGGACGGCGGCGAGCGGCTTTACGGTCAATAGCGCGACCCAGATCACGGCGACTGCTCCGGCCGGAACGGGGACGGTGGACGTACGCGTCAAGACCGCCGGCGGAACCAGCGCGACCTCGGCCGCCGATCAGTTCACCTATGTCGGTGCGCCGACGGTGACCTCGATCTCGCCGACGGCGGGTCCGGCCACGGGTGGTACGAGCGTGATCATCACGGGCGCCAACTTCTCGGGTGCGACGGCGGTGAATTTCGGGGGGACGCCGGCGACCGGCTTTACGGTCAATAGCGCGACCCAGATCACGGCGACTGCTCCGGCCGGAACGGGGACAGTGGATATCCGCGTGACCTCGGCGGGCGGAACCAGCGCGA
>NZ_DGLD01000018.1:1542-108377 GCF_002387245.1 Brevundimonas sp. UBA4553
CCGCAGGCGGTACGTCCGTGACCCTCAACGGCACGAACTTCTCAGGCGCCACGGCAGTGACCTTCGGGGCGACGGCGGCGAGCGGCTTCACGGTCAATAGTGCGACCCAGATCACGGCGACGGCTCCGGCCGGAGGGGGAACGGTGGATATCCGCGTGACCACGGCGGGCGGAATCAGCGCGACTTCGACTGCCGATCAGTTCACCTATGTCGGTGCGCCTTCGTTGGCGAACATCAGCCAGACCGTGATATACGACACCCCGACGGTGATTGACCTCAGTGGCGCAATCAGCGGCGAGCACGATAGCATCGCCGTGGCCATCGCTCCGGTGAATGGCGCAGCCAGCGTTGCAGGCGACGTGATCACCTATACGCCGAACGCCGGATATTCCGGCGCTGACAGCTTTACCTGGACCGCGACGGGGCTGGGCGGAACCTCGACTGCGGCCACGGTGACCCTGACCGTGGCCGGGCCGACACGACCGGCAATCGACACGCCTGGAGAGCCGGTCGTAGTGCCGCCGTCTGCCGGCGGTTCGGGATCGGTCAGCATTGATCTTGGTTCCGTCAGCCAGGGTCTGATCGACGGTTATCGTATCACGGTCGCCAGCCAGTTCGGCGTGGCGGAGGTTACGAACGGGGCGGCTGCGGCGCCAATGCAGGCCCGGGCTTCGGCCGCGCCTCAGGCGGCTGGCCCCTATCGATTGGTCTATACGCCGGCCGCAAACTTCATGGGCGAGGACACAGTGACCGTGGTGGCCTATGGGCCGGGCGGAGATTCCTCCCCGGTGACCTTCACCTTCCGGGTGGCGGGCAGGGCGCCCGATCTGTCGGGCGCAGTGCTCTCGGGCGCTTCGGTGACCTTCACGCCGACTGCGGGCCTAATCGGCGGACCGTTCCAGGCCCTGCGCATCACCAGTGCGCCGAGCTTCGGCACGGCCACGGTAAACGGACTGAGCCTGGTGTTTACGCCCGGCACCAACGGCGGGACGACTGCGTTCGACTATATCGTCGATCTGCCATTCGGCCCTTCGGCGGCGGGCCGGGTGTCGCTGACCTCCAACGCCATGCCCGGATCAGAGGCCCTGATCGCCCAGACCCTGCAGGGCGTGCCAGTGACGGTCCGTCTCGGCGACGTCGCGGGCGGCCCCTTCACCGGCGCCGCCGTGGTCTCCCTGGCACCGGCGATAGCGGGCGAGGCGACCATCGCCAAGGCCGGCGATGACTATGACCTGACCTTCGTCTCGAGCGGAGACTTCTCGGGCGAGGCGGTAGTCACCTACAGCCTGAGCAACGCGTCCGGCACGACCAACAGCACCCTGACCGTCACGGTCGAGGCGCGTCCCGATCCGTCACTGGATCCTGAGGTGAGGGGGGTGGCGACCAGTCAGGTCACCTCGGCTCGCCGGTTCGCCGACGCCCAGATCAACAACTTCCAGCAGCGTCTGCGCGATCTGCACGACGGCACCAATGGCTCGTCCAATGGTCTGAGCCTGAACCTGGGCCTGGGCGGCGCCGAGGCGGATCGCGATCCGCAGCAGGCGCTGCGCCGTCAGCTGGGTCAGGACCGCAACCTCGACCCCGGCGCTCTGGGCAGCGATCGCGAACGCGAGATGCTGGGTCTGGACCTCTGGGCCGGACGGGCGCAGGCCTCAGTCCTGGCGGCCGAAAGCGATGACCGTCTGAACGCGGCGCCGCAAACGGCTGAGGGCCTTGGGGCCTCCGTGGGTCTGTGGACCTCCGGTTCGGTCGATTGGGGCCGTCGGGATGCGACGGGCCAGCGCGACAGCCGCTTCACCACGCAGGGCGCGACCCTGGGTCTGGACGTCAAGGTCTCCGATCAACTGATCGTCGGCGGCGGCGTCGGCTATGGCGAGGACAAGACCCGGATCGGCGACAGCGGCTCGGTCACGAACGGCAAGGCCTTCACTGGCGCCCTCTACGCCAGCTGGCGCCCGGCCGAGGCCTTCTATGTCGACGGTGTGCTCGGCCTGGCCAACCTGGACTTCACGTCCCGGCGCTGGGTCGAGGGTCTGGCCGGGCAGGCCGACGGCTATGCCGACGGTGACCGGTCCGGCGACGTGCGCTTCGCCTCGGCCGCCTTTGGCCGGGTCCTGCGCGGCGAGCGGGTGACAAGCGACTTCTATGCGCGACTGGACGCCCGCGACATCACGCTGGACGGCTTCACCGAGACCGGCGGCGGCCTGTCCGCCCTGACCTGGGATGAGATCGAGCAGAAGAGCCTGTCGGCCAACCTCGGCGCCTCCTGGCGCTGGACGCTGGACAGCCGTCGCTACGGCCAGTTCCGGCCGACCGCGCGTGTAGAGTGGTCGCACGAGCTGGAGGACATCGGCACCCAAGGCGTTCGTTACGCCGACTGGACGACCAGCCCGACCTATCTGGTCCCGCTGAACGCCTGGTCACGCAACGCGATCAACTTGGACCTGGGAACCGAGTGGTCGCTAAGCGACCGCTTGATGCTCAGCCTCGGCTACCGCGGCGCCCTCGGCGACGTCAGCACCAGCCACGGCGCCCAGATCGGGATGAAGTACGGCTGGTGATGCAGGATGGGGCCGCGGCGATGTCGCGGCCCCGGACTGGATAGGGCTGATGCTCAGGGACGCGACGAATGTCGCCTTGTCGGCGCGACGCCAATGACCGTTCTTGGCGCGGTGCAGTCGTTCATCCCGGCCAGCCGTCGCTCATCCCAAGCATAATGTCCGCCGCCAGCGGTCATCGGCAGAAGGTCATCATGACCTCGATCTTCATACCTGTGCTCGCCATTCATATCCTCTTCGGCCTGATCTGCGTCGCAACCGGGGTGATACCCCTGATCACGCGCAAGGGCGGTCGTTTCCACCGCCTCTCGGGCCGGGTCTATTCGGGGGCAATGGCCGTGCTCCTGCTCGCGGCCTGGATCATGACCATCATCCATTTCAGCGCCTATTTCCTGGCGCTGACCGCCATGGCGACACTGGGTCTGTTCTCGGGCCTGCGGGTGCTGGGTCGCAAGCGCCCCGACCTGAAATGCGGAGATCGCGCCAGACGCCTGGACTGGCTGGTCACATCGGGGATTGTCGGTGTGGCGCTGACGACGTTCTACTTGACGATGTCGGGAGCCGCAGGGGCAAGTTTCGCCGTCTCGGCCGCCTTGGCGGCGGCTGGTCTGGTCTATGGCGCCTATGACCTCTGGCGCTTTTGCGCGCCGACGGCCTGGCCGTTCTCGCCGAGGCTCTGGATGTACGAGCACCTCGTGAAGATGATAGGCGCCTACAGCGCCGTCTGGGCGGCCTTCTCCGGAAATTTCATGACCTTCATTCCCGCTCCGTGGAGCCAGTTGTGGCCCAGTCTGGTCTTCCAGGCGCTGGCGCTCGGCTGGCTTATGCGGCTGGCCATCAAGCGAACTTCGCGCACCGCGCTCTCGTGACGGCCTGGATCGAGCGCCTTGGTACGGCGACGCTGGTCCGGATTTTCGCGGCCTATAGCTGGGCAGCCAGCACGGTGTGCGCCGCCTGGTTCGCCCGCCGATTTTCGGTTGAGCGCGGCGCGGCGCTGGAACCAGCGCTCTGCCTGATCTGGCAGGGGCTGGTCTTCGGCGCCTGGTTGCCGGCGGGCGGGCTGGTCTGGCTTCTCCTCAAACGCTTTGGAACGACCGGACGCGGCCTTGCGGCCTTGACCCTAGCCATGCCTCCAGTGGTTCTGCTTGAGGTGGCCGCGGGCGCGTCGCTGGACATTGTGTTCGCCGGAGGCGGCGACTTCGCGGATTTCGCCGGGCGGATGGTTTCCAAGGCCCCGGTCGCCATCCTCCTCTGGACCGCGATCTGCGCCGTCGGCCTTGCCGCGGTTCAGCGGGATCGGGCGCTCGGGGCCCGGCGACGCGCCGACATGCTGCAGAGCGCCCTGGTTCAGGCGCGTCGGGCCGTAAGCGCGCCCGGGCCGGAGCGCCTGCTGGTCACGACAGGGCGGAGGCGAGCGCCGGTGATGCTGCACGAGGTCGAGTGGTTCGCGTCAGCGGGCAACTATGTCGTGGTGCACTGGCAGGAACGGGAGGGCCTTGTCCGGACCTCGCTCAAGGCCATCGAAGCGACCCTGGATCCCGCCGTGTTCGCCCGAACCCATCGGTCGACCATCGTGAACCTGGCCTGTGTCAATGACGCTCAGTCCCTCTCGGACGGCTCCTGGAGGCTGACCATGGCGAGCGGCGGCGAGATCGTGGTCAGTCGAGCGTTTCGTGATGAGATCCTGACGAGGCTGGGAAGGTCCGCTCTTCGGCTGCACGTCAGCTGATGGCGGATCTCAGCCTCTGGATCGCCTCGAGCCGGCGTCGGCCTCGGCCTGTCGTCGCGCAAAGTCGATGAACGCCTTGAACGCTGCCGTCGGGTTCCGGCGGCTGGGATAGTAGAGGCTCAGGGGCGACAGGGCGGGCGTCCAATCCTCGAGGACGCAGACAAGCCGGCCTGCCTTGATGTCGTCGCGCACGTCGGATTCCATTGCCAGGGTGAGGCCGGCTGAAGCCAGGGCGGCGGAGCGGGCGAGGCTCGCTTCGTCGAGGGTGAGAGCACCCTCCACGTCGACATGCACCGTTTGCCCATCCTTCCCGAACGGCCAGCGATAGATCGCGCCATTGGGCAGACGGACGCGAAGACAAGCATGCTTCAGCAGGTCCTGGGGTATCAGCGGCGTTCCTCGGGATACCAAGTAGGCTGGCGAGGCCACCACGACGTTTCGTCGAGCGAACCCGAGGGGGAGGGCGATCATGTCGACCGGTACGCGGTCAGCGCTGCGTATGCCGAAGTCGAACCCACCCGCGACGATGTCCACCATCCGGCCCTCAGTGACGACGTCGATGTGAACCTGAGGATGTTCGCGCACGAAGGGCAGGACGAGGGAGGAGAAGATTTCTCGCGCCGCAGTCGGGAAGGCGTTGATGCGAAGCGTCCCCGAAGGCGTGGCCTGCCGGGAGCGCACGACGTCCATGGCGTCATGAATATCACGCAGGGCGGGTGCGACTTGGGAGACGAACTGCTGCCCCGCCTCCGTCAGAGAAACACTTCGGGTCGTTCGGTTGAACAGGCGGACGCCGAGCGTGCGCTCCAGCTTTCCCACCGCATTGCTCAGCGCGGTTGTCGAGACCCCGAGTTCGATCGCGGCCGCTCGGAACTTGCCGCAACGAGCGACGACCAGAACGGCATCCAGTTCAGTGAGGCTGCTCTTCATTATTATCCCGATTATCGTGACGGCTCATTCTGAGTTGTCCTGATTATCGCGCGACCTGTCCATCTCTACCTTGGCGTCATCGAAGGTGCAGTTACCGGGCTGCGACCGAAACAACAGGACAGAACAATGTCGCCACAGCTTCCTTCCCCGATCGCCGACTATGTCGAGGCCAATTCCCGCCTAGACCTCGACGGCATGATCGAAACCTTCGCCGCCGACGCGGTCCTCTTGGACAACGGAAAACGCTTCGAAGGCCATGATGAGATTCGCGCCCTGCTCAAGGAGATGGTGGTCGGTCTCAAGGCGATTTTCACCCCCGACACCCTTCGGCATGAGGACGCTGTTGTTGTGTGCGAGGGTCCGGCCCATGGCGACTTTCCGGGCAGCCCGATCCGCTTCACCTACCGCGTCGAACTCGAAGGCGACGTCATCAAGACAATGGATGTCTCAGCATGACCGCCCGGGCGAATCCCAACGAGTTCGCGGGCAAGCGCGTGCTCATCAGCGGTGGCACCAAGGGTCTGGGCCGCGCCACCGTCGATCGCTTTCTGGCCGGCGGCGCCCGTGTGATCACCTCGGCGCGCTCGAACCCTGATCCCATCGAAGGCATGGAGTTTGTCCAGGCGGATCTGACGACCGCCGCAGGCGGAGAAGACTTCGCACAGACGGCGCTCGAGCGTCTGGGCGGTGTCGATATTCTCGTCCATGTGTTGGGCGGTTCCGCCAGTCCAACTGGCGGCTTCGTCGCCCTGACGGACGACCACTGGCTGTCCGAACTGAATGTGAACCTGCTGGCGGCCGTTCGTCTCGACCGTATCCTGATCCCTCAGATGATCGAGCGTGGCTCGGGTGCAGTGGTGCACGTGACCTCGGTCCAATCGGTCCTGCCTCTGCCCGACGCGACCACGGCCTACGCCGCAGCCAAGGCCGCGCTACGGACCTACAGCAAGTCCATTTCAAAGGAGCTCGGTCCCAAGGGCGTGCGGGTCAACACCGTCTCGCCGGGCTGGATCATGACGGAGGGCACGGACGTGTTCCTTAAACGCATCTGGGCGGCCAACGGCGGAACCCTCGAAGACGCGCGGCAGCTCGTCCTTGCGGGCCTCGGCGGTATCGCGATCGGACGGGGCGCCGAACCTTACGAGGTCGCAGAAGCGATAGCCTTCCTGGCCTCGGATCGCGCTTCCTCGATTCATGGCTCGGAGCTCGTCGTCGACGGCGGCACCGTGCCGACCGTGTGACCGCAAGGCCTGTCCGAGCTCGGCTCACTGGCTAGGCGCGGTCAGGTCTCTAATGTCCGCTTTCGGGCAGCTAGGCAATGTCCGCTTGTGGCGCGGAACTGACATTTGTTCGACCATCAGCCTGCCGACGACTTGCGCTTTTCTACCCTCTCGAGAGATCGATAGAGAGTCGATCTGGCGACACCAAGCGTCTGGGCCACCTCGGCACCGGTCGTTTCGGGATCCTTTAGCAGGCGAGCCGCGTGCCTCAGTTGCTGAGCTGTAAGTTTGGCTGGTCGCCCACCTAAACGCCCCCGCGCTTTGGCGGCTCGGAGGCCCGCTTTGGTACGCTCCCGCACTAGATCTCGCTCCATTTCAGCAAGGGCAGCCATAACGTGAAAGAAAAAAGCGGCCAGCTGATGTGGCCGTGTCGATTCCGTCGGTCAGACTGACGAACTGCACGTCGCGGTTCTGGAGATCCGCAACGAACTCCACGAGTTGGCGAACGGTTCTGCCAAGTCGGTCGAGTTTCCAAACTACTAGCGCGTCGCCAGGTCGCAGATGAGACTGCGCCTCTTGCAGCCCCGGGCGATCACCGCGACCTCCACTCATCTGGTCAGAAAAGATTCGTCCGCAGCCATAAGTCTTCAGCGCATCGACTTGGAGGTCGAGGCGCTGCTCCCTGTCGATACGCGTGCGTAGCCAATCAACATGTGGCGATTGTCGCAGAACTCAGCGCCCCATCCAAACGTAGCCATTTGATTTCGCTACACAGTTTTCGTCCCTGTGAATGTGAGACGGACCGGGGAGGGGTGTCTTAAATCGTCGAGTGATGCAAAATGGACCGTTTGTGGGACCGGTAGAGATGAGGCGAAAGGCCGCTTCTGAGGGGGCCAGCAAGGAATGCAGCGCCGCTTCAGTCATTTGACGGGAAATTTGTTCAAGCTTTCCGGATGGCGATGTGCGGCATCGCTCGCGGGGCGCTCGGGCCGAAACCAACAGGCAGACCCACTATTGCTTCTGGCGTTGGCACTGCCCATTCACAATTTCCACCAACTCAGCGTCCGATCCCGTAGGTGGTCGGCGGACCTTCGGGATCGTTGGCAAAGCTGTGCGATGACAGCCGCCTTCAGCGGCTTCAACTAATCCAGTTGCAGAGCGACTAGACGGCGAGTCGTCAATGCGCGATTCTCTTCGAACCAAGGAGAGAAGGCGTGCCGACCATGATTGCCGAATTCGACGATACAATCTCTGCGGATCAGGGCCCGGACATACCTCGCGCTACGCTGTCCGTGCGCATTCCTCGCTGGGCCCATAAACGTATGAAGACCGGCGCGCGTGATGCCGGCTCAACAGCCGCTGAACTCTACGCGTCTGTCATTGAGCGGTTCTTGAAGGACGACTTGCAGCACTGGAGTAAGGCGCTTCTTACCGGGCCGACATCATCTCCGCCGACCACGCTCACCATGGCGAAGCCCCTGGCGCTCCGAGTGAGAGCGCTGGCAGAAGAGCGCGACATTCAAATAGTTTTCACCGCCGTGCTTCTTCATCTTGATGAAGCGCCACCAAGCGCTGTCGCAGCGTAGCCAAAGCTCCACGCCCTCATTGCCGTCAGCCCAACCAAGCTGTCTGCGATCTGATCGAATACGTGTGCGAATTAGAGGGGAAAGGCGCGGTTCGCAGAGTTTGCGATCAGTTACAGAAATCGACAGACTGGGAGCTCCACGATTCACGCATAAGATATATTATGCGAAGGAAAACACCAGTTCGATAGTGTTGCAGGACGTGTAGCACGAAGCCTCGGCGCGGAGCATCACTGGCTCTCCATCGACGGCGTCTGATGCATCAAGACACTCGTGCCCGGCAGGCCAGCTTGAAGAACGGCTCTGCTGCGCGACAACTGCCGATCTCTCTCGCGTTGCTGGTCGCCCTTCCAGCGCATTGACCCTGCTTGACTTTGCATGAGCGTCGCGCATTATAGAACAAATGAAGAACATAAGGAGGCCAATGGCCTGCGCAAGGCCATGGGCACCTTCCGGGGCGACGGCACCCTGCACACCTACGAAGACCGGATGGTCAGCCGAATGATCGCGCGCGGCTATGATCCGACCTTCGCCCGGCGCTGTTTCGACCAGATCAAGGGCTTCGGCTCCTACGGCTTCCCGGAGAGCCACGCCGCCTCCTTCGCCCAGCTGGTCTATGTCTCGTCATGGATCAAACACCACTATCCGGCGGCCTTCGCCTGCGCCCTGCTGAACAGCCAGCCGATGGGCTTTTACGCCCCGGCCCAGATCGTGCGGGATGCCCGCGACCACGACGTCGAGGTGCGGCCGGTCGACGTCACACACAGTGGCTGGGACAACAGTCTGGAAGGCTCGGACAAGACGCCGGCCCTGCGGATCGGCCTGCGCCAGATCGACGGCTTCCGCGAGGACTGGGCCGAGGCCCTGGTCGCTGCCCGCGCGTTCCGCGCGACCGACATCGAAACCCTGGCCAGGCGCGCGGGACTGCCGTCAGCCGCCATGCGCAAGCTGGCCGACGCCGACGCCTTCCGGTCTCTCGGCTTGGATCGGCGTCAGGCCTTGTGGGCGGTGCGCCGCCTGCCCGACGACGCGCCGCTTCCTCTATTCGCTGCCGCCGATGCCCGCGAGCTTGGCGCCGAGCCCGATGCGCGCCTGCCGATCATGCCGCTGGGTGAGCATGTCGCCGCCGACTACCAGACGCTACGCCTGTCTCTAAAAGCCCACCCCATGGCCATCCTGCGTCCCCTGTTCGACGCAGAACGCATCCTGACCTGCGCCCAGACCGAAGCGAAGCGGAACGCCGCGTCAGTGCGGGTCGCGGGCGTAGTGTTGGTGCGGCAGCGTCCCGGCAAGGGCAACGCCATCTTCGTCACCCTGGAAGACGAGACGGGCATCACCAACGTTGTCCTCTGGGCGCGGATGTTCGAGCAATTCCGCCGCGAGGTCATGGCTGCCCGGCTGATGGAGGTCGAGGGCGTGGTGGAGAAGAGCCCCGAAGGCGTGGTCCATCTGGTCGCCCGCAAGGTCATCGACCGCTCCTCGGAACTGACGCGACTGTCGGAAGACCACGACACGACGGTTCAGCTCGCCCGCGCGGACGTCGTCGCCAATCCCCAACCGCCCCGTCATCCACCTCATCGCCATCCGCGCGATGTGCGCATCCTGCCGGGATCGCGGGATTTTCACTGACCTGACTACAGATCGTCGGTCCGTTGTTCAGCGGCGTGGGCCTCGCTCTTCATCCATCGCACGAAGGCACGCGCGGGTTCGGAGACCCCGCTTCGCTTCGTCAAGACATGATAGGCCAGTTCGGTAGAAAGCGCGCCGTCGGCAAACGGCGCGACGAGCCGCCCCGACGTCAGATCGCCGGCGACAAAGGCGTAGGGCGCCAAGGCGACGCCTTGCCCATAGGCGGCGGCCTCGATCGCCAAGGCTGTCTGATCGAAGCGAGGTCCAGCCGAGGCGTCGAGATGGTCAAGTCTGCGCGCGCTCAGCCAGGTCGGCCAGTCCGGCCGCGGCTCCTCCAGGTCCCCGGGACGCAGGTGGATCAAGGCGTGATGGGCCAGATCATCCGGCCGCTTCAACGGGTGCTTTCCGGCCAGCAAGACTGGACTGCAAACAGGGATCACGTCCGCACTCAGCAGCCGCTCTGAACGCACGCCGACATAGTCGCCACGCCCGTATCGCACCGCCACATCCACCCTGCCCCCGCCGACGTCGGCCAGCCGCATGTCCGCAGACATCCAGACCTCGACCTCGGGGTGCGCAGCGGAAAAGCGAGCGATACGGGGCGCCAGCCACTTCGCGGCGAAGGACGGCGGCACGCTGATCGCCAAGGCGTGGCGGCGGTTGGGTCGATAGAGCAGGTCCCCTGCCCGTTTCAGATAGTCGAAGCCGTCGTGCAGCAGCGGATAGAGCTCCGCGCCCAGCTCGGTCAGCGCGATCTGACGTCCCTCGCGATGGAACAACGGCGCGCCGGCGTGCTGCTCCAGAATGCGTATCTGCTGACTGATCGCGCCGGGCGTGACCGACAATTCTTCAGCCGCGCGGGTGATGTTCAGGCGACGCGCCGCAGCCTCGAACGCCTTCAACGCATTCAGCGGCGGAATACGACCGTCAGCAGGCGTTTCCTTCTTCGATCGGCTCATCGGTTCAACCACTCCGGCGTCGGCAGGCCGCGCGCGGTCAGGAAGGCGGGGTCATAAACCTTGCTGGAATAGCGTTGCCCGGCATCGCACAGCACGGTGACGATGGTCTTGCCCGGTCCCAGGTCGCGCGCCATGCGGATGGCTCCGGCGATATTGACCCCGCTGGACGGGCCCAGCGACATACCTTCATGCTTCACCAGATCGAACAGGATGGGCAGGAACTCGGCGTCTTCGATCCGGTAGGGATGATCGACCATCAGCCCCTCCAGATTGCCGGTGATGCGATTGACGCCGATGCCCTCGGTGATCGAACTGCCCTCGCCTTTCAGCACGCCTTCGGTGAACCAGTTGTAGAGCGCGGCGCCCGGCACGTCGGCCAGACCGATGGCGACATCGGGCTTCTGTTCACGCAAGTAAGCGGCGCAACCCGCCAGCGTCCCGCCCGATCCGACGGCGCAGATGAAGCCGTCGATGGCGCCGTCCGTCTGCTTCCAGATTTCCGGCGCTGTGCCTTCATAGTGGGCTTCACGATTGGCCAGGTTGTCGAACTGATCGGCGTAGAAGGCGCCGTTCGGCTCGCTCTCGTTCAGTTCCTCGGCCAGACGTCGGGAATAGGCGACGAAGTGGTTGGGGCTGGCGAAGGGCGCAGGATCGACCTCGATCAGACGCGCGCCATGCAGGCGGACCGCCCGCTTCTTCTCATCCGTCTGGCTACGCGGCATGACGATGACGACGGGATGGCCAAGAGCGGCGCCGACCAGGGCGAGGCCAATGCCCGTATTGCCCGCCGTGCCCTCGACGATGACGCCGCCGGGCTTCAGCGCGCCAGAAGCTCGCGCCTTCCTGATGATGCTGAGCGCCGCGCGGTCCTTGATGGACCCGCCGACGTTCAGGAACTCGGCCTTGCCTAGGATCTCGCAGCCCGTCAGCTCCGACGCGCGCTTGAGGCGCACCAGAGGCGTATTGCCGATCAGGCCGAGAACATCAGGCGCGACGATCATGGATAATCCGAACAGGGAGGAGAAGAAGTCCTCTTAGCCACAGTTCAGATTTTCTAACAACTCGATCAGATGTGGATGACGCGGCCATAGGCGTCCAAAGCGGCTTCGTGCATGGCTTCGGACATGGTCGGGTGCGGATAGACGATGCCGTGGATGTCTTCCTCGGTCGCTTCCATGGTGATGGCGGTGACGTAGCCTTGGATCATCTCGGTCACTTCGTGGCCGATCATGTGGGCGCCGATCAGAGCGCCGGTCTTGGCGTCGAAGATGACCTTGACGAAGCCGTCGACCTCGCCCGCCGCCACGGCCTTGCCGTTCACGCGGAACGGGAAGCGGCCGATCTTGACCTCGCGCTTGTCGGCACGCGCGCCCTGCTCGGTAACGCCGACCGAGGCGACCTGAGGCTGGGCGTAGGTGCAGCCGGCGATAGGCGAATGGACGTTCGGGGTCTTGTAGGCGGCGATGTGCTCGGCGGCGTGGATGCCTTCGTGCGACGCCTTGTGCGCCAGCCAGGGGGCGCCGGCGCAATCGCCGATGGCGTAGAGGCCCTTGACGTTGGTCTGGCAGTGACTGTCGGTCTTGATGTGGCCGCGGTCCAGTTCGACGCCCAGCGCCTCCAGGCCGATGCCATCGGTGTTGGCGGTGATGCCGACGGCCGAGATGCAGACCTCGGCCTCCAGGGTTTCGGCCTTGCCGTTCACTTCAACAGCGACCTTCACGCCCTTGGAATCCTTGGACACCTTGGTGACCTTGGCGCCAACCTTGAACTTGATGCCGCGCTTCTCGAACGACTTCTGCGCGGCCTTGGAGACCTCTTCGTCCTCGACCGGCATGATGCGGTCGACGGCTTCCACCACGGTCACTTCAGCGCCCAGGGCACGATAGAAGCTCGCGAACTCGATGCCGATGGCGCCCGAGCCGATGACCACGAAGGTCTTGGGCAGCTTCTTGGGGGCCAGGGCGTCGCGGTAGGCCCAAATCTTGTCGCCGTCCGCCTCCAGACCGATCTGCGGCAGGGCGCGGGCGCGGGCGCCGACGGCCAGCATGACGGTCTTGGCTTCGATCGCACGCGTGCCTCCGGCCTTCAGCGCGACGACGACCTTGGGGGCCGCAGCGCCTTTCTCGAGCGTGGCCGATCCTTCGATCACCTCGATCTTGTTCTTCTTCATCAGGAAGCCGATGCCCTTGTTCATCGTCGCCGCGACCCCGCGCGAGCGCTGGATGATGGCGTCGAAGTCAAAGGAGGCGCCCGTTGCGGACAGGCCGTATTCCTTGAGGTGGCTCAGGCTCTCGAACTTCTCGCCCGACTTCAGCAGGGCCTTGGTCGGGATGCAGCCCCAGTTCAGGCAGATGCCGCCCAGGTTCTCGCGCTCGACGATGGCGACCTTCTGGCCCAGTTGGCTGGCGCGGATCGCCGCGACGTAACCGCCGGGGCCCGAACCGATGACGACGAGATCGAATTCAGCAGCCATGGTCAGATCAACTTCTCGATGTCGGCCTTGATGGCCGCGGGTTCAGTCTGGGGCGAATAGCGCGCGACGACGCGGCCTTCGCGGTCGGTCAGGAACTTGGTGAAGTTCCACTTGATGGCTTGGGAGCCCAGGAAGCCGCGCTTCTGCCGGGTCAGCCAGGCATAGAGCGGGTGCCGGTTCGGCCCATTGACCTCCACCTTGTCGAACAGGGGGAAGCTGACGTCGAAGCTGGTGGCGCAGAAGGCGGCGATTTCCGCCGCCCTGCCGGGCTCCTGTTGGCCGAACTGATTACAGGGAAAGCCCAAGACCTCGAACGGCGCATCGGCGAAGTCGCGGTGCAGCTTCTCCAGCCCGTCATATTGACCGGTGAAGCCGCACTTGGACGCCGTGTTGACGATCAGCAGCGCCTGCCCGCGAAAACGGTCCAGGGCCACGTCCGTGCCGTCGATGGCGCGGGCGGAGAAGTCATAAACCGAAGTCATGACCCCTCTCCTCCCTTAAGCCAGCATCGCCACGGGATCTTCGATCAGCGGCTTGAACGCCTGCAGGAAGCGAGCGCCCGTTGCGCCGTCGACCACCCGGTGATCGCAGGTCAGGGTCACGGTCATGACCGTGGCCACGGCCAGTTGCCCGTCCTTGACGACCGGACGTTGCTCGCCGGCGCCCACGCTCATGATGCAGCCCTGCGGCTCATTGATGATCGAGGTGAACTGCTTGATGCCGAACATGCCCAGGTTGGACACCGAGAAGGTGCCGCCTTGGAACTCTTCGGGCTTCAGCTTACGTTCGCGGGCGCGCTTGGCCAGGTCCTTGGACTCGGTCGCGATCTGCGCCAGGCCCTTGGTCTCGGCCTTCTTGATGATCGGAGTGATCAGGCCGCCGTCAATCGCCACCGCCATCGAGACGTCGGCGTTGTGGTGCATGGCGATGCCTTCGGGGGTGTAGGAGGCGTTGGCCTCCGGCACCATCTTCAGGGCCAGGGCTGCGGCCTTGATGACGAAGTCATTGACCGAGACCTTGATGCCCTGCGGCTCCAGCATCTTGTTCACCTTCGCGCGCACAGCCATCAGCTGGTCGATCTCGACGTCGATGAAGAGCGGGAAGTGCGGGACGTTCTGGATGCTGTCGACCATGCGACGCGCCACGGCCTTCTTCATCCCGTCCAGCGGGATCAGGTCGTAGCTGCCGTCCGGAATGCCCATCTGGGCCAGCGACTGAGCCTGACGCGGGGCGATGCCCGAGGTCGCGGCGGCGGTTGCCGTCGAAGCAGTCGGTTGAGCAGCGCCCTTGGGCGCACCTTCAACGTCGCGCTTGACGATACGGCCGTGCGGGCCTGTGCCCTTGATTGATTTCAGATCAAGGCCGTTCTGGGCGGCGATGCGACGGGCCAGAGGCGACGCAAAGATGCGTTCGCCATTGTCCGACTTCGGAGCTGCCGGAGCTGCCGGAGCGGGCGCTGCGGGAGCCGCCGCCTTGGGCGCTTCAGCCTGGGCGGGAGCGGCTTCAGCTTTAGCAGCCTCCGCCTTGGCGGCGGGCGCGGGTGCAGCCGCGCCGCCCTCGTCCTTCAGGCGAGCGATCGGGGTGTTGACCTTCACGCCCTCAGTGCCTTCAGCGACCAGGATATCGGTGACTTCACCTTCATCGACAGCCTCGACTTCCATCGTGGCCTTGTCGGTTTCGATCTCGGCGATGACGTCGCCGGCGGAGACGACGTCCCCGACCTTGACGTGCCACTTGGCCAGAACGCCCTCTTCCATCGTCGGAGACAGGGCCGGCATCAGGATGTCAGTCATTGAGCGGACTCCGTGTTCGCAGCCTGAGCCTTGGCGTGGGCCGCGTCCCAGCTGTCGCAGATAGCCTTGAACGCCGTGGCCTGATCGAAGCCGTGGTGCTCGGCGTAGGCATGGGAATAGTGCCAGGCCAGCTCGGCCAGGACGACGCCGATATTGCCCGGCTCAGCCAGAGCCGGACGGATGTTCATGATCGGGCCGGTCCCGTTCCACCAGACCCGGGCCAGTTCGATGACCTGGTCCTCAGGAGCGTTCAGACCCTCGGGGATCGGCAGCGAGCGTTGTTCAAGCGCAGCGGCGTCCATCAAGCATTCCCCTTCGGCGCAGCGACAGGTTCGGCCACGGTCTTCACGTTGTCCGCCTTCACGACTTCGGAAAGGCCCTGAAGGATGCGGTTGTAGGCTTCACGCTCGTTGTGGCCGTGACGCAGGGCATAGCCGTGCGCCATGTGACGCGCAGCATAGGCCAGCAGCTCGCCGAATTTGATCGGGTCGTTGAAGGCGGGCTTCACCGACATGACCGGCTCATCCTTGGACCACCACATCCGCAGGATTTCGATGGCCTGCGGATCGGCGGCGACGCTGTCCGGCGTCGTCAGCTGGAACTCGGACGCCTCGCTCACGCCATCACCTGCTTAACGGCAGCGACGATCTTGTCCACGCCCGGCAGCGACAGCACTTCCAGGTTGGCGGCGTAAGGCAGCGGCACGTCTTCCTGGTGCACGCGGAGCGGCGGAGCGTCCAGGTAGTCGAAGGCGTGTTCGATCACGCGGGCCACGACCTCGGCGCCGACGCCCATCGGACCCCAACCCTCTTCGGCCGAGACCAGACGGCTGGTCTTCTTGACGCTTTCGACGATGGTTTCGTGGTCCAGCGGACGCAGGGTGCGCAAGTCGATGACCTCAGCCTCGATGCCTTCCTCGGCCAGCTTCTCAGCGGCCTGAAGGGCGAAGCCGACCATGCGGGCGTGGGCCGTGATGGTGACGTCCTTGCCTTCGCGGCGGACCTTGGCCTTGCCGATCGGCAGGACGTAGTCGTCGGTTTCCGGCACGTCGAACTCGGTGCCGTACAGCATTTCGTGTTCGAGGAAGACGACCGGGTTCGGGTCGCGGATCGCCGCTTTCAGCAAACCCTTGGCGTCCGCAGCGTCGTAGGGTGCGATGACCTTCAGGCCCGGGATCTGGGCGTACCAGGCCGAGTAGTCCTGACTGTGCTGGGCGCCGACGCGGCTGGCCGCGCCGTTGGGACCACGGAAGACGATGTCCGCGCGGATCTGACCACCCGACATGTAGAGCGTCTTGGCGGCCGAGTTGATGATGTGGTCGATCGCCTGCATGGCAAAGTTGAACGTCATGAACTCGACGATGGGCTTCAGCCCTGCCATGGCGGCGCCGACGCCGAGACCGGCGAAGCCATGCTCAGTGATCGGGGTGTCGATCACGCGGCGCTCGCCGAACTCCTGCAGCAGGTCGCGGCTGACCTTGTAGGCGCCCTGGTACTGGGCGACTTCCTCACCGATCAGGAAGACGCGGTCGTCACGGCGCATTTCCTCAGCCATGGCGTCGCGCAGGGCGTCGCGAACCGTCGTCTTGACCAGCTTGGCGTCGGCCGGGATTTCCGGGTCGCGCAGTTCAACCTTGGGAGCCGCTGGTGCGGCCGCAGGTGCCGGAGCAGCTTCCGCCTTGGGCGTATCGGCCTTGGCCGCTGGCGCAGGGGCGCTGTCTTCACCGGCCAGACGCGCGATAGGCGTATTGACCTTCACGTTCTCCGAACCCTCGGCGACGAGGATTTCCAGAACTTCGCCTTCATCGACGGCTTCGACTTCCATCGTCGCCTTGTCGGTTTCGATCTCGGCGATCACCTGGCCGGCCGACACGGTGTCGCCTGCCTTGATGTGCCATTTGGTCAGCGTGCCCTCTTCCATCGTGGGGGACAGCGCCGGCATCAGAATGTCGGTCACGAATCAGGCCTCCACGTAGACGTCAGTATAGAGCTCGGACGGATCCGGCTCAGGGCTTTCCTGTGCGAACTGCACGGCTTCGGCGACGATGGCTTTCACCTCGTTGTCGATGGCCTTGAGTTCTTCCTCGGTCGCCTTGGCGGCGGCGAGCAGCATCTTCAGGTGGTCGATCGGATCGCGGGTCTTCTTGACCTCGTCGACCTCTTCCTTGGTGCGGTACTTGGCAGGATCCGACATGGAGTGGCCGCGATAGCGGTAGGTCTTCACCTCGAGGATGTAAGGACCTTCGCCAGCCCGGGCGCGGGCCACGGCGCGGGCGGTTGCGTCACGGACGGCGAGGACGTCCATGCCGTCGACCTGCTCGCCCGGAATGCCGAAGCTGGCGCCGCGCATGTAGAGCTCGGTCGTGGACGACGAGCGCTCGATGCTCGTACCCATGGCGTATTGGTTGTTCTCGATGATGTAGATGGCCGGCAGCTTCCACAACTGGGCCATGTTGAAGCTCTCGTAAACCTGACCCTGGTTCGAGGCGCCGTCGCCGAAATAAACGAACGAGACGCTGTCGTCGCCGCGGTACTTGCCGGCGAAGGCCAGGCCGGTGCCCAGCGCCACCTGGGCGCCGACGATGCCGTGACCGCCATAGAAGCCGGTCGGCACGTCAAACATGTGCATCGAGCCGCCCTTACCCTTCGACGAGCCGCCGATGCGGCCAGTCAACTCAGCCATGACGGCGTTGGGGTCCATGCCCGCAGCCAGCATGTGGCCGTGGTCGCGGTAGCCGGTGATGATCTTGTCATGACCCTGCTTGACGCTCTCCTGAACGCCGACCGCAACAGCCTCCTGACCGATGTACAGGTGGCAGAACCCGCCGATCAGGCCCATGCCGTAGAGCTGACCCGCGCGCTCCTCGAAGCGACGGATGAGAACCATCTCGCGGTAGAAGCGCAGCAGGTCTTCCTTGGAAGCCTGAGGCGTGTTCGGAATCTTGATGTCGTCCGCGCTGGACGAGGATTTCTGAGCGGCGGCTTTCGCCATCCGGCATCTCCCGGCTGCGCCCCCAGTTTCAGGGACTCTTATCGTTACGGAAAGGGGCTTTAGCAGCCTTCGTTCCCGAAACGCAAAGCGAGCCGGTCAAGCTGTAACAATAGTTCAGGACGTGCGAGTCTCGTCAGGGTTGTGCACGGCTGGCGCGCTAAGGCGAACCACGTAGTCGCGCGGATCGGCAAAGCCGAGCACGGCTCTGGCGCGTTCCTCAAGCAGATCCTTGGAAAGGCTTTCCGTTCGCAGATAGCGCACGCGCACTTCCAGGTCGCGCCGCTGCTCGGTCAGGCGCGCCAGCTGGTCGGCGCGCTTGGAAAGGAGCGCGTCGCGCTCGCCTCCGCTCAACAAACCGCGCTGCCCCGTCAGGGCCTGAACGCCCAGATAGACGATCAGGAACAGCAAGAACGCGGATGTCAGATAAGGCTTCATCTGTTCAGGCAAGACTGACGCTCCTTCTGAGCGCAAACAAGGTTTCCTGACCCTGACCGAAAATGCCTAACGAACCGTAGCTTGGCCGTAATTGCGAACGCCGCCTCCGAGGTTCGGAAGCGGCGCTGCATTCAACCGGCGCGGACGCCTATTTCAGCAACATGCCGTCGCCGAAATAGACAGCCTGGTCTCCCAGCATCTCTTCGATGCGAAGCAGTTGGTTGTATTTCGCCGTCCGGTCCGAACGCGCCAGCGAGCCCGTCTTGATCTGCCCGCAGTTGGTGGCGACGGCCAGATCGGCGATGGTCGAGTCCTCGGTCTCGCCCGAACGATGGCTCATCACCGAGGTGTAGCCGGCGCGGTGGGCCATATCGACGGCGTCCAGGGTCTCGGACAGGGTGCCGATCTGATTGACCTTGATCAGGATGGAGTTGGCCAGACCTTCGCCGATGCCGGCGGCCAGACGGCGCGGATTGGTCACGAACAAGTCATCGCCGACCAGCTGAACGCGGTCGCCCAGACGGTCCGTCAGCAGCTTCCAGCCGTCGAAATCGTCTTCGGCGCAGCCGTCCTCGATCGAGACGATCGGGAAGCGTTCGACCAGATCGGCCAGATAGCCGACCATGCCGTCGGCGTCGAAGG
This sequence comes from Brevundimonas sp. UBA4553, assembly GCF_002387245.1. Taxonomy (GTDB): domain Bacteria; phylum Pseudomonadota; class Alphaproteobacteria; order Caulobacterales; family Caulobacteraceae; genus Brevundimonas. The sequence goes on from NZ_DGLD01000018.1 coordinate 20,485, forward strand.
CCTTGCCCTCGCCCGTCAGGTTGTATTTGCCGTTCTTGAAGAACTCGGTCGATGCGACGTCGAGGCCCAGGTGGAAGTCCTCACCGGCCAGATAGCCAGCCGCCTGCCCCGCCTTGGTGATGAAGGCCAGGGCTTCTTCAGCCGAGGCCAGGTTCGGAGCGAAACCGCCCTCGTCGCCGACGTTGGTGTTGTGGCCGGCGTCTTTCAGCGCCTTCTTCAGGGCGTGGAAGATTTCTGCGCCCATGCGCAGCGCATCCGAAAACGTCTCGGCTCCGGTCGGCAGGATCATGAATTCCTGAATGTCGATCGGATTGTCAGCGTGAGCGCCGCCATTGATGATGTTCATCATCGGGGTCGGCAGGACGCGGGCCGAGACGCCGCCGATGTAGCGGTGCAGCGGCAGGTTGGAACTGATGGCGCTGGCCTTGGCCGCAGCCAGCGATACGCCGAGAATGGCGTTGGCGCCGAGGCGAGCCTTGTTGTCCGTGCCGTCCAGTTCGATCAGGGCTTCGTCCAGACGGCGCTGGTCCTCGGCGTCCATGCCGGACAGGGCGTCGAAAATCTCGCCGTTGACGGCGTCAACGGCCTTCTGGACGCCCTTGCCGCCCCACATGTCCATGTCGCCGTCACGCAGTTCGACGGCTTCGTGCGCGCCCGTCGAAGCGCCCGAAGGCACGGCGGCGCGACCGAAGCTGCCGTCTTCCAGGGTGACGTCAACCTCAACCGTCGGATTGCCCCGGCTGTCGAGAATCTGGCGGGCGACGATGTCAGCGATGTCAGTCATGAGGAAGGCGCTCTGTCAGAAGAGGAAGGTGCAACGGCCGGTTTAGACCAGCCGTCGCCGAATCGCCAACCAGGCGATGCGCCTTCACCGTTTCCAGCGTCAGCTGCAGCCTTCGACGTTCTGGATGCTGGGGCCGCCAGCGTGGATGAAGGCCACCTTGCCGTCCTGCCCGATCTCGTACACCAGTCCCCGCGCAGTCGGATCCGTGACGTAGGCGCCCTGCAGTTGAGGCTTGCCCGGCCAAAGGGTGACATAAGCCGACGGCGCGCCTTGATACTTGTGCGGGGTCACGGTGGCGGCTGCGCCGTACCTGGCCTTCAGTTGATCGCCGTCGTAGCCGACGCCGACGCCGTCCTCGGTCTTGACGGTCGCGTCCTTCGTGGCGGTCAGGCGCGTCAGCGTCCCGTTTTCCACCATGACCAGTACGCCCTCGGGCGCGCGAGGCGGGTGATAATAGCGGCACTCCGAGGGTTCAGCTTCGGCGGCGTTCGCGGGCGGCGGCCCGACCGCTGCGTCCACCTCGGCCTGGGTCATGCCGATCTTCAGCGGACCATAGCCCAGAGGCGTCAACACCGTGGCCGATGCGGCGTCGGCCACAACCGCCGGAGCAACCGCCTCGGGCGCCTGGGTGTCAGGGGTCTTGGCGCTTTCAGGGGCGTTGCAGGCGGCCAGGGCCAGCAAGGCGACGGAACTGAGGACGGCGCTACGGATCATGCGAGGAGCTCCAGTGGTTAGGCTTCACCGCACACAACGCACGAAAACGGCGCGCGATGTCATCGCGCGCCGTTAAAATCTATCGTCCGGCCGAAACCGGGGCCGTATTGAAGACTAGTCTTCCTTCGGCGTGATGACCTGGCGGCCGCGATACGTGCCGGTCTTCAGGTCGATGTGGTGCGGACGCTTCAGCTCGCCCGTGTCCTTGTCTTCGACATAGGAGTTGGCGCCCAGGGCGTCGTGTGCGCGACGCATGTTGCGACGCGAGGGGGATACTTTGCGCTTCGGAACGGCCATGTCCGTCTCAATCTCTAAGTCGGTGCGCCGTGAAGACGCGAAAACATACAGTGCCGGCCCCCCGATAAGAGCCGCCACGCGAGGGCGGGCTTATGCATGAAGACGCCATCGATTTCAACCCGTGCCGCGACAATCAGCCGGCAACGACAGGGTGGCGGTTTTAGGCCACCTACGGCAAGGTCCTGACACCGATGTCACGGGAGGACATGATGCGCAAATTCTGGACAGCAACCTCGGGCGCCAGCCTGGCCTTCGCCGCCCTGCTCGGCTCTACGCCTGTATTGGCGCAGTCGGGCGTGACCGTTCTGCCTCTTCCTGAGGCCGCCGCCTATCCGGAAGGCGTCGCCGTCGATCCCGCGACCGGCGCCATCTACACCAACAGCGCCAATACAGGCGTCGTCTTCCGCGTGGATCCTGATACCGGCGCGGTCGTGCGCGTCGCCGATCCGCTGGGCCTGGGTGATTCGCCGCCCGCAAAGCCGGTGTCGGTGGCCCTGGGGCTCAAGGCTGACGGCCAGGGGCGCCTCTGGGTTGCTGGCGCGCGTGCCGGCTCGATGCATGTGGTCGACATCGCCACCGGCGAGCGGCTCGCGCGCTTCACCACGCCGGAAGGCGCCTGGTTGATCAACGACGTCGCCCTGACGCCTGACGCCGCCTATTTCACCGATACCCTGCGCCCTGTCTTGTGGCGCGTCGCCCGCGATTCAGTGGTCGATGGGGCGCTGGAGCCGTGGCTGTCGTTCGAGGGCACCGCTCTTGAATACGGCGAAGAGCCGAACCTGAACGGCATCGTCGCCACGCCGGACGGCCGCTTCCTGATCGTTGTCCTGATGAAGACCGGGCGGCTGTTCCGCATCGATACCCATTCGCGCGAGGTGGCCGCAATCGATGCCGGGAGTTCAGCGCTGGACGGCGGCGACGGCTTGGCCCTGGTCGGACAACGGCTGTTCCTCGTGCGCCAGTCTGCCGGCGAGGTCGTGGCCCTGGACCTGTCCCCGGACCTCGCCACAGCGGTCGAAGCGAAGCGTATCAAGCCATCTGAACTGGCCTGGCCGGCGACCGTCGCTGTCCGGGGCGATCGCCTGATCGTGGCCAACAGTCAGTTGAACCGTCGCGGCTCAGGCGATCCAATCCTGCCGTTCAGTCTGGTCTCGATCCCACTGTCGGCCTTCGACTAGGCCTAGGGCAAGGACCTCACGATGCGAGCTGGGTTGCCGACGACCAAAACATCGGAGGGCACATCCTTCGTCACGACAGAACCCGCGCCGACAACCACACGGTCGCCAACTGTCACGCCAGCCAGCACTATCGCTCCTCCCCCTATCCAGACGTCGTTTCCAAGTCGGATCCTGCGGGCGCTTTCAAGACCGGAGCGCCGCCCGACCGCATCCAGGGGATGTTCCGGCGTCAGCAGTTGCACGCCAGGTCCGCATTGAAAGTCGTCGCCGATAACGATCTCGGCGCAGTCCAGAAAGATGCTGTTGGCGTTGACGAACGCCCTCGCACCCAGGCGAATGTTGTCGCCGTAGTCACAAAAGAAGCCCGGCATGATGGTTGCGCGTCCGTCGGAGGCGTGGACCAGTTCATTGACCAGAGCTCGCCGCTTCTCGTGATCGGGCTCCTGATTGATCCGAATGGTCAGGCCCACCGCACGCGTCCGACCGGCGACCAGTTCAGCATCGCTCGGGTCGTAGCTCAGCCCCGCCAGCATCTTCTCGCGCTCAGTCATGCCCGGGTTATCGCTGTCGCCACAGCTTCGCCGATGGCCAATGAACTGGTCAGGCCCGGACTTTCGATCCCGAACAGCGCCATCAGCCCGTCGACACCATGATGCTCTCGACCATGGAGCTGGAAGTCCGGCTGCGGCTCACCGGGGCCGTGCAGCTTGGGCCGGATGCCGGCGTAGTCAGGCGTAAGCCGCTCCACCGTCACGCCGGGCCAGAAGCGGCGGATATAGTGGGCGAACTCCTGCGCCTTGGCCGGATCGACCGAATAGTCCTCGGTCTCGACATAGGCCAGGTCAGGCCCGAACACCCCCTGCCCACCCAGATCCTTGCGATAGTGGGTGCCCAGCGCCCCGGCGATGGGCGGAGGATAGATCAATCGATTGAAGGGCGCGGGCCCTGTCAGGCGGAAATAGATCCCCTTGCCCAGGTGGCGCGCCGGGATGTCAGCGGCCGGATAGCCGTCGATGGCGCCCGCCACGCTCTGGGCCGATAGCCCGGGCGCGGTCACCAGCAGCCGGCTCGTCAACACCGCCCCGCCCTCTCCGCCCGCCGTGATGCGGAAACCGCCGCCCGACAGAGGCTCGGCCCGCTCGAACGGCGTGGACACGACGACCGAACCGCCAGCGTCCTCGATCTCGCCTTGCAGCGCCAACATGTAGTCGTGGCTGGCGAACACCCCGCTCTCCGGCGACAGGATGGCGGCGTGGGCCTTCAATTCCGGTTCAAGCGCCCGCGCCTGGGGGCCCGTCAGATGCTCCAGCCCTTCGACGCCGTTGATCACTGCCTGCTGGAAGATGGCCTCGATCCGCTCGACCTCGGCTTCCTCGGTCGCCGCGACCAGCTTGCCGCATTTCCAGTGGTCGATCTTGTGGCTGGTCAGGAAGTCATAAAGCGCCCGCCGCCCCTCGACGCAGAACTTCGCCTTCAGCGAACCCGTCGGATAATAGAGTCCGCCGTGGATGACCTCGGAATTGCGAGAAGACACGCCCTGGCCGATGTGCGGCTCTTTTTCGAGCACCAGCACCGTCAGGCCCCGCTTCGCCAGCGCCCGCCCGCAGGCCAGTCCCACAGCCCCCGCCCCCACGACTGTCGCATCGAAGTCGAAAGGCGCGTCCATGAAACCTACCTCTTGCCGTAAAGGGCCTTGGCGCGGCCCTCGAAACATTGGATCAGCTTATCGACAGCCCGATCAAAGTTCGCCTGCAGCATTAGATCCAGCATCCGCGACTTGAAAGCGAAGTCGATGAAGAACTCCAGTCGTGTTCCCTCGGGGTGCGGATGGAACTCCCAGCGGTTCTTCAGATGCTTGAACGGGCCGCGGATCAGGCCGACTTCGACCTTGGGCGAGTGAATGTCGTGGCGCACCCAGGTCGAGAATCGTTCAGTCAGGAAAGCGAAGCCCACCCCCGCCTCGGCGTCCAGCAGGCGCACGCCCGGGGCCTCGTCGCGCTGGTTCCAGACGCGCATGGAGGTGATCCAGGGCACGAACTCCGGATAGGCCTCCACCCCCGCAACCAGCTTGGCCAGGTCTTCAGGCGCATAAGGAAGGATGCGCGTAACGCGATGGACCGCCATTCAGGACTTAGCGGGCCGAACGGCCTGCCTGCGCCAGACGCGCGGCCTTGAGGCGGGCGAAGTCGTCCCCGGCATGGTGCGACGACCGCGTCAGCGGCGACGACGACACCATCAGGAAGCCCTTGGCCCGCGCAATAGCCTCATAGGCCTTGAACTCTTCGGGGGTGACGAAGCGGTCGATGGCGGCGTGCTTGCGCGTCGGCTGCAGGTATTGGCCGATGGTGATGAAGTCGACGCCGGCGGACCGCATGTCGTCCATCACCTGCATGACCTCTTCCTTGGTCTCGCCCAGGCCGACCATGATCCCCGACTTGGTGAACTGGTTCGGATCGCGTTCCTTGACCATCTGCAGCAGGCGCAGGCTGTGGAAGTAGCGGGCGCCCGGGCGGATCTTCAGATAGAGGCGCGGAACCGTCTCAAGGTTGTGGTTGAAGACGTCGGGCGTGGCGTCGATCATCACCTCGGCGGCGCCATCCTTGCGCAGGAAATCGGGCGTCAGGATTTCAATCGTGGTGTCGGGCGCCTGCAGGCGGATCTGGCGCACCACCTCGGCGAAGTGGGCGGCGCCGCCATCGGCGACGTCGTCGCGGTCCACCGAAGTGATGACCACGTGGTTCAGACCCATCTGCTGGACGGCCAGGCCGACCTTGGCCGGCTCTTCCGGGTCCAGGGCTTGCGGCAGGCCGGTCTTGACGTTGCAGAAGGCGCAGGCCCGCGTGCAGGTGTCGCCCATGATCATCAGGGTGGCGTGCTTCTGGCTCCAGCACTCGCCGATGTTCGGGCAGGCCGCCTCTTCGCAGACCGTGACCAGGCCCTTGGAGCGCACGATATCCTTGGTCGCGTTATACTGACCCGAACCCGGCGCTTTCACACGCAGCCAGTCAGGCTTCTTCAGCACCGCCGATTCCGGGCGATTCTGTTTCTCCGGGTGACGCAGCTCGGAAGGCTTCTTCGTCAGGGTGTCGATCAGCGTGACCATAGCCGGCGGTCTGGCTCCTGTGCAGAAGGGCGGTATGTCGGCTTTCCGATCGCCAATGGCAAGCCACAGACGGTTTCAGTGATGGAGATGCGACGTTCACGCGACGTTACGCATCTTTTCAAGGCGACCTTACGTCACTAGGTTCCGGCCTCTTGTAACCGAGAGGGCCGCCGAGAGCCCTCCGAAGGAGGACGTGCTTGCTGCGGGCAGCCCTGGACCCCAAGGTCTATGAAGAATCCCTGTTCGACGCGCTGATCGACGCGCGCGCCCGCTATGGCGACAAGGAGATTCTGGAAGACCAGGATCGTCACCCCCTCACCTACACCGGCCTCATCCGCGCGGCCTTCGTGCTGGGCCGCAAGATCGCCGCCATGACCAAGGCGGGAGAGCGCGTCGGCGTCCTGCTGCCGTCCAGCGCAGGCGTGGTCGTAACCTTCTTCGGCCTGCACGCCTTCGGCCGCGTGCCGGTCATGCTGAACTTCACCTCGGGTGAAGCCAATCTGAAGGCCGCACTGAAAACGGCAGGCGTCACCAAGATCCTGTCGGCCAAGCGTTTCGTCACCCAGGCCAAGCTGGACGACCTGATGGCCGCCCTCGGCGGGGTCGCCGAGATCATCTGGCTGGACGATGTTCGCAAAACCATCGGTCTGGCCGACAAGCTCTATGGCCTCAGCGCCGGAATGGCCCCGCGCCGTTTCCGCACCAAGACCGATCCGGATTCGCCTGGCGTGGTTCTGTTCACCTCCGGCAGCTTCGGCGCGCCCAAGGGCGTGGTGCTGAGCCAGCGCAACCTGGTCGCCAACGCGCGGCAGGTCGCCGCCCACATCGACCTGAAGCCGGAATGGGTCATGTTCAACCCGCTGCCGACCTTCCACTGCTTCGGCCTGACCGGCGGGGTCATCCTGCCGCTGCTGCAGGGGATGAAGGCGTTCGAATACCCCTCCCCCCTTCACGCCAAGCAGATCACCGACCTGCTGCCGCAGGTGAAGGCGTCCATCCTGTTCGCGACCGACACCTTCCTGAACCAGTACGCTCGCGTAGCCGAGCCGGGCGATTTCGCCACCCTGCAGTTCGCCGTCGCCGGGGCCGAAAAGGTTCGCGACGAAACGCGCCAGATGTTCAACACCAAGTTCGGCGGCGTCGAGCTGTTGGAAGGCTATGGCGCGACCGAGGCCGCGCCCGTGGTCGCCGTGAATCATCCTGATCGCAACCGTCCCGGCACCGTCGGCCAGATCATGCCCGGCATGGAATATCGTCTGGACAAGGTCGAGGGCATCGAGGGCGGCGGCCGCCTGTACCTGCGCGGCCCGAACGTCATGGCCGGCTATATCTCGCCTAACAATCCGGAGGGCATCGAGCCTCTGGAAGGCGGCTGGCACGATACCGGCGACATCGTCGACATCGACGACGAGGGCTACATCACCATCCTCGGCCGGGTGAAGCGCTTCGCCAAGGTCGGCGGCGAAATGGTCTCCCTGCTCGCGGTCGAGGACATGGCCGGCGCCGTCTGGCCCGAACATCGCCACGCTGCAGTATCCGTCCCGGACAGCAAGAAGGGCGAACGCCTGATCCTGGTGACCGATCACGAAGGGGCCGAGTCCGCGCGTCTGTCGGAATGGGCGCGCGAAAACGGCGCGCCGGAATTGGCGGTTCCCAAGAAGATCATCAAGATCGCCGTCATCCCCGTTCTCGGCACGGGCAAGACCGATTACGTGGCCATTCAGAAGCTAGTCGAGGACGCCCTGAAAGCCGCCTGATCAGGACGGCTTGCAGACCGCGCAGCTTCGCCTAACCTCCGCCTTCGCGCCTTGCGTTGATCCGGCTCTCGGACCCGACGGTCGTGCGCTATCGGGAGGAAAACAAATGGCGAGTGCAGCGTCCATCTCGGGTTGGGCCCCGCGATTCCAGAGTGTTCTGCGGATCGTGGCCGGCCTGCTGATCCTTCAGCACGGCGCGCAGAAAATTCTCGGCTTCCCGCCCGGCGGGCACGGTGGCGGCGTGGACCTGTCCACGCTGGCCGGATGGTCCGGTCCGATCGAACTGGTCGGCGGCGTCCTGATCGTGCTGGGGCTGTTCAGCCGGCCGACCGCCTTCATCCTGTCGGGCTTCACGGCCGTGGCATACTGGATGGTCCACGCCCCGCAGAGCCCCTACCCGATCAACAATGGGGGAGAGTTGGCGGCGCTCTACTGCTTTGTCTTCCTGTACCTGTTCTTTGCTGGTCCGGGCCCCATCGCGCTCGACAGCGTGATGCGCGGTGGCCGTCGCCGTTAAGCGATCGAACGGCGCCTGGATCAGCCGATCCGGGCGCCCGTCATCGAGATTGAGCCGCCTTCGATCACATCATTGAAGAAGCTGACCGTCTCGCCCTGGGCCTGCTGGGCGGCGACGTAGAGCAGCGGCAGATAGTGCTCATCTGTCGGCACGCTGAGCTGAGTCTGTTCGCCCAGTTGCACCCAGTCGATCAGGGCGTCGTGGTCGCCCGCGACAAACGCCCGCTTCACCGCCTCGTTGAAATCGACAGCCCAGTCATAGGGCTCGCCGCCGGCCCGTTTCCACGTGCGCAAATTGTGCACGAAATCGCCGGAACCTGCGATCAGGACGCCCTCGTCCCGCAGCGGGTGAAGACGTTTGGCCAGTTCATAGTGGCCGCGCGCGTCAATGGTGCGATCCAGCGACAGTTGGACGATCGGCACATCGGCCTCTGGCCAGACGTGGGCCAGCACCGACCATGTGCCATGATCCAGACCCCATTGCGTCGTCTGTTGCGCGCCCGTCAGCTCCGCCACCCGGGACGCCAACAAGGGCGAACCGGGCGCGGGATACTGCATGGCGTGAAGTTCGGGTGGAAAGCCACCGAAATCATGGATGGTTTCCGGCCGCTCCTGCGCCGTCACGCCCAGCCCGCGCGTCTCCCAGTGGGCCGAGACCATGACCACGCCTTTCGGCTTGCCGATCTCCTCTCCCAGTGCGCGCCATGCGTCCGCGTAGGGACCGCCCAGGGCGTTCATAGGAGAACCGTGACCAAAGAAGATGGCGGGCTGGCGCATGATCTTAACCGTGCAGCTTCCTGGCGATCTCAGCGATATGCTGACCCTGATAGCGGGCGCCGTCCAGTTCGTTGTCGCTGGGCATGCGCGAGCCGTCGCCCTTGGTCAGGGTGGTGGCGCCATAGGGCGAACCGCCCGTGATCTCGTCCATGTTCATCTGCCCCTGGAATCCATAAGGCAGGCCGGCGACGACCATGCCTTGGTGCAGGAAGAAGTTGTGCAGGCCGCTGAAGGTGGTCTCCTGACCGCCGTGCTGGGTGGCCGAGGCGGTGAAGGCGCCGCCGACCTTGCCGATCAGCTTGCCCGTGAACCACAGGCCGCCGGTCTGATCCAGGAAAGCGCGCATCTGCGAAGCGGCGGTCCCGAAGCGGGTGCCTGCGCCGATGATGATAGCGTCGTAGTCGGCCAGTTCATCCACGGTGGCGATCGGCGCGGCCTGATCCAGCTTGTAGCCCGACGCCTTGGCCAGGTCAGCAGGCACGGTTTCCGGCACGCGCTTGATGTCCACGAATGCACCGTCCACGCGGCGCGCGCCCTCGGCTACGGCTTCGGCCATCTGCTCGATGTGGCCATAGGTCGAGTGATAGAGGACGAGAATCTTGGGCATCAAACGCTCCGCTAAATCTGACTGACACAAAAGCAACTGCATCAGTGTCTGATTTAGCGAGATACTGCGGCGTCGCAAGCCCCAGCGCTCAGATTTCCATGCGACGCGCCAAGGGACAGACGCGATCATAGAAGGCCTGGCTTGCGGGCGCCCGCCCGCCCCGCGACAGGATGAAGCGGTGCTCGACCACCATGGCCTGCTGCTCGATGTTCAGACCGCTCCAATCACACAGATCGTCGAGCGGATAGGTGTAGGCCGCTGGGCCATCGCCAGCCCGCAGCTTGCTCATCAGCAGGTTCAGACCCTTCTGGGCCTGCCACACATGGACCAGCTCATGAATGAAAACAGCCTGGACGCGCAGCGGCGCGCGCGACAGATCGGGCTCCAGCGTCGTTTTCGGCCAGACGATCCAGTCGCGCCCGAACCAGCGCCCCGGCACGAAGGCCCGATCGAACGGCCAGGGCGACGCGATAAAGCGAATGTCATCCAGTTTCAGCGCCGCGCCGAACACCTCGCGGGCCAAGGCCGCTTCACCGTCCGCCAGCGCCCGCATCATCGCCTGTCCACTCCCAGTGCCAAGGCTCGAACACATAGGGCGTGAATCCGAAACGGGAAGCATTGGCGACCAGCCAGCGATAGGCGGGTCCCTGGGCCATGTGGCGGCGGCTCATCGGATCGGTGGAATCCACGCCCATACCCGCGACGTGGCCGACATGGATGTCGATCGCGGTTCCGGTACGATGCGGCGAGCAGGCCGCGCGACGCAGACCATCGCAGTTGCCCTGGGCCGCGCAACGCGCAGCGTCCGCCTCGGGGTCGCGGAAACCCGAGAAAATCTGCATCAACTCGGGATCAGCCGCGATGGCCGGCGCCTCGGCGCGGGCGGCGGCGACCATGCGGCGATAGGCGTCCAGAACGTCGCGGCGCAAGAGGCGGGTCATGCGTTCGGCATGCTCTTCCTGCGGCGACAGGTAGGCCAGCATGCTGATGGGCGGCGGGTCGGGGCATTCCCCCCTCACCCGCGCCATGACGAAGGGGCGTCGCTCCTGCCACAGACCGCGAAAAACCTGAAAGGTCGGCTGATCGAATTGGCCGGTCGCCATCAAACCATAGCGCGCCTGAAAACCGGCCAAGGCTTCAGCGAAGCCTGCCGAGGCAGGATCGCACGGCGAACCGATCTCACGCTGGATCAGGGGCGTGTAGGTCTCCCATCCCCATTCCGCTGAACCGAATGGCGACCATTCCAGCGTGTAGAGCGAGACGCCGTTGGCCTGGGCCGCATTGTCCCAGGCGTTGGTGGCCCGGTCGCAAATCTGGGCGTCGGCCTTCGCCGCTCCGGCGCTGCCGATAGCCGCAAGAAGCGCCGCAACAAGGATCGCAATTCGCACTGACATAGGCACAGCAGGCCTCAGCTCGCCTGGAACCGCAAGGACGACTTCGCCTGTTGGCAGAAAACCGGCATGGTGAAGCTGCGGCCGACTCAGGCCGACCATGTTCGGACGCCTGATGTCATCTGTTGTCGCTGCTGATGCTCCCCGCCGTTCCAACGCCGTTCTGGCCGCCTTTTCCGGCCCCTGCCTGCCCCTAGCGGCTTTCGGCGTCGCCCTGCCCGTCACCCTGCCTGAATTCTATGCCACCCACGTCGGGCTTGAGCTGGGGGTGGTCGCCGCCGTCTTCATGGCGGTGCGGCTGATCGACATCGTCTTCGACCCCTTCATCGGCTGGGGCATGGACAAGACCAGAACGGCCTTCGGTCGCTATCGCCCCTGGATGTTGGTGTCGACGCCGATCCTGATGCTGTCGGCCCTGATGATGTTCGTCCTGGTCCAGCCTGGCGCCGGTCCTGCCTATCTGTTCGCCTGGCTGCTGGTCCTCTACCTCGGCTTCTCCATCGGAACCCTTGGCCAGTTAGGCTGGGCGGCGGTTCTGGCGCCTCAGTACGACCAGCGCAGCCGCGTCTACGGCTGGTGGCAGGTCTTCAACATCATCGGCGTCATCCTGATCCTGATCCTGCCGACGGTGGTGGTGAAGTCGGGCATCGGGGACTATGCCGACGGCGTGCGCATTATGGGCTGGGCCATCCTGATCGCCCTGCCCGTCACAATCGGCCTGGCCATGATCGCCGTGCCGGAACCCGTCAACGTCGGCGCGCCGCCGCACGGCGGGCCGAGCGCCTATCTGGCCCTGTTCAAAATGAAGACGGTGCGAAAACTGCTGATCGCCGACCTGCTGCTGGGCGTGGCGCCCGGCATCACCGGGTCGCTGCTGTTCTTCTTCTTCGGCCAGATCAAGGGCTACGACCACACCCAGGCGTCGCTGTTCATGCTGTTCTACTTCGTGGCGGGTCTTGTCGGAGCCCCCATCTGGGCCTGGCTGGCGACGAAGATCGGAAAAGACCGGGCCCTGGCCGTCGCCAGCCTGATTTTCGCCGGCCTCTACATCGCCGCGACGCTAGTGCCCGGCGGCAATTTCGCCCTGACGGCGGCGGTCATGTTCGTCGCCGGCCTACCCTATGCGGCCGGCCTGTTCCTGCTACGGGCCATGATGGCCGACGCGGGCGACGAGGTGCGGTTGGAGACAGGGGTGGACCGCACCGGTCTGATGTTCTCCATCCTGTCAGCCACCACCAAGATCGGACATGTCGTGGCCCTGATCCCCTACCTGATCCTGCAATGGGTAGGCTTCAAGGCCCTGCCGGGTCCGGCGGGCAACAGCGAGTTCTCGCTTTTGGCGCTGCAAATCCTGTTCATCGCCGTGCCGGGCCTGCTACTGGCGGCGGCCGCCTGGGTGCTGAAGGGCTATCCCCTGACGCCCAGGCGCCACGATGAAATTCGCGAGGCGCTTATCGCCCGCGACGCCGGAACCGCCTGAATGACCCACTCCATCGACCGCCTGAAAGAGATCATGGTTCGCCTGCGCGATCCGAACGGCGGTTGCCCCTGGGACGTCGAGCAGACCTTCGCGACCATCGCCCCCTATACGATCGAAGAGGCCTATGAGGTCGCCGACGCCATCGAGCGCGCCGACATGGAGGAACTGAAGGTCGAATTGGGCGACCTGCTGTTCCAGGTCGTCTTCCACGCCCGAATGGCGGAAGAAGCCGGTCATTTCGCCTTCGATGACGTGGCCAACGCCATGGCCGACAAGCTGATCCGCCGCCATCCCCACGTCTTCGGCGAGGAAGCCGCCAAGCCGAGCGGCTCGGCCCAGAAGGCGCGCTGGGAGGACATCAAAGCCGCCGAGCGCAAGGCCAAGGCCCAGCACGGCGTACTGGATGATGTCCCGGTCGGCCTGCCCGCGCTGACCCGCGCCGCCAAGCTGACCAAGCGCGCCGGCCGCGTCGGCTTCGACTGGCCCTCGACCGACGAGGTCTTCGACAAGCTGGCTGAAGAAGTCGAGGAACTGCGCGTCGAGATCGCCGCTGGCGACAAGGATAAGGCGCGCGAGGAACTGGGCGACCTGCTGTTCGTCGTGGCCAACCTGGCCCGCAAGCTCGAGGTAGAGCCTGAAGACGCGCTGCGCGCCGCCAACGCCAAGTTCGTTCGCCGCTTCGGCTTCATCGAGACCGAGTTGGCAAAGGACGGCCGCACGCCCGACCAGTCCGATCTGGCCGAAATGGACGCCCTGTGGAACGCGGCGAAGGCCGCCGAGAAAACAGCCAAAGCGATGGGATGAACGGCCCGTTCGACCTCATCATCTTCGACTACGACGGGGTCATCGCTGACAGCGAGTTGTTGAACAACGCCGTCATGGCGGAACTGCTCAGCGAAATCGGCCTGCCGACGACGCTGGATGACGCCTTGGCGACCTACCTCGGCAGGCGCTGGCTGGATTGCGAGCAGATTATCTCGCAGCGCCTGGGCGCGCCTTCCCCGCCCGGCATTCGCGAAGAGTGGACCAGACGTTGCCATGACCGTGCCGAACGCGAGCTCTGCAGCGTGACAGGTCTTGAGGCCTTCCTGTCCGCCCGGTCCGAGCCCCGCTGCATCGCCTCATCCAGCCCCCTCGACTGGATCCAGATGGGCCTGCGACGTTTCGGCGCCGATCAGATGTTTGAGGGCACGATTTTCAGCGCCGCCGTCCATGTAAACCGAGGCAAGCCGCACCCCGATCTATTCCTGTTCGCGGCCAAGATGATGAACGTCACCTCTTCGCGCGTGCTGGTCATAGAAGACAGCCCGATGGGCGTCATGGCAGGCGTGGCTGCTGGGATGCGCGTGATCGGGCTGTGCGCCGGCGGGCACGTTCGGGATGGCCACAGACAAAAGCTAGCCGAGGCGGGTGCGCATCAGATCTTCGACAGCTACGGAGACTTGTCGGTTTGGATGACCGCCCAGGCTCAAACGTAACGTAGTTCCTGAAGATCGACCTCGCGGATCAGCTTGCGCGTCGTTTCCTCGTCTACCAACCGCATCCGCCCCAATCGCACCAGCTCGGCGCGCTCGGCGGCAAGCCCGGCCAGACGAAGTTGCCGCTCGATCTCGTCGGTCTGACGCGCCAGCGTGACGTCGTCACCCTCGACGTGGGTGCGCGTCTCGATGCGATGGCGATAGGTCTCCATCAGCCGCGCGGCCGTTTCGGCATAGAGGTCAGGATTGCTCCTGCCCTCGGCCATGGCGTGCTGGGTGTCCTCGATGGCGCGCATGGCGGCCGAGGCGGCGGCGACGCGCGAGCGATCTTCCTCCTCCAGATGCGAGGGCTCGGGCGGCAGCTTGATCCCCTTCAGCAAGCGCGGCAGAGCGATCGTCGCCAGCACGAGGGAGACGATGATCACCCCCGCCGCCAAGAAGATCGCCAGATTGCGCGCCGGCATCGGCGTGCCGTCGCCGAGCACGAAAGGCAGGGTCAGGATGCCGGCCAGGTTGATGGCTCCCCGAACCCCCGCCAGCGACATGACCGCCACCAGCCGCCAGCCAACCTTGGGCGGGGCATCCTTGCCGCGCTTGCGGAACAAGGTCAGTTTCAGCGAAGTCCACACCCAGACGAAACGCAGGGCCGCCAACGCCCCCACGATGGCGAAGACATAGACCGCCAGCCACCAGACCTCCTTGTGCTGGGTGGTCTGGATGACCTCGGCGGCGCGCGCCATGATCGATGGCATCTGCTCGCCCAGGATGACGAAGATCAGACCGTTGGCCACGAACTGCACCGTGTCCCAGACGACCGCGCGGCGGATGCGCGTCGCCGCCATGGCCGAGCCCTGACGCTCGGTGAAGCTCATGGTCACGCCCGCCGCCACGGCGGCCAGAATGCCTGAGGCGTGAACCGCCTCGGCGGACAGATAGGCGGCGAAGGGGATCAACAGGCTGATCAGAATCTGGCCGCCCACGTCCTCGCCCCAGCGACGGCTGATCCACCCTTTCAACAGGCCGATGGCGAGGGTGACCATCACCCCGACCGCGACGCCCGCCAGCGCTAGCCAGACGAAGGTCCCGACCGCGCTGGTCAGCGAAAAGACGCCGGTCGTCGCTGCAATGACGGCGATGCGCATGCAGGTCAGCCCAGTGGCGTCGTTCAGCAACGACTCGCCCTCGAGGATATGCATCAGCCGCTGGGGAATGGGCGACCGCGACGCGATGGCCGAGACGGCGATGGGATCGGTCGGCGAGAGGATCGCTGCCAGGGCGAAGGCGACGGCCAGAGGCATGGCCGGGATCATCCAGTGGATCAGGAAGCCCAGCCCGACCACGGTGAAGACTACGAGACCAAGGGCCAGTTCCAGAACCACCACGCGGTCTCGGAACAGGGCCTCCTTAGGGATCCGCCAGCCGTCCACGAAAAGCAGGGGCGGCAGGAACAGAAGGAAAAAGATATCCGGTCGCAGATCCACCGCCTCGCCCGTGATCATCACAACGCCCGCCCCAAGCGCGATCTGCACCAGAGGCAGGGCGATCCGCGTGATCCGCGCCACCCATCCTGACAGCACGACGGCCAGCAGCAGGAAGAGGATGGTCTCGATCAGGTGCATGGGCTCAGTCGATAATGTCCGGGTATAGGCGCTCCAAACGCCCCAGCGCGGACGGGTGCAGGCGCACGACCAGATAGGTCCTGCCATCGGCGTCCGTATCGCGGAAGGTCACGCGACCGTTCTCATACAGCCAGGCCAAGGCCTCCCCCTGATGCGGCTGCAGCGTCAGGCGGGTCTCGGGATCATCGTCGATCAGTCCGGCGATGGTTTCGCGCAGAGCCTCGATGCCCTCGCCGGTCCAGGCCGAAACAGCGACGGCCTCGCCCTCACGAGACAGCCGCTCGGCCTGCCCCAGCACAGCCTCCCGCACGTCGGGGGCCAGCAGGTCGATCTTGTTCCATACTTCGAGGATGCGGCGGGTTTTGCCCTCGGGCGTCGGGATCTGCTCCAGCACCGCCTCGACGTCCTTGGCCTGGGCGTCGCTGTCGGGCGAGGCGATATCGCGAACGTGCAGGATCAGGTCGGCCTCGCCCACCTCTTCCAGCGTGGCGCGGAAGCTTTCAACCAGTTCGTGCGGGAGGTCGGAAATGAAGCCCACGGTGTCGGCGATGATGGCCGGCCGGCCCTGCGGCAGACGTATGGTGCGCTGCGTGGTGTCCAGCGTGGCGAACAGCAGGTCCTTGGCGAAAACTTCGGATCCAGTCAGCCGGTTGAACAGCGTAGACTTGCCAGCATTGGTGTAGCCGACCAGCGCGACCGATGGGAAAGGCACCTTCTTGCGGGCCTTGCGGTGCAGGCCACGCGTGCGACGCACCTCTTCCAGTTCGGCCTTCAGCCGCACGATGCGGTCGGCGATCAGGCGCCGGTCCAGCTCGATCTGGGTCTCGCCGGGACCGCCAGTCGAGCCGGTGCCGCCACGCTGGCGTTCCAGGTGGGTCCAGGTGCGGACCAGACGCGACCGCTCATAGTCCAGCCGCGCCAGTTCGACCTGAAGCCGGCCTTCCTTGGTGCGCGCGCGGCGCCCGAATATCTCAAGGATCAGGCCAGTGCGGTCGATGACCTTCACTTCCCAAGCCTTTTCCAGATTGCGCTGCTGGACCGGCGACAGGTCATCGTCGATGACCACGGCCTCGGCGTCGGCAGCACGGATCAGGGCCGCCAGTTCATCGACCTTGCCCGACCCGAACAGGGTCGCAGGCGTCGTCGAGCGCAGCCGCACGATCTCTTCGGCGCGCACGTCAAGGTCCAGCGCGCGGGCGAGGCCTGCGGCTTCCTCAAGGCGTTCGGAAGCCAGTCGCGGGCTGTCCGAGCGTCGGTCTGGATGGATGACGACCGCCCGGATCAGCGGAACGGCGTGGTCGATAAGCTTGGAGGTCAATCAGTCTTCTTCGGCGTCCGGCTCGTACAGTTGCACGGGCGCGGAGGGCATGATGGTCGAGATGGCGTGCTTGTAGACGAGCTGCGACTGGCCATCGCGACGCAGCAGCACACAGAAGTTGTCGAACCAGGTCACGATACCCTGCAGCTTGACGCCATTGACCAGGAAGATGGTCAGCGGGGTCTTCGTCTTGCGGACGCTGTTGAGGAAGGTGTCCTGAAGGTTCTGGCGTTTGTCTTGCGACATGGCAGGTTGGTCCTGTTCTTGGTTCTTTTTGGCCGACTGAGGCAGTCGGTGCGGACTCGTCGGTCCGCACGCAACCTTAGACGCGCCTTCGCAGTCGCGGCAACGCCCTAAATGGCCTCTCGACGCGCCTGTTCAAGATGGCTGAAGCCGAACGAGCCTCATGCCGCCTTACGGCCATGAATAAAGGAGCCGTGGAACCCGCCATGGTCGGTGTGGGTCAGTTCGAGATCAGTGACACCGGCGGCGAACAGGATGGCCGCTATCACGGTCAGGTCATAATCGAACATCACCATCTCGCCCTTGGCTAGCTTTCTGAGAGCCGCGACGTTCGAAACCATGGTGAAATCTTCGGCCATGACGACACGACCGCCGGGTACGGCAGCATGGCGCGGGTCGCGGTACAGGGCGAACTGTAAGGTGACGAATCCCCCCGGCGCCAACCGCTCCAGCAAGGCTTTCAGCAGCGGATAGCCGCGCTCTGGCTGAATATGCTGAAAGACAATGATGGATACGATCCAGTCAAAGGTTCGGTCCGGCAGGTCGCATCCGAACCCAAGACCGGCCTGCGTCGAACGTCGAGCCTCGGCCAGCATGGATTCGGACACGTCAACGCCAAAGGCGTCCCCCGTCTTGGCAGCCAAGGCTCGCGTTAACCGCCCGACACCGCATCCGAAATCAAGAGCTGAGGCCGGCGCGAAATCAGGGTAGCGCCGCAGAAGCGCCTCAGACGCCCAGCGGATATCGCCCTCGCCAGTCGCAAAGAAGTCGGCCAGGGCCTCGTCGTTCAAATTCTCGATTTGAAGCGAGGATCCGTCAGCACGCCATAGTAGGGATTGGCTCGGCCGATCTCTTCCCAATCCGCGTCAGTGTCCCGAGGCGCCGCGCCGCGGTCGCCCTGTGCAAACATTCGCTTGAGCATGGCCGCCCCCTCAGACCGCGTCGCGGCGCGCCTGTTCCAGATAGACTTCGCGCAGACGGGTCGCGACCGGCCCGGGCTTGCCGTCCGCGATCTTCGATCCGTCCAGCGAGACGATCGGCATCACGAACGAACTGGCTGCGGTGACGAAAATCTCCTTGGCGCGCTTCGCCTCTTCGACGCTGAAAGCACGTTCGTCCAGTTCGATGCCCTCGACCTCGGCCAGTTTCAGGATCGCCGTGCGGGTGATGCCGCGCAGGATATTGGCCTGGGTGTCGCGGGTCCGCAGCTTGCCGTTCTCGTCAACGATCCAGGCGTTGGTGGACGAGCCTTCGGTCACCAGTCCCATTTCATCGACCATCAGGCACTCGTAGGCGCCCTTCTCGCGCGCCGCCTGCTTGGCCAGGACGTTGGGCAGCAGGCCCACGGTCTTGATGTCGCACCGTCCCCAGCGAATGTCGGGCATGGTCACGCCCGCCGCGCCCTTGAGGGCCAAGGCCTCCCCCTTGGACAGGTCGATAGCCTTCGACGTCACGATAACGCTGGGCGGCGTATCGCTGGGAAAGGCGTGGTCCCTGGGGGAGGTCCCGCGGGTGACCTGCAGATAGACAATGCCGTTCCGCACGCGGTTGCGTCGGATGGTTTCTTTGAGCACCCGTTCCAGGGCCTGGGCCGTCATCGGGATCGGGATGCGAAGCTCGGTCAGGCTACGGGCCAGCCGGGTCAGATGGCCCTCGAAATCGGCCAGCTTGCCGTCGAAGACCGACCAGACCTCGTATACGCCGTCGGCGAACTGAAAGCCGCGATCCTCGATGTGAACCGTGGCGCCGTTGTGGGCCTGATAGGTCCCGTTGACATAGGCGATCCTGGACATCAGGCGCCCTCTCCTTCTTCGTCTTCGCCGCCTCGAGCGGGGGAAACGCCCAGCGACTTCAATTTACGGTGCAGCGCGGATCTCTCCATGCCGATGAAGGCGGCGGTGCGCGAGATGTTTCCGCCAAAGCGCATGATCTGCGCCGCCAGATAGTCACGCTCGAACACCTCGCGCGCCTCTCGCAGAGGCAGGGCAATGATCCGATCGGCGCCCAGAGAAGAGGCGCCGCCGGACGATGCCACCTCCTGCGGCAGCATATCGGCGGTGATCGCTTCGTCCGGATCGCCAGTAGCCAGGATCAACAGCCGCTCGACGTTGTTGCGCAGTTGGCGGACATTGCCCGGCCAGGGATGGACCTGAAGCACGGCCAGGGCGTCGTCCGCCACGCGCCGGTGAGGCAACCCCTGCGAGGCCGACAGGTTGTCGACGAAATACTCGATCAGCTCGCTGATGTCCTCGCGACGCTCGGACAGCGGCGGGACACGGATCGGGACCACGTTCAGACGGTGGAACAGATCCTCACGGAACCGGCCCTCGGCGATCTCGACCTTCAGGTCCCGGGCGGTCGAGGTGACCACACGGACATCGACCTGCACGTCCTGCTCGCCGCCCACGCGACGGAATCGCTGCTCGACCAGAACTCGCAGGATGCGGCTCTGACTCTCGCGCGGCATGTCGCCCACGTCGTCTAGATAGAGGGTGCCGTTATGAGCGCGCTCGAACACGCCGATCTTGCGCGGACGCCCATCGCCGCCTTCCTCGCCAAAGAGTTCGACATCCAGACGTTCGGGCGTCATGCCGGCCGCCGAAATGGCCACGAACTCCGATTTGGCGCGGGGGCTGGCGTCGTGAATCTGACGCGCCACCAGCTCCTTACCTGAGCCCGGCGGACCGGAAATCAACACCCGGCTGTTGGCCGGAGCGACCTTGGCGATCGTGCCGCGCAGCAACTGCGCCGCCGCTGATTTCCCGATCAGTCCGGTCGGCGCCATGGTCTGGGCTCGTAGGCGGCGGTTTTCGCGCCTCAGGGAGGCGGCTTCCAGCGCGCGCTCGATGACCACCACCAAACGGTCCGACTTGAACGGCTTTTCGATAAAGTCGTAGGCGCCGCGCTTCAGGGCGCTGACAGCGGTTTCGATATTACCGTGACCCGATATCATGACGACGGGCAGGTCCTCGTCCAAACCCTTGACCACGTCCAGCAGCTCCAGCCCGTCCAGACCGCCGCCCTGCATCCAGATGTCGAGCACGGCCAGCGACGGCTTGCGCGCCCGGATCGCGGCCAGCGCCTCGTCCGAATTGGCGGCCGTGCGGACCGAGTGGCCCTCGTCCTCGAGCAGGCCCGAAACCAGTTCGCGGATGTCCGCCTCGTCGTCCACGACCAGAATGTCGGCACCGGTATTGCGCATGACGCCTCTCTACTCCGCCGCTCGCGCCGCGCCGGGGGCACGGTGAGCAGCCTTGCTGTCTTGGGTCAGGGGGAAGGTCAGGCACACGCGCGCGCCCGACAAGGTTTCAGCGTCGGCCAGCCTAAGCTCGCCGCCGTGGTCTTCACAGATACGCTTGACGATGGCCAGGCCAAGGCCTGTGCCCTTCTCGCGCGTGGTCACATAGGGTTCGGTCAGACGGTCGCGATCCTTGGCAGGGAGACCGATCCCGTCATCCTCGACGACGAAGGTGGCGATGCCCCCTTCCACCGTCAGTCGCGCGATAATGCCCACAGCGCCCGGCTGAGCCGCCTCGTGGTGACGTTTTGCCGAGACGGCCTCGCCCGCATTCTTGAGAATATTGGCCAGCGCCTGCCCGACCATACGCCCGTCACATTGCAGCACCACGTCCGGCAGGGGTTCAATCAACTCCACCCCGATGTCCGCCGCCGCGACGCGCTGGGCGAAGACGGCTTCACGCAGCATCTCGGCCGGATTTTCACGCGTGAACCGTGGCGCCGGCATGCGCGCGAATGATGAGAACTCGTCCACCATGCGCCCGATATCGCCGACCTGACGGATAATGGTTTCGGTGCAGCGGTCGAAGACCTCGACGTCGTCGCCGACCTGAGAGCGATACTTGCGCCGTAGCCGCTCCGCCGACAGCTGGATCGGGGTCAGCGGGTTCTTGATCTCGTGTGCGATGCGACGGGCCACGTCGCGCCATGCGGCGTTGCGCTGCGCCGTCACCAGGCGCGTGATGTCGTCAAACGTCAGCACCATCTCGCCGCCCTGCCCGCCCTCGATACGGACCCGCAGACGTCGCGTGTCGCCTTCGCGACTGACGTCGATGTCCTCTTCGATATGGGCTTCGGCGCGCTCGGACAGTTCGGCCAGTTCCGGCGATACTTCGGCCAGGAGTCGCCCCTGCACATCCGCCTCGTCGATGGCCAACAGCTGGCTGGCGCTGTCGTTGATAGCCGAAATCCGCCCCAGACGATCCAGACCGATGACCCCGGCGCTAACGCCCGACAGGACGGTCTCGATAAAGCGGCTGCGCCCCTGGGCGTCCTCGCTGGCGGTTTTCAGCGCCGCCTGCTGGGTCATGATGTCGCCCGTCATGCGATTGAAGGCTTCGGACAGGACGACCAACTCGGACGGCGCGCCGGTATTGTCGACCCTCGCGCTCAGGTCGCCCCCCGCCACCTGATCGGCCGCCTTCACCAGCCGACCGATGGGCGCGGAGATCGAGCTGGCCGCCGACATGGCGAGCCAGACCGCGCCGACCAGAACCAGCAAGGCCGTCTCGAGGTAGCTCAGAGCGAAGGCCGCCTGAATGCGCGCCCGGCTTTCCTCGGCGGCGCGATAGGCGGCGATCGATTCCTCGCCGTTGCGCATCCGCTGAATCAGCCCCGGCGCCAGCGGTCGCACGACGTAGAGGTAGGCGTGGCCATAGTCCGGCAGCGGATAGAGGGCCCGCACCATGTCGGGATTCTCGGTCACGGTCGTCGGCGCGACCTCGCCCTCCGCCACCGTTTCAAACGCCTCACGTGGCGGGGCGACATAAGGCGGCGCGCCGGGTTGCTCGCCGCTGGCCAGCACCTCGCCGTCGCCATTCAGGATGTAGAGGGCTGGATAGCCGAAGAAGTCGCCGATCTGGGCCAGGGCGCGCGAGAACTGGATGCGGTTGTCGAACAGAGCTCGAACGCCGCCCAGCTCGGTCGACATGGTCTCCAGATCAACCTCCAGCCCGGCTCCGACGTCGGCGACATAGGCGCGGCCGATCTCGGCCCCGTTCTCCACCGCCGAACGGACGTTGGTGCTGAACCACTGGTCCACCCCCCGGTTAACCAAAACCCCAAAGACAAGGGCGATCAGAACCGCCGGGACCACAGCCACCAGCGAGAACAAGGTCACGAATCGCAGATGAAGCCGTGCGCCGGGGTCATTCCGGTTTCGCGTCAGACGCAGCACCCGCACGCCGATCACCGCGGCCAGACCGCCAATCAGCACCAGGTTCGCCAGAAGCACGAAAAGCACGAACTGGCTGGCCGCCGCGCGAGCATCGCCCCCCGCCGTCGCGCCCGGCGCGATCGCCACCAGCCAGATGGCCGCAGCCGTGATCAGGAAGGCGACGACATAGGCGGCGACGAACAGGGCTCGCGCGCGACCGCTGGCCAAACGGCCCCAGAGCGAACGCTCAGGGTCGTGACCTTCAATCTGCGCGGCGAGGCGATCCGTCATCACCTCGCAGCTTCAACCAGCTGTGACTGATTTTCAACACTAGAGTTGCCAATTTGATCCACCCCGGGTCGCCAGAGGGCGGCAAGGGCCTCCTCGACCTCTGACGGCGTCTCCAGGCGACAGAGCCGCGCCTTGGCTGCGCGTCGGTCCAGCGGGTCTTCCGGCCAAGGGGCCTGCTCAATGTACCAACCCAGATGCTTGCGGAACATCTTCAGGCCCAGCGGCAAGCCGTAGAAGGCTGCAGACGCCCGCAAATGTTCGACGACGATCGCCAGCCGCTCCTCCCGATCGGGCTCCTGCAACTGCCGCCCATCGGCCAGCGCCCGCTCCAGATGCGCCGCCAGCCAGGGGCGTCCATAAACACCGCGCCCCAGCATCAGGGCGTCGGCCCCGGATTGGGCAAGGGCTACGCGCGCCTGCTCCGCCGTGACGATGTCGCCATTGACGATGACAGGGATGGATACCGCTTGCTTGACCTCGGCCACGGCCTCCCAATCGGCGACCCCGGTGTAGAACTGTTTGCGCGTTCGGCCGTGAACGGCCACCGCCGCCACACCCAGATCCTCGGCGCGTCGCGCCATCTCAGCCGCGTTCAGGCTGCTCTCGTCCCAGCCCAGACGCATCTTGACCGTAACTGGCCGGCTGACCGCCTCCACGACCGCGCCCATGATCGCCGCCGCGCGCTCGGGCGTGCGCATCAGGGCCGAGCCGCAGGCCGCCCCGGTCACCTCCTTGGCCGGGCAGCCGAAGTTCAGATCGATGATGTCGGCGCCCGCCTTCTCCGCCATGCGCGCGCCCTCCGCCATGGCTTCAGGATCGCCGCCCACGAGTTGGATCACCGTCAACGGCAGACCTGCGCCGACCGCCGCCCGCCGCACCACGTCCGGCCGCCCACGCGCCAGTTCGGCCGAGGCCACCATCTCGGTCGCCACATAGGCCGCGCCCAGCCGCGATGCGACCTGACGGAACGGCAGATCCGTGATCCCGGTCATCGGCGCCATCAGCACCCGTCCGGCGATCCGCACGTCTCCGATTTGCAATCCTGTGCTCATCCCGCCCTTACCGCCGACTGTCGCCCCTCTCGTCAAGCGGAACTGGGGCGCTTAGAAGGCCGACATGAGATTTGCAGCAATCGTGGTGGCGGCCGGATCCGGCTCGCGCGCCGGCGGAGACAAGCAGTGGCGCGTTGTCGCGGGCCGGCCGATGGTGCGTTGGTCGGTGGAATCCCTGCTGGCCGCTGGCGCTAGTCAGGTTGTCGTGGTCATCGCGCCGGGCGCCGAGGCTCGAGCCGACGACGCCTTGAACGGCCTGGTCGGCTGGCGCGCCGTCACAGGCGGCGCCACGCGCGCTGCGTCAGTGCAGGCGGGTCTGGCGGCGCTTGATCATTCTGACGACACCCCTGTTCTGATTCACGACGCCGCACGGCCCTTCTTGGGCGCGGCGGTGATAGACCGCCTGATCGACGCCCTAGATCATGCCGACGGCGCCCTGCCCGCACTCCCCGTCGCCGACAGCCTGCGCCGCGGCGTGAGCGGTCTGGTCGCGGGCAGCGTCGAACGCGACGGTCTGTGGCGCGCCCAGACGCCGCAGGCCTTTCGTCTCAGGACCATCCGCGACGCCTACGCCGCCTGGGACAGTCCTGAAGCGCCGACGGACGAAGCCGCTGTGGTCGAACACGCCGGCGGACGGGTGCGCCTTGTCGACGGCGACGCCCGCTTGATGAAACTTACCTATCCCGAGGATTTCGCCATGGCCGAGGCCCTGTCGCCCAAGACCTTCCGCATCGGTCAGGGCTACGACGTTCATCGCTGGGGCCCCGGCTCGTCGGTCTGGCTGTGCGGGCTTGAGATTCCGCACGATCAAACCCTGATGGGTCATTCAGATGCCGACGCAGGACTGCACGCCCTGACCGACGCCATTCTGGGCGCCATCGCGGAAGGCGATATCGGCGATCATTTTCCGCCCAGCGATCCGCAATGGAAAGGCGCCTCGTCGGACCGTTTCCTGATCTTCGCCGCCGATCGCGTGGCCGCGCGGGGCGGGCGCATCGTCAACGTCGACATCACCCTGATCTGCGAGCAGCCCAAGGTGAAGCCGCATCGTCAGGCCATGCGTGAGCGCCTCGCGGACCTGCTCAACCTCCCGCTCGATGCGGTCAGCGTCAAGGCGACGACGACCGAGGGCCTTGGCTTTACCGGCCGCGGCGAAGGGCTCGCAGCGCAGGCCGTGGTGTCGATCGAACTTCCCGGCTAGGGCTTCGGCAGGTCCGCTGACGCCCGCTCGAGCACGGCCGCGGGCGTCTCACCCGCCTGCATCTCGGCCACGCCGACATCGAACTCGACGACGAAGGGCGAGCGGTCCTTGCCTGCGTCGAAGGCTGTGCAGGCGATAACCGCCGATATCCGTTCGGCCGCCTGCCGCGCCGCAACGCCCCCTGTCGCCGGCAGAACCAACGCGAACAGCTCAGGCCCCAGACGCGCCGCCGTATCCTCGACGCGGACCAGCCGCGACACCATGGCTCCGATCTGCGGCATGGCCCTATCTAGCCAACCGCCGCCCCGCGCCTCGGACACCGGCTCGCGCTCGGCTACCCTCAGCACGCAGACCGACAAGGCGCGATTGCGCGACCGCGCCCCCTCGGCCACTCGCGCCAGGTGCGAGGCGAACAGGTCGCGCGTGAACAGGCCCGTGGCGACGTCCATCAAATCAGACCCACGCACCGAATCCAGCGCCCGGCGAATGGCCTGACGGCGACGATGATTCTGCGCCAGGGCCAGCACCCGCTGGGCGGTTTCGTCCTCCGGCGTTTCGGCCGCGGCGACGTCCGCAAAGCCTCGCCGGAACAGGTCGGCCAGTTCCACCTCTGCGGCGCCACGCAGGTAGAGGATCAGCGGGATGTGATAGAGGCGCGTGTTCCGCTTCATGCCCGAGGCGATCGACAGCGCCGGCGCATGCTCCTGGCCGCCCCACAGAATGGCCGCGTCGAACGCGCGTTCGTGCAGATAGTCAAAAGCCGTGTAGGGCGTCGGCGCCGCGACCACCTCGGCTCCCGCCGCCGCCAGAGCATTGGACAGAGCCAGGAAGCGGCGGTCCGCCGCACCTGCCGTCAATATCTGCAGGGGAGTCTCCCCGACATCAGGCGCATTCAGGGTCACGCCATGGGCGGCGAAGGTCGCCTGCCTCAGCCGGAACTCCTCTTCGGCGATGCCCGCCCGCGTAAGCTGGTCCAGCCGCAACGCCGCCTGGGCGGGGTGCGGCGGCGACGACATGGCCAGGTCAGCTTCGCAGCTTTCGGCCTCGCCGCCGCCGATCAGCAGGATGGGCAGATAACGAGGCGCAGCCGCATCCCGCAGCCGGGCGATGGCCGTCGCATCCTCAAGCCCCCCAGCGTCCACGACAGCGGCGTCGATTGTCAGGTCTTTCAGGGCATGGACGGCGGCGTCCAGCGTCCGCGCCGTCATGGTGGGCCATCCCAACTGGTCCAGCCCCTCGCACAGCGGGCCTACCAAGCCGTCGTCGACGGCGACGATCAATACGCGCGGATCGGAATCCAAACTTCTCTCCCCCGGCCAGGACGGTTCGCCCCCGACACCGATATTCCAGGCCGCGCTCATGATAGTGATCACGCCCCCGTTCTAGCAATGGCAGGCACGCCATTGGCGAGGGCGAACTCAAAGCAACCGCCCGAGGGTTCCACCCTGGACCGAATGGGGTTAATCGGTCGCTTCGTCGACTGCCGAGGCCCAAGGCTTGAACCCACAATCCCGATTGACGGCCCTGCCCCTGTTCTGGGGAAAGCTGGCGGTTCGCGCTTTCACCCGCAGTTGGGGGCGCGACGTCATGCTCTATACGGGCGGCGTCTCCTTCTTCGCCCTGCTGGCGGTCTTTCCCGCCATCGCCATCCTCATCGGCTTCTACAAGGTCGTTCTGTCCATCGGTCAGGTGAGCGAACAGGCGGCCGCCTTGGCCGACGTCGTTCCGCATGCCGCGCGCTCCATCTTCCTGAATGAGATCGACCGCCTCGCGAACGCCTCGGCGCGCACCGTTTCGGCCCAGAGCGCGCTGGCGCTGGTGATCGGCGCCTACGCCGCCCACCGTGGGTTCAAGGCCCTGCTCGCCGGCCTCAATCTGATCCACGACGAGACCGAGCCTCACGGCTTCTTCAAGTTCAACATGCTGGCCTTCCTCGTCGCTCTGGCGGCCTTCGTGCTGTTCACCATCGTCTCGGGCGCGGTCGTCACCTCGCGGCTGATGGAGCACACACACGCGCAGGACCCGGTCGGCCTTCTCGTCCTGCCTCTGGACGGCCTGTGGCCGGCTCTGGGCCTGTGGCTGGGCCTGGCCATGCTCTACCGCTACGCCATGTCCCATGCGACGCGGGTCGCGTGGAAAGCGGCGATCATGGGCGGCTTGATCGCCACCGTCATGTCCAGCTTCTTTTCCTGGCTCTGCGCCATCTATGTGGAGCAGATCGCCCAGTTGGGCGCGACCTATGGATCGGTGGGCGCTGTCGTGGTGCTGCTGATCTGGCTGTCCTGGAACGTCAACGCCATCTTCTACGGCGGCGCCTTCGCCACAGAGCTGGAGATCGCCTGGAAACCGGAAGAGCCCGAAATCGAGACGGACGGGACGATCGTCAATCTGTCAGAACGGCGCCAGTCTCGACAGTAATGGTCAGAATTCCATCCTGCTCTTTGACGTCGCAGACCGTTCCGCCCAGATCAGCCATCAGATAAGGCACGTCGATCCGCGCCATGGGATCAGTCGCCAGAAGGGTGATTCGAACCCCCGGCTCCAGCCCCTCCATCGCCTTGCGCAGCTGCAGGCTCGGCACCGGGCAGCGGTGCCCCCTGGCGTCGACCAGATGCTCGCTCACGCCGTCACCGCCTGAAGCAACAGACCCAGGGCGACGCGGACGCTCTCCAACCGCACAGCGTCACGCCCAAGATCGCCGAATCGCCGCTCGACGTGGACCACAACACCGTCAGGATCGACCGCAGCA
This sequence comes from Brevundimonas sp. UBA4553, assembly GCF_002387245.1. Lineage (GTDB taxonomy): Bacteria > Pseudomonadota > Alphaproteobacteria > Caulobacterales > Caulobacteraceae > Brevundimonas. The sequence continues at coordinate 48,213 of NZ_DGLD01000018.1, forward strand.
AAATGCACCAGGCCGACAGGTTTAGCGACTGTCCCGCCCCCCGGTCCGGCGACACCCGTGATCGACACAGACGCCGCCCCCCTTGACCGCGCAACCGCGCCCAGCGCCATGGCCCGCGCCACGGACTCTGAGACCGCGCCGTGCTCCGTCAGCAACTCCGGCGTGACGCCCAGGAGTTCGATCTTGGCCTCGTTGCTGTATGTGACGAAGCCACGGTCCAGCACAGCTGAGGACCCGGAGATCCCGGTCAACGCAGCCGACACCAGCCCCCCGGTGCAGCTTTCCGCCGTGGCGACCATCACGCCCGACTTCAGCGCCGCTTCAATCACGGCGGCGGCCGAAACGTTGATATCTTGCGGCATCATGACTGTGCGTTCCTTTTGCGAGTCGGTCTAACCTGCCGGGAGGGGGCGAGTCACACGACAACGCCAGTGCCAGCGGATGGCTAATGACCGACACCACCATGACGACGACCCTTCGCAAGGGCGAGGCGATAACACCCGCGCTGTTCGCCGTCGCCATATTCACATCGGCCTCGCTGGTTTTTGTCGTCCAGCCGATGGTCACGAAGTTGGTTCTCCCCATGCTGGGAGGTTCGCCATCCGTCTGGAACACCTCGATGGTGTTCTTCCAGACCGCGCTCCTGATTGGATACGGCTACGCCCACCTGCTGCAGCGGGTCCGCTCCCTGAAGTGGCAGGCAGCCATTCACCTGGCCCTGCTGTTGGCTGCCGCCCTGTTCCTGCCGCTCCAGATCAGCGGCCTTCTGGGCGACCCTGATCCATCCGCACCGACAGCCTGGCTGCTGGCGACGCTCGCGCTGTCCGTCGGCGCGCCGTTCGCCGTTCTCTCGGCCACGGCGCCGCTGTTGCAGGCCTGGTATGCGCGAGTGCGCGCCGGCCATGCCGATGGCCAGAACCCCTACGTTCTGTACGCCGCCTCCAACCTCGGCAGCTTCCTGGCCCTGCTCGCCTACCCTGCCCTGATCGAGCCGTTGATGTCGCTGTCCGGCCAGAGAACGGTCTGGACCGGCGGTTACGGCCTGTTCCTGCTCCTCGTGGTCGGGCTGGCGGTCGTGGTCTGGCGGCGACGCGTCCAGAATGCGCCAGAGCCCGCTCCGCTCGCCGTCAGCGCCCCCATTTCCTGGCGCGAAAAGGGCATTCTCGTCCTATTGGCTGCCGCGCCGTCCAGTCTGATGCTGGGCGTCACCGCCCACCTGTCGACCGACGTGGCCTCCGCGCCCTTCCTCTGGGTCGCGCCGCTGGCCCTGTATCTGCTGACCTTCGTGATCGCCTTCCAGACCCGGCCCTGGATCCCGTTGCACATCACCCTGATGCTGCAGGCGACCCTCATCATCATGATCACGGCCCTGGTGGGAATGGCGACGGGCCAGTGGCTGCTTCTGCTTGTCCTTCATCTGGCGTGCTTCTTCTTCACGACCTTGATGTGCCACCAGCAAATGGCGGCGCGTCGCCCGGCGCCGGATCGGTTGACCGAGTTCTATCTGCTGATGTCGTTCGGCGGCGTGGTGGGCGGGGCGTTCACCGCTCTCATCGCGCCCGCTGTGTTCGAAACCGTGCTGGAGTATCCGTTGGTGCTGGTCCTGGCCTGTCTGGCCCGCCCCTGGTTGGGCGGACGCCCGGCCAAGCGGGACATCTGGTTGATGACGGCGGCGCTGTCTATCGCTGTTTTCGTTCCGCTGATGTTCGAGATGATGCGCTACAGCCCCTCGATGCGGGGCGTCTTCACGGACTTCGGTCTGACGAAGACGGCTCAGCTCATACTGGGCGTCGCCGCGGTCTGCGCATTCCTGATCCGGGACCGGGTCGTGATGTTCACGGCGATCGTCGCGGTCATGACCCTGTCCGCGCAACACGTGGGGCGGGGATACGATTGGAATCTTTCCGATCGTAGCTTCTTCGGCGTCATGCGCGTGGCCATCACCCGTGACGACGCCATGGGTGGCGACGTCCATGTCCTGATGCATGGAACCACCCTGCACGGCGCACAGGCGCGGGCGCCCGGTTTCGCCTGCAGTCCCACCATGTATTACGCGACGTCGACCCCGCTCGGTCAGGCTGCTCAGCGGATTCAGGCGCGCAGCGCTGCCGCCAAGATCGGCATCGTGGGTCAAGGCTCAGGCGCCATGGCCGCATACAAGCGCGCTGCGGACGAAATGACCTTCTTCGAGATCGACCCCATGGTGGACCGCGTATCGCGTGATCCCGCGTGGTTCACCTTCATCTCGGATTGCGCCGACGGTCCGATCCGGACGGTCCTGGGCGACGCTCGCCTGACCATGGCGCGGGAAGCACCCGGCACCTATGACCTGCTCGTGATCGACGCCTTCTCGTCGGACGCCGTGCCGACCCACTTGCTGACGGTCGAGGCCATTGAAGGCTATCTCAAGCTCCTGAAACCCGACGGCGTCGTGGTGCTTCACCTGTCCAACCGCAATCTGGAGATCACCATGCCGGCCGTCGCGGCCGCCCGTCAGTTGGGCGCGGCGGACCTGCATCAGATCTACGTAGAGCGGCCGGACGCACCGGAAATGGCCGAGGCCTCGACCGAAGCCCTGGCGCTGTCGCCAACCAGCGAAGGCCTCGCTGACTTCAAGGCGGACGGGCGCTGGCGCAAGCTGGCCCCGACGGAGGTCCGCCCCTGGACCGACGACTACGTCAATCTCTTTGGGGCCCTGATCCGCCAGATGAGGGGGCGCGGCTAGGCCGCCCCCGCCACCCGCGCCAGATCGGCCGTGATCCGCTCGGCGACCTTCAAACGGTCGTCGGGCGTCGGCCATTCGCCCTTCACGACGATCTTCTGGTCCGGCCGGATCTTCCAGAACGCCTGGTTCTTCTGGATCAGACCGACCAGCCCCATCGGATTGGGGAAACTGTTGTTGCGCAGGGTCAGCACAGCGCCCTTGGGGCCGATGTCGATCTTCTCGATGCAGGCGGTGCGGCAGTTCGCCTTGATGCCCACGATCCGCAGAAGCTGCTGCGCTTCATCCGGCAGCGGACCGAAGCGGTCGATCAGCTCGGCCGCCATGGCTTCGCGATCTTCCATCTTCTCGGCGTCCGACAGTCGGCGATAGAGGCTCAGACGAACGTTCAGGTCTGGCACGTAAGCTTCCGGAATCAGGACCGCAGCCCCGACATTGATCGACGGCGACCAGCCTCGATCCGCCACTTCCTCGCCGGCTTCGCGCAGTTCCGCGACGGCGTCTTCCAGCATCTGCTGGTACAGTTCGACCCCGACCTCGCGGATGTGGCCCGACTGCTCGTCGCCCAGCAGATTGCCTCCTCCGCGCTGATCCAGGTCGTGACTGGCCAACTGGAAGCCGGCGCCCAGATTGTCGAGCGACTGCAGCACCTGAAGACGCCGCTCAGCCGACAGGCTCAGCGGACGCTTGGGATCGGTCGTCAGATAGGCGAAAGCCCGCGCCTTGGAACGACCGATGCGGCCCCGGATCTGGTGCAACTGAGCCAATCCGAACATGTCGGCGCGGTGGACGACCAGGGTGTTTGCCGTCGGAATGTCGATGCCGCTCTCGACGATGGTGGTCGAAACCAGCACGTCGTATTGCCCGTCGTAGAAGGCGCTCATCACCTCCTCCAGCTGGGTCGGGCTCATCTGGCCGTGGCCGACTACGAACTTCACCTCGGGCACCTGCTCGCGCAGGAACTTCTCGATGTCCGGCAGTTCCTTCAGGCGCGGCGCGACATAATAGGCCTGCCCCCCCCGATACTTCTCGCGCAGCAGGGCCTCACGCACCAGCACCGGGTCCCATGGCGTCACATAGGTCCGCACCGCCAGGCGATCGACTGGCGGGGTGGCGATGATCGACATCTCGCGGATGCCGGACAACGCCATCTGCAGCGTGCGCGGGATCGGCGTCGCGGTCAGGGTCAGCAGGTGAACATCGGCCCGCAGGGACTTCAGCTTCTCCTTGTGCTTGACGCCGAAGTGCTGCTCCTCGTCGACGATCACCAGACCCAGGTCCTTGAACCCGACCTGTTCGGCCAGCACCGCATGGGTGCCGACGACGATCTCGAACGTGCCGTCCTTGAGCCCCGCGCGCGTCTCGTTGGCGTCCTTGGCCGTGACCATCCGCGACAGATGCCGCACCGTGATCGGCCAGCCGGCAAAGCGTTCGGAAAAGGTCTTGAAGTGCTGACGCGCCAGCAGGGTCGTCGGGCAGACGATGGCCACCTGCTGACCGCTCATGGCCACGACGAAGGCGGCGCGCAGGGCGACCTCCGTCTTCCCGAAACCGACGTCGCCGCAGATCAAGCGATCCATCGGCGTTCCCTTGCCCAGGTCCTCCAGCACGTCGCCGATGGCGTTCAACTGGTCATCCGTCTCCTCGTAGGGGAAGCGGGCGCAGAACTCGTCGAACAGGCCTGACGGCGGCGTGATGGCGTCGGACACGCGCAGCGCCCGCTTGGCGGCGAGGGCGATCAGTCCCTCTGCCATGGCGCGCAGGCGTTCCTTGGCCTTGGCCTTGCGCGCCTGCCAGCCGGCGCCGCCCAGACGGTCCAGTTGCACCCCGTCCGCATCGGTGCCGTAGCGGGTCAGAAGATCAATGTTTTCAACTGGCAGATAGAGCTTGCTGTCACCGGCGTAGAGCAGTTCCAGGCAGTCGTGCGGCGCCTCCTGGATCTCCAGCGTCTTCAGGCCCTCATAACGCCCGATGCCGTGATCCAGGTGCACGACCAGATCGCCCGCCGTCAGAGCCGAAGCCTCCGCCAGGAAGTTGGAGGCCCGCCGCTTGCGCTTGGGCCGCGCCAGACGGTCGCCCAGGATGTCGGTCTCGGAAATGACCGCAACCTCGTCGGTGACGAAGCCGTGCTCGACCGGCAGGACGGCCCGCAGGTAAATATCCTTCGGCGCCGCCAGAACATCGTTCCAGTCGCGCACCGGCAGGACGTGGGTCAGGCCATGATCGCCCAGCATGGCCGCCAGACGCTCGGCCGATCCCTCGGTCCAGGAGGCGAACAGAACCCGCTTGCCCTCGCCCTTCAGGGTCTCGGCGTGCTGGGCGACGGCGGCGAACAGATTGACGCTGTCCTGCGACCGTTCGGCGGCGAAGCTGCGGCCCAGTCGACCGCCGGCGTCTTCACCCGATCCCGCTGACAGCGGCGACAAACGGCGCACGGCCCGACCGGCCAAGGCGCTGTTCCAGTCGCCTTCGTCCAGATAGAGGCTCTGCGGCGTCGGCGCGCGATAGGCCGCGCCGCCCTTGCCCCTGGCGGCTTCCTTGCGCGCCTCATAGGCGTCGGTCGTCAGGCTCCAGCGCTCTGCACGGGCCTGCTCCACCTGACTGTCGAGGAAGACCGGGGCGCTGTCCGGCAGGAAGTCGAACAGGGTGTCGAGGCGTTCGTAGAAGAGCGGCAGCCAGTGCTCCAGCCCCTGACGACGCGCTCCCTCGCTGACGGCGGCGTACATCGGCTCGTCGCCCGGCGCGCCGAACAGGTTCAGATAGCCGCTTCGGAACCTCGAAATAGTCTCGGCGTCCAGCAGCACCTCCGAGACCGGCAGCAGGGCCACCTGCATTAGTTGCCGGGTCGAACGCTGAGTCTCGGGATCAAAGGCGCGGATGGACTCCAGCTCGCTCCCGAACAGGTCCAGACGCACAGGCTCGTCGAAGCCCGGCGGGAAGACGTCGATAACCCCACCGCGAATGGCGTACTCGCCGCGCTCGGACACGGTCGAAGCGCGCACATAGCCGTTGGCCAACACGTAGCGTTCCAGCGCCGCCGTATCCAGATCGAGACCGACCTTGGCCTCGAAGCCGGCTCCGGTGACGGTCTGACGCGGCGGCGTGCGCTGGGTGACTGCGGCCACGGTGGCGACCACCAACAACGGCCTGACGTCCGACGGATCGCGCTGGGCCAGCCGGGTCAGGGTCGCCATGCGCTGGGCCGCGACCGAGGCCGTCGGACTCAACCGGTCATAGGGCAGACAATCCCAGGCCGGATATTCAAGAACTTCAATGTCCTTCGCGAAGAAGCCAAGCGCCTGCACGAAGTTGCCGGAGCGCTGGTAATCGCGCGCCACCAGCAGTCCGACTCCGCCGTGCGCCTTCAGCCGTTCAGCGACGACCAGTGCATCCAGACCCTCGGGCGCGCCGCCCAGTTCGACGTCACGCCGCGCCATCGCCTCACTCATCAACCGATACCCTTGGCCACTTCCGCCGCGACGTGTTTGCGCATGAAGGCTCGGATGCGCGCCAGCATCGGCCCGTCGAATTCGGGCGGGGTCGGCTCCTTCTCGATGATCCAGGCGTAAAGATACTGGTCCTCCTCGTTCAGGAGATGCTCCAGTTCATCCAGCTCTGCCTCGCTCAGCGTCGGGCCGACCTGATCGACAAAGGGTCCCAGCACCATGTCCGCTTCGCGGAAACCTCGCCTCCAGGCGCGGTAGGAAATCCGGCCCAGGCGTTGCTTGAGAAGGTCCTCTGGACGTGCGTCAATTTCGGCCACGCGGTTCCTTGCCCGGTCCGTTCATGTGAAGAGTTGGATCAGATAGCGTTCCCGTTCCGTTTTCGCCAGCTATGCTGAGGCTAATGCGGCCCGAGATTCTCTTTCCACTGTTTGCGGACGTCTCCACCCTGAAGGGCGTGGGGCCCAGAAGCGCGCCTCTGGTGCAGAAACTGGCGGGCCCGTTGGTGCGCGACGTGCTGTTCCTGTCGCCGTCCGGAATCATCCAGCGCCGCCGCACGACCGCCGCGGACGCCGTCGAGGGCGAGATCGGCGTCTTCGACGTCCTGATCGACCGGCTGATCCCGCCGCACAAGATCGGCGCGCCGTTGAAGATGCGGGCTTCGGACGACACCGGCTTCGTCCACCTGATCTGGTTCGCCGGGTCGCCGCGCCACATCGAAAGCCTGGCGCCGCGCGGGGAGCGGCGGTTGGTGACTGGCAAGGTCGAGCGCTTCAACAACGAGGTGCAGATCGCGCACCCCGACTACATCCTGCCGCTGGACAAGGCGGACGACATCCCCCTGTCCGAACCCGTCTATCCGGCGACGCAAGGCTTGACCTCGCGGGTGGTGCGCAAGTTGGCCCAGGGAGCCCTCGCCGCCGCCCCGGAGCTGGACGAGTGGCAGGACGCCGCCTGGATGTCAGCGCGGCGCTGGCTCGGTTGGCGTGCCGCGCTCGAAACCCTGCACGCGCCGACCTCGGAGGCAGACCTGACGCCCGAGGCTCCGGCCCGCCAGCGCCTGGCCTATGACGAGTTGTTCGCCCACCAACTGGCCCTGGCTCGCCGCCGGCGTGCGCGTCAGATCACACCGGCGGCGCGCATCACGACGGGAGAGCCCTCGCAGCGCCTCCTGGCCGCCCTGCCCTTCACCCTAACCGGCGCCCAGGCCTGCGCGCTCGAAGAAATCCGCGCCGATCTGGCTTCAGGTGAGCAGATGGGGCGACTGCTGCAAGGCGATGTTGGCTCAGGCAAGACCGCCGTCGCAGCCCTCGCATTGGCCGACGCGGCGTCCAGCGGCTTCCAGTCCGCCCTGATGGCCCCGACCGAAATCCTGGCGCGCCAACACTACCAGCGGCTGGCTCCCATGCTGGAAGACGCCGGGATTTCGACCGTCCTGTTGACTGGCCGCGACACCCAGGCGGAGCGACGCAAACGGCTCGCCGCTCTGGCCTCGGGCGAGGCTCAGGTCGCTATCGGCACCCACGCCCTGTTCCAGGACGCGGTGCAGTTCCACCGGCTGGCCCTGGCCGTCATCGACGAACAGCACCGCTTCGGCGTCAACGAGCGTCAGCGCCTCCAGGCCAAGGGTGATCCGGCGATCGGCGGCGTCCATCTGCTGACCATGTCGGCCACGCCCATCCCGCGCACGCTGGAACTGACCCAGTACGGCGAACTGGAGGTCAGCCGCCTTATGGAGAAGCCCCCCGGCCGCACGCCCGTCGCCACCGCCGTTCTGCCGCTGGTTCGCATCGGCGAGGTGGCCAAACGGCTGAAGGCGGCGATCGACAGCGGCGCCCAGGCCTACTGGATCTGTCCTCTGGTGGCGGAGTCCGAAGCCATCGACCTGGCCGCCGCCGAGGAGCGCGCCAACGACCTGCGCCGCATCCTGCAAGTCGAGGTCGGCCTGGCTCACGGTCAGATGCCGGGCGCTGAACGCGAAGCCGTAATGGCCGAGTTCGCCGAAGGCCGCATCCCGCTTCTGGTCGCCACCACGGTCGTCGAAGTGGGCGTGGACGTGCCCAACGCCTCCATCATGGTCATTGAACACGCCGATCGCTTCGGCCTGGCCCAGTTGCACCAGCTACGCGGTCGTGTCGGGCGCGGGGCCAAGTCCAGTTCCTGCATCCTGCTGTACGGCGGTCAGGACGGCGCGCTGGGCGAGACCGCGCGCGAACGTCTGGAGACCCTGCGCCGCACCGAAGACGGCTTTGAGATCGCCGAGGAGGACTTCCGCCTGCGCGGGGGCGGCGACCCCTTGGGCCTGAAACAGAGCGGCTTTCCCGCCTATCGCTTTGCCGACCCGGTCAAGCACCGCTCACTGATGCTGGCGGCGTCGGACGACGCCCGCCTGATCCTGGGTCGAGACCCCGACCTGACCAGCCCGCGCGGTCAGGCCGTTCGCGTTCTGGAAGCCCTGTTCGACTGGCGCGCCGACCGCTCAGGCGCCGACTAGGGAGCCCGGCCGGCTTTCCAGGCAGCAAGACGCGACAGGGCGTCGGCCTCAATGTCAGCGTAGAACAGGTTGTAGGGCCGCGCCTTGCGGCGATTGGCCCAACCGCTGAACTCGCGGAAGGACTCTGACTTCAACACCGTGTGGCGCAGCAGCCCCTCGCGACATTGAGTGGCGATCTGGCGGTCAATGAAGGCAGGCCGCACGCCCCATTCCAGCCCCGTGGCGTTGGCGGCGCCCAGATGCCGGCGAGCCGGAACCGTCGCGCCATCGTCGCTGCCGGATACAGGGTTCACACACAGGGCGGCCCTGTCGCCCAGCTCGACGAGTTGGCCACGGTCATCCCAGACCAGGGCTCGCCGCAGCCGTCGCTTCGCGGCGCCCTCGTCCCCCTCGCCGACCTGGGACCAGCCGACGACACAGTCTGTCTGGCTCCGGTCGTGGCAGGCGGCCAGCGGCGCCGTCTGATCCAGCCCCACAATGGCGTCCATCAGATAGACGGCGACCAACCGCCCGCGAAGGCTGGCGTCCTGAGCCACACGCTCATGAACCAGACGCGCGATCAGATCAGCCCCCTGCTCCACGCCCGCCAGGATGATCGGACCGTCGGGGTGGGTCGCCAGCCAATGCTCGAACGCCGCCTCCACGTCGTTGTAGGCGAAGGCGCGGGCTTCCCGCGCATCCTCGCGCAGCGTCAGCCGCGTATAGAGGCTGGCCTGTCGGTAATGCGGCGCACTGATGATCCCTGCTCGGGCGAAGGGTCCTGCGTAGTTCGGGATCACGACCCGCTGCAGATAGGCGTCGGCCTTGCGGTCGCTGATCGGGCCGTTCCAGCCGCTACCGCCCTCGAACGTGGTCGAGTGGACAAAGAAGATCGCAGCTTCGCCCGCCCCTGGCGCACGGGCGTCGCGCAGCGCCCAGGCCGTAGCCTGGCCGTAGTCGGGCGCTGGCGGCGGGTCGTAGGTCTGAAACGGCACCTGCGGGTCCAGGCCGGCCTTCAGGATGTCGCCGCGCCACACCGCCACGGCGGCCACCAGGATGAAGACCAGGGCAAAACCCGTGTAGCCGACCCACTGGCGCAAGGTCAGGCTGGGCATCTTCACCGATACGAATCCGGCTGCGAGAGAAAGTCCTGCACGTAGCGACGCACGCCTTCTTCCAGCGGGGTCGACTGGCCGTTGAAACCAACCGCCCGAATGCGGTCCATGCTGGCTTCGGTGAAATACTGATACCGGTCCCGGATAGCTTCCGGCATGTCCACATAGGCTATCGACGGCTCCTTGCCCGCTGCAGCAAAGGTCGCGCGCGCCAGATCGGCGAAGGACCGCGCTTGACCCGAGCCGGCGTTGAACACGCCCGACACGTCCGGCGTCTGCAACAGCCAGTCGATGATGTTCACCACGTCGTCGACATAGACGAAGTCGCGCAACTGGCCGCCATCGGGATAGTTGGGGTTGTGCGATTTAAACAGGCTGACCGTCTCGCCCGCCTGAACCTTGGGCCAGATCTGGGCCACGACCGACTTCATCCCGCCCTTATGACCCTCGTTCGGGCCATAGACGTTGAAGAACTTCAACCCTGCCCACTGACGCGGCGCCTGATCCCGATCTGCCTGGCGCACGGCGTATTGATCAAACAGGTATTTCGAATAACCATAGGCGTTTAGAGGGCGAAGCGCATTCAGGCTCTCAGGATCGTCGCGATCCTCGAAGCCCGTCTCGCCGTCGCCATAGGTCGCCGCAGACGAGGCATAGATCATCCGCACGTCGCGCAAGGCGCACCAGTCCCAGATATCGCGCGACAGGCTGAAATTGGTGCGCAGGATCAGGTCGGCGTCCGGCTCGGTCGTCGAAGAGATGGCGCCCATATGCACCACGGCCTCGATCCGATCGGCGTGCCGTTCCAGTTGCTCGAACAGTTCTTCCGGCGCCCACAGGTCGGCGATGGCGTGCTTGGCTATGTTTTTCCACTTGGCCAGGTCGGCGGTCTCCAGCCGATCGCAGACAACCACGTCCCAGGCATCGCTGTCGCACAGGCGCGCCACGATATTGGAGCCGATGAAGCCCGCCCCGCCCGTCACCACGATCATGCGAGGGGTCATTGGGCGTCTCCGATCATCTTCTCGATCGTCTTGGTCGTGGAATAGCCGTCGGCGAAATCGGCCAGGCGGACCACCCCGCCCCAGCTCTCGACCTCGGTCGCGCCGACCACCTTGTCCTTGGTGTAGTCCGCACCCTTGATCAGGACATCGGGCCGAAGCCTCTCGATCAAGGCCATCGGCGTCGGATCGTCAAAGGCCGTCACCCGGTCCACGCTGGCCAGGCCGCCGATGACGGCGGCGCGGCTGTCCAGATCGTTGACAGGACGCCCCTCGCCCTTCAGGCGGCGGACCGAGGCGTCGGTGTTCAGCGCCACCACCAGCCGGTCGCACCAGCCGCGCGCCTGGGCCAGATAGGCCACGTGGCCCCGGTGCAGAATGTCGAAACAGCCATTGGTGAAGCCAACCTTCAGGCCCTGACGCTTCCACGCCTCGACCTGATCGGACAGTTCGTCCAGCGGGGTGACCTTGGACTGGGCCAGGGCCGCGTGCTGGCTCATCTCGGCTTCGATCAGTTCTGCGGGGGTGACGACGGCTGTGCCGCTCTTGCCGACGACGACGCCGGACGCAAGGATGGCGAACTGCACCGCTGCCTCCAGCGTCGCGCCCGCGCCCAAGGCCAGGCCCAGCGCCGCCAGCGAGGTGTCGCCAGCGCCCGACACGTCAAAGACTTCACGCGCCCGACCGGGGAAATGCACTACGGCCCCGTCACGACGCGCCAGGGTCATGCCTTTCCCCGCCCGTGTGACGACGACCGCCTTGACGGTGGTGGAAGCCAGCAAAGCCGCCAGCGCCGCCTCAACCTCGGCATCCGTTTCCACCGGCAGGCCGGTGGCTCCGGCCAATTCGCTGGCGTTGGGCTTGATCAGGTCAACAGCGCCATAGCGAGCGAAGTCGCGGCCCTTGGGGTCGACGATGACCGGCGCGCCATACTCTCGACCCGCCCACAAGGCCGTCTCGATCAGGGGGTCGTCCACCACGCCCTTGGCGTAGTCGGACAGCAGGATGGCCTTGGTGCCCTTGAACACCGCCCTGTCGTCATAGGCGGCGGTCGCAGGCTGTTCGTCGTCCAGCCGCAGCAGTTGCTGTCCGGCGGCGACAAAGCGCGTCTTGACGATGGTGGCCGCGCCCTCGGGGCGAACCAGCGCGTCCTCGACCCGGTCCTCTGCGGCGATCAGGTCGGTCAGTTCGGCACCTGCCGCATCTTGCCCAACGACCGCACCCAGCCGGGCTTGGCCGCCCAGGGCCGCGACGTTTCGCGCCACATTGCCCACGCCGCCGGGCATGGCCACGCTACGTCGCGCACGCAACACCGGAATAGGCGCCTCGGGCGAGATACGGCTGACCTCACCATAGACGTAACGATCCAGCATCAGATCGCCGACGCAGGCGACCTTCAGCTCATGCACCTGCGCCAGCAAGGTCTGCAGCGCGCCCAAATCGAGTGATCGTTCAGCCATGACGCCGAACTAGCGGATTCAGGACGGGTTCGCCATCGGCGCCTTGGCGCCGACCTTGATGGCCAGATCGTCGAAGGCGATCAACTCGGCGGCCAGAGCCTCGAACTGGTCCAGCGGCACCATGTTGGGGCCGTCCGACGGAGCATTGTCGGGGTCCTCGTGCGTCTCGACAAAGACGGCGTCGACGCCCACGGCCACGGCCGCACGAGCCAGGATCGGCACGAACTCGCGCTGGCCGCCCGAGGACGTGCCCTGCCCGCCCGGCTGCTGCACGCTGTGGGTGGCGTCAAAGACGACGGGGCAGCCGATCTCGCGCATGATCGGCAGCGACCGCATGTCGCTGACCAGGGTGTTGTAGCCGAAGCTGGCGCCGCGCTCGCAGGCCATGACGTTGGGGTTGCCAGCGCCGACCACCTTGGCGATGACGTTCTTCATGTCCCAAGGGGCCAGGAACTGACCCTTCTTGATGTTGATCGCCTTGCCGGTGGCGGCTGCCGCCAGGAGCAGGTCGGTCTGGCGCGAAAGGAAGGCCGGGATCTGCAGCACGTCCACGGCCTCGGCCACGCCTTCGCACTGGGCCTCGGAGTGGACATCGGTCAGGGTCGGAAGGCCAGTCACTTCGCGGATTTCGGCGAAGATCGGCAGCGAGTCCTTCAGGCCGATGCCGCGCGCGGCGGTAGCGCTGGTGCGGTTCGCCTTGTCGAAACTGGTCTTGTAGATGATGCCGACGTCCAGTCGCTCGCCGATCTCCTTCAGGCGGTGCGCCGTCTCCAGCGCGTGCTGACGGCTTTCCATTTGGCAGGGACCAGCAATGAAGACGATGCGACGTCCGCCGCCGATCACGACGGGCTTCTTCAGGCCAGCGGACAGTTCAATGACGGCGTTGGGACGGTTCACGGCGGCGCTTTCAACGGTTTGAGTCGGTAATATCGCGGCTCAGTGCCGCAACTTTGCGTCCGACAGGTGGCGTCGAACTCTCTGCTGCGCAACCTACAGGGCGACTCACGGCCTGACCACACGGCTGGGCAGCCTGTGTTATCGTGCCGCCATGCGACCCTCGGACAGCCCACTGATCTCGACGCAAGACCTGGCGGATCGCCTCGACGCGCCTGACCTGCGGATCATCGACGCCACCTGGTGGCTGGACGGACGCGACGCCAGCGCGGATTTTGAAGCCGAACGACTGCCCGGCGCCCTCTTCTTCGATCTGGAGGCGATCTCCGATCCCGCCAGCCCCTATCCGCACATGCTGCCGACACCACAGGCATTTGCCGCGGCGATGGGCGCGCTGGGCGTCTCCGACAGCGACGAGATCGTGGTCTATGACGCCCAGGGCCTGTTCTCGGCGGCGCGGGTCTGGTGGACGCTGCGCGTCATGGGCGCGAAAAAAGTGCGTGTTCTGGACGGCGGCTTGCCGAAATGGCGTGCGGAAGGACGCCCGCTGGACCATGGCCCTATCGCCGCCAGGAACGCCTCCACCTTCCTGGCCGACTTCGCCTCCGCGGATGTCGTGGATCTGGATCAGGTCCGTCGGGCCTTGAGCGGCAATGATCAGGTCGTGGACGCCCGAGGCGCGCCCCGTTTCCGAGGCGAGGCCGCCGAGCCTCGCGCCGGCCTGCGTTCCGGCCACATGCCCGGCGCGCTTAACCTGCCCTTCGGCCAGCTATTGAAACCGGACGGGACGCTCAAGCGTGGCGAAGCTCTGGAGTCGGCCTTCCGCGGTGCCGGCGTCGATCTGGATCGCCCCGTCATCACCACCTGTGGCTCGGGCGTGACCGCCGCCATCCTGACCCTCGGCCTGGCGCAACTGGGTCGACCATCGCAGCTCTACGACGGCTCGTGGGCCGAGTGGGGCGCGCGATCTGACGTCCCTGTAGCCCTCGGCTGATCTTCAGGCCGTCGCCGGAATCTCCGCGTCCTTCTCTTCCTCGCCGCGCGACACCACGGTGGCGACGACCAGATCGCCGGTCACGTTCAGCGTGGTGCGGCACATATCCAGGAAGCGGTCGACGCCCAGGATCAGGCCAATCCCTTCCGGCGGCACGCCCACCATGGCCAGAATCATGGCGATGACCGGCAGGCTGCCCGCCGGCACCCCCGCCGTGCCGACCCCGCCCAGGATGCAGACCAGCATGACGATGAATTGCTGCCCCAGGCTCAGGTCGATGCCAAAGAACTGCGCCAGGAACAGCACCGTCACGCCCTCGAAAAGGGCCGTGCCGTTCTGATTCGCCGTGGCCCCGACCGTCAGGACGAAACGGGCGATCTTGCGCGGCAGGCCCAGGTTCTGCTCGGCGACGCGCAGCGACACCGGCAGGCTGGCGTTGGACGAGGCGGTGGAGAAGGACACCACCATGGCCTCGCGGATATCGCGGAAGAACTTCAACGGCGACATTCCTCCCAGCGTCGCGATGCAGATCGGATAGACGACGAACATGTGGATCGCCATCGCCCCCACGGCGACCGCGACAAAGGCGGCCAAGCGCACCAGCAGGTCCCAGCCGAACAACGCCGCAAGATTGAACATCAGACAGGCGATGGCGATCGGCGCCAGGCGAATGACCAGGTTGATGAGCTTCATCATCACCTCGAACACCCCCTCAATGGTCTTCTGCAGGCTATCTGTGACGGGGCTCTTGGCCAGCACCAGCCCGATGCCGAACATCAGCGCGAAGACCATGACCGGCAGGATTTCGTTCTGCGCCGCCGCCGTGAAGACGTTGGACGGCACCAGATCGAGGAAGAAGTCGCCCGCCCGCACCGAATCCGGCGCGCTGCCGACGATGGCGGCCGCGCCGCTCCGCCCCTGCTCCAGCAGTTGCTGGGCCAGCGCGGGATCCACGCCGTCGCCAGGTCGGAAGACATTGACCATGACCAGGCCGATCAGCACGGCGATGGCGGAGATGAACACCGTGAACAGCAGGCTCTTGGTTCCCGCCCGCCCCAGGGTCTTCAGGTCGCCCATCTCGGCCACGCCGACCACCAGCGCCGAGAACAGCAGGGGCAGCACCAACATGAACAGCAGCCGCAGGAAAATCTGACCCGCCGGCCCGGTGATATTGGTGGTGATCCACTGGACCCAGCCCGTGTCGCCGCCGATCGTCAGATTGACGGCGAGACCGCCTAGCAGCCCCACCACAAAGCCGATCAGCATCAGCACATGAAGCGGCAGCTTCTTCCTGGTCGTTACGGTCATCGGTCCCCCATACGCCGTCGGCGCCGTTACCGAACAGGCAGCCCGTAGATCAGGCCGCCCGGCCGGGCGCTCCATTGCGCGTTCAGCCCCCTGGCCAGATTCAGCGCCGATTGCTGGCCAAGGTTCCGCTCGAAAATCTCGCCATAGTTTCCGCCCGCCGCGATCGCGTCTCGCGCCCATGTGCGGGACAGGCCCAGCGACGGCCCGAATTCCCCCTCCTCGCCGAGCAGTCGACGGATGCGTGAGTCCTGACTGTCCCGCTGCAACCCGGCCACATTGCCCTTGGTCACGCCCAGTTCCTCGCCGAGGATCAGCGCATTCAGGGTCCAGCGGATCACCGCCGTCCACTGATCATCCCCGCGACGCACGACGGGGCCCAGCGGCTCCTTGGAGATGACGTCGGGCAGTATGGCGTGCTGCTGAGGGTTCGGCAGGGTCGTCCGCGCCGCCGCCAGCGCCGAGATATCCGCCGTAAAGGCGTCGCACGCCTCGCGTGCGTAGGCCTGTCGCGCTTCTTCTTCTGTCTTCACGACGACCGGTCGGAACTCGATCCCGCGTGTGCGGAAATAGTCTTCGACGTTCAGTTCGGTCGTCGAACCCGACTGAACGCAAATCCGCGCGCCGTTCAGTTCCGAGGCGCTGTTCAGGTTCAGGGCGCGGCGAACCAGGAAGCCCTGACCGTCATAGTAGTTGATGCCCGCAAAGCTCAGGTCACCACCTGCGTCGCGGCTCATGGTCCAGGACGTGTTGCGCCACAGGACATCCACCCGCCCGTCACGAAGGGCCTCGAACCTTAGTTCCGCCGTCAGCGGCACGAACCGCACCGCATCCGGGTCGCCAAAGATCGCTGCCGCCGTCGCGCGACAGAAGTCGACGTCAAAGCCTCGCCACGCGCCGCGATTGTCCGTGAAGGCGAAACCCACCAGGCCCTGATTGACCCCGCATTTGAGGTGTCCGCGCAGCTTGATCGCCGCCAATGTCGGACTGGCGACGTCCGGCGGCATGACGGTCGTGGTCGGGCGCGGGGTCGGCGGCGTCTCGGCGTGATCGGTCTCGGCCTGCCGCTGGCAGGCGGCTGTCGCCAGCAGCAGCGCCAGCGATATTCCCGTCAAGATCTTCGCCGCCCGCATTCCGTCACCCTCGCCAGCTTGCGCCCCCGCCTTCTTTAGAGCCCTCTAGGCTCAGAACCGCAACCCGCCGGAGCCCATATGCCTCGCCTTTCCGACCGCACCCGCCTGATCGCCTCCGCCACGCGCCGCGGCCAGGGACGGCGGCCGGTCAATCCCCCGGTCGAACGCGCCTCCACCATGCTCAGCGACGATCCGGCCTCGATGCAGGATTCGACGCCTGGCCCGGTTTACGGTCTGGACGGGACCGGCGCCGCCCGCGAGCTGCGCGCAGCCCTGGCTGATCTGGAAGGCGCCAGCGAGGCCTTCCTGGTCCCCTCCGGGCTCGCCGCGGTCACTGTGCCTCTGCTCGCTCTCCTGCGCCCGGGCGACGAGGTTGTGACCAGCGACGCCGTCTACGGGCCCACCCGCCGCTTCCTGACCCGCCACCTGGCTGCCCGCGGGATTGCGACGCGCTTCCATCCAGCGGACGCCTCGACGACCGACATCCTGTCGCTTTTTAGCGAACGGACGCGGCTGTTGCTGATCGAATCGCCCTCCTCGCTGACCTTCGAGATCGTCGACGTCCCCGCCTTGACGGCCGCCTGTCGGGCGCGAGGCGTGCTGACGGTGATGGACAACACCTGGGCCGCAGGCCTGGCCTTCCGCCCGCTCGGACATGGCGTCGATGTCAGCGTCCAGGCCGTGACCAAATATGCGGCTGGCCACTCCGATCTGCTGATGGGCGCCATAGCCGTCCAGGACACGGAGATCGCTCGCGCCGTCCTGCACGCCATCGAAGACATGGGATGGCACGTCTCGCCCGACGACGCCTGGCTGGCCCTGCGCGGCCTGCGCACCCTGCCGCTGCGATACAATGAGGCGCTCAAATCCGCGCTTCAGGTCGCCGAATGGCTGCAGACTCAGCCGGAGGTCGAGCGCGTCCTCTTCCCGCCCCTGCCCAGCTCGGTCGGCCACGACCTGTGGCGGCGCGACTATGCAGGAGGCGCGGCCCTCATGGGCGTCGTCATGAAGGGGGGCGACAGATCTTCGGCCCACGCCCTGATGGGCGCCCTCAGCCTGTTCGGCATGGGCTATTCCTGGGGCGGCTTCGAAAGCCTGATCACGCACGAAACCCCGCAACTGGCCTGGCGCCAGCATGCCCCGAGCCTGGCCGGTCAACTGCTGCGCCTGCATGTGGGGCTGGAAGACCCCGCGGATCTGATCGCGGATCTCGAAAAGGGTCTGAAAGCCTGGCGCGCCCTGCAGGACTCGAACCTGCAACATCCCGCTTAGAAGGCGGGTGCTCTATCCGGTTGAGCTAAGGGCGCATTGAGCCGGAAAGCGTTGCTCCGTAAGGGGTTTCGGATCGTCGGGCAAGAGAACGAATGCCGACCGTCTGACTCCCGTTAGATCGGTCCGTCAGACTCTGTGCGCGTGATGTTCTCACGCGACCAGCCCCCGTTTCCTCTGAGCGTTCATCGCCACGCGGCTGTCGCGCGGCATATAGACCTTCAGGATTTCGTTCGCGCTGGACAGACTGTGGCCGGTCACGCTGACGATCTCCGGCACCTCAGCGCCGTGGCGAGCTAGCTGCACGACGCAGCTATGGCGGATGGCGCGCAGCACCAGGTGACGCCCTCCGGCTGGCAGAACGAAGCGGGTTCGGACATCACCAAAGACATGGGACAGGCGCTCGACATTGGCGAACGGCTTGGCCCCGTCATCCCAGTTCGGACGCTTCAGCATCATTGTTCCGTCGACGGTCGCCACACATCCTTGCACGCGCAGCTTTCTCAGGGCCTTGCCCACGGCAACATCGCTGATGCCGAGCGTCTTGCCCATCTGAACAGCGCTAGGAATGGCCCCGACGCGCTGCCCCTCGAACAGCAGGTCGAGCACCAGGGACGCCGTGCTGCGCGCCGCCGTGGTGTCGTGGAAGAGATAGAGTGAGCCCGGCCGCTCAATCATGGCGAGGATGGCCCTCAGGCGGTTGCTGACGGGTATGGCGACCGGCTGGGCTGTCTTGCTCTGATCGAAGCTGAATACGCCCTCCTTGGGCAGGTATTCGCCGCCGCGCCGAAACAGCACCACATCGGTCAGGCGCTGCCCGATCTCCCACTCGGTGAGGATGATCGCTGCGAGGTCGGGATTGCCCGCGGCGAGCGCCGCCCAGACGTATGTGTCGACGTCGGCCTGCTCCCAGATCGTCACCCGCGACTTCGGCATGGCGACCTTCACCTCGTCGACAGGATTGTCGGTGCGCCACTTCAGACGGACGGCCTGCGCCATGACCATGCGCAGGACCTTGCGGACGTGATAGCGGGTTGTCGGCCGGTCATCGTAGATGCCGATAAACGCTTCAATGTCCGGCACCGTCAGGTGCGTGGGGTCAGGATTGCTCGCCGTCTCCCATGCCTTGATCTCGCGCAGACACTCTTCGTAACCCTTGTTCGTCCGTGGCTTGTTGTCCTTCCACGACTGAGAATTCTGCCAAGCTGTGATGAGCGTGCTGAAGGTGCGAGCGTTCGGATCGACTTTCGGTGCGCCGTCACGTGCCGCCATCAGCTCAGCGTAGAGGCGTCTGGCGTCAGCCTGGATCCGCGCCACCTCGGCAGCATCTGTCAGGTCCCCCCGCCTGCCCTCAATCGGGAGCGGACGCGTCGAAGGCCAGTGTGAGGGCCGGAGTCGTGCGGGCACCTCGAACAGGACGCGCGCTGTCCCGTCCTTGCGGACCCGGACGCTGACGTACTTGCCCAGCTCTTGCTGCACGGATGGCATCGGGATCGACCTTTGGTGGGGCGGCCACTACGGGCGCCGGTTGAGATTGGACCAGATCAAGCGCGCGCAGAACATCCGCGAGGCGCCACAGGTTTTCGGAACCGCGATCGCACGGCTCGAGCAAATATCGCCCTTCCCGGCGCCGGCGGGCGAAGGTGCGAACCGAGATGCGTCCGAGCGCGCAGACCTCAGTAGTCGTCAACCGCGGCGGGAGGTCAGGAGGAACGCCGCTCATGGTTTCGTTCCTGGTGCTGGAGGGAGGGCGTCTCCGAGGCGCTTTGCGGCGAGATGCTGTTCCGTAGAGCATCCTGTGAAGATGGGGCCGCTGTCGTCAGCTTCATCCATCATCCAACCGACGAAATAGGCTCGGGCTGCGTCGGCAAGTTTTGTCTGGCGCTCCACCAACTCGCGGATGCAG
Organism: Brevundimonas sp. UBA4553; assembly: GCF_002387245.1. Classification (GTDB taxonomy): domain Bacteria; phylum Pseudomonadota; class Alphaproteobacteria; order Caulobacterales; family Caulobacteraceae; genus Brevundimonas. The sequence goes on from NZ_DGLD01000018.1 coordinate 67,928, forward strand.
GCGGCGGCTTCGGACACAAGCGGATCAGCGACAGCATATTGAGCGCGACCCTCCAGCCGCTTCACCAGTTCCATAGGGTCAGTCATTGGCGCGCCCCGTTATGGGCCGAGAGACTTTGCATTCCCGCCGGAGAAATCAGAAGCTGGCCGCGCTTAGACGACCCATAATCGGCCTTAGACAGCCAGACGATGTTATCGTCTCCAATTATTGCCACCAACTGGTCTAGCTGCTCCGGCGCCATGCGAGGAAGATCGCGGTAGACCCACCCATCCGCACGATAAGTCTTGCCGGTTATCGGTTCTCCTGGCGGGCACCAATCCCAGCCAGCATCCTCTACGACCTCACCCACGTTCGGCCTCCTTGCTGATGATTTTTTCAGCGGCGAGCGGATAGTTCAGTCGCACCCATTCGGCGGCAGACGCTAAGTCCTTCTCTCCATTGATGCGTCGGATCAGGACAGTGAGCAGGCTGTCTATGTCCGACAGGGCGCCTTCGTAGTTCAGGCGCTCGTCAGCCAGCTTGCGCTCTGCTTCGGTGGCGTTGACGGATTGCTCGGCTGCATAGCTCCGAGACGCCCTGGTTAAGGGGACAAATTCGACCATTCGGCACAACGAAATCCGAGAGGTGATTGAGGCCCTGTCGAAACCCCAAGCCCGCGAGGAAGTGCAGCCGGTGAACGACGGTGCGACCTACTACGGCAAGGATTGCCCCGCGGGCATGGTGCAGGTTGAGTTCGTCGGATGTCCGCCGTCAGAGCGATACGGCGAATACGGATGGAAGCCGACCAAGACTGCTTTCATCGAGCTCTACGTCGATGGTCTTCGGTATCGGATCGACGCGGGCGACATCGGGATGAACTGCTTCGATGGAAAGCCCCGACGCGGTGTCCATATCAACTACCCGATAGGGGCGGAACTTGGCGACCGCAGCATGAACGCTCTGAACTTGGCTAACCCCCGATCGGAACCGTTCTGGCAGCCATCACCAATCACCCCGCCCGCGCCAGAGGCTGAGAAGCTGCGGGCCATTTGTCAGCGCATGGCTGATGACTTCCAGTCCAGCGAAACGCACCACCCCAACCACTACCTTGTTAATCGGTCGGATTTCGAGGCGATGACACAAGCCCTCACTTCGTCGTGCAACTCTTTCGCCAGACGATCACGCTCACCCCGCAGCGCCGCGACCTCTGCGATGAGGGCTTTGACCCCCCGCATTGGAAACTCGCGTAGGCCGTCATCGACGTGGGACAGGTCGCCGTCATCCTCTGCATCAATGGCCGCGTCCCGCTCATAGTCGTCGATCCAGCGCGCCAGTTCCGCATGATCGCCGGATGAGGCGAGGGCTGCGCGGCGGTTCCATCGGGCCTCAGCCTCGCCATCTCCGTAATAGGAAACGTGCGGGTTGGGGCAGTCTGGCGCGATGCACTCGATCATCGTGCCCGTTCCGTCGCCGGATGGGTGTCGCTCGGGCTGCGAACCACAGAACGGACACGGCTTCAGTTCCACCTTCTCGCGCGGGCTCATGGTCTCAGGCATCGGGGCGGTCATCAGTTCTCGCTCCAGTAATATTGGTCTTCGTAGAGGGCGTCCGCTGGTGTCGGCATTGGATCTGACCCGCGCGTGTCGTCGTTCGCTTCCCACGACCCAGCCGACATCGACCAAGCCTCAAGCGGCGTGATGACGTATGGAGAGCGCAACAGCAGGAAGGTGTATCGAAGACGCCAAATCAGCTTGCTCATTCCCCCGCCTCCCCAGGTGCTGCGGAGAGGGCTTGGCGGGCGGCGGCGTCACGACGGAAAGATGCGTCATCGACGAACACTCCCGCCCCGCAGTCCGGACAAGAGACCAAGGCGTGATCTTCATCGGTCGGCGGTGTGTATGAGAGATCGTACGGTTCGGGCCAGGTCGTACTTGGCTCGCCAGTGCAAAACTGCACGGTGACGGTAGATCGATTAGTCGTTGGCGCCAGGGAAAGCCAGTTCTCTAGGGCTGCCCCCCTCTCGATGCCTGCGCTCAATGCCGACAGCAACAAAGGGACGGCGCGCCAGCAAGACCTGATGCGCCTGATCCGCCGCGCGATCATCCAGCCAGTGGGTGCCGACCCCATATCGCCACAGGATGTGATCGACGCGGCCCAAGCCGTCGCGGGGAAGCTGAATGTTGATTTCTCAAACCTGTCGGTGACGGGTCAGGCCGTCTTGGACGGCAAGGCGCTATCCAACCTGTCGAACCTGCAGCCGGTCAACTATTTGCTTGGTGGCCCACTTATAACGTTCGACCCGGTCGGCAACGGTTGGCCAACCAAAGGTCATTTCCATCTATTGTTTGACGACACAAACGAAAGCGTCAGCGTTCGCCAGTTCGATTTCGCCCTGGGAGCCAACTATTCTAAGGGCACGCCCGGCACCGGGGGTGGGAGCGAAAGCGGCCCTGGAGACGAGGGCGGCAAGGTGTTGCTCTACGGTGGGGTCAATATGCGTTCTGGCTGCTACAAAGCCTGGACGATGAACTTGTTAATGCACCTCGACACAGGTGTCACGCCTGAGTTCGTCAACATCGTCGAGTTCGACATCGACAATCACTCTGGCTCAGACTTTGGCGCCGGCATCGGAGCGGCCGGAATCGCGGCTCCCTCCGTCTATGGCGTTACCGTCAACGGCGGCAATCCGGGCAACAATACCGTAACTGCGGGGCACGCCCTGCTGGGATCGGGTATGGGGCCAATCTACGAACGCGGCTATATGGTTGGTCCTGGCTCAACCAAGCAAGCGGCCTATGATGACTATTCGAACGCGACCGCATCTTATCGCGATCTCGGCAATCACGCCTATGGCGCGGATTTCTCCGGCACCTATTCCGCACTTGGCGTGCGCCTGCCTAATGGGGTCTCTTACGGCGCCAAGCGCGCCGACAACACCAACGCGTCGCTGGCAGTGCTAGACGCCTCCAACAACCTTCGCCTTGGCGAGACCGGTGTCACTGACATTTTTGTCGGTGCCTCAATCTACCCCAATACGGACAACCAGAAGGCCGTCGGGGGCGCATCACAACGCTTCACCACGATCTATCTGGCTAACAACCCGACCGTCAGTAGCGATCCCATGCAGAAAACCGGCATGACGGGGCTGTCTGAGGAAGCCCGTTCCGCCGTGTTCGAAAGGGTCAGCGGATATTCCTATCGGTTCAAAGTCGGGGGGACAGTGCCGGTCGTGCGGCGTGAGCCGCGTTTGGTCCAGGCCAGCGAAATCGCCTGGGGCTCTCATGAGGTGATTGAGGTGGTGGACGGCATCGCGACCCGCCGTATCGAAATGGTAAAGCAGGAAAACCTTCTGTGGGACGAAGCGCCCCTGCTAGACGAGCAGGGTAATCCTGTCATGCATGAGATCCGGGAACTGGATCTAGATGATGCTGGTCAGCCCCGCATGATCCGCATGACGACTCCGAAGTTCGACGAGGCGGGAAATCCAGTTATCGGCGCTGACGGCCGTCAGGAAGATCAGGTTGTCGAGGTTCCAGCAAAGCGCAAGCGCATGGTTCAACAGACCTATCGCATTCCCCGCATGGTGGAAAAGGAGGTCGACGTTGAGGCGCAGGAAAGCCGTCCTGGACGGCGTCAACACTTCGGCTTCGACGCCAGCGAGTGGGCCAAGATAGGCGAAGACCTAGGCTGCGACTTTGGCGGCTACGTCGAAGGCGATGGGGGCGAAATGATGATACGACCCGACTACCTGCTTCCTTTCCTCTGGGAAGAGGTCAAGGCGTTGCGAGCGAAAGTGGCCGCCCTGAACCCCTAACGCTCCCCGTGCGAATAGCCGAGGTCGTAAACGTCAGCCGTGTTGGCTGCCCACTCGACCTTCGGCTCGCCGACCTTCCTGACCAAGCACGCGCTCACCAGATGGTTCATGGATGTGCTGACGTCCTCATGGCCAGCTTCTCCGATGAGTTTGGGGACCACGAAGGCCGGGTACCGGTACTGCGCATCGACAACTTCAAACCCGGTGTGGGCGTTAAAAAGCGCACTCCAGGCGTTCTTCGAAAATCGCCAGAAGTCCCATGGCTCATCGTGAAGAGGATAAGCCGAATGCGACTGGATATAGGCCAGGCCGCCAGGCTTCAGTACCTTGCCCATTTCGATGGCCACCTTCCACGGCATCAAAAGGTGCTCGAAAACTGAGATCGAGAAAATGTAGTCGAACCGCTTGTCGATCACGTCCGACATGCTGTGGGCATCACCGACCACATCAACATTCGGGCCGGAGGTGATGTCGATCCCGGTGTATTCGATGTCGTCAGGGAACAGGCCGCGATAGGAGTTTCCGCTCCTGGCGCGACTGCCGAGTTCCAGCAGGCTCCCCTTGGTCTCATGGACCTTGCTGATGAAACCCTCGATCAGGGCTTTGCCCGCATAGTCTTCCCCAGCGATGATGAATCTAGCTGGATCGGTCAGCACCACGTCGATCCGCAACTGAACCGTGAGTCGAGTGCGGTCTATCCTTCCTTCGGGCAGCATGGCGACCAGCACAAAACCCCAAGTCGCTGCGTCGGGTTCGTCGAAGAAAGAAGCGACGTCAGCCCTAACGACTCTTTCCGTCATGAACGGCAGATCTCTGCCGTCCAAGAGGATGCGGGGGGACAGAGCTCGCGCCCAGCCACCGATGTACAGAGCGCGCCCGAGAATCGACACCTGATCAAGATTGTAGTCGAGAGCGTCATCGCTGATGGGCATGGTGTCAGTGTCTCGTCGAGGACGCCGGGCGCGATGCCAGCTTATGTGAATCCATGGGTTCGCCATGAGGATCTCGATCCTCTGAACGGGCTACCTCTTTCCATCCGTGCTTGCGAAACGCTTCCTGAATGTTCCGCCACGTCCGGGCGGCGGGATCGTCTTTCTTGCTCATAAATCAAACCTAGCGGCCTGACCTTCCCGCGCAACCCTTTGTCGCTTCAAGCGGTGCATTCCAGTCGTGGGAACAACCGCGATTATGCGGCATGACCTCCGCGCGTCCCCAAAAGCTAGATTTGATCATCGGCGCCGCAGCCGCAATCGAGCACTCGCGATGGCCGAACCGTCTGAACTATCTGGCCGGTTTGACCGGCGTGCTCGTGGTGATCTTGGGCCTATCGATCTATTTCGACAAACCCGCCTTCGTTGTCTCGACACTTGCCTGGATGATCGTCTTCGCGGCGACCCTGACCGTGGTCACGCCGTCGGCCGAACAGATGACGAAGATGCTGGCGCAGGTGGCCGCCATTCGCGCGGGAACGAAGGGCGATGCGTCGTGAGCGTGATTTCAGACGACGCTTTCGTTCGGCTATTTCAGGAACGCTTTGGCCTGACGGTGGATGGCTGGGCCGGGCGCGATACGGTCGCCAAGCTGAACGACCTGAAACCGCCGACGATCACGGCGGCGGACCTTTTCGCGATCCCGGCTGACTATTGGCCGATGCTGTCGAAGATCGAGAGCGACGACAGACCCTACATACAGGCCAAATCGTCGACGGCTTCCGGCCTCTATCAGTTCATCCTCAAAAGTTGGGTTGGTGAGGGCGGCGCCTGGGGCAAGGACGCCAAGGGCGAGTATATCCGTCGCCCGGCGTTCGGCGGTCTGAAGCCGTCGCCCGAAGAGCAGTTGCAGCGCGTCAAGACCTTCACGGCCAAGAACGTCACCTATCTGCGCGAGCGCGGCATCCCGATTAACAAGGCGTCTCTCTATGCCGCGCACTTCTTCGGACCAGTGACGGCGGCGGCGGTGATCGCCGCCGATGTGGAAGCCCGTGCGGATCTGATCGCAGGGGAAGCCGCGACGAAGGCGAACCGATCGATACTGGAAGACAAGACGGTGGGCCAGTTCCTGAGCTGGCTGAAGGGCAAGACTGGCGAGTGGGCGCGATGAACTGGCTGATCGAGAACGTCCCGTTCATCGTCCTTTTCGCCGCCGGCGTCGCTCTGGTGGCGGTCGCATGGCGGCTGCTGGGGATCAGAGGGGCGTTCGGCGCCCTCGCCTTCCTCGCCACCGTCCTGCTGTTCCGTGAGGGCCGCAAGGACGGCCGCCAATCTCAAGTCACGAAAGACCGAGCCGATGCAGACCGCGCCATTCGGAAAGCCGACGACGCCCGCGTTGATGCTGCTGTGCGCGATGCTGACCCTGAACGGTTGCGCCAGTCTGACGGGTTCCGCCGTGATTGAGGCCCCGGTCGCGGGCGCCAACACCTTCTGCGCAATCGCCAAGCCGATCACATGGTCGAGCCGCGATACTGATGAAACGATCCGGGGCGTGAAGGAACACAACGCCGTCGGGGTACGCTTATGCCACTGGGAGGGCGCCGGGTGACGACGGGGAAGCAGACGGTGGCCGGAGCTTACGCCAAGATTGAGAGCCATGAGCGCGAGTGCACCTTGCGCTATGAGGCCCTTGGCGGCGCGATCAGTGACGTGAAGGGCGAGACGGAGGCCATCAAGAAGGGCATCCGCATGGCGCTCGGGATGCTGGCTACCATTGTAGTCAGCCTGATTGCCTGGTTGGGCAGCCAGCTTTACGGATATGTGCAGCGTGACATCGCGGCAGCCCGTCCTCCGGCGGTCGCACAGGCGCACCAGACCGTCGGACTCGCCTCGACCGCGCCAGTCATTTCAAGGCCTTAGCTGGCCGGAACCGACCGGGAACAGTTGGGTCGATCCGTTCTAGTTCAATAGCTTGCCACCGCTTAGAAGGCGGGTGCTCTATCCGGTTGAGCTAAGGGCGCCTCGGCCTGGACCGCAGCGGTCGCCCGAACCTAGTGGGTCCAGGACTGCTTGCGGTTGGTGGCGAAGTTGTCGGCGTAGGCCTTGAGGATCAGCGGCGCGTCCTGCGGCTCGTGCAGGCGGAAGGCGATGCCGTGACGCTCGGCGTACTCAACGGCCTCTTCCTTGGTTTCGAAGTTCAACCGCACCTGACCGTTCATGTCGGTCGTGCTGGTCCAGCCGGTCAGCGGGTCTTGGGTGCGGGCGGAAGCCGGTTCGAACTCCAGACGCCAGTCGTGGGTCTTGGCCTTGCCCGACTGCATCGCGGTCTTGGCCGGGCGATAGATGCGAGCGAGCATGGGAGGAATCCTTCGGCGACGGGTCTTGGCCGGGTCCATAACCCGACCTCGTCGCCTGGTCCAGCCATCCGCAGCCAGATCAGGCGGCCAGCGTGCTCGAACCGGCGTCGATCCAGCGGCGTGCGGCGCGCTGGGCCTCGGCGATCTCGTCGTGCTCCATCTCCTGGCTCAGGTCGCGGCGATACTCGCGCGCCTCGACCGATCCCTTCATGGACGCCAGGTTGAAGATCATATGGGCCGAAACCCTATCGACGGGGCAGCCGTCCAGCCCGGCCGAATAGGCCAGACCCAGCCGGAACAGGGCGTCCCCGTCCATGTCGATCGTGGGCAGCGGCAGCGCTGCGGTTTCGATGGTCTCAGGCGCGGTTTGGTGCGCGGTCATGTCGGTTCTCCAGGCCTTGGTCATTCTGACCGTGCCGTTCGAACTGCATTCAAATACCGCCGGTTTGAAATTAGAGTTAACGCGCCCGCTGGCCGAAAAGAACACGCCGCGCCGCCTCGGCCGCCTGGCCGGACGCGGCCAGATTGGCGCGCAATTGCTCACCTACGCCCCTGCCTGCTCTGACCGCCGGTCGCGCTCCGACCCGCTCCATCCAGGCGGCCAGATGCGGAAACTCGGCCAGATCCTGCCCCTGGTGCGCCGGCAGGATCCACGGCCAGATCGCCATGTCGGCGATGGAGTAGTCCCCGGCGACATAGTCCCGATCCGCCAGCCTCCTGTTCAGGACGCCATACAGCCGATGCGTCTCGTTGGTGTAGCGCTGCACGCCATAGGCGATCTGACGCTGGTCCCTGATCATCGCGGGCGCGTACTGGCGGAAATGGTGCGTCTGGCCCGCCATCGGCCCCAGACCGCCTACCTGCCAGAACAGCCACTGATCGACCTCGACCCTCGCCCGCAGGTCGGAAGGATAGAACTGGCCCGACTTCAGACCCAGGTATTGCAGGATGGCTCCGGACTCGAAGATCGACAGCGGGGCGCCGCCGGGACCGTCAGGATCAACGATGGCGGGCATCCGGCCATTGGGGCTGATGGCTTGAAACGCAGACTCGAACTGCTCGCCCGCCCCGATGTTCACCGGCCTGACGACATAGGGCAAACCCATCTCCTCCAGCGCGATGGAGATCTTCCACCCGTTCGGTGTGGGCCAGTACCAGAGCTCGATCGGCTGGGTCATCGTCATCGCCTTCCACTCGCGTTCAGACGCCAGACATGGCCTGCGCCCGATGAACAGACAAGGCGCAAACCTGACATCCATGTTCAGGACGAGTTCATGCGCCGAACTCGAACCTGCGCTCCTGTTTCAACGGGCCGTCCGCAGCTTTCTTCGGCGCCCAGACTACGGAGACGTAGAGATGAACCGCCTCACCAAGGCCGCCATCGTCGCCCTGGCGCTGACCACCACGGCCGCGCCGCTGGCGACCCAGGCGCAGAGCCGCGATCATCGCGAATATCGCCAGGACCGTCGCGATGACCGCCACGATCGCCGGGATGATCGTCGCGAATGGCGCCAGGATCGACGTGACGACCGCCGTGAGTGGCGTCAGGACCGCCGCGACGACCGCCGGGACTGGCGACAGGATCAGCGCCGGGTGGAACGCTGGGACCGCAACAATCGCGACTGGTGGCGGGGCCGGCCTGAGTTCCGCGACTATCGCGGCGCCCGCAACGGCTACTGGTATGCGCCCGGCCGCGGCTACTACCGCGTCGATCCCCGCTATTACGGCTATCGTTGGCGTCAGGGCGGCTATCTGCCCTCCGCCTATCGCGGCTACTACGTGGACGACCCCTATTATTACAACCTGCGACCGGCCCCGCGCGGCTATCGCTACGTCCACGCCAATAACGACATCCTGCTGATCGCCGTCGCCACCGGCCTGATCGCCAGCGTGCTGCACGACGTCTACTAGAGCGTTCCGTCAGGACTCGGAAATCACCCCGCAGAGCACGGCTCTGCGGGGTTTCATTTTGAAATGCTGCACGTTTCCAGCGATCCGCGTTCAGCCGTGGTTCATGGCGTCGACGTCAGATTGGTGGTCAAGCCGCCGGGATCGGCGTGCGAGGAAGACGACCATGAAACGTTCTCTGATGGTGTTCACCGCCATCGCCAGCTTCGCCCTGCCCGCGCTCGCCCCTGTGGCCACCCTGGCTCAGGAACGACAGGCGCAGGCCGAGGATTCGCCGCGCGCCCAGCGTCAGGCCCCGCGCGGCGATCGGGCCGCATCACCACAGCAGCGCCGTGACGAACCCCGCGCGTCCCGGCCTGACCGCCCGCAAACCCGGCCCGACACGCCGCGCCCTGATCGCCCCCAGCGTCCGGGCGGCGAAGGCCGTCCCGGCGCCGGACAACCGCGTCCTGATCGTCCCGATCGCCCAGGTGATCAGGGTCGCCCAGAAACGCCGCGCCCCGAGCGACCGAACCGTCCCGAGCGCCCCAATCGACCGGACCGCCCTGACCGCCCCAATGGTCAGGGGCCGAACCGACCAGATCAGCCGGACCGGCCCGATCGCCCCGGAACGCCGGATCGGCCGAACCGTCCGGATCGTCCTGATCGCCCCAATCAGCCCAACCGTCCTGACCGCCCCGACTGGAATCGGCCAGACCGTCCCGGGTCACAGCAGCCAGGACGTCCGAACCGGCCGGATTGGAACAGGCCCGGCCGTCCGGATCAGCCTGGTCGGCCCAATCGCCCCGATCGTCCCAACTGGAACAACGACCGCGACTACCGCGATTTTCACAACCGCTGGAATCGCGATCAGTGGCGGCGCGACTGGAACCGCAGCCATCGCAGCGACTGGTGGCGTAACGACAGCCGCTTCCGAGGCTGGAACGGCGTACGCCTCGGCTTCTATTTCGCGCCGGGCTACGGCTACTACAGCGTGCCGCGCACCTATTGGAACCGCCAGTACTACGTCGGCCAATACCTGCCGGACATCTTCTGGCGCTATCAGGTCAACGACTGGCGGACCTACGGCCTCGGCTACCCGCCTCCGGGCACTCGCTGGGTCTACGTCGACAACACGATCTATCTGATCGACGAATACGACGGCTACATCATCGAAGTCGTCCGCGACGCCTGGAACTGGTAGTCAGCGCCGGACAAAAGAGGCCCCGGAGAGCGATCTCCGGGGCCTTTTTCTATTGGGCCAGGATGGAGGCCTGAGCCTTACAGTCCCAGCTTGGCCTTCAGGATGTCGTTGACGGCGGCTGGGTTGGCCTTGCCGCCCGTCGCCTTCATCACCTGACCGACGAACCAGCCGAGAGCCTGAGGCTTCTCGGCGACCGCCGCCGCCTTGTCCGGGTTGGCGGCGATGATGTCGTCGACCGCCTTCTCGATAGCGCCGGTATCGGTCACCTGCTTCAGGCCGTGCTTCTCGACTACCTCGGCGGGCGAACCCTCGCCGTTCCAGACGTAGTCGAAGACCTCCTTGGCGATCTTGGACGAAATGACGTTGGTCTCGATCAACTCGACCAGTTGCGCGACATGCGCCGCCGGCAGCGGGTTCTCGCCGAAGTCCTTGCCGTCCGCAGCCAGGCGCGCAGAGACCTCGTTGGTCACCCAGTTGGACACCAGCTTGGCGTCGCGTCCTTTCGCAGCGGCCTCGAAGTAGTCGGCCTTGGCCTGTTCCGAGATCAGCACCACGGCGTCGTATTGCGACAGACCGTAGTCAGCCATCAGACGACGGCGCTTCTCGTCCGGCAGTTCCGGCAGATCGGCCTTGATCTCGTCGATCCAGGCCTGTTCGATTTCCAGCGGCAGCAGGTCGGGGTCGGGGAAATAGCGATAGTCCATCGCCTCTTCCTTCGAACGCATCGAGCGCGTTTCGCCCGCCGTCGGATCGTACAGGCGAGTTTCCTGAGTGATCGAACCGCCGTCCTCGAGAATCTCGACCTGGCGGCGCGCCTCGTAGTTGATCGCCTGGCTGATGAAGCGGAAGCTGTTGACGTTCTTGATCTCGCAACGCGTGCCCAGGAAGCCGAAGTCGCCCGTTTCCTTGAACTTGTCGTAGTTGCCGACGCGGCAGACCGAGACGTTGACGTCGGCGCGCAGGTTGCCCTTCTCCATGTCGCCGTCGCAGGTGCCCAGGTAGATCAGGATGGTCCGGATCTTCTTGACGTAGGCGACCGCCTGTTCAGGCGAACGGATGTCGGGACGCGAGACGATCTCCATCAGCGCCGTGCCGGCCCGGTTCAGGTCGACATAGGACTCGGTCGGCGACAGGTCGTGGATGAGCTTGCCCGCGTCCTGCTCCAGGTGCAGGCGCTCGATGCCCACGTTGAAGAAGCTGCCGTCCTCGGCCTCCACCTCGACCACGCCCTCGCCCACGATCGGGTGATACAACTGGCTGATCTGATAGCCGGTCGGCAGATCAGGATAGAAGTAGTTCTTGCGGTCGAACTGGCTCTTCAGATTGATCTGCGCCTTCAGGCCCAGACCCGACTTCACCGCCTGCTCGACACAGTGCCTGTTCAGGGTCGGCAGCATGCCAGGGAATCCGGCGTCGACCAGCGACACCTGCTCGTTCGGACCCGCGCCGAAACCGACAGCAGCGCCCGAGAACAGCTTGGCGTTCGACGCAACTTGGGCGTGGATTTCCAGCCCCATGACGATTTCCCAGTCGCCGGTGCGACCTTTGATCACTGTTTTGTTCTCAGACATGCTCACCACCACTTGGCCGGTTTGGCGACGAAACCGGCGGAGTCTTCCAGTGCGGCCGCGACCTGGAAGACGGTCGCCTCATCAAGGGCCTTGCCGATGACCTGAAGGCCCAGCGGCAGACCATCGCTGCTCAGACCCGCGGGCACCGAGATGCCCGGCAGACCGGCCAGGTTGGTCGTCACCGTGAAGACGTCGTTCAGATACATGGTCAGCGGGTCGATCTGCTTGTCGCCCAGCTTGAACGCCGCCGTCGGGGTCGACGGGGTCAGGATGGCGTCCACCTTGCCCCAGACGTTGTCGAAGTCCTCGGCGATGCGGCGACGCACCTTCAGCGCCTTGACGTAGTAGGCGTCATAGAAGCCGGCCGACAGCACATAGGTGCCGATGGTCAGGCGACGCTGGACCTCCTTGCCGAAGCCCTCGGCCCGCGATGCGGCGTAGAGGTCGTCCAGCGACGAGAAGTCTTCGGCGCGGTGACCGAAGCGCATGCCGTCATAGCGTGCCAGATTCGACGAGGCCTCGGCCGGGGCCACGATATAATAGGCTGGCAGGGCGTACTTGGTGTGCGGCAGGCTGATCTCGACGATCTCACAGCCTGCGGCCTTCAGCCACTCGACGCCCTGTTGCCACAGCGCCTTGATCTCTTCGGACATGCCGTCGATCAGGTATTCCGCCGGCACGCCGATGCGCAGGCCCTTGACCGACTGGCCGACCGACTGGGTCCAGTCCGGCGTCGGGATGTCGAGGCTGGTCGAGTCCTTGGCGTCGAACGAGCACATGGACTTCAGCAGGATGGCGGCGTCGGTCACCGTCTTGGTGATCGGGCCGGCCTGATCCAGCGACGAGGCGAAGGCCACCATGCCGAAGCGGCTGGCGCGTCCATAGGTGGGCTTGATGCCGACCGTGCCGGTGAAGGCGGCGGGCTGGCGGATCGAGCCGCCAGTGTCCGAGGCCGTTGCAGCCAGACACATATCAGACGCCACAGCCGAGGCCGAACCGCCCGACGAACCGCCCGGCGTCAACGCGGCGTTCGACCCGCTGACCCGCCAGGGGTTTTTCACCGGACCAAAGGCCGAGGTCTCGTTGGCCGAGCCCATGGCGAACTCGTCCATGTTGAGCTTGCCCAGCATGACCGCGCCTTCGCGCCACAGATTGGCGGTGACGGTGGACTCATAGGGCGGCACGAAGCCGCGCAGCATGTTGGAGCCTGCGGTTGTCTGCACGCCCTCGGTGCAGAACAGGTCCTTGATGCCCAGCGGCGCGCCTTCCAGGTCGCCGCCCTCGCCCTTGGCCAGTTTGGCGTCAGAAGCGCGCGCCTGTCCCAGCGCCTTGTCCGCGGTCACTTCGATATAGGCGTTCAGGGTAGGATTCGACGCTTCGATGGTCGTCAGGAAGGCGCGCGTCAGTTCTTCCGACGAGAAGGTCTTGGCCTTCAGGCCCTCGATGGCGTCCTTGAGGGTAAGCTTGGTCAGATCGCTCATGACTTAATCCACGACCTTGGGCACGACGAAGAAACCGTCGGCCGACTTCGGAGCGTTCGACAGGACTGCGTCCACCTTGGCGCCGTCGGTGACGACGTCGTCACGCAAACGCAGCGGTTGGGCGACGTTGGAGGTCATCGGCTCGACGCCCTGCACATCGACCTCGTTGAGCTGCTCGATCCAGTTCAGGATGCCGTTCAGCTCCTGGGCCAGCGGCTCCAGGCGGTCCTCGGGGGTCTTGATGCGGGCGAGGTGGGCGACACGCCTCACCGTCGCGGCGTCGATAGCCATGGAAATCTCCGAAAATCATCCAGCCAGGGCGCAAGGGAGTCGCCCAGACTGACTCCTGTCGTGGGTTAACCGCCCTATGCGGCTTCGACAAGCGTCCCGCATTGCAATATGGGGAGCCCGTGCCCGTATTTGACCTGACAGACCTGCCCGCCGCCTGCCCGCCCGACACCGCCTGGCTGGGGCTGGATCTGGGCGAGAACACCATCGGCGTGGCGGTGTCCGACACCAGCCGCATGATCGCCAGTCCGCTGCAGCTGATCCGCAAGACGAAATTCACCCAGGACGCGGAGCAGCTGATCAAGCTGATGAACGGCCGCAACGTCTCGGCTCTGGTCATCGGCCTGCCGCTGAACATGGACGGGACCGAGGGTCCGCGCGCCCAGTCCTGCCGCGCCTTCGCACGCAATCTGGAGCGCATCCGCCCCGTCAATGTCGCGTTCCAGGACGAGCGCCTGTCGACCACGGCGGTCGAACGCTTTCTGATCGACGAGCTGGACCTGACACGCAAGCGTCGCGCCGACGTGGTGGACCGCACCGCCGCCGCCTGGATTCTGCAGGGCGCGCTGGACCGTCTGCGCGCCTGACCTTCCCCTCGTCGAGAGTCGGGCTTATAGCGGCGTCTCGATGACCCATGCCGCTTCCGTCACCGAAACCATCGAGGAACGGCTGCTGCCGTTTCCCCGCGATCACTTCCTCGCCGCTGGCGATCTGAATCCACCCGCTGCCCTGGCGCTGCTGGATCTCGCCGACGCCTTTGTCGATTTCAATCGACAGTCGGCCAAGGGCGTCGATCTGATGCGCGGCCAGACGGTGGTGAACCTGTTCTTCGAGAATTCGACCCGCACCAGTTCGTCGTTCGAGATCGCCGCCAAGCGACTGGGCGCCGACGTGGTGACCATGCCGGTCTCGGCCTCATCGGTCGCCAAGGGCGAGACCCTGATCGACACCGCGGTGACGCTGAACGCGATGAAGCCGGAAATCCTGGTAGTGCGTCATGCCTCGTCGGGTGCCGTGGACCTGCTCTCTCAAAAGGTCGGCTGCGCGGTCGTCAACGCCGGCGACGGTCGCCATGAACACCCGACGCAAGCCCTCCTCGACCTGCTCAGCCTTCGCCGCGCCTTTGGCGACGTCGGCGGTCTGACGATCGCTATCTGCGGCGACATCGCCCACAGCCGCGTGGCCCGCTCCAACGTGGCCCTGTTGTCGATGATGGGCGCGCGGGTGCGCCTGATCGGCCCGCCGACCCTGGTGCCCGGCGACGCCGACCGATGGGGCTGCGAGGTCTTCCACGACATGAAGGAGGGCTTGGCCGGCTGCGACGTGGTCATGATGCTGCGCCTTCAGCTGGAACGCATGACCGGCGCCCTGATCCCCTCGACCCGCGAGTATTTCCGCTTCTGGGGTCTGGACCGCGAGAAGCTGGCCTGGGCCGCGCCCAACGCCAAGGTCATGCACCCTGGCCCGATGAACCGGGGTGTCGAGATCGATTCTGACGTGGCCGACGACCTCGGCGTCTCCCTTATTCAGGACCAGGTCGAGATGGGCGTCGCCGCCCGCATGGCCGTCTTGGCCGCCCTCGCCCACCGCCGCGCCGGAGCCGCCGCATGACCGCCGCTCCGAACACGCTCGCGATTATCAACGCCCGTCTGCTCGATCCCGCCAGCGACTACGACGGCCCCGGCGCTCTCCTGATCAACGACGGGCGCATCGTCGAGGTCGTCCATGGTCAGGCGACTCAGCATCCCGAGGGCGTGACCGTCATCGACGCCCAGAGCCGCTGCCTCGCCCCCGGCCTGATCGATATTCGGGTCAAGACCGGCGAGCCCGGCAATGAACCCAAGGAAACCCTGAAGTCGGCCAGCCTGTCGGCGGCGGCGGGCGGCGTCACCACCATCGTGGTCCAGCCCGACACCGACCCGGCCATCGACGACCCGGCCCTGATCGATCACATCCAGCGGCGCGGCGCGGCGCTCGATCTGGTCAACGTCCGGGCGGCGGGCGCGGCGACGCAAGGCCGAGACGGCCAGCGCATGGCCGAGATCGGCCTGATGCACGAGGCGGGCGCCCTCTATTTCACCGACGGCGACCGGGTCATCGTCAACACGCGCACCCTGCAGCGGGTGATGAGCTACGCCGCCACCTTCAACGCCCTGATCGCCTGCCGTCCGGCCGAGCCCTGGCTGTCGGAAGGCGCGGTCGCGACCTCTGGCGAACTCGCGACCCGTCTGGGCCTGTCCGGCGCCCCCGCCATCGCCGAGCGCATCCAGCTGGAACGCGATCTGGCCCTGGTCGAACAGACCGGTGCCCGCTTCCTGGTCGACCAGATCTCCACCGAAGGCGCTCTTCACACGCTGGCTCGCGCTCGTGCGCGCGGGCTTGAGGTTTCAGCCTCGGTGTCGATCAACCATCTCTGCTTCAACGAGATCGACATCGGCGACTACCGGACCTTCTATCGGCTGGACCCGCCGCTGCGCGCCGAGAGCGACCGCCAGGCCCTGGTCGAAGCCGTCCGCGACGGCCTGATCGACGCCATCACTTCGGCCCACGCCCCTGAACCCGCTGAAAACAAGCGCCGCCCCTTCGCCGAGGCCGAACCCGGCGCCGTGGGTCTGGAGACCCTGCTGCCCGCCGCTCTGATGCTGCATCACGAGCATGGGCTGGACCTGCTCGACGTGCTCCGCCCCCTGACCCAAGGGCCTGCCGGTCTGCTGGGTCTGGAAGCGGGCGTTCTAGCTCAGGGCGCGCCCGCCGATCTCGTCCTGTTCGACGCGGGCGCGCCGATTGTGGTCGACGCGGCCACGCTTCGCTCCAAATCGAAGAATTCGCCCTTTGACGGCCGCCGCCTGCAAGGGAAGGTCTTGCTCACTGTCGTCGGTGGACGCATCGTCCACGACGCACGCTAAACGGGAGCGAATCACTTTGCAGGATCTGGCCGCACCGGCGCTTCTGACGCTCGGGCTTGTCGCGATTGGCGGATACCTGCTCGGTTCGATTCCGTTCGGGGTCGTACTGACCCGCGCCGCAGGCGCCGGGGACGTGCGCAACATCGGCTCCGGCAATATCGGCGCGACCAACGTCCTGCGGACGGGCCGCAAGGATCTGGCCATCGCCACCCTGATCCTCGACGCCGGCAAGGGCGCGGTCGCCCTGCTGATCGCCCGCTATTTGTTCGGTGAAGTCGCAGGCGTGATCGCCGGCGGCGCGGCCTTCTTGGGCCACCTCTTCCCCGTCTGGCTGGGCTTCAAGGGCGGCAAGGGGGTCGCGACCTTCTTTGGCCTGATCCTGGCCGCCTGCTGGCCTCTGGGCCTGATGGCGGCGGCGACCTGGCTGATCGTCGCCTTCACCCTGCGCTATTCCTCGCTGGCGGCTCTGGTCGCCGCGGCGCTGACGCCGCTCTACGCCCTGCTGCCCCTGCCCGCGCTGGGCCTTCCCGCCCCTGCAGCCATCCTGATCCTGGCGATCGTCACCGCAGTCCTGATCTACATCCGCCACCATGAGAACATCGGCCGGCTGCTAAAAGGCGCCGAGCCCAGGATCGGGGCGAAGAAGGCTTGATCCCTCTGTCCGACGCCGAGCGCTTCGCCCGGCTTCGGCTGGCCCGCACCGACCGTGTCGGTCCCGTGGCCTTTTCCCAACTGCTGCAACGCTTCGGCTCGGCTGTGCGCGCAATTGAAGCCCTGCCTGATCTGGTCCGTCGCAGCGGGCGTGACGGCTATGCCCTGCCCGCCATCGAACGGGTTGAGGCCGAGCTGGCGGCGGGCGAGCGCGTAGGCGCGCAACTGATCCTGCTGGGCGACCCCGGCTATCCCGACATGCTGGCCGCTGTCGATCCAGCCCCGCCGCTGCTGTGGACGCGCGGCGATCCGGCGCTGCTGGCCCGTCCCTGCATCGGCGTAGTCGGCGCCCGAATCGCATCGGCCGGTGGCCAACGCATCGCGCGCGGCCTGTCGCAGCAGTTGGGCGAGGCCGGCCATGTGGTCGTATCTGGTCTGGCGCGCGGCATCGACGCAGCGGCGCACCAGGGGGCCCTGCCGACCGGCACCGTCGCGGTTCTCGGCGGCGGCGTGGACGACATCTACCCCTCTGAAAACGCCGACCTCTATCGCCAGATCATCGAACAAGGCTGCGTCGTCTCGGAAAGCCATGTCGGCGCCCGCGCCCAGGCGCGCGACTTCCCCCGTCGCAATCGCATCATCTCGGGTCTTTCGCGCGGGGTGATCGTGGTCGAGGCCGAGATCCGTTCAGGCTCCCTGATCACCGCCCGCCTGGCCAATGAACAGGGCCGCGACGTCTTCGCCGTCCCGGGCTCTCCGCTGGACCCCCGCTCCAAAGGCCCCAACGAGTTGCTCCGCCAGGGCGCCATCCTGTGCGAGGGGCTGGAGGACGTCGAACGCGCCTTCACCACCCTGCGGACCCTTCGCGAGCCGCCGGGCGCCTCCGCGTTCGATGGCGCCCCTGAGGAATTGGATGAGGCGCTGCTTGAACAGGTGGCGGCGCTTCTGTCTCCCACCCCGACGCCGCGCGACGAGTTGGCCCGAGCCTTGGACCTGCCGATAGGCGTCGTGGCCGCCGCTCTGTTGGAACTGAGCCTTGTCGGACGCGCCAGCCTATTGTCCGGCGGCCTGGCCTCCGCCTGAGCGAGTCGTTGGTGTCTCCTGTCGCGCCTGATCTGCGGCCGCTTCCAAAGCCGAAGCCAGGCTCTCGTCACCGTCCCAGCGTGCCATCCTGGCCAGCTCTACAGCCATGGCCGCGACATACTCCCGCACGGGATAGTCGGCCAGGTTCGTCGGCGTCGGCTGGTGGGCCTGCCTTCCAGACTTAAGTTCGTGCCGCCCTGCTGCTTCCGCCACGTTCCAAACCCTCCTCACGCGTTGAACCAGCAAGACACAACTTATAGACGCATCGCAACAACAAAAACTCTCAATACGGGAACCGGTCAATCATGCGATTGACTTCCCTCTCCGCGCCAACCACGTTCGCGCCCCAATTTCCCGAACAGAGCGCCATGAATCTCGTCATCGTCGAGAGCCCCGCCAAGGCCAAGACCATCAATAAGTATCTGGGTTCCGGCTATGAGGTGCTGGCGTCCTACGGCCACATCCGCGACCTGCCGTCGAAGGACGGCTCGGTGCTGCCTGACGACGATTTCGCCATGCATTGGGAGGTCGACGCCAAGGCGTCCAAGCGCCTGTCCGAGATCGCCGAGGCGGCCAAGCGCGCCGACCGCGTCATCCTCGCGACCGACCCCGACCGCGAGGGTGAGGCGATCAGCTGGCACGTTCTGGAAGTCCTGAACAAGAAGAAGGCGCTGAAGGACACCGAGGTCCAGCGCGTCACCTTCAACGCCATCACCAAGGCCGCCGTGCTCGAGGCCATGGCCAATCCGCGCCAGCTGGATATGGAACTGGTCGAGGCCTACCTGGCCCGCCGCGCCCTCGACTATCTGGTGGGCTTCAACCTGTCGCCCGTGCTGTGGCGCAAGCTGCCCGGCGCCCGCTCGGCGGGTCGGGTGCAGTCCGTCGCCCTGCGCATCGTCGTTGATCGCGAGATGGAGATCGAGAAGTTCAAGGCCCAGGAATACTGGTCGGTCGAAGCCGATCTGGTCGCCGACAGCCCGCCCTTCACCACCCGTCTGGTCAAGCACGCGGGCAAGCGCATCCAGCGCCTGGATATCCCGACCGAGGAAATGGCCTTCGCCGCGCGCGACGCGATCCAGGCCGGCGACTTCACCATCAAGTCGGTCGAGAAGAAGCCCGCCAAGCGTTCGCCCGCCCCGCCCTTCACCACCTCGACCTTGCAGCAGGAAGCCTCGCGCAAGCTGGGCTTCACCGCCCAGCGCACCATGCAGGCTGCGCAGAAGCTATATGAGGGCGTCGACGACACTGGCGGCCTGATCACCTACATGCGGACCGACGGCCTGTTCGTCAGCCCCGAGGGCATCGCCCAGGCGCGTGAGGTCATCGCCGATCGTTTCGGTCCCGCCTACGTCCCGGCCGAGCCGCGCTACTACAAGACCAAGGCCAAGAACGCTCAAGAAGCGCACGAGGCCATCCGTCCGACCAATATCGCGCGCCACCCCGAATCCCTGCGTCTCGAAGGCGACCTGCAGCGCCTCTACGAGCTGATCTGGAAGCGCATGGTCGCCTCGCAGATGGAAAGCGCCCGTCTGGACCGCACCACGGTCGAGATCGAGACGCCCGACGGCCAGACCGGCCTGCGCGCCACGGGCCAGGTCGTCGCCTTCGACGGCTTCATCGCCGCCTACGAGGAAGGCCGCGACGAGAAGCAGAAGGGCTCTGAAGACGAAGAGGACGAAGGCGGCCGCCTGCCCGCGCTGAAGGAAGGCGCCAAGGCCAAGGTTGAAGCCGTCCGCACGGACCAGCACTTCACCGAGCCGCCGCCGCGCTTCTCCGAAGCCACCCTGGTCAAGAAACTGGAAGAGCTCGGCATCGGGCGCCCCTCGACCTACGCCTCAATCCTGACCACCCTGCGCGACCGCGAATACGTCCGCATGGACAAGAACCGCTTCTATCCCGAGGACAAGGGACGGCTGGTCACGGCCTTCCTCGAGCAGTTCTTCAGCCGCTGGGTCGAGTATGACTTCACCGCCGCGCTGGAGACCCAGTTGGACGAGGTGTCGGCTGGCGATCTCGACTGGAAAGCGTTGCTGCGCAGCTTCTGGACCGACTTCCACGCCGCCACGCAGGCCGCCGGCGAACTGCGCACCACGGCCATCCTTGACCATCTGAACGATGCCCTGGGCCCGCACATCTTCCCGGACAAGGGTGATGGTTCAGACCCGCGCGAATGCCCGCTCTGCCATCAGGGACAGCTCAGCCTGAAGACCAGCCGCTTCGGCGCCTTCATCGGCTGTTCGCGCTACCCCGACTGCAAATACACCCGCCCCGTGGCCTCGCCTGACGGCGCCGAGGGCGGCGCGGACGGCGGCGACCGCGAACTGGGTGTCGATCCGGCGACCGGCCAGCCGGTGCAACTGAAGATCGGCCGCTTCGGACCCTACGTCGAAACCACCCCGCCGGGCGAAGAGAAGCCCAAGCGCTCATCCCTGCCCAAGGGCTGGAGCCCTGCATCCCTGACGCTGGAACAGGCCCTGCGCCTGCTGGCCCTGCCGCGCGAAGTCGGTCCTCACCCCGAGGACGGCAAGATGATCACGGCGGGTCTGGGCCGCTACGGTCCCTTCGTCCTGCACGCTGGCACCTACGCCAATGTGTCGGACATCGACGAGGTGTTCGAGGTCGGCATTAACCGCGCCGTCGCTCTGCTGGCTGAAAAGCGCGCCGGGCGTCCCGGCCGCGGCTCGGCCACGGCCCCGCTGAAGGAACTGGGCGCGCACCCGGAAGACGAAGCGCCCGTTCAGGTCATGGCCGGTCGTTTCGGTCCCTACGTCAAATGGGGCAAGGTCAACGCCACCCTGCCCAAGGGCATGGCGCCGGAAGATCTGACCCTGGAAGCCGCCCTGCCCCTGCTCGCCGCCAAGGCCGGCGCGGCGCCGAAGAAGAAGGCGGCTGCGGCCAAGAAACCTGCGGCGAAGAAGGCTCCGACCAAGGCCGCTGCCGACAAGAAGCCAGCGGCGGCCAAGAAGCCTGCCGCCAAGAAGCCGGCTGCAAAGAAAGCCGCGCCCAAGAAGGCCGCCGCCGCCGACTGATGGCGATCAATCTCCCGGTCCGCGCCCTGCGGATCGGGAGGCTTTCAGCGCCCGGCGACCAGTTCGTTGCGAACCCGACGGCCCAGCGGATCGCGCCCGGGCCAGCTTTGCCCGACCGACGCTTCCACCAGGGTGGTGCAGAATCGCGACAGCAGCATTCGCGGCCTGATTCCGTTCAGACAGACCCGCTCGCCCTCAATGGCCCAGCGCGCCGTCAATCGTCGGCCGTCCGAGAAGGTCGCCCGATAGCTGCCGTCCCGGTCGAACCAGTGCTTCACCCACGCGCCGTCCGGGTAATGAGAGATGACGGTGTTCCCGAAGGCCGATTCCATCTCCGCCTGGGCCGGAAGCGCCGTCGCGCAACAAGCCGCCAAGGCTAACGCAAGCGTTTTCATACGCATACGACAATCCTTCCCTACCCCGAGGCGAGATTACAGAGCTGTAAGGCTTTGCCAACCACTCGGTTCCGAACGGAAATACTTGACTGAGGCGTAGGGGTTTCCATATACCGCCGCAGGCTCGGGATAGGACTGGCGATGCGCGCCGCCCACTCGCCCACGAGGGGCGGTTCCGTAAGCTGAAGACGTTACGACGTTTCCTCCGTCCTCAAGGTTACATGACAGAATTCACCAAGCTGGGCCTTTCGGCCACGACCCTCAAAGCGGTCGCCGACACGGGCTACACCGAAGCCACCCCCATTCAGGCCTCCGCTATCCCGGTGGCCCTGGCCGGCCGCGACGTCCTGGGCATCGCCCAGACCGGCACCGGCAAGACCGCCGCCTTCACCCTGCCGATGATCGACCGCCTCGGCTCGGGCCGCGCCCGTGCTCGAATGCCGCGCGCCCTGGTGCTGGCCCCCACCCGCGAACTGGCCGACCAGGTCGCCGAGAACTTCGCCAAATACGCCAAAGGCACCAAACTCAGCTGGGCGCTGCTCATTGGCGGCGTGTCCATGGGCGACCAAGTGGCCCTGCTGAACAAGGGCGTCGACGTCCTGATCGCCACGCCGGGCCGCCTGCTGGACCTGTTCGAGCGCGGCAAGATCCTGCTGACCGGCGTCGAGATGATGGTCGTGGACGAAGCCGACCGCATGCTCGACATGGGCTTCATCCCCGACATCGAGCGCATCTTCAAACTGACGCCGCCGCGCCGCCAGACCCTGTTCTTCTCGGCCACCATGCCGCCCGAGATCACGCGCCTGACCACGCAGTTCCTCAAGGATCCGACCCGGATCGAGGCTTCGCGTCCGGCCATGACCGCCGACACCATCACCCAGTATCTGGTCCGCATTCCGACCAGCGATCCGAAGGCCAAGCGCACGGCCCTGCGCGCCCTGATCGAGCGCTCGGACGTCAAGAACGGCATCGTCTTCTGCAACCGCAAGTCTGAAGTCGATATCGTCGCCAAGTCGCTGAAGACCCACGGTTTCGACGCCGCGCCGATCCACGGCGATCTGGATCAGTCCCTGCGGATGAAGACCCTGGCCGACTTCCGCGGAGGCGATCTGAAGATTCTGGTCGCCTCGGACGTCGCCGCGCGCGGTCTCGACATCCCTGACGTCAGCCACGTCTTCAACTACGACGTCTCGCACCACGCCGACGACTATGTGCACCGCATCGGCCGCACCGGTCGCGCCGGTCGCAAGGGCGAAGCCTACATGATCGTCACCCCGTCCGACGACAAGTCGCTGGATAAGGTGCTGAAGCTGATCAAGATGGAGCCGCAGGAGCTGACGCTGGAAGGCATCGACTTCGCCTCCATCAAGGATCGCCCGCGCAGCGACGACGGCAAGGGACGCGGCCGGGGCCGCAGCGACCGTCCCCGCCCCATCCCCAAGAGCGACAACGTCGCCTCGATGGAGCCCATCACGGCGCCGCTCCCGAAGGTCGAAAAGGTCGATGAGGCCCGGGAAGAGGCTCCGCGTCGCGCGCGCAGCCGTCGCTCGACCAAGCCGGAATCCGCCGTCGAGACGGTGGTCGAAACCGCTGTCGTCACGACGCCGGAGCCCGTCGCCGAGGTCGTGACCCCGCCGGCCCGGCCCGCCCGTCAAGGTCGCGACCGCAACCGTGACCAGGCGCCGCGCGAGGCCCGCAAGTCCGAGTCCTCGAAAGACCAGCCCCTGCGCGCCGCCAGCGGCGGGTTCGGCGACGACATTCCGGCCTTCCTGCGTCGTCCGGTCGTATTTCAGGACTAGAAGCTGAGGCTTTCGGGTCGCCAGCTTAACTGCTCATTACGGATCGGCGTTCTAGTGTCGCCCAACTAAGAAGTAGGGGCGCGAGAATCAGAATGACGGCGCAGGTCGAGACCTCCCTTCGGGGACCGGAGGCGTATGCCTTGGCGCATCGCGTCGTCGACGCCATGCAGCAGGCCTCGGTATGGCCGACCCCGCTGAATTTCGAACTGTGGGTTCACTACGTCAGCGATCCTGAGGGCGCCTTGGGCCGAGAGTTGCATCGCCTGCTCTCCGGCGACACGCCTTTCACCGACGCGACGGCGGAAATGCTGGCGGCGGAGTTCCTGCCGCGCGGACGCCTGTCTGAGGAAATCCGTGACGTCGGCGCCGTGTTGAATCGCGAACTCGCCGCCGTGGCCGAGGCCATTGATAACGCGCGCAAGACCCAGACCGCCTATGGTGAAACGCTCAGCAACGCCTCGGCGAAGATGCAGGACGCCGACGGCCCGACCGACCTGACCGCCATCGTCAGCACCCTGTCCAGCGCCACGCGCAAGGTCCAGCGTCACACCTCGGCGCTTGAAAAGCGCCTGGAGTCATCGAACCGCGAGGTCGTCCGCCTCCGTGAACACCTTGAGCAGGTGCGCCGCGACGCCATGACGGACGCCTTGACCAATCTGGCCAACCGCAAGACCTTCGACGAGCAACTGGCCCGTCTCTGCGAGGAAGCCGAAAACGAAGCCAAGTGTCTGACCCTGGCCATCGTCGATATCGACCACTTCAAGCGCTTCAACGACACCTGGGGCCATCAGACCGGCGATCAGGTCTTGCGTTACGTGGCCAGCGTTCTGGGCCGGATCGCCCGCAATCCGCGCGTCGCGGCCCGCTATGGCGGCGAGGAATTCGCGGTCATCTTCCCCGGCGAGACGCCCGGCACGGTCGAGGCGGCGCTGAACGCCATCCGCGAGGAGATCGGCTCGCGCTCCCTGCGTCGCCGCTCGACCAATGACGACCTCGGCGCCGTGACCATTTCCGTGGGCTTCGCTGAACGTCGCGCCGGCGAAACCGCGCTGAGCGTTCTGGAGCGCGCTGACGAGGCCCTCTACGCGTCCAAGCGCGGCGGCCGGAACTGCGTCACCAACGCCGAACTCATGACACAGGCAGCCGCCTAGGCTCTTGCGTGATCGCCCCCCGCCTGTGCCATAACAGGGGGATGAGAAGCTTCGCTTTCAACGTCGCCTACTGGGTTCTGTCGATCGTCTATTGCCTGGCGGCCGCCTTCGCCGCTCTGGCGCCCGGACGACGCGCGACCAGTTGGATCATTCGCCGTTATGTGCGCCGCATGGTGCAGGCCATGGCCCTGTTCGCCGGCATCCGCCTTCAGGTTCGCGGCCGGGAGCGCTTGCCGCAAGGAGCCTTCATCGTCGCCTCCAAACATCAGAGCTGGGGCGACGGCTTCGCCACCTATGACCAGTTCGACGACCTGGCCTTCGTCACCGGCGACCACCTCGAAAAGTTCCCGCTGCTGGGCACTGTGCTGAGAAAGCTCGGCGCCATCGTCGTCAACAGCTGCGGCGGCCATACGGCCCGCGCGGCGCTCAAGGAACGCGCCGCCGACGCCCACAAGGAAGGCCGCAAGATCCTGATCTATCCCGAAGGCCATCTGGCCAGGGTCGGCGAAAAGTTCCGCTATCGCTCCGGCGTCTGGCACATGTACCGCGACTTCGACATGCCGGTGGTGCCTCTGGCGACCAACCTCGGCCTGTTCTGGCCGCAGGAGGCGTCGCGCAAGACGCCCGGGACCGCCACGCTGGAGTTTCTCGAACCCATCCCGACCGGCTTGTCGAAGGAGGAATTCCTGGCCCGTCTGGAAACCGCCATCGAAGGCAAGACCGCCGAACTGATCGCCGAGGCCACCGGCCATGCGATCACCCCGGCAGTTCAGGTCCCGACGCCGAGCGAAATGGCCAGAATGGACGCACCACAGCAAGCCACCGCAGCTTGAGATAATTACTGAGGCTGCAGTCGGGCCATAAGCCTCTTCAGGAGCGCGCCTGCCAGCGCGCCCATCAAGCCGCAGACTGCTGCTGCGCTCAGGGCGGCGACGATCCACCATTGACCGCTTCAGTCCGTCTCGGAACTGACCAGCGCATCTCGCAACACCACAAGCGGACCAACAGCGGCTCCGACAGTCGCGGACAGCAGAATGATGTTGCGTTTCATAGACAGCACGACGCGTTCTCCTGAATGGAGATCAAAGCATATCGAAAAAACGTCGTTAGGGTAGAGCCGCTTATCAAGCCGCCGGGATCACCGCGCCGTCGTACTTCTTGGCGATGAAGTCCTTGACCGCCTGGCTGCGCAGAGCGGTGGCCAGCGCCTGCACGCGGGGGTCGTTCTGATTGTCGGGGCGCGCCACCAGATAGTTCACGTAGGGGCTGTCGGCGCCTTCCAGCGACAGGGCGTCAGTCTTTGGCTTCAGGCCGGCGTCCAGAGCATAGTTGGTGTTGATCACCGCCGCATCGACCTGGGGCAGGATGCGCGGAATGGTGGCGGCCTCGACCTCCTGGAACTTCAGCCCCCGGGGATTGGTCGCCACGTCGCGCACGGTCTGCAGCGGATTGGTCGGATCGCGCAGAGTGATCAGGCCCGCGCCCTGCAACAGCAGCAGCGCACGTCCGGTGTTCGACGCATCGTTCGGCAGCACAACCTGCGCGCCGTTCGGGATCGCCGCCAGGGTCGTGTGCTTCTTGGAATAGACGCCCAGCGGCTCGACGTGAACGCCGGCCACCGTAACCAGGTCAGCGCCGCGCGCGATGTTGAACTCATCCAGATAGGGCTTGGTCTGGAAGTAGTTCACGTCCAGCCGCTTTTCAGATAGTTGCACGTTCGGCTGAACGTAGTCGTTGAAGACCTTGATCTCGATCGGCACGCCCTCGGCGGCCAGAATCGGCTTCACCACCTCGAGGATTTCGGCGTGCGGCACGGCGGTCGCGCCGACCAGCAGAGGCGCGCCCTCGGCGCCCGCCTTCTTGTCCGCGCCCTGCCCGCAGGCGGCGAGCGTCAGGACAGCGACGGCGGACAGCAGCAGCGAACGGCGGATCATGGGGCAGGCTTTCGAAAAATCAGCGGTGCGAAACCTTAGCGACCAGACGGTCGCCAATCATCTGCAGAATTTGTACGAGGACCAGCAGCAGAACTACGGTCACCACCATGACGTCGGTCTGGAAGCGCTGATAGCCGAAGCGTACGGCCAGGTCGCCCAGACCGCCCGCCCCTACGACGCCCGCCATGGCGGTGTAGCTGACCAGGGCGATGGCCGTGACCGTGGCCCCGGCGATGATGCCCGGCATGGCCTCGGGCAAGAGGGCC
Organism: Brevundimonas sp. UBA4553; assembly: GCF_002387245.1. Taxonomy (GTDB): domain Bacteria; phylum Pseudomonadota; class Alphaproteobacteria; order Caulobacterales; family Caulobacteraceae; genus Brevundimonas. Next base: position 94,652 of record NZ_DGLD01000018.1, read on the forward strand.
CGCGTGACGATCTGGAAGGTCGAGCCGCCCATGGCCTGGGTCGCCTCGACCACGCCCTTGTCCACTTCGCGCAGAGCCGTCTCGACCAGACGCGCATAAAAGGGCGCGGCCCCGACGACCAGCGGCGGAATGGCCCCGGCCACGCCCAGCGAGGTGCCGACCAGCAGCACCGTCACCGGCAGCATGACGATCAGCAGGATGATGAAGGGCACCGAGCGCAGAACGTTGACGATCAGCGACAGCACGGCGTTCAGCACCGGATTGGCCGCCAGCCGTCCCTTGCCCGACAAATAGAGCAGCACGCCCAGCGGCACGCCCAGGATGACGGTCAGCACCAGCGACCCGCCCAGCATCAGCAGGGTGTCCACGGTGGCGCGGCCGATCTCGGCCCAATCAATGTTCTTGGCTACGTTCTCGAACATCAGGCCGCCTCTACCGTCACGCCGCGCGCGGTCAGTTGCGCCACGGCCGCGTCGGCGTCGCCGCCGGTGAAGGCCACGACCAGCTGGCCATAGGGCTCGCCCCGGATTCGGCTGATGCGTCCCGACAGGATCGAATAGTCCACGCCCACCGTCCGCGCGACGCGGCTCAGTTCCGGCTCATAGGTCGAACCGCCGCGGAAGGTCAGTTTGACCAGCCGTGCGCCGGCGGGCACGACCGAGGCGTCGAACGCCTCCTCGCCCTCGGCCAGCATGGCGCGGGTCACGGCGTGCTGCGGATGCAGGAAGACGTCCGCCGTCGCGCCCTGCTCCACGATCTTGCCGTCCTTCAGCACCGCCACCCGATCGCAGACGCGGCGCACCACCTCCATCTGGTGAGTGATCAGGACAATGGTCAGCCCCAGATCGCGGTTCAGCCCGTCCAGCAGCGTCAGAATGTCCTCGGTCGTTTCCGGGTCGAGGGCGCTGGTCGCCTCGTCGCACAGCAGGACGCTGGGACCGCAGGCCAGGGCGCGGGCGATGCCGACGCGCTGTTTCTGGCCGCCGGACAACTGGACAGGGTGCTTCTTCGCGTGCTCCGTCAGCCCCAGTTGAGCCAACAGTTCCGCCGTCCGCGCCTTCACCTCGGCTTCAGGCCGTCCTTCCAGTCGCAGGGGGAAGGCGACATTGTCCTCAATGGTCTTGGCGTTCAGCAGGTTGAAATGCTGGAAGATCATGCCGATCCGGCGGCGCGCGGCCCGCAGCTCGGCGGCCTTCAGCGCCGTGATCTCCTGGTCGTCGACGAAGATGCGGCCCGCGTCAGGGGTCTCCAGGCGATTGATGGCGCGGATCAGGGTCGACTTGCCGGCGCCCGACCGCCCGACCACGCCGAACACCTCGCCGCGCCCGATGGTCAGATCGACGGCGTCCAGCGCCGTGCGCTCGCCCGCCGCGCTGCGATAGCGCCGGGTCACGCCTTCCAGTCGGATCATTCTAGTCGGCGTCCAGGGCGGCGGCGGGGATAATGGTCACGCTCTCGCCGCAGCCGCAAGCGTCGGTCTCGTTCGGATTGCGGAAGACGAATTTGGACGCCAGCTTCGTCGTCTCATAGTCGATTTCGGACCCGATCAGAAACAGCACGGCCTTGGGCTCGATCAGGATGGTGACGCCCCTGTCCTCGACCACCTCGTCCAGCGGCTCGATCTGCTCGGCATAGGCGAAGGTGTATTCCTGCCCGGCGCAGCCGCCGTTCTTCACGCCCACCCGCAGGCCGACGTAGTCCTTTTCGGCATTGGCCATGATCTCGCGCACGCGCTCGGCGGCGGCCTCGGTCAGGGTGACGGCCTTGGGGCGTGGTCGGCGGGGTCGTGTGGCGGTCTGAAGCTCGGTCATCGCTACGTCCTCAGAACATATTCAGGGCCAGCTTGGCCTCGTCGCTCATCTTGGACGAGTCCCACGGCGGATCGAACACCAGGTTGGCCCGCGCGGACTTCACGCCCTCGACCGTCATAACCGCCGCCTCGACCCAGCCCGGCATTTCGCCGGCCACAGGGCAACCGGGCGCCGTCAGCGTCATCTCGACCAAGACGTCGCGGTCGTCGGACACGTCCACCTTGTAGATCAGCCCCAGCTCATAGATGTCGACCGGGATTTCCGGGTCGTAGACGGTCTTCAGCGCCGCGATCAGGTCGTCGGTCAGCCTGTCCAACTCGGCCTGCGACAGGGCGCTTTTCTGCGGCTCGTCCCAGCTGGCGGCGAAGGCGTCGCTGTCGCTGATGGCGGTTTCGGTCTTGGCGTCGTCCATACTCGTCACACGAAGAAGTTCCGCGCCTTGATCAGCGCATCCACGAAGGCGTCTGTATCCTCCACGGTGTTATATAGGGCGAAGGAGGCGCGCGTGCTCGATGTCACGCCCAGTCTTTTCGCCAGCGGTTCGGCGCAGTGCAGACCGGCCCGCACGGCGACGCCGTAACGGTCCATGATCTGGGCCACGTCATGGGCGTGCGCGCCCTCGACCGAGAAGGTCAGCAGCGCGCCCTTCCCTTCGGCCTCGCCCAGCACCCGCAGCCAGCCAGCGTCGGCCAGCCGTGCACTAGCGTGGGCATAAAGCGCCATCTCATGCGCGGCCACGGCCTGGCGATCAAAGCCCGACAACCATTCCAGCGCCGCGCCCAGACCAATGGCCTCCAGGATCGGCGGCGTGCCGGCCTCGAAGCGATGCGGTGGTTTGGCGTAGGTAATTCGGTCCTTCTCGACCGTCTGAATCATCTCACCCCCGCCCTGATAGGGCGGCAGGCTCTCCAGAGCCTCGGTCGTGCCATACAGGGCGCCGACACCGGTCGGGCCATACAGCTTGTGGCCGGTGATGACATACCAGTCGCAGCCGACCGCCTGAATGTCCGGCGTGGCGTGAACCGCGCCCTGGCAGCCGTCGATCAGCACCCGAGCCCCGGCGGCGTGGGCCAGACGGGTGATCTCGGCGATCGGATTGATGGTGCCCAGGACGTTGGACATATGGGTGACGGCGACGACCTTGGTCCTTGGCCCCAGCAGTTCGGCATAGGCCGCCATGTCCAGCGAGCCGTCGTCCCTGATCGGCGCCCATTTCAGCACCGCGCCATTGCGCTCGCGCAGCAGGTGCCACGGGACGATGTTGGAGTGGTGCTCCATCTCGCTGACGATGATCTCGTCGCCGGGCTCGATGGTCAGGCCGATCCCGTTGGCGACCAGATTGATCGCCTCGGTCCCTCCCTTGGTCCAGACGATGTTCTCGGCCGAGGGCGCGTTCAGGAAGCGGGCGACGATCTCGCGCGCCGCCTCGAACGCCTCGGTCGCCTCGTTCGACAGGGTGTGCAGGCCGCGGTGAACATTGGCGTAACTGCCCTCCATCGACGCCACCAGGGCGTCGATCACCGCGCGCGGCTTCTGCGCCGATGCGGCGTTGTCCAGATAGACCAGCGGCTTGCCGTTCACCTGTCGCGACAGGATCGGGAACTGCGCCCGCGCGGCGTAGGGATCGAAGGTCTTCACGGGCCCGCTTTTCAGAGTCTGGCCGTCAGCCATGCGCGCACCACCTCCCTCGCCGCCTCGTCATCGATCCGGTCGATGACCTCGAACAGGAAGGCCTGGACCAGCAGGGCGCGGGCCTCGTCCGCCGGAATGCCGCGCTGCTGCATGTAGAAGAGCGCGCGCTCGTCCAGTGTCCCCACCGTATTGCCGTGCGCGCACTGCACGTCGTCGGCATAGATGATCAGTTCCGGCTTGGCGTCGATCTCGCCACGCTCGGACGCGATCAGGGCGTTGTGGGCCATGCGGGCGTCGGTGCCGTCGGCCCCGCGCTCGACGATGATCTTGCCCTGAAACACGCCGCGCGCCGTATCGTGAACGACGCCTTTGGTCAGTTGGCTGGTGGCGCCGTCGGCGGCCAGGTGATCGACCACGGTCGTCAGGTCGGCGTGGCGCGAACCCTTCAACAGATAGAGGCCGTCCAGACGCGCGTCGGCGCCCTCGGCCCCATGGCTCAGCTGCGTCTCGATGCGCTGCAGCTTGGCGCCGGTCGTGACGACGGTCTGGCGATAGCGACCGCCGGCGTCCAGCCGCACCTCGGCGTTCGTCACCGAGATGGCGTCCTCGGGCTCTTCGATCAGGACGACGCGCGTGACCTCGGCGTCGCGGGCCACGTCGATCTCGACCTTGTTGTGGGCCACATAGGCCGAGCCCTTGCCCTCGTGCGTCTCCAGCAGCAGCAACCGCGCGCCGGGACGCGCGACGATCCGCGCCGCCGCCGTGTGGCCGGTGCCGACCGCATCCGACAGGAAGCGAAGACGCAGGGTCTGCACGCCCGAGGCGATGAAGTCGGTCACCCCGACCGCACGGCCGTTGGCGAAGACGATCGCCTCTCCGCCCAGGTCGTAGAACGGCCCGGGAGCCCCGACCAGCGCCGTGCCGGACGGTTCAGGCGCTTCGCGAAGCCAGCGCTTCAGATCGCTGTATTTCCACGCTTCCGAGCGCCGCGATGGAAAGGTCTCGGCGTTCGTCAGATCGATTTGCGGCGCCGCGCTCATGCCGCAGCCGGCAGGAACTTGTCGTACCCTTCCGCCTCCAGCTCCAGCGCCAGTTCGGGCCCGCCCGAGGCGACGATGCGGCCGGCGGCCAGGACGTGCACCTTGTCCGGTTTGATGTAGTCCAGCAGGCGCTGATAGTGGGTGATGACCAGCATGGACCGGTCCGCACGGCGCAGGGCGTTCACCCCCTCCGACACGATACGCAGAGCGTCGATGTCGAGGCCGGAGTCCGTCTCGTCTAGGATCAGCAGCGACGGCTCCAGCAGGGCCATCTGCAGGATTTCCATCCGCTTCTTCTCGCCGCCGGAGAAGCCGACGTTCAGCGGCCGCTTCAGCATGTCGAAGTCCATCTTCAGCGCCTGCGACGCCGCCTTGACCTGCTTCAGGAAGGCGGGAGCCGAGACCTCTTCCTCGCCGCGCGCGCGCTTCTGGGCGTTCAGCGCCGTGCGGATGAAGGTCATGGCCGGCACGCCGGGGATCTCCATCGGATACTGGAAGGACAGGAAGACGCCCTTGGCCGCGCGCTCGGCCGGGTCCAGTTCCAGCAGGTCCTGACCGTTCCACGAGGCGGAACCGTCCGTGACCTCATAGCCGGGACGGCCCGACAGGCTGTAGCCCAGCGTCGACTTCCCGGCCCCGTTCGGCCCCATGACGGCATGGACTTCGCCCGCCGGCACTTCGAGCGTCAGGCCCTTGAGGATCGGCTTGTCAGCGACCGAGACGTGGAGATTGTTGATCTTCAGCATTGTTCTTCTTTACCCGACCGAGCCTTCAAGGCTGATCGCCACTAGTTTTTGCGCCTCGACGGCGAACTCCATCGGCAGCTTCTGCATGACGTCGCGAACGAAGCCGTTGACCAGCAGGGCCACCGCCTCCTCCTCCGACAGGCCGCGCTGCTGGGCGTAAAAGAGCTGGTCTTCCGACAGGCGGGTCGTCGTCGCCTCATGCTCCAGCTGGGCCGAGCCGTTGCGGGCCTCGATATAGGGGATGGTGTGCGAGCCGCACTCCTTGCCGATCAGCAGGCTGTCGCACTGGGTGAAGTTGCGCACGCCGGTCGCCTTGGGGTGCACCGAGACCAGGCCGCGATAGGTCGAGTCCGACTTGCCCGCAGACACCGCCTTGGCGATGATCCGCGACTTCGAGTTCTTGCCCAGGTGGATCATCTTGGTGCCGGTGTCGGCCTGCTGATGCCCGTTGGTGATGGCGATGGAGTAGAACTCGCCCGAGCTCTCTTCGCCCTTCAGGATGCAGGACGGGTATTTCCAGGTCACGGCCGAGCCGGTCTCGACCTGGGTCCAGCTGACCTTGGAGCGGTCGCCGCGGCAGTCGGCGCGCTTGGTGACGAAGTTGTAGATGCCGCCCTTGCCCTCGGCGTCACCGGGGTACCAGTTCTGAACCGTCGAGTATTTCACCTCGGCGTCGTCCAGGGCCACGATCTCCACGACCGCCGCGTGCAGCTGGTTCTCGTCGCGCATCGGCGCGGTGCAGCCTTCCAGATAGGAAACGTAGCTGCCCTTGTCGGCGATGATCAGGGTGCGTTCGAACTGGCCGGTCTGGCTCGCGTTGATGCGGAAATAGGTCGACAGCTCCATCGGGCACTTCACGCCCGGCGGGATGTAGACGAAGGACCCATCCGAAAAGACCGCGCTGTTCAGCGCCGCGAAGTAGTTGTCCGACACCGGCACGACCGAGCCGAGGTATTGCCGCACCAGATCAGGATATTCGCGCAAGGCCTCGGAAATCGGCATGAAAATCACGCCAACCTTGGCCAACTCCTCCTTGAAGGTGGTCACAACCGAAACGCTGTCGAACACGGCGTCCACGGCCACCTTGGGCGCACCCTGCACGCCCGCCAGGACCTCCTGCTCCTTCAGCGGGATGCCCAGCTTCTTGTAGACCTCCAGAATCTCGGGATCGACCTCGTCGAGCGACTTCGGCCCCTCCTTCTGTTTCGGCGCGGCGTAGTAGTAGAGGTCCTGATAGTCCACGGGTTCGTATTTCACCGCCGCCCAGGTCGGCTCCTCCATCGCAAGCCAGCGCTCGTAGGCGGCCAGGCGCCATTCCAGCATCCACTCCGGCTCGCCCTTCTTTTCGGAGATGAAGCGGACGATGTCGGCGCTCAGGCCCTTGGGAGCGAACTCCTGCTCGATGTCCGAGGTGAAGCCGTGCGCATACTTCTCCAGCGCGGCGACAGCTTCGACGGTTTCCTTAACAGCAGCCATGACTTACGCGACTTCCTTCACGCGCTCAGACAGGCGCGCTCTATGCTTGTTCCAGGCCGTGACCCAGGCCTCGGCGAACCGGTCCCAGTCGGCCTCGGTCGTGCCCCAGCCCCCGGAGACGCGCACGCCTCCGGTCGCGAGGTGATCCAGACCCATGGCGCTGATCGCCTTGGACGGCTTCACCTTGCCCGACGAACAGGCCGAGCCGGCCGAAACCATGACCCCGACCAGATCCAGAGTGATCAGCTGTTGCGGGCTGTCCCAGCCCTCGATGGCCATGAAAAGGGTGTTGGGCAGGCGTTCGACCGCACCGCCGATGATGGTCGCGCCCGCCGCCTTGACCCTGGCCTCGGCCGCATCGCGCCAGGCGACGTGCGCCATCGCCTCAGCGAGATCGCGCGCGGCGCAATCCGCCGATGCTCCGAAACCTGCTATGCCCGGCACGTTCTCGGTCCCGGCGCGCAGGCCGCGCTCCTGACCAGCCCCGTGCAGGATGCGCACGGCGGCGACGCCTTCCTTGAGCACCAGAGCGCCCACGCCCTGCGGCCCGCCCAGCTTGTGTGCCGACAGCGTCAGGCTGTCCGCGTCCAACGCCCGCACGTCGATCGGAACCTTGCCCGCCGACTGGATGGCGTCGACGTGCAGCCAACCGCCCGCCGCGCGCACCAGGACCGCCGCCTCGGCGATGGGCTGGATCACGCCGCTTTCATTGTTCGCATGATGAATGGCGACGACCGCGCGGCCCGGACGTTTCAGCGCCTCGGCCAGCCAGCCCAGATCGACCACGCCGTTCGCATCGACCGGCAGCACCTCGACTGGCGCCCCCGAAACCATCGCCGCCTCGGCCACGCAAGGATGCTCGGTGGCGCTGACGATCAGCCGCTCGCACCCCGCCGCCAGGGCGCTGACGATGGCCTGGGCGTTGGATTCCGTGCCGCCGGACGAAAAGACCACGGCGGTCGGGTCGGCCCCGACCAGTTCGGCCACCTGGGCCCGCGCTGTCTCGATCCGCGCCCGCGCCCGACGACCCGCCGCATGAACCGCCGACGGATTGCCGTTATCGGCCAAGGCCTTGGCCATGACCTCCTGAACTTCAGGACGCACCAGTCCCGACGCATTGTAATCCAGATAGACGCTCACGCCGCCGCCTCCATGCCTGAGGTCGCCGGGGCTGCGCCCATGCGCGCCTGGCCGGTGCGGTTCTGGATCACGTCCTCCAGACTGACGCTGGCGAGATAGCGATGGATTTCCTGACCCAGGTCCTCCCACAGATGGTGGGTGATGCAACGCTCGCCCTTGATCATGCACCCCTTGGGCGATCCGGCGCCGACGCAGCGCGTGGCGCGGATCGGCTCATCGACCGCCAAAACGATCTCGGCCACGGCGGTCTCGCAGGCTTCGCGCGCCAGACGATAGCCGCCGCCCGGACCGCGGACGCTCTTGACCAGGCCGCTCTTGCGCAGCCGCGCGAACAACTGCTCAAGATAGCTGAGAGAGATTTCCTGACGCGTGGCGATCTCGGCCAGAGACACCGCCCGGTCCGCGCCATTGCGCGCCAGATCGGCCATCGCCATCACGGCGTATCGTCCCTTTGTCGACAGGCGCATGGAATGCCCTCAAAAATTTCACGCTTTTCGGGGCTCATGTGTTAGAACCCGCGCCCTCGCAGACAAGTGCGCCACGCCGAGCGGACTTAGAAAGTCCTACTGCGTTGGTCAAGTATTGTCCGCCCGCGAAACGACAGTTGAAGACAGGATTCCTCTGATCCATGCCTGAAGTCATTCTTCCCGGCGCCTCGGGCCGCATCGAAGGCCGCTATTCGCCCGGCAAGCGCCCCAATGCGCCGATCGCCCTGATCCTGCACCCGCACCCCAAGGCGGGCGGGCACATGAACAACCCGGTGGCGGTGACGCTGCACCAGCTGTTCGTCCAGCGTGGTTTCGCCACCCTGCGCTACAACTCGCGCGGCGTCGGCAAGTCGCAGGGCGAGTTCGACAGCGGCATCGGCGAATTGGCTGACGCAGCCACTGCTCTGGACTGGCTGCAGGCCAACAACCCCGCCGCCACTCAGACCTGGGTCGCCGGCTATCAGTTCGGCGCCTATATCGGCATGCAACTGCTGATGCGCCGCCCTGAAACCGACGGCTTCATCTCCGTGTCGCCGCCGTCGAACATGTACGACTTCAGCTTCCTGGCGCCCTGCCCGGCTTCGGGCCTGTTCCTGCACGGCACCGCCGACACCGTCGTGCCGCCCATCGAGGTCGAGCGCGTGGTCAACAAGCTGCGCACCCAGAAGGGCATCGTCATCGACTACGAACTGGAAGAGGGCGCGAGCCACTTCTGGCAGGACCACATCGGCGCGGTCGAGCGTCGCGTCGGCGCCTATCTGGACAAGCGTCTGGAAGAAAACCCGGCCTGATCGAACGTCATGTGTCGACCCGGGTTTCGGCCCGGGTCTTCCACATCGACCACAGGATACCCGCGGCCAGGATGGCGGCCGTCACGCCGAGCGAGATCGCCGGCGGAAACTTCTCCAGCCCCATCAGCGGCGCGGCGATGACCTTCCCCCCGATGAAGACCAGCAGGATGGCCAGCGCCTGCTTCAGGTAGGCGAAGCGGTGGATCACCGCCGCCAGCGCGAAATACAACGCCCTCAGCCCCAGAATGGCGAAGATATTGGACGTGTAGACGATGTAGGGGTCCGTCGTGATGGCGAAGATCGCCGGCACCGAGTCCACGGCGAAGATGACGTCTGCGAACTCGATCGTCACCAAAGCCAGGAACAGCGGCGTGGCTCGCCAGACCCACTGGCCGCTCGCATCGCTCTCGCGCACAAAGAACCTCGCCCCGTGCAGCTGATCCGTCACCGGCACGCGCCGGATCAGCCAGTTCATCAGGCCCCGCCCGGCTGCGGCTTCATCCTTGGGACGGGTCGCGATCATCCGCCCGCCGGTGAAGATCAGGAAGCCGGCGAAGACATAGAGCGCCCACTCGTATCGGCTGACCAGCGCCGCGCCCGCCGCGATCATGATCGCCCTGAGCACGATCACCCCCAGCACGCCCCAGAACAGCACCCGATGCTGATGCAGGCGCGGGATGCCGAAGGCGCTGAAAATCATGGCGATGACGAAGACATTGTCCATCGCCAGGCTCTTTTCGATGGCGAACCCGGTCAGATAATCCAGCCCGCTGTCCGCCCCCAGCCGAATCCAGACCCAGACCCCGAACAACAGGGCGACGCCGATATAGAAGGCCGACAGCAGCAGGCTTTCCCGCACGCCGATCTCGTGGGCCTTGCGGTGCAGCACGCCCAGATCGAACGTCAGCAGGGCGACGACGGCCACCAGAAAGGCCGCCCACATCCACGCGGGCTTGCCCATCCATTCGACTGTCAGGAACTCCATCTTCGCCTCTGGACCGTTCACGCCGCCGGCGCCCGAACGGACGACCGGCGCGGCCCGACATCACGACCTGCGCCGCCAGAGGGGCCCGGTCCGCTAAGGGATCAACGCGACATCGGCGAAGGCGTTCAGAGTTTCCCCTGCGACCTAGTGATCGCCTTCCGCCGCCGCCAGCGCCGCCGGGCGATGCGCGCGAACGCACCAGATGACGCTGACCACCATCAGGATCATGGCGACCACCTCGATGACGGTCGGACCGCGCCCTTCCCACAGGAAGCCGTAGAGGAAGGCGAACAGGGTCTCGGACACGATCATCTGGCCCAGCATCGTCAGGGGCAACAGACGGCTGGCCTGGTTCCAGAAGGCGTTGCCGATGATGGAGGCGAAGACCGCCACCCCGATGCTGACGCCCAGGAACCGCATCCAGGCCTCGCCGGACCAGACGCCCAGGGTCAGAGCCGCCGGCAGGGCCAGCAGCAGGGCGAACCCGCCCGTCACCACCCCGGTCAGCAGCGACCAGTCGTGCGGCGAGACCGCCGGCAGCCGCCCCATCCAGCGGCTGTTGCCGACCGCAAAGGCCGACCAGGACAGCAGGGCCGCCAGCGCACAGGCCAGACCGATCAGGGTCTGCACGCCGTCGTGGCCGCCCGCGCCTTGGCTCAACGATTCCCAGCCAATCAGACCGACCGCCAGGGCCGCGACCGCGATGGGCGGCGCCACGCGCGCCAACGGCGGGGAATCCTTGTCCTTCAAGCCCCACAGGGCGACCACGACCGGCACCATGCCGACGATCAGGGCCGAGGCGCCGACGCCCGCGAAATGAACGCTCACCACCAGGAAGACGAAATAGACGATGTTCCCGGCCAGGCTCAGCCAGGCCAGCGCCCGCCACGCCTTCCAGTCCAGCGCCGCCGTGACCCGTCGCCAGCGCGGCGCGATCAGCAGGGCGGCGATCAGACCATAGGCGAGGTAGCGCCCCGCCGTCAGCATCATCGGCGACGCCTCGGGCGCCACCTTGGGCGCCAGGAAGACCAGCCCCCACAGGGCGCCCGCCGCCGCACCGCTGGCGACGCCCCAGAACCGCTGGGACTGCATCAGGCTCACTGCGCGCCCGGCTCCACGATGCGGCCGCCCGTCATCGGCTCAGGCACGCCGGTCGTGCCGGGGAAGCTGATCGGCAAGCCCAGCAGGCAGCGCGCGGCCAGGAAGGCGAAGGCCTCGGCTTCGATCGAGTCGCCTCGCCACCCCTCGTCCTCGGCGGTCGTCACCGGCACGCCCGCGCGCTCTCGGATCGCCGCCAGCAGAACCGGATTATGCCGGCCGCCGCCGCAGACCACGACCTTGGCCGGCTTCGCCGAACAGCGCGCCACGCCCAGGGCCACGGCCTCGGCGGCGAAGGCGGTCAGCGTCGCCGCCGCGTCTTCCAGCGACAGACCCGCCGCCGGGTCCAACGAGAAGTCGAACCGGTCCAGAGACTTCGGCCCTGTCGCCGCGAAATAGGGATGGGCCAGATAGGCGGCCAGCACAGCCTGATCGACCGTCCCCGCCGCCGCCAGTTTGCCGCCCTCGTCCATGCGCTTCCTGCCGCGTGACTGGACCAGCAGATCGACCATGCCGTTCGCCGGGCCGGTGTCGAAGGCTTCCAACCCGCCATCGGCGCGGATCAGGGTGATGTTCCCCACGCCCCCCAGGTTCAGCACGGCGACCGGCCCGCTCAGCCCCGCCTTTCTGACCAGGGCCGCGTGATAGACCGGGGCCAGCGGCGCGCCCTGCCCGCCTGCGGCCACGTCTGCGCTGCGGAAATCATGGGCCGTGCGTACGTCCAAGCCTTCGGCCACGCTCAGGGCGTCGATCAGTTGCACCGTGCGCCCCGGCAGTTCCGCCGTCGGCGCCTCATGAAGCACGGTCTGGCCATGCACCCCGACCAGGTCCAGCGAACTGGCCTTGACCCCGTTCACCGCCATGAAGCCGAGCGCCGCCGCCAGATGGGCGTCCGCCACCGCCATGCGGGCGTCCTCGAAGCTGTCGGGTTCTTCCTCGTCGCGCTCCCAGTCCAGAGCGTCCTCGATGGCGTCCTCGACGATGGCGCGGGTCTCGGCGTCCAGCTTCATCTCGCCGGCCGGACCGAAGCTGATGATGTTCTCACCGTCGGTTTCGATCACCGCCATGTCCACGGCGTCGAGCGAGGTGCCGGTCATGAAACCGAGCACGCGAAGGGTCTTTGTCGAGGGAGAGATCGTCATGGCGGGTTGACTGCCACGTCGCGCACGCCGTAGCTAGCGCCCATGATCGCCGTCCGCGCCATTTCCGGCCTGTATTACCGTTCGCTGAGCTAGCGAGCGGCCGCGATCTCGTGCCGCCTTCGCTGGCGGTGCGACTTCCTCGACAAGGAAGACGGCCGCCGGCATCCCTGCTACGGAGCCGTCCATGACCGACCAAGCCTTCAAGTCCGACTTTCTCAAGACCCTGCAATCGCGCGGCTATATCCACCAGGTGACCCACCCGGTGGAGCTGGACGAGGCCGCCTCGAACGGGATCGTGACGGCCTACATCGGCTTCGACGCCACGGCGCCCAGCCTGCACGTCGGCAGCCTGATCCAGATCATGATGCTGCGTCGACTGCAGCAGGCCGGACACAAGCCTGTCGTCCTGATGGGCGGCGGCACCACCAAGGTCGGCGACCCGACCGGCAAGGACGCCTCGCGCCCGCAACTGACCGACGAGACGATCCAGGCCAACATCGCCTCGATCAAGACCGTGTTCGAGAAGTTCCTGACCTTCGGCGACGGCCCGTCCGACGCCGTCATGGTCGACAACGACGAATGGCTGTCGAAGTTTGGCTACGTCGAGTTCCTGCGCGACTACGGCACGCATTTCACGGTCAACCGGATGCTGAGCTTCGACTCGGTCAAGCTGCGCCTCGAGCGCGAACAGCCGATGACCTTCCTCGAGTTCAACTACATGCTGATGCAGTCGGTGGACTTCCTGGAGCTGAACCGCTCGCTGAACGTGACGCTGCAGATGGGCGGCTCGGACCAGTGGGGTAACATCACCTCCGGCGTCGATCTGGTGCGCCGCGTCGATCAGAAGGCTTCCTTCGGCCTGACCACGCCGCTGCTGACCACTGCCTCGGGCGGCAAGATGGGCAAGACGGCCCAGGGCGCCATCTGGCTGAACGCCGAACAACTCGGCCCCTACGACTACTGGCAGTTCTGGCGCAACGCCGAGGACGCCGACGTCGGTCGCTTCATGCGCCTGTTCACCGACCTGCCGCTGGACCAGATCGCCCTCTACGAAGCCATGGAAGGCGCCGGCATCAACGAGGCCAAGAAGGCCCTCGCCGACGCGGCTACCTCGATGCTGCACGGCTCGGAGGCCGCCCACACCGCCCGCGCCGCCGCCGAGGCCGCCTTCGAAAAGGGCCAACTGTCGGCCGACCTGCCGACCGTCGAACTGCCCCGCGACGAGGTGATCGGCGCCATGGTGGCCGCGGTCGTCACTAAGGCCGGTCTGACGGCGTCCAACGGCGAAGCCCGCCGCCTGGCCCAGGGCGGCGGGCTGCGGTTGAACGACGAAGCCATCGCCGACGGCGCCCGCCTGATCGAGGCCTCCGACGTCAA
>NZ_DGLD01000017.1 GCF_002387245.1 Brevundimonas sp. UBA4553
ACACGGGTTGAGGGTGCGGCGAGGAGATGGGGGATGGCGGCGGCCAGTCTCGCTGATTTTCAGGGATTGGCGGGGTTGGGTGTGAAAGCGCAGCCCTTTCACCGCACATCCCGGCGAAGGCCATGGAGGGCGGGGTTGCGCCCTCTGCCGCTGGCCGCGCGCCTTACAGTCTGGATCCCGGCCTTCGCCGGGATGAGCGGGGGTGGGAGGCGAGAACCTCACATGAGGATCAGGGACGCGGAGGGCTTTCCCTTCCCGCCGTCCCGGTCCACCCTGACAGCGAAGCTCAAGGGGGCCATGCCATGACCGACCCGTTCCACGACCAGACCGGCCGCGCCTCGCTCGGCGGCGCGCGAGGGTTGGCCGCTGTTCGCCTCGGCATCGGGTTGGTGCAGGGCCTGCTGCTCTACGCCCTGTATCGCAGCGGCGCGTTGCATGACGCCCTGACCTGGCCCGCGACGCACCCGCCGCTGTTCGGCGCCCTGGTTCTTGCCGTCGCCTTCACCCCCGTCATGCTGCTGGCGGGCGTCGGACGTCTGTCGGTCAAGGCGCTGGCGATCTGGGGCGCGGTCGCCGCCGTCGTGCTGGCCATGCTGGGCTGGCATGACGCCGCGCAACAGGTCCGCGACTACTTCTACCCGCCCTATCTGCGTTTTCCCGTTTTCGCCTTCGCGGCGACCGCCCTGTTCATCGCCCATCACCTGATCGTTCCGGCGGTGGCGGCGCGTCGCTGGATCGCCGACTTCGACGACTATTTCGACACGGCGTGGAAGGCGGGCGTGCAACTGGTCCTGTCGCTGGGCTTCACCGGGGCCTTCTGGCTGCTGCTCTTCCTTGGCTCGGCCCTGTTCCAGGTCATCGGCCTTGAGTTCCTGTCTGACCTGATCGGGCAGGAATGGTTCTCCATACCCGTCACCTGTCTGGTCTTCGCCACGGCGGTGCAACTGACCGACGTGCGGGCTGGCCTGATCCGGGGCGTGCGGACCGTGGCCCTGATGCTGCTGTCCTGGCTGCTGCTGGTCATCACGGTGCTGGTGGCGGGCTTCCTGATCGCCCTGCCCTTCACCGGGCTGGACGGGCTGTGGAAGACGGGCAGCGCCACGGCCCTGGTTCTGTCGGCGGCCGCCGCCCTGATCATCCTGATCAACACCGCCTATCAGGACGGGCGCGAGGACAACCTGCCGCCGGTGGTGCTGCGGGTCGCCGTACGGGTCGCCGCGGTCCTGCTGACGCCGCTGATCCTGATCGCTGTCTGGGGCCTGTCCTTGCGCATCGGCCAGCACGGCCTGACGCCGGATCGGATCATCGCCTCGGCCTGCGCCCTGGTCGGGGTCGTCTATGCGGCGGGCTATGGCTGGGCGGCGCTGTCGCCCTTCTGGCGCAAGACCGCCTGGATGAAACCGCTGGAGCGGACCAATGTCGCCGCCGCCGTCCTGACCGTCGGGGTCATCCTGGCTCTGTTCAGCCCCCTGCTGGACCCCGCCCGCCTGTCGGTCGGCGATCAGATCGCGCGACTGAAGCGCGGCGCGGTGACCGCTGCCGAGTTCGATTACGGCTTCCTGAAATGGGATGCGGGCCGAACCGGCCAGCGCGCGCTCGCGGAGCTGGCTCGGTCCAGCAACGCCGATATCGCCGCCCGCGCCAAGCGGGCTCAGGCGTCCGCGTCACGCTACGACGACGATCAGGTCACCCCGCCGAGCCAACCCCGGATCACCGTCTGGCCCAAGGGCGCCGTCCTGCCTGAAGGTTTCGACGCCCCTGTGTCCAGCGGCGACCCGCGCTTCGCCTGCAGCGGGACCGAGGAGTGCGTGGCGGTGCTGCGCGACATGAACGGCGACGGGCGCGACGAAATCCTGCTGGCCACGCGGTTCCAGATCACCCTGTTCGCGCTCAGCGCCGAGGGCTGGCGGCCTGAGGCGGATTACCGGGCCAATGTGTGCGCCGGGCCCAAAAACGCCGACCATCGCGAACTCATCAAATCGCCGGATATGGCGCCGGTCGCCGCGCCCTGGCCGGACCTGAGGCTGGGCGAGACCACGGCGTCCCGCCAGATCCGTATCGACTGCCGCCCGCCGGTCGCCGTTAACCCCTGACTCAGTTCTCCGAAACCCCATCTTCACCCCCTTTGGTCTAGGATCAGCTGGAAATGAGCCGATCCCGAGCAACGAGGACGGCCGTTACGGTGATGTTTTAGGGTGTGTATCCAATGGCCAAGACCGTCCTGGTCGTCGACGATGATCCCACGCAGCGCCGCCTGATCCAGGCGGTGCTCGACCGCGAAGGCTATGCCGTCGTTCACGCCGAGAGCGGGGGCGAGGCGATCGACCGCCTGACCAAGGCCGGGGGCGCCGACGTGGTGCTGCTGGACCTGGTCATGCCGGGCCTGTCGGGTCTGGAGACGCTGGCGGAGATCCGCACGGCGGGCGTGCCGGTGCCGGTCATCGTCCTGACGGCCAACGGCGGCATCGAGACCGTGGTCAAGGCCATGCAGGCCGGGGCCCAGGACTTCTTCGTCAAGCCAGTGGGCCCGGAACGGCTGCTGATCGGCGTGCGCAACGCCCTGCAGCTGACCCAGTTGTCGGCGGAGATCGGCCGCCTGAAGAAGCACGTCTCGGGCCGCACCTCGTTCGACGACATCGTCGGCGACAGCCCGCCGATGCGCATGGTCAAGGCCCTGGGCGTGCGCGCCGCCAAGTCCGGCATCCCGGTGCTGATCACCGGCGAAAGCGGCGTGGGTAAAGAGGTTATCGCCCGCGCCCTGCACGGCGCCTCGGACCGGTCCGGCAAGCCCTTCGTAGCGGTCAACTGCGGCGCCCTGCCCGCCAATCTGGTCGAGTCCATCCTGTTCGGTCACGAGAAGGGCAGCTTCACCGGCGCGACCGACAAGCACGCCGGCAAGTTCATGGAGGCCAACGGCGGCACCCTGTTCCTGGACGAGATCGGCGAGTTGCCGCTGGACATGCAGGTCAAGCTGCTGCGCGCCCTGCAGGAGGGCGAGATCGACCCGGTCGGATCGAAGCGCGCGGTCAAGGTCGACGTCCGCATCGTCTCGGCCACCAATCGCGACCCGGCCCAGCAGGTCAAGGAAGGCGCCTTCCGCGAGGACCTGTTCTATCGCCTGAACGTCTTCCCGATCGAGGCCCCGGCCCTGCGCGAACGGCGCGAGGACATCCCGGCCCTGGTCGAGCACTTCATCGCCCGCTTCAACGTGGAAGAAGGCAAGCGCGTCGCCGGTTGCGCCGTCGAGACCATGGCCCTGTTGCAGGGTTTCGACTGGCCCGGCAACGTGCGCCAGCTGGAAAACTCGATCTATCGCGCCCTGGTTCTGGCGGACTCGCCGCTGTTGCAGCCGCACGACTTCCCGGCCATCTCGGGCATAGCCATGCCGCTGACCTCGGGCGTCGCCATCTCGCACGATCGCGCCGAGACGCCGGTCAATGACGCGGGGGTCGAGGCCCTGCCTGACAGTCCGGTCCGCATCATCGATGCCCGTGGCCACCTGCGCACACTGGAAGAGATCGAACGGGACCTGATCCAGCACGCCATCGAGGTCTATTCCGGCCACATGAGCGAGATCGCCCGCCGTCTCGGCATCGGCCGCTCGACCCTGTACCGCAAGGTCCGCGAACAGGGGCTGGAAGAGCAGTTGAAGGAAGCGGGCTGAGGAAGCCTCAGCCCGGCTCCGGCCCATAGCGGTTGGGGCCGGACGCGCCCTTCAGGCACAGCAACACGATCAGCCCGATCAGGCTGGCGAGATAGAGCATGTTGTTGGCGAGCAGCAGCAGGAAGGGCGCAACGGCGACTTCCTCGGACTGCGTCATCTGCTCCATGACCGTCGGAAACAGGATCGAGGCGATCGCCGCGAACAGCAGCGGCGGCAGACCCCACCAGCCGGCGCGCCCCGTGTCATGCAGCCGCCGGGTCACCGCCGCCGCCAGCAGGACCCCAGCGACGACGAACACCGTCCGCACCGCCCAGAACAGCCCGCTCATGTCCGGCATCAATTGAGCCTCAGGGTCATGGATCTGAACCGAATAATGACCCGGCCCGGCGGTCACGGTCACCTGCTCAGGGTTCTCGGCGGCGTAGCGCGCGGCCTCCTCGAAGACGCCGGACATCGTCGGGATCATGGCCGCCGCCATGCCGACATAGAGCAAGACCGCCACGACCAGGGCGTAGGGCCAGAAGCGCCCTCGCCGATCCCGTCCGCGGAAATCCGCCAAACGCCTGAAACCGCCCCATACCGCCGACATTCCCGCCCCCGCAGAATCACATTCGCGACACAGGGTTACGTCGGACGTCGTCCCGGGTCATCCGCGAAGATGTGCTAGTCTGCGGTCATGAGCGATCACACCGACGACCCCTCCCCCGCGCCGGCTGAAGCCGCGCCGATGGAAACCCCGATCCAGCGCGCCCTGCGTGAGAAGCAGGAAGCCATCGCCGCCCGCCCCAAACCCCCGCGCGGCGGCCGCTTCCAGCGAGAACAGGCCGCCCGCGTCAAAAGCGGCGCCGTGCGGCCGTGGAGCAGCAAGGGCTGAGCGGAAAGCGGAAGGACTGAATGTCCGCAATGGGTGGGAAGCGGACCTAGGGCTTCTCCCCACCGCCAGAATCGGAAGCCCGCTCAAGTCGGTTCTTGGCAGCCTGCTTTTCGATCCGGGTCATGTGCCAATCCATCGTCGTCAGCGGTCGCATGATGTGTCCCCGGCGAGTCAGCCATGTTGAGGCTTTCCAAGCGGCGACTACCAACGCCACCAACGCTAGGGCGGCCACGATCAGTTCGACGACTGTGCGCTCGGTCATGGCAACATGATCTCAGTCAACAGCAACAAATTCCAGCTGAATAAATGTCTGAACCGGGTCGAAGATCGAAGTTCGGTTAAGGGTGGGAAGAGGACCTTAGCCTAGTCGCGCTAGTGGGACGACGAGGCGAGCTTGAAGCCCGTCAGCCAGCCATTCCCGCTCGATTGAGCCATTCAACTGACCGCGGACTGTTCGGTTCATGAGCATGGTCCCGAACCCTTGGGCAGGCTCAGCATCGGGTGCAGTCCCGCCTCCCGTTTCGAGCCAGTCAATCGTCAAGTCGTCGGTGTCTCGCCGAAGGATGATCCGCAGGCGCCCTGCCTCGGTTTTGATTGCGCCATACTTCACGGCGTTGGTCGTCAACTCGTTTAGAACCAAGGACAAGGAAGTGATCGCGTCGGTCCCCAGATCAACGTCATCGCCGCTGACGACTATATCTGAGCCGCTGTCACGATAAGGGGCGAACAAAGCCTCGATCAGACCCCTCACCGTTCTTGGCGCCTCATCCAAATCCACGCTGCCCATAGGGTTGATGAACGTGATGGCGCGGCCCAATCCATTCAGGCGTTCGCGCAAAGTCACCACGAAGGGTTGGGCTTCTGGCTGGGAGCGGGCCGACAGGCTGATCAGACTGTCGATGACCGCGAATAGGTTCTTCATCCGGTGGGACAGTTCGCGCGACACCAGAGCGGACTCGCGGCGATCGTGTTCGCGCTGACTCACGTCGTGCGAAATTGACTGCAACGCCACGATCTCTCCCGCATCATTCCGGATCGGCGTGACGCACACTTCCCACGATTTCATTTGGCCTTTGGCGGTCGGACAGTCAGCGCTGAACCGTGCGACCTTCCCGCCCTTCGCGAGCGTGATTGACCTTTCGACCAGATCGCGACTCTCGGCAGGCCACAACGACGACCACGATTGACCAGCGAATGTTTCGAAGTCGTCGATCTCCATCAAGCACAGCCCGTCGAAATCCATTTGGACCAGCTTGCCATCGAGACTGATCGTCTTGAGGCAGTCGCGGATAAGGACGTCTGTTTCGTTGCTATCGGTCATCACGGAGCTGAGCTGAGAGCGGGCTAAGGCTGCAGGTTGGTTCTGGCGATCATTGATCGCCCGCTCCATAACCGCCACCGTAACCAACTCCCGCCCGGATTTTCAAGCGCGTCCTAATGTCCGCAACGGGTCGAAAGCGGTCATCGCCAAACACCCCATTAGCCGTCACCCCGGACGGCCCGGAGGGGTGATCCGGGGCCTAGGCGCTAATCCATTGGCAGGGACGGAGAAGCAAGAGCCGTCTGGGTTCCGGGTTCGCTGCGCGCCCCGGAATGACGGCGGGGGACAGCGGAAGCGCGCCCTATTCCTGCGCCTTCTTCGGCTTCTTCATCCAGGGGCGGGTTTCTTCGCCGTTGGCCTTGGCGGTGATTTCCTTGAGCTTGCGGGTCTGCATGGTCGAGAAGGCCTGACCCGGCGCGCCCTTTTCGGGATCGGCGAAGGCGCGGCCGTGGGTCTCGATTCGCTCGCCCACCGAATCGAGGAACTCGCCCTCCCATTCGGACAGCGAAACGCCCGCCTTCTCTGCCGAGCGGCGGGCGCGTTTCAGGGCGTTCAGGGCCGCGCGTTTAGCGGCCTCTTTCTGCTGCTTCCAAGGAGACAGGGAAGGTTTGGATTTTAGGGCGCTACCACCCTTCGGGCTGCTTGAGCGCGAGAGCCCGCTGCTGCGAAGCTTGGATGCGTCGCCGCCCTTCAGGCTGCTGGAGCGTGAAGGGCGGTCGCTGGGGGGCTTGAAGGGCGTGCGCTTCAGGCCCGCCTCCCTCAGATCTCGCCGAGGGCCGACAGGTAGAGGTCCAGGATCGCTTCTTCTTCCTGACGCTTGGCCTTGTCCTGCTTGCGCAGGCGCAGGACCTTGCGCAGGACCTTGACGTCATAGCCCTCGCCCTTGGCCTCGGCGAAGACCTCCTTCATGTCGACCATGACGGCCTGCTTGTCCTCTTCGAGGCGCTCCAGGCGTTCAATGATCGAGCGCAGACGGCCCTGGGCCGTGGCGGTCAGGACGTCCGAGGCGGCGTCAAAGGCGGGGGCGTCATCGGCCATGAGGAAAGCTCCGAAACTTGAATTGGCCGGCGGGCGACCGTGACCCCACTCTCAAGCAGACCGGGGGCCGACAGGGCAAGAAGGGAATCGTCGGAACGGGTCTCAGAGGCGAATCGCGTCTGATGCCGAGCGCGACGTCGGACACGAAAAAGGCCGCGGACAGAGCCCGCAGCCTTTTGAATATCGTAACCGCGGCGCCGTCGCAGGCGCCGACGCGGTTCTTAGCCTTGCTTGGCCTTGAAGCGCGGATCGGTCTTGTTGATCACATAGACCACGCCCTTGCGGCGAACGATCTTGCAGTCGCGGTGGCGACCCTTGAGCGACTTAAGCGAGCTGCGGACCTTCATGGTCGGACGTCCCGAAGATTGGAGGCCCGTGAGGGCGGTCAAAAACAAATGCGCGGAGAGCCTGCGGACAGGACCTTGCGGCGGAGCGGTGCGTATAGAGAGGCCCTCGCCTTTCGTCAACATTCCGCGAGGGGATTCCGCTGGAGGCCTGGCCTCCGAGTTGAACGGAGGGTCTCCGGACATGCACGTCCGGCGCGTCGCCCCTCCGCCACCAGGCCGTGTCCAAGGGAGCGTGTTTTGTACAACCCCGCTCTTAACCGCGCCTTTCGGCGAAAGGTTAACGCCGCCTTCACCCTTATCACGGAAACCGACACTGGCTTCGCGCGCTTGTGATTGGTCGTTGAATTCGGGGGCGTTAGCCTGTGGTCATGCGTTTCGCTTATCGTCTGCTTCTTCTCGGCTCCGTCGCGGCCTGCGCGCCCATGGTTCCGATGCCGCCACAGCCCCAGCCGGTCCCGCCGTCGGTGGTCGAGCCCGCGCCGGCCACTCCGGCCCCGACGGCGCCGCCCGCCTCGACCGATCTGTCGGACGCCTATGATCAGGCGAGCTTCGACGCCTGGAAGCAGAGCTTCCTCGATCGCCTCGGCGGCGCGCGGAAGTGGGAATATTCGCGCGAGTTGAACGGCGTCACGCCGAACGCCAGCGTCATCCGCCTGGACCGCAACCAGCCTGAGTTCTCGCGCCCGGCCGGCGCCTACATCCAGAGCGCGACCGCCCCCGCCCGAATCGCCATGGCGCGCCAGCGTGTTGACCGCGTGCCGTGGGAGGTGACCCAGAAGTTCGGCGTGCCGACCGAGATTCTGCTGGGTGTCTGGGCCCAGGAAAGCGCCTTTGGCCAGGTGCAGGGCGATTTCGACGTCATCCGCTCCCTGGCGACGCTGGCCTATGACGGCCGCCGCCGCGCCTGGGCCGAGGACCAACTGAAGAACGCCCTCGACATCGTGGTGGACGGCAAGCGCGCCCGCAGCGGCCTGAAAGGCAGTTGGGCCGGCGCCATGGGCCAGACCCAGTTCATGCCCGACAGCTATCTGAAGCTGGGCGTGGACCAGAACGGCGACGGCCAGGTCGACATCTGGGGATCAGACGCCGACGCCCTGGCCTCGGCCGCCAACCTGCTGGCCCAGGCCGGCTGGAAACGCGGTCAGGGCTGGGCCTATGAAGTCATCCTGCCGGCCAACTTCGACTACAGCGAAGCCGAGGGTCCCAAGCACAACTGGGCCTTCTGGGCCGCGCGCGGCGTGCGTCTGGCCAATGGCTCGGCGCCGAACAGCGCGGAAGCCGCCGAGGGCGCGACCATCCTGCTGCCGCAGGGCGCCAAGGGGCCGGCCTTCCTGGCCCTGCCCAACCACTATGTGATCCGCCGCTACAACAACTCGGTCAGCTACGCCCTGGCCATCGGCCTGATCGCCGACGGCGTCGCGGGCAAGCCCGCCTTGACCGCCGCCTGGCCGAACGACGGCCCCCTGACCCGCGAACAGCGCGTCGGCGCCCAGACAGCCCTGACCCGCATGGGCTTCGACACCCAGGGCGTCGACGGGGTGATCGGCTCCAACACCCGCGCGGCCTTGCGTCGCTGGCAGCAGGCCAACGGACGGACGGCCGACGGCTATCTGACCGACGTGCTGGCGGATGAGCTGATCAGACGGGCGCGGTAGGACGTCCCTTCTCCCCTTGCCGGAGAAGGTGGCAGGCGGAGCCTGACGGATGAGGGGTGCGAACACCTCCCATCCGATCAAGACCGCCACGTCTGATCCACGACATTTAAACGTCGCGCCGACACCCCTCATCCGGCCCTGACGGGCCACCTTCTCCCTCAAGGGGAGAAGGATCCTGGATCAGCCCTTCACCCGCCAGGTGGCGCCTTGCGGGCCGTCCATGACGACGACGTTCAGCGCGTTCAGGCGGTCACGGATGCGGTCGGCCTCGCCCCAGTTCTTGTCGGCGCGGGCGGCGGCGCGTTGCTCCAGCAGGGCCTCGACCTCGGCCTTGAGGGCGGGATCGCCGCCTTCGAACCAGGCGTCAGGCGTCAGGGTCAGCACGCCCATCAGGCCCGCCGCCTCGACCAGGCTCCAGCGCGCCATGGCCACGTCGTTGATATCGGCCTCGGCGTCGTTCAGCAGGTCGCGCAGGGCGTTGCCCAGCCCGAACAACTGGGCGATGGCTCCCGGCGTGTTGAGGTCGTCCTCTAGCGCGTCCAGCACCGGGTCCAGCGCGTTCTCGGCCAGCTCCATCTCGGCCTCTTCCAGCATCGCCTCGTCGAAGTCGACCAGGGCGGCGTCGGCGTCGCGCAGGACTCCATAGAGGCGGTCAAGGTTCTTGCGGCTCTGATCCAGCAGGGCCTGGTTCCAGTCCAGCGGCTGACGATAGTGGGCGCTCAGCAGGGCCCAGCGCACCACCTCGCCCGGCATGGCCTTCACCAGATCATGCAGCAGCAGGACGTTGCCGATCGACTTGGACATCTTCTCGGCGTCCACGGTCAGGAAGCCGTTGTGCATCCAGTAGCGGGCGTATTCGTCGTGGGCCTGATCGCCATGGGCGTGACCGTGGGCGCAGACGCCCTGGGCGATCTCGTTCTCGTGGTGCGGGAAGACCAGGTCGATGCCGCCCCCGTGGATGTCGATGGGCAGGCCGAGCGTCTTCTCGATCATGGCCGAGCACTCGATATGCCAGCCGGGGCGCCCTTCGCCCCAGGGGGACGGCCAGGACGGCTCGTCCGCCTTGGACGGCTTCCACAGGACGAAGTCGTGAGCGTTCTTCTTGTAGGGGGCGACCTCGACGCGGGCGCCGGCGATCATGTCGTCCAGATTGCGGCCCGACAGCGCGCCGTAAGACGGATAGCTGGAGACATCGAACAGGACGTGGCCCTCGGCGGCGTAGGCGTTGCCGGCGTCGATGATGGCCTGGATCTGGGCCGTGATGGCGTCGATGTAGTCGGTGACATGGGGGGCGATGTCCGGCGGGCTGACGTTCAGCAGCCCCATGTCGGCCAGATAGGCGGCCTCGTAGCGGGCCGTGATCTCGCCGATGGCCACGCCCTCCTTGGCGGCCCTGGCGTTGATCTTGTCGTCCACGTCGGTGACGTTGCGGGCGTAGACGACCTTGTCCGGCCCATAGGTCCGGCGGAGCAGGCGCACCAGGACGTCGAACACCACCGGCGGGCGCGCATTGCCGATATGGGCGTAGTCATAGACGGTCGGGCCGCAGACATAGAGCGTCACCCGGTTCGGATCGCGCGGCGTGAAGGCGCGCTTTTCACGGCGAAGGGTGTCGTGGATATGCAACGGCATGAGGGTCGGTCTTTGCGAGTTTTCTTGCGGGACGGACGACGTGTCCCATATAGCGGCCTGATTACACATCCTGCGCCCATTGGTAAAAGGTAAGCCGCAGCGGACCCTCCCCCGCCGCCGTTGGACAGATTCATGAGCACCACGCCCGCCAAGCCCGTTCTCGTCGCCAACGAGGAAGCTCCCCAGCGCCCCAGCCGCGAGCAGGCGCTGGACGCCGTGCGCACCCTGATCGCCTGGGCTGGCGACGATCCCGCGCGGCCGGGCCTGATCGACACGCCCAAGCGGGTGGTCGACGCCTATTCGGAATGGTTCGACGGCTATGACGCCGACGCGGGCAAGGAGCTGTCGCGCACCTTCGAGGACGTGACCGGCTATGACGACATGGTCATCCTGCGCGACATAGAGATCGAGAGCCACTGCGAGCACCACATGGCCCCCTTCCTGGGCAAGGCCTATGTCGCCTATCTGCCGGGCGAGAAGGTGGTGGGCATCTCCAAGCTGGCGCGCGTGGTCGAGATCTTCGCCCGTCGCCTGCAGAACCAGGAGACGCTGACCAACGACATCATCGAGGCCATCGAATCGCACCTGCAGCCGCGCGGCGTGGCTGTCCTGGTCGATGCGGCGCACCAGTGCATGACCACGCGCGGGGTGCACCACCGCCATGTCACCACCATCACCACCCGCTTCACCGGCGCCTTCAAGACCGATCAAGCCCTGGCCGACCGCTTCCTGAAGCTGGCCAAAGGCTGAGACTCAAGGGGTTTGATCCGGTCGTTTCGCAGGTGCGAGACGGCCGATTATGCAATCTTATTGCCGCCTGACGCGAATTCGTCATGCAAGACGGCTTTACAAGCCCGGCGCGGGACGCCAAGACACGATCCATACCTTTGAGTGCTGCTCGCCGAAGAATGCGGGCCATGATGGAGACGACGGCGTATGGGCTCTAAACTTTCCGGTCCCGCGGGCCAGGGCGGCAAAACGATCGAACAGAACGCGGACATCAACGTCACGCCGTTCGTCGACATCATGCTGGTGCTGCTGATCATCTTCATGGTCGCCGCGCCGCTGGCCACCGTGTCGATCAAGCTGGACCTGCCGCCTGCAACCCCGCCGGCGCCGACCGACAAGCCCAAGGAACCCGTGTACATCACGATCCAGGAATCGGGCAGCATCTACATCGCCGAGCAGGAAACCTCGGTCGCCACCCTGCCGGCCGACGTCTGCGCCGCTCAGGCCGTGGCCACGGATTGCCGCGAAGAGCGCGTCTTCGTCCGCGCCCAGCCGGAAGTGAAGTACAACCAGTTCATGGAAGTCATGAACAAGCTGCAGGAAAACGGCTTCTACAAGGTCGGCCTGCTGAACGAAGACATCGAGTAGGACTTCCGTCCGCTCACCTGAATCAGGGCCGTTCCTCCGGGAGCGGCCCTTTTTCTTTGTCCCAACGCCATCGCGTGCTTGCTCCCCGCGCCGGGGCGGTCATTGATACGGCCGTCAGTTCACGGGGGAGTTTCACCATGCGTCGCCGCACCTTCCTGTCCACCCTGCCCGCCGGCGCTCTGCTGGCCGGTTCGGCCGCCGCCCAGACGGGGCAGCCCCCCCGGCGAGAACAGGTGCAGCCCGCGGCCCCCGCCCCGCGCCCAGCCGATCCCTATGCCGGCGTCGGCATCGGCGACCGCGTGACCGGGCCGAAGTTCGTCGGCCGTTCGACGGTCTGGGGCGCCAATGGAGCCGCCGCCACAGCCCACCCCGCCGCCACCCTGATCGGCCTGGACACCCTGAGGCGCGGCGGCTCGGCCATCGACGCCGCCATCGCCATCAACGCCGCGCTTGGCTTCCTGGAGCCGACCGCCAACGGCATCGGCGGCGACGCCTTCTGCCTGATGTGGGATCCGGCCCAGAAGAAGGTCGTCGGCTTCAACGGTTCCGGAAACAGCCCCCGCGGTCTGTCGCTGGCGACCGCCCGGTCCAAGGCCGTGGACGGCTACCTGCCCAAGTACGGCGCTGTGACCGTCAACGTGCCCGGCACGGTCGACGCCTGGTGGAGCGCGCACCAGCGCTACGGCAAGCTGCCGTGGAAAGACGTTCTGATCCCCGTCGCCGAACTGTGCGAACAGGGCGTGCCGGTGCCCGAGGTCATCGCCTGGTACCTGGAACGCAACATGGCCGGTTTCGACCGGGGGGCGTCCCTGATCGAAGAGAACGACAACCGCAAGAAGGTCTATACGCCGAACGGCCGCACGCCGAAGACGGGTGAGGTCTTCGCCAACCCCGACCTGGGCCGCACCTATCGGATGATCGCCGAAGGCGGGCGCGACGTCTTCTACGACGGCGCCATCGCCGACCACATCGAGCGCTATTTCAAGCGCATCGGCGGCTGGATGACCCGCGCCGACCTGGCCGCCCACCGCACTGAATGGGTCGAGCCTCTGATGACCACCTATCGCGGGGTCGAGGTCTATTCGCTGGGGCCGAACACCCAAGGGCTGTCGACCAACCAGATCCTGAACATCTGCGAACAGTTCGACCTGAAGGCCATGGGCTTCCAGTCCGCCGCCTCGATCCACGTCCAGGCCGAGGCCAAGCGCCTGGCGTTCGAGGATCGCGCCCGCTACTTCGCCGACGAGCGCTTCAGCAAGGCCCCGACCGCCTGGCTGAACTCCAAGGAATACGCCGCCGAGCGGGCGAAGCTGATCAACCCGAACCGCGTCATGGACCGCGTCTTCCCCGGCGACGCCCCGACCCAGGGCGACACCACCTACTTCAGCGTGGCCGACAAGGACGGGATGATGGTCAGTTGGATCCAGTCCAACTATCGCGGCATGGGCTCCGGCCTGACGCCGGATGGTCCCGAGGGCGGCACCCTGGGCTTCATGTTCCAGGACCGGGGCGAGCTGTTCGCCCTGACCGACGGCCACCCCAACATCTATGCGCCGGGCAAGAGGCCCTTCCACACCATCATCCCCGGCTTCGCCTGCAAGGACGGCGAGCCCTGGCTGGCCTACGGCGTCATGGGCGGCGGGATGCAGCCGCAGGGCCAGGCCCAGATCATCATCAACATGGTCGACTACGGCCTGGACCCGCAGCAGGCCGGCGACAGCCCGCGCTGGCAGCACTACGGCTCGTCCGAGCCGACCGGCCAGCCCGCCGAGGGCGTCGGCAAGCTGCATCTGGAATCGGGCGTCCCCGAAGCGACCAAGCAGCAACTGACCGCCATGGGGTGGGACCTCGGCCAGCCCGACGGCGGCTTCGGCGGCTATCAGAACGTGATGAAGCAGATCAACGAGCAGGGCCGCTGGACCTATGGCGCGGCGACCGAGATGCGCAAGGACGGCAACGCCCTGGCCTATTGAGGAAATCCTCATGATCACCGCACTCGCCGCCGCCGGGCTGTTGGCGCTGGACTGGTCCGACGGCTGCCGGCCCGTGGCGGGGGCCGAGGCCCTGTGGCGCGACGACGTCCGCTATGTCTTCGTCGGCGAGACCCACGGCACGACCGAGGCCCCCGCCGCCTTCGCCGATCTGGTGTGCGCGGCGCTGGAAGAAGGCCCGGTCGTCGTCTCGCTGGAGTATTCCGTCGCGCTGCAACCGACGCTGGACGCCTTCATGGAGGCGGACAGCGACGCCGAGGCCCGCGCGATCCTCGCCGCCTATCCCCATGGCCCCTTCGTCCATCACGACGGGCGAGGCAGCGAGGCCATGCTGGATCTGTTGCTGAGGCTGCGCGCCATGCTGCGTGAAGCGGCCGACATGACCGTGGTCGCCTCCGTGCCGGACAGTCCCCGCGTCGATGGCTTCCGCCAATCCTATGCGGAAATGGATCGCGCTGTTCTGTGGAGCCGTCAGGCCATGGCCCAGCCGCAGGCCCGCGTCCTGGCGCTGGTCGGGCGGGTCCACGCCGAGAAGATCCGGCGCGTCGGTTCGCCGCTTGGCCTGCCGGCCGCCGCCCATATTCGGCCCGAGGAAACCCTGTCCCTGACCCTTGCCCATCAGGGCGGGCAGGCCTGGATCTGCCTGGACGAATGCGGCGCGGCGCCGATCCCTGAGACTGATGACCCGATGGTGCGCGGCGTCGTCCTGGCGCCCCAGCAGAACGGCAAGTTCGACGGGCTGCTGGCGCTCGGCCAGGTCACGGCGTCGCCGCCGGTGAAGCCTTGACCTGACGCCGGGTCAATCGGCTAGAGTTCGTTTCCAAACAGGACGGACTCGATGACCGAACTCGTGACCCGCGACTTCATGGCTCCGGCCGCTGACGGCTATCCGCTGTCGATGCGGCTGGTCTCGGCGGCAGAGCCGCGCATCGCCGTGCTGGTCTCGTCGGGGACCGGCTTTCCCAAGGGCTTCTACGAGCGGTTCGCGCGGTATCTGGCGAGCCAGGGCGCGGCCGTGCTGACCTATGATTTTCGCGGCATCGCCGGGTCGCGGCCCGACGATCTGAAGGCCATGGCGATGGACTATCCCGACTGGGGCCGGCTGGATATGCCCGCCGCCCTGGACGCCCTGATCGAAGCTGCGCCCGGCCTGCGCGTCGTCCATGTCGGTCACAGCGTCGGCGGGCATTTCCTTGGCTTCATGGCCAATCACGACCGGATCGACCGCCACGCCTTCGTCTCGGTCGGCACTGGCTGGTGGGGCGGACACCACCGATCCTACAACCCGATGGAGCTCTTCTTCTGGCTGAGCTTCGGCCCGTTCAGCCTGATGCGGCACGGCTATATCAAGGGCGGCGGGCTGTGGGGCGGGACCGACCTGCCGCGAGGGGTCTTCACCACCTGGCGGCGCTGGTGCCTGAAGCGGGAATATTTCTCGCGCGAGCTGGAAACGACGCTGCGGCCGCATCACTACGAGGCCGTGACCGCGCCGATCCGGTCCTGGATCTTCACCGACGATCCCATCGCCACGCCACACACCGCGCGCGACCTGCTGAGCGTCTATCCCCGCGCGCCGTCCGAGATCAGCGTCCACGCCCCATCCGATTTCGGCGCGCGGCGCATCGGTCACGAGGGCGCCTTCCGCAAAGGCATGGAGCCGCTGTGGGCGCGGATTTTCCGCTGGCTGGACAATGGCGACGCCTGATCGGGCGCCTATATCGAGCGCTCCCTGACCCTGCGGAGCCTCCCCATGCCCTATTCTGACCAACCGACCCTGACGGCCTCTGGCGTGGAGATTCCGCTGCTGGGCTTCGGCACCTGGCAGTTGGAGGGCGACGACGCGCGACGCATGGTGCGCGAGGCCTTGCGTATCGGCTATCGCCACATCGACACGGCCTGGATCTACAAGAACGAGAAGGCGGTGGGCGACGGCATCGCCGACGCCGTGGCCGAAGGGATCGTGGCGCGCGACGACATCTTCGTCACCACCAAGATCTGGGTCGAGCACTTTCATCGCGACGCCCTGCTGCGTCAGGCCGAAGAGTCCGCGATCAGCCTGGGCCTGACGCCGGACCTGCTGCTGCTGCACTGGCCCAAGCCGACGCCGGCGCTGGCGGAGACCATTGGCGCCCTGAACGAGGCGCAGGCGCAGGGCTTCACCAAACACATCGGCCTGTCGAACTTCCCCTCGGCCCCGTTCCGAGAGGCGGCGAGCCTGTCGAAGGCGCCGCTGGTGACCAATCAGGTCGAGTACCATCCCTATCTCTCGCAGAAGACCCTGATCGCGACGGCGCGCGAGCTGGGCTCGTCCATCACAGCCTGGTCGCCCCTGGCCCAGGGCAAGATCGCCGACGACGCCGTGATCGGCGACATCGCCAAGGACCACGGCAAGACCAACGGCCAGGTGACGCTGCGCTGGTTCATCCAGCAGGGCGTGATCGCCATCCCCCGCACCACCAAGGTCGAACGGGCCCGTGAAAGCTTCGACATCTTCGACTTCGAGCTGTCGGCGGACGAGATGGCCCGTATCCACGCCCTGGCTCGCCCAGACGGGCGTCTGGGCGACTGGCTGGACGAGGCCTTCCAATGGGATCAGGATGCCTGACCTAACAGCGTCATAGAACGCTCGCGTCAGGGAGGACGCCATGGGTTCGGTTCTGGGCTTTCCGGGGATTGATCCCATGGACGCCGTCGTCGGCGCCCGTATCCGGCGCTGGCGCGACCAGAGGGGGGTGACGCCGGATGCTCTGGCCGCCGCCTTGGACCTGACGCCCGAAGCCCTGCGCCGCATCGAGGCCGGTCGCGAGCATCTGGATTCCGCCGGCATCGACGCCGCCACCCGCGCCCTGCACCTGCCGGTGTGGGCGCTGGTGTCGGACACGCCCGGCTACTGATGGCCCGGCTTTATCGCGCCGCCTTCGCCGCTCTCGGCTGGTTCGCCCTGGGCCTGCAGTACGGGCTGATGCTGAAGGGCAATCCGCAGATCGTCGCGGGCGAGCTGACGCTGAACTTCTTCAGCTACTTCACCATCCTGTCGAACCTCATGGTCGCCCTGGCCCTGACCGCGCCAGCCGTAGCGCCGAACAGTCGGCCGGGGCGCTGGGCGCAGAGCGAGGGGGTTCGCGCGGCGGTGGCCATGTATATCGTCGTGGTCGGCGTGACCTATCACTTCCTGCTGGCAGGCATATGGGAGCCGCAAGGCTGGTCGCTGCTGGCCAACAACCTGCTGCACTATGTCATGCCGATCGCCTTCATGGTCGACTGGCTGGCCTTTACGCCGAAGGGCCGTCTGCGCTGGGCCGATCCGGCCAAGTGGCTGGCGGTGGTGCTGGTCTATGGCGGCTGGACCCTGCTCCACGGCAAGCTGAGCGGCTGGTGGCCCTACTGGTTCGTGGACGTGGATCAACTGGGGCTGGGCAAGGCCATGATCTATTTCGCAGGCCTGCTGGTCTTCTTCCTGATCGTCGGCCTGATCGTCGTGGCGATTGATCGCGCCGTCGGACGGCGTGACAGACGGCTCGCGTCCGCCTAAGCCTCACCGCATGGCCTACAAGTCCTTGCGCGATTTCATTGCGACCCTCGAAGCCGACGGCGAACTGGTTCGCGTGTCGGAGCCCGTCTCCACCCATCTGGAGATGACCGAGATCCAGACCCGGCTGCTGAGGAACGGCGGCCCGGCGGTCCTGTTCGAAAAGCCGGTCATGCCGGACGGCACGATCAGCCCCATTCCCTGCCTGGCCAATCTGTTCGGCACGGTGAAGCGGGTGGCCATGGGCGTGACGCTGGAGGGCAAGCAACGCACCACGGCGGGCGAACTGCGCGAAGTCGGCGAGCTGCTGGCCTTCCTGCGCAATCCGACACCGCCGCGCGGCTTGTCCGACGCCATGGAGATGCTGCCCCTGGCCCAGACCGTCATGTCGATGCGGCCCAAGACGGTGAAGAAGGCCCCGGTGCAGGAGGTGGTGCTGAAGGGCGATCAGATCGACCTGACCAGCCTGCCCATCCAGGGCTGCTGGCCTGGCGAGCCCGCGCCGCTGATCACCTGGGGTCTGGTCGTGACCAAGGGGCCGTCGGACGATCGCGAGGACGACTTCAACCTGGGCATCTATCGGATGCAGGTCCTGGGCAAGGACAAGGCCATCATGCGCTGGCTGGCCCATCGCGGCGGGGCCCAGCACTATGCCCGGCACAAGAAGGCGGGCAAGCGCGAGCCCCTGCCCTGCGCTGTCGTGCTCGGCGCCGATCCCGGCACCATCCTGGCCGCCGTGACCCCGGTGCCGGAAACCCTGTCGGAGTATCAGTTCGCCGGTCTGATGCGCGGCTCCAAGGCCGAACTGGTCCCGTGCAAGACCGTGCCGCTGATGGTGCCGGCCAACGCCGAGATCGTGCTGGAAGGCCACGTCCTGCTGGACGAGTTCGAGGACGAAGGCCCCTACGGCGACCACACCGGCTACTATAACTCGGTCGAGAAGTTCCCGGTCTTCCAGGTGACGGCCATCACCATGCGCAAGGACCCGATTTATCTGACCACCTTCACCGGCCGCCCGCCGGATGAGCCGAGCTTGCTGGGCGAGGCCCTGAACGAGGTCTTCATCCCGCTGATCCGTCAACAGTTCCCCGAGATCACCGACTTCTGGCTGCCGCCCGAGGGGTGCAGCTACCGCATCGCCGTGGTGTCGATGAAGAAGGCCTATCCGGGTCACGCCAAGCGGGTGATGATGGGCTGCTGGAGCTATCTGCGGCAGTTCATGTACACCAAGTGGATCATCGTCGTGGACGACGACATCAACGCCCGCGACTGGAAGGACGTCATGTGGGCCGTCTCGACCAAGATGGACCCGGCGCGCGACATCACCGTCATCGAGAACACCCCCATCGACTATCTGGACTTCGCCTCGCCCGAGAGCGGGCTGGGATCCAAGATCGGTCTGGACGCCACCGACAAGTGGGAGCCCGAGACCAAGCGCGAATGGGGCGAGGAAATCCGCATGGACGAGGCCGTGGTCGAGCGGGTGTCGGAGATCTGGGATCGACTGGGTCTGCCAGGCGACAGCAAACCGATCTGGAAGTGATTCAAGTCGCGTAGAGCGTCGTCAGCTGCGTCGCCGTCGCGCGCATCGCGGCTCTCAGCGCTGGAGGAGCCAGCACCTCCGCCTCGCTCCCCAGCCGCAGCAGCTCGGTCGCGGCGTGTTCGATCGATTCGATCGGGATAATCACCACGGCCCCGCCGTCGCCCACCTTGGCTTCTGCGGCGATGCGGGCCTGTTCGGCGCCCAATCGCGCCAGCCGCTTCAGCCCCTCCGTCGAGAGGCGCAGCGTGGCCCGATCGGTGAAGATTTCGGCCTCGAAGCGCCGCGAGGTCGCGTCCCACCAGGCCGCCAGATCGAACGCCGCCGGGCGTTCAAAGGTCTGGTCGCCGACGGAGAGGTCGAGGATGTTGGCCACCCGATAGGTGCGCGGGCTCCGATCGGTATCACCAGCGGCGCCCTCCGCCGGGCGGGCCGCCAGATACCAGAGGCCTGCCTTCAGAATGAGGCCCAGAGGCTCGAGATGGCGATCGACGACGCCTTTCCAGCTTTCGTAGCGGACTTGAATTCTGCGATTGTTCCACACCGCCTGCGCGATGAGAGGCAGTCGCGCAGCATCGTCGGCATTTTGATACCAGCCGACGGGATCAAGATGGAACCGCCCCGCCAGCCGCTCGGCGGCCGCCTGACGCTCGGGCGGCAGGGCGGCCAGCAGCTTCAACTGCATGGTGGTGACAGCGGCTGAAAATCCCATCTGCGCGGCGGGTCCCGACAGTCCGCCCAGGAACAGCGCCTCGGCCTCTGCGTCGGTCAATCCGGTCAGACGGGTTCGATAGCCGTCCAGCAGTTGGAAGCCGCCGGAACGGCCCCGGTCGGCATAGACCGGCGCGCCGGCAGCGCTCAGTTGGTCGATGTCGCGATAGATGGTGCGCACCGACACTTCGAACTCTGCCGCCAGCTTGTCGGCGGTCATCCGTCCCCGGGTCTGGAGCAGCAGCAGGATGGAAAGCAGTCGGCTGTCGCGCATTTTTCGATCCTAGCCGATAAATCCTGACATAGGATGACAGTTTATACCGCCTATCCCTGACGATCCCAAACCCGGTCGTTGAAAGGACCCGCCATGTCAGCCGCCCCTGCCCGGAAAATTCCGGGAATTCACGATTTCGACTTCATCCACGGACGCTGGGCTGTGGCTCATCGTCGGCTGAAGACACGCGGCGCCGGCCTCCAGGACGACACCGCGTCCTGGGACGAATTCGACGCCGTCGCATCCTGTGAACCGCGCCTGGGCGGTATGGCCAACATCGAGGAAATGCACTGCCCCGCGCGCGGCTGGAGCGGGATGGCGGTCAGGACCCTGAACGTCGCTTCGGGCGAATGGTCGATCTATTGGGTCAACAGTCTCGACGGCGTCTTGCAGCCGCCCGTGCGCGGCCGTTTCACCGTGGACGGCTGCACTCTGGAAGGCCCCGACACCGACAACGGCCGCCCGATCATCGCCCGCTACATCTGGTCTGACATCCGTCCCGACAACGCCCGGTGGAGCCAATCCTTCTCCTATGACGACGGCGCGACGTGGGAAACCAACTGGATCATGGATTTCACCCGGGCGTGAGTCCGCATGAGTGGCTATCTGCGCATCGTCCCAGGTTAGACCTTCCCCCGCCGCCGCTGGCGCCGCGGCGGGGAACCGTCTAGCTTGCCCACACGGCATGGTCGGGGGCGGTGTTGAGCGCATTCGAGTTCTTTTTCAGCTTTTACGGCCTGTTGCTCGGCCTATCGGTGGCCGAGTTGGTCGGCGGCTTCGCGCGGGTGTTGCATGAGCGCGAGCGCATCCGCTTCGGCTGGCTGACGCCCGCCCTGGCCCTGTTCGTGGCCATCGACATCGCGACCTTCTGGAACCAGGCTTGGGTCATCTTTCGCGGGGCGCCGTTCAACACCTTCCTGCTGGTGGTCAGCCTGGCCATCGCGGCGACCTTCTATGTGGCGGCCAGCGTGACCTTCCCCCGCGTCTCGGCCGAGGGCGCGCATGACCGCATCGACATGGACGCGCACTTCTGGGCCCATCGCAAGCTGGTCTTCGGCTGTATCCTGGCCGCCAATCTGATCGTCGCGGTCATGGTCGTTATTCTGGCCCAACTGAATCCGGGCTTCGCCAAGATCGCCAGCTCCGTCACTCTGTGGACCGGCGTGGCCATCTTCGTCGTCGGCACGGCGACGGCGGCCTTCGCGCCATGGCGCCGAGTGGCGGCAAGCGCCCTGGTGGTCGTTCTGCTCTACAGCCTCTGGGGCATGGCCAAGTCAGCGGCGGCCTTGGCTGCGGCCGGCGGCTGGGGGCCCTTGACGGGCGCGGGATGAGCGGGAAAGGCGGATTTCCCAATTGTGTTTGAAATGCGATTTTAAGATGACGAGATTGTAATCTCGTCATACGGTTTCGGTTTCCAGAAGCCGGAGGCCCTATGAACCGCGTTCTCCCCATCGCTCTTTCCATTCTGATCGCCCTGCCTGCGGCGGCCGTCGTCGCCTCACCCGCCGACGCCCAGGTGCGGGTGGGTGCGGGCGCCCAACGTCGCACGCCGCCACGCCCCCGGCCCCGTCTCAGCGAGGCCGAGCAGGATCGCCTCTACGCCGCGCAGGACGAGGTGGCGGAACTGGACGAGAAGATCGCCACGCTTCGCGAAGCCAGCGAAGCAGGCGCATTGACCGAGACCCAGCGTCAGGAGTGGGAAGCCCACAACGCGCGCCGCCAGGAGGCGCAGGCCACCGTCGATCAGCTGGAAGCCAAGAAGCGGCGCGGCTAAGCGGGGTTGCCAGCGGCGCGGTGACGGCGGAAGAGAGGTCATGCGCACCAGCCTGATCCTCGCCGCCGTCGCGGCTCTCGCGTCGAGTCCCGCCATGTCCCAGAATCCGCCCGCCTCCGTCGCCAACGCCGCGCCTTGGGACCAGGCCTTCCTGCCGCCCGCGCCAGCGTGGAACGGCGCGTCGAAAGCCCTGTTGCGCGACGCCTCGGATCCCTGGGTCACGGCGTTCGAGGCCGATGCGGCGCATGACTTCAGCCCCTCCTACGCCGACACCCGCGCCTGGTTCGACCGGCTGGATGCGGCGTCCGACCTGATCCGCGTCGAACAGTTCGGCGTCTCGCCGGAAGGCCGCCCGATCTATGCGGTGATCGCGTCGAAGGACGGCGCAACCCTGGATCCGTCCAAGCCTGTGCTGCTAGCCCAGGCGGGCATTCATCCGGGCGAGATCGACGGCAAGGACGCGGGCATGATGCTGCTGCGCGACATGGCCTTCTACGGCAAGGACGGGCTTCTGGACCGCGCCAACCTGATCCTGATCCCGATCCTGAGCGTGGACGGACACGAGCGGACCAGCCCCTATTCCCGTCCCAACCAGCGCGGACCGCGCAATCAGGGCTGGCGTCACACGGCGACCAACCAGAACCTGAACCGCGACTTCATGAAGCTGGATCAGGCCGAGATGCAGGCGGTCATGGGCCTGATCCACAAATACAATCCCGACCTCTACGTCGACATCCACGTCACCGACGGCATCGATTACCAGTACGACGTCACCTACGGCTACAACGGCGAGGACGGCGTCTGGAGCCGCAGCCCGGCCATCGCTCAATGGCTGGACGACGCCTTCAAGCCCGACATGAACGCCGCGCTGGAGGCCCAGGGCCACATCCCCGGCGAGTTGGTCTTCGCCATCGACGACCGCGACCCGAAGAAGGGCATGAACGACGGCGGTCTGGGCGAGCGCTATTCCAACGGCTGGGGCTCGGCGGCCCACATCCCGACCATCCTGATCGAAAACCACAGCCTGAAGCCGCACGAGCAGCGGGTGCTGGGCACCTATGTCTTCCTGGAAGAAGCGCTGAAGGTTCTGGCCGACAAGTCGCAGACCCTGCGCGCCGCCATCAGCGCCGACCGCGCCCTGCGTCCCGCCGAACTGCCCGCCAACTTCGTCGGCGACGAGCAGCCGACCCGCATCCGCCCGTTCAAGGGCATCCTCTATGACACC
Organism: Brevundimonas sp. UBA4553; assembly: GCF_002387245.1. GTDB lineage: Bacteria > Pseudomonadota > Alphaproteobacteria > Caulobacterales > Caulobacteraceae > Brevundimonas. The sequence continues at coordinate 22,953 of NZ_DGLD01000017.1, forward strand.
TATCAAAGCGCCGCCTCGGGCCGTCCCGAACTGCGCTGGCTGGGCCAACCGGACCCGGAACTGTGGCAGGTGCCCTACTTCGGGTCGCGCCCGACCCTGACGCTGAAGCGGCCGACCGCCTACTGGGTGCCCTCCTATCGCGCCGACATCATCGAGCGGCTGAAGATCCACGGCGTGCAGATGGAAACCCTGAGCGCGCCGCGCACGGTCGCCGTCGACATGCTGCGCCTGGTCGATCCCAAGGTCTCGGCGCGCACCAATGAAGGCCATGTGCCGATCACCGTCGGCGAGGTCCGCACGGAAGCCAAAGACTGGACCTTCCCCGTCGGCTCGGTGCGCGTGCCGACCGATCAGCCGATGGGCGATATCGCCATCCTGCTGCTGGAGCCGCAATCGAGCGAGAGCTTCTTCGCATGGGGGATGTTCCCCGAGGTGCTGAACCGCGTCGAATACATCGAGGCCTACGCCATCGCGCCGCTGGCCGAGAAGATGCTGGCCGCCGATCCTGCCCTGAAGGCCGAGTTCGAGGCCAAGCTGGCGGCCGAGCCCGCCTTTGCGGCCGACGGCGACGCGCGTCTGGCCTGGTTCTATGAGCGGACGCCCTTCTATGATCAGCGCTTCCGCCTCTATCCGGTCGGGCGGGAGAATTGAGCATGGTTCCCTCGATCCAGGCCGCCACCCTTTGGGGCGGGATGCTGATCCTGCTGATGCTGGTTCTGTCCGGCGTCGTGGTCAGCCGTCGCCGCCGACACATGATCGAGTTCGGCGACGGCGAGCAGCGCGAGATGATCTGCGCCACCCGCGCCTTCGCCAACGCCGCGGAATATGTGCCGGCCGGGATGTGCGGGCTGATCCTGCTGGCCTTCGTCGGCGCGCCGCCGCTGCTGATCCACAGCGTCGGCGGCATCCTGTTCGCGGGCCGGGTGATCCATGCCCTGGGCCTTCTGTTCCAGCGCGGACCGTCGTTGGGGCGCTCCATCGGCATGGTCCTGACCTGGCTGGCGTTGCTGGTGGCTGCGGTCAGCCTGATCGCCTGGTCGGTGATCTAGGCGCCTTCTTGTTGCGATGCGGGGGCGGGTCCGCCATATCGGGGCATGTCCGAACAGACGCCCTCCCCCGACATCCTGCATGATCTGGTCGCCGCCGCGCTGAAGGCCGGCGCCGACGCCGCCGAGGCCGTTTCGGCTCACCGCGCCTCCCTGTCCGTCGGCGTGCGCAACGCCGAACTGGAGGAGGTCGAGCGCGAGGAAGCCCGCGACCTGGGCCTGCGCGTCTTCATCGGTCGGCGTCAGGCGACGGTGTCCGCCTCGGACCTGTCCGACGCCACCCGAGCCCGTCTGGTCGAACGCGCGGTGGCCATGGCCAGGCTGGCGCCCGAAGACCCCTACGCCTCTCTGGCGCCGCAGGATCGGCTGGCGCAGGGGCCCCACGCCGATCTCGACCTGTTCGACCCGTCCGAGCGCACCGCTGAGGCGCTGGAAGCCGCCGCCGCCGAGGCCGAGGCCAGCGCTCTAAGCGTCGCGGGCGTGTCCAAGTCCGAGGGCGGACACGCCTCCTGGTCGGCCAGCGAATGGCGGCTGGTCACCTCGCACGGTTTCGACGGCCGCCATCGGGGCAGCGCCTTCTCGCTGGGCGTCGGCGTCATCGCCGAAAAGGACGGCGCCATGGAGCGCGGCGGCGAAAGCCGCGCCACCCGCCACCTGTCCGACCTTCCGGGCGCCGCGGAGATCGGCCTGAAGGCGGGCGAGCGCGCCGTGGCCCGCGTCGGCCCGCGCAAGATCGCCTCGACCACCGCCCCGGTCATCTTCGAGAACCGCATCGCCACCCAGGTCCTGTCGCCATTGCTGGGCGCCATTTCCGGCCCGGCCATCGCACGCGGCAGTTCCTTCCTGAAGGACAGGCTGGGCCAGTTGGTCCTGCCGGCGGGCGTGGATCTGATCGACGACCCCTTCCGTTTGCGCGGCCTGGGCTCGACCCCGTTCGACGACGAGGGCGTGGCGGTCGAGCGGCGCAACATCGTCGAGGACGGCGTCATCACCACCTGGCTGCTGAACACGGCGGCCGCCGCCCAGCTGGGCATGGCCTCGACCGGCCACGCCTCGCGCGGTCTGGCGGGACCGTCGGGCGTCTCGACCCACAACCTGCATCTGGCGCCCGGCGAGGACGACAAGGCGGGCCTGATGGCCGAGGCCGGGTCGGGCCTGCTGATCACCTCCATGTTCGGCCCGTCGCTGAACGCCAACAACGGCGACTGGTCGGCGGGCGTCTCCGGTTTCTGGTTCGAGGACGGCCAACTGGCCTATCCGGTCAGCGAAGTGACCGTGGCGGGCAATCTGATCGAGCTCTACGCCCGACTGGTGCGCGGATCGGATCTGGAGTTCCGGGGTTCCTTCAACAGCCCCTCCCTGATGTTCGACGCGGTGGCCATCGCCGGAAAATGACCGACTTCCTGTCCGATCTCGAACTGATCCGCGACGCGGCCCTGGCGGCGGGCAAGCTGGCGCTGGATCATCGCGAGGCGGGGCTGAAGGTCTGGTCCAAGGAGGGCGGCTCGCCCGTCACCAGCGCCGATCTGGCGGTGGACCAACTGCTGCGCGACACCCTGCTGACGGCCCGGCCGGACTACGGATGGTTGTCGGAAGAGACCGTCGACAGCCCCGAGCGCCTGACGAAGAAGCGCATCTTCGTCGTCGATCCGATCGACGGCACCGTGGCCTATATGAAGAACAAGCCCTGGTGGTGCGTGCCCATCGCCGTGGTCGAGGACGGCCGTCCCGTCGCCGCCGTCATCCACGCCCCCATGCTGGGCGAGATGTTCGAGGCCACCCTGGGCGGCGGCGCCCGATTGCAGGGCCGCCCCATCAGCGCCTCGGACACCGACACCCTGGAAGACGCCGAGGTTCTGGCCGACGCGCGGTTGATGGAGGCGCGCGAATGGGCCGAGCCCTGGCCGGAGATGCGCTTCACCAAGCGCAACGCCCTGGCCTATCGCATGGCCCTGGTCGCCGCCGGGGCCTTTGACGCCGCCATCGCCATCAGCCCCAAATGGGACTGGGACGTCTGCGCCGGCGCCCTGATCGCCGAAGAGGCCGGGGCCAAGGTCAGCGACCACATGGGCCGTCCATGGCGCTTTAATCGCCCCGATCCGCGTCAAACCAGCCTGATCTGCGCCGCACCGGCCCTTCACCCGTTGATCGTGAGACGCACAGCGCCTATCCCGCTGGCGATCTGATCTCCCCTCACTCGCAATGGACCCCCTCTCCATGGCTGACGCCCACGATCCGCAACTGCTTCACCTCGTCATCGGCGGCGAGATGCGCCATCCGGCCGAGCCCGTCTTCCGCGACCTGACCCAGGTCGAGTTCGTCGGGGCCTTCGGCAGCTACGACGAAGCCAAGCAGGCCTGGAAGGCCCGCGCCCAGGCCACCGTCGACAACGCTCACATGCGCTACTTCATTCTGCACGCGCACAAGCTGATCGACCCGCGCTCGGAAGGCTGATCGGCCGCCCTCGCCTCACCGCGAGGAACTCGGAACCACACAGGCGGCTGGCGCGCTTTCCCGTCAGCCGCCTTTGGCGTTTCTGAAGAGGTGATCGCCATGACGCCCACCCTGATCGTCCTGCTGCTCGTGATCCTGGCCGTGGCGGCCGTCGTCTGGGTCGTGAAGAAGGGTCCCGCGCACACGCCCCGCCCCGGCGAGGATCAGGACACCGCGTGGAACGATCCCATCACCCCGGCCGAATCCGGTCATCATCGCTCACCGCAAAAGCCGGAGCCCCGCCCGTGACCCTGTTCGGCCAGACCCTCGACGGACAACAGTTGTTCGGGATCGTATCCCTGGTCAGCGTCCTCGCCCTTTGGCTGGTCGTGCTGGGCCGCGAGCGCAACTACGCTCGCTGGTTCCGCCAATGGGAGGCCGACCGCAAGGCCCGCCGCGACGCCGAGGTCGCCCAGCATGAGCCCAAGCGCGGTCCCTGGGGCTGAGGCCTACTCGCGCTTCAGCAGGCGGTCGACGACCAGCTTGCCCCACCAGCCAGCCTTGAACTCGGCGCGGATCGCCTTGGGATCATAGGCGTCGCTGGCGACCCAGTCCTCGAAGCTGACCCCGGTCGGCTCGACCTCGGCGACATACTTCTCAAGCGTATAGTCGAGCACGCCGGTCAGGCCCTCGCGGCTGTGCAGGGTGCGCTTGCCCAGTTCGGACATGGCCGCCGAGATCGGTTCGCCCAGATGAAAGTGGCGGTAGAGGACCGCCATCATCCCCGCCCGATCCGCGCCCGACTTGCAATGGATCAGGGCCGGATACTCGATGCTGCGGAACAGGGCGCGGGCCCGGTCGATCCGATCGCGGCCGGGGGGATCGCGAGAATCCAGCGGAGCGTCGATCAGGGTCAGGCCCAGACGCTCGCAGGCGTCCTTTTCCAACCAGTAGTAGGCCTCGTCGCGCTGACCGCGCAGGTTGATGACGGTCCTGATCCCGCGCCGCCGCCAATAGGCCAGTTGTCCCGGCGACGGCTGGTTGGTGCGCACCAGATCCGGCCCCAGCCAGTGGGCGTTGGTGAAGGCCGTACGCAGGAAGGCGTGGTCGGCCCAGAAATAGGACCAGTGCGCCTTGAACCGGCCAAACGACGTTGTCAGATCATAGCGCGCCATAGGCCGCAGATAGCGACGAAACCGGCCGGCGTCACCTGCCAGCTTGACGGCGGCGACTTGACTTGACGCCCGTCCCGTTCGACCGAGAGCCAATGACCGTTCCTGCGCCCGCTTCCGACACCCGCGAACCGCTGCGGCCGCTTCTGGGCCGGATCTGGCGCGACTACCTGTCCCGGCACAAGCCGGCCTTCTTCGCCTCGATGCTGTGCGCCGCCGTTTCCGGCGGGCTGACGGCCCTGCTGCTGAAGTTCCTCGAGCCGGCGATCGACCTGCTGTTCACGAAACACGAAGGGCCGGTTCGGGTCTGGGGCCTGGTCACCATCCCGTCGGACAAGGTGCTGATCCTCATTCCCCTGTTCATCATCATGGTGGCGATCGTCCGGTCGCTGGCCATGGCCGCGCAGGCCGCTCTGGTGAACCGGCTGGGTCACGGCATCGTCGGCGACATCCAGAGGCAGCTGTTCTCGGGCATGATCCGGGCCGACCTGTCGCGCCTGCGCAGCCAGCATTCGGGGACCTTCGTCTCGTCCGTCCTGTTCGACGCCAACCTGGTGCGCGAAGCCTTCACCTCGGGCGTGGTCAACTACACCCAGAACGCCCTGATGCTGCTGGGCGTCATCGTCGCCATGGGCTTCATCGACCTGCCGCTGACGCTGATCGTCCTGCTGGGCGTGCCCGTGGTCAGCTGGATCATCCGCCGCTTCGGCAAGAAGTCGCGCAAGGCGGCGCGCGGGGCCATGGTCGAGACCGAGGCCCTGTCCAGCGCCCTGATGGAAAATCTGGACGGCGTCCGCGTCATCAAGATCGAGAACCGCGAGGCGTCGGAGGAAGCCCGCGTCGGCGAGGTCATCGCCCGTCGCCAACGCCACATCATCAAGGGCTCCGACAGCCGCGCCTTCGCCGGCCCCGCCAGCGACATCGTCGCCTACAGCATCGTCGCCGCCGTCATGGCCTATGCCGGATGGAGCGCCAGCCAGGGCCAGATGACGGTCGGCGCCTTCGCCTCCTTCATCGGGATGCTCCTGCTGGCCGGACAAGCCCTGCGCCAGGTGACCAATCTGACCACGGTTCTCAGCGAAGGCCTGACCGCCGCCCGTCGCCTGTTCACCGCCCTGGATATCGAGCCGGAAATCCGCGAGGCGGCCGAGGCCGTCGAACTGCAGACCGGTCCGGTCACCGTCGCCCTCGACCACGTCTCCTTCGCCTATTCGTCCAGCGAGGAAGGGGTGGCCCCGACCCTGTCGGACGTGAGCCTGCACGTCGCGCCGGGCGAGACCATCGCCCTGGTCGGCCCGTCGGGGGGCGGCAAGTCCACCATCCTGTCGCTGCTGCCGCGCTTCTACGACGTCACCGCCGGCGCCGTGACCATCAACGGCCGCGACATCCGCGAACTGAAGCTGCAGTCCCTGCGCGACCACATCGCCCTGGTGACGCAGGAGCCCTTCCTGTTCGACGACACCATCGCCGCCAACATCGCCTATGGCCGCAAGGGCGCGACGGCCGAGGACATCATCGAGGCCGCGCGTTCCGCCGCCGCCCACGACTTCATCACCGCCTTGCCCGAAGGCTACGCCACCCGCGTCGGCGAGGCCGGGATGCGACTGTCCGGCGGTCAGCGCCAGCGCATCGCCATCGCCCGCGCCTTCTTGAAGGACGCCCCCATCCTGCTGCTGGACGAGGCGACGAGCGCGCTCGACACCGAGAGCGAGGCCCTGGTGCAGGCGGCGCTGGAGCGGCTGATGCACGGCCGCGCCACCCTGATGATCGCCCATCGCCTGTCGACCGTCCGAAGCGCCGACCGCATCTATGTCATCGAGGCCGGCCGCGTGGTCGAGCAGGGCACGCACGCCGCCCTCGTCAAAAAGGGCGGACTCTACGCCCGTCTGGCGCGGCAGCAGTCGCTGGACGGCCCGACGCCCGTCGCCGCCTCGCCCCTGCCCGATGAGACCGGCGCATGAGGCCCCTGCGCAACCCGATCATCCAGAGCTCCATGGCCTGGCTGCTCTCGGAATGGATGCGGTTCTGTTACGCCACCATCCGCTGGGAATATGAGAACGAACAGGTCGCGGAGGCGGTCTGGGCCGAGGGCGGCGGCGTCCTGTGCGCCTTCTGGCATTCGCGGCTGGCGCTGGCGCCGGCCTGCTGGCCGATGAAGCGGGCGCAGCCGATCAAGGGGCTGGTCTCGCTGAGCCCCGACGGCGAGTTCTTCACCAAGGCCGTGAGCCGTCTTGGCATCCCCGCCGTGCGCGGCTCCTCCAGCAACAAGGACAAGGCCAAACAGGCAAAGGGCGGCACGCAGGCCCTGCGCGACGGCCTGAAGCAGTTGAAGGTCGGCGGGCTGGCCCTGACCCCCGACGGCCCGCGTGGTCCCGCGCGCCAGATGGCGGAAGGCCTGCCACTGATGGCCAAGATTTCAGGCGCGCCGGTCCTGTTCATCGGCATTTCCTGCCAACCGGCGATCCGGTTGAAGAGTTGGGACAGGGCCGTCCTGCCCCTGCCGTTCGGCAAGGGCGCTGTGGTCTGGGACAAGGCCTGGTATCCCGAGGGCGCAGACATGGCCGACGTCGCCGCCGACTGGACCGCGCGTCTGACGGCGGTCGAGGCGCGCGCCGACGCCCTCACCGGACTGGGCGCGTCTAGATCGTGATCTTCAGCCCTGCCCTGATCGCCTATGGCCTGGCGACGCGTCTGATGGAGCCGCTGGCGCCGCGCCTGCTCGACGCCCGGGTCAAGCAGGGCAAGGAGGATCCGCAGCGCGTCGACGAACGGCTGGGTCTGGCCGGGGTGGCGCGTCCCGACGGGCCCTTGATCTGGATTCACGGCGTCAGCGTCGGCGAGGCCCTGTCCATCCTGCCGCTGGCCGAGCGCATCCGGAAGGATCGTCCCGACGTGACGGTTCTGGTCACCACCGGGACGCTGACCTCGGCGCAGATTTTGGCCAGCCGATTGCCTGCGGGCGTCATCCACCAGTTCGCGCCTGTCGACAGCCCGAGCGCCGTCGCCGCCTTCCTCGACCACTGGCGCCCCACCATCGGCGTCTTCGTCGAGAGCGAACTGTGGCCCAATCTGCTGACGGCGGCGAAGAAGCGGGGGGTGGCCCTGGCCCTGATCAGCGCCCGCATCACCGACAAGACCGCCGAGGGCTGGAAGAAGGCGCCCGGCATGGCGCGGGCGCTCATGGCGACCTTCGCCCACGTCTGGCCGCAGGATCAGGCCAGCGCCGACCGGCTGACGGCGCTCGGCGCCCGCGTCGACGGTCAGGTCAATCTGAAGCTGTCGGGCGAGCCACTGCCCTATGACAAGGGCGAGTTCGGCCGCCTGTCGGCCCTGATCGACGACCGCCCCGTCATTGTCGCCGCCAGCACCCACGAGCACGAGGAAATGGCCATCGTCGGCGCGCTGGACCATCTGGCCGACCGCCTTTTCCTGATCGTCGTGCCGCGCCACCCTGACCGCGCCGACGAGATCGCCCGGTCGCTGACACAGGACGGCTACAGCTTCGCGCGGCGCAGCCAGCGACAGTCGATCACCGACGACACCGACATCTATCTGGCCGACACCCTGGGCGAACTAGGCCTGTTCCTGCGCCTTGCCGACGTGGTGGTCATGGGCGGGTCGTTCGCGCCCGCCCTGGGCGGCGGCGCCGTGGGCGGACACAACCCGCTGGAGCCCGCGCGCCTGGCCAAGCCGATCGTCACCGGCCCCGACGCCAGCAACTGGAACGCCGTGACGCGGATGCTGAAGCAGGCGGGCGGACTGGTCTCGGTCCTGTCGCCCACCGAACTGCCCGGCGTGGTCGCCCCCCTGCTGGCCGATCCCGACGCCGCCCGCGAGATGGGCGAGCGCGCCCGTCGCGCCGCGGTCGAGGCCGCCGCCGGGCTGGATCGCCTGTGGCTGGCCTTGCAGGCGCATCTGCCCGCCGCCCCCTCGCGAGTCCGTCGATGAAGCTGAACACGCCCCGCTGGTGGTACAGCCGCGACCGCCGCCACGCCCCGGTCGCGCGGCTGCTGCTGAAACCCGCCTCATGGATCTGGACCGGGGTCACCGCTCGTCGCATCGCCAAGGCCGCGCCTGTCGACCCCGGCGCGCCGGTCATCTCCATCGGCAATCTGACGGTCGGAGGGTCGGGCAAGACGCCGATCGCGCGCGAAGTGCTGCGCCTGCTGCACGCCCAGGGCGTCAACGCCGCCGCCCTGTCGCGCGGCTATGGCGGGACGCTGGAGGGGCCGGTTCAGGTTGACTTACCCCTCCACACCGCCGCTGATGTGGGCGACGAGCCCCTGATGCTGGCCGCCGACGCCCCCGCCTGGATCGCCCGCGACCGCGTCGCCGGAGCCAAGGCCGCCGTCGCCGGCGGGGCGGAAGCTTTGGTGTTGGACGACGCCCACCAGAATCCGACCCTGAAGAAAACCCTCAGCCTGATCGTCGTGGACGGCGAGACGCGCGGCGACGAATGGCCCTTTGGCGACGGCTCGGTCTTCCCCTCCGGCCCGATGCGCGAGCCCTTGGCCGCCGGGCTGGCGCGGGCCGACGCGGTCGTCATCCTGCTGCCCGCCGATCTGGTCGAGGCCGATCCCGAACTGGTCGAAGCCTTCGGCGCCCTGCCCGTCTTCATCGCCCGCCTTGAGCCAGCCGCCGCCCCGCCTCCCGGCCCGCAGGTCGGCTTCGCCGGCATCGCCAAGCCGTGGAAGGTCGAGCGCTCGCTGATCGCCGCCGGCTGCGACCTGAAGGACTTCGTGCCCTTCCCCGACCACGCTGAACTGTCGGAGCGCGACTTCGCCTTCCTGAAGGAACGCGCGGCCCTGTTCGACGCCGGGCTGGTCACGACCGAAAAGGACTGGGTTCGCCTGCCCCCGGAATGGCGGGCCCGGATCGTCGCCTGGCCGGTGGCGGCGCGGTTCGCAGATGAGACAAGTTTCGCCGATTTTGTGACCTCGGCCCTTCTCCCCTTGCGGGAGAAGGTGGCAGCCGAAGGCTGACGGATGAGGGGTCGCGCCACACTTGCGGACGCCACCCTTCATTCAATCGCCGGAAACCCCTCGTCCGACCCGCTACGCGGGCCACCTTCTCCCGCAAGGGGAGAAGGATTTAGTCGGCGCGGAAGACCTGGCCGCCCTTCATCACGAAGCGGACGCGCTGCAACTCCGTCACGTCGCTCAGGGGGTCGCCCGAGACCGCGATCAGGTCGGCGGGCATGCCCGGCGCCAAGCGTCCGGCCTCGTTGGCGATCTTCAGATGCTCGGCGGCGCCCACGGTGGCGGACTGGATGGCCTCCAGCGGGGTAAGCCCCGCGCGCACCAGCAGGGCGAACTCGCCGGCGTTGTCGCCATGGGCCGAAACGCCGGAGTCGGTGCCAAAGGCGATGCGGACCCCGCCAAGGTGGGCGCGGCGCACCATGTCCAGCATCTTGGGACCAGCCTCCAGCGCCTTGGCCGTCTGGGCGGGCGTGAAGAAGTTTTCGGGGCTGGCGGCCACCCGCGCCACATAGTCCCCGGCCATCAGGGTGGGGACCAGCCAGGCGTTGTGCGCCTTGAACAGCCGCATGGACTCGTCGTCCAGATAGGTGCCGTGCTCGATGGAATCGCCGCCCGCCTTCAGGAAGGCGTTGATGCCGTCGACGCCGTGGGCGTGGGCCGTGACCTGGCGCCCCATGCGGTGAGCCGAGGCGACGATCGCGGCCAGTTCGTCTTCGCTGAACTGCTGGGCGAGACCCGCCGCCGTATTCGACAGGACGCCGCCGGTGGCGGTGATCTTGATGATGTCGGCCCCGCTGCGGACCTGCAGCCGAACGGCGCGCATGCAGTCCTCGGCCCCCGAGCAGACGCTTTCCGGCGAGAGGACGTGCATGACGTCCTCGCGATAACCGTTGATGTCGCCGTGGCCGCCGTGCACCGACACGGCCGAGCCGGCCGCGATGATCCGCGGTCCCGGCACGTCGCCGCGCCGCACCGCGTCACGCAGGGCGAAGATGGCCTCGTTGCTGGCGCCCAGATCGGCGACGGTGGTGAAGCCGGCGTTGAGGGTGCGGCGGGCGTATCGGGCGCCGACCATGGCCTGGGTTGCGTTCGACTCCGTGACGCTCTCCAGCCGCCCGTTGGGGTTCTGTTGCCCCGTAAGATGAACATGGCTGTCGATCAGGCCGGGCAGGACAAAGGCGCCGCGAAGATCGACCACCCGCCCCTCACCGACGAAGCCGTCGCGGATTTCCACGACTTGGTTCCCTCTGATCACGAGAGTTTTATCTCGAAGCACCTGGCCGCTGGCCGGATCGGCCAGAAGTCGCCCCACTTGGACGAACGTGGTCGGCTGTTCCGCCGAAATCGCAGCGACCGCGGGGGCTTGCTGCGCCTGCGCCGAAGTGGCGGCCAGAACGGCTACGGTCACAATCAGAGCCAGTTTCTTCATCGGTCCCTCCCAGAACATCAGCGATCACCTTAGACGCTCGTCGCCTTTCGCCAAGGCTCAGGTTGCGTCGTTACGGGGCTTTATGAAACAAGCCGGTTCAGTTGTTTAATCGTGCGAGGGGCGTCGCATGCGGCTTTCCAGACGTGGCTTGATCTTGGGCGGTTCGGCCCTGTTGGCGGGATGTTCCTCCGCCGCTTCCACCGTTCAGCTCGCCGGCGCTGCGCCTGCCAGCCTTCCGATCGCTCCGGTCCCGACCGTGACGCCGCAGCCCGTTTCCGTGGCCCAGGCGACCGGCCCGGTCATCGATCCGCACGGCGTCGTCCGCAAGGACCTGATGGAGCGCGCCCGCGCCGCGCTCGACACCCACGGTCACAAGATCTCGAAGCGCGACCGGATGTATCTGGTCGATTTCCAGAAGTTCTCGGGCGAGGACCGCCTCTACGAAGTCGATCTGGAAGGCGGCTGGGTCACGGCCTACCGTACCAGCCACGGTCGCGGCTCGGACCCGGCGCATTCGGGCTTCGCCCAGCGCTTCTCGAACCAGATGGATAGCCATATGTCGTCCATCGGGGCCTACGCCACCGCCGGCGCCAGCTGGGGCTCGCAGCAAGGTCCGAACGTCCTGCTGGACGGACTGGAGTATTCCAACGACCGGGCGCGAGAGCGCGCCATCATCATCCACGGGGCCGACTACGCCGACCCGGCCTTCCTGGCCCGCGAAGGCAAGCTGGGCCGGTCCTACGGCTGCTTCTCGGTGTCCCACGCTGATCTGGTCCCCCTGCGCGAGCGCATGGGCGACGGCCGGCTGCTGTTCGCCATGACCTGATCGGCCGACTGGAGCCTAACGCGGCTCCAGCGCCCGCCAGCCGATGTCGGTGCGATGGAAGCCGCCCGGCCAGTCGATCTTCGCAATCGCCTCATAGGCCCGCGCACGCGCCTCGGCGATGTCGGCGCCATGGGCGCAGACGTTCAGCACGCGCCCGCCGGCCGCGACCAGGGTCCCGTCGTCGCGCTTTTTCGTCCCCGCGTGGAAGACCTGGACGTGGGGACCGAAGTCCTGATCGGCCCCGCGAATGACCGAGCCCTCCAGCGGGCTGTCGGGATAGCCCTTGGCCGCCAGAACCACGGTGATGACCACGCCGTCCTTGAAGCGGGGCGTCGGAGCCTTGGTCAGATCGCCGCGCGCGCAGGCCAGCAACAGGGGCACGATGTCGCCGTCGAAGCGCATCATCAGCACCTGGCATTCGGGGTCGCCGAAGCGGGCGTTGAACTCGACCACCTTGGGGCCTTCGCTCGTCGCCATCAGACCGGCGTAGAGAACGCCGCGATAGGGCGCGCCCTCGGCGGCCATCATGCGGATGGTCGGCTGGACCACGCGCTCATCGGCCTGCTGCACCAGTTCCGGGGTGAAGACCGGCGCCGGCGAATAGGCGCCCATGCCGCCGGTGTTCGGCCCCATGTCGCCGTCGAAGGCGCGCTTGTGGTCCTGCGCCCCGCCGAACAGGACGGCGCGCTGACCGTCGCACAGGGCGAAGAGGGAGCCCTCCTCGCCGTCCATGAACTCCTCGATGACGACGCGTGACCCCGCCGAGCCAAACCGCCCGCCCAGCATCCGCTCGATCTCGGCCTCGGCGTCGGCCTTGTCCGGGCTGATGGCCACGCCCTTGCCGGCCGCCAGACCGTCGGCCTTGATGACATAAGGGGCGGCATAGTTGTTCAGGGCCGCCTTGGCCTCGGCCACGTCCTCATAGACGCCGTAGCCCGCCGTCGGGATGCCGTGACGTTGCAGGAAGGCCTTGGAGAAGGCTTTTGACGTTTCCAGCTGCGCCGCCTTGGCCGTCGGACCGAAGCAGGGGACACCCGCTGCATTCAGTCGGTCGGCCAGGCCCTCGGCCAGCGCTGACTCCGGCCCGACCACGACCAGATCGGCCTTCATCTCGCGCGCCAGCGCGGCCAGCCCCTCGGCGTCCGTGGCCTTGAACTCGGGCCGCAGTTCGGCGTGTTTCGCCATGCCGGGGTTGCCGGGCGCGACGACGAGCCGCGTGACCAGCGGCGACTGGGCGATCTTCCAGGCCAGGGCGTGTTCACGCCCTCCGGATCCGACGAGCAGAATGTTCATGCCTGGCGAAATGACCGGCCCAGCCGCCGCGGTCAAGCGGCAGAGAAGGTTACTGCGCGGGCGGCGTCCAGCGCGGCAGGGCCGCCAACTGCTCGGCCGTCAGGTCCGTGGTGAGGTCCTTGTCGGCGCCGTTGTTGCGCGCCAGGCCGCGAACCTGATCGACCGGCACCTGCACCTTCACGTCGCCGGGGCCTTCGAGTTCGATCACTACATGGGTCAGCGTTCCGGAGGCGTCGAGCACCAGGGATTCGACATCGCCCAGATCAGTATTGCTGGCGGACAGCAGATCGGCGTCTTCCAGTTGCTTGCGAGACATGCCGAAGGCCAGGGCCGCATCCGCCGTGGCGGCGTCGGCGCGGGTCTCGGTCACCTGCGCGGGCTGGGCGCCCGGGGCCGGGGCCTGAACCACGTCATCGGTGCGGTTGTCCCCGCAGGCGGCGAGCATCAGAACAGCGGCGGAGGCGGCGGTCAGGGCGTAGAGCTTCATGATGTTTCCTTCTTCAGAACAGGGCGGACGCGACATAGATCACCGCCCCCAGCAACAGGATGACGCCGATCACCAGCCAGGGGCTGACCGACGGCGCATTGCTTCGCCGCGACAGCTCCTGCTCTCGCGGCGCGCGATCGGCGGGATCGGTTCCGGGGGGATCGGCGGGGTCCATGGCGGAGCTAACGAGGCCGCGCGCGCCCCGTTCCCGCCTGCGACAACACAGGCTAAGGTCGCAGCATGATCTCCGACGACGACTATGCTTTCGAAGGCCCCGCCGAGGCGCCGGCCGCCGCGCGCGACAACAATCCGCCCCTGTCGATCTCGGAACTCAGCTTCGCCCTGAAGCGGACGCTGGAGGATCGCTTCGGCCATGTGCGGCTGCGCGGCGAGATCTCCAAGGTGAACCGCCATGCCTCGGGTCACGTCTATCTGACGCTGAAGGACGACAAGGCGGCCATCGACGGCGTCATCTGGAAGGGCGTGGTCAAGGGCCTTGGCGCCCAGCCGGAAAGCGGCCTTGAAGTCATCGTCACCGGCAAGATCACGTCCTATCCGGCCCGGTCGTCCTATCAGATCGTCATCGAGAGCATGGAGCCGGCGGGCGCGGGCGCGCTGTTGGCTCAACTGGAACGCCTGAAGGCGCGCCTGCGCGACGAGGGTTTGTTCGAGGCATCGCGCAAGAAGCCCCTGCCGACCTTCCCGGCGACCATCGGCGTGATCACCAGCCCGACCGGAGCCGTGATCCGCGACATCCTGCACCGCATCGCCGAGCGCTGGCCCTGCCGGGTCATCGTCTGGCCGGTGGTGGTTCAGGGCGACGCCGCCTGCGGTCAGGTGTCGAACGCCATCCGCGGCTTCGACCGGATGACGCCTGACGGACCGATCCCGCGTCCCGATCTGCTGATCGTCGCGCGCGGCGGCGGCTCGGTGGAGGACCTGTGGTGCTTCAATGACGAAGGCCTGGCCCGCACCGTGGCCGAGGCTCGCATTCCCATCATCTCGGCCGTGGGGCACGAGACCGACACCACCCTGATCGACTTCGTTTCCGACCGGCGCGCTCCGACCCCGACCGGCGCCGCCGAGATCGCCACCCCGGTTCTGGCCGACCTGCGCTGGGCCCTGAGCGATCTGGAGGCGCGTCTGGCCCGGTCGGGCTCGCGTCTGCTGGAAGATCGCCGCAACCGTCTACGCGCCGCCGCCCGCGGCCTGCCCGCCCGGCCCGAGGACCTGCTGGCCCTGCCGCAGCAACGCCTCGACCATGCCGCCAGCCGCCTGGGTTCCGGCCTGCACCGCAACGTCGCCGTGCATGAGCGCCAGTTGGCCGTTGTCGGCGGGCGCCTCTCCAAGGGCTTGCTGGATCGCGCCATCGAACGGCGTGGCGACCGCCTGGCCGCCTATGCCGACCGCTTCGGCCCGGCGATGAAGCGGCGACTGGACCGCGACGAGACCCGGCTGGCCGCCCTGTCGCGGGCGCTGGGCACGCTGGACCCCAAACGGCCCAAGCCTGGTTTCGCCCGCATCGAGGACGAGGGCGGGGCGATGATCGCCTCGGCTGCGGCCCTGTCACCGGGCCAGACGGTGCGAATCGTCTTCGGCGACGGAGCCAGGGGCGCGACCATCGACGGAGACGGCGCCGCGCCCCGGCCCATGGCCTCGCCCGCGCCCAAACCCGCACCCCGTCCGAAGCCCCCGACAGCTGGACAGGGCGACCTGTTCTAGGAACAGGAGCGCGCCTTCTCCGTCACGACTTCGTCTTCTTTGAGATGACAGCGATTCGCCCCTCGTCTCTCGGCGCGAGCCATGTCATTCATCGCGTCATGACGACGTCTGCGGCCCCCGTATCCCCGACCCCCGCCACGCTGCACTACGGCGACGGCGAGTTCGCCGTTCTGCGGCCCGGCGCCTATGTGACCTGCGCCGTCAGCGGCGTGCCGATTCCCTTGGCGGCTCTGCGCTACTGGTCGGTCGAACGCCAGGAAGCCTACGCCAGTTCGCTCGAATTCATGGCCGCCGCCCGCGACGCCTGACGTCGGTATCCCGTTCCGCCTCGGCGCGCCGTCGCGCCTGTTATCGCGTCCTGTTCGCCATGCCCGCCCTGCAATCGCTCGACATCCTTCTGGCCGACGACAACCCGAATATGAGGGCCATCGTATCCGCCATGCTCAAGTCCGTAGGCGTGGGACGGGTCCGCGAAGTGGATGACGGGG
The DNA here is from genome assembly GCF_002387245.1 of Brevundimonas sp. UBA4553. Lineage (GTDB taxonomy): Bacteria > Pseudomonadota > Alphaproteobacteria > Caulobacterales > Caulobacteraceae > Brevundimonas. The sequence goes on from NZ_DGLD01000017.1 coordinate 38,828, forward strand.
CCGCCGCGCTTGAAGCGCTGAGGGCGTCTCCGGCCGACATGGCCATCGTGGATTTCCGGATGCTGCCGGTGGACGGCGTGACCTTCACCCAGTTGATCCGCACGGCGGAGGACAGTCCCAATCCCTATCTGCCGATCATCATGATGACGGGCCATTCGGAGCGTCGCCGGGTCACCGAAGCCCGCGACGCCGGCGTCACCGAATTCGTGACCAAGCCGGTGAACGCCCATGCGCTGCTTTCGCGCATCGAATCCGTGATCATGCGGCCGCGCGTCTTTATCCGAAGCGGCGGCTATTTCGGCCCTGATCGTCGTCGCTCCTCGCCGGACGACTACGCCGGACCGTTCCGACGCGCCGGTGATGCGGTGATCGACTAGACCTCGCCGGCCCTCAGCGCATCATAGACCTTGGGCGGCCAGCGCTTGTGGACCCAGAACCAGTCCACCGGATGCTCCTTCACCCGCTCCTCGACGAAGCGGTTGACGGCCTGGATCCCGGCCAGGACGTCGGCGGCCTTGTCGCCCGTGTCAGGCACGGCGATCGGCTCATGCGCCGTCACCCGGAAGCGCACGCCCGGCAGGCGCGTCACCGACAGCGGCTGCATCACCGTGCCGAACTTCAGCGCCAGCCTTGCAGCACCCGGCGAGGCGTTGACCGGCTGGCCGAAGAACTCGACCTCCGGCCCCTGGCTGTATTTCTGGTCGACCAGCAGGGCGATGGACTCGCCGCGCTTCATGCCCGCCATCAGCTCGCGCGTGCCGTCGCCCTTGGGCGCGAACAGCTTGATGCCGTAACGCTCGCGGCTCTGACGGATCAGGGCGTCGACATAGGGGTTGTTGGCCGCGCGATAGGTCACCTGGCACGGCACGCCGGCCGCCATGATGACCGCCGCCATGACCTCGAAATTGGCCAGATGGCCCGAGACCAGAACCACGGGCCTGCCGCTGTCGCGGATGGCGTGCAGTCGCTCCAGGCCGACGACGTCGATGCGTCCGCTCTCGGGCGTCAGGCGATCCATCACGGCCAGTTCGGCGAAGGTGCGGCCGGTCTGCTCCCACTGGTCGATCGCCAGACGGTCGCGCTCGGCAGGGTCCATGTCGGGGAAGGCGATGCGCAGGTTGCGCGTGACCGTCTTGTGCGTGCCGGTCAGGGGGCCCAGCGTCCGCAGCAACGTGCCGCCGAAACCGGACGCCCGCTCGACGCCCAGCGCCCGCAGAACGGCGAACAGACCAGAGAAGGCGGCCGCCTGCAGTCGCCAGTTCAGGTCCTGCCAGAGTCCGACCTTGTTTTCGTCTTCACCAGGCAATCGTCAGTCCGCCGTCCACCACAAGAGTCTGACCGGTCACATAGGCCGAGGCAGGGCTGCACAGATAGACCGCCGTGCCCGCGATTTCATCAGGCTGGCCGATCCTTTTCAGCGGAGCCGGCTCCGTCACCGTCTTCAGCAACTCCGGGTTCTCCCACAGGTATTTGGCGAAGTCGGTCTGGACCAGGCCCGGCGCGATGCAGTTCACGCGCACGTTCGATGGGCCGTATTCCACCGCCAGGTTGCGCGCCAGCTGCATGTCGGCGGCCTTGGAGATGTTGTAGGCGCCGATCAGGGCGTTGCCGCGCAGGCCCCCGATCGAGGAGATGATCAGGATCGCCCCGTCCTTGCGCTCCAGCATCTGCGGCGCGACCATCTGGATCAGCCAGTGGTTGGAGATGACGTTGTTCTGAAGGATCTTCTCGAACTGGTCGTCGGCGATGCCCGCCATCGGCCCGGCATAGGGATTGGTCGCGGCGTTGCAGACCAGGATGTCGATCTGGCCGAAGGCGGCGTTGGTCTCGTCCGTCAGACGCTGCAGGTCTTCCTTGGAGGCGATGTTGGCGGGGATGGCGATGGCGCGACCCGCGCCGTGCTTCTCATTGATGGCGGCGGCGACCTCCTCGCAGGGTCCGGCCTTGCGCGAGGAGATGACGACGCGGGCGCCGTGTTCGGCCAGACGCTCCGCGATGGCCTTGCCGATGCCCTTGGATGAGCCGGTGATGACCGCGACCTTGCCGCTCAGATCGAACAATTCCACGCCTAAACCTCCCATTTGGTCGGATTTCTGTGTCCGAACCCTAGCCGTTACCTCTAGTTACCCTGATACTTGGCCGATTCCATACGGGAAAGGCGGCTCAACACCGGTCCCATGCGCAAGATTACGGGCGGATTTCTGTTCTTCGGCTACCTGTTCCTGTCCCTGACCATCGGGGCGGCGATCTGGCGCGCCGGTATGGGCGCAGGCGCCGGCGCGACCGGCGTGCTGGGCGCCTTGGGCGTCCTAGTCGCCCTGCACGCCGTCGTCGCGGGGGTTCTGGATCGACGCGCCCTGCGCAAGGAGATCGCCAAGGTCCGCGAGGCGCACCGCCTGCTGGCCGATGCGATGGAGTCGACGCAAGGCGCCCTGACCGAACTGGCCGAGGCCATCGAGAGCGGCGCCCTGTCCAAGACCGAGGCCCTGACCGGCGAGGTGCGGATGCTGGAGGGCCTGGTCCAGCAGATGAGCGATTCGATCGACGAGCGACTGGCGACCTCGCCGATCACCGCCGACACCTATGAAGGTCGTCGTCAGGTGCAGTCGAACACCCTGCTCAAGACCGTCCACGACGCCCTGACGGAAAACCGCATCGACCTCTATCTGCAGCCGGTTGTGACCCTGCCGCAGCGCCGGACCGTCTTCTACGAGAGCTTCACCCGCCTGCGCGACCCGTCGAACCGGGTCATGATGCCGGCGGAGTACCTGTCGGTGGCCGAGGGCGAGGGCCTGCTGCCCGCCATCGACAACCTGCTGCTGTTCCGCTGCGCCCAGATCGTGCGCCGTCTGGCGCGTCAGGACCGCAAGGTCGGGGTCTTCTGCAACATCTCCCTGGCCTCGCTGGGCGACGAGACCTTCTTCCCGCAGTTCCTCGACTTCCTCAGCCAGAACCGCGACCTGAAGGACGCCCTGATTTTCGAACTGGGTCAGGCGACGTTCGAGGCGCGCGGTGCGTCCGAAGCGCGCAACATGGCCAAGCTGGCCGACCTGGGCTTCCGCTTCTCCATCGACAAGGTGCAGACGCTGGACCTGGACTTCGCCGACCTGCAACGCTCGGACGTCCGCTTCATCAAGGTGGCCGCCGACCTGCTGATCGAGCAACTGCTGGATCTGGACGGCGCCACGCCCCTGCCGACCCAGCCCGACATCCAGGCCGCCGACTTCGCCCCCCTGACCCGCCGCTACGGCCTCGAACTGATCGCCGAGAAGGTCGAGAGCGAGAAACAGGTCGTCGACATCCTGGAACTGGACGTCGGCATGGGCCAGGGCCACCTGTTCGGCGAGCCGCGCGCCATCAAGGAAGCCGTCCTGGCCGAGACCGACCCCCCGGTCGAGTTCGTCCGCTCGACGCTGAAGTCCGCCGAGCAGCGCCGCCGGTTCTAGGCCGCAGCCGAAAGCCGCCAGACGGATCGTCGCGACCGGCGTCTATAGCGGACATGACCGACGCCGCTTCTCCCTTGGACTGGACCCGCATCTCTGATGACCTGAACGCCCAGGGCTGGGCCGTGGTCGGTCCCCTGCTGACGCCCGCGACCTGCGAAACCCTTCAAGCCCTCTACGACGAGCCCGAGCGGTTCCGCAGCCGCATCGTCATGCAACGCCATGGCTTTGGTCAGGGCGAGTATCAGTATTTCGCCAACCCTCTGCCCGATCCCCTGCCCCGGCTGCGGGCGCGCCTCTATGAAGGTCTGGCCCCCATCGCCAACGGCTGGGCGGCGCGGCTGGAGCGGCCGGGCTTTCCCGACAGTCTGGACGAGTTGACCGCCCAATGCCGAGCGGCGGGCCAGACGCGGCCGACCTCGCTGATGCTGAGTTACGGCCCCGGCGACTACAACCGGCTGCATCAGGACCTCTACGGCGATCTGGTGTTCCCGCTGCAGGCGGCGATCCTGCTCAGCGATCCGGGCAAGTTCGAGGGCGGCGAGTTCGTCCTGGTCGAGCAGAAGCCCCGGTCGCAGTCACAGGCCCATGTCGTGCCGCTGAAACAGGGCGAGGCCGTGATCTTCGCCGTGCGCGAACGCCCTGTCGCCGGGACGCGCGGCGACTATCGTGTGCAGATGCGCCACGGGGTCAGCGCGGTGCGTGCGGGCCAGCGCATGACGCTGGGGCTGATTTTTCATGATGCGAGCTAGGATAAATCCGCTCATCCCCGCGGAGACGGGGATGAACGAGTGTTAGAGGTATCGCTCAAGAAAAGGCCCCTCCGCCGGAGCGAAGGGGCCTAACCTTTAAGCCTTCTGCGCGTCCAGCCAGCGGACGGCGTCGGCGTCGCGGGCCGACAGGTCGGGGAAGTCGGCGTCGGAGCCGACGTCCGGCACCCGGCGCCACGAGCGGGCGCACTTGGGATAGTCGGCCAGCTTGACCTCGACGGTGACGGCCTCGCCCCCGGCCACAAGCTCAGCGCCCGAGGTGCGGAAGACCTCGGCGGCGTCCAGACCCTCGAACGGGGCCAGCAGCTCAGCCGGGGCCTTAACCACCGGCCAGGCGTCCAGGGCGCCGCCGATCAGCTTGTCGCGACGCGCCGCTTCCAGCGCCTCGTTGACCACTTCCAGCACCGTGTTGACCCCGGCCCAACGCTCGGCCTCGGCGGGGTTGCGCCACTGGTCGGGCGTTTCCGGGATGATGCGGGCGCAGTTGGTGCCCGTTTCCGGGAAGCGCGTGGTCCAGGCCTCCTCCATGGTGAAGGGGGTCAGTGGGGCCAGCCAGGCGGTCAGGCGGCTGAAGACCTCGTCCATCACCGTGCGCACGGCGCGACGGCGGACGCTGTCGGTACGGTCGCAATAGAGGCTGTCCTTGCGCACGTCGAAATAGAGGGCCGACAGGTCGCCCGAGCAGAACTCCAGCACCGGCCGCACCACGTCCTGGAAGCGGTATTCTTCGTAGGCCTGGCGCACCTGACCATCCAGTTCGTGCAGACGGTGCAGTATGAACTGCTCCAACGGCGGCATCTGGTCATAGGGCAGGCGTTCGGCCTCGTCGAAGCCGTTCAGCGCGCCCAGCAGATAGCGGACCGTGTTGCGCAGCTTGCGATAGGCGTCGACGGTAGTTTGCAGGATCTGCTTGCCGATGCGCTGGTCGTCCGAATAGTCGACCAGAGCGACCCACAGACGCAGGATGTCGGCGCCCGACTCCTTGATGATGGTCAGGGGGTCGGTCGTATTGCCCCGCGACTTCGACATCTTCTCCCCGTTCTCGTCCAGGGTGAAGCCGTGGGTCAGGACGGCCTTGAACGGGGCGCGACCACGCGTGCCGCAGCCCTCCAGCAGCGACGACTGGAACCAGCCGCGGTGCTGGTCCGAGCCTTCCAGATAGAGGTCGGCGGGCCAATGCGACGGGCGGTCGCCAGCATAGCCATGCTCGGCCGTGCGCGGATCGAGCGTGAAGGCGTGGGTCGAGCCGGAGTCGAACCAGACGTCGAGGATGTCGGTGACCTTCTCGAAGCGCTCAGGATCGTGCGCGCCCAGGAAGTCGGCGTCAGGAGCCGAGAACCAGACGTCGGCGCCGCCCTCGGCCACGGCCTTGACGATGCGAGCGTCGACCTCGGGGTCGTGCAGGGGCTGGCCGGTCTGCTTGTCCACGAACATGGCCAGGGGCGTGCCCCAGGCGCGCTGACGGCTGATCAGCCAGTCGGGACGGCCCTCGACCATCGAACGGATGCGGTTCTTGCCCGCCGCCGGATGGAAGGCGGTGGCGTCGATAGCGGTCAGGGCGCGATCGCGCAGGGTGTTGTCGTCCTCCAGCGTCTCATCCATGCGGATGAACCACTGGGGCGTGTTGCGGAAGATGATGGGCGCCTTGGAGCGCCAGGAGTGCGGATAGGAGTGCTCCATCCGGCCGCGCGCCAGCAGGTTGCCGGCCTCGATCAGCTTGTCCATCACCGCGCCGTTGGCGGGACCGAACTTGCCGGTCTTCTTGCCCTCGGTCTCCAGCACCTTGAGGCCGGCGAACAGGGGGACGTGCTCGTAATAGGCACCGTCGGGATCGACCGTGTCCGGCACCTCGCGGTGGCCGTGGGCCAGCCAGACATTGTAGTCGTCCGCGCCGTGGCCGGGCGCGGTGTGGACGAAGCCGGTCCCTGCGTCGTCCGTGACGTGATCGCCGGCCAGCAGGGGCACGGAGAAGCCATAGCCGCTGTCCAGCGCCGCCAGCGGGTGGGCGCATTCCAGGCCCGACGGGTTGATGGCGTCGATGCGGGTGAAGCCGCTGATCTTGGCCGCCTTGAAAACGTCCTCAGCCAGCTTGTCGGCGATGATGAAGCGGTCGCCCGGCTTGGCCCAGGGCTCGTAGTCCAGGCCCTCTTCCAGGGCGGTGACCTCATACAGGCCATAGGCGATTTCGGGGCCGTAGCTGATGGCGCGGTTGGCCGGGATGGTCCAGGGCGTGGTCGTCCAGATCACCACGGACGGCGTGGCCGCGCGGAAGGACAGCAGGTCGTCCGGATGGCTGTCGGTCGCGCCGACCACCGGGAACTTGACCCAGATCGTGGGCGAGACGTGGTCGTGATACTCGACTTCTGCATCCGCCAAAGCCGTGCGCTCGACCGGCGACCACATCACCGGCTTGGAGCCGCGATAGAGCTGGCCCGAGTTCTTGAACTTGTGGAATTCGGCGACGATGGCCGCCTCGGACGTGAAGTCCATGGTGGCGTAGCGGTTGGCGAAGTCGCCGGTGATGCCCAGACGCAGGAACTGGTCGCGTTGCAGGTCGATGTACTTGCCGGCGTATTCGCGGCAGGCGGTGCGGAACTCTTCCTTCGACACCTCGTCCTTGCGACGGCCCTTGGCGCGGAACTGCTCTTCGATCTTCCACTCGATCGGCAGCCCGTGGCAGTCCCAGCCGGGGACGTAGTCGACGTCGTAGCCCAGCAGGAAACGCGAGCGGACCACGAAGTCCTTCAGCGTCTTGTTAAGGGCGTGGCCGATGTGGATGTCGCCGTTGGCGTAGGGCGGGCCGTCATGCAGGACGTAGAGCGGCGCCTTCTGGGCCTGACGCGTGGCGCGCAGATGGCCATAGAGGTCGCCCCACTGGGCCAGGATCTCCGGCTCCTTCTTCGGCAGCCCGCCCCGCATGGGGAAGGGCGTCTCGGGCAGGAAGACGGTGTCGCGATAGTCGCGGCCCGATGCATCGGCGGAGGTGTCGTTGGTGGCGTCGGCCATGGGGTAATCTTTGTCTTTAGCGCGGGCGCCGAAGAGGCGGCGCGGACGCAGTCTAGCGTGAAGGCCGTTGAACGGCATCGGCGATATTCGATCCCGACGTGCGCGGGGCTCTACGGCCCTGGCGCTACGCCGGGCGGCTAATCGAAATCGGACGGATCACGCGAACGGTCATGGTTGAAACGGTCTAGCAGACCGGGCGGCGCCTGCGCCATAGTCGATGCGAACAGACAGGAGGCGATCAGATGCGCGTTCAGGCGATCATGACGGCGGCGATTCTGACTCTGACGGCGGCGGCCTGTTCGCCCGCCGAGGAGAAGGCGCCTGCCCCGGCCGAGGCGCCGCTGAGCGGACGCGCGGCCGTCTATGCGGCAGGCGAGACGGACGCCGAGGCCTTCGCCCGCGCCCTCTACGCCGCCCCGCTCTCGGCGACACCGGATGATCCCGCGGCGGCGACGGTCAGCCCCGGCCGCGATCCGCTGTATTCGCGCACCATGAACGCCCTGATCGGCGTCGATTTCCGCGAAGCCCAATCGCGCGACGAGGTTCCCTATCTGAACTACGACCCCGTCTGCGCCTGCCAGGACGCCGACGGCTTCGCCCTGACTGCGCTGAAGATGACGCCCGACGGCGACAAGGCGGCCACGGCCGAGGTGACCTTCACCAACCACGGCCAGACGCACCAGCAGACCCTGAAACTGGCCAAGGAAGGCCCCATGTGGCGCATCGCCGACATCATCGACGCCAAGGGCAAGTCCCTGCACGACACCCTGATGGCGATCGCCGAGAAGGCCGGCGGCTGACCCCGGCAACCCCCTGCGGCACGCGACCGTTAGCGATCCTGTCATCATCGTGTTAAGAGCCCCGCCCTTTATAGCGGCGGCGGTGTCGCCACAGCAGTTTCAGACTTCAGGAGAAGCCACACATGAGCAGGGTGCTGGTTATCGGTGCAGGCGGCGTCAGCTCCGTCGCGGTCCACAAGATGGCGATGAATGCGGACATCTTCTCGCATATCACCCTGGCGAGCCGCACGAAGTCCAAGTGCGACGCCATCGCCGAATCCGTGAAGTCGCGCTTTGGCGTGAGCATCGACACGGCGGCCATCGACGCCGACGACGTCGCCGCAACGACGGCCCTGATCCAGTCGGTCAAGCCGGCCCTGGTGGTCAACCTGGCCCTGCCCTATCAGGACCTGTCGATCATGGACGCCTGCCTGGCCGCCGGCGTCAACTACCTCGACACGGCCAACTATGAGCCGCGCGACGAAGCCAAGTTCGAATACAAGTGGCAGTGGGCCTATCAGGAGCGCTTCAAGGAAGCCGGCCTGATGGCGCTGCTCGGCTCGGGCTTCGACCCCGGCGTGACCTCGGTCTTCGCCACCTACACCAAGAAGCACCTGCTGGACCGGATCGACACGCTCGACATCCTGGACTGCAACGGCGGCGACACGGGCCTGCCCTTCGCCACCAACTTCAACCCGGAAATCAACCTGCGCGAAGTGACCGCCAACTCGCGTCACTGGGAAAACGGCCAGTGGGTCGAGGGTCCGGCCCTGTCGCACAAGCAGGCCTTCGACTTCGAGGGCGTGGGTCAGAAGAACATGTACCTCATGTACCATGAGGAACTGGAGTCGCTGGCCAAGTTCTATCCGGAAATCAAACGCATCCGCTTCTGGATGACCTTCGGCGACAGCTACCTGAAGCACCTGGAAGTGCTGGAAAACATCGGCATGACCTCGATCGAGCCGATGATGTTCCAGGGCCGCGAGATCATCCCGATCGAGTTCCTGAAGGCTCTGCTGCCGGAACCCGCCTCGCTGGGTCCGATCACCAAGGGCAAGACGAACATCGGCACCATCGCCACCGGCGAAAAGGACGGCGTTCAGAAGACCTTCTACGTCAAGAACATCTGCGACCACGAAGAAGCCTATGCCGAAACCGGCAACCAGGCCGTCAGCTACACCACGGGCGTTCCGGCCATGATCGGCGCGGCCATGATGCTGACCGGCAAGTGGTCGGGCGACGGCGTCTTCAACATGGAGCAGCTGGACCCCGATCCCTTCATGGACATGCTGAACAAGCATGGCCTGCCCTGGACGGTCGAGGAGCTGGACGCTCCGCTGGCCTTCTAAGACCAGGGATCAGGACACATGGAGACCCAGGCCGGTGATCCGGGCGCCTTTGCGCACTTCGACCTGAACCGTGTCGCCTCGCCCGCCTTCGTGGTGGACGAGGCGGCGGTGCGGCGCAATCTGGCTGTGCTGAAGGACGTGCGCGACCGGGGCAACGCCCGGGTCCTGCTGGCCCTCAAGGCCTTTTCCATGTGGTCGCTTGCGGACGTCGTCGGGGAATACCTCGACGGCGTCTGCGCCTCCGGTCTGTGGGAAGCGCGGCTGGCGCGTGAGTTCTACAAGGGCGAGCTGACCACCTATTCGCCCGCCTACAAGGCCGAGGATCTGCCTGAGATCCTGCGCCTGTCCGACCACGTCATCTTCAACTCGCCCGATCAGGTGACGCGCTTCGCCGACCTGATCGCCAAGGCGCGGGCTGAGGGCCACACCTTCGAAATCGGCCTGCGGCTGAACCCCGAGCATTCCGAGGGCGAGGTCGCCAAATACGACCCGGCCCAACCCTGCTCGCGTCTGGGCTATCCCGTGTCGCAGCTGACGCCGGAAAAGATGGTCGGCATCGACGGCATCCACATCCACGCCCTGTGCGAGCAGGATTTCAAGCCCCTGTCGCGCATCTGGGCGGCGGTTGAGCCCAAGCTGGCGCCGCTATTGGGCGACGTGAAGTGGATCAATCTGGGCGGCGGCCACCACGTCACCCGCGCCGACTATCAGATCGAAGACCTGGTCGCCTTCCTGAACGACATTCAGGCGCGCTACGGCGTCACCGCCTATCTGGAGCCGGGCGAGGCCGTGGCCCTGGACGCCGGCGTCCTGATCGGCGAGATCCTCGACGTCTTCGACAACGGCATGCCCATCGCCATCACCGACCTGTCGGCCACCTGCCACATGCCGGATGTGATCGAGGCCCCCTACCGCCCCGCCATGCTGCATGAGCCCGAGGACGGCGTCACCGTGCGCCTCGGCGGCCCGTCCTGCCTGGCTGGCGACATCATCGGCGACTACGTCTTCGCCGAACGCCCCGTGCCCGGAACGCGCCTCGCCTTCCTCGATCAGGCCCACTATTCGATGGTGAAGACCAACACCTTCAACGGCGTCCCCCTGCCGTCCATCGCCCTGTGGAACAGCGCCACGGACGAGCTGCGGATGGTGCGCGAGTTCGACTGGACGGAGTTCCGCGACCGGCTGTCGTGAGGGGATGGGTGGCGTTGCGAGACACCGCCCAAAGTCTTGCAGCGGACTTTAGTTCTTCACACGAAATGGGTGTTCGGGATTTCGTTGTACAAAATCGGCGACGTCTCGCAGGCGCTCAGGAAACGGCTCAGCAGCGCCTTTCAGCGTCGGTGAGTTGAAAAAGCGAAAGCCCGCCGACCAGAGGGCATGGACCTTTCCCCACTGTTCGCTGTCAGACTTCCTTGGAACCTTGAAAGCTCGCCCCATCCACCTCAGAGCTTCACCGCACTCAGGACATTTGGCGGTGGAACCGTCGGCTAGTTTCCACGACTTTCGACATGCGAAACAGGCATGAGGCCAGAGGCAATCCGCCCTTCGATGTCGCGGCAGCACGGAAGGTGCGGGGACGACCCGGTTCCCAAACTCGCGCCGAATTTGCATGCGCGCTGCTTTCGACGGACCATCCATTGCTTGGATTATGCTTAGCAAACTTGACGCCCACAATGGGGCGTTAGCCGCCCCTCCCGTCCTCCGTCACCCCGGACGGCCCCGAAGGGGCGATCCGGGGCCCAGACGCCAGACTAAGTGGCGCGGGCGAAGGCGTATCAACCGCCTGGGTTCCGGGTTCGCTGCGCGCCCCGGAATGACGGGAAAAGGGGTGGGACCTCAGGCCAGAAGGGCGCGGGCGGCGGCGGCGTCCGCCTCGATCTGCACCTTCAGCGCCTCCAGCCCGTCGAACTTCATCTCGCCGCGCAGGAAGGCGACCAGTTCGGTTTCCAGGGTCTGGCCGTAGAGGCTCTCGTTGAAGTCCAGAAGCCAGACTTCCAGCAGGGGTTGTTCGATCTCGAACATGGGACGGACGCCCAGGTTGGCGACGCCCTTGATCACCCGCCCGTCCGGCAGGCGGGTGCGCGTGGCGTAAACCCCGTAGGCCGGGCGCATGTAGTCGCCCATGGCCACGTTGGCGGTCGGCACGCCGATGGTGCGGCCGCGCTTGTCGCCGTGGATCACCTCGCCCTGGATGGCGAAGGGGCGGCCCAGGATGGCGGCGGCGCGGTCCATGTCGCCGGCCTTCAAGGCCTCGCGGACGGCGCTGGATGACAGCTTCAGGCCAGAGGCGTCGTCGATGCGGTCGGTGACCGAAACGGTGAAGCCCAGGCTCTCGCCATAGGTTCGCAGCAGGGCGGGCGAGCCGGAGCGGCCCTTGCCGAAGGTGAAGTCGAAGCCGACGGCGGCGTGGGCGACGCCAAGACCTTCGGACAGGACGCGACGGGCGAACTCTTCATCCGTCATCCCCGCCATCTCGCGGTCGAAGGGGATCAGATACAGGCGGTCGACGCCCAGCGGCGCCAGGGCGCGGGCCATCTGGTCCGCCGTCATCAGGCGGAAGGGCGCGGCCTCGGGCTGGAACAGGCGGCGCGGATGGGGGTCGAAGCTGACCACGGCCAGGGGCGCGCCCAGACGCTGGGCCGCCTCGCGAGCCGAGGCGATGACCGCCTGATGGCCGCGATGCACCCCGTCAAAGGCGCCGACGGCCACCGCCGCCCCGCGCTGCGAGGCCGGCAGGTCGCGCCAGCCGCGGATGACCTCAACCACCTCGGAAACTCAGCGAGCCGAAGGTTTGCGGCGACGCGGCACGCGCACGACGGCCACGCCGTCCATGACCAGCTTGTCGCCGACGAAGCCTTCGCAACGCAGCTCGACGCGGGCGCTGTCGGTTTCCATCTCGATCACCGTGATGACGATGCGAACCGAATCCCCGATGCGGACCGGGAAGTGGAAGGCCAGGGTCTGCGAGATATAGATCGACCCGGCGCCCGGCAGGATAGTGCCGACCACGGCCGAGCCGAAGGCGGCGCTGAGCAGGCCGTGGGCGATGCGGCCGCGATAGGCGGTCTTGGACGCAAACTCCTCGTCCAGATGCACCGGATTGAAGTCGTCCGAAGCCTCGGCGAACAGGCGGATCCGGTCCTCGGTGACGTGGACCGTCTTCTCTGCGGCCATGCCGACGTGGAGTTCGTCGAGGATGTAACCGCCCGACGGATGCTGTGTGACGTATTCGACCATGTGCGGCCTTTACGGCAGGTGCGACGAAATGGCGAGCCTCACCACGCCAGTTCGAGCGCGGCGTAGCGGGCGAAGGTCGTCTCGGCCCGGAGCAAATCCGCCGCGCGGGCCGGATCCAGCGTCCCGTCCGCCGCCTTGGCCGCATCGCCGTGGATGCCCTGGGCGATGAACAGGCAGTCCAGCGCCTGCTCGGCGGCGCCCAGGACGTCCGTGATCACGCCGTCGCCGATGCACAGGACCCGCGAACGATCGACCGGGCGCCCGATCAGCGCTTGCGACTCGCGCAGGGCCAGTTCGTAGATGGGTCCGAAGGGCTTGCCGGCCATGACGACCCGGCCGCCCATTTCCTCATAGAGGTCAGCGATGGCGCCGCCGCAGTAGATGATGCTGTCGCCCTTCTGCACGATGCGGTCGGGGTTGGCGCAGATCAGCTCCAGATCGCGCTCGACAGCGGGAATCAGACGCTGGCGATAGTCCTCCGGCGTCTCGGTCGCGTCATCGAACAGACCGGTGACCGACAGGAAGGCGGCGTCCGACGCATTATGGGCGCTGGTCAGGTTCAGGCCCTCGTAAAGGACGAAGTCGCGGTCGGGGCCAATGATCCAGGCGGGCCCCGGCGCGCGGCGCGCCAGTTCCGCACGCGTGGCGTCGCCCGAGGTGACGAAGGCCTTCCAGGCGCTGCGCGGCACGCCCAGGGCGTCCAGTTGCGCCACCACGTCCGACGAGGGCCGCGGCGAGTTGGAGATCAGGACGACATGGCCGCCCTTTTCATTGAACTTCGTCAGCGCCTCGCAGGCCACGGGCCAGCTCTCACGCCCGTTATGGATGACGCCCCACACATCGCACAGCAGGATGTCGTAGTCGTCGGCGACAGCGGACAGATGGGGCAAGGCGTGAGGCAGGGTCATGCATCGGTTATAGCCTTCGTCGCGCGGGGGGAAAGGCCGCAGGCGCCGGGCCGCCGCGCTTTCCCTCTTCGCCCTCGCCCGTCTTCCTGCTAACCGGCTTGGGACATGAAAATTTCTCGCCTCGCCTACGCCGCCTACGGCCTCGCCCTCGTCGTCATCGTGCTGGACCAGCTGACCAAGGCCATGGTCCTGGGCGCCATCGACGCGGCGCATATCTCGCAGATCCCCGACGGCTATCGCATCGCCGAAGTCGCGCCGCCGGTCTTCAACCTGACCTATGTGCTGAACACGGGCGTCAGCTTCGGCCTGTTCGGCGGCGGCGCCGGACGCTGGATTCTCAGCGCCTTCTCCATCCTCGTCGCGGCGGGTCTGGCCTGGTGGGCGACCCGCTCGGACCGCAAGCTGATGATCGGCGCCATCGGCCTGATCATGGGCGGCGCCCTGGGCAATGTCTTCGACCGCATCCGCTTCGGCGGGGTCGTGGACTTCCTCGACTTTTCGGGAACGGGCCTGTTTCCCTGGATTTTCAACATCGCCGACGCCGGCATCACCGTCGGGGTGGCGCTGCTGATCCTCGACAGCTTCCTGTCGGAACGACGGTCCACGGTTGGCGCGGCCAACGAAAAGTCGTAATCACCCCCTCTTCGTTATCGTCCCGAGCCAGCGCCCAGAGCGCGTCTCCCGGAGCCGAGCTGAACTTATGCGTATTCGTAGCGCCCTTACCCTGGCCCTTTTCGCCACCACCGCCCTCAGCCTGACCGCCTGTTCAGGCCTGAAGCAGAGCGTGGGTCTGACCAAGGTCGTGCCCGACGAGTTCGTCACCGTCGCCAGCGCGCCCCTGGTGGTGCCGCCGGAGTACGGCCTGACCCCGCCGTCGCCCGGCCAGCCGCGCCCGCAGGAACTGGCGCCGGAGAGCGCCGCCCGTCAGATCCTGCTGGGTCAGCGTCAGGCCGTGACCCGCACCGGCGGCGAACAGGCCCTGGTCAACCAAGCCGGCGCCGACCGCGCCGATCCCCTGGCCCGCTATGTCGTCGACGACGAGTTCGGCGATCTGGCTCACAAGGAAGAAAGCTGGGCCAACCGCGTCCTGTTCTGGCGCAAGGACGACGCCGCCAGCCAGGCCCCCACTGTCACCCAGACGGCCGAAGGGTCGCGCACCATCGACGCCGCGAGCGAAAACGCCCGCCTGCAAGCCCTGACCGGCAACCAGCAGGGCATCACCATCGCCCCGCGTCAGGACCGCGGCTTCAAGCTGCCGGGCCTGTAAGCGCTCACAGGCCTCGCCGCCTGCGATTTCAGGACGCGTCCGGTCGCACCGGGCGCGTCCTTTTCTTTTGCCCCTCGGAAACTCTGATGGCCGACCCCCTCGATTTCGCCGCCCTGTCAGGCCTGGATCAACTTCGCCTGATGCTGGACGGTCGCCTGCCCGCCGCGCCCATCGCCGAGACAGTGGGATTTCGCCTGACGGAACTGGCCGAAGGTCGCGTGGCCTTCGAGGGCGAGCCGACGCTGGCCGTCTATAATCCGATCGGTTCGGTGCACGGAGGCTGGATGGCGACCCTGCTCGATTCGGCCTGCGGCTGCGCCGTCCACTCGGCGCTGAAGCCGGGACAGGCCTATACGACGCTGGAGCTGAAGACCGTCTTCCACAAGGCGTTGAAGGCCGGAACGCCGGTCCGCGCCGAGGGCAGGGTCGTTCAGGCGGGTCGCCGCGCCGCCTTTTCCGAGGCCGATTTGCGGGGTCTGGACGGCACGCTCTACGCCACCGCCACCTCGACCTGCCTGGTGATGGAGCGGGCCTAGAGCGAAATCGGTTCGAATGCCTCGCATTCAAGCTCAGATATTCGCTCCAGCGTCTAGGCCGTCAGAACGCGCGGCAGCTTGAACGAGACCGTCTCTCGGGCGCCGTCGTCCTCGGTCACGGTCGCGTCGAATCGGTCGCGTATGGCGTCGATCAGGGCCTCGATCAGCGGTTCGGGCGCCGAGGCGCCGGCGGTGACGCCGACCGTCGTCACGCCGTCGAACCACGACCAGTCCACGTCGCCGGCGTCATCGACCAGCCGGGCGTCGCCCGCACCGGCCTTCAGGGCCACATCAACCAGCCGCGCCGAGTTGGACGAGTTCTTGGAACCGACCACCAGCACCAGTTGGCAGCCCTCTCCCAGGCGCTTCACCGCCTCCTGCCGATTGGTCGTGGCGTAACAGATGTCTTCCTTGTGCGGGTCCGGCAGTTCGGGAAAACGCCGTTTCAGGGCCGCCAGGATGTCCGCCGTATCGTCGACCGACAGGGTGGTCTGGGTGGCGTAGGCGAGAGGCTGATCGCCCGGCCGTTCGAACACCTCCGCATCGGCGACCGTCTCGACCAGACTGATGGCGCCCGGCGGCAGTTGCCCCATGGTGCCGACGACCTCCGGGTGGCCGGCATGACCGATCAGGATGATATGTCGCCCCGCAGCATGATGGCGTTCAGCCTCGACATGGACCTTGGACACCAGGGGGCAGGTGGCATCGAGGAACAGCATCTCACGCGAGCGGGCCGTGGCGGGCACCGACTTGGGCACTCCGTGGGCCGAAAAGACCACGGGGCGGTCGTCGGGGCATTCGTCCAGATCCTTTACGAAGATCGCGCCCATGTTCTTCAGCCGCTCGACGACGTGCCGGTTGTGAACGATCTCATGGCGCACATAGACGGGCGACCCGAACTTCTCGATCGCGCGCTCGACGATCTGGATCGCCCGATCCACTCCGGCGCAGAAGCCGCGCGGCGTGGCGAGGCGCACGTTCAGGGGCCGGCGGTCGAAGGCGAGGGGCGAGACAGGGGCGTTCATGGCCCGGAACCTAGTCGCTCGCGCGCCTTCCCGCCACCGCCTGCATGGTCGCGTTTGCCGCGCCTCGCTTTAGCCGCTATCACCACCGAGCGTGACCTGGTCGGTCTCCGATCGTCCCACGCCCCCTTCGACTGCCGGAAAGCTCCTGATGCGTCGCGTCCTGACCGCCCTCGCCGCCCTCTCCCTCGCGGCCGTGCTGATTCCTCAATCCGCCGAGGCCCAGTCCAGCGGTCGCCAAGGCGGTCAACAGAGCCGCGAACAAACGCCTGATCAGGGCACGTCGCAACGCTCGCGTCAGGTGCGGATCGCCCCGCTGTCGCGCCGCGCCAACGCCGGCCCCTGCCCCTATGTGAAGGTGCTCTACGACGCCGCCCGGTTTGTCGAACTGGCCGATTTCAACCGCCCGTCGGTCGCCGGCGTGGGCTTTACCGGTGAAATCGAAGGCGTGACCGCCGACTGCGTCTATCGCGAGTCAGACCCGATCCGTCTGGACTTCAACATCCTGTTCAACCTCGGCAAGGGCCCGCAGGCCAGCGGCGACGGCCGCACCTATCGCTACTGGATCGCCGTGACCGAGCGGAACTCCGCCGTCCTGGCCAAGGAATACTTCGACCTGCCGGTCAATTTCGAAGGCCAGACCACCGCCTCGGTCCATCAGGCCCAGACCATCGTCATCCCGCGCGCCGACGCCACCACCAGCGGCAATAATTTCGAGGTCCTGATCGGCTTCGACGTCACGCCGGAAATGGCCGAGTTCAACCGCTCGGGCAGCCGCTTCCGCGTCACCGCCGGCCAGACCCAACCGAACCCCTAGGCACATGACTGATCTCAAGACCTCTCTCAGCGAAGCGGTCGCCGCCGCCTTCGCCGCCGAAGGCGTGGACGCCGCCCTCGCCCGCGTCGTCGCCTCGGACCGCCCCGACCTGGCCGATTTCCAGTCCAACGGCGCCCTGGCCGCCGCCAAGGCGCTGAAGGCCAATCCGCGCGAACTGGCCGCCAGGGTGGCCGAGCGCCTGAGCGCCGATCCGCGCCTGTCGTCGGTCGAGGTCGCCGGTCCTGGCTTCATCAACCTGAAACTCTCCGACGCCGCCCTGTCGCAGCGCGCCGCCGAGGTCGCGGCTGACGAGCAACTGGCCGGCGCCTCGCTGAACACGCCCTCGCGCAAGGTCGTCATCGACTACGCCGGTCCCAACGTGGCCAAGCCGATGCACGTCGGCCACCTGCGCTCGTCTATCATCGGCGAGAGCCTGAAGCGGCTGTTCCGCTTCCGTGGCGACACCGTCTGGGGCGACGCCCACTTCGGCGACTGGGGCTTCCAGATGGGCCTGCTGATCACCGCCTGCGGCGACGAGAACCTGGCCGAGGCCTTCATGGCCGAGGGCGACGGCCCCTTCCCCGCCGACAGCCCGGTGACGCTGGAAGACCTCGAACGCCTCTATCCGCTGGCGGCCGCCAAGGCCAAGGAAGACCCGGCCTTCCGCGACCGCGCCCGCAAGGCCACCGCTGAACTGCAGAACGGCCGCCCGGGCTACCGCGCCCTGTGGGCCCACTTCGTCGCCGTCAGCCGCACCGCGTTGAAGCGCGAGTTCGGCGCCCTGGACGTCACCTTCGACCTGTGGAACGGCGAATCCGACGCCGATCCCCTGATGCCGGAAATGCTGGCGCACCTGAAGGAAACCGGCCTGTTGGTCGAGGACGATGGCGCCCAGGTGGTCCACGTCGCCCGCGAAGGCGAGACCCGCAAGAAGAAGCTGGCCGACGGCTCGGTGATCGAGGCCCCGTCCCCGCCCCCTCTGCTGGTGGTGTCGTCGGAAGGCTCGGCCATGTACGGCACGACCGATCTGGCCACCATTCTGGACCGCAAGAAGTCGATCGCCCCCGACCTGATCCTCTACGTCGTCGACGAACGCCAGGCCGAGCATTTCGAACAGGTCTTCCGCGCCGCCTATCTGGCCGGCTACGCGCCGGAGAAGTCGCTGGAACACCTCGGCTTCGGCACCATGAACGGCGCCGACGGCAAGCCCTTCAAGACCCGCGCAGGCGGGGTGCTGAAGCTGCACGACCTGATCACCATGGCCACCGACAAGGCGCGCGAGCGTCTGCGCGAGGCCAAGCTGGGCGACGACCTGCCGGAAGCCGAATTCGAGGACATCGCCCGCAAGGTGGCGGTGGCCGCGCTGAAATTCGCCGACCTGTCGAACAACCGCACCACCAGCTACGTCTTCGACCTCGACCGCTTCATGAGCTTCGAGGGCAAGACCGGCCCCTATCTGCTGTATCAGGCCGTGCGGGTGAAATCCCTGCTGCGCAAGGCCGCCGATCAGGGCGTCGAGACCGCCCCCATCGTCGTCGCCGAACCGACCGAGCGCGATCTGGCCCTGACGCTGGACGCCTTCGATGCGGCCACGGCGGACGCCTATGACAAGCGTTCGCCCAACCTGATCGCCGAGCACGCCTATCGTCTGGCGCAGAGCTTCTCCAAGTTCTACGCCGCCTGCCCGATCCTGGTCGCGCCGGACGCCGCCACCAAGGGCTCGCGCCTGGCTCTGGCCGCCGCCAGCCTGCACCAGCTGGAGACGGCGCTGAACCTGCTGGGCATCGAGACGCCCGAGCGGATGTAACCCCTCTCCATCCCGGACGGCCCGCAGGGCCGATCCGGGACCGCCGGAAGCGCAACCGTTCGAAATGTCCGGTCTTGGGCGGTCCCGGCTCTCCGCTGCGCTGCGGCCGGGATGACGAGGGGGCATGGGTTCGCTAAGGTCCCGGCTTGTTACGGAGCCTCCCCAAATGTCCCTCGACGCCTTCATCGCCGGCCTGCCCAAGGCCGAACTGCACCTGCACATCGAGGGCTCGCTGGAGCCCGAACTGATGTTCGAACTGGCGCAGCGCAACGGCGTCGCCATTCCCTACGACAGCGTCGAGGCCGTACGCGCGGCCTATGACTTCTCGAACCTGCAGGACTTCCTCGACATCTACTACGCGGGCGCCGCCGTGCTGCTGACGCGTCAGGACTTCGAGGACCTGGCCTTCGCCTATTTCCAGCGCGCCGCCGCCGACAACGTGCGCCACGCCGAGATCTTCTTCGACCCCCAGACCCACACCGACCGGGGCGTGCCCTTCGGCGTGGTGGTCGAGGGCCTGATCGCCGGGATGGATCGGGCCAAGGCCGAGCTGGGCGTCACCAGCGGCCTGATCCTCAGCTTCCTGCGCCACCTATCCGAGGACGAAGCGTTCGCCACGCTGGAGGCCGCCAAGCCGTATCTGCATCACTTCATCGGCGTGGGGCTGGATTCGTCCGAGGTCGGCCATCCGCCGGCCAAGTTCCAGCGCGTCTTCGCCGCCGCCCGCGATCTGGGCCTGAAGCTGTGCGCCCACGCCGGTGAGGAAGGTCCGCCCGCCTATGTGCATGAGGCGCTGGACCTGCTGCACATCGACCGCATGGACCACGGCAACCGCTCGATGGAGGATGAAAGCCTGATCACGCGTCTGGCCGCCGAGCAGATGACCCTGACGGTCTGTCCGCTGTCGAACCTGAAGCTGTGCGTGGTCAGGGATCTGAAGGACCACCCGGTCCCCGAAATGCTGCGCCGCGGCCTGCACGTCACCCTGAACTCGGACGACCCCTCCTATTTCGGCGGCTATGTGAACGCCAACTACATCCAGCTGGCAGAGGCGGTGGGCCTGACCCGCGAGCAGGTGACGCAGCTGGCGAAGAACAGTTTCGAAGGCAGCTTCCTGAGCGACGCCGACAAGGCGGCGCGGATCGCGGAAGTGGACGCCTACGCGGCGGCGCACTGAGCCCCCACTTTCGTCATCCTCCGGCGAGCGTAGCGAGACCGGGGGACCCAGCGGCGCGCGTGAGCGCGAAACCTTCAAGCGCAGCGCTCGCCGCAAGGATCGCCTTCGGCGCCGCTGGGTCCCCCGGTCTGCGCCGCTACGCGGCTTGCCGGAGGATGACGGAAGGGGAATTGATCAGCCGAGGATCGTAACCGCCTTGATCTCACCCACGCCCTGCGCCGCGAAGCTCGCCTTGGCCGCCGCCGCCGTATCCGTGGCAATGGCCCGGCAGGCGTCCTCGATCACCACGGCCTCGAAACCTTCGCGCACTGCGTCCTCGGCGGTGAAGCGGACGCAGTAGTCATAGGCGAGGCCGCACAGGAAGACGCGCGTCACGCCCCGGTCGCGCAGCAGACCCGCCAGACCTGTCGCCGTGCGATGGTCGTTCTCGAAGAAGCCGGAATAGCTGTCGACCGCCGGATTGTAGCCCTTGCGGACCACGGCCAGCGCCCTGCGGATCGCGGGGGCAACCTCGGGGTGGAAGTCCGCCCCCAAGGTCCCTTGCAGGCAATGGTCCGGCCACAGCATCTGAGGGCCGTAGGCCACCTCGATCTCGGTGAAGGGCGTCGCGTCCGCGTGGTTGGAGGCGAAGCTGATCTGGTCCGGCGTGTGCCAGTCCTGGGTGGCGATCACCGTGTCGAAGCGTGCGGCCAGTCGGTTGATCAGAGGCATGACCCCCGCCCCGCCCTGCACCGCCAGGGCGCCGCCCTCGCAGAAGTCGTTCTGGGCGTCGATGACCAGAAGGGCGTCTGAAGCGGTGATCCTCATGGCTCAGGCCGCCGCGATCCGATCGACCTCATTGGCCGAGCCCAGGGCTACGGGAATGCGCTGGTGCAGTTCGGTCGGGGTCACGTCCAGAATGGCCTGCTGGCCGTCCGTCGTGGCCTTGCCGCCCGCCTGTTCGATCAGGAAGGCCATGGGGTTGCCCTCGTACATCAGGCGCAGCTTGCCGGGCTTGTTCGGCTCACGCTTGTCCCACGGGTAGAGGAAGACCCCGCCGCGCATCAGGATGCGGTGGACGTCGGCCACCATGGCGGCGACCCAGCGCATGTTGAAATTCTTGGCCCGAGGACCGTCCGCGCCCTGCAGGCAGCCGTCGATGTAGCGTTGCACGCTCTCGGCCCAGTGGCGCTGGTTCGACATGTTGATGGCGAACTCCTTGGTGTCCGCCGGCACGGTGATCTTCTCGTGCGTCATCAGCCACTGGCCGTCGTGCGACAGGGTGAAGCCGGCCACGCCCTGGCCCGTGGTCAGCACCAGCATGGTCTGGCCGCCATAGACGGCATAGAGGGCCGCGACCTGCTGACGACCCGGTTGCAGGAAGTCGACCTCGCCCGGCGTCGCCGACGGCGACTTCAGCACAGAGACGATGGTGCCGACCGGGGCGTTGATGTCGATGTTGGACGAGCCGTCCAGCGGGTCGAACAGGACCAGATACTCGCCCGCGGGGTTGGTCGCCGGCTGGACTGTATCCATCTCCTCGGACGCCACGCCCGCCACCGCCGGGCAGGCCAGCAGCATGTCGGTCAGCACGTCGTTGGAGATGACGTCGAGCTTCTTCTGCTCCTCGTCCTGCACGTTGACGACGCCCGATGCACCCAGGGCGCCGACCAGGGCCCCGCCCGAGACAATCTTGCGGATTTCGACGCAGGCGGCGGCGGCGGCCGTCAGGGTCTGGCTCAGGCCCTGCGGCAAATCGAGAGCGGCCAGGTGGGCGGCGAGGTCGGTGCGAGCGGTCATGGCGGCCTTCAATCCTGTGGCGAGGGGGAGGTCGCGCCTCTCATGGCCTGTCGGATCGTTCGCGGCAAGCCCGGCGCCGCTTGACTTCGGCCCGGAGTCGGGGCCTTAGGTCGCACGCTCTCGCGGGAGAGATCGGCGGTCGCGCAGCGGCCGTCGGGGCCGAAGGCGCAACCGCCCCGGAAACGCTCAGGCAAAAGGACCGCGAAGGCGCACGGACGCTGGAAAGTCGCCGTATGGCGCGCCGACGGAGCAAGGCCGACCTTTCGGGGACGGGCGAATCTCTCAGGCTTCAGGACAGCGGGGGCGCGACGACGGCGAAGCTATCGCCGCAATCCGCGACCGGAGGATGCTCGATGAGCGACCAGGCCCTGAAGACCACCCCTCTCAACGCGGCGCATCGCGCCCTGGGCGCCCGCATGGTCGGGTTCGGCGGCTATGACATGCCGGTCCAGTACGAAGGCGTCCTGGCCGAGCACCGCTGGACCCGCGAGCACGCCGGTCTGTTCGACGTCTCACACATGGGCCAGGCCCGCATCACCGGCGACGACGCCATCGTCCAGTTCCAGCGCTTCGTCCCCGGCGACTATCAAATCCTGAAGGACGGCAAGCAGAAGTATTCCCTGCTGCTGAACGCCGAGGGCGGGATCATGGACGACCTGATGGCCGGCAAGCCCGACCATGACGGCCTCTATGTCGTGGTCAACGCCGGCAACAAGGACGCCGACTTCGCCTTCCTGAACGCCAATCTGGCGGGCGACGCCAAGCTGACCGTCCTGGACGACCGCGCCCTTCTGGCCATCCAGGGGCCGGAAGCCGCCGAGGTCATGGCCAAGCATGAACCCGCTCTCGGAGAGATGGGCTTCATGGATTCGGCGCGTCTGATGCTGTTCGGCGTCGACTGCTTCGTCTCCCGCTCGGGCTACACCGGCGAGGACGGCTACGAGATTTCCGTGCCTAACGCCGACGCCGAGCGCGTCTGGAACCTGCTGCTGGAAGACGCCCGCGTGAAGCCGATCGGCCTGGGCGCCCGCGACAGCCTTCGTCTGGAGGCCGGTCTGCCGCTGCATGGCCACGACATCGACTCCACGACCAGCCCGGTCGAGGCCGCCCTGACCTTCGCCCTGTCCAAGTCGCGCAAGGAAGCCGCCGACTTCAACGGCGCCGAGCGCATCCTGAAGGAACTGGCCGACGGCCCGGCGCGCGTCCGCATCGCCCTGCACGTCAAGGAAGGGGCCCCGGCCCGTGAAGGCGCCGAGATCGCCGACATGGACGGGAACGTCATCGGCAAGATCACCTCGGGCGGCCCCTCGCCGACTCTGGGCCGCAACATCGCCATGGGCTACGTCCCCCCGGCTGTCGCCGCCCTGGGCACGGACCTGAAAGTCATCGTCCGCGGCAAGCCCGCCGCCGCCGAAGTCGTCGCAATGCCCTTCGTGGCTACCCGCTACTATCGCAAACCTAAAGCCTGAGAGATCAGACACATGCGCTTCACCAAAGATCACGAGTGGGTCCGCCTCGAGGGCGACGTCGCCACGGTCGGCATCTCCAAGCACGCCGCTGACGCCCTGGGCGACGTGGTGTTCGTCGAGACGCCGGAAGCCGGCAAGACCGTCTCGGTCGGCGACAGCTTCGCCGTCGTGGAATCGGTCAAGGCCGCTTCGGACGTCTACGCCCCGGTCGCCGGCGAGGTTATCGAGGGCAACGACGCCCTGGCCTCGGCCCCGGAAACCGTCAATGCCGACCCGGAAGGCGAAGGCTGGTTCGCCAAGATCAAGGTCGCCGACGCCTCGGCCATCGACGCCCTGATGGATCAGGCCGCCTACGACGCCTACCTGACCACCCTCTAAGACCCGCCGTCGTCCCCGGACGGCGCGGCGCGCCGATCCGGGATCGCCGGATTCCCCGCCGCTTGAAGCGCTCCCGGAGCGTCGCGCCTCGCGACCTCCGGGATGCCGCCGAGGACCTGTAATGCGCTACCTCCCCCTGACGCCCGACGACCGTGAGGCCATGCTGGCCGCCATCGGCGCCAAATCCATCGACGACCTCTTCGTCGACGTGCCGCAGGCCGCGCGCCGCGACGGCTTCGTCGACCTGCCCCGCGTGGCGGGCGAACTGGAGGTCGAACGCGCCCTCTCGGCCCTGGCGGGCAAGAACGCCACGGCGGGAACCGTGCCCTTCTTCTGCGGCGCCGGCGCTTACAAGCACCACGTCCCGGCCACGGTCGATCACGTGATCCAGCGGTCGGAATTCCTGACCAGCTACACCCCCTATCAGCCGGAAATCGCCCAGGGCACGCTGCAATACCTGTACGAGTTCCAGACCCAGGTCGCGAACCTGACCGGCATGGAAGTCGCCAACGCCTCCCTCTATGACGGCTCGACCGCCATGGCCGAGGGCGTGCTGATGGCCACCCGCGTGACCCGCCGCAACAAGGCCGTCATCTCGGGCGGCGTGCACCCGCACTACGTCAGGGCCACCGAGACCGTGGTTCACGCCGTCGGCGTCGAGACCCAGGCCCTGACCGCCGCCGTTGACGCCGAAGACGCCGTCATCGCCGCCATCGACAAGGACACGGCCTGCGTCGTCGTCCAGACCCCCAACGTCTTCGGCACCGCCACCGACGTCACCAAGATCGCCGAGGCCGCCCACGCCGCCGGCGCCCTGCTGATCGTCGTGGTCACCGAAGCCGTGTCGATGGGCCTGCTGAAGTCGCCCGGCGAAATGGGCGCCGACATCGTCGCGGCCGAAGGCCAGTCGATCGGCAACGCCCTGAACTTCGGCGGCCCCTACATCGGGCTGTTCGCCACCCGCGAGAAGCTGCTGCGCCAGACACCGGGCCGCTACTGCGGTGAGACGGTGGACGCCGACGGCCGTCGCGGCTTCGTCCTGACCCTGTCCACGCGCGAGCAGCACATCCGCCGCGACAAGGCCACATCGAACATCTGCACCAACTCGGGCCTGTGCTGCCTGGCCTTCACCATCCACATGAGCCTGCTGGGCGAGACGGGCCTGCGTCAGATGGCCCTGCTCAACCACGAGAAGGCGCTCGCCACCCGCGACGCCCTGGCCGCCATTCCCGGCGTCGAGGTCCTGACCCCGCGCTTCTTCAACGAGTTCGCGGTCAAGCTGCCCAAGAACGCCGCGGACGTGGTTCAGACCCTGGCCGACAACGGCGTCCTGGCCGGCGTCCCCTACAGCCGCCTGGCTCCGGAAGCGGGTCTCGACGACGTCCTGCTGGTCGCCGCCACCGAGACCACGCTGGACGCCGACATCAAGATCCTGGCGGCTTCGCTCGCCAAGGTCCTGGCCGCCTAAAGGGAGTTTGGAATCATGAGCACGATGAACACTGTCGGCCGTCCGACCACCCCGAACGCCCTGCCGGACAACGACTACAAGCACCCGACCCTGACGGGCGCGCGCGGCCTGCTGCAGGACGAGGCCCTGATCTTCGAGATCGACGGCTGGAACAAGACCGGCGTCGACCTGCCCAAGCCCGCCACCAACGGTTCGGATCTGGGCGACCTGGTCCGCAAGGACCCGATCGGCTTGCCCGGCCTGTCGGAGCCCGAGGCCATGCGCCACTATGTGCGCCTGAGCCAGAAGAACCACGCCATCGACCTGGCCATCTATCCACTGGGCTCGTGCACGATGAAGCACAACCCGCGCCTGAACGAGAAGATGGCGCGTCTGCCCGGCTTCTCGGACATTCACCCGCTGCAGCCGCAATCGACGGTTCAGGGCGCGCTGGAGCTGATGGACCAGCTGGCCCACTGGCTGACGACGCTGACGGGCATGCCTGCGGTGGCTCTGTCGCCCAAGGCCGGCGCGCATGGCGAGCTGTGCGGCCTGATGGCCATCCGCGCCGCCCACGAAGCCAAGGGCGAGCATGAGCAGCGCCGCAAGGTCCTGGTCCCGACCTCGGCCCACGGCACCAACCCGGCCACCGCCGCCTTCGTCGGCTATTCGGTCGTGGAAGTGGCCCAGACCGACGACGGTCGCGTGGACGTGGCCGATCTGGCGTCCAAGCTGGGTCCGGACGTGGCCGCCATCATGGTCACCAACCCGAACACCTGCGGCCTGTTCGAGCGCGACATCCTGGAGATCAGCCGCCTGACCCACGAAGCGGGCGCCTACTTCTATTGCGACGGCGCCAACTTCAACGCCATCGTCGGCCGGGTGCGCCCGGGCGACCTGGGCGTCGACGCCATGCACATCAACCTGCACAAGACTTTCTCGACGCCCCACGGCGGCGGCGGTCCTGGCGCCGGTCCGGTGGTCCTGTCGGAAGCCCTGGCCCCGTTCGCCCCCGCTCCGTGGGTCGTGAACACCGGCGACGGCTACAAGCTGGTCGAACGTGAAGAGGACGAGGCCGTCCAGGCTTTCGGCCGCCTGTGCGCCTTCCAGGGGCAGATGGGCATGTATGTGCGCGCCCTGTCCTACATGATGAGCCACGGCTCGGACGGCCTGCGTCAGGTGGCCGAGGACGCCGTTCTGAACGCCAACTACATCAAGGCCCGCCTGCAGGACCTGATGAGCCCAGCCTTCCCCGAGGGTCCGTGCATGCACGAGGCCCTGTTCGACGATGAATGGCTGAAGGGCACGGACATCACCACGCTCGACTTCGCCAAGGCGATGATCGACGAGGGCTTCCACCCGATGACCATGTATTTCCCCCTGGTCGTCCACGGGGCCATGCTGATCGAGCCGACCGAAACGGAATCCAAGCAGGAGCTGGATCGCTTCATCCACGCCATGCGTCTGCTGGCCGAGGCGGCGAAAGCCGGCGAGGTTGACCGCTTCAAGGGCGCCCCCTTCCATGCGCCCCTGCGGCGTCTGGACGAAACCCGCGCCGCGCGTTCGCCGCGTCTGCGCTGGTCGGCCCCGGAAGGCTCCAACATCGCCGCCGAATAGGGCTGCGACCCTGATCTGAAGTGAAGCGCCGTGTCTTTCGGGACACGGCGTTTTGCATTTCAGCCCCTCTTACGAAAGCTTCACCCCCACGCCACGGTTCGGCCTTGTCGCGCGTGTCTAGGATGAGTGTGACGATGTCGCCACGGTCGGCGTGAACTTCCGCAAGGAAGGAGCGAGCGGCACGAGCGGGCGTTGTCTTCCCGCCTCCTCCTCTCGCTGCTGTGACGCCCGTGACCCTCGCCCTGATCCCCTTCCGCGCCGACAGCCAGCCTCGCCAGAAGGCCGGTCTGCTGCGACGTGCGAAGCGCTGGGGCATGATGGCTCTGGGCTTTCTGATCATCGGCCTGGGCATCCTGATCGCCCCCCTGCCCGGCCCGGGCGGCGCGCCGGTCATCGCCTTGGGTCTGATCCTGCTGCTGCGCAACTCCTGGTGGGCCAAGCGCCAGTTCATCCGCGCCCAGTACGCGCGGCCGAAGTGGGTCTATCCCTTCCGCCGCCTAATGCGAAAGAACCCCGAGATCGCTCCTGTCTTCTGGCAACAGGCTCTGCGCGCCGAAAAGGTGGTGCTGCGCAAACGCCCTTCACGCCAGCTGATCCGGGTGCGTAAGCGCGTTCGCCGCGCCCTCCGCAAACTGTTCCACTAGAAAAAGCCTCATTTCACCGCACACGGTAACGTGAACGGCGGTGCGATCGCGTTTGCGCTGAACGGCGTATGCTTCCCCTTGCGTAGTCAAAAAGCAGATGGCGTTGGGAGGCGCTCTTCTCATGATGTCACGCGTAAAACAGGGAATCGCCGCCGGCTTCCTAGCGACCGTCGCGGTTTCCATTCTTGAGGCGGTGAACCTCTTGTTCGCCAAGGTCTTCGATCCCTTCCCCGAAGTCGTCGCCCGCATGTTCGGACTGGGCAGCAACCTCGCGGCGGGATGGGCCATCCACTTCGTCATCGGCTCGCTGATCATGGGACCGTTGTTCGCCGTGGTTTATAGCCGCCTGCCCACCAACACCCCCGAGACCAAGGGCATCCTGTTCGCCGTGGCGGCCTGGGTGGCGATGATGCTGATCATCACGATGATGGGCGATCCCCGCACCTTCACCGGCAGCGCGGGCTTCGGCACCTTCGGCTGGATGCTGATCACGCACATGATCTTCGGCGGCGTGATGGGCAACGTCTTCGCCCGCTTGCAGGCGCGTGAAAAACGCGCTGCGAGCTTCATCCACGGCGCGCCCGCCCACTAGGCCCAGCGCACCGCCAGAACGCAAAAGGCCCCGCCGTCGCCGGCGGGGCCTGATGTGTTTGTGGTTCGGACCGAAGCTAGTTCAGCTTGTCGCCGATCTGGCCGATGGCGGCGTCGATCAGCGGATCCGACTTGGCGGCGGCCAGACGGGCGGTCAGGATGTCCTGAGCGGCCTTGGCGGCCAGCTCCGCGGCGGCGGCCTTGACCTCGGTCGTGGCCTGGGCCTCGGCCTGGGCGATGCGACGCTCGGCCAGAGCCTGACGACGGGTCAGGGTCTCTTCCAGCTTGGCCTTGGCCTCGGCCTCGATGCGGCGGGCGTCGGCTTCGGCGGCGGCCAGCATGTCTGCGGCCTGGGCCTCGGCTTCGGCCTTCTCCTGCCGGATCTGGGCCAGCATAGCTTCAGCCTCGGCGCGCAGGCGAGCAGCCTCGTCCAGTTCCGATTGGATCTTGGCGGCCTTGTCGTCCAGGGCCTTGGCGACCATCTTCGGGACGCCGGCGGCGACGACGATGGCGACGAAGATCAGCAGGCCGACTAGGACCCACAGCTCAGCGCTGCCCAGGCTCCAGAAGCCCGGCTCCATGAACATGTTCATATCAGACGGCTCCCTTGACGGCGGCGGCGACTTCGGCGGCGGTCGGAGCCTTGCCCGTCAGGCGCTCGACCATGGCCTTGGCCGTGTCGGCGGCGACGGTCGAGACGTGGACCATGGCGGCGTCGCGGGTCTTGGCGATAGCGGCCTCGGCCTCGGCGATGCGCGTCGAAACGACGGCTTCTTCCTGGGCCTGACGCGCCTGGGCCTCCTCGGCCACGCGGGCCTTGGCGGCGACGGCGGTGGCGCGAGCCTCGGCGCGGGCCTTCTCGACCTCGGCCTTGGCGGCCTCGGCCTGGCCTGCGGCCTCGGCCTGAACCGAGCGGGCGGTGGCGACGGCCGACGAAATGGTCTCGGCCCGTTCGTCAAGCACGCGACGCAGACGCGGCGCGAAGACCTTGGCGATCAGGATGTAGAGAATGACGAACAGGAACAGCAGGTAGACGATCTGCCCGCCCCAGTGGGCGAAGTCGAACTGCGGCAGGCCGCCCGATTCGTGATGGGCTTCCGGAACCGCCGTCTCGGTGTGCAGATCCGCCTCAACCGAAGACGGGATCGCAGCAATAGGGGTAGGTGTCGTGGCCATAACCGTGCTGTCGAAAATCAGAATGAAGGCGGCGCCGTGGACCCCAGGCCCAGCGGCGCCGACTCGAAAAGGCGTTCGGGTGAACCGATCAGCCGAAGATCATCAGGACGCCCAGCACGAAGGCCAGGATGCCCAGGGCTTCCGCCAGAGCGGCGCCGACGAACAGGTTGCCGACTTGGCCGGCAGCGGCCGACGGGTTGCGCAGGGCGCCCGACAGGAATTGACCGAAGATGTTGCCCACGCCGACGGCCGAGCCGATCATGCCGAGGGTAGCCAGACCGGCGCCGATGTACTTCGCGGCTTCAGCGTCCATGATGTGTATCCTAGAGTTGGGGTTTAGAGGTTGGGGTTTAGAAGACTGGTCCTGCCCTTAGTGGGCGTGGTCCAGGTTGACCACATCATTGAGATAGATGCAGGCCAGAACGGCGAAAACGAAAGCCTGAAGGAAGGCCACAAGGAATTCCAGAGCCGTCAGCGCGACCACCATGCCCAGCGACAGGGCGGCGACCGGGAAGGCCAGCAGGTTGAGACCGCCGCCCATGGCGAGCGCGCCCAGCGAGACGACGAAACCGGCGAAGATCTTCAGCGCCACGTGACCGCCCAGCATGTTGCCGAACAGACGAAGGGCCAGGGTGACGGGACGCAGCAGGAAGGAGACGAACTCGATCAGGCCGACGACGGGGCGCAGCGCCAGAGGCGCGCCCATGGGCCAGAACAGCTTGAAGAAGCCCAGACCGTTCTTCGCGAAGCCGACGACGACCACCAGGCCGAAGGTCAGGACCGCGAAGGTCACCGTCACGGCCAGTTGCGACGTGGCGGTGAAGGTCATGAACATGCCGAGGATGTTCATGATCAGGATCAGGGTGAACAGGGTGAAGATGAAGGGGAAATACTTGCGCCCTTCGTGGCCGATGATCGAATCGGTCAGGTTGTCGATCATGCCGAACAGGCTTTCGCCCGCCGCCTGAAGACGACCCGGCACGACCTTGGCGCCCGAAGTGACGAGGGCCAGGAAGCCGACGACCATGACAAAGCCGAGCGTCATGGCGATGTGCGAATTGGTGATGGCGAGATCAACCACGCCGACGCCGGGCAGCGTGACGTCAGGAAGGTCCACGACCTTCTGAATCTGGAACTGGTGAATCGGATCGGCCATGGGGCCTTTCGCTCCTTAGTCTTTCTCGCCGGCTTCCTCGAAGGGGATGGCCTCAGCCTGTATCCCCGCCGCCTTAGCCTGCGCCATCAGCCGATTGGCCGTCCGGCGCGCCATCCACAACGACAAGGCGAAGCCCAACAGGACCCCGCCGATCAAACCCCAAGGCGCCGTGCCGAACAAACGGTCGACGCCGAATCCAATAGCAATCCCTACGATCACGCCGCCGAGAAGCTCGGCGATGATCTTGTAGGCCTGGCTCGTCACGGCGTGCGCCGAGATTTCCGCCGACCGGGCGTTGGCCGTCCGCGTCTCGAGTTCGGATGCGCTCTTGGTGAGGCGTGCGATCGCCTCTTCGCGCGATTCCTTCGTAGGAGACATGGTTGCTTCGCCCAGCGCCCGGCGAGAACGCCGAGAAGGTCTGAATTCGGCGCGGAACCTATAGGCCGGGGGGCGGAAGGTCAAGACGCGGAAACCGGCCGCCAAGACCCTGAAAATCCAGCATTTATCGCAACTTCGGGCTTGACCGTGGCGATGCGTCGCTGGCGGCGGGG
Source organism: Brevundimonas sp. UBA4553 (assembly GCF_002387245.1). GTDB lineage: Bacteria > Pseudomonadota > Alphaproteobacteria > Caulobacterales > Caulobacteraceae > Brevundimonas. Next base: position 69,754 of record NZ_DGLD01000017.1, read on the forward strand.
CGACTCTCAGTCCTCGCTGACGAAATCCTGGGCGAACTCGGGCGATCCCTCGTCCAGACCGGTCAGCAGGTCCTCACCTTCGCTATCGCCGCTGCGGGTCGGATCGGGCACCTCGAACCCAACCGGGATCGACAGGTCCAGCAGGCCGGCGGCCTTCATCTCCTGCACGCCCGGCAGATCATACAGGCTGGCCAGGCTGAAATGCTCCAGGAATCGATCGGTCGTGGCGTAGGTGACGGGGCGGCCCGGTGTCCGGCGACGTCCGCGCAGCCGCACGAAATCCATCTCCAGCAACAGATCCAGCGTCCCCTTGGACAGGGAGACGCCGCGCACGCTCTCGATCTCGGCCCGGGTGCAGGGCTGGTGGTAGGCGATGATGGCCAGGGTCTCGAGCGCGGCCTTGGACAGGCGGCGCGGCTCCTCGCGCTCCTCGGTCATCAGGAAGCCGAGGTCGGCGGCGGTGCGGAACCGCCAGCGATCGGCCACGCATTCCAGCTCGACGCCCCTGCCCTGATAGCGCTGGCGCAAGGAAGCGATGGCCCGGCCCGCATCGGCGCCTTCCGGCAGACGGCGCGCGATCTCGGCCGCCGAGAGGGGCGCGGAGGCGGCGAACAGCAGGGCCTCGACCCGGCGTTCGATCTCGGTTTCGTCGGGTTTGAAGCTGAGGTCAGACATGAATACTCCCGCTCATCCCCGCGGAGGCGGGGACCCAGGTTTGAGCGGCGCGGCTGCGGCCAACCGACCTGCGCGTCAGAAACTGCAAATGATCTCGGCGCTGGCCAAAGTACTGGGTCCCCGCCTCCGCAGGGATGAGCGGCCACAAAGCACTCACGGCGTCAGTTCCAGCGGTTGGCCGAGGCCCCGGCGTTTGAGGAAGAGGTCGGCGAAGGCCTCGGCCTGGCGCACGTCCATGGCCCCCTCCTTCACCAGCTCCAGGCTGGCCGACAGGGTGGAGGCTGTATAGCTGGCCTGGCTCGGCCCCTCCCCGTCTTCGTCCTCACGCGCGGGCGCCACCTGCTCCAGCGGCGTCCAGTCGGCCAGACGCGGCATCATGGAGCGCAGCCAGTCGCGCGCGGCCTCCAGCTGGAAGGCCTCGACCCGCTGGCCGGGGGCATAGTTGCGACGTTCCTCGCGGCGGCGCTGGGCGACATAGGCCGCCATCAGTTCATAGAGACTGGCGTCCACGCGGTCGGAGGGAATGATGACGGTGGCTTCGGGGTCGCCACGGGTGAAGACGTCACGCTTCAGCTGCGGGCGGCTGGTGATAGCCTCGACCGAGCGGCGCATGGCCTCCAGCTTTTGCAGGCGAAACGCGAGGGCGGCCGCCATTTCCTCGGCCGGAGGCTCCTCGGCCTTGCCCTTTTCGGTACGGGGCAGCAGCAGGCGCGACTTCAGATAGGCCAGCCATGACGCCATCACCAGATAGTCGGCCGCCATGGCGAAGTTGCGCCGCCGCGCCTCATGAACGAAGGCCAGATACTGCTCCGCCAGCTTGGTGATCGACAGCTTCAGCAGGTCCACCTTCTGCGTGCGCGCCAGCGCCAGCAGGACGTGCAGCGGTCCTTCATAGCCTTCCAGATCGACGACGAAGGCCTCGGCGGCGTCAGCGTCATCAACGGCGGCGAAGTCCAGATTGGGCTGGAACGCCTGATCCATCATGTCAGGCTTGCGCCTCGCCGACATCGGGGCCCTTGGCGACCTCGAAGCGTCCGCTCAGGGCCGCTTCCAGCCGCGCGCGGGCCTCGGCCGCATCCAGCGGTTCGGGCGCGCGGACGATGCGGTTCAGCGCCGCCTCGGCGCGGCGCCTGGCCTCGCCCTTCAGCTTGCCAGTCCCCTCGGCCACCTGGCGCATTTCGCCAAGGTCGCCATTGCAGTGCAAGACCACATCGCAGCCGGCCTTCAGCGACTGTTCGGCGCGCTCGGTCAAGGTTCCGGAAAGGGCCTTCATCGACAGGTCGTCGGACATGATCAGGCCGGAGAAGCCCAGATGCTCGCGCATCAGGCGGATGCCCTTCTTCGACGTCGTGGCCGGGCGCCGGGCGTCGACGGCGGTGAAGACGACGTGTGCCGTCATCGCCATCGGCATGTCCGACAGGGCCTTGAACGGGGCGAAGTCCCAGGCGTCCAGCGTCGCCAGATCGGTCTCGACCACAGGCAGGTCGTGGTGGCTGTCCGAAAAGGCGCGGCCGTGGCCGGGGATGTGCTTGATGATGGGCAGGACGCCGCCGGCCAGCAGGCCCTCAGCCGCCGCCCGACCCAACTGGGTCACGGTGGCAGGATCCTGGGCATAGGCGCGGTCGCCGATGATGTCGTGGGCGCCCGGCACCGGCACGTCCAGCACCGGCACGCAGTCGACGGTGATGCCCAGCTCGCGCAGGTCATGGGCGATCAGACGCGCCCCCAGACGCACCAGTTCGCGCGCCGCCATCGGGTCGTTGACGGCCTTCAGATAGGCCGAGCCCGGCGGATACTTCGGCCAGTGCGGCGGGCCAAGGCGCTGCACCCGGCCGCCCTCCTGATCTATCAGGACGGGGGCGTCGGCGCGGCCCACGCTGCCGCGCAGGTCATCAACCAGAGCTTTTACCTGGGCGGGGCTGTCCACGTTGCGGCGGAACAGGATGAAGCCCCAGGGCTTGGTCTCGGCGAAGAAGGCGCGCTCCTCCGCCGTCAGCTTATGGCCGGAACAGCCGTAGATGGCGGCGGAGGTCATTCGCTCAGGTCCTAGCGGACGATGCAGTCGCGGCCGGCGGCCTTCAGCGCATTGCAGAAGGCGACGGCGCGCTCGCGGCTCATGCCGGTGAAGGTGGTGCGATAGACGGTCGAGCCGTTGGCGGCGGTGACTTCCTGCACGCGCTTTTCGGCGCCCGAAGCGTATTGGCCGAAGCGGGCAGCGACAGCGGCGTATTCACGGTCGGCGATGGCGGTCGACGAGAAGGCGCCGATCTGCACGCCGGAAGAACCACCGGCGGCGGCCGGAACAGCCGGAGCGGCCGGAGCGGGCGCAACCGGCGCCTTGGCGGCGGGCGTCGGGGTCACGGGCGCGGGCCGAGCCGGCGCGGGGACCGTCGCGGCGGGGGCGGCGGGCGGCAGGGCGCCCGTAGCGACCGGAGCGGCCGGCAGAGGCTGAGGCGCGGGGCGCGGAGCGACGGCTTCCGGGCCAGGGGTGAAGGTGGGGACGGCGTCGGTCGCCTCGCCGCCGTCGCGATAGACGCGCACGCCCGCTTCCGGGTCGATCGGTTGGGCGTCCAACGGCGCCTCGACCTTCATGCTTTCGACCGGCGTGCCGACAGCAGGCGGAGCGTCGGTCGAGGAGCGCACGCCTGATCGGTAGAAGACCACCACGGCCACGATCAGCAGCAGCAGCACGATCGCGCTGATGATCAGGGTGATCGGCGGCGACTTGGCGGCCGGCGCGCGGCGCGGATCATAGCTGCGACGCTCGAACGGCAGGTCGTCGTCGGTGGGCGGCGTATAGGCTCCCCGCTCGCGGCCGGCGTTGGGGTTGCCTCGGTGATCGTCGTCGTAGGACATGGGTCGCGCTTTCTGGATCGGCCCCGCGCGAATCGGCGCCGGGAAGTATCAGTCTAGCCCGCCCGTGGCCGCTTTCGAATCACAGATCAAGCGCCAGGTCGAGACTGAACAGCTTGCCGTGCACCTCGATGGCGTAGCGGTCGGTCATGCCGGCGATATAGTCGCACACCGCCCGCGCCCGCTTGACCGGGTCCTCCGACAGGGCCGGGGCCGACCATTCGGGCGGCATGACCTCGGGCTCTTCCATGAACAGGTGGAACAGCTGCGACAGGACGCGACGAGCCTGGCTGCGGGTGCGGTTGACCCGGTAATGGCGATACATCCGCTCGAACAGGAAGCGGCGCAGCACGCCCAGATCGGCCATCATGGCGCCTGAGAACTGCACCATCATCTGCGGGGCCAGACGGACGTCCTCGACCGTGACGATGCGGTGCTGGGCCAGCCGACGCTCGGTCTCGGCCAGGACGTCGTCGACCATGATCCCGATCATGCGGCGCACCGCCTCCAGACGCACCATGCGGTCGTCCAGCATCGGCCAGTCGCGACGGACCTCGGCCAGGCAGGGGCCGATCAGCGGGACGTCAGCGAGGTCGGCCAGGGTGAACAGGCCGGCCTGCACCCCGTCGTCCACGTCGTGGTTATTATAGGCGATGTCGTCGGCGATGGCCGCGCACTGGGCCTCCAGCGAGGCGAAGGTGTCGAGGCGCAGATCCCAGTTCGCCGCCCCGCCCGGCGTATAGGCCGCCACCGCTTTCCAGGCCGGATCATCCAGGTGATGCGTCACAGGCCCGTTGTGCTTGATCACGCCCTCGACCGTCTCCCAGCTCAGATTGAGGCCGGCGAATTTCGGATAGCGGACCTCCAGCTCGGTGATGACCCGGAAGCTCTGGACGTTGTGATCAAAGCCGCCGTAGTCGGCCATCTGGGCCTGCAACTCGTCCTCTCCGGCGTGGGCGAAGGGCGGGTGGCCTAGGTCGTGGGCCAGGGCGATGGTCTCGGCCAGATCGTCGTCCAGCCGCAGGGCGTGGGCCAGGGAACGGGCGATCTGGGCCACTTCCAGACTGTGGGTCAGGCGGGTGCGGTAGTGGTCGCCTTCGTGCGCCACGAAGACCTGGGTCTTCTCCTTCAGACGGCGGAAGGCGGTGGCGTGAATGATGCGGTCGCGGTCGCGGGCGAAGGGGGTCCGGGTGCGGCTGGCGGGCTCGAAGACGTGGCGGCCGCGGCTGGCGGCGGGGTCTTCGGCGAAGGACGCGCGGGTCTGGCTCAAGGCGGACAGCACTTCTATTGCAGCACAGGCCTTTGCGAACGCCTGTCAGCTCCTCATATAGAGAGCCGTGAGCACCGTCCAATCCACAGAATCAGCCCGCGACCTGTCGCTTTCGGTTTCCCCCCGCGCCCCGGAAGGCATCCTTCTGGCCGAGAGCGCGGCGAAACGTCTGGCCAAACTCGCCGAGGTCGAGGGCAGGCCGATCATGCTGCGCGTCGCCGTCGACGGCGGCGGCTGCTCGGGCTTCCAGTATCGGCTGGAACTGGTTGAGGCGGCCGAGGCCGATGATCTGGTCGTCCGTCGCGATGGTCAGGCGGCGGTGATCGACCCCGTCTCCATCCCCTTCCTCAAGGGCTCCGAGATCGCCTTCGTCGACGAGCTGGCGGGCGCGCAGTTCGTGGTGCGCAACCCGAACGCCTCGTCCAGCTGCGGCTGCGGCGTCAGCTTCGCCATCTAGGGCCACGCTTGGCGCGAGGGCGACAGGCGCCCATGTGAGTCTCATGCGCCGTCTGTTTCTCATGACCATGCTTCTGGCTGCCCTGCCCTTGGCGGCCAAGGCCCAGACCTGGCCCGGCTGGCCAGGACCGCCGCCGCCCGGCTACGATCGCGGTTCGGCCATCGCCGACCAGCACCGCATCGAGATGGACCGTCTGCGCAACCAGGCGGCGGAGCGCGACGCCCTGGCCCAGCAACAGCGACTTCAGACGCAGTTGACGATCCAACGGCTTCAGGCTGCGCGCCAACCGACGCCGCCGCCGCCCCCGCCCACCGCCTACGTCCCGCCTACGCTGGAACAGGAGCGGCAGGCCCGCGAGGCTCAGGCCGGCCGGGGTGACGAAATGATCCGCGGCGTCACCGAGATCGACGCCTGGCTGGACCGCCGCCCGAACTGACGACCGCCGAATTTGCATCTCTTCCCCGCGCCCCGCGTTTGGGCCTAGCTTGGGCCGGGATTTCAGGGCGGAGACGACATCATGCGTTGGCAGGGCGGACGGCGCGGCGGCGGAATCGAGGACCGGCGCGGCATGGGCGGCGGCGCCGTGGCGGGCGGCGGCATCGGCGTTCTCGTGCTGGCGGCCATCGGCTATTTTGTCTTCGGCATCGACCCGAACACCACCCAGCAGGTCGCCAGCCAGTTCGGCGGCGTCAGCCAGTCCGAACAGGCCGGCAAGATGGGCTCGCCCGAGGATCAGGCGGGGCAGTTCGTCGAGGTCATCGGCTCCAACATCAACGACGTGTGGAAGACCAAGCTGCGCGGGTACACTCCGCCGACGACGGTCCTCTACGAGCAAGGCACCCAGACCGGCTGCGGCTTCGGGCAGTCGGCCATGGGGCCCTTCTACTGCCCCGCTGACCAGAAGGTCTATCTCGACCTCGGCTTCTGGCGTGAGATGGAGACCAAGCTGGGGGCCTCGGGCGCCGACTTCGCCAAGGCCTATGTCATCGCCCACGAGTTCGGCCACCACGTCCAGAACCTGACGGGGGCCAGCGACCAGGTGCAGCGCGCCCAGCAGTCGGCTCGGTCGCAGGCCGAGGGCAACAGATACTCCGTCGCGCTGGAGCTTCAGGCCGACTGCTACGCCGGTGTGTGGGCCCGGAACGCCGCCGCCGTCTCGGGCGGTCAGGTGGCGCTGGAGCCCGGCGATCTGGAAGAAGGCATGAAGACCGCCCAGGCCATCGGCGACGACACCCTGCAACGTCGCGGCGGCGGCCGCGTGTCGCCCGAAAGCTTCACCCACGGCTCCTCGGCGCAACGCGTCGAATGGCTGCAACGCGGCTATCAGACCGGCGACCCGGCCGCCTGCGACACCTTCAAGGGGCTGTAGGGCGTCTAGCCTATGGTCAGGTCCAACTGAGGCGAGAGGTGCAGGCGTCCTCGCCCCAGGTCGAGCACCACGTCACGGTCCTCGAAGGCGGCCATGCCGAGAAGCGCCGCCGGATAGTTGGGCAGCGGCGCGTCGGCGTAGACATTGGTCGCCACCCCGCGCCACAGGTCGTCGCCGAACGTCACTGTGCGCGCTCGCACCACCCGCGCGGGCGCCACGCCGCCGAGAACAATGCTTGAGCTTGCCCGTTGCGGCCGCCCGTCCAGCAGACCCGCCGCCAGGGCCGAGCTCTCGCTGAGGGCCAGCAGGGCCGAAGCCCCCGTGTCGATCACCGCATGGATAACCGCCCCCTCGACGGTGATTTCGCCGGTCAGCGCAGCGCCCGCACGCCGGACCTCGACCGGGCGAACCGCCGGCGACAGCTGATGAACGGCCGGGTCAACCAGCCGCGTCCGTCGCCGCTTCATCTCCATTTCCAGCACCGCCTCGCCCAGCACGTCCTGCCCCAGCACCAGTGGCGCTGACAGGCCCGCCGCTTCGGCTATGGGACCCAGGTCGAGAATGGCGGCGCGCAGCCCCGTGACCGCCATCGCCCCGACCGCCAGATCCAGGGTCACCCCGCGGCCGACCTGCGGCTGACCGCCGACGCCATAGGCCACCATCGGCATGTCGAAGAAGGTCGTCAGGCCCAGATCCGCGACCAGCGCCCGGTCAATGACCGAATACTGAGCGCCGCTGTCGATCAGCGCCGTGACGGTTCGCCCGGCGATGCGCGTCCGCACCGTCGGCGTCGCGGCGTTGGCCACGACGAACGGCAACCAGCCGCTGTTCCCGCCATCGGGAAAGCTCAAGCGCGGCCGTCGCCAGATCACATGATCCTTGAGCCAAAGACCGCCGCCGACAGCAGCGGCGGCGGCAGCGGCGCGGATCAAGAAGGAACGGCGTCTCATCCCGCCTGACATGGACCGGACGACCGCCAGGCGCCAGCCCCGTAATCGACGCACGGCCCAGACGGCGATCTTGTTGCGCGAAATCGCGCAAATCCCTTCGCAAGCGCAAAATAATCATGACGAAGCGGAGCACGGCGGCTAGAAACGACCCGTCATGAGCACCTCCCCCGACCGCTACCTTTCGACGCGCGGCGACGCCGCCCCGACCAGCTTCGCCGACGCCCTGCTGCGCGGCATCGCCCCCGACGGCGGCCTCTATATGCCGCAGGCCTGGCCGCCCCTGCCCGCCGACGCCGCGCGTCCGGGTCGGACCTATGCCGACATGGCCAGGGAGGCGATTTCGCCCTTCATCGGCGACGCCCTGCCCGTCGGCGCGCTCGACCGGGCCTTGGACCGCCTGACCAAGGGCTTCGACCACCCGGCGGTGACGCCTCTGGTCGAGCTGGAGCCCGGCCTGTTCGTGCTGGAGCTGTTCCACGGCCCGACCGCCGCCTTCAAGGATCTGGCGATGCAGCTGGTCGCCGCCCTGTCGGATGAGGCCCTCGCTGCGACGGGCCAGAAGCTGACCCTGCTGACCGCCACCAGCGGCGACACCGGCGCCGCCGCCGTGCGCGCCTTCGCCGGGGCTGAGCGCATCAACCTGGTCGTCCTGCACCCGCTGGACCGCGTCTCCCCGGTGCAGCGCAAGCAGATGACGACGGTGCAGGCCGACAACGTCCTGAACCTGGCCGTACGCGGCGACTTCGACGACTGCCAGCGTCTGGTGAAGGGCCTGCTGGCCGAAGAAGGCCTGCGTGAAGGCCGTCGCCTGTCGTCGGTCAACTCGATCAACTGGGGCCGATTGGCGGGCCAGATTCCCTACTATATCTCGGCCACGGCCCAGCTGGGTCAGGCGGCGACCTTCGTCGTCCCGACCGGCAATTTCGGCGACGCCTTCGCCGGCATCGCAGCGAAGAAAATGGGCTTGCCGGTCAAGGGCTTCGTCGCCGCCGTCAACCAGAACGACGCCCTGGCCCGCGCCATTAACGAGGGTGTCTATGCCCGCCGACCCGCCGTGGAAAGCGGCAGCGTGTCGATGGACGTCCAGGCGCCGTCGAACTTCGAACGGCTGGTCTATGAGGCCTCGGGCCGCGACGCCGACGCCACCCGCGCCCTGTTCGAGACCTTCGCCCGCGACGGGTCCGTCACCCTGTCTCCCGTCCTGCTGGCCGCGCTGAAGGCGGAGGCCTCCGCCGTCTCCGTCGACGAGGCGACGACCAAGGCCGAAATCGCCCATGCCCACGCCGCCTGGGGTCGCGTCGTCTGCCCGCATACCGCCGTCGCCCTGGCCGCCGCGCGTCAGCTGGACCGCACCAACGGCCCGGTCGTCGCCCTGTCGACCGCCCACCCGTCCAAGTTTGGCGCCTTTGTCTCGGACGTGCTGGGTTTCGAGCCGGAAGCCGCCCCCGTCATCCGCGCCCTGGGCGATCAGCCCGAGCGCCTGACCATCATCGACAACACGGCGGAAGCCGCGCTGGCGGCGGTGAAGGGCTTTACGGCCTAGTCCACCCGACGGGGAATGCGCGGACGGCCTGCCTCGCATTCCAGCGCCGCGCGATCCCATCCGCCCAGATCGGCGGCGGCGGCGTAGGTCGCCTCCAAGAATGCGCTCAGCACCGCGTCGGGATCGTCCGCCGCCCTGACCGCCTCATAGGGCAGCAGGAACTCGCCCAACCCCGCATCCCAGCGCGCGGGCGGCGCCACCGCCGCCGCCTCGAACCCCGGCGGCGCGGGATAGGCGTAGGCGTAGAAGGTAGGCTCGCGCCCTGGATCGCCGGGCCAGAAGCCTGCGCTGGACACCTCGTGCGAATAGGCCTCGCGCGTCACCGCATCGGGCAGGTTGGGCACGCCGCCGGGGTGCAGCGGCGCTGTCCGCCCCGAGAACCGCGTCACCGCCAGGTCGAACGCGCCCCAGAACAGATGAACCGGGCTGCACTTGCCGAGGAACCGGGTACGGAAGGCGTTGAATACACGATCGACCTGGACCAGCGCCCGCCAGTAGTCGCGCGCGGCCTCGGGCTCATAGGTCCGAAATCGCTCGTCCAGCGGAAAGGGCGTCGCCTCGGCCATTTCGTCGGGCGTCAGGTCGATATGGCAGGCCACGCCCAGCGCCGTCAGAGCGTCCATGACCTCGGCATAGAAGTCCGCCACCGTCCCGGACTTCAACACGATCCGACGTTCGCCGCCGTCGCTTACGCGAATGACCAAGGCCCCGGCGACAAGGTCGAACTCCAGGGAAAATCCTACCTTGGCGTGGGGAATGAGGCCGGTGGCCAGCCCGCGCGCCGACACTTGCAGCGATACGTGCCATCCGTGGTTCAACCAGGGCGTCTGCGACAACCTTATCTTGCCGACGATCTGCGCCCACAGTTGCAGGGTCTCCATCGTCGGCCACAATGAGGCTGCTGAAAGCGCGGGCCACATCGGCCTGTCGTCTCGCGATGTCATCCCGACGCTCCCTGACTTGTGTCCGCCGCGTCCTAGTTCGAGGGGACGGTGGGCGGGTTGACGTTCGGCGTCTGACCGGCGGGCGTCGGCGCAGGCTCGCCCCGAGGACCGGTCGGGGCGTCCGAGGCAGGCGGCGAGGCGTCGCCTTCGAAGGTGCGGGCGTCCGCCGCCTGCTCGCCCGTCGTGGGGTTCTGACGGTCGAAGGCGCCGTTGCTGAGGGCCCAGAGCGCCAGCAGAAGCACGGCCGCCCCCGCCGTCGAAAGAAGCAGAATGGTGAGGATACGACCGCCGGGCCTTCCTCCGCGCACATGACGGGCGGCGACGGGGCGGCCGGCGTGAACGGCGGCGGCGGCCTTCTCGTGGCGATGCGTTTCTTCAGGGGTCATAGCGGCCTCTCGTTGCAGGGGTCCGCAAACCAACGCCACCCAAGCCTCGCTGTTCCCCGTCGGCTTCGCCGCCTGGAAACGCCCCGCGCCTCAGGGTCGGCGGCGAACCTCCCAGTCCAGCGTCCACCGTCCCGCCCCGGCCGGTTTCAGTTCCGACGCCGCCGCCGGCGTCTGGCGATCGAAGCCGTCCAGCAGCAAGGACGTCCCGCTGACCGCCGCCACGGTGGCGTTGGTCTGCCAGAACGGGCCCGACATGCCGCGCATGGTGAAGCGGATGTGGACGGTGTCATTGACCTTGGGCATGGCGCGGCTCTTCACTGTGACGGCTCTCGGCCATCATGCGCGGTCTTGTGCACGCAGCGGCGACGTCTGTCGCCGGCGTTCAGTTGGTCGGTCGGGTCAAAGCGTCTCAAGGAACGCCGCCAGCGCGGCGCGATCCTCGGCGTCGAGGTCCAGGCGATGCAGCAAGGGATCTGTCGTCGGAAACAGGGGGTCGGTTTCCTGACCCGCACGGGGACGGGGCCGCGCGCCGCCTGCCGTGTAGAAGTTCACCGTCGCTTCGAGAGAGGGGAACAGACCGTTGTGCATGTAGGGGCCGGTCTGCCCCACGCCGCGAAGACTGGGCGTGCGGAACTGCCCTGCGTCCTCGGCCGCCCCGGTGACCTCGTAGCGCCCCAGATCCTGAAGCTCGCGACCGTAGAAGTGCAGGCCGAGATTATGGAAGGCCATGTCCGTCAACAGCGGGCCGCTGTGGCAGTTGGCGCACCCCCCGCGCGTTCGGAACAGATGAAGCCCCTTCAACTGCTGATCGTTCAGGGCGCGACTGTCGCCCTTCAGAAAGCGTTCGAAGCGCCCGCCCCGTGGTCGCAGCGACCGCTGGAAGGTCGCCAGCGCCATGGAAATCCGGCGCACCGTCACCTGATCGTCGCCGAAGGCCGACGTGAAATCCGCTGCATAGGTCGGGTCGCCCGCCACCCGTTGCTCGACCTCCGCCAGGTCGCCCGCCGCCATCTCGCGCGGGTCGATCAACGGATGCAGCGCCTGGTCTTCCAGGTCGGGGCTGCGCCCGTCCCAGAACAGCGGCTTGACCCAGGCCACAGTGAACAGGGACTGGGCGTTGCGGCGTCCGCGCTGGCGGTCGTGGCCGAACGAGGTCCGGACCGCATCGCCAAACCCCAACTCCCGCGCATGACATGACGCGCACGCGATCTGGCCTGACTTCGACAGCCTGGGATCATCAAACAGGCGCTGCCCCAGGGCGACCTTGGCCTCGCTGAAGGGGTTGTCCGGCGGATGCTCCACCGGCGGCAAGGGGCCGAATTCGGTGAACACGGCCCCTTCGTGCAGCGTCGGGCGCGGCCAGGTTTCGGGCGGCCCGGCGTAGGCGGCGCGAAGCTCCGACGCCGTCTCCGGCGCCTGAACCCCCGACACCGCCGTCCCGGCGGCCAGATAGACCGCCAGAACCGCGACGCCGACCGCCGCTACGTCCTTGAGGAAGGCCGCCTGCATCGGCGCTAGTAGCGATACTTGAGGCTGACCCAGGCGTTCCGACCCAACTGATAGGGCTGGGAACTGGTCGTGTAGCCCTGATCCAGAACCGTGTTGAACAGGTTGTTGACCCGCAGGTCGAGCGAAGCGGCGCCATAGCTGGTCTTAGCCAACTCAAATGTGGCCGACAGGTTCACATCGACCGAGGAGTCGAATGCGATCTTGTCGAAGACATCATAGCGCACGCCGTCGATCGTGATGTTGACGCCCGTATCGTCGACGCGCTCGAAGCTGTCGCGCCAGCGGGCGTTGACGTTGGTGCGCAGACGCCCGTCGAACCAGCGCGCCGCCCAGTCAGCGTTGATGATGAAGGGGTTGGCGTAGTCCTCCAGCTGATTGTCCGCCAGGGCCTCGAGCTTCGGCACGACCTTGCCCTGGTAGTAGACCTGCGCGCCCTCGAACTCGGTCTCATCCGCCAGGTCGAAATAGCTGATGTTGGTGGCGTCGGTGTGCGACAGGTTGGTGCTGAACGACAGGGTGTGGTTGCGACCGAAATCGCGCACGTATTCCAGTGACAGGCCCTCGTAGCTGCGCTCGCCGTCGTTGGTGATGGTGCGCGTCGAGCGTCGGCCGGTCGTGCCGGTCTCGGTGTCGTAGAAGCTGGTTTCAGCCACAGAGCTGGCGAACTGGTCGCGGCTTTCGCGAATGATCCCCTTGATCCGGTATTCGCCGCCCAACCACGCCACCGGTCCGTTCACGGCGATCATGAACTCGTCCGAGTAGGGCGTGTCCAGACCGATGTTGGACCACCGCGCGGTGTCCGAATGGCTGGTCAGGACCCAGTTGTCGGACCACAGCGTCCGGCCGTTCACGACCGTAGGCGTGCGGGTGTAGCCTCGCGTCACGCCCGCGCCTTCGCGCAGGGCGTAGCCGAGGAAGCTGCGGCCGTAGTAGCGGTTGGCGCCGACCGTCATGTTGATCCCGGCCCACGGCAGGTCACGCGACACCGACAGGCGCGGCGCGACATTGTGGTTGCCCAGGAAGCTCTCATAGTCGTAGCGGGCGCCGGCCCGGATCATGAAACCCGACCAGTCGAAATTATACTCGGCCCACAGGCCGACGCTGTCGATCGAGGCGCTGGCGTCGAAGGCCGCATACCCGTTCCGGCGCGCCGCTGCATAGACGCCCGGAATGCAGCTCAGTCCCTCGTGATTGGCGCAGGCCGTGTTCGGGTTGGCCACGCCGCCGAGGTAGGAATAGACCGTCTCGGGACGCTGTTTCTCGCCTTCGATATGGGCGTACTCGAAGCCGGCGCGCAGTTGTCCGACGCCCAGTTGCTGTTCCCACTTGCCCTTCAGGCCCGTGTCGGTCTGTTGCTGCGTCAACGGGCCGACGCTGCCCAGAACACAGCTCGATCCCAGCGAACAATCGCCGAACCCGATGGCGCTCGTCGGAATCTGAATGGTGCCCGCCGGGCCGTCGCGGTCGTTGTCAGACCAAGCGTGGGTCAGGTCGAGCGTCCAGTTCGCCAGACCGCGACGCCCCTCCAGCCCCAGCTTCGCCGTCAGCCCGCCGCCGTGGGATTCCAGCAGGTTGTCCCGGCTGTTGATCGGGTGGAACTCGCTTTCATAGGGGCTGTAGTTGATCTGACCGGTCAACAGCAGATCCGAGGCCAGATCGTATTCTCCCTTCAGCAGAAAGTTGTCGCTGACGCTGCGCTGGCTGAGATTGCCCAGGGAGACATAGTTGGTCGATGGGTAGTTGGTGACCCGCGACTCGGATCGATTGTAGGCCGCCAGCATCCGCAACCGCTCGGACACCGGCAGATCGACGCTGACGCCGTAACGCCGCTTGTCGTAGTCTGGCTCGGTCGGCATGACGCTCAGGGAATCACGCACACGGTCCGAAACCCGGAAGCTGGCCATCTCGGTGCTGGTCAGACCGTAGTAGGCCTCGCCGCCATACTCCCGCCCCGGCGCCCGCGTCGCGATCTCGACCACGCCCCCTGTGAACTGACCGTACTCGGCCGAAATGTTTGAATCGCGCACGGTCACCTCGCCGATCAGGCTGGCGTCCATCCAGACCGTCTGGGCCGAGCCGTTGGCCACATCGTCGAAAGCCGCAAAGTTGCTGCCGCTGACGTCCAGACGCGAGTTGACCCCGACACCATCCAGCACGAACAGGTTCTCGTTCACCGATCCCCCCGAAATCGAGATGTTCTCCGGTCGCAGGTCCTGAAGCTCCGCCCGCGTGGCCCGGCCCTGGGTCGAGGTGAACTGCACGGTGGGCAGGGCCTTCAGAATCTCGTTCACGTCGCCGGATCCCGGCGCCCGCGCCTCGATGGAATCACGGTTGAACGTGCTGGTTCCGGAATCCTGGGCGTCGCCCATGCGATAGTTGCGCGGCGCCTGGCCCTGACCTTCGACCACGACCGTCGGCACGCCGTCGGCCGCCGTCGGTGACGAGGACGCGGACCGAGTTTGCGCGGCGGCGGCGCTCGCCATCGTCAGGACGGCGGCGGCGCCGACAGAGGTCAGCAACAGGATACGCATGGGTGGGGAGCCCCTTCATTGAACAGGGGGCGCGGCCTAAACCCTTGCCATACAAATTGCAACTGACTCGCAGTTGCGATTAACGAGCGCCGTCGTTAGAAGGCGCGGGTGCATAGTTTCGGCGCCGCTTCTTCTCCCGTTCTGACCCGATCACGCCTTCTGGTCGGCCTGGGCGTGTTCGCCCTTCATGCGCTGACGCTCGCGGGACTGTCCCTGAACCTCCGGCCGGCGCCCGACATGGTCGGGGGCGCCCCCGTGATCCAGTTGACCCTGGCGCCGCGCGCAAGTTTCGACGGGGTCAATGCGCCGCGCACCTCGGCCGCCAGCCCTCCTGCCCAGTCGCCGCCTGAAGAAACGCCAGACGCGACGCCGCCCAGCGCCTCGGACGTCACGCCGCTCCTGCCTAGACGCCTGTCGCCTACGCTCGCCAACGCCGAAACCTTCGCTGTGCAGGATCGACCCGCTCAGCCGTCCAGTCAGCAAGGAACGAAGACCACACGCGGTGCGCCAACCATCGGCCTGGCGAGCCGGCCGTCGGAAGCCGGCCTGACCCAGGGCGGCGGCGCCCCTGTCGTCGGCGCAGCGGCCGCGACCACGGCGGACGCCTACGAAGCCGTTGTCCTGGCGTGGATCGAGCGCCACAAGCGTCATCCGGGCGGCGCGGCCGGGATCGTGACGGTGCGCTTCACCCTGGATCGTCGCGGCGCGGTCAGGGCCAGCGAGGTGGTGACCAGCAGCGGCGCTCGCAGCGTGGACTACGCCGCCCTGTCCCAGCTTCGCGACGCGTCCCCGTTTCCCCGCCCCGCGCCGAACACCACCTGGCGCAGTCGTGACTTCACCGTCCGCATCGATTTCCGGGCGCTTCAACTGGTCAGTTAGGTCGGCGTCGATGCGACACCCGCCGCCTGGCCGACGCTTGTGTTCATGTTCGTGTTCGTAAACGCCCAGGGCCTCAAGGCGAGAACAGGCGCGAAACGAATCATGACCGAATCACCGACACGGCCCGATTCAGGATTTGTTCCCTACAAGATATTGTATCTTAACGTGGATTAATCGCTAGGATTTTCTTGCCGGGCGCCCGTCCGGCCAGCTCTGTCTTTCCCTCGCCGCCGCGACCCGCTAGGGACGGAGCGCGACGGCCCCGTAGCTCAGCCGCATAGAGCAAGGCTTTCCTAAAGCCGAGGTCGCAGGTTGGAGTCCTGCCGGGGTCGCCATCTTCCTGTTTTCCATTCAGAAACATGGAGATGGCCGCGACGCACGCTCAAGAGCATCCGGGGCGGGGTCCACCGCCCGGCGGCGCAGCAGCCGATTCCCGCTGGGCGATCGGCTTTGCGACAGCCCCTGCTTGACCCTCTTCGAAAACGCGCCACCTTGAAGGCGACATGAGTGATCGTTCCGCAGGTCTGGCCCCGTCGCGCGTTACGGCGATCCTGGGCCCCACCAACACCGGCAAGACCCATCTGGCGGTCGAGCGGATGCTGGGTCACGCCTCGGGCATGATCGGCCTGCCGCTTCGCCTGCTGGCGCGCGAGATCTATGAGCGGATCGTCAAGCAGCGCGGGGCCGCCGCCGTCGCCCTGATCACCGGCGAAGAGAAGATCGTCCCCCCGCGCCCGGCCTATTTCGTCTGTACCGTCGAGGCCATGCCGCTGGAGCGCCAGGTCGAGTTCCTGGCCGTGGACGAAATCCAGCTGGTCGCCGACCCCGAACGCGGCCACGTCTTCACCCAGCGCTTGCTGCACGCACGAGGCCGGTCCGAGACCATGTTCCTGGGAGCGGGGACCATGGCCCCGTTGATCCGGGCTCTGGTTCCAGAAGCGGAGATCGTCACCCGCGAGCGCCTGTCCACCCTGTCCTACGCCGGATCGAAAAAGCTGACCCGCCTGCCGCGCCGCAGCGCCGTCGTCGCCTTCTCGACCGAGCAGGTCTACGCCATCGCCGAACTGCTGCGTCGCCAGAGGGGCGGCGCCGCTGTGGTCATGGGCAGCCTGTCGCCGCGCACCCGCAACGCCCAGGTCGAGTTGTTCCAGTCGGGCGAGGTGGACTTCCTGGTCGCCACCGACGCCATCGGCATGGGGCTGAACATGGACGTGGACCATGTCGCCTTCGCAGGGCTCAGGAAGTTCGACGGCACGCGCACCCGCTGGCTGCACGCCGCCGAGATCGGCCAGATCGCCGGGCGCGCCGGTCGCCACCTGCGCGACGGCACATTCGGCGTGACGGGCGAGGCCGAGGATCTGGACGAGGACATTCTCGAACAGGTGGTCAGCCATCGTTTCGACCCGGTCGAGGCCGCCGAATGGCGTCACGGACGGCTGGACTTCGACACCCTGCCCGACCTGCTGCGCTCGCTGACCCTGACGCCCAACCGCTTTGGCCTGCGCCTGACGGCCCAGGCCCTGGACGAGACCTTGCTGCGGCGGTTTTCAGTCGACGAGGATGTGAAGAAGATCGCCCGCTCGCGCGGCGCCCTGATGCGGTTGTGGGAGACCTGCCAGCTGCCGGACTTCCAGAAGACGACCCTGGACGAGCACGCCCGTCTGTCGAAGGAGATCTTCACCGCCCTGACCAGCCGTCGCGGGCGCCTGACCGAGGACTGGGTCGCTCCGCGCTTTAACGACCTGGACCGCGACGACGGCCAGATCGACCAGTTGTCAGCCCGCCTCGCCGGGGTGCGGACCCTGGCCTACATCGCCAACCGCCCCGACTGGATGGATCAGGCGCAAGGCTGGCGCGACCAGACCAAGGCGCTGGAGGAGCGCCTGTCCGACATCCTGCACGAACGTCTGACGGCTCGTTTCGTCGATCGGCGCACCACGGCCCTGATGCGGGCGCTGAACGTGCGGTCCGACACCGTTGCGGGCGTTGGCGACGACGGCGAGGTCACGGTCGAAGGCGAGGTGGTCGGCCATCTGGAAGGGGTCCACTTCACGCCCGACGCCGGCGGCTCGGCCCTGGCGGACCGCGCCCTGCGCCAGGCCGCGACCCGCGCCGTCGGACCCGAGATCGCGCGGCGCCTGGGCAAGCTGGCGGCGGAAGCGGGCGACGCCTTCAGCGTCATTCCCAATCCGCGTGCAGGCGGCGGCGACGTCCTGTGGAACGGCGCTTTGACGGCCCGGATCATCAACGACGATCCCTTCGCGCCGCGCGTGCGGCTTCTGGGCGACCTCGGCCCGGTCCCTGCGCGCGAGCGGGCCCAGCGGCGCATCGAGGCCTGGCTGGCGTCAGAGGCGGGCCGCGCCCTGCGCGAACTGCGCCGCCTGCGTCAGGCGGTCGAGAGCGGCGCCCTGACCGGGCTTCCGCGCGGCCTGGCTTTTCGCCTGATCGAGGCGGGCGGCGTCATCCCCCGCGCCGACGTGGACCGCGACCTGGCCGCCCTGAGCCAGCACGAGCGCCGGACGGTCAAGACCTTCGCCATCCGCGTCGGCGCTCATTCGGTCTGGCTACCCGGCGCGCTCAAGCCCCGCGCCCGGCTGCTGGCCCAGGCCTTTGTGACCGAGCCTTTCCGCCCCGGCGGCGAGGCCCTGTCGCCCCTGCCCTCGTCCGCGCCGTCTCCCCGGGCCCTGGCCGCCTTCGGACGCCGCGTCGTCGGGCCGTGGAGCGCGCCGGTCGAGACGCTCGAACGCTTGGCCGATCTGTCGCGCGCGACGGGCAAGGCCCAGCTTTCGGATGAAGCCCTGACCGAACTGGGGTGGACCGCCGAACAGGCGAAACAGGTTCAAGCCGCCTTGCGCCTGCCCCGCGCCGACAAGGCCCCGCGTCAGGGCAAGCCGGCGCCTCCACCCAAGGATTCACCGTTCGCCGCCCTGGCCCAACTGACCCGGCCGGCCGCGCCGCCGCGTCGCAAGCGTCGCCCCAAGCGCAAGGCCGCCTCCGCGTGACGTCCTCTCAGGCCGGGCAAAGCTGCCGCATCGACCTGTGGCTCTGGCGTGCGCGCTTCGCCCGGACGCGTGGTCTGGCCGCGAACATGGTCGAGCGCGGCGCTGTCCGCCTCACCCACCACGGCGTCCAGACCCGCCTCGACAAGCCCAGTCGCAGCGTCCACCCCGGCGACGACATCCTCTTCGCCCAGGCCGGACGGCTGATCGCTGTGCGCGTCCTCCAGTTAGGCGAAAGGCGCGGCCCTCCGGAGGAAGCCCGCGCCCTTTATGCCGCACTCGACGCGCCGGAGGCGTGATCAGCCCGCCTTCACGAACTCACCTTCGATGTGCAGTTCGACCTCGTCGCCCAGGGCCGGCAGGCCGAAGGTGATGCCGAAGTCCGACCGCTTGATCTTGGCCTCGCCGTCAAAGCCGGCCTTGTAGCCGCCGCGCGTCTGGCCCGCCTGATTGAAATCGACCTCCATCGTCACCGGCTTGGTCACGCCGCGCAGCGTCAGCTCGCCATAGACCGTGGCCTCGTCAGGGTCGGACGGATCGACGACGATGCGGGTCGAGCGGAAGGTGGCGACCGGGTGATTGGCGGTGTCGAAGAAGTCGGCCGTCTGCAGGTGACGGTTCAGCCCGTCGGAGTTCGAAGCCACCTCGGTCAGAGGAATGGTCGCCGTCAGGCTGCTGGCCGAGGGATTGGCCGGATCCAGCTTCAGTTCGGCCTGCACGTTCACGAACTGGCCGACATAGGTCGAGAAGCCGAGGTGGTCGACCGACCAGGTGATCTTGCCGTGGGCGGGATCCAGCTTGTAGTCGCCGGCCTGGACTTCGGACGGCACGCGGGTCAGGGCCGCCTGGGCGACGACCGCGCCGCCGGCCACGAGGCTGAGCGCCATAGCCCCTGCGCCGATGCGAACGACTTTGGAACGAGCGGTGAAACGCATGGGCGAACCTCCTTCTGACCTGTGATCTGTAATCGTATGAGATGCAGACGCGACGCAGGGCCGTCAAGCTTCCCGGACCATTGCGACAGCGCCCTCGGTTGACAGTTGGTTCCGAGGGGGCCATTTGCCCGCCCTCGACCTTGATCGCCGCCAAAGGGCCCGCCCGACCGCCATGACCTACATCGTCACCGACGCCTGCGTGAAATGTAAGTTCATGGACTGTGTCGAGGTCTGCCCGGTCGACTGTTTCTACGAGGGCGAGAACTTCCTCGTCATCGCGCCTGACGAGTGCATCGATTGCGGCGTCTGCGAGCCCGAATGCCCCGTGGACGCCATCGTCCCCGACACCGAGGACGAGCCGGACGGCAAGTGGCTGCAGGTCAACGCCGAATACGCCAAGGTCTGGCCCAACATTACGGTGAAGGGCACGCCCCCCGCCGATCGCGAACAGTATGAGCGCGAGACCGGCAAGTACGAGAAATACTTCAGCCCCAAACCGGGCAAGGGCTCCTAAGGTCCAAACACAATCCGGTCACAATGTGCCGGAACCACTCGGACGTCCTGAGGATGTTTTGAGATTTCCTAATTTTATGATAGGTTCCTCCCTATTCGAGACAGACGGTTTCACGCCTCCGGCGCGCACCGCCTGTGTTTGCGACAGTCCCCCGCCGAACAGACGGGGTCGGCCAGAGGTTCGGTGATCCGCTTTCGCGTCTGATGTTTGATTTGACGGCCCAACCGACGGGACTCGTTTCCGGCGGCGGGGGTGTTTTCGCTCATCGGCTGTTTCAGCGCCTCGCCAGCCCTGTTCCGGGAAAGGAATGACATGACGAGCAAGACCGGTCTGGAATTCAAGGTTGGCGATGCGGTGGTCTATCCCGCGCACGGCGTCGGCAAGGTGGCCGCGATCGAGACTCAGGAAGTCGCCGGCATGTCGCTGGAGGTCTATGTCGTGACCTTCGACCACGAAAAGATGACCCTGCGCGTCCCGACCAAGAAAGCCAAGACCGCCGGTCTGCGCACCCTGGCCGCCGACGACACCGTCACCAAGGCCCTGACGACCCTCAAGGGCCGCGCCCGCGTCAAGCGCACCATGTGGTCGCGCCGCGCCCAGGAATATGAAGCCAAGATCAACTCTGGCGACCTGATTTCGATCGCCGAGGTGGTCCGCGACCTTCACCGCGCCGACACCCAGCCGGAACAGTCCTATTCGGAGCGTCAGCTCTATGAATCGGCTCTGGACCGCATGGCCCGCGAAGTCGCCGCCGCCAACAAGATCGACAAGGACGCCGCCGTGGCCCTGCTCGGCAAGTCGCTGAGCGCCAAGAAGCCGGTCCCGACCGCTGCTGAACTGGAAGCCGCCGCCGCCGAGGCCGAGGCTGAAGCCGCCTGATTCACAGGCGAACCTTCGATACGACAGAGGCCCGGTGGAAACGCCGGGCCTTTTTCGTGGGCGAGTCCTAGAACCAGCCCGCCTCCTTCAGCGTGGAGCCATGGGTTCGGCTGACGGGCGCGGTGAGCCCTCCGGCCAGACGAACCTCGCCCGCGCCGCGCCGCCATCGCACGTCCTCCACCGCGTCCGCCGCCACCCACCATGACCGGTGGACGCGCCAGCCATGAGCTCCGGCGAGTTCGCTCAGGGCGTCGCCGAACCGCAGCGTGATCAGTTCGGCCCCAGCGTCGGTATGAACCTTCAGATAGTGGTCGTGCGCCTCGACGGCGATCAGCCGCGCCGAACGACGCTTCGCCGACAGCCTTCGCCGAAACGCGACCTCGGCCTCGGGCAGGGGCGGAGCGATAACGGTTCGCGTCTCGATCCGGGCCGGCGAACGGCGCCAGACCAGGGCCCGCACCGCCATCACCGCCAGCAGTATGGGCCACACCTGCCAGTGCAGCCGCATGAAGCCGGACCAGTCGATCCGCCCGCCCATGACCAGATGCTCGGCGACCAGCACCACCAACGACACCGCCGGCGTCATGAGAACCGACACCACCGCGACGCGTAGCCAGACGACCCTGACGCGCCGGCTCAGCAGTTCGTCGGCGGCGACGCCGACCAGGCCGCCTCCGACCATGCAGATCATCCAGTAGACATAGCGCCCGACGACGGGGACGCGGTCCGAACCGAAAGGTCCCAGAAAGCCCATCAGCAGGCCGATCGCGGCCAGGATCGCCAGATCGACGCCCCACCGTCGCACCGAGGGCGCCACGCCCGTCACTGTCGCCTTTCCGGTCATGCTGTCCCGTTCGCGCAACCCTGGCGCCGCTCGCGAAGCAAGGCCTAGCGAGCGATCGCAGGTCCGGCAATGGCGTTCGTTCAAACCGCCACGAGGACCGCTGAATGACCCCCGCCGCCCCTCTTCCAACACGCGCCGCGCCATGGGGCGCCCGTCTTGCCTGGCTGATCCTCGCCATCCTCTGTCTGGGCGTCGCCGCATACTCCGCCCGCTATCTGCTACATCCGCCGCAGACGCCCGCCCAGGCGCTGGGCAACCCCCTCGGCGTTCCCTGGCTCTTTATCCATGTGGCGGGCGCCGTCGTCGCCCTGCTGCTCGGATCGCTGCAGTTCCTGCCCGTCCTGCGTCGAGGCTCGCGTCCGCCGCACCGCTGGGTGGGTCGCGTCTATGTCGCGGGCTGCCTGATCGGCGGTCTGGCGGGCTTGGTTCTGGCAGCCGGCTCGCACGCCGGCCCCATCGCCTCGGCGGGATTCGGCGCTCTGGCCGTCCTCTGGATCGCCACGACCTCGCTTGGCTGGCGCGCGGCGGTCCAGGGCCGGTTCGACGAGCACCGCCGCTGGATGATCCGCTCCTGGGCCCTGACGCTGGCTGCGGTGACGCTGCGGCTCTATCTGCCGCTGGTCATGATTCTCGACCTGCCGTTCCCGCCCTGGTACCGCGCCATCTCGTTCGCGTGCTGGGTCCCGAATCTGATCGCAGCGGAGCTATGGCTGCGTCGCGCGCAGCCTTCCCTCCCGCCCGCCGTCAGAAATACTCGGCGTTGGCAGGGCATTGGGCGCTGAGGCGCCGGGCGGTGATGCTGGCGGGGATGTAGGGCGTACCGCGCGCGAGCTGGGCTCCGCCGTTGAAGCGGAAGCTCTCGGTTTGATAGGTGCCGTTCAGGCGCACATTGATGCGACGTCCCTTGCGGTCCTGGCAGCTGCCTTCAAAGCGGGCGTTGCCGTCCCCGACCTGACGTGTCGGATAGGTGCACTGCCACTTGCGCGTCGACAGGCCGCCGAAGAAGCGGTTGATCTCGCTGGGACGCACGCACTTCTGCTCCGTATCGCGGCTGCCCAAGGCGCTGGTCGTGTATTCCCAATAGCCAGGCAGCACGGGCTGGGCCGGCGCCGCGGTCTGCGCCTGAAGCGCCGTCGTGGGGGCGGCGAGCATCACCGCGCCCGCCGCGACGGGCGCCGCCGTCAGGACAGCGCGGCTCAGGGCGCGCGTCCACGAAGAGCGCGGGGTCTGGACAGGGGAAGGTTTGCGATAGGTCTTCATGCGATCCTCTATATAGCAGGTCGTTGAACGCAGGCTGAACGAAGCCGATCCCCGCCGCTGATCCCCGGCCTGACTCGACTCCAGCCTTGACGGCCTCCGAGTCATTCCTCTATACGGCCCCTCTCTCGCAGGGGTCCGCCCGCTGCGTGCACCTGTTTCATGCGTCCGCAACGCTCGCGGATGTGACCTTGAGGATCTTAAGATGTCGCGTCGCTGCGAACTCACGGGTATCGGCCCGATGGTCGGCCACAATGTGAGCCACTCGAACGTCAAGACCAAGCGCCGGTTCTTGCCCTCGCTGAAGACGGTCAAGGTGGCTTCCGAGTCGCTGGGCCAAACCTTCTCGCTGCGCATCTCGAACGCCGCGCTGCGCACCCTCGACTACAAGGGCGGTCTGGACGCCTTCATCGTCAAGGCTCGCGACGAGAAGCTGTCGGTCGCCGCCCTGCGCATCAAGCGTCAGGTCAAGGCCAAGCTGGCTGAACAGACCGCCGCCTAAGCCGCGTCGTCTGACCCGATTTGAAGAGGCCGGTGGAAACACCGGCCTTTTTCTTTGCGCGCTTGCCGGCCCCGGCTAGGCTCGCGGTCAGACTTGCCGGAGCCCTGCCTTGCGCCTGACCGCCGCCCTCTGCCTGACCACAGCCCTGATGTCGGCGCCCGCCCTCAGTCCGGCGTGGGCTCAAGACGCCGCGCCCGCGCGCGATTCCACACCCTTCACCCTGTCCAGCGGAACGCCTCGCACGCCCGAGCAACTGGCGTTGCGTTTCGACAAGGCCGATCTGTCCTTCAAACTGCTGCCGGACACCCAGTCGATCGAAGGCGTCGCTGTCCTGGACTTCACCGCCACGGCCCCCGCCTCCGCCGTCGTGGTCGAACTGGACACCCTGTTCGCCATCACCGCCGTCGCCGTGGACGGCCAGTCGGTCACCGGCTGGTCCAACCCCGAGGGCCGCCTGACCATCCCTCTGGCCCAGCCTTTGACGCCCGGTCATAGGGCCTCCGTCCGCATCGCCTATTCCGGCCGCCCGCATCAGGCCCAGCGCGCCCCGTGGGACGGCGGTTTCGTCTGGACCACCACGCCCGACGGCCAGCCCTGGATCGCCAGCGCGGTTCAGGGCGAGGGCTGCGACCTGTTCTGGCCCTGCGTCGATCATCCGCAGGGCGAGCCGGACCGCGTGGATCTGCACATCACCATACCATCCGCCCTCAGCGCCCCCGCCAATGGCCGATTCCTGGGCAAGACCGACAACGGCGACGGCACCACCACCTGGAACTGGACCGCGCGACAGCCCGACACCTACGCCATCAGCCTGAACGTTGGCCCCTTCATGGAAATGACCGCCGACTACCCGAGCCGTTTCGGCAACACCGTCCCTCTGCGCTTCTGGCATCTGGCCCCGGACGACCCGGCCAAGGCCGCCGCCCTTTTCGCCGAATTCCCCAAACAGCTGGACTTCTATGAAGCGACCATTGGTCCCTTCCCCTTCGGCGACGAGAAAATGGGCGTGGTCGAGACCCCGCACCTGGGCATGGAGCACCAGACCATCAACGCCTACGGCAACGGCTACAAGCTGGACGGCAAGGGCTACGACTGGCTGTTGCAGCATGAACTGGCGCACGAATGGTTCGGCAATCAACTGACCAACGCCGACTGGGACGACATGTGGCTGCACGAGGGTTTCGGCACCTATATGCAGCCGCTCTACGCCCGGTGGCTGAACGGCGAGCGGGCCATGCAGTCCGAACTGCAGACCATGCGGCTGACCCTGTCAAACCGCTTTCCGATGGTGTCAGGCAAGCCCCAGGACGCAGGCACGGTCTATGACGGCGAGACCGGGCCGGGGCTGGACCTCTATTACAAGGGCGCGCTGATCGCCCACACCCTGCGCCTCTACATCGGTGACGACGCCTTCTATGAGAGCCTGCGCCGGCTGGTCTATGGACGCGCCGATCCGAAGCCGGGCAACTTCCAGCCGCGCTACGCTACGACCCCCGACTACGTGGCCATCGTCAACGAGGTGACCGGCCGCGACCTGAACTGGTTCTTCGACGCCTACCTCTATCAGGCCGCCCTGCCCGACCTGGTCATGACCCGCGACGGCGAGCGCGTGACCCTGGAGTGGAGGACTGGAAACGGTCGCCCCTTCCCCCTGCCGGTGGAGGTAGAGGTGGATGGGCGCACCCGCGCCCTGACCATGACAGACGGGCGCGCGACCTTCACCGCCCCCGCATCCGCCCACATCCTGCTGGACCCCGGCTCCAGGGTTCTGCGCCGGCTGGAATACCTCGAAGTCTGGAAGGCCTCCCAGTCCGCCAAGGACTAAGGCGATCAGGTGCGGTCGATCTCGCTGCCCAGCGCGCCGTATCGCGCCTCGAAACCCGCCGTGTCGCCGCGCGCCAGATAACCGGCCTGATCCACCCAGTGATCACGCTCGATCCGCCCTTTGAAGGCGCCCAGATGTTGATCGACTTCAGCGATGTCGCGCGCCGTCCACGCCGCCATCTGATCGAAGCGTCGCACGCCCAGCCCGATCAGAAGCGCGTTCAGCGCCGGTCCCACGCCCTTGATCAATTCCAGATCATCAGGCGCGCCGACAGCCGGGGCGATCACAGGCCGGGCGTCAGGGAAGGCCGCGACCGGCTCCACGCGCGCCCCGGGCTCGACGATGGGCCTCACGACGGGCGCGACGGCGGCGGCCACCCGGCCCCATATCCACCAGCCGGTCGCAACGCCGATCAAGAGAGCGATCAGGCACAGATACCAATAGTCCGAAATCCAGGTAAGCACGGGATGTCCCCTTTGCGAAACTTGGGTGTTGGGCGGGCTGCGTCAGGCGCCTAGGTCCTGGTCCGGGAGGATCGACCCCAGACGATCCAGGCGACCGCCACGCCGATCACGTAGAAGACCAGCAGGGTCAGCAGGGATTCGACGAACAGGCTCATGGCTCAATCTCCTCACTGGGCCTGGGGCGTTGCAGCGACCGGCGCGGACATCGCCCGGCTGACGACGAATTCAATGCGTCGGTTGGCGGCGTTGGCGACCTCGCCTTCGCCCGGAGCCTTGGGCTGCATCTCGCCGTAACCCTTGGGCGCCAGTCGCGCAGCCGGCACGCCGCGCGCCTCCAACGCCGCCACCACGGTTCTCGCACGCGCCTCGGACAGACGCTGATTGGCCTCCACGCCGCCTGTCAGATCGGTATGGCCGGCGATCTCGATCAGGGCGCCCGTGCAGTTCTTCAGCGAAACAGCGACCGTCTCCAGAAGCGGCGTCGAAGCGGGATCCAGCGCCGCCGTGCCGGTGTCGAACAGGATGACCTTGCCGGCGACCGCGCTATCAACCTCGGCCTGACAGTTCACGACCGCCTCGGGCGCAACCGGGGTTACGGGCGCAGCGACGGGCGCGGCGGCCGGGGCCGGCAGGCTCGGTCCATCGGCCCAGCGCGCGCCCTTGACCCCCGGTATGGCCCGGGCCTCGGCCAGCAACCTCTGCCGGTCCGCTTCGGACGCGGGCCCAGACAGAACCACGACCCGATCCAGCATGGGTTTGGTGACCATGGCGGCGGTGACGCCGGGCAGACCGCTGGCGGCGACCCTCGCCTGCGCCTCGGCCTGCAACTTGTCGATGAAGCGAAGACCCAGCCCGAAGGCGCTGTGGCTGGCCATCGCCATCAGCGCCGTCACAACCGCGCCGATGATGAATTTGGTGACGCCGTTCATCAGGACTACTCCTCATTGCCGGGCGGCCGCAGGCAGGACGGTTCACGTCCCCCTTGAGTCGCGGGCTAATGAGCAGCAAACGCGCCACGTGTCATTACACTGTTCGGTGAGATTCGCTTGAAACGAAGCGGCGCCTCAGGGCTCCAGTTCGATGTCCCAGTAGAGGTAGTCGAGCCAGCTCTGGTGCAGGTAGTGAGGCGGGAAGCGGCGACCGGCTTCCTGTAATTCCCACGAGCTGGGTTGATGCGCAGTGCGCTTGAGCAGGGGCATGCCGGCTTGCTGCGGCGTGCGTCCGCCCTTGCGCAGATTGCAGGGGCCGCAGGCGGCGACGATGTTCTGCCAGGTGGTGCGGCCGCCGCGCGAGCGGGGGATGACATGATCAAAGGTCAGGTCCTGGGCCAGGCCGCCCTGTCCGCAATACTGGCAGGCGAAGCCGTCGCGCAGGAAGACGTTGAAGCGGGTAAAGGCGGGCTTGCGGTCCTGATCGACGTAGGATTTCAGCGAGATGACGCTGGGGAGTTGCATCTCCATCGACGGGCTGCGGACCACCTTGTCATAGGTGGCGACCACGTCGACGCGTTCTTGCCAGACCGCCTTGACCACTTCTTCCCAGGGCCAGATCGACAGGGGATAGTAGGACAGAGGACGGAAGTCGGCGTTCAGCACCAGGGCCGGGAAGCCGGACGGGGGACGGGTCAGGACCTGCATCAGGCCCTCCCGCGCATACGGGGGGATCGTGAAGCGACAGGAGTGAGGACACGTCTCCTTCCCTAGTCTGATGGGAAGAGCCTACGCCCGATTCTCCCTCGTCGCCATGACCGGGATGCAGCGTTTTCGTGACGCCGCCTCAGAAGACCTCGACCAGCTCGAAGCGTTCGCAGACCACCTTCATGCCCGGCGCCCAGCTGCCTTCGCGGCGATAGTAGGCCTCGTGCGCATCGCGCCACCATTCATAGGTCAGGTCGCCCTCCCCCTCGGCGCGGGCGAAATCCTCGCTGACCGCCTCGAAGGGCATGATCTCGACCTCGGTGGTGCGGATGGCGCAACGCGGAACCCCGGCCCCGTCCAGGATGACGCTGACCTCGCCGACCGTCGGCATGATGTCGGCCACACACGACGCCAGCGAGGAACAGGTCGCCCGCTTGTCGCCCGCCAGCACCAGGGCCAGCAACTCGTCGGCCATTTCGGGACTGTCGCCAAAGGGCCAGCGCGGCGCGTCGCGATAAGCGGCGGGAATATCAGCCATGGTCACGGTCCTCAGTGTCTTGTCGGCGCGCTGGGGAAGGCCGGCAGGCTCCAGCCCCACAGCAAGGCGCCGGCGCGCAGGGCGAAACCCGCCGCCACCGCCACCGCCACCGCCGGCCAGGTCGGCACGGTCAGGGCCTTAAGGCTCACAAACAGGCCCGCCGACAGAAGCGCTGCGGTAATGTTCAGCTCTCGCCGCAGCAGGATCGACGGCTGGCCCGCCAGCACATCGCGCACTACCCCGCCAAAGCAGGCCGTCAGCACCCCCATGACGACGCAAATCAGGGGCGCCACGCCATAGGAGGCCGCCTTGGCCGCCCCCATGACGCCATAGGCCGCCAAACCCACCGCATCAAGCCACAGCAGGGCGCGGAAACGCCAGCTGCGCGCGCCCAGCACCCAGAAGGTCGCCGCCGCCAGCAGGCAGACGGCGATATAGCGCCAGTCCTGCACCCAGAAGACCGGCGCACCGATCAGCAGATCGCGGAGCGTCCCGCCCCCGACCCCGGTGATGGCCCCGAAGAAGGCGAAGGTGACCAGATCGTGCTTCTCGCGTGCGGCCGCCAGGGCCCCGGTGGCGGCGAAGACGGCCACGCCGGCGAAGTCCAGCAGCGGCAGAACGGTCTCGGGCCGGGTCAGGTCGGCGTCAATCAGCGGGGTCAAGTCGGCGGGTCCTCCAGCGCGATATCGCCACGCTTGACCCCTCCATACCATCCCCAGAGCAGATGCGCCGCCACCCCGCGATGCGGCCGCCAGATTTCCGCCCGCGCATAGGCCTGCTTCTCATTCGGCCGCGCCTCGCCGGCGTCCGCCCAGCGCATCGCCTCCTGCAAGGCCACGTCGCCGCCGGGAAAGACATCCAGGCGCCCCTCGCAGAACATCAGGAAGGTCTCGGCCGTCCACTTGCCCACGCCCTTGATGGCGACCAGGGCCGCGATGGCCTCGGCGTCGTCCAGCCGCTCCAGATGGTCGAAGTCTATGTGGCCCTCGGTCTGGGCGCGGGCGATCTCGTGGCCGTATTTCGCCTTCTGCCCCGACAGGCCGAAGGTACGCAGGGTTTCGACGTCCAGCGCCAGCACGGCGTCCGGCGTCACTGTCCCGCCCAGCCCCTCGACCGTCCGCTTCCAGATCGAGGCGGCGGCGGCGACCGAAACCTGCTGCTCCACGATCATGCGGAACAACCCCTCATATCCTCCGGGCCGCAGCCGCCATTCAAACACCGGCGTCGAGGCGTGCGCCCGCGCCAGCGCCGGATCGGCGGCGGCCAGGGCCTCGCGGGCAGCGGCGATAGAGAGTGCGGAAGGAGCTGTGGCCATGGTGGTTCGTATCGACAGGGAAACGGCGTCGCTCTAGCGTGGCGGGCGATGCATACTCTGGACGAACTTCTTCACCCGATCACCCCCGATCGTTTTTTCGCCGAGTTTCACGGCCGGAAACCGCTGCACATTCCCGCCGGCGACGGCGTGGGCAAGCAAGCGCTGCTGGACTGGGACGGCTTCAACTCCCTGTTGAATCAATCGTCGATCTGGACTGCCCAGAGCCTGAAGCTGGTGCGAGATACTGTCGCCGTGACGCCCGACCAGTATTGCCGCCACGTCCAGACCCAGTCAGGCCATGTGATGCGTCCTGACCCGGCCAAGGTCGCGGTCTTTCTGGCCGCCGGGGCCAGCCTCATCGCCGGGGACGCGCAGGAACTGACCCCGCGCTTGGCCAACCTCTCGGCCATGCTGGGCCGGGCTTTCGCCGCCTCTATAGGGGTCAACCTCTACTGCTCGTTCAAGGGCGTGCGGGCCTTTGGCACCCATTACGACCTGCACGATGTCTTCGCCCTTCAGGTCGAGGGCGAAAAGGTCTGGCGCCTGTATGAAAACCGCGCCGAAAATCCCGTCGACTTCCCTCCCGACACCCCCGAGACCCGCCGTTGGCTTGAACAGAGCCGGGGCGGCGTGATGACCGAGGTGCGAATGCGCCCAGGCGACGTCCTCTATCTGCCGCGCGGCTGGTATCACGACGCCCTGGCCCAGGACGGCGCCTCGCTGCATGCGACCTTCTCGGTCACGCCGCTCTACGGACGGATCATCTTCTCCCTGCTGGAGCAGGCCGCGATGCAGGATCCGGCCTTCCGCGCCTATATGCCGCCCGCGGCCATGGACGGTGGACGTCCGCTGCAAGCCCATCTCGCCGACCTGGGTCAGCGACTGGCCCATCTGGCCGCCCTGCCTGCCTTCCGCGACGAGGTGGCGATGACGCAGGAAAGGCTGATCCCGCGGCCGGCGCGGTTCGACCTGCCTCAGCAGATGGCATTAACGGCCTATCGTCCAACCGGCCTGCGCGGCCCCAACTTCATCGGCCCCGCCGCCCATGCCATGCATTGGGCCCTATCCCAGCCGGACTTCGCCATCGAAAAGTTGATCGCCCAGTTCGACTTCGTCGCTGAGGCCGATATCCGCGCCGCCGTGGATCAAGCCGAAAAGGCGGGCGCTCTCAAGCGCTTCTAGTCGGCCGATGTTCGCCACCCGCTTCGCTCCGTCGCCCACCGGCCGCCTGCACAAGGGGCACGCCTTTTCGGCCCTGACCGCCTGGACCGCCGCGCGCGGGGCCGGCGGCCGCTTCATCCTAAGGGTCGAGGACATCGACCCGACCCGCTGCAAGCCCGAGTACGACGCCGCCATTTTCGAGGACCTGACCTGGTTGGGGCTCGATTGGGAAACACCGGCCCGACGCCAGTCCGAGCACCTGGCCGACTACGCCGCCGTGATCGACGCCCTGAACGCACGCGGCCTTCTGTACCGCTGCTTCCGTACACGGAAGGACATCCTCGACGCCATCGGCGACGCCCCGCACGGCCCAGCTGAAGCGGTCCGCCCCGGGCCTCACGCCCCCGACGAGGAAGCGCGCCTGCTGGCCGAAGGCCGCCCCTACGCCTGGCGGTTGTCGCTTGATCGGGCGCGCCAGGCTCTGGGCGAAACGGCCTGGAACGCCCTGTCGTTTGTCGAGGAGGGCGGAGGCCCCGAAGGGGAGATCGGAGTCGTCCGGGCCCGTCCGGAAACGGCGGGAGACGTGGTGCTGGCGCGCAAGGACGCCGGAACCGCCTATCATCTAGCGGTCACCCACGACGACGCCCTGCAAGGCGTCACCCATGTCGTCCGAGGCCTGGACCTGTTCGAGGCGACCCACATCCAGCGCCTGATCCAGGCCCTGATGGGCTGGCCCGCGCCGACCTATCGCCACCACCGCCTGCTCGCCGGCCCGGACGGCCGCCGCTACGCCAAGCGCGACCAGTCCGTCACCCTGGCCGAACTGCGCGCGGGAGGCCTGACGCCCGAGGCTCTGCGAGCGGAACTGGGATTCTAAGGCTCACCCTCGCACAACGGCAGCGCCTCTTTTCGCGCTCATGCAGCGCGATAGCGCCCCAAAAAGAAAGGCGCGGAACCGGCTGGTCCCGCGCCTTTCAATCGTCAGAACCCGGATCGGGTTCGTCGGCCTTAGAGAACCTTGAGGTCCACGGCCGAGGTCTTGCCGCGCTGGTTTTCCAGCTCGTATTCGACCTTGGAGTTTTCATCGAGGCCTTGCAGGCCCGCCTTTTGAACGGCGGTGACGTGGACGAAAACGTCCGAGCCGCCGTCGTCGGGCTGAATGAAGCCATAGCCCTTGGTGGGGTTGAACCACTTGACCGTGCCGGTCGCCATCTTAGCGTCTCCGTAAACGCGCTTTGCCAGGCGGATTTCCATGCAGGAGAATCCGTCAGTCCATCTGGACAAGCTCGTTCAGGCGAAGGAGCGAGACGCGGGTTTGGACCCCACGCAAAATCCGGACTGCCCGACTTTGTCACCCGACTATCCACAGCACGTCAACTGGAAAGCGAATCCCGCCTCACGGCGTTTGGGTTAACGTCCCGCGCGAGCGCACACGCCACGCGCGGCGGCGTCCAGGTGGAAGTGATCCAGGTGCGCCGCATTATAGTCCGGCGTCAGAACGTTGCCGAACAGGCGACATCCACCGTCGCGCAGGCGCCGCAGGAAGGCCCCGCCCTCGCCCCCCGCCGGCCCGCGCCCGTCCCAGTCGCGCAGCACCGACACGGTTCGCCCGTCCGCCAGTCGGACGCCAGCGACGTCCACGGCGTTAGCGCGGGCGTGCTGGCTGGGCCGCGCGGTCTGGTCCTGGGAGCCATAGACGCGGCGGCAGGCATAGACGCCCAGGCTGTCGATGCGCCGCGCCTCCGCGCCCATGATCTCGCGCGCGGCGGGCTGCACGACATGGCGATCCCACAGAATGTGGCGGACGGCCACCGGACAGCGCATCGTCAGCCCTGCCGGACTGATAGGCGTCATATCTCCCCCGGTCAGGCGCACCGCACCGCGCACGACGCAGAAGCCGCCGTCGTTGCGATCTTCTGCGCGCTGCGCCTCGACGCCAGCATCACGCAACAAGTTCAGACAGGCCGTCGTCGCCGCCGCGACCCTTTCCGGCGAAGCCCGATCATCAATGTCCAGCCGCGCGACCTTGGCCGCCGTGGCCCGGCCAAGCGGCTGCCTCAAGTCCAGGGGTTTCCACGGCAGGTCCTGCGGCGGAGCCCAGGCGTCCAGAAGGAAGAACAGGCCGCATGCAGCCAAACCCATGGTGACGGCCCCGCTCCAGAGGTCGGCCAGAGGTGCAGACTTCAAGGTCATGCCCATGCCAATGCCCTAGAGCGCCCGCAGGATCCCCATAGCCAGCGCCTGACAGGCCGGACCACCGCGACCGCCGTCGTTCGACAGAGCGAAAAGGGCGCGACTGCCCGCAGGATCGACAATGGCGAGGGCGTGCCACATCGTGTTCGACCCCTCGTGCGCGATTACCGGCCCCTTGGCCCAAGGCTGCGGCGGCAGGGCGATCCAGCCATAGGCGTAGGACTGGCCTGGCGCCGGCGTAATCAGTCGCTCGATCGTTTCGGGCTTTAACCAGCCGTCGCCCTTCGTCAGAAACACCTGCAGGAACCGGCCGTAGTCCCCCGCCGTCATGTGCGTCGTCCCTGCCGGGCCAAGCGCCAGAGGATTATCGGACGCGTCGTCGCTCGGGTCCATGGCCGTCTGTGCCTCGCCCATGCGGCGATGCCCCCAGGCGTTGTCACCTTTCGGCGCGCCGAACCCGGCCGAGGTCAGGCCCAATGGCGTGAACAATTCGGCCTGCATCGCCGCTTCCCACGACCCGCCGGTGATGGCCTCAATGACAGCGCCGACCAGGACGTAGTTGGCGTTGCCGTATTCAAACGTCCCCTGCGTCCCCAAGGGCGGCGCACCCAAAGCCTTCTCGACAATGGCCCGGCGCTGCTGGGGCAAGGACCTCGGATCGGCGCGGGCGGTCATCAACCAAGGCGCGCCCATCACAGCTTCGTCCTTCAGACCGGCCGTATGGGTCATGAAGTCGTCCACAACCGCCCCGTCCCATCCGACGTCGATGGTCAGGCCGGGAAAGGCCTCGGTCAGCGGCATGCCCCAGCGCGCACGGTCTTGCTCCACCAACCGCGCAAAAACCGCCGCTGTCATCGCCTTCGTGTTGGAGCCCAGGTGCCAGCGATCACCGGGCTGCGCCGAGGCCTCCCGCCCGCTCCGACGAACGCCCTTCACGCCCGACCATTCAAGCCCCTGCGTCGTCACCAACCCGCCGGCCAGCGCGACCGGCTTCACCGCATCAAAGGCAGCATTCAAAGCCGCATCAAACGCCGCCGCTGGCTCGGCGTTGGCGGCTAAAGGGAGGGCAGTGGCGGCGGCGCCGGCGACCATGACGTGACGACGATTGATCATTTCAGACTCCTTTGCGTTCCACCCACAACAGCAATGCTGGCTGCGCCAGCAAATTCACCGCAAGCTTCGCACATCGCGACAACAGGACGCTTCCGCCATGGGTAAGAACGACTACGACGACACCCTCGAAGCGTTGCAGATCCAGTTGGTGGAAAGCCAGGCCTGGGCCATCGACAAGGGACTGAAGGTCGTGATCGTCCTCGAAGGCCGGGACGCCGCCGGCAAGGACGGCGCGATCAAGCGCATGACCGAGTTCATGGCTCCCCGCCAGACCCGCGTCGTCGCCCTGCCCAAGCCCAATGATCGCGAACTGACCCAATGGTATTTCCAGCGCTACGCGTCCCATCTGCCGGCTGCGGGCGAAATCGTCTTCTTCAACCGCTCCTGGTACAATCGTGCCGGGGTGGAGCCGGTCATGGGCTTCTGCTCGCCGGAACAGCATGAGCGCTTCCTGCACGACGCACCGCATTTCGAGCGGATGCTGACCCAGTCCGGCACCATGCTGATAAAGCTGTGGCTCGACATCAGCCAGGAAGAGCAATCGAGACGGCTGGAAGAGCGCGTCACCCACCCCCTGAAACGCTTCAAGGTGTCGCCGCTCGACGCCGAGGCCCAGGCGCGCTGGAGCGCCTATTCCGCGGCGCGTGATCAGATGCTGGAACGCACCCACGTGGACCATGCCCCGTGGACGATCGTCGCCACCGACACCAAGAAGAAGGCGCGCCTGAACATTATCCGGCACGTCCTGCACCGTCTGGACGCCCCGGGGCTGGAGGCCAAAAAGCCTGATTCCGACATCGTCTTCAGCGCCGACAAGGCCAAGGGACGGTTGGCGAAATAGGGCTCAGTCGTCGCCGAACAGGCGGCGGTTCTTGTCGACGAAGGCGTGAATGGTGCGGGTCAGCGGCCCGTTCTGCCGCCCCTTCAGATAGGCCCAGCCCGCGCCGGCGCCGATCAGGGCGCCGAGGGTGTCGACGATCAGATCCCACATGGTGTCGACCAAGCCGGACTTCTGGGTGTTGAGACCGAACACCTGATCCAGGGTGAACTCCCAGATTTCCCAGACCGCGCCGATCATGACCGCGAAACAGAAGGCGAAGAAGGCCACGGTCAGGGGCGCCGCCGTCAACCGCTCGCCCTTCACCAGCATCAGCATCAGCAAGGACCCCACCAGGCCGAACCCGATGGCCGAACCGCCGTGCAGGACCACGTCCCACCACCAGTAGCGCTCGTAAAAGTCTCCGACCTCGCCAAGCA
Source organism: Brevundimonas sp. UBA4553 (assembly GCF_002387245.1). Classification (GTDB taxonomy): domain Bacteria; phylum Pseudomonadota; class Alphaproteobacteria; order Caulobacterales; family Caulobacteraceae; genus Brevundimonas. The sequence continues at coordinate 104,553 of NZ_DGLD01000017.1, forward strand.
GCAGGGTGGCGCAGAGGAAGGCCGCGATGGCGCTGACGAAGGCTGTCGGCAGGGTCACCCCCACCCGCTCGCCCAGCCAGATCGGGACCAGCGACAGCAACAGCGTCCCGACCCCGACAAAGGTGATGCTGAACTCGCCCGTCAGGAACCCGCCCACCGCCGCGCCGATCAGCACGAGCCACGTCAGATAGAGGACGACAGGCGGTCGCTCCGCCGGCGCGCGAGGAGTCATTGGGCATCTCCCGACAAAAGCTGGACAGGCAGGATGCGCCCGTGAACGGCCAGCCGTCGAGCCCTAGACGGCTTCGGCCGCCTTCCAGTAGTCCAGCCGCCGGAAGAAGGGCGCCGGATCCTTGGGCGTGACCAGGTTGGCCGGGTCGTGGAACAGGCGGTCGTGCAGGCGGGTCAGGGTGAAGCGCACCGCCGCCGCCGCGCCCAGTCCGGGCAGGGCTTCAGCCTCGGCGGGCGTCAGGGGCCGCACGGACTCATAGCCCTTCTGGAAGGCCCGCAGCGCCGACGGCATCGGCCGCCCCTCGACGTCAAAGCCCCAGGCGCTGAGCGCTATGGCCAGATCATAGGCCAGCACGTCGGTGCAGCCGAAATAGAAGTCGATCACCCCGCCGACGTCGCACTTTCCATGTTCATTCGTGGCGAACAGGACATTGTCGGGGAAGTAGTCGGCATGGATCGGCCCGCGCGGCAGGGCGGGGTCGCCCCACGGCTCGGCCAAACGCGGCAGCAGGGTCTTGATCTGCTCCAGCATCTTGCGGTCGACGCCTTTCGCGGGACCGTCGCAGCGCGCGGCCAGGGCGGCCCAGGCCTGGGGCCCGACCGGGTTCTGCCGCTCAAGCGCGAAGTCGGCGGCGTCGAGGTGCAGCAGGGCCAGCACCTGCCCCGCGCGATACTGCTCCTTGTCCGACGGCTGACGCTTCCAGGCGCCGGGCGCCCAGTTCAGGATGGCGGCGGCGCGGCCGTTCAACTGGCCGATCAGCTCGCCCTGACGATCGGCCACCGGCGAAGGCGTGGGAAAGCCGCGCGCCGACAGATGTCGGGTCAGGCCGAGGCAAAACGGCAGTGAGGCCGCGTCCGTCCGGCCCTCGAACAGGGTCAGGACATAGGCCCCATAGGTGGTCTCCAGCCGGTAGTTGGTGTTCTCGACCCCCTCGGCGATCGGCGCCAGCGCGACCAGATCACCCAGGGGGTAACGCATGAGATAGTCAGCGGCCTGATCCGGCGTGACGGGCGTGAACACAGCCATGTCTAGACCAGCTCCGCCGCCGCGCGACGGGCGCGCACCACGTCGGCCACATCGGCCAGAACGCTCTCGGTCGTGGCCCAGCGCCCAGCGCCGCGCCCCTTGCACGTCCAGATGCGACCGTCCTGACCATAGACTTTCAAGGCGTTGCGCTCTCCGTTCAGCGATTGAAACAGCGCGTCTTTCAGGTCTCCGTCAAGCCGGACCGAGGCGTCCAGGCGACCGTCGCGGTCATGGCAGGCGCCGATCTGGCGAACGGGCCTGGCGCCCAGCGGCGTCTCGGCCGACAGTTCGTCCCGCGGCAGGTCGGCGGGCGCCTGACCGAAGGCCTCGAAGGACAGCAGCTTGACCTTGGCTGCGGCGTCATGCCCCTCCAGGTCCGACGACGGGTCTTCCTCGGCGAAGCCGGCGGCGCGGGCGTCCGACAGGGCGTCAGCAAAGGCCGCGCCCTCGCCCAGACGTTGCAACATGAAGTTGACCGTGCCGTTCAGCACCGCCTCGAACCCGGCGACCGGACCGGCGGCGCGGGCGGCGCGCAGGGTCTCGATCATCGGCGCGCCGCCGCCGACCGAGGCCGACCAGGCGACGCGGCAACCGTTGGCGGCGGCCAAGGCCTGCAAGCCCGCCGGGTCGCGGGCCACGGCCTGCTTGTTGGCGCTGACCACATCGCAGCCGGCCTCCAGCGCGCGGCGGATCAGGGCGTGGCCCGCCTCGCCTTCCGACAGGGCCTCCAGCACCAGATCCGGCTTCTTGGCCAACAAGGCCTCGACGTCGTTGGTGAACAGGTCAGCGGGCGCGGCCACGTCCCGCACCTTGGACGGGTTGCGCACCAGGACGCCCACCACCTCATAGCGGCTGTCCGGCGACAGCCGGCTCAACAGGCCTCCGCCGACGACGCCGCAGCCGGCCAAAGCCACGCGCAGCGGCGCGTTCGACGACACGGGCCCGGGAGGCGCTCCGCGCTCGCCGACCACCGTGCCCTCGGCCCGGCCCAGGGCGGCGACTTCGATTTCGACCCCGCAGGCCTCGCCCAGGTCGATGGCGTCATGCTGGACAAGCGCCCCGCCCAACTGGCGCGCCGTCTCCCAGCTGGCGCGGCGATAGCGCAGCGGCGTGCCCGTTTCGCAGGCGGGGTCGCGGTCGTAGAGGCCGTCCACATCCTTGACCAGACGCACCCGATCCAGCCCCAGTTCGGCGGCCAGAACCACCGCCGTCAGGTCCGATCCGCCGCGTCCCAGCAGGGCCACGCGACCGTTGGAGCGCACGCCTCCAAAGCCGGGGACCACCACCACCTCATGCTCGGCCAGGGCCTGCGCCAACCGGTCGCCCTTCAGGCTGACAGGGCGGGCGTGCTGCGCCGGCCCCTCGACCACGATGCCCAGTTCCCGCACCGACAGACCCACCGCGTCCAGCCCCACCCGGTCGCAGGCGATGGCGACCAAGGCCGCCGCCTTCTCCTCGCCCAGGACCACATAGGCGGGCAGCAGTTCGTTCTCGTGGTCCAGCCCCAGGGAGCGGGCGTCGGCCAGCAGCCTGTCGGTGTGACCCGACAGAGCCGAAACCACCGCCACCACCTTCCGCCCGGCGCGGACATGGCCATAGATTTCCGAGGCCACGGCGGGGGCCTCGGCGGCGTTGCGCAGGACGGACGAGCCGAACTTCAGCACCACGACTTCGGCGGCGCAGGCGGCCGCTGGGGCCGGTTGCGGTTTCTGTTGATCGGCGACGAGAGCGAGGGCGGAAGCGGGCATCGGGGTGATCCTGAAGGCGGGGTCTGGCGGGGAGTTCGGGTGGGTCCGGGGCAATAAAAAACCCGCCCGGGGGTCCGGGCGGGGTGTTCGGTTTTTGCGTATCTCGCCTAGGCGGCGCGCATCATCCGGTCCCCGCCCGCGAGGGCATGGTGGTGGTACCGGTGGTGGTAATCACGGACGCGAAGAGACCCGTCGCCGTGGCGGCGATCGTGGTCATCTGCATGCTGGCGAGGCGGTGAAGCACAGGCGGCGTCCGGTTGAAAATCTAGCATCAAAATGTTCCAGGACCCTGCATCGCGTCAAGCCCGAAAAGAACAAATTTTTCTCATACCGGCCAAATGAGCGGGATTTCACCGACCAACTCCACGACGCGGATGAAACGAGGTGAAATTTTCCACTTGACCGGCGCTCTTCGCAACCGCAACGTAAGGTCACTCATCAAGACCGGCTGAGGGATTAGGCCCTTTGACGCCGGGGCAACCATCGGGTTCCGCCCGAAACGGTGCCAACTCCTGCGGGGTTTTCAGGCTTGTCCTGAAGGCTGCGAGAGATGGGTGGAGCATCGACGAGGCGACGCTCCACGGTCTGTCACTGCAAGGGTTCCCTGGTGAGCCGTTTTGCTGAGTGACCGAGACCATGACCCTGGCCCTGATCGAACCCATCGCCGCCGCCGAAGAGCCCGCCTGTCGGCCCCCTTCCGCACGCCGTCCGTCCGAGTTGCTGTCGCGCGACGGGGCCCATGACGTCTTCGTGCCGATCCCCGACGGCTTCCTCCTGGATTTCGGCGGGACCCTTAACCAGAAGCAGATCGTCGGCCGCCTGCATGGCAAGGCCGGCGCGCCTCTGATCGTCGTGGCTGGCGGCATCTCCGCCGACCGTTACGTCCACCGCACCGAGACCAAGGGGCTGGGCTGGTGGTCGGGCGCCGTGGGCGTGCGCGCCCCCATCGACCTGACCCGCTTCCGTGTTCTTGCCTTTGATTTCGCGCCGGAATTCGGAGAAGGCGTCAAGGACGCCAAAACCCCGCTGACCATCACCACCCAGGATCAGGCGCGGCTTCTGGCGCTGCTGCTGGATCACCTCGGCGTCGAAAAGGTCGCGGCCTTCATCGGCTGCTCCTACGGCGGCATGATCGCCCTGGCCTTCGGCGAGATCTTCCCCGACTGGGCTGAGCAACTGGTGGTGGTGTCCGCCGCCCACCGCCCTCACCCGCTGGCTACCGCCTGGCGCGGCATCCAGCGCCGCATCCTGCAACTGGGTCTGGAGACCGGCCGCGTGGATCAGGCCGTGGGCCTGGCCCGCGAACTGGCCATGACCACCTACCGCACCGCCGACGAGTTCGGCGAGCGCTTCGATTCCGAGGCCCCCAGCCACGCAGGGCAAGCCTATCCCGTCTGCGACTACCTGACGTCTCGGGGCCGCGCCTACCGCGACCGCACCACCCCGTCGCGCTGGCTGAGCCTGTCGGACTCCATCGACCGCCACCGGGTCGAGCCCGAGGCCATCACCGCCCCCGTCACCCTGATCGGTTTCACCACCGACCGCCTGTGCCCCATCGACGACATGAAGGAGCTGGCCGCGCGCCTGCCCAACCTCTGGCGCTTCGAACAGCATCCCTCCCTCTACGGCCACGACGCCTTCCTCAAGGAAGACGTTCTGGTCGCCGACATCCTGACTTCCGTGCTGAAGGACATCGACCAATGAGCCGCGCCCGCCCCGCCGACCCCCGCACCATCGCCGCCCGCTCGGGCGTGGATACGGACACGGCCCACGGCGCGGTCATGCCGCCGCTGTATCTGTCGTCCAACTACTCGTTCGCCGGCTTCGACCAGAAGCGGAAGTACGACTATTCGCGCTCGGGCAACCCAACCCGCGACGTCCTGGCCGACACCTTGGCCGAACTGGAAGGCGGCGCCGGCGCTGTCATCACCGCCACCGGCATGGCCGCGGTCGACCTGCCGCTGAGCCTGCTCAATCCCGGCGAACTGCTGATCGCCCCGCATGATTGCTACGGCGGCACTCACCGCCTGCTGTGCGCCCGCGCGAAGAAGGGCCATTTCCGCGTCGCCTTCGTCGATCAGAACGACGGCGAGGCTCTGGACGCCGCCCTGGCCGACGGGGCGAAGCTGGTGCTGATCGAGACCCCGTCCAACCCCCTGCTGCGGGTGGTGGACGTGGCCGATGTCTGTCGTCGCGCCCATGCCGTCGGCGCCAAGGTGGTGGCGGACAACACCTTCCTGTCGCCCGCCCTGCAACGCCCGCTGGAGCTGGGCGCCGACATCGTCGTCCACTCGACCACCAAATACATCAACGGTCACTCCGACGTGGTCGGCGGCGCCGTGATCGCGGCCGATCCGACCGATCACGCCGAACTGGCCTGGTGGGCCAACTGCCTTGGCGTCACCGGCTCGCCCTTCGACGCCTATCAGACGCTGCGCGGACTGCGCACCCTGTTCACCCGCATCGAGCGCCAGCAGGCCACCGCCGGCCTGGTCGCCGCCGCCCTGGAACAGCACCCGGCGGTCAAGGCCGTCCACTATCCGGGCCTGAAGTCCCATCCCGGTCACGCCCTGGCGGCGCGGCAGCAGTCGGGACCAGGCGCCATGCTCAGCTTCGAACTGAACGGCGGCACGGACGCCGTGCGCGACCTGATCGAGGGCCTCGACATCTTTACGTTGGCCGAGTCGCTGGGCGGCGTCGAAAGCCTGATCGCCCACCCGGCCACCATGACCCACGCCGCCATGACGCCCGACGCCCGCGTCACCGCCGGCATCACCGACGGCCTGATCCGCCTTTCGGTCGGCCTGGAGCATCAGGACGACATCCTGGCCAACCTGGTTCAGGCGCTGGACGCCCTGGTGCTGCAACAAGCGGCCTGATGTGAAAAGGGCCTCTCCGGTTCGCCGGAGAGGCCCTCATTCTTAACCTGCGCTACGACCTTCAGGCCACCGCGCGTTCCAGCATCCGTTGCTGAGCACGCGCGTCCATGGCGGCGTCCTCCAGCGAGAACTGCCCCATCATCCGATCCAGCTCGCGCGCGTCCTGCGCCAGCGAATGACTGGCGGCGGTGGCCTCCTCGACCATGGCCGCATTCTGCTGGGTGACCTGGTCCATCTGGGCCACGGCGGTGTTGACCTGTTGCAGGCCGCTGGACTGCTCCTGCGACGAGGCCACGATCTCGCCGGTGATGGCGGTGACGCGCTCGATCTGACCGCCGATCCGTTTCAGGGCCTCGCCGGTGTCGCCGACCAGTTGCACGCCCTCGCCGACCTGACGGCTGGAAGCCGAAATCAGAGTCTTGATCTCCTTGGCGGCTTCCGCCGAGCGCTGGGCCAGGGCCCGCACTTCCGAGGCCACGACGGCGAAGCCGCGACCCGCGTCGCCGGCGCGCGCGGCCTCGACACCGGCATTGAGCGCCAGAAGATTGGTCTGGAAGGCGATCTCGTCGATCACGCCGATGATGTTGCCGATCTCGTTCGACGAACGCTCGATCTCGCCCATGGCGGTGACGGCGCGGCCGACGACGGCCTGACCGTCGATCGCCTCGCTGCGGGCGGCGTCGACCACGCCTCCGGCTTCCACGGCGTTCTCGGCCGAGCGCGACACGGTGGCGGTGATCTGCTCCAGAGCGGCGGCGGTCTCTTCCAGAGCGGCCGCCTGCTGTTCGGTGCGACGCGACAGGTCGTTGGAGGCCTGGGAAATCTCATGGGCGCTGGAGCCGATGGCGCTTGAACGATCAACGATGACGCGCATCGTGTCCTGCAGCTTGGCCATCGCCGCGTTGAAGTCGGCGCGCAGCTTTTCATACTCGGGCGCGAAGGTCGCATTCAGACGGAAAGCCAGTTCGCCGCTCGACAGCCGGTCCAGTCCCGCAGCAATCCCCTCGACCACCTGGGCCTGCTGGCGCGCCGCCTCGGCGTCGCGTTCGGCCTGGGCGATACGGGCCTGTTCGGCGGCCGCACGCTGGACTTCGGCCTCGGCCTCCAGGCGCACTTTTTCCTCGGCGTTCTGCTTGAAGGTCAGGACGGCGTCGGCCATGTGGCCGATCTCGTCGCGGCGACCCACAGCGGGGATCGCCACGTTCAGATCGCCGGACGCCAGACGTCCCATGGCGCGCGTCATGGCTTCTACCGGGCGGCTCAGCGCGCCGATCAACCAGGCGATGGCGCCCAGCGCGATCACCAGGGCCAGCACGCCGCCGACGACGAAGCTGATATAGGCCTGCGTAAAGGCCGACTGCTTGGCCTCGGCGCGAGCGGCGGCGACCACGCCTTCCTTTTCCTGGATCGTGCCGACGGCCGCGCGAATCTCGGACAGGCGCGCTGCGTTCTCCATGCTCGCAATGGCTTGCGGCTGAGTGGCGGGGTCGCGCGCCAGGGCGATGAGGCCGTCCGCGCTCTTGTGGAACTCGACCCCCGCCGCGTTCAGCGCCGCCTGTTCAGCCTGATAGGCGCCGGCCACGTCGCTGGCGGCCAGATCGGCCAGGCGCGCCGTGAACTGACGGCCGGGCTCTTCATACTTCGGGATGAAGTCCTCATCGCGCGTGGCGACGAAGGCGCGCATGGCGTTCTGCTGTTCGACGGCGGAGGCCAACACCAGATCCGACGCCTTGAAGATCTCGCGCGAAGCCGCATCGGCGGCGTCCGCACGCTGCAGGCCGGCGACACACCACAGCACCACCATGGTCGCCATCCCGCAGGCCGCGATCACGGCGGCGAAGGACAGCATCAGCTTCTTGGGAACGGACAGGTTCTGCAGCATTTTCTACGCTCGGGGAGAGGACTGAGGCTGCTCCCTAGCGCCACGCTGTTCGACAAAGCCTTATCGCCCGATAGCGGAAATCTACGTAGACGCCGTCAGAGCGCCTTCAGCACCACCGACAGTGCGGTCAGCAACAGGTAGCCGGCGAAGGCCTTCCTCAGCACGGTGCGGTTAAGTCTGTGCGCCAGTCGCGCGCCATAGGGGGCGGTCAGCGCCGTCAGCACGCCCATGATCACCGCCGCCGGGACATTGACATAGCCCAGCGACAAGGGCGGCCGACCGGGCGCGTCCCATCCGAAACCGGCGAAACCCAAGGCCGCCGCCGCACCGATCGCCAGGCCAAAGCCGCTGGCCGTGGCCACCGCCTGATGGATCGGCCGCCCGCACAGGGTCATGGTCATGCCCCCCAGGCTGCCGCCGCCGACGCCCATCATGGCCGACAGCAGCCCGATGCCCGTCCCGACGCAGCGTCGCCCCCAGCCCGTCGGCATGTCCTTTCGCACCGTGTATCGCTCGGGCATCAGGCCCAGCTGCATCGCCACCAGCAACAGACAGGCGCCATAGACGACCGCCAAGCCTTCCATGGAAGTGAAGCCCGCGATCGCCGCCCCGATCAGACCGCCGAACGCCACCCAGGGCGTCCACGTCCTCAGCACCTCCTCGTCCACGGCCCCATGCGCCCGGTGCGTGGCCAGGGATCTCCAGGACGTCGCGACGATGGTCAGCAGCGAGGTGCCGATGGCGACGTGCAGATTGCTCTCGCCGCCCACGCCCAGAACGGAGAAGGCGTAGAAGAGCGCGGGCACCAGCACCGTCCCGCCGCCGACCCCGAACAGTCCCCCGATCACGCCGGCCACCGCGCCCGCCGCCACCAGGGCGGTCGCCATCATCAGCAGTTCGGTCAGGGGCAAGGCGTTCATGGCTTGGCCATAGCCGTCGTCGCCCTCTCCGTCATCCCGGAAGCGGTCAGGCCGCCTCTTCGGCCACGCCCAACCGCGCCTGTCGCGCTTCGGCCTCGCGCACGGCCTCGACGGCGCGATCCACGACCTCCAGTCCGGCCCCGGCCTTGACGCCCTCGACCGTCAGGATCCGCCGGAAAGCTCGCGCCCCGGCCCGACCGTGCATCACGCCCAGCATGTGCCGCGCCATGCTCGCCAGATGCGCGCCCTCGGCCAGTCGCCCGGCCATGTAGGGGCGGTACCGTTCGATGGCGGCGAAGGGATCGACGTCCGCGACGTCCATCCCGAAGATCCGGCGATCCACCTGCCCCAGCAGCGCCGGCTCATGATAGGCGGCCCGACCCAGCATCACGCCGTCCAACTGCACGCCATCCGTGTCATCCAGATGCGCCTCGGCCTGGTCCAGATCGGCGATGCCGCCGTTGATGCAGATGGTCAGATGCGGCCGCTCGCGCTTCAGACGCCGCACCAGATCATAGTCCAGCGGCGGCACGTCGCGGTTTTCCTTGGGGGACAGGCCTTTGAGCCAGGCCTTGCGCGCATGGACGATAAAGCTGGTGATCCCTACCGCCGCCGAGGCGTCGACCGTGGCGAACAGGCTGACCAGCGGGTCCTGATCATCGACGCCGATGCGGCATTTGACGGTGGCGGGGACGCTGACCGCCTCCCTTATCGCCGCCATGCAGTCAGCCACTAGTTCCGGCTCACGCATCAGGCAGGCGCCAAACTTGCCCGATTGCACCCGGTCCGAGGGGCAGCCGACGTTCAGGTTGATTTCGTCATAGCCATAGGCCGCGCCGATCTTCGCCGCCTCGGCCAGTTGCGCCGGGTCCGACCCGCCCAATTGCAGCGCCACGGGATGCTCGACCGCATCGAACCCCAGCAGCCGCTCGCGATCGCCGTGGATCACCGCCGGCGCCGTGACCATCTCGGTATAGAGCAGCGCCCGGCTGCTCAGGGCGCGATGAAACGCCCGGCAGTTGCGGTCGGTCCAGTCCATCATGGGAGCGACGGACAGTCTGCAGGCTTGGCTGTTCAGCATCTTATGACGGCATCAAACGGTTGAACGACGGCTCTTCCGAACCCGAAACCGCCACCTACGCGAAACTCCCGTCATCAACATGGCGGTCCCAGGTGCGGCGAACGGGTCGCTATACAGGCAAGAGCCCCTCAACAGCCACTCCCTAGTGGCCGTCGACAATCCCGGCTTCGGCGGCGAGCTTCAGGAGTTCGGCCAGCGTTCGAGCGCCCAGCCGATCCATCAGCTGAGCCCGATAGGTTTCGACGGTGCGCGGACTCAGCGACAGCGCGAGCGCGATCGTCTTGTTGGTGCCTCCTGCGGCCAGCCCGTCGAGAACCTCGCGCTCGCGGCGGCTGAGTTCGGCGATCTTCCGAGGCGCGCTGCCCTGTTCGTCCGCCAGACCGGTCTGGCGCGGCAGAGCCTCCCTCACGGCTTCGGCGATCGCCTCCACCTCGGCCTGCTGCGGCAGAACATTCGCCGCCCCCAGCCTCATGAGCTGGACCACCATGTTCAGGTGATCGCCGGGCACCCCGGCCACGATCCAGGGCAGACGAGGTCCGTTCAGGCGAAGGGTGTTGGCGGCCTGCAGAAGCGGTTGATCCTCCGCCAGGGACGCAAACAGCACCACGCCGGGCATCAGATCATCAGACACCAGCGAAAAGGCGCGCAGATCATCGAAGGGACGGACCTTGAACCCTGCCTTGCCCAAGGCATGAGCCATCCGGTTCTGTTCGGCGGGATCGGACTGGATCAGGTACAGGCGGGGCTCCGCCTCTCGGCTGATATCCACCAGCATGCCGCCGATCCGTCTGACCTCTCCCTCTCCCGAAACGATGGGGAAGGCCGTGGCGCGATACCGTCGCCAGCCCCCGTCGATTTCGCCCATGCGGAACTTTTCCTGGATGATCTCGCCCCATCCGGCGCGTTCGAACGCCGCAGCGATTCTGGCGCGATCCTCCACGTGGATATTGGCCAGCCAATCGTCCCACCGCAGACCGTCGCCCACGAGAGACGCCGCCCAGGGGGCCTGACCTTCCGAACTCAGGCCGACCAGTTCATGCGTCGCCAAGTCAGCGGTCCATAGCAGGGCCGGCTGCGTGCCCGACATGGCTTGCAGGATCTCGCGATCCTCCTGCCCCGCGACCGCCGCCGCGCCATGCCAATCCTCGATGTCGACCGCAGACCCGCACCACTCCACCAGCAGCCCGTCGCTGTCCCAGTTCTGCTTGGCCCGCACCAGGAACCAGCGGTAGACCCCATCAGCGCGACGAAGCCTGAACTGACCCTCGAACGCGACCCTTTCATCATCGGCGCGTATGCGTGCCTCGGCGGCGGCGGGTTGGTCTTCGACGGCGACCAGATCCTGAAAGCGCCGGGCCTCCGCGGTTTCGCCTGCGTAGCTCTCGAACATCTGGTTCGCCCAGAGGATCCGGCCGTCCGGCGCGCACCGCCAGAGCATGGCGGGGGCCAGATCGGTGACGGCCCGCATCCCGGCCTGACTGTACCACATGGTCTGTTCCGCCAGCAGGCGTCGTGTCGTCTCGTAAAGGACGCCCATAACCCCCTGGATGTCCCCCTTGGAACTCCGCAAGGGTGAATAGGAGAAGGACCACCAGGTCCGCGACAGACGCATGTTCCTGAGCAGGGGAACCTCGAGATCTTCGCGGTAGATGGCCTCGCCGGCGCCCGCCCGGCTGAAGTCCGCCTTCAGGGTCGGCCAGGCCTCGGGAAAGACGTCGCTGAACGGCCGTCCCAGACAATCGCCCTTGCCCATGAGGATGGGTCGATAGGCGTCGTTGTAAAACAGCTTGTGGTCACAACCCCACGTCAGGAACATCGGGAAGCGGGATTCAAGGATGATGTCGAGCGCGGTCAGCAGCGCGGGGTCCCAGGTCTCAAGACGACCGAGCGCGGTGTCATGCCAGCACCGCTCGCGGATGAGGTCAGCGCTTTCGCCCTTAGCCATCAGGCGGCCGCAGACCTCGGCCGGATCAAGCCAGGAAGGCGCTTCCTGTTCCGCTATGGTTTCCGGCAAGCCAGTCTCCGCGCATTTGTCGAACAAAGGTTCGGCAACAAGCGAGGGTTGTCAACCTTGGCCGCAACGCAATCTCTCGTAGATGCGCGCTCAAGCCAGCCTGGCCTTGAGCAGAGGCTTGAGCATGTAGCTCAGCACCGAACGGTTGCCGGACTGGATGTCCACCTCCGCCACCATGCCCGGACGAATAGGCAGTTTCCGGCCGTTTCGTTCGAGGTGGCTGCGTTCAGTTCTGACCAGGACGCTGTAATAGGACACCTTTCCGCGCGGCGTATCCTCCTCCAGGGTATCCTCGCTGATCTGCTCGACCTTGGCCGGGAGATCGCCGTACACGGTGTAGTCGTAGGCCGTGATCTTGACCCTGGCGGTCATCCCTTGGCGAATGAAGGCGACGTCGCGCGGCAGGATGCGCGCCTCGACCAGAAGCTGGTCGTCGATCGGCGTCAGTTGCATGATCGCCTCGCCCGGCTGCACCACTCCGCCGCGCGTCGTCACCCGGATGTCGTTGACCCTGGCGCGCACCGGGGCGGTCAGAAGCGTGCGGTTCAACTGGTCCCGGCGCTGATTGAACACCTGGGTCTGGGCGGCCAGTTCAGCCTTCTTGGCGGCCAGTTCGGCATAGGCTTCCTGCATGTAGGAATTGCGAACCTCGGCCTGACGTCCCGTCAGGGCGGCGATGTCCTTGCCCAGCCGCAGGGCCTCGACTTCGCTGACCACGCCGCGCGCCGTCAGGGGTTCGACCATGGCCAGTTGTCGCTGGGCGTAGGCCGTTTCCTGCCGAAGCGCGCCCAGGGTCTGGTTCAGGTTGTTGCGACGCGCGTTGAACAGGGCGCGTTCGGACATGATCACCGGATCATCGGTGAGAATGGAGGCCGGAAACTCGATCACGCCCTTGCCCAGAACCTCGGCTTCCAGTCGGGCGATGGCGGCGGTCAGCGCCTTGACCTGGGCCCCGGTCTCCATGGTGGAGGCGGCGAAGCGCGTGTCGTCCAGTTGAGCGAGGGGCTGACCCGCGCGCACGATGTCGCCCTCCTTCACCATCAGGTCGCTGAGGATGCCGCCTTCAAGGCTCTGGATCACCTGAACCCGGCTGCTGGGCACGACGCGCCCCTCGCCCCGCGCCACCTCGTCGACCGTGGCCCAGGCCGACCAGGCGACAAAGGCCGCCACAAGGCCCGCACAGGCCCACAGCAAGGGCCGCGCGCCGGGATTGAAGGACACGTCCCGTCCATCGGCCAGCGCCCGTCTGATCTGGCGTTCGACATGCGAGGCCTCAGCCATGGACCTTCCTCACGGTTGCGATCTCCGAGGCGATTTCCAGTTTCGATTCAGCAGGGCCGTCGCCCGCCACCCGCCCGCCAGAGAGGGCGATGACGCGATCCGCCAGGGCCAGAACCCCGCGGCGATGTGTGGCCACGATGAGCGTGCGCCCCAAAGCCCAGGCTTTCAACGTCTCGACCACGCGCCGCTCACTGACCTGATCAAAGGCGGCGGTCGGCTCGTCCATCAGCACGATCCGAGGATCCTGCAACAGCAGACGCGCGAGCGCGATCGCCTGTCGCTGCCCCCCCGATACAGCCTGGGAGCCGACGATGGGCAGGTCCAGACCCTTGGGATGCGCCCTCACGAACGGACCCAGTCCGACCGCATCCAGCGCCTCCAGCAACTCGCCGTCGACATGCCGAGCCCCGTCCAAGGTCAGGTTCTCGCGCAGCGTGCCGTAGAAGAGGACGGAATCCTGGGGCAGGTAGCCGATGGCGGCGCGTCGGTCAGCCGGGTCGATCTGCGACAGGCTGATATCGTCCAGCAGGATGGACCCGGCCGTCGGATCACCCAGCCCCGACAGCATTCTGAGCAGGGTGGACTTTCCTGCGCCGTTGCCCCCGATCAACGCCACCCGTTCGCCGGCGGCGATGTCCAGGCGCGGGATCGACAGGATCGCCGCCGCCTCGGGCGCCGGACGAACCTCAAGCGACTGAAGGCTGTATCTGCCGGCGACATCGGGCTTGCGCGTGAACTGGCGATCGGCCGGCCGCTCCACAGGCGCTTGCATCAGTTGGTCCAGGCCCTCCAGCGCCACCTTGATGTGCTGCCAGCGCGCCAGAATCCCGGTGAACTGCGCCGTGGGGGAAATCGCCCGCGACACCAGCAGGGAACAGGCGACCAGCGCGCCCACCGTCATATGACCGGCCGCGATCTGATAGACGCCGATCACCACCGCCCCGACATAGGCCAATTGCTGCGCCGCCGCCGCCGAGTAGCTCAGCGTGCTGGAAATCCAGCGCGACCGCGCTCCGGAATCCGCCAGTTGCAGGGAAAGCTGATCCCACAGCCGCAGATTTCGCCCCTCCGCGCGCGTGGCCTTGACCGCTTCCAGATTGTCGACCGTCTCCAGCAGAAGGCCGTGCTTGACGGCGCCCTCCCGAAGATTGGCGCGCGACAGTTCGCCCAGCTTCCGCTGAAGCATCCAGGCCGGCGCCACCATCAACAGCACGGCCGCGGCGGGAGCCAGCGCCACAGGACCGCCCAGCAGTGCGATGACGCCGATGAAGAACAGGATGAAGGGCGCGTCGCTGATCGCCGCCACGGTCGAGGCCGTGAAGAACTCCCGCACGGATTCGAACTCGCGCACCTGACTGCTGAAGGCGCCGGTCGAGCCCGGCTTGGCGGACAGGCGAATGGCCATGACCTGCTCGAACAGCCGCGACGAAAGCTGGAGATCCAGCCGCTTACCCGTCACATCCAGCAAATGCGCCCGTAACAGGCGGAACAGAAGTTCCGCGCCCACCGCCAGAGCCACGCCGCTGGCCAGCACCCACAGGGTGCTGAAATTGGAGGTCGGCACCACCCGGTCATAGACCTGCATGGCGAACAGCGACGAAGCGATGGCCAGCAGGTTCGCGAAGGCCGCCGCCACGCCGACCTCGAGGAACGCGCGCCAGTTCTCCGCCACCACGCTGCGCAGCCAGTGCTTCGGAGCCTGACGGGCATAGGCGCCCGCGCGCTGGTCGCCCTCATATTGCGGCCTGGCGAAGACGATCAGGCCGTCATGGGCCGCCTCCAGATCGGCCAGGGCCATGGTCTCACGCCCGCCGCCCGTCTCCGGCGACAGCACGACGGCCGTGGCCTGATCGCGAGAAGCCAGCACGCAGGTCTGGCCGTTCTTGAGCAGCAGCAGCGCGGGCAGCAGACCGGCAGGCGCAGCCCGGACCGTCATGGGCAGGACCCGCGCCGACATCCCCGCGCGACGCATGGCTTTGCGCACCTGATCCAGCGGCAGCCGGCCTTCCTGAAGCGGCAAGCCGTCGGCCAATTGCGCCGCGGTGGACGGCCGCCCCAGCTCGGAGGCCAGCAGGCTCAGCCCTTCAAGCAGACCGTCCGCAGAGCGATGGTCCGAGGTCATCATGGCCGGATCTCCACCGGCGCCTGCATCTCGTCTCCGGCCATGGCCGGGGTCAGCAGACCCAGTTGCGCCGCCGCTCGATACTGCGAGCGAAGCCGCTCGACGGTCAGCTCCATCACCTGACGCTCCGCTTCGAAATACTCGTTCTGCATGATCACCAGGTCCTGGATGTCTCTCCTCCCGACCAGGAACTGCTCCTGATAGGTCTCGCGGACCGCTTCCGCCTGGGCCGCCTGATCGGAGAGGGCGTCAATCCTCGCGCCCAGGGCCGCGTCCTGCGCCGTCAGCGATTCCACCACTCGCTTCAGATCCTGGCCGACCACTTCCACGCCCATGGCCGCCGCCGCCCGGCGCTGCTCCTCCAGTTTCGGCCGCTGAAGAGAAGCGAGGCCGGGCTGGGGATTGAACCGGACCCTCAGACTGATGGCGCTGTCGTCCACCATCTGCCCCCCGATTTCGCGACGCTGCAAAGAACCCTCAAGCGCCAGCCTGGGGAAACGCGCCGCGCGGGCTTCTTTCACTCCGGCCTCCGCCGTTCGCACGGCCAGGGCCGCTCGCTGGTAAAGCGGCGCCGTGGCGATGGCCGCCTCCAGCGCGCCCTCCTCCCGCACCGCATCGAGGAAGGCCGGCGGCGTCGGCAGACGAAGCCCCTCGGCCGGGGCGCTGACCAGAAGCACGTAATGGTCGACGGCGTCCGCCAACTCGCCGCGCAGGCGCGCCCGCGTGCCTTCTGCGGTCGCCAGCGCCAGCGCGACCCGCCCGGTTTCAGCCTGATCGGAGTAACGCCCCTCCACTCGCGCCTGCGCCATTTCGGACAGGGCCGACAGACGCTGGACGTGGTCGTCCAGCAGCGACAGCTGGGCGCGTCGGCTGGCGATATCGAGATAGACTTCCGCGATCTCCAGCGCGACGTCGTCCCGCACGATCTGGAGGTTGGCTTGCTGCCGTGCGTAGAGGGACCGCGCCTTCTCCACCTGGCTGCCCGCCACGCCGAAGTCATACACGGTCTGCGACAGGGTCAGGTCATAGCCCATGCCCGCCGCGGCCGGTCCGGCCGATGCGCCGAGGGTCGGCAGATAGGCGTTTCGCGCCATCTCCACCTCCGTGGCGGCCACGGCGGCTTCCGCCTCGGCCAGGCGGACCTCGGGGTGTCGCGCCAGACCGCGCAACACCGCCTCGGCCAGACTTGTGTCCGCCCAGACCGGCTGGCTCGCCGACATGACGGCGACTGCAGCCCATACGCCCGGCGCCCGGGCGGCCCTCCCCCAAAGCCTCATGCGTGGACCGTGCTCGCCTCTTCGTCGAAGACCAGGGGCGGGGGCGCCGCTATGAAGTCGACGGCCATGGAGTCAGACTCCGCCGAGAAGGCCGTGCCGGCCGTCGGCGCCAGGGCGTTGTCCTCGGCGCCCGGCAGATAGAGGCCCTCGCCGGATTCGGTGAACGCCGCGATCAGGTCGATCGCCTCCTCGGCAGCCGACCCATCATCGTCCCAGCCGGTTTGAGCCAGGCCCTCGAACGTCACGGGATGACGCTCGACATCCGCCTGCACCTCAACCATCGGCAGTCGAACAAGATCTTCCTGACCCCAGCCGACCTCAAGACCCGCGCTCGCGGCCTCATCCGCGAACAGGGCGGACGCACTGAGAAGGACAGGATCCGGCCCGTCCAGGCTGTTCAGGGCGTTGACGTTCACCACCGAGCCGACCGTCACGCTGCTCCCGAGACCCTGGGCGTCCTCGGCCGTCAGCGTGAGCGCGTTCAACAGTTGCGCGCTCAACAGGGTGCTGCTCAGCAGAGCGCCGGACGTGTCGGTCAGATGAACCGTCTCGAGGAAGCGGTTGATCTCGACATTGTCGAGGGGGCCGCCGTCCAGAGCGGTGATCGTGATCCGCGCCGAGGGCGCGACCACGCCCAGCAACCCGGGCGAGGTGTTGACCTGGACGCTGTAGCCGAAGCTGGCCGCCAGGCTTTCAGCATAGGCGAAGGTCAGCGGCGACAGGTTCACGGCCAGCAGGGGCGCGTATTCGACCTCCACCCGGCTCAGGTTGTTGTTGGCGTCGGCCGCCAGCAGATCCTGTTCACCCAGGTTCAGCCCCAGCACGCCCAGACCCAGAAGCCCCAGCAGGGCGTCGGCCTGTGCGCCGACCACAGGCGCCACATTGCCTGGCGCCGCGGGGAGCGGCTGCACGGCGGCGCTGTCGATGGCGAGCGTCGTCGCGCCGCTATCCCCGTCGCCGTCCACCACAGAGCCGCCGATGGTCAGAACGTCCGACCCCGGCGCCGGCGTCGTCAGCTCGTCCACGATCAGCTTCCCGCGGTCCAGCAGGTCGGCGAGAATGGCCTGATCGGAAGAGAAGCCGGCCGTCAGATTGACGTTCCGCAACAGGATGGTCTGATCCGCAGCGGCGGCCGTGGCCGATCCGAATCCGCCGATGAAACCGCCCGTGGAGCTGATGTGGACCAGGGTGCCGTTCGCGGTCTGCTGGAAATGGATGAAGTTGGTCAGGTTGCCGGGATTGGTCCCGATGCGCCCCTCGCCCTGCAACAGGCTCGACAGGTCCAGCACGTCTCCGCCCAAAGCCAGACTGGCCAGGCTGAAGTCCGTGATGATGTCGGCTGCGGGTGCAGCGGTCGTGCCCTGATCCCCCCGCTCCCAGCGGAAGACGTCCTGTCCGGCGCCGCCGGTCAGGGTGTCGTTGCCGGTTCCGCCGACCAGAAGGTCGTTGCCGGCGCCGCCGTTCAGCGTGTCGGCCCCGGCGCCGCCGCGCAGCAGGTCATTGCCCAGACCGCCGTTCAGGGTGTCGGCTCCGCCATACCCATACATCCGGTTGTCCAGCGCCGCGCCCGTGCCGACGTCCGATGCCGTCAGCGGATCGTTCCCTGAGGTGCCGTTGATGATCTGGCCAGGCGGACTGCCGCCCAGAAGACCGGCCAGCACCCCCAGATCGGCCAGATTGGTCTCGGCCTCCTGCACGGTGCGTCCGCCGGAGTCCGTCGCCTGGATGCTGAGGGACTGACCGATATTCAGGCTCAACAGGCTGGCCAGTCCGCCAGTGAAGGTGATCGAGCCAAGGAACTCGTTGAGCTTCAGATTGTCGATTGGTCCGCCGTCCGCCGACCTGATCGTCAACTGCGACGAGGTGAGCAGCAGCGAGTTGACGTTGTTGGGGGTCACCACCAGGCCCAACTCGGTCGCCAACGCCGACGAGAAGCCGAAGAAGCGGTTCCCGATGCTGACCAGAGACGAATACCGGACCACGACCTGGCTGATGTCGTTGTTGGCGTCGGAGGCGGTGAAGAACTGCTGCTGGTCCAGTTGGATCAGGCCCAGCACGTCCGCATCGATCAGGCCCAGTAGACCGGAGCCCCCGCCCAGCGCCACCTCCGGCGCAACCTGGGTCGCGGGCCGGGACTCCTGCCCCGTCACGCCCACCTGATACGCACCAGTGGCGAAGTCCACCGTGATCGCTTCCCCGCGCAGGGTCGTCGCGGACAGCACGCCGTCCCTGACCGAATAGGCCACCACGGAACCGGCCGGACCGCTGGCCGTGACTGCGCCATTCGCCGCATTATAGCTGAACACCCGACCGTCGATGGTGACGGACGTCAGGTGGCCGCCGTCCGGTCCGAAGCTCTGGACCAGACTACCGACCACGATGCCGGGCTCGGTCGGGGCCAGGGTGACCGGGCCGCTCAACTGCGGCACGCCGTCCACGATGCCGACCGTGATCGTCGTCGAGACCGAACCGTCGCTGTCGGTCGCCACCACGCGGATAGGAAGCTGAACCGTATCAGCGCCTGCGCCAGCGTGATCGACCGCGTCCAGAAGGGTCACGCTGTAACCACCCGAGGCGTTGATCGTCACACGGACAACCTCGCGCCCCGCCGCCGCGCCGAGCAGCGTGCCGTCGGGCAAGGTCGTCCATGTGACGGTGGCCCCGCGCGAGGTGATGACGGACGTGGGCGCCTGGAGGCTGAAGGCCACCGCGCCGGTCGCGCCCGTGACGTCCAGCGTTCCGACAGCCGCGACGCCCAGGGCGGTTTCCGCCACCGAGGCGCTGGCGACGCCGACCGCCAGAGGCGTGACATCCACCGCGAAGCTGAGCGTCGCCGAGGGTGCCGACACATTGCCCGCCGGATCGCGAATGACGGCCACCGCCGAATAGGCGCCGTCGATCAACGACGGGCTGAGCGCGAAGACGGCCTGTCCCGCCGCCACCTCGGCAGGCGTCAGAACAAGGGTGAGGGTCTGGGCGACCCCGCCGGTGGTCAGGGTCAGGGCCACGGTGTCGCCCGCCTGGGCCGTCGGCGTCAGCGCCACCACGGCGGAGACGCCGGCCGACAACTCAGCCGGGCTCACCAGCCCGTCGGCCGCCGCTGCGATCGACAGCACCGGCGCCGACGTCCCGTTCACACCGCCGGGACTGACCAGATCCACCGTATAGGGGCGCGTGGCAGAAATCGCGCCGAGGTTCCCGGCGGCGTCGCTGGCCTGAACCGTCGCCTGCAGAACGCCGCCCGTCAGAGCCGACCCGGCCAGGACAGCCGTCCATCGCCCATCGGCGCTCACCACGCCCGTCGCCGTGGCGGACCCCGCCGTGACCGTGACCACGTCGCCGGCCCGGAACTCGCCGCCGACCTGACCGCCAATGACGACGGAGCCCTGGGATTCCGCCAGATTGACCACGTCATCGCCCGCGATGACGCCGATGCTCAGCGTGGTCGTCGTGCTGTCGGGCGGGGTCAGGTCGATGGCCGGAACGACCGTGGGCGCCGAGGTGTTGCCCGCCGCATCGACGGCCCGCACCTGTCCAGTAAAGCCCGTAGGCACGGCGCCGCCGACAAAGGCCGACGCCGGCACGCTCCAGACCCCGCCCGCGGTGGCCTGGACGGTGATCGGCTGACCGAAGGCGCCGGTCACGGGCGCTCCCGAACCGTCAAGAAGCTGGATCGTGACCCCGGCTTCCGCGGTGCCGGAAAGGCCGGCTGCGCCCGCCGCCGTCACCAGCGGCGCACCCGGCGCCGTCGTATCGACCCCGAACGCCTTCTGCACGCTGACCGTGGCGGTGTTGCCCGCGGCGTCGGTGCTCGTCACGGCGACGGTCAACCCGGCCGAAGCCGCCAGGTCAGCGCCGGCGAAGGCGACGCTCCAGGCCCCCGCGGCGTCCAATGTCGTGGTCTGGGTCGCGCCATTGGCCAGAGTGACCACGACGGGGTCCCCGGTCGCAAACTCGCCCGCGACCGTTCCGCCGACCGCAACCGCGCCCTGCCCCGCCTCGGCGATGTTGATCACGTCATCGCTGGTGACGGCGTTGACGCCGATGCTCAGATTGACCGCGCCGTCCACCGGGTTGAGCGGCGCTACGGCGGAGTTGCCGGCCGCATCCGTGGCCTGGATCGATCCGGAGAGGCCGTTCAGGCCGACCGAGAAGGCTGAGCCCGGAATGGTCCAGACGCCGCTGGCGTCCGCCGTGGTCGAGCCCACGACCGCACCGGCCGCGTTGCGCACGACGATGAGCGCGCCTCCTTCGGCCGTGCCGGAAAGCCCGGCGCCGTTGGCGCTCGTGACGACCGGGGTCGGCGTGGTCAGATCGACGGCGTAGGCCTGAACCTCGGTCACGGAGACCGTATTATTGGCATTGTCCTGCACCGTGATGGACGCGGTGACGGCGGCTCCCGCCGCCAGTTGGGCGCCCGAGAAGCTGGCAGACCAGGCGCCGCTGGCGTCAACGGCGACCTGCTGGAACACGCCGCCCGCCAGTTCGACGCGAACCAGGTCGCCCGCCGTGAACTCTCCCGTGACGGCGCCCGTAATGACGACGCTGGCTTGCGCCGCCTCCGCGCCGTTCAACACATTGTCGGCGGTGACCGGGTCCACCGTGAGGGTCAGATTGACCGCGCCGTCGATGGGTCCGACGCCTGCCTGCGCGGTGTTGCCGGCCGGATCGGTCGCCTGAACCGAGCCTTCAAAGCCATTGAGGCCTCCGGGCACGACCGAGGCCGGAATGGTCCAGACGCCCCCGCCGTTGGCGAGTGTCGTGACCGGCGCGCCATTGACGTCCGTAACCGGATTTCCAGCCGCGTCCAGCAGGGTGATGGTCGCGCCGGGCTCGGCCGAACCCGACAGGACGGCTCCATTGGCCGCATTGATGGTGGGGACCGGGGTCGTCCCGTCCACGGGTC
This sequence comes from Brevundimonas sp. UBA4553, assembly GCF_002387245.1. Lineage (GTDB taxonomy): Bacteria > Pseudomonadota > Alphaproteobacteria > Caulobacterales > Caulobacteraceae > Brevundimonas. The sequence continues at coordinate 125,921 of NZ_DGLD01000017.1, forward strand.
CGACGGCGCCGGAGGCGCTGTTGCCCACGGGATCGGTCGCGACGACCGCACCTTCAAATCCGTCCAGCCCGCCGGGAACGTCCGTCGCCGGGATCGACCAGTCGCCGTCGCCGTCCGCGGTCATCGTGACCGGAGCGCCGCCCGCGCCGATCACGGGCGCTCCGTTGGCGTCGACCAGGGTGATCACCGCACCCGCCTCGGCCACGCCTTCAAGGCCTGCGCCGTTGGCCACCGTGATCGTAGGCGCCGGCGTTGCGCCGTCGATGGGCCCCAGCGGTTGCGGGGCGCCGGGGTTTCCGGACGTATCGGTGGCGCGGACCGAGCCTGTGAAGCCGTCAAGCCCGCCCTGCACGGCCGTCGCGGGCAAGACCCAGACGCCGTTCGCGCCCACCGTGACCATGACGGGCGCGCCGCCTGCGTCGCGGACCGGCGCGCCGTTGGCGTCAAGCAGGGTGATGGTGGCGTTGGCCTCGGCGGTGCCGGAGACGCCTGCGCCATTGGCCGAGGTGATGACCGGCGCGGGCGGCGGGCTCAGGTCCACGCCATAGGTCTGGACGTCGGTCACCACGGCCGCATTGCCGGAGGCGTCCGTCGTCGCCAGTTCAGCCGTCACCGAGGTCGAGGCGGCCAGCGCCGAGCCGGCGAAGACGACGCTCCACGTCCCGTCCGGGTTCAGTCCTGTGGTCGCCAGGGCGCCGTTCGACAACCGCACCGTCACGACGTCGCCGGCGTTGAAGTCGCCGAAGGCCGTGCCGCTGATCGTCACCGAAGGCGCCGCCGCCTCCGCCAGATTGAGGATGTTGTCGCTCGTCACCGCATCGGCGTTGATCGAGACCGTCACCGTGCCGTCCACCGGACCGACCGGCGCCGTGGCGCTGTTGCCCGCCGGATCGACCGCCCGGACCCCGCCCTCGAAGCCGTTCAGGCCGCCCGGGACCGCCGAGGCCGGCAGGGTCCAGACCCCGTTCGGTCCGACGACCGCCGTCACCGGCGCTCCGCCC
>NZ_DGLD01000016.1 GCF_002387245.1 Brevundimonas sp. UBA4553
GGGGCTGGACACCAGCACGCCATCAGGCCGGATGATGTTCCAGATGCTCAGCGTGTTCGCCGAATTCGAGCGAGCGATGATCCGGGAACGCATCATGTCGGGCCTTCGTCGATCGACCAGGAAGAGCGGTCGAAAGCCCATGCCCGACGACCGTGCGGAGGCGATCAGGAAGTCGTTGATCGACGGTATGGGCATCCGTGCCACCGCCCGCCTTCACAAGGCCAGCACGACCACGGTGACGGCTATCCAACGGTCCCTGGAGACGGTCAGGACAACCCACATGGGAATCGTCGCAGCATGACCGCCCCGACAGAGTCCGCCAGCCTGGACGCCGCCAAGACCAACGACCTCGATCCGACGATCGACCACGGTGAAGAGAGCCGTATCGGGACCGTGGCCGACGACACCCAGCCACCGCAAAAGGCTGAGCAACCCAAGTCTCTCTTCGGGTGCGCCACTTTCCTCTTCCATCGACTTGATAAGGTGATCCGCTTGGGTCGCCTTTAGATGTGCGCTTTCACCACCGCTTAACGGTGCCAGTTCTAGCTTTATCACCTTATATAGGTGAGGGCTGATCATGAGACGCCGCTTTCCCTCTTCTCGTAGCAGTAGTGACCGACGCGGCGTGGCCGCGATCGAGTTCGCCATGGTGGCGCCGCTGCTCATTCTGATGATGCTGGGCATGGTCGTTTACGGCGGATGGTTCTGGATGGCGCACAGCGTCCAGTCCCTGGCGTCGGAGGGGGCGAGGGCGGCGATCGCGGGTCTCGATCCTATCGAGCGGGAGACGCTGGCCCGAGGATTCGTCGGCGTTCAGATTAAAGACCTCGGCCTGAGAGCGGACCGCGCCGCCGTGGAGGTTGAAAGCACCTCCGGCCTGATCCGCGTAAACGTCGCCTACGATATCAGCGACCATCCCCTGATGGCTCTGGCGGCCATCGTGCCCTCCCCGCCCCGAATTATTCGGCGGACAGCGATCGTCCGCCTGGAAGGCTACTGAAATGACGCCCGCCTGGATTGGCGACAGGAGCGGCGGCGTGGCCATCATGACGGCCGCCTTTGGGGGCCTGCTATGCGTGCTCGCCGCGCTGGCCGTGGACGTGGGCTCGATCTCGTTGAAGGCGCGTCAGATCCAGGGTGCGGCCGATCTGTCGGCCATGGCCGCCGCGCACGACCTGGCGCGCGCCAACGCCGCCGCCCAGGCCACAGCTGTCGCCAACCTGCCCGACGTACAACGAGTCAGCGTGACGACAGGCGGCTATGTCGCTGACCCCCGCCTTGAGCCCGACGAGCGGTTCAGCACCGCAGCGCCCCGCCCCAACGCCGCCCGGGTCGAGGTGACGGCCCCCGCCCCCCTGTTCTTCGGACGATGGGTGCTGAACCGGGACAGCATCGCCGTGCGCAAGACAGCCACCGCCGCCATTCCGGGCGGCGAGTCCCAGGCCATCTTCTCCATCGGCTCACGCCTGGCGAGCCTGGACGGCGGCCTGGCCAACACCTTGCTGTCCGGGTTGCTGGGCAGCCAGGTCTCGCTGACCGTGATGGATTACCGCGCCCTGGCCGGCGCCCGGGTCGATCTGCTGCAGTTTTCAGACGCCCTGGCGACGGAGTTGGACGTGACGGCCGGGGACTACGACGCATTGTTCGAACAGGAGCTGACGGCTGGACAAGCCCTCAACGCCCTGGAATCGATAGCCGGCGCAGATACCCGCAGCATCCTCAACCGCCTGACCCAGGCGCCGATAGACGCCAAGTTCAGGCTGAAAGACCTGATCGGCGTGGATGCGGTCGCCAAGCAAGGACTGCGTGAGGCCCTGAGGGCCGACGTCTCCGTCCTGGACCTGATCATGGCGTCGCTGGAGACAGCCAACGGCGACCGTCAGTTGGCCCTGGATCTCGGCGCGCGCGCCGGACTGGCCGATCTGGACATCCTGCTGGCGATTGGCGAACGGCCGAACAAGTCGCCCTGGCTCACGATCACCGGCAAGGACGAGCCGATCATTCGCACGGCCCAGGCCCGGATCTATATCGAGGCGCTCACGACCCAGAAGCTTGCCGGCCTCGCTCAGGTCAAGCTGCCGATCCTGATCGAAGCCGCCGCGTCCGAGGCGAAACTGAGCCGGATCGACTGCGGCGGAGAGCCATCCGTCACACTGGACGTGCGACCCGGCCTGGCGCGCGCGCGCGTCGGCGCGATCGACAAGTCGAAGCTGAAGAACTTCAAAACGCCGCTGAGCAGCACACCCGCCACCCTGGTGTCGGTATTGAACCTGGTGACCGTGACCGCCCATGGCGATGTGGAGATCGCCGACCTGGACTGGCGGCGGGCGACCTTCAACTCCGCCGATATTGCGAGCCAGACGACCAAATCGGTGCAGTCACGCGGCTTCATCAACGGCCTGATCGTCAGCCTGTTGCAGCGCCTGGAGGTGGATGTAGGTCTAGGCCCCCTGGGCGGGCTTGGCCTGGGCAATCTGGTATCCACCCTGGGCGTGCTGCTGACACCGCTGGGCCCGGCGCTGGACGGCGTGGTTCAACCCCTGCTCGACCTTCTAGGCCTGAAGCTGGGCGAGGCCGACGTGCGCGTGCACGGCGTCCAGTGCCCGACCCAGGGTCGAACGCCTGTGCTGGTGGGATAGGAAGAGGTCTTCACCCCTTCCCGGCTTGGCTGATCAGCCTTCGACGGAACGCAGCCCCGAGGCCGAGGCCTGCTGCACCACGGGGCGGCGCTGGCCGCCGGCGGCGATGATACGGTCGATCCGGGCCTTCTCAGCGCGGAACGCCGCCAGATCAGCGCCCGCCAGGACGGTGCCTTCCTGGGTCTTGATGCCGGACGGATTGATCCGCTGGCCGTTGCGCCAGATTTCGTAGTGCAGGTGCGGCCCGGTGGAGGCGCCGGTCGACCCCACATAGGCGACGACCTGGCCCTGCGACACGCGCTGGCCGGCGCGGATACCGGAGCCGTAACGCGACAGGTGACCGTAACCGCTTTCCAGACCATTGGCGTGGCGGATGCGCAGCCAGTTGCCGTAACCGCCCCAGCGACGGGCCTCGACCACCACGCCGTCAGCGGGCGCCACGACGGGCGTGCCGGTGGTGGCGGCGAAGTCCATGCCCTGGTGCATCTTGCGATAGCCGGAGATGGGGTGGGTGCGAACGCCGAAGTTGGAGCTGACGCGGCGGAAGCTGGTCAGCGGGGTGCGCATCATGGCGGTGCGCGTGTTCTTGCCGGTGGCGTCGAAATATTCCGCCGTCTTCGCGCCAGGGCGCTGATAGCGGTAGAAGGCGTGGCCCTTCAGCTCGGCGTACAGCAGTTCGCCGGTCTCGACCGTGCGACCCGCTTCGGTCACCGAGCGATCGAAGACCAGGGTGAACTCGTCCGAGGCGCGCACGTCGCGCTGCATGTCGAACTTGTGCGCGAACAGCTGACTGGCGCGACGGACCACCGCCGAGGTGGCGCCCAGTTCCCGGGCGCTGGCCGACAACGAACGCTGGACCTTGTCATTGGCGACGACGGTTTCGTGCGTGACCTTTTCGTCGAGGGCGCGCAGGCGCAGAGCGCCGTCGAAGCTGCGCGACACGGTCAGCTGGCTGGCCGGACCGGTGCGCATGGTTAGACCGATCAGGCGGGCGTCGCCACGGCCGCCGCGCGGCTTGGAGACGGCGGTCTCGAACTTCAGACCGGCGCGCATATCCTTGAGGTCAAAGGCGCTGGCGATGGTGGCGGCGACGGCGCTGGCTTCTTCGGCGCCGATGCCGGTGCGACGCACGGCCTGCTCGAAGGTTTCGCCGCGACGGATCTGAACCGGAATGGCTTCTGGGGTCGTCAGACCGGCCGGCGCGCCAGCGGCGGCGTAGGCCTGGGTCTCGAGATAGGCGATCTGTTCCGAGGTCAGCGCCGGAACTTCCTCGGCGCGGACCGGTTCATAAGCTTGCCCCGCCACCAGAGCGATGGCCACAGCTGCAGCTGTCGTCAGGAGATGCGGCGCAAGCCGTATGGGCTGGCGGCGCGGATCGAACTGAGCCATCGGTCCCCGGCAATCGACGACGCCGTACTGGCGCCAAACCATTCGAATTATGGATCGCGCCCGGCAGCCCCGGAGACACGAAGCGAGCGATATAGCCCGTCCGTCCCATCTTGGGAAGCGCGCAGGTTACAATTGGTTAACTTGGCCGCCGCCACATCAAGTATTCCACCGTTTTTCATGAATCATCGGCGGACAACGGCCCTTTTCTCGCCTTGCTTGACTGAACAGTGACCGCCACGCCACGACCAGTGTTCAAACAGCAACGCCTGTTTTTGCTGCGCGTTCTGTGGCGTTGTTAGATCTCCTATCGCCGACGGACTCTCCACAGCCTTGACCGACGAGCTTCCCGCCTCCCCTCCGCGCCGCGTCAGACGATCTGTCGCCCGGACCGTGCTGATCGCCGGGATGATCGGCCTGCTGCTGCTGATCGTTCTGGCGACCGCCCTTTATCTTAACCGCCGCGCCGCAGCCCGCGAGCTTCTGGTCGGCTGGCTGGATCGCAAGGGGATTGATGCGGACGTCGAAGTGGAACATCTGGAAATCGACGGCTTCGTCGGCAAGATCACCATCGGCGATCCTCGGAACCCGGACTTCAAGGTTGAACGGGTCGAGGTCGACTACACCCTTGGCATGCCGTGGTCCAAGACCGGCCTGGGTGTCACGCCCAGCCGCATCCGTATGGTCCGCCCCCTGGCGCGCGCCAGTTGGAAGGGCGGCAAGCTGTCGCTGGGATCGCTGGACCCGCTGGTGGCGGAGTTCACCGCGCGACCGCCCCGCCCCGACAGCCGCGCGCCTCTGATCATCGTCGAGCAGGTCCGCGCCCGCATCGACACCGAGTATGGCCCGCTCCAGGTCTTGGCCGACGCGCGCATCGACAACAGCCGACTGTTGCAGTTGAAAGCGCGCCTGCCGGCTGCCTCGCTGAAGAGCGGCGAGGTCGAGGCACGCGGACTGAGCGCCACTGTCGACCTGACCACAAGCGGCGACCGCGTCGCGGTGAAGATAGACGCTGCAGCCGATCGTTTCGCCATGGCGGGCGCAGGCGGTGCCGCGGCCAAATTGAACCTGACAGGCAACCTGCCCTACCCCGATCTGAAGGCGCGACGTGGCGACGGACGCGCTGTCATCGCGGCCCGCCTGACCGCAAACTCCCTGTCGGCGGCCGGCTTGGAGAGCCGTCAGGCCGAAGCCACCCTGGACTTCGACGGCGTGACCGAAGGCTGGATCGAAACCTTCCGCGTCGTCGGCAAGGGGAAGACCCGGCTGCGCGCCCGGGACCTGACGGGCCAGGGCATGAAGGCCCGCAACGCCGATCTCTCCCTCGACCGCGCCGACATCCTCGTGAAACGCGATCAGCGCGGACTGGAGTGGCGGGTCGCTTCGCCCGCCTCGATCCATCTGGACAGCGGAACGGCGGCCGGAGCTACGTTGACCCGGGCCGTTCTGACCTCCGGCGGCCTGACGGCGGGCGGACGCGACGCCGCCTTTGAGGTGCAGGCCCCGCTGGCGGTCAGCGCCGCCAGCCTGGCCTCGGGCGATCTCACCCTGAACCAGACACGCGGCCGGCTGGAGTTCGACATGGTCCGCGACGGGGTGACTCGAATGACGGCCACGGGTGCCCTGTCAGCCGCCCGCGCCTCGTGGTCCGGCCTCGGCGCCCCCGCGAAAGACGACTTGCCCGAATTGGCCGAATTGAAGCGGGCGCTGTCCGCTTTCGCGGTCGACGCGCCCGGCATCGAGCTTTCGGCCGGCAGCGCCGGCACGGCGCTGGTCGTGACCCGTCCGGTCACGGCGCGGCCCTCGAACGGCGGCGTCCTGACCCTTACGCCCGCCAGGACACCGCTGTTCCTTGCTGAACCCGGCCGGCCTGGCGGCGGCGCGCTCAGCCTGACCGCGCAACGCGGCGGCGGCCTGCCGGAGGCCCGGATCCTCGTGCCGTCATGGAGTCTGACGCCGGGCGGTTTCCGCGCGACGCTGGAAGGCGAGGCGGCGCTCGACTTTGGTCCTGCCCGCAACCTCACCCTGACCACCCGGGGCGACCTGGCCTCCCACGCCGGACGCCTGACCTACACAGCGAAAGACTGCATCCCCCTCAGCATCGAGCGACTGGAGCTGGGCGAGAACGACGTGACCCAGGCGACCGGCCGCCTCTGCCCGTCCGACGCGCCGCTGATCACCGTAGCGGACGGCGGTTGGCGGGCACAGGGAAGACTGGCCGATGTCGCTGCGACCGCCCCCTTCCTGGCCATGCGCTTCTCGGAGGCTCAGGGACGGTTGGTGGTGGACGGCAAGCCGACAGGACTGGCGATGACCGCAACCATCGCCAGCGCCCAGGTCTCCGATACGACAGACCCGCAGCGTTTCCTGCCTCTGACCGCGACTGGCGAGGCGAAGCTGACTGACGAGGTCTGGAGCGGCGGGTTCGACCTGACACGACTGGACCACGCCATCGGCCGCATCGACCTGCGTCACGACGGCAAGGCGCAGGCGGGCGGGGTCACCATCAGCGCGCCCAACCTGGCCTTCACCCAGTACGGCCTGCAGCCCGACGACCTCAGCCCGCTGGCCGCGGACTACCTGAAGTCGCCGGTAGAGGGGTCGGTCGGGTTCGAGGGCCGCTTCGACTGGACGCCGACGGCTTCCACCAGTTCCGGCGTCGCCAGCATCCCCGAACTCGACTTCACCAGCCCGGCCGGCAAGGTTCAGGGCTTGAAGGGCCGGGTCGAGTTCACCAGCCTGACGCCCCTGATCACCGCCCCCGACCAACACCTGACGGTGGACCGCCTGGAGACGTTCACGCCGCTGACCGGCCTGGACCTGCGCTTCGGCCTGGATGAGACCTCCCTCGATCTGACCGGCGGCGCGATTCAGGCGGCGGGGGGCCGCATCAGCATCGAGCCCTTCAAGATCCCGCTGAAACCGGGCGAGTCCTGGGGCGGGGTCATCCTGGTCGAACAGGTCCAGCTCAATGAGCTGATGAAGAGCGCCAATCTGCAGGACAAGGCGCAGCTGGATTCGGTAGTCTCGGGTCGCCTGCCTTTCACCTACGCCCCCGATGTGGGCTGGCGCATCAGCGGCGGAGTGCTGAACGCCGTGCGCCCCGGCCGTCTGTCCATCAAGCCCGAAGTCTTCGACGATCTGGCCGCCGGCGGCGGCGTTGCTGATGGCGCAGCCCTGCCGCCCAACACCATGCAGGACCTAGCCTATCAGGCCATGCAGGATCTGGCGATCAGCGGCCTGTCCGCCGAGGTCAACAGCCTGGACGGCGGCCGTCTGGGCGTCAGGTTCCACATCAATGGCCGGCACGATCCGCCCGAGCGCGAACAGCTTCGTCTCAGTTGGATGGAGCTGATCCGGCGCGACTTCCTCAACAAGAAGCTGAACCTGCCGTCGGACACGCCGATTGACCTGACGCTCGACACGACGTGGAACGCCAACCAGATCGTCTCCGATCTGCTGGAGTATGCGCGCCGCGGCGAAACGCCCGCAATCAGCCCTTGAGATACGGCGCCGCTTTGTTCAGAACCCATTCACGCACCGGGGCGTTAGATCGTCGCGACCTCAACCGCCGCCTTCGGAGATCGGCCCCATGATCAGCAAGCGTCAGATCGCCCTGCTCGGCCTCGCCGCCCTCAGCGTCGCTGCATGCGCGCCCACGGTGAACATCAAGTTCAGCGAACCGCTTCAGATTTACGCCAAACTGGATGCCGACATCCGCATCAAACTCGACCAGGAACTGCAGAACCTCCTGCGCGAAAACCCCAACCTGTTCTGACCGAAAGAAAGGGGCTGAATATGAACCATCGCAAGCTCTTCGTCGCCGTCGCCGCTGTCGCCGCCCTAGGTGTGGCCGCCGGCGCCGCCGTGGCCCAGACCGCCTCGCAGAAGGCCCTGGTCGACCAAGCCAAGGCCGCCGGCGCAGTCGGCGAACAGGCTGACGGCTTCCTCGGCGTCCGCACCTCCGTGGCGCCCGATACCCAGGCTGCGGTCAGCGCCACTAATGCGGGCCGTCGTCAGGCCTACGCTCGCAGCGCCGCCGACGCCGGCACCTCGGCCGAGGTCGCGGGCGCCCGCATGTTTGAAACCCAGCTGCTGCCGCGCATCAACTCGGGCCAATGGTACAAGAACGCGTCGGGCCAGTGGGTCCAGCGCTGATCTGAGGCGATGAAGACGCCCCGGGCCGAAGGTCCGGCAGGACGCTTCCTGCTGGCCCTCGGCCTGGCGATCGTCATAGCCGGAGCCGCCACGCTCGGCCTGGCCGGATACTGGCGGTTGATCGACGGCGGACAGATGTCCGTCCACGGCTGGATCGCCATGGGACTGGGCGTCCTCGGCGCCATCGGTCTCGCCTGGTTGCTGATGAGCCTCGCCTTTCGGTCGGATCGCGACGGCTGGGACGATCAGGTCGACAATCGGCTGGACCCCGGCCGGGAAGACGCCGACAACAACGATCTGAACTACTGATCTTCTCTCGGAGCCCCGTCATGCGCCTTGTCCTGCCCTGCGCTCTATCGGCCCTGGCCATGACCGCCTGCTCGCAGCCCGTTGAAAAGGCGCCGGCAGCTCCGGCCGAGGCCCGCACCCTGGCCAAGGTCGATCTGGACCAGCCCTTGCGCGTGCTGGGCACCGAACCTTTCTGGGCCGTCGAGATCACGCCCGCTGGCCTGACCTATTCGGGCGTCGATCGCCCCGAGCAGAAAGCCGCCAACCCCGGCCCGATCTTGCAGGGCACCGTGGCGACCTGGACCACCGAGACCGAGGCCGGGAACAAACTCTCGGTCACCGTGATGTCCACCGATTGCTCGGACGGCATGAGCGACCGCACCTACCCCCTTACCGCCAAGGTCGAGATCGGCGGCGAAAGCCTGACGGGTTGCGCCGCCTCGAGCGCTGCGATCGCGGCGGCGGGAGAAAGCGGGCGGGTCGAATAGGCGGTCTGGCGCAAGGTTTGCAGCCAAAGCCTCAGGCCGCTTAACGCTTCCCAAAGCGGCGCTATCCCATGGTGGCCGCATGACCCCGGTTCAGACGCCTGTCGATCTTCGCCCGCTGACGGCGCTCCGCTTCATGGCTGCGCTGTGGGTGGCCTTCTACACCTTTTGGCCTAACCTCGACGTCGGCTTCATCCCGAACTTGACGTCCAAGGGCTATCTGGGCGTCGAGCTGTTCTTCGTGTTGTCCGGCTTTATCCTCAGCCACGTCTATCTGCACGCCTTCGCCGAAAAGCGTTTCTCCTATCGGGGATTTCTGTGGGCGCGGATCGCGCGGGTGTATCCGCTACATATTTTCACCCTTCTGGGCGTAATGGGCCTGGGACTGGCGGCCGTCGCCATCGGCATGAGCATCGACGGCAGCGTCCTCAGCTGGAAGACTCTGCCGGCCCATCTGCTGATGCTGCACGCCTGGGGCTTTGCCAATGAGGCGGGCTGGAACCATCCATCCTGGTCGATTTCGGCCGAGTGGTTCGCCTATCTGGCCTTCCCGCTGTTCGCCCTCGCCGCCTGGCCGCTGCGCAAACGGCCTTGGGTGGCGACGGCAGGCGCTGCGGTTTTCCTGATGGGCCTCTACGCCGCATTTGAGCGTCTGGCCGGCTTCCCCCTCACCGAGGCCACCTTCCGCTGGGGCGCGCTGCGCATCGTGCCCTGCTTCGCCTACGGCTGCGCCCTCTATCTGGTCTATCGTCGCGCACCCCTGCCCCGCGCCAGGCTTCTCGCCTCCATGGCTGCGCTGGTCATGGTCGCCAGCGCTTCAGTCCAGGCTTGGGACGCGATCACGGTTCTGTCCGCCGGCCTGCTGATCCTGGCTCTCGCCTCGATCCCGCATGACCGCGCCGGCTGGCTGGGGTCGAAGCCTGCCGTCTATCTCGGCGAGATCAGCTACTCGGTCTATATGGTCTGCGCGCCCTGGCAGATTCTGGCGGTCAATCTGGCCGCCCGCGCGACCGGGGCTGAGGACAAGCGGCTTCACGTTCTCGTGTGGTTGGGGATTATTCTGGGCCTGATCGCCGCCGCCGCCGCCACCTCCCATCTGATCGAACGCCCCGCCCGCAAGGCCTTGCGCGGCATGGCCGAACGGCGGAGGCCGCCTGTGGATCACGCAGCGAAACAGTCGGAAACGGTTCTTCAACCTTCGGACACTATCGTCTAAGGCTTGGTCCGCGTTTTAGTCGGGAGCACGCCAGATGATGAAACGGCTCACAGCCGCCGCGGTTGCGGCGACTCTTGGTTTCTTTGCGATCGGCCCTGCGCCGGCCAAGGCTGACGATCCCTACTGGCAGTGCGTGACCTTCGCCCGCATGTTCTCGGGCATCAACATCTTCGGCGACGCCTGGACCTGGTGGCGCCAGGCGGTCGACAAGTTCCGCACCGGCCGCGCGCCGGAAACCGGGTCGGTGCTGGTCTTCCAGCCCAGCGGCCGCATGGACAAGGGCCACGTCGCCGTCGTTTCCGACATCCTGACCGACCGCGTCATCCGCGTAACCCACGCCAACTGGGGCGGCAGCCGCGGCAAGGTCGAGGAGAACGTCACCGTCGTCGACGTCTCGCCCTCGGGCGACTGGAGCCGGGTCAAGGTCTGGTACAATCCGATCAACGCCCTGGGCACCACCGTCTATCCGACCTACGGCTTCGTCTACAAAGGCGCACGCGACGCCTTCGACAGCGGTCGCCAGATGGCTGCCGCCGCCGTCAACGAGCCTCGCGCCGCCAACTGATCTTTCCGCCGCCTCCGGGCTGGCCCTCGCGGCCTGATCCGGCGATAGGTGACGGATGACCGACGCACCCAAAGATATTCGCGGCCACGCGATCGAAGCCGCCAAGCATGAACCGGCCGGCATCACCTACGCCGGCTATCTGTCGCTTGACGATCTGCTCAGCGCCCAGCATCCGCGCTCCGACCAGCATGACGAGATGCTGTTCGTCATCATCCACCAGACCAAGGAACTGTGGCTCAAGCAGATCCTGCACGAAATGGCTCTGGCCCAGAGCCTGATCCGTGCCGGCGACCTGGTTCCCGCCTACAAGAGCCTGGCCCGCGTCAGCCGGATCCAGGCCGTCATGACCCAGAGCTGGGACATCCTGGCCACCATGACCCCGTCCGACTATCTGAAGTTCCGCGGCGACCTGGGCGCCAGCTCCGGGTTCCAGAGCGACCAGTTCCGTCGCCTGGAGACCATGCTGGGCCTCAAGGACCCACGCTTTCTTCGCTTCCACGTCGAGCGGCCCGAGGCCCATGCCGCGCTGGTGGCGGCCATGGAGGCGCCCAGCCTCTATGACGACGCCCTGCGCCAGCTGTCGCTGGCCGGCCTGCCCGTCCCCGCCGAGGTGCTGAACCGCGACGTCAGCCAGACCTATGAGCCGTCCGAAGGGGTCGAGGCCGCCTGGTTGGAGGTCTATCGCGATACAGAGCGCTGGTGGCCCCTGTACCAACTGGCCGAAAAGCTGGTCGATCTGGACGACGCCCTGCTGACCTGGCGCCACAAGCATGTGGTCACGGTCGAGCGCATCATCGGCCGTCGTCAGGGCACCGGCGGCACCGACGGCGTCGGCTATCTGGTCGAGACGCTGAAGCGCCGCTGTTTCCCGGAGCTGTGGTCGCTGCGCACCAAGCTGTAGACGCCGCCTCGGCAACCTTCGCCGAGGGCACGGGTTTCACCTGTGTCAGCCACGGAGGTTTCTGGTGAGCAGCCCCAACAGTCATGACATCAAGGTTCTGAACAGCCTCGCGGAAGGCCTGATCGACAGCGCCGATGGCTATGCCGAAGCAGCGGCAGAGACGGACGACGTCCGCTATCGCGATCTGTTTGTCCGTCGCAGCGATGAGAGGCGTCGGATCGCCTCGGACCTGCAGGCCGCCGTGCGGGGCATGGGCGGACAGCCGGAGGACGAAGGCTCGATTCTGGCCAAGGCCCAGCGCGCCTTCATGGACATCAAGCACGCCCTGATGCGGGACGACTCTTCGGTCGTCGGCTCCATCGAGAACAGCGAGGCTCATCTTCAAGCTCGATTTGACCGCGCTATGGACGATCAGGCCCTGTCGGCGACGACGCGCGAAACCATCCGTCGCGCCCAGGCCGCTGTCAGAACTGGCCATGACGAGATGCATCTCTTGCGACGCAGCCTGGAAGGGCAGCACGACGCAGACAATCCGCTGTATCCACAATAGCGCGAAGGCGCCCAACAGGAAAAAGGCCCCGGCGTTTCCGCCGGGGCCTCGATCTTCTCCGCGCAGGGCCGAAGCTGGATTAAGCTTCGTCGCCCTTGTCGGCCGAACCGGTGACCGGCACGGTCGCGCCCTTGGCCGGACGAACCGTCTGACGCTCGGCGATACGGGCCGACTTACCGCGACGGTCGCGCAGGTAGTACAGCTTGGCGCGACGGACGACGCCGCGACGCTTCACTTCGATGGAGTCGATGTTCGGCGACAGGATCGGGAAGCGACGCTCCACGCCTTCACCGAACGAAATCTTGCGGACCGTGAAGGTCTCGTTGATGCCGCCGCTGTCGCGGGCGATGCAGACGCCTTCGAACGCCTGGATACGTTCGCGCTCGCCTTCCTTGATCTTCACGTGGACGCGCAGGGTGTCGCCCGGCTGGAAGTCAGGAATGGTCTTGCCTTCGAGCAGGCGGGCTTTTTCTTCGGCAGCGATCTGCTGGACGATGTTCATATCTATTCTCCTCGGGCTTTAGCGCCCTTTGCCTTTGATTTGGCGGAGCCAGGCTCCGCAGCCGTCTTCGCCAGATGCGCCGCCCAGAGGTCCGGGCGCCGTTCTCGCGTGGTCTCTTCCCGCTGCGCCTCTCGCCATTGCGCGATCTTCTTGTGATCGCCCGACAGCAGCACCTCGGGAATGTCGTGCCCCTCGAACGTCCGCGGTCGCGTGTACTGCGGGTGTTCCAGAAGACCATCCTCAAAGCTCTCGGACGACAGGCTTTCAGCCGCGCCTAGAACACCGGGGACCAGTCGTACGCACGCCTCGATCGCCACCATCGCCGCCGCCTCGCCACCGGCCAGGACTGCGTTTCCGACGGAAATCTCCTCGAACCCGCGCGCGTCGAGCACCCGCTGGTCCACCCCCTCGAAACGACCGCAAAGCACGACGATGCCGTCGGCCTTGGCCCATTCCTTCACTCGCGCCTGCGTCAGGGGTCGACCGCGTGCGCTCATGTACAAAAGCGGCCGAGGCGGGCCTTCGAGGCTGTCTAAAGCCCGGGCCACCACGTCCGCTTTCAGCACCTGACCCGGGCCGCCACCCGCGGGGGTGTCGTCCAGGAAGCCGCGCTTATCTTCGGAAAACGCGCGAATGTCCAGCGTCTGCAGGTCCCACAGTCCCTTCTCGCGCCAGGCGGTGCCAATCAGCGACACGCCGAGCGGCCCGGGAAAGGCCTCGGGGAACATGGTCAGGACGGTGGCGGTAAAGGGCATGGCGGCCCTTTACCGTTCTAGCGGCCCAAATGCGAGAGTATGGCGCGAGCCTCAGAGCGCGGGCTTGCCCCCACCCGCCGCGATCCAGGCGTCGACCTGATCGGTCAGGACGTCCAGCGGCACCGAGCCGGAGCCGAGGACCACCGCGTGGAAGTCCTTGATGTCGAACCGGTCGCCCAGGGTCGCCTCGGCCTTGTGGCGGAGTTCCTCGATCTTCAGCTCCCCGATCTTGTAGCTGGTCGCCTGGCCGGGATTGGTGATGTAGCGCTCGACTTCTTTCTGAATGTCGCGCTCCGACAGCAGCGAGTTCTGGCGGAAATAGTCCATGGCCTGTTCGCGGCTCCAGCGCTTGGCGTGCAGGCCGGTGTCCGTCACCAGACGCACCGCGCGCCACAACTCAGTCGAGAGACGGCCGAAATCGGAATAGGGGTCCTGATAGAAGCCCATCTCCTTGCCCAGTTGCTCGGCATAGAGGCCCCAGCCTTCGGCGTAGGCGCCATAGCCGCCGAAGCGACGGAATCGCGGCAGGCCCTCGATCTCCTGGGCATAGGCGATCTGGAAGTGATGCCCCGGCGCGCCCTCGTGATAGCTGATGCCCTCGATCTGTGGCTTCAGCACCTGGGTCATGTCCGACAGGTTGACGTAGTAGATGCCGGGGCGCGAACCGTCGGGAGCCGGCGAGTTGTAGAAGGCGATGGAGGCCGTAGCCTCACGGAAGGGCTCGACCGCCCTCACCTCCAGCGCCGCCTTGGGCAAGGTCGAGAACCACTGCGGCGCCACCGCCATGACCTGGGCGATGAAGGCGCGGGCGTCGGTCAGATAC
Source organism: Brevundimonas sp. UBA4553 (assembly GCF_002387245.1). Classification (GTDB taxonomy): domain Bacteria; phylum Pseudomonadota; class Alphaproteobacteria; order Caulobacterales; family Caulobacteraceae; genus Brevundimonas. The sequence continues at coordinate 14,269 of NZ_DGLD01000016.1, forward strand.
TGCTCCTTGCCCTCCGCCGTGTTCGGATACTGGAAGCGCGGATCGGTCTTCAGGAAGACGAAGAAATCCTGCAGCGAACCGTCGAAGCCGACCCTGGCCTTGATGATCTCCATCTCGCGCTGGATGCGAGCCACCTCGTCCAGACCAATCTGATGGATCTGATCGGCGGTCAGGTCGGTCGTGGTCGAAAGCTGCAGGCGGGCGTTGTAATAGGCCTCGCCATTCGGCAGTCGCCACACGCCCGCGTCGCTGTCGGCCATCGGCTGCACCTCGGCCAGAGCCGTCAGAACCGTATCGAACCCGCGCTTGTAGGGGCCGGTCAGGGCGGCGCGGGCCGAGGCCAGCAGTCGGTCCTTGGTCGCCTGATCGGCGTCGAGCGCCCCGACCTTCTTCTGGAAGTCGGCCCAGACCGGGTTGTCGGCGCCGCCATCGAAGGGCGCGCCGGTGATGACGTTGCGGGTGTTCTCGATCGAGGGCGCGAACACAAAGCGGGGCGAGACCACACCCTCGGCGGCGCGGGCCTTCAGCGTCGTCGCGACCTGGCCCATGTAGCGCTCGGCCTCGGTGATGCGCGAGACATAGGCCTCGGCGTCCGACACGCTGGCGATGCGATGATTGTTGATCAGGAAGACCGGCAGGCTGGTCGTCGGATTGCCGTTGGCCGCGAATTGGAAGCCCCAGTCGCGCCACTGGTTCGACAGGCGCGCCTGCTGCACCCCGTACTCGAACAGACGCCAGGACAGCTTGCTCTGGGTGCTCAGCTTCGACGGATCGAACTCGGCCTTCATCTGCTCCAGCTGCGCTTCTTGCAGAGCCAGCGAACGGGCCGAGGCCTCGTCGGAGACATCGTCCAGCTTGTCGTAGTCGGTCTTGATCCCCAGCGAGGTCATCTGCTGCGGGCTGAGGGCGATCCGATCCTGGAAGGCCTGCTCGAAAAAGGCGTTGAGGCGCGCATCCTCGCTCTGGGCCTGAACCGCTGCGGCCCCGGGCGCGGCGGCCTGCTGGGCCATGACTGCGGGCGCGACGGCGCAAAGCGCCAGAACAGCGACGGTCGAAATCAGAAAGCGACGCATGAAACCCCCTCGGAACTGCGAGGCGGCACTGTTCCCGCATACAACGGGATGCGCAAGTTTCCCGATCAGCCGCCGCGCAGGTCGGTGATCGTGCGTCCCGGCGCGATCTGCTCGGCGTCAGTGATCAAATGGACCAGGGCCGGTCGCCCGTCCGCCGCCGCTTTCCGCGCCGCCGCCAGCGCCGCCGGGAAATCCTCGGTCCGTTCGCAGCGAACGGCGAAGGCGTCGAAGGCCTCGGCGTATTTGACGAAGTCGGGGTTCTTCAGCTCGGTGGCGATGACGCGGGCAGGATACTCCCGCTCCTGATGCATGCGGATCGTGCCGAAGGTCCCGTTGTCCACGACCACCACAATGACGCCGAGCCCGTACTGGGCGGCGGTGGCCATTTCATTGGCGCTCATCATGAAGTCGCCGTCGCCGGCGATGCAGACGACCTCGCGCGCCGGATCGACCACCTTGGCCCCGAGCGCCGCCGGATAGCCGTAGCCCATGGCGCCCGAGGTCGGAGCCAACTGGGTCCGTCGCGCCTGATGGCGGTGGAAACGATGCAGCCAGGCGGCGAAGTTCCCCGCGCCATTGGTCAGGATGGCGTCTTCCGGCAGGGCCTCGGCCAGGTGGGCGATGACCGCGCTCATGTTGACCGCGCTCTTGACCTCGATGGGCGCGGAGAAGGCGAGGAAGTCGGCGTGAGCGGCCGCGCCCTGCTCGCTCCAGGTCCGACCCGGGTCGATGCTCGACAAGGCCAGGGCCGCAAGCGAGTTGTCGGAGGCGGCCGACAGGCTCGGCGCCCAGACGCGACCCAACTCCTCTGCGCCCGGATGGATGTGGATCAGGGTTTCCGCTGTCTTCATGCGGTCCAGAAGGGTGTAGCCCTGGGTCGGATTTTCGCCCATTCGCGCCCCGATCACCAGCAGCAGGTCTGCGTCCTTGACCCGCGCCACCAGCTTGGGATTCGGGCCAAGACCAAGATCACCCGCATAGCTCGGATGATCATTGCGGATCAGGTCCTTTCGGCGGAAGGACAGGGCGACGGGCAGGCCCAGCCGCTCGGCCCAGTTCGACATCGCGTCGGTGGCGGCGTCGGTCCAGCCCGAGCCGCCAAGGATCAGCATGGGGCGCTCGGCCTTGGCCAGACGGGCCCCCACCTGTTCCACGAAGGCCGGGTCCAGCGCAGCCTTGGCCGCGACCACCGGACGTACGGGGGCCGGACCGCCATGGTCGTGCAGAATATTCTCGGGCAGAGCTACGACCACTGGCCCCATGCGGCCTTGCAGGGCCGTGGCGAAGGCGCGCTCGACTACCTCGACGGTGCGTTCCGGGCTCTCGATCTCGGTCGCCCACTTGGCCAGGCCGCCGAAAACCTCGCGGTAGTCGACCTCCTGGAAGGCGCCCCGCCCCCGGTCGGTCAGGGCGATCTGGCCGACGAAGAGGATCATCGGCGTCGAATCCTGATGCGCCGTATGCACCCCGATCGAGGCGTGGGTCGCGCCCGGTCCCCGCGTGACCATGCAGACGCCGGGCTTGCCGGTCAGCTTGCCATAGGCCTCGGCCATGTTGGCGGCGCCGGCCTCGTGACGACAGACGATGACCTCGATCCTGTCGCGCACGTCGGCCAAGGCGTCGAGCACGGCGAGATAGCTCTCACCCGGCACACAGAAGACCTTGTCGACCCCGTTCATCACCAGGGTGTCGACCAGACGGCGGGCGGCGGTATCGAGAGCTTGCGTCATGGTTTCGCCGTTAGCAGATTGAAGGATGAATTGGCCACGCAACCTTATGGCCAAGCTTCACGTTGAAGCGGCTCAATCGTCTATTTTCGGGGAAATCTCCATGCGCAAGCTCATCGTTCTCGGCGTCATCGCCGCCGCCCTGACCACCGCCGCCTGCAACACCGTGGCCGGCGTCGGTCGCGACCTGTCGGCCGCCGGCCAGGCCGTGACCTCCAGTTCGAATTCGGCCCGCAACTAAGGGGCCACGCCTGGGCCGCCTTTTCTTTGCGATCCCGCCACAAAGGCGTAGCCTTGTTCCCTCAGACTGCCGACATCAAATCGGAGAATGACCATGGGACTGCTGGATAACGTGCTGGGCGGCCTTGGCGGCGACGCAGCTGGGGGCCTTTCGGACCTGCTCAAGGGTCAGGGCGGCGTTGGCGGACTAGCCGAGAAATTTGGTCAGAACGGCCTCGGCGACGTGGTGGGGTCGTGGATTGGCAAGGGCGGCAACGCCGGGATCTCGCCCGAACAGATCGCTTCTGTGCTCGGGTCCGGCCCCATCGCCGACTTCGCGGCCCGACTGGGCATTTCGCCGGAACAGGCCAGCGAGACCCTGGCCGGCCTGCTGCCGGAAGCCGTCGACCGGCTGACGCCCGGCGGCTCGGCCGAAGGCGCGGACGACCTGCTGGGCGGCCTGATGAACAACCTGCCGGGCGGCATCGGCGACGCCCTGGGCGGCCTGTTCAAACGCTAGGACTAGGCCTCGACGTCATAGGTGACGCCCGTCAGATAAAGCCCGTCTGACGGCGCCACCGGGCCGCACCGGGCGCGGTCCCTCGCCGCCAGCGCGTCGGCCAGATCCGCCGCGTCCCAGCGGCCCAGACCGACCTCGGCCAGACTGCCCGCCATGGAACGCACCTGCCGATGCAGGAAGCTGCGCGCCTCGAACACCAGATGCACTTCCTCGCCCACGCGGCTGACCCGGGCTATGTCCAGCGACTTGACCGGACTGGCCGACTGGCACTGGGCGTCGCGGAAGGTGGTGAAGTCGTGCAGGCCGACCAGGGCTTGCGCCGCCGCGTGCATGGCCTCGGCGTCCAGCGGCTTCTTGACGTGCCAGACCCGCCCCCGATCAAGCGCCGGACGGCCCGGGCGGTTGAGGATGCGATACAGATATTTGCGTCCGTTGGCGGTGAATCGGGCGTGCCAGTCGTCGCTGACGGGCGCGCAGTCCAGAACCGCCACCGCCTCGTGCATCAGGTGGGCGTTCAGGGCGTTCATCACCGTCCGCGCCGGCCAGTCCTTGTCCAGATCGACGTGGCAGGTCTGGCCCGTGGCGTGGACCCCGGTGTCGGTGCGCCCGGCGGCGGCGATGCGCACGGTCTGGCCGCTGAAGGCCGTCACCGCCGTCTCGATGGCGCCCTGCACTGTCGGCTGGCCGGCCTGGGCCTGAAAGCCGTTGTAAGCTGAGCCGTCGTATTCGACCGTGAAACGATAGCGGGGCATCAGCCCAACACGGTTCCGGTTGCTACCGGAAAACCGCGCAGCATTTCCTCGGCGGATTGCGCCGCCTTGCCGGGGCGCTGCACGCGGCTCAGGCGCACCGCGCCGACGCCGCAAGCGACCGTCAGGGCGTCGTCCAGCACCTGGCCCGCCACGCCCTCACCCTCGGCCAAAGCCGACATCAGGGCCTTGATGCGCACCGGCTCGCCGTCCGCCTCGACCTCGAACCACGCGCCCGGGAAGGGCGACAGGCCGCGGATGTGGGCGTCCACCTCGGCGGCGGAGCGAGTCCAGTCGATGCGGGCCTCGGCGGGGGTGATCTTCTTGGCGTAGGTCGCTTCGCCCGCCTGCTCGGTCTCGGTGAATCCGCCCCGCTCGATGGCGGCCAGGGCGCGCGGCCACAGGGCGGCGCCGAGATGGGCCATGCGCTCGGTCAACGAAGCCGCAGTGTCATCGGCATGAATATCCATGACCTCGGACAGGATGATCGCGCCCTCGTCCAGGCCCTCGCTCATCCGCATGATCTGCGCGCCGGTCTGGCGGTCGCCAGCCATGATGGCGCGCTGGATCGGGGCGGCCCCACGCCAGCGCGGCAGCAGCGAACCATGCAGGTTGAAACAGCCCAGGCGCGGCGCCTCCAGCACCTCAGGCTTGAGGATCTGGCCGTAGGCGACGACGCAGGCGGCGTCGAGATCCAGGCTCTTGAAGATGTCGATGGCTTCCGCCGCCTTCATGCTCTCGGGCGTGAAGACGGGCAGGCCCATGGCCTCGGCGAAGGCGTGAACCGGCGACGGCGTCAGCTTCTGGCCCCGGCCCTTGGGGCGCGGCGGCTGCGAATAGACGGCGACGATCTCGTGTCCCGAGGCGATCAGCTCGGCCAGCGACGGCACGGCGAAGTCGGGGGTTCCCATGAAGGCTAGGCGCATGGCCACGCCTTTAGACCGTGGGGCGGATTACATCCAGCGCGTATAGACGCCGCCGCCCTCGTCCCACTCGCCGCCCGCGTCGAGCGCGTCGTCGAAATCAAGCAGGCGATCCAGCAGCAGGCCCGCCACCACGCCGACAGCGGCGACTGCGACGATAGTGGCCAGGCTGGCGGCGCCGACCTTCTGATTGCGTGTGAGGCGGCGACGGCCGCGCGAGTCGATGATCGTGGTCTTGCGGGCCATCAGGCGGCGAGCCTTGCGTTCTTCTTGACCTTGGCGACAGCCCGTTCGCGGCGCAGGCGCGACAGGTGATCGATGAACAGGACGCCGTTCAGGTGGTCCAGTTCGTGCTGGAAGCAGACGGCGTAGAGACCTTCGATCTCTTCCTCGATCGGCTTGCCGGCGTAGTCCATGTAACGGACGCGGACGCGAGCCGGGCGCTCGACGGCGTCGAAATAGTCCGGCACCGACAGGCAGCCTTCCTCGTAGGAGAACATCTCCTCGGACGACCACACGATCTCGGGATTGACGAAGTAGCGCGGGTTGCGGCGCGCCAGAGCGTCTTCTTCGGTTTCCGGCTCGTCGGGCTGGCCCTCGACCGGCTTGTCGCCCAGGTCCATGACCACGACGCGCTTCAACTCGCCGATCTGTGCGGCGGCCAGGCCGATGCCCGGCGCATCGTACATGGTCTCCAGCATGTCATCCATGAGCGCGCGCAGTTCGTCGGTCACGCCGCCCTCCACGGGCGGAGAGACGGCCTTGAGGATCGCCAGGTCGGCGGCGTTATCGATGGTCAGGATGCGACGAATAGCCATGCCCCGCAGGTAGGGTGCAGGCGGTCAAACGTCAAGAATTTCCGAGTGCGGCGCTTGGTCTTGAGAATACCGTCACGTAGCGGGAAGGGCCGCACCTGCGAGGGTCAGCATCACATTCACCACCAGCCATGCAAAGACGACGGCGATGATGAGAGCGCCAAGCCCCATCGCCTTGAAACGTCCGCGACACAGGGCGTCGAAGCGTTCTGGCTCTTCAACGCGCACAACACGCCGGCGCGCATGACCCTTGGTGTAGACGACACCGCTGGCTCGGGCCTGAAGCAGGGGAATGAGCTCCCGCACGATCAAAAACAGGCCCGCCAGAAACGCCCCCAACATCCACATGCCCACCCCCCACAAGACGACGGCTGAACAGTGATCGACTCAAGCTTGGCTGTCCAGAACCGGGGGCAAGGGCCGCGGCTTGCGCTCGGAATCGATGGCCACATAGGTGAAGACGCCTTCGGTCACACGCACCGACAGCGCCTCGGATTGGCCGCGCGCGCGCTTCCAGGCCTCGACGTGGACGCGGATCGAGGTGCGGCCTGTGTGGATGACACGGGCGTAGATGGACACCTCGTCGCCGACCGAGACCGGCTGGTGGAAGACCATGCCGTCCAGCGCCACGGTGGCGCACCGACCCTTGGCGCGCTCGAAGGCAGGGGTGGCGCCGGCCAGGTCCATCTGGGCCAGCAGCCAGCCGCCGAAGATGTCGCCTTCGGGGTTGGTATCGGCGGGCATGGCGATGACGCGTCCGACGGGCTGACCGTCAGGAAGCTGGGCAAGGATTTGTTCGACGTCGGTCACAGGCGGGCCTTGGAAGTCTTGGGGAGATAAGGCGTCTCATGCGCCTCGTGGCCGGGCGCTTCAAGGCCGTGCTCCCTACCCGCGCGGCCGCAAACGATCCATCAGCCCTTGAAGCCCCTGCCGCTCGGCCACCGGCGACCGCCACAACTCGCCCGCCGCTGCGCGCTCGCGGGCTGTGTCGAACAGCCGCTTCATGGTGGCGGTTTCAAAGCTCAGCATGCCGCCCTGATCAGGCGCATGGGGGATGGAAGCGACGCTGATCGGCAGACCCTGCGCTGCGCAAAAGGTGGTCGCCGTGCCCAAGGCCTGGCGATAGGAGAACCGCAGCATGGCGTCGAAGCTGCGCGTCAGCACCGCCGGCACATTGGGAGCGGTGGTCCTGGGCTCGGGCTCCAGCACCGTATTGACCAGGACGTGGACTCGCCCCCGGTGCAGCCGTCGCCCCAAACGGTTCCAGCGCAGCAGAGCCTCGGGCATCAGGAACAAGGGCGCCGCGACGCCGCCGTCCACGTGCATTTCCTCGAACTTGCCGCCATCCACCTCGCAGGGAATGCGACGCGGGGGAAACAGCCCAGGCAGGCTGGCAGAAGCCGCGAGCACTTCGCGGAAAAGCGCCACCGCCGTATCACCACCGTGCGCCGCGACAGCCCCCATGTCCCAGATGCACGACCGCTGGCTGTCCAGATCGGTCGTCGCCACCAGCAGTCGCCGGCCCCGCGCATGCTCCACGGCCACGGCGTCGATCAGGGCTTCGTCGACAAAGGGATGGATCAGGGCGTCCAGGGCTTCGCCCTGGAACAGGCCGCCGGTAAAGGTCGAGGCCAGCCGCCGCAGGCTCAGAAGATCAGCGGCGTGCCCGCCCGTATAGGCATCCGCCAGTCGATCGTCCCAGGCTGGCCCCAGAAAGGCGAAGGGGGCGATCAGGGCCCCGGTGCTGACCCCGGTGACCAAAGCGAACTCGGGCCGCGTCCCCGCCTCGGTCAAGCCGACCAGGGCGCCCGCCCCATAGGCGCCGCCCGCCGCGCCGCCGGATATGGCCAGCATGTCGAACCGGCCCGACGACCAGCCCGAACGCGGCAGGGACAGCCTATCCGCCGCCGCTTCCAGCGAGGCTTCAGCCTGTTCGACGCTCAATCGAATGTCGGAAAAGCCCTCGATCCGCCCCATCCCCGGCGGGGGTGGGGGCAGGCGGCCTCGGGGCAGACGTCGGGCGGGAAGGACAGGTTCGCTCACGATGCTTTCATCGGACGCCGCGCGATGGACGTCAAATCCTCGCCGCGATGATTTGTAATGTTATTTCATATCATTTAAGTGCGGTCGCATGACGCCTTCAGCTACGCCCTCCTCCGTCGCTCCGTCCGCCCGCATCCAGTCCATTGACGCCCTGCGCGGACTGGTAATGCTGCTGATGCTGGTCGATCACGCGCGAGAATTCTTCTTCATTCACGCTCAGGTCTCGGATCCGATGGATGTCACGGCGACCTCGCCGGCCCTCTTCTTCACCCGGCTGGCGGCCCACCTGTGCGCCCCGATTTTCGTCGCCCTGACCGGGTTGAGCGCCTGGCTATACGCCTCGAAGAAAGGCGGCGCGCCAGCGGCCTCGGCCTTCCTGTTCAAACGCGGCCTGTTCCTGATCGCGCTTGAGCTCACTCTTGTCAGCTTCGCCTGGACCTTCTCGCTGACGCCAACCACCGTCTTCCTGCAGGTCATCTGGGTCATCGGCCTGTCCATGATCGCTCTGGCGGCGCTGGTCCATCTGCCGCGCGGCCTACTGATCGCCCTGGGGCTCGTGATCGTGCTGGGACACAATCTGCTGGACCCGATCACCATAGCCGAGGGCGCGCCGGGTCACGCGGTCTGGGCCGTTCTGCACGATCGCGGCTACATCGACCTGCCCTGGGGCGGGCAGGCGCGCACCTCCTACCCCCTGTTGCCGTGGATCGGCGTGATCGCCCTCGGCTACGGGATCGGGCCCTGGTTCGCGGCAGAGGGCGCGACGCGCCGCCGACGACTGGTCATGCTGGGCCTGTCCATGCTGGGTCTGTTCGTCGTCCTGCGGACGCTTAACGTCTACGGTGACCAGCCCTGGACGACGCAACCCGACCTGCTGCACACGATGATGAGCGTGCTGAATCTGACCAAGTATCCGCCCTCTGCAGACTTCCTGCTGACGACGCTGGGCGTCGGCGCCCTACTGCTGGCCGGGCTCGAGCGGACGCCGAAAAGGCTGGTCGCCCTGCTCGCCGTCTTCGGCGGCGCGCCCCTCTTCTTCTACCTGATCCACCTCTACGGCCTGCACCTGCTCAACCTGGCCGCGCTGGCGATGTTCGGACCCAATCAGGGCGAGGTCTTCAGCCTGCCGAACGTGGGCTGGATATGGCTGCTGGCGCTCGCGACGGCTGTGCCCTGCGGATTCGCCTGCCGCTGGTTCGCCGGGGTCAAACGCCGCAGTTCCCAGTGGTGGATGAAGTACCTCTGAGCCGTCGCAGATAAGCAACGCATCTCTTGGCGGTCTTGAGGAGGATGGCGCACCCGACAGGATTCGAACCTGTGACCTCTGCCTTCGGAGGGCAGCACTCTATCCAGCTGAGCTACGGGTGCGTCTGCGGCTCTTGAGCCGGACGGCGGTGCTTACAGCATGGGCCGGGCGGCCTCAATCCCTGAAATCCCGAGCGGCGTCGCCTTCTTGGCGCGAGGCGCGCAAAGTCCTAGCGTTCGCCGGAGAGAGGGAGTTTCCATGCGCATTTCGACCATCATCGCCCTGACAGCCGCGGCCGCCCTGCTGGCGGCCTGCGCCACGGCGCCGAAGACGACCTCGGACAGTCTGGACGCCGTGGCCCGCGACTACGTCGCCCTGACGCTGGAGATCGGCGAGCGCGAGCCGGGTTATGTAGACGCCTATTACGGCCCGGCCGAATGGGCCGAGACAGCCAAGGCGAACCCCCGTGCCTTGCCACAGTTGGTCGAAGGCGCCGCCGCCCTGACCCGCCGCCTGGACGCCCTGCCGACTGCCGGTCTCGACGCCGAGAGCCTGCAACGCCGCGCCTATCTGTCGGCTCATGTTTCGGCCGCCTCTGCCCGTCTGCGGATGCTGGGCGGCGAGAAGATGAGCTTCGCCGACGAGGCCGAAGCCCAGTTCGGCGTGCGGCCGGACCTGCGCCCCCTTTCGTCCTATGACCCCGTGCTGGCGCAGATCGACGCCCTGATCCCGGGCGAAGGGCCCCTGGCCGACCGCGTCGCCGCCTTCCGCGCCCGCTACGTCATTCCCAAGGAGAAGCTGGAGCCGGTGATGCGGGCCGCCATAAGCGAGTGCAAGGCGCGCACCGAACGGCACATGACGCTTCCCGCCAACGAGACCTTCACCCTGGAGTTCGTCACCAACAAGCCGTGGTCGGGCTACAACTGGTACAAGGGCGACGCCTTCAGCCTGATCCAGGTGAACACCGACCTGCCCATCTACATCGACCGCGCCGTCGACCTGGGCTGCCACGAAGGTTACCCCGGCCACCACGTCTATAACGCCCTGCTGGAACAGACCTTCGTCAAGCAGAAGGGGTGGGTCGAGATGAGCGTCTATCCCCTGTTCAGCCCCATGTCCTTCATCGCCGAAGGCAGCGCGAACTACGGCATCGATCTGGCCTTCCCCGGCCACGAACGCACCGATTTCGAGCAACGCGTTCTCTACCCGCTGGCCGGGCTGGACCCGACGACGGCCGAGGCGCAGACGCAACTTCTGGCCCTGATGCGGCAGCTGGGCCGGGCCGAGTACACCATCGCCGACGCCTATCTGGCCGGCCGCATCGATCGCGAGACCGCGTTGGATCAACTGCAGAAGTACAACCTGGTGGCGCGCGATCGTGCCACGCAGCGGCTCAGCTTCATCGACACCTATCGCAGCTACATTATCAACTACGGCCTGGGCCGCGACATGGTGCAGACTTGGGTCGAGGCGCAGGGTCCTGATCATTGGGACACGACCGAGCGACTCCTGGCCAGCCAGACCCTGCCGATCAATCTGGACTGAGGCGACAGGCAACCGGGACCGCTCGCTGGCGTTTACCGTCAAGGTTCAACGCAAGAAGGGGGACATCCCATGCGCACCCGCATCATCACCATCGCCGCCGCTTCCATCCTGGCGCTGGGAGCGGTCGCCTGCACCCAGGCCGAGCAACAGCAGGCCGAAGTCAACGCCGAGGCAGCCGGCGACAAGGCGGCCGATGTCGCCGCCCAAACCGGCGAAGTGGTCGAGTCCGGCGCCATGAAGGCCGCCCAGGCCGTCGAAAGCGGCGCCGGCAAGGTCGCTGACAAACTGGAAGGCAATCAAGCTGAGGCCGCCGCCGAAGGGCGCCCTGGCGCCGTCGATCCGGCCACGGACACGCGGGTCCCCGCCAAGAACTGACGCAAGAGCGGCCCTTCTTCCGTCAAGGAGAAGGGCCAGCCGTCAGGTCAGGCGATCGGCCTTCCTCAGACTGGGGAAGACCTTGGCCCAGATGCCGGTGGCGGCCAGGGCGCCAACCCCGCCGAACACCGCCGCGCCCACAGGGCCGAGCAGGCGCACCATGACCCCCGAATAGGCCTCTCCCAGTTCATTGGACGCGCCGATGAACAGCATGGAGACCGACGACACCCGGCCCCGCATGTGATCGGGCGTCGCCAGTTGGATCAGGGTCTGACGGATATTGACGCTGATCATGTCCGCCCCGCCGCCGATGAACAGCGCCAGCGCGCTCAGCCAGACCCAGTGCGACAGGCCGAACGTCAGGGTGGAAAGGCCGAACACCGCCACCGCGGCGAACATCCACCGCCCGCCGTGCTTCACGATCGGGAAACGGCTCAGATAGAGGGCTACCAGCAGGGCTCCGACCCCGAACGAGGCCCGCAACAGACCGAACCCTTGCGGTCCCACGTGCAGGATGTCGCGCGCAAAGATCGGCGTCAGCAGGGCCACCCCCGCCAGCAACACCACCACCAGATCGAGCGAGATGGCGCCCAGGACGATCTTGGTCTTCCAGACGTAGGACAGACCTTCCTTGACCAGTTCCAGCGGCCCCACGCCGGTCTCGACAAACTGCGGCTTGCCCTTGGTGCGGATAAGCAGGAAGCAGCCGATAGCGATCAGGAAAAGCGCCATGGCCGAGGCGTAGGCCCAAGGCACCGCGAACCCGACGATGACGCCGCCCAGGGCCGGGCCGGCGATAGCTCCGGTCTGGAAGGCGATGGACTGGGCCGCGATGGCCGGCGGCAGCGCCTTGCGCCCTACCACCATGGGCAGGAAGGCTTGGCTGGCCGGCGCGAGGAAAGCCCGCGCCGCGCCAAACACGGCGGCCACCGCCAGCAGCCCCCACAGCGGAGGGGAGCCATGAATAGCCATGGCCAGGAAGGCCAAGGCGCACAGGCTCTCGACCACGATGGACAGGGTCACGGTGTGCTTGCGGTCGCGCCGGTCGGCCATGGCCCCGGCGGGTAAGGTGAAGGCCAGCAACGGCAGGAACTGACACAGGCCGACCAGCCCCAAATAGAGGCTGGCCTCGGCGATCGGGTGGTCGCGCCGGGCGATCTCATAGACCTGCCACAACAGCGCCGAGGACTGGATCTGGATGCCCAGGACCGCCGCCACGCGCCCGACCCACAACAGGCGGAAGTCGCGAATGGCCCAAGGGCTGGAGGGCCCGCCGTCATGGGATTCGGGCGGCAGGGGCGGTTGCGGCGGAACCGTCGGGGCGGTGTCGATACTGTCTGTGGTCACGTTCTTCGCGGTGTCTTTGGATAGGGGGTTCCGTCGCGGTGGAAATAGCGGCCGGCGCCCTTGGGGAGGATCATGTCGATGTCGGGATAGTCGCAGGCGTCTTCAGCGGGCCGGCGCGAACCGACCTCCAGCAGGACCGCCTCGTGGTCGCTACGGTTTTCGATCTTGTGGCCGTTTGGCACGCCCGCCTTGAAACCGGCGCAGTCGCCGGGACGCAGCACGGTCTCGCCGTCCTCCTCGACCAGCACCACCTCGCCCTCGACCACCCAGACGAACTCGTCTTCCACCGAATGCCAGTGGCGCTGGCTGGACCAGGCCCCGGCGGGCAGGCGCAGCAGGTTGACCCCGAACTGGTCCAGACCGACCGCATCGCCCAGCCGCCAGCGCCGTCGCGGCTTGCAAGGCGCGGCGAAGTCTTCCGGGTAGCCGGTCCCATGGCCGGTCGGCGCATTGTCGATGTCGATCTTCGGCACGGTTTCGGGCCTTCTCGCGGATGCGGGATATGCCTAAAGCATAGAGCCCATGAGCGCCGCATCACATTCCGTCATTGATCCTGTCGAACTGACCCGCGACCTGATCCGCATTCCCTCCGTCACCCCCGCCGACGAGGGGGCGATGGACGTGCTGGAACGCGCCCTGACCGGCCTGGGCTTCACCTGCCGCCGCATGGTGTTCGAGGGGCCGACCGGCATGGGTCACGACGCCCGCATCGAGAACCTCTACGCCCGCCGTGGCACGGCCTCGCCCAATCTCTGCTTCGCCGGCCACACCGATGTGGTGCCGACGGGCGACGTCGCCGCCTGGAGCGCCGCTCCGTTCGAGGGCGAGACGCGCGACGGCATCCTCTATGGCCGGGGCGCCGTCGACATGAAGGGCGGGATCGCCGCCTGGGTCGCCGCCGTCTCGCGCATTCTGGCTGAGGGCGACGTGCCCGGCTCCCTCTCCTTCCTGATCACCGGCGATGAGGAAGGCCCGGCCCTGCACGGCACCAAGCGGGTGGTCGAGGCCCTGGCCGCCGAGGGCGAGGTCATCGACGCCTGCGTGGTCGGCGAGCCCTCCTCGGCCCACCACCTCGGCGACATGATCAAGGTCGGGCGGCGCGGTTCGCTCAACACCTGGATCACCGCCCACGGCAAACAGGGCCACGTCGCCTATCCCGACCGCGCCGCCAATCCCGCGCCGGTCGTCGCCAAGCTGCTGGCCCGCCTCGACGCTCACGTTCTGGATGACGGATACCCGGAGTTTCCCCCGTCCAACCTCGAGATCACCACCATCGACGTCGGCAATCCGGCGACCAACATCATTCCCGCGGAAGCGAAGGCCCGCCTCAACATCCGCTTCAACCCGGCCCACACCGGCGACGGCCTGATAGACTGGCTGAACCGTGAGGCGGGCGCCCTTCAGGCCGAGACCGGCCTGCGCATCGAGTTGGAGCACATGTGCTCGGGCGAAGCCTTCCTGACCGAGCCGGGCGTCTTCGTCACGGCGGTGCAGGACGCGGTGGAGGCGACGCTGGGCCGCCGTCCCGAGGCCTCGACCACCGGCGGAACCTCGGACGCCCGCTTCATCCGCTCGCTCTGTCCGGTGCTGGAGCTCGGCCTGGTCGGCCAGACTATGCACCAGATCGACGAGCGCGTGCCCGAGGCTGAACTGCGCGCCCTGGCCGACGCCTATCAGGCGGTGATCCGAACCGTGATCGAGCGGTTGACGGCCTAGGCTTCGCCCGCCGCTTCCAGGCGGGCGATGCGGCGATCCATGTCCGCGACCTGATCCTTCAGGCGCTGTTTTTCCGAGGCCATGTCGACGGGCGTGCCGTCTTCATAGGTCAGTTGCGCGCCCTTCTCGATCAGGTCGAGGCGGTAAAGGGCTGTGACGCGAGTCGCCTTGAACCGCTCCAGTTCACTTTCCCTGTCGAGCGCCATCAGATCGCAGCCGTGACGATGATCTCGACCAGATAGTCGGGCGTGGCCAGCCGGGCTTCGCTGGTGGCACGCGCGGGCGGATTGGCCGGATCGACCCAGGCGTCCCAGACCGCGTTCATGGCCTCGAAGTCGGCGATGTCGGCCAGCCAGATGGTGGCCATCAAAATCTTCGACTTGTCCGTCCCGGCCTGGGCCAGCAGGGCGTCGATCTCGGCCAGGGTCGTCCTGGTCTGGGCCGTGACGTCGTCGCCCGGCTCGCCGACCTGGCCGGCCAGATAGACGGTGTTCCCGTGGATGACGGCCTCGCTCATGCGGGCGCCGGGCTGGATGCGGGTTATCATGGGGAGGCCTCCTGAAATCGCGCCTCCGGCTTACCCCAGCATCATCTCCATCACCAGAAGGGCCGCGACGAAGACCGCCGCGAAAGCCATGCAGAAGAAGACGGCATCACGCAGGCGACTGCGCACAGGACGCAGGGGCGCGGCGGATGGAAGATTGATCGGCAGTCGCGACATCGACGGACCCTCGCTGAGATGTCGAGGATGCGCGCCTATGCTTACCCCTTGATAAACAGAAACAATCAGTTTTCCGCCCGTTCCAGGAATCGCAGGGCGCTGAAGACATGAGCCTTCACTCCCAGGGGCAGCACCTTCTCGTTGACATCGAAAGCGGGCGAGTGGTTCGGGGCCGCCGCAGCCGGATCCACGCCGTCCGGGCTGCCGCCCAGATGATAGAAGACGCCCGGCACGACCCGCTGGAAATAGCTGAAGTCCTCGGCCACCGTGGTCGGTGGAGTGGCCGGATTGACCTTGCCCGCGCCCGCCGCCTCTTCCAGCACGGGCGCCAGCCAGGCCGACAGAGCCTCGTCGTTGAAGACCAGGGCCGCATTCTGCCTGACCGCGAAATCGGCGGTGGCTCCGTAAGCCTCGGCCACATGATCTATGGCCGCCTCGGCCCGGGCCACCAGGGCGTCGCGCTGGGCCACGTCGAATGTGCGCAGAGTCCCGCTCAGCGTCGCGCTGTCTGGGATGATGTTGTAACGCACGCCCGCGTCTATGGTCGCGATGGTGAAGACGGTCGGCGTCGTGGTCGGGTCGATGGTCCGCGCCGTCAGGGTGTTGACCGTCTGCACCACATTGGCGGCGGCGGCGATGACGTCCACGCCCTTCCATGGCCAGGCCCCATGCGTCTGCTTGCCGTGCAGGACGATATCGACCCGGTCCGACGCGGCCATGAAGCCTTGCGGTCGATAGAAGATGGTCCCCGGCGCGCCTGGCACGACATGCAGACCGAAGATGGCCTCGGGCGCCGGATCCTTCAGCGCCCCCTCCTCGATCATCAGGGCCGCCCCGCCCAGACGTTCGCCCGGAGGCGCTCCCTCCTCCGCCGGCTGGAAGATGAAGACGATCGTGCCGCTGATCTGATCCTTCATCCCGGCCAGGACCTCCGCCGCGCCCATCAACATGGCGACGTGGGCGTCATGGCCGCAGGCGTGGGCCACCGGCACGGTCTCGCCCATGTAGGTTCCGGTCGCGGTCGAGGCGAAGGCCAGGCCGGTCGCCTCCTTGACCGGCAGGGCGTCCATGTCGGCGCGCAGGGCGACCGTGCGTCCGGGCCGCGCGCCGCGCAGAATCCCGACCACCCCGGTCTTGCCCACGCCCGTGCGCACCTCCAGCCCCAGACCTCGCAGATGATCGGCGACAACGCCCGCCGTGCGCGTTTCGGCGAAGCCCAGTTCCGGGTGCTGATGCAGATCGCGCCGCCAGGCCACCACCTCCGGCATGACCCGGTCCACCGCCGCCTCGACGCTGGCGGCGGGAACCTGGGCCGCGGCGGCGCCCGCCCCCGTCAGGACGGCAGACGCGACAGCGGCGAGGATCAGACGGCGGCGAATGGTCATGGCGAACTCCCCTTTGTGAAGTTCATGTTGCGCGAGCGAACGCCGCTTGTGCAAGCCGCCGCGAACGCCGATCTTCAGACGGCATGAGCAAGACGTCCAAACCGTTCAAGGTCTCTAAGACTCGCTGGAACGAGGTGGTTCTGGTGTGTCGCAAATGCTCGAAGAAGCTGGACGGCGGCTTCGGCCCGGATGGCGACAAGACGCTGAAGAAGGCCCTGCGGCGCTACCTGCACGCTGGAAAGGGCCGCAAGGCGGATCTGGCCGTCGTCGGCGCCGACTGCTTCGACGTCTGTCCCAGGAACGCCGTGGTCGCCGTCAACGCCCGACGCCCCGATGAACTGCTGATCGTGCCGGCGGGCGCCGACCTGTTCGAGGTCAAGGCGCGGCTGGGCCTGGACGACGGGCGACGGCTCAAGCCGCCGCTATCCCGCGCCGATCCTGCCGAGACGACTTCCTAAAGTCGAAAAGCCGTGTCAGAGGCAGAACATGGACACGACCCGTATCGAGAAGCGTATCGGCGTGCACGCGCCGTCGGACCGCATCTGGGAGATCCTGTCGGATCTCGAGAACTGGCACACCTGGAATCCCTATGAAACGGGCGTGACGGGCGCGCTGGCCTTCGGCGCCGGCATCAGTCTGACCGAGGCTCTGCCCGGCATGGCCGAGCGTCAGGTGCAGGCGCGCCTCGGCGACTGGCAGCCCTATTCGCAACTGGTCTGGGCCGAGAAGCGCGGCTGGCTGTTCAACGCCATTCGCTACTACGAAATCGAGGAGCTGGAGCGCGGCAACTGCATCGTCTCCAACGGGGTGATCTTCTCGGGCCTGCGCGGCGAACTGTTCCACGACAAGCACCGCAAGACGATCCGCAGCGCCTACGAGGACATCAGCGAGGCTCTGCGACGCGCCGCCGAGGGCTGATCCTCAGCCCTTCATCATGTCCTGGATGTTGATGATCGCCGGGCCGAGAATGACCACGAACAGCACCGGCAGGAAGAAGACGATCATCGGCACGGTCAGCTGAGCCGGCAGCGCCGCGGCCTTCTTCTCGGCGGCGGCCAGACGCAACTCGCGGTTTTCCTTGGCCATGACCCGCAAGGCATTGCCCAATGGCGTGCCATAGGTTTCGGCCTGGGTCATGGCGGTGGCCACGGCCCGAATGCCGGGATGGTTTGTCCGTTTGGCCATGCCTTCGTAGGCCATCCGACGCTCGGGCAGGTAGCTCAATTCAGCCGATAGCAGGCTGAGTTCCTCGGCCAGCTCGATCGACTGGCTGCCCACTTCCTGACTGACCTTCTGGATCGCCGCCTCGATCGACATGCCCGATTCGACGCAGATCAGCAGCAGATCCAGCGAGTCGGGAAAGGCGGCCACAATGGACTGTTTCCGCTTGGCGATGCGATTCTGAAGATAGAGGTTGGGCGCATAGAAGCCCGCCGCCGCCGCGAACACCAGCGCGCACAGCTTCAGCGTCAGATTGAAACCGAAGTCATTGACGACGAACAGGTAGAAGGCCGCCAGCACCATGAAGATGAAGGGCGTGGCGAAGCGGAAGAAGTAGAAGGTGGTCAACGGACGCGGACCGCGGAACCCGGCCTGCGCCATGTTCTCCGCGACCTTCGGATCTTCCAGCAACTGGGTCAGGTTCAGACGCTCGACGACACGCTTCTTGAAGCCCTCGTCGGAGTGGCGCAGCGAGGCAGGATTGGCGCCGCCGCCCTTCATCGCCTGGCGCGATCGGCGCTTCAGCTCATCGCGACGCTCGGCGACGGCCTTCATCCGCTTGTCCAGCCGTTCGCCGCCCATGAAGGAGCCCAACAGGGTCAGGACGCTGGCGAAGACCGCGACCCCGACGCCGATGCTCAGCAGGTTCTGGGGGTCGGTGATGAAACGAAAGAAGCCGTTCACGACGCTCTTCCCCTCAGAACTTGAACGAGATCATGCGCTTCATCATGAAGACGCCGCAACTCATCCAGAGGCCCGCGCCCAGCAGCATGACCTGACCGCGCATGTCAGTGAACAGCAGCATCATGTAGGCCGGGCTGGCGACCATGACCAACATCATGACCACAGGCGGCAGCGAACCGATGATGCCGGCCGAAGCGATAGCTTCCGAAGACATGGCCTTGATCTTCTCGCCCATCATGCGCCGGGCCCGCAGCACAGTAGTGAGGTTCCCCAGCGCCTCGGCCAGATTGCCCCCGCTCTTTTGCTGAATGGCGATGACGATGGCGAAGAATTTGAGTTCCGGAACCGGCATCCGCTCGAACATCTTGTCCAGGGCCTCGGACAGGGTCAGGCCGACGCCCAGCCCCTCGACCAGCTGCTGGAACTCGCCCGCCAGCGGCTGGGGACTTTCGCGGGCGATGATCTTGAAGCAGTCGTGGACCGGCAGACCCGTCTTGATGCCTCGCACCAGGATGTCGACGGAATCGGGAAAGGCGAGCGAGAACTTCTTCATCCGCTTCTTGCCCTTCATGTTGACGACCCAGCGCGGCACGCCCAGCCCCATGACCAGGCCGATCCCCAGAGACAGCACGGGATTGAGCCCCAGGACAAACGCCATCACGGCGCCAATCACGCCCAGAACGATGCTGATGATGATGAAGGTGCGCAGGCTGATCGACAGGTCGGCCTGTTTGAGCTTCGCGCTCATGGTCATGCGCGCCTTGCGGTCGCGCCGGTCCACCTCCTGCAGTTGCAGCATGATCTGCTTGCGGCGCGCCTCGGGCGTATTGACCACAGCGGCGCGCTTCTTCGCGGTTTCCGCGCGTCCGACATTGAGCGCCTTGGCGCGCTTCACCGCCTGACTCGAACCGTCATCGCCGCTGACCAGCACCCAGCCCAGACCGCCGATGGTGATGAAGGCCAGGAAGGCCGCAAGAATGGGGAGCATCGCCGTCTCTACTCCGCCGCGTCCAGCGCTTCGGCCAGTTCACGCTCCAACCCGTAGTAGCGCGCACGATCCCAGAAGCGGGGACGCGCAATGCCGGTGGAGCGATGTCGGCCGGTGATCTTGCCGTGGGCGTCTTCGCCCGTGATTTCGTAGACGAACAGGTCCTGGGTAACGATCACATCACCCTCTAGGCCGACCACCTCGGTGATGTGGGTGATGCGACGCGAGCCGTCGCGCAGACGCGCCGCCTGAACGATGACGTCCACCGAGCCCACGATCATTTCGCGGATAGTCCGCGACGGCAGGCCATAGCCGCCCATGGTGATCATGGATTCCATGCGGCTGATGGCTTCGCGCGGGGAGTTGGCGTGCAGGGTGCCCATAGAGCCGTCGTGGCCGGTGTTCATGGCCTGCAACAGGTCAAAGGCCTCGGGGCCGCGCACCTCGCCGACGATGATGCGTTCGGGACGCATCCGCAGACAGTTCTTGACCAGATCGCGCATGGTGATCTGACCCTGGCCCTCCAGATTGGGCGGACGGGTTTCGAGGCGCACGACGTGCGGCTGCTGCAACTGAAGCTCGGCGGCGTCTTCGCAGGTAATGACCCGTTCCGTCGGATCGATGAAGGCCGTCAGGGTGTTCAGCAGCGTGGTCTTGCCCGAGCCGGTCCCGCCCGAGATGACGAGATTGCATCGCGACGCGCCGATGACGCCCAGAACCCGCGCGCCCTCGGGACTGATGGAGGCGTACTCCACCAGGTTCTTCATCGTCAGCTTGTCTTTCTTGAACTTCCGGATCGTCAGCGTCGGGCCGTCGATGGCCAGGGGCGGGGCGATGACGTTGACGCGGCTGCCGTCCGGCAGGCGGGCGTCGCAGATGGGGCTGCTTTCGTCGACGCGACGACCGACCTGCGACACGATCCGCTGGCAGATGTTCATCAACTGGGTGTTGTCGCGGAAGCGGACATTGGTCAGCTGGACCTTGCCCGAGACTTCGATGAAGACCCGGCCAGCGCCGTTGACCATGATGTCGGCGATGTCGTCCCGGGCCAGCAGCGGCTCCAGCGGGCCGTAGCCGAGGACGTCGTTGACGATGTCCTGGACCAGGTGCTCCTGCTCGGCCACCGACATGGAGACGTTCTTGATCGCCACCAGTTCGGCGACGATGTCGCGAATTTCCTCGGACGCCGCCTTGGTGTCCAGCTGCGCCAGCTGGGACAGGTCGATGGTGTTCATCAACGCGTTGAAGATTGTCGTCTTCGTAGCGTGATAATAGTCGGACTGTTCGCGAACGATCTCCGCGACCGCCTGCGCCTTTTTCAGCTGCTCGAGGCCAGCGGTCGCGCGGGGTCCCTTGACGGGGCCGCCGGGGGTCGGCGCAGGGCCTTCCGGACGCGGCCTGGCGGCTAGGGCGTCCAGCCGGTCCGTGGCGTCGGGCACCGCCCGCGCGGGCGCCTCAAGCTCTTCCGGTGAGAAGGCGTCTATAGGTTCAAGCGCGCGCGCCGCGGCGACGTTCGGCTGAGCCGCCGGAGCCGGCGCCGGGGCCGGTCGCGGCGGGACCGCCAGGCCGGCTTGTGCGGTGCGCTTGCCAAACACGATGTCAGCGCTTCTTGCTGAACAGGGAGGCGAGCAGAGAGCCGCCCTTCTTTGCGGGCGCGCTCTTGCCCTTGGCGGGTGCTGTCGGCAGTTCGCGGCGCGACACGATCTGGGCCAGGGTCTCGAACGCTTCGGCGGCCTTGGTCTTGGCCCCGGAATCCACGATCATCTGGCCGTTGTTGGCTGCGGCGCCGAACACCTTGGCGTCGAAGGGGATGATCAGGCTGGGGTGGACGCCAAGCGCCGTGCCAAAGTCCTTGGCCGGAATCTCGGGACGTCCAGGCATGCCGACCTGGTTCAGGATCAGACGCGGCGGCGCGTCATTGGGACGCCCCTGCTTGATCAGGTCGATCATGTTCTTGGCGTTGCGCAGGCTCGCCAGGTCCGGCGTCGCCACGATGACAACCTCATCGGCGGAAATCAGCGTCTTGCGCATCCAGCCCGACCAGAGATGGGGCAGATCAAGCACGACAAAGGGGGCGGTGGACCGGATGCGGCTGGTCACCTCCTCAAAGGCGTCCGGCTGGATGTCCCAGTCGCCGTCCAGCGTGGCGGGAGCGGCGAACAGGCTCAGCTTGTCCGTGCAGCGGACCATCATTCGGTCCAGCAGGGTCGCGTCCAGGCGGTCGGGCTGGCTCAGGGCGTCGGCGACGCCGCCCAGCGGGTCCTGATTGAAGTCCAGACCGGCGGTGCCGAACGGCAGATCATAGTCGACGATGACGGTGTTGACGCCGATCCGCTCGCTCATCGCATAGGCGGTGTTGTGGGCCACGGCCGAGGCCCCTGCCCCGCCCCGCGCGCCGACGAAGGCTATGGAGCGACCAACGAAGGGTTGGGCGGGATCTGCAAACAGTCCGCCGATGGCCGAGATCAGCTGCAGCGGCTGGACGGGCGCAACCAGATACTCGCTGACCCCGCGCCGCATGAGCTCACGGAACAGGAGGATGTCGTTGGTGGCGCCGATGATCACCACCTTGGTGCCCGCGTCGCACACCTCGGCGAGCTGGTCGATCTCCCAGAGCAGGGTCTGGGCGTCCTTCATGCTTTCGACGACGATCAGCGGCGGGGTCGGCTCGGACTGATAGGCCTCGATCGCGGCCGCGACGCCGCCGATGCGGATCTGGGTCGTGGCGCGCGACATGCGCCGATCCTGTCCGGCGCGCTCGGCGGCGGCCAGCGTGTCCTGACGCTCGGCGAAGACGTGAACGGCGATGCGCGGAATGGAGACCTCGACCGCGCCCGGGCCTACCGGCAAACCGGCGGGCTCATAGGCCGTCAGGGCCGAGACGGGAGCTTCTGGCGTGACGGCGACGAGGGGGACGGGCGGCGTGTAGACCTCATCCACGGGAACGGGAGAGGTTGGCGTGGTCTCTTCGGGCATCATGACGGCGGCCACGGCGGTCTCGGTTTCCGCGACCATTCGGCCGACCGGATTATAGGCTTCTTCGGTCGGCGCGGGTCCGGCCATGGCGGTCGCGGGCGGGGTGATGAAGGGCGTGGGATCAAGCCGAGGCGCCGCCACGGCGTCGATGAAGTCGTCCTCCATCTCGAACGCGTCCAGAGCGTCGAAGTCCTGTGCGGCGAAAGGCTTGCTCATGTCCATCAGTCCACGGCGCTGGAAGTTCGGGCGTCGCTGATCAGGGCTTCGCGCTCTGCGGAGGTCTGCTCGCCCTTGGCGTAGTTGTCGAACACCACGGCGCGGCGCTGGGCGTCGGTCGGCGTCATGGCGCGGGGCGAGACGATGTCGCGCGGATTGGCGATCTGGGCCGCCAGGTTGGCGTTGACGGCGCAGCCGAAGTTCGACGGCGACTGGTTGTCCCCGGTGCGAGTCAGGCTGCCCCACTGGGTCCCGCACTGCGGCACCACGGCGCGAAGGGTCTCGAACCCCGCCAGAATCGGCGCGCGCGGGTCAGGACCGGCATAGCTGACGACGCGGATCATGTGGTCCGGCGCCCCGGCGGCCACCAAGCCCGCCTTGACGTTCCACGCCGCCTGATTGACGACCGGGTCGTCCCCCGCCGGCGCCTCGACCACCAGAACAGAGGCGCCCTCGATGGCGAAACGATTGACCAGGTCCTTCAGCGCCGCCTGCTGGTTGGCGGACAAGCCGGTCTCGTGAACCGCCAGCGCGATCCGGTCCAGGCCCGGTTCGACCTGCAGGCTGTAGCGCGAAGTGGGCGTCAGCGGCGGTTCGCCGCCCAGGCTGGCCGGGCCGCCCATGCAACCGCTGAGCAGCAGACCGCCCAGCGCCAGCACGGACACGATCGCGGAACGGGACGTGGAGGTAAGGATCATGGCGGTCACTCGATCACGTAGCCGACCGGCCCCTGCCAGCCGGTGCCCGCCTGGGCGGTCGGCGCCGGCGAGCCGTAGGCTTGGTTCAGTTGGCCGAAGAAGATGGTCTGGGCGTCCTCGGCGATGCGCAGGCCATCGGCCGGCGTCTGCATCCGTCCTGCGGAGGTCGGGTTCACGATGAAGGCCTCGACGATGACGACGAGTTCGGTTTCACCCATCAGATAGTCGCGCGACCGGAACAGCTGACCCAGCACCGGCAGGTTGGTCATGCCGGGAAGGGAATCGATGTTTTGACGAGTCGATTCCTGGAGCAGGCCCGCGATCATCATCGATCCGCCCGACGGCAGTTCGATGGTGTTCTCGCTGCGCCGCACCGACAGGCCGGGCAGGCCGATGGACGACGGCGTGCCCGCACCGATGGTCAGGCCGCCCTGAGAAGTCAGCTCCGAAACCTCGACCTTGACCTGAAGCGAGATGCGGCCTGCAGTCAGGACGACGGGCCGGAACGAAAGCCCCACGCCATAGGGCTTGTATTCGACCGAGATCTGGCCGTCGCGGTCCCGTCCGGTGGGCACAGGAAATTCGCCGCCCGCCAGGAAGCTGGCCGCCTCGCCATTCACCGACGTCAGGTTGGGTTCCGCCAGCGTACGGATCAGACCGACCCGCTCGAACGCCTTGATGGTGGCGTTGCCCTTGTTCAGCCCGTCGGATCCCGGACCGGTGCCCGGTTGGGCGGTGTCCCAGTTGGGCGCGTCTTCGGGCCCATCGACCGTAAACGGGCAGAGCGCGCCCTCGGCCCAGCCGGGGCCGATGCAGGGGCGCTGCATCTGATAGTTCTTGGTGGTGTCGCGCGACACGCCGCCGGTGATCCCGCCCAGCAGCGAACCGTTGACGCCCCAGGTGGCGGCGTTGCCCAACAGCCACTGGGTGTCGCCGATCTGGCCCAGCACCGCCTGGGTGTCGAAGCCCAACTGCTTGATGGCGCTGCGCTGCACCTCGACCACGCGCACCTTCAACGTCACCTGGTCGGAGCCGACCACCCCGATCATGTTGACCACCTTTTCAGGCGCCGAAACGAAGGCGCGAGCCACCTGGGCGGCGCGCTGCGCCTCCGCCGGGCTGGCGGCGGCGCCAGTCAGGATAATACTGTCGTTGACCGCTTCCGCCCGGATGCTGGAGCCGGGCGCCACTCGGCTCAGGGTGTCCTGAAGGGCGCTGGTCCCGGCGTCGACGCGCACGCGAAGCGACAGGATGGTCCGCCCTGTGGCGTCCAGGAAGACCGCATCGGTCTCGCCCGGCGCCATGCCGATGACCGTGATACGGCGCGGCGAATGGAGCATGGCCTCCGCCACTTGGGGATTGGACACGATCACATCGCGCGCATCGGCCGGCAGATCCACGGCGAACGAGGTGCCGCGCGGCAGGTTGACCAGTTGCGGCGCCGTACCCGTGGCGACGGCCGCCCGGGTCTGGGCCAAGGGCGCCGAGGCCGCGCCGCCAAGGACGATCAAGGAGGCGCAGGCCGCCGCGATCAAACGATTCATGCCCGGTTTCCTCATGGGACGGCGACCGCTTCGGCCTGGCCTTCGCGATAGACGCGCACAACGCTGCCCGCAGCCGGAGTATTGCCGCGCCGCGCAGCGCCGGGCACCTGACCCGAGGGTCCGGCCGTATCAGCGTAGGAGCGCAGAACCAGCGACAGTTCGCCTTCGGACTTGGCCAAAGCCAGGACTTCGGCGTCCCGGCCGCTGACCTCCAGGGTGGCGGTGGCGCCGACCACGGCCTGCTCGTTCTCGGCGGCGCGGGTGTTCTGATCGATGGCCAGGACCTTGACGTTCTGCATGACGGTGGCGGCGACGAATTTGGAGGTTTCGCCACCATTCGTTCCAGTGCTGGGCACCTTGACCTCGCGCGTCAGCAGGACATCAGCCCGGTCGCCGGGCAGGATGAAGCCGCCCGCAGCGGTTTCGACCGTAACGCGGATGGCCATGGCGCGCATGCCCGGCTCCAGGTAGGCGGCCATGTAGCCGCTGTCGCCCGCGCGCACGATCTTGCGTGCGACGATCGGCTCTCCGGCCAGAATGGGTTCACGCACGACCGAGCCGATGAAGTCGGCCTTGGCCCCGCCGGTCGCCAGATCCGTTGCAGCGCGGGTCACGCGCGCTGCGGCGCTTTCCGCCTTGGTGTCAGCAGTCTTTTCGGCGGCTGCGTCTTCCGCTGCGGGCGCAGCGGGCACCGGCACGCTGCCGTCGGTGATGAAGACCGGGTTGACCTCGGCCACGGGCCAGTCCTTCCACGCCAGGTCGGAATCGGTCAGTCGGCTGCCCGGCTCCAGATCCTTGGCCGCGACCAGAACCTTGGCCATGGGCTGGGTTTCGACGGCGGCGACGGCCACAGCCGTCGGCTCGCCGGACGACCCCATGGCGCGAACCACCAGGGCCAGGCCAATGGCCGACACGGCGGCGATACAGATTACGGCGATCTTGGCGGGCTTCATCGACGGTCTCCGGCAGGCGCGGCGACTCGAATTCCGGTTCTTCGCCCTCTGCCGTTAACGACAATGAGGCCGGGCGGTTAACGCCCCCCTAAGCCGTCCCCAGGCCTCTAGGCCCCGGCGAACGCCTGCACCAGCGGACTGGAGGGATAGGCCAGCAGGGCGCCGACGGCGATCGCCACGCCGTAGGGCAGGTCCCCCTTGGGCTGCATCAGGCGCGTGACCCAACCCGGCCCGTTCATGGCGAACACCTGCAACTGGCTCCGCGCCGCCATCAGCAGAAGGCAGAAGCCGCCGCCGATCATGGCGGTGTAGAGAAGAAGCGGCAGGATGCCGGCGGTCCCCATCCACAGAGCGGTTGCGGCGATCAGCTTGGCGTCGCCGCCGCCGAGCCATTTCATGGCGAACATCGCCATACCGATCACCAGGACCAGCAAACCCAGAGCCAGCGACACGCCGATCGTCGCCAGCGGCAGGCCCAGAGCGAAGGCGGCGGGGAAATAGGCCAAGAACAGAAGGCCCGAAATCCAGTTCGGGATCTTCATCGTGGTCAGGTCATTCAGCCCGGCGATAATCACCAGGACGGGCAGAATGCTCAACGGCAAAAGAAGCAGTTCGCTCATCTTCCGACCATGGCGCGCCAACCTTTAAGGCGAGGTTGCCGACCTCGAGCGCAGACAAGAAAAAGGCCGGAACGTCTCCGTTCCGGCCCCTTCCTTCGAATGTCGTTAAGCTTAGGCTGCGGGCAGACCAGCTTCAACCTTCTTGAATGCGCCATCCAGCTTCGGACCGATCAGCGTCAGCGTGCCGATGATGGCGACAGCGATCAGGGCCGCGATCAGGCCGTACTCGATCGCCGTGGCGCCGGATTCGTCTTTGGCGAAGTTCTTGATGAAGTTACGCATGATTGTCTTCCTTCTTTGTCTAAGCGAGCAACAGTTCCATGACCAGGGTCACCGGCTTTGCCCGCTTGACCCCCGTTTGCATGGCGACAATGCCCCGACGATCATTAAGGGCGAGTAAAACAGGCATCAGCGAGCCGGATTATTGATGGTTACTAACCTGTTTACTATAGAAAAGCCAAGAACGAGGCGGCTTCCCCCTGCCTTCAGGATTTCTTGATCTTTCAAGGCGAAGTTTCACGCCTAGCGCTCGCGCGCGCTCGTTCATCCACTCGGAGCCGTCGCCCATGCCCAGGACCTTCAAGAGGCTCGCCCTAGGCGCCGCTCTGCTCGCCCTGTCCGTCAGCGCCGCTCACGGCCAGTCGCGCCCTCTGAATGTCGAGATCGACCACGCCACCCGCGTTCAGCTGCGCGCGCCGGCCGGTTCCGTGATCGTGGCCAATCCCAGGATCGCCGACGTGACGGTTGTGGACGCCAACACCCTGTTCATCACCGGCAAGGGTTATGGCGTGACCGAGGTCATCGCCGTCGACGCCCTGGGCCGCCCCTTGTTCCAGAGCCAGGTGGTGGTCAGCGCTGGATCCGCCGGCTCCGTCCGCGTCTGGCGTGGCGCCCAGGCCACCGAAATGGCCTGCGGCTCCAGTTGCTCGCCCAGCGTGCGGGCGACACCGGCGTCTCCTGCCCCCTGATAATGATGGCCGGGCCGCTTCTCCTCCGCCTTGTTGGGTCCCCGTCCCGCCGCCGCAGGTCGACGCGTGAAGGGTCCACTGCGGTCGAATTCGGCCTGCTGGCCTTTCCCTTCTTCATTCTGTTGTTCGGGATCCTGGAGGTCGGGCTGCTTCTACTTCTGGATGCGGTCGTCGAGACTGCGGTCTCCGACGCCGGCCGACTGGTCCGGACCGGTCAGGCCCAGCAGCAGGCCATGACGCCCGCGGCCATCAAACAGAAACTGTGCGCCCGCATGAGCGTCTTTTCGGGCGACTGCCCCGACCGCGCCTTCATCGACGTTCGCGTGGTCGACAACTTCACCACGCCTGTCGCGCCTGATCCCCTGGCTTCCGGTGTTTTCGATCCGTCCAAGCTGACCTATCAGCCGGGCGGCCCAGGGGACCGCATCCTGGTGCGCATCTGGTACGAACAGCCGATCGTGACGCCCTTCATCTCGCAGGCGCTGTCGCGGACCACCGACCACAAGGTGCTGCTGACGACCTCCCTCGCCTTCCGCAACGAGCCCTACCAGTGAGCCGCCCCGCCCCCCGGATCAGGCGCGACTTCTGGCGCGATCATCGCGGCGCCGCGGCCATCGAGTTCGCCTTCATCGCCCCCATCATGATGCTGCTCTATTTCGGCCTGGTGGAGTTCTGCCAGGGCTATATGGCGAGCCGTCGCGCCGGGCACACCGCCTCTATCGTGGCCGACCTGGTGGCGCAGTCGGACGCGACGTCGACGCAGGATCTGGCCAAGGTCTTCGCCATCGGCGACATGATCATGCGCCCCTTCCCGTCCGGCCCGCTGTCCATCCGCGTGTCCAATGTGACGAAGGACGCCAACGGGGTCGCGCGCATCACCTGGAGCCGCGACAACAGCAAGGCTCTGACCGCGCTCGGCAAGAACTCCATCGTGACGGACCTGCCGCCGGGCCTGATCGAGAACGGCGAGAGCCTGATCCTCGGCGAGACGGCGTTCAAGTACACCTCGCCGTTCGCACAGGTGATCAAGACGCCGATCAACTTCCGCCGCAGCTACTATCTGCGGCCGCGCACGGTGGACAGCGTCGCCTGCAGCAACTGCTAGGCGCCGATCAGAGCCTCCTTCAGCGCCCTGACCTTGGCGTCAGTCTCCTCGCGTTCAGCGCCCGGATCGCTGTCGGCCACGATCCCGGCGCCGGCCAGAACCCGAAAGCGCCAACCCGACGCGTCTCGTTCGAGGAATGCGGTGCGGATCAGGACCGATGCCGTCAGCGCGGCGTCGCCCGCCAGGCCCAGGGCGAACAGGCTGCCGCACCACGGTCCGCGCGGCGGTTCATGCGCGGCGATGACCTTCATCGCCTGATGCTTTGGCGCGCCGGTGATCGAGCCGGGAGGAAAGGCCGCTTCCAGCACCCCGGCCGCGCTCCAGCCGGGCCGGACAGCGGCCGTCACCGTCGACACCAGATGGTGAACCGTCGGATGGCTCTCGATCTCGAACAGCCGCTCCACGCGCACCGACCCCGGCACGGCCGCCCGCGCCAGATCGTTGCGCATCAGATCAACGATCATCAGGTTCTCAGCCCGGTCCTTGGCGCTGGCGACCAGGTCGGCGGCCAGGGCCGCGTCGCGCTCAGGGTCGCTGTGCCGCGGCCGCGTGCCCTTGATCGGTCGCGTCTCGATCCGGCCGGACACAGGGTCGAAGGTCAGGAACAACTCCGGCGAATTGGACACCACGACCCGCTCGCCCAACCGCCAAAAGGCGCCGTAGGCCGCGCCCCGTCCCGCTGAAAGCCGCAGGAAAACCTCGAACGGGTCCCGGGCGGCGCCCAGCCGTCCGCTCCAGCCCCGCGCGATATTGGCCTGAAACAGCTCGCCGGCTGCGATCCGCGCGACGACGTCGGCCACGGCGGCTTCGTAGGCCTCGGGGGCCGCTTCTTCGGTGAACGCGTCGGCGGGGGGCGACGGCGTCGGCGGCGCGACGGCGAGGCTGAGCCACGCCTGGGCCTGCCGCGCCCTTTCTCCGGCCTCACGCCTATTGGGGCCCCGTCCGACCGCCAGCACCTCGCCTCGGGCATGGTCGAACGCCAGCAAGGCGGGATAACGCGCCAGCATGAGATCGGGCCAGACCTCGGCGCGCGGCCCCGTCGCCGGACGCGCCCCGGCGTCATAGCTCATCAGCCCCACCACGCCGCCCGCAAACGCGACATCGCGCAGGGCGTCGAACGGCGCCCCGCCCTCCACCGGGCCGACGTGAACCTGATCCGGCTCGCACGCCACGAAGGACCATCGGCCGCCATGCGCCGCCGGGTCGCCCGCTCCGGCCAGCAGCGCCAACGCCCCCTCGCGGCGATTCAATCCCGTTGCGACGGCGAGCGGGTCGGTCCAGTCCAGCCGATCGATTTGCACGACGGCCAGGCTCATGCCGTCAACTGGCCCCGGATGCGCTCGGCCAGCCCCGGATCGACGCCCAGGGCCTGTTCCATATAGGCGGCGAGAGAGCCGTGTTGCGCTGTGATCTCGGCGAAGGCCCCGTGCAGATAATCGGCCTCGACGCCAAGAAACGCGACCACAGCGCCGTGCGATGCAGGGCGACCGGTCATCTCGGTCAGCTTTCTCGCTATGCTCTCGGCCCGGCCTTCCAGATCGACGGCGCGATTGGTCAGGAGGTAGTCCGCGATCAGATCGTCGCGCGACACGCCCAGCAGGCTGTGGGTCAGGGCCGCAAGAAGGCCGGTGCGATCCTTGCCCGCCGCACAATGGATCAGGATCGGGCCTTCTCCCTCGCCCAAGGCGGTGAAATAGCGGCTGAACAGATCGACATGGGCCGACTCGAACGGCAGGCGGCGATAGGTGTCGGTCATGAAGGCGCGGCCCGAGGTCTCGGTCAGGTCGCTGTTCTTCAGAAAGGTGATGTGCGGAGCTTCGCCGCCGTCATCATGGGCGCTCTCGATCACCCGCCCGCCCCATCCTGCCGGCCGGCGCGAGGGCTGGTCGCGTCGCTCGCTGGGACGGCGCAGATCGACCACCGTGGCGAGATTCAACTTCGCCAAACCCTCCAGGTCGGCCTCGGTCGCTCGCGCCTGATGCGCCGAACGATACAGACGTCCCCGCGCGATCCGGGCATGGCCGGCGGCGTAGTCGCCATAGTCGCGGAAGTTATCGATGGCCTGAAACGGCGAAAGGCGGTCGCTCATGACCGCCTTCCTTAGACTATTCATCGATCAAGGCTACCGGGCGCCGACCAGCCCGGACATGGCGTCAAGGTAGGCGACGAAGGCATCACGCCCCGCCTCGGTCATCGTCGCCCGCGTCAGAGGCTTGCGACCCTGGAAGCTCTTGGCGACCTCGACAAAGCCAGCCTCCTCCAGCTTTCTCAGATGCACCGACAGATTGCCGTCCGTGGTCTGAAGGCGCGCCTTCAGTTCATTGAAGTCCGCCGTCCCGACGCCTGACAGATAGGCCATGATCCCCAGACGCACCCGCCCATGGATGACCTCGTCGATACGGCCGATGTCGAAGGCGTCCGCCGTGTCCGCAGCCGATTCCGTCGCCATCAGATCACCTCCGAAGGTTCCTGACGCACCAGCAGGACGCCGGGGACAAGCGCGAACAGGAACAGCCCCGCCGCATAGGCCAGCCACATCAGCGGGCTGCCCGTCAGGAAGGCGATCAGGGGGGCGGCGATCCAGCAGGCGATCGCCAGCTTCCACTGCCATTTCTGATCGCTCATGGTCGCGGACACGGCCCAGCCCGAGCCGTAGAGGGCGAAAATCAGTGAAGGAAACAGCATGAAGCTCACATCGCTGCCTGTCTTCCAGCTGACTACCGTCATCGCCAGCGCCATGAAGAAGATGGCCATACCGACGCCCATCCAGCCTGCGCCGCCGGCTCGGTTCACTACGGAATTCGCGCCGGGCCGACCGCCGGTTCGACGAATCTGCAGCATCAGAACGACAAAGAAGATCAGACCCGCCCCGCCCCACAGGAAGGCGTAGGCGACCGGCGGCAGGTTGAGGATTCCGCTGTCGATGCCATAGGCGACGATCGAGGCTAGCCCAAAGACGAGGCCGGCGGCGATCAGGATCGACCCGCCCAGTAAAGGCGCGCGTCGCCCCTCCTGAGCCAGGGCCTTCATATAGGCGATGTCATCGTGGACGGACTGAACTTGATCTCGAGTCATGGCGATCTCTCCCTGCCTGTTGAGGGAAATGTGCATCAAGAACTTTATCTTGTAAAGTTCTTTTTCTGAGACGCGACAGCGCGACGCGTTCTAGGTCTTGGCCATGCGCGTCGCCTTCCATCACATCGCCTATCAGCCCCTGGCCGTCTGCAACGCCCTGTCGATGGAACGGCTCGTCGCGACCGCGGGCCTAGCGGGCCTGAAGCCCGGCGCGCCCGTCATGGACATCGGCTGCGCCTACGGCGAAGTGTCCATCCACCTGGCCCGCGCCTTCAATGCCCGCGTCACGGCCGTCGAACTGGACCCGTTCATGGCCGAGGGCGCAGAAGCCCGCATCAAGGCGGCGGGGCTTTCGGACCGGATCGCCGTCCGGCAGGAGACCTCAGCGGCGGCGCTTGCGGCCCAGCCCCCCTTCGACCTGATCGTCGCCATCGGCTCGACCGAACCGGCGGGCAAGGGTCTGCGCGAGCCCGCCGCCGTCTTCGCCGCCCTGGCCGAGCATCTGACCCCAGGCGGCGCACTGCTGTGGGGCGACCTGTTCTGGAAGGAGGAGCCGCCCACGCCCCTTCGCCAGTTGGTCGAGACCGGCGGCTATTACGTCAGTCATGACGAATGGCAGGCCGCCGCCCGCACAGCGGGACTGGAGATCGTCTCGGCCGAAATCAGCGGCGATCCTGAATGGGCGACCTACCGCACCGGCATGGAAACGTCGATCGCCGGCTGGCTGGACGCCAATCCCGACCACGCCGACGCCTCGTCGGTCGCCGCGACCGCCAGCCGGGTCAAGATGATGTTCGACTTCGGCGCGCCCTACCTCGGCTTCGGCCACTACCTCTTCCGCAAGAGCTGAGCCCCAATAGAAAAGGGCGCCCAGGAAATCCCGAGCGCCCCGATCCATAGGCCACTATTCTTGCGCTCAAATAGGGCGCGACCAACCGGCAAGTAGCGCAAAGCGCGGTAGGCCCGCTTACCGGAAAGGCGGCTCGTCAAAGGCGCGCAGCTTGCGAGAGTGCAGCTTCGTGCCCTCCGCGCGCAGCAGGTCGATGGCCTGGATGCCGATCTGAAGGTGCTCCGAGATCGAGCCTTCGTAGAAGCGATTGGCCTGCCCCGGCAGCTTGATCTCGCCATGCAGAGGCTTGTCCGAGACGCACAGCAGGGTCCCGTAGGGCACGCGGAAGCGATAGCCCTGCGCCGCGATGGTGGCCGATTCCATGTCGATGGCGACGGCTCGGCTCTGGTTGAAGCGCAGCGCCGACTTGGAATAACGCAGCTCCCAGTTGCGGTCATCGGTGGTGACCACCGTGCCGGTGCGCAGGCGCTTCTTGACCTCTTCGCCCGGCGCGCCCGAGACCAGCTTGGTTGCGTCATAGAGGGCACGTTGCACCTCGGCGATCGACGGGATCGGGATGTCGGCGGGCAGGACGGCGTCCAGGACGTGATCATCGCGCAGATAGGCGTGGGCCAGGACGTAGTCGCCTATGGTCTGGCTGGCGCGCAGGCCGCCGCAGTGACCGATCATCATCCAGGCGTGCGGACGGGTGACCGCCAGGTGATCGCAGATGGTCTTGGCGTTGGACGGGCCGACCCCGATGTTGACCAGGGTGATGCCCGTGCCGCCCGGGGCGGTCAGGTGATAGGCGGGCATCTGATGCCGGCGCCAGGCCGCATCCATGATGGCGCGTTCCGGGTCAGGCGTCTCGCGATCGATGATCACGCCGCCAGCGCAGGACAGGGTCTCATAAGGGCTGCCCGGGTCGGCCAGCTGGGCGCAGGCCCAGCGCACGAACTCATCGACGTAGCGGTGATAGTTGGTGAACAGGACGTAGGACTGCACGTCCTCGACCGGCGTCCCGGTGTAGTGACGCAGGCGGGCCAGCGAGAAGTCGGTGCGCAGGCCGTCGAACTGGGCGAGGGGGAAGTCTTCTCCCGGCGCGAACAGGCCGTCCGAGATTTCGTCGCCGATATGGGCCAGATCCGTGGTCGGGAACCAGCGGGCGATGGCCGCCGTCATGGTGCTGTCCAGCGCCACGCCGGAACCGTCCAGCACATAGGGGAAGGGAATTTCCTGATCCGAGGGCTCGACCGTCAGGGTCGCGCCATACTCGGCGACCAGCAGGGTCAACTGCTCCAGCAGATAGTCGCGGTACAGGTCCGGCCGGGTGACGGTGGTCGTATAGACGCCGGTGCGCGACAGGCGGGCGAAGGCCCGCGTCTCAAGGTCCTGAGGACGGTCGCCGAACCAGCTGACGGTCAGTCTGGGATAGGCGAACAGGCCAGCGGCCCGGGCTTCTGGATCGGCGCGCTCGCCGGTCTCGAGGAAGCGCTTCACCGCATTGCGCAGGTTGGCGACGGATTGATTGTAGAGGGTTTCGAGGCGGTCCAGCGCCGCCTGGGGGGTCATCTTGTCTGTCATGACCTCCTCTAGCCGAAAACCGTGACCATGGCGAGACGGGGGAAACACAAGGACACGACTGTTGACCGACGGCCCGGGACGGCGTTCGTCTGCGGTCAGGAGGAACATCCATGTCCAGACGCGTGATTTCGACAGCCGCCCTGCTGGTCCTGACCGCCGCACCCGCTCACGCCGAAGTCAAATCGGCCACGCCCGGCGGCTTCGAGGCTGGCGGATCAGTGGTTATCAACGCCCCGCCCGCCCGGGTCTGGACTGCGCTGACCGCGCCCGACGACTGGTGGAGCCGCGACCACCGCTGGTTCAAGGGCTCGACCCTGTCGCTCGACCTCGCCCCCGGCGGCTGCTGGTGCGAACACGCGCAAGACGGCCGTGTGTCGCGCCATCTGGAAACGGCTCTCGTCGAGCCGGGGTCTAAGCTGGTGCTGCGCGGCGGCCTGGGCCCCCTGCAAGGTCAGGGAGCGAGCGGCGGTCTAACCTTCGATCTCAAGGCTGAAGGCGCGGGCAGCCTCCTGACCTGGTCCTACATTGTCGGCGGCTATACGCCCGGTGGGCTGGAGGGCTGGGCCGCCCCCGTTGACAACGTGCTGTCGGCGCAACTGACCAATCTCAAGGCGCGCGTCGAGGCCGCCGACTAGGCCAGTTCGCGCCGGAAGAAGGCCACCACGTCGTCCAGCACCGGGGCTTTCTTGCGGAACAGCGGCGAGAAGGTCGCGATCAGGTCGGCATGGTCAAGGCCAGGATAGAGATGGGCCTCGGAGCGGCCGCCAACCGCCCTCATCCTGTCGTTCAGGATCGTCGTGTCTTCAGCGTGGACCACGGTGTCGGCGGCCCCATGTCCGAGCCACAGGGGCGGCGCATCCCTGCGCGCAAAGGTCACCGGCTGTGTCAGGGTCGGGTCGGGCGCCCGGCCAAAGGCGTTCTGCGACGCCGCCACATCAAAAGGCAGGAAATCATATGGGCCCGCCAGACCGGCTGCCGCCCGGATCAGGTCGGATCGGTCCACGGCCGCCATGTAGCGCCGGTCCAGCGTGATCATCATCGCCAGGTGGGCGCCCGCCGAATGGCCCAGCACGCCCAGCCGCCCCGCGTCGCCGCCGTACTGGATCGCCAGATCCCCCGCTCGCGCGGTCGCGGCCGCCGCATCCTCGATGAAGCGAGGGAACCGCACCTGGGGCACGACGCGGTAGTCCGGCAGAAAGACGACAAAGCCGCGCGCAGCCAGGGCCTGCGCCGCCCACCCGTAGACATCCTTGGAGCCGGAATCCCAGCCGCCGCCGTAGAAGAAGACCAGAACCGGCAGGTCGATGGCGCCGGTCGGCGCATAGACATCCATCGTCTGGCGGGGATCGTCGCCATAGCCTACGCCGGATGCGACCTTGCCCGCCCCTCGATCGCGCGGCCCCAGCGCATTGAGCGCCGCCAACGGCGAACAGGCGGACGCCAGACCGCCCAACAGGGCGCCGACGAATGGGGCGAACAGGCCTCGACGGGTCATGAGGTTCCGGCGGATCGTGGACACGGACCTCTTCTACGCACGAACGCGGCGTTCGGCTCAATCCCGGGAGCCCGCAAGACGCAGAACGTCACACTTCACACACTGATTTGTCGCATAATATTTACATTCCAAAAAATGAGCGCATAATTCGCTCTGAGTCCGGAGCGAATTCCGGCCAAGGGAGGATATCTCATGCGCCTGTCCGTCGCCGTCGTCTCGGCCCTGCTGCTCGCAGGCGCCGCCCCCGCCCTGGCCCAGAGCCCTGGACAGAGTCCGCAGAGGCAGAACGTGCAGGCGACGCGGGTGTCGACGCCCCAGCCGCAGCGCGTGGTGCTGATCTGCGAAAGCGACGCCGCGACCCGCGCCGCCTTCACCCGTCAGTACGGGGCCGAGCCGGTCTTCCTGACCGCGCGCGAAGCCGCCGAGGCCAAGACCGCCGGGCAGACCTGGACCACGCCGCGCTGCATGACCGAACGCGAGCACGGCCGCTACGTCCAGCTGACCCAGGCCTACGCCGCCCACTAGACATCAGTTCCAGAACGACAAAGGGCGCGGCCATCACTGGCCGCGCCCTTCTTCTTGGTCAGGTGAACGACCTTATTTGGCCAGATACTTGTCCAGCCAGCCGAACACCTCGTTGTGCCATTGCAGGCTGTTGGCCGGCTTCAGCACCCAGTGGTTCTCGTTGGGGAAGAAGACCAGTCGGCTGTCGATGCCGCGGCGCTGCAGGGCGGTGAAGGTCGACAGACCCTGCGCCGTGGGGATGCGATAGTCGAGGTCGCCCTGGACCACCAGCATCGGCGTCTTCCAGTTCTGCACGTGGTTCGCCGGGTTGAACTTCTGATAGCCTTCCGGGTTTTCCCACGGCGTGCCGCCGTATTCCCACTCGGTGAACCAAAGTTCCTCGGTCGAATAGCCCATGCCGAAGGTGTCGAAGACGCCGTCATGGTTGACCAGGCACTTGAACGCGTCGGACCAGTTGCCAGCGATCCAGTTGATCATATAGCCGCCGTAGGAGGCGCCCAGAGCACAGGCGTTATTGCCGTCCAGGAAGCTGTACTTGGCCTGGGCCGCGGCCCAGCCCTTCTGCAGGTCTTCCAGCGGGCGGTCGCCCCAGTGCTGGCTGATGGCGTCGGTGAACTCCTGGCCGTAACCGGTCGAGCCGTGGAAATCGATCATCACCACCGCATAGCCGGCGCCCGCATAGGTCTCGGGGTTCCAGCGATACGACCAGCTGTTGCCGAACGAACCCTGCGGCCCGCCGTGAACCAGGAAGGCGACCGGGTATTTCTGACCCTCGACATAGTTCGCAGGCTTGATGACGAAGCCATGCACCGTCTCGTCGTTCCAGCCGGGGAAGCTGAACTGCTCGAACTGGCCGAAGGCTTTGTTCGCCAGCTGCGGGTTCACGTTGGTCAGGCGGCGCGGCATCTCGCGACCGCGCCAGGTCTTGAAGTAGAGGTCGCTGGGCGAGGTCAGGGTGTCGACCGCCATGACGAAGCCCGAAGGCGTCTGCTGGAAGGCGCCGACGTGGCCTTCGCCGGTTAGAGGCATGACCGAGCCGTTGCGCGTGTCGATGGCGAACAGGCGGGTCTGACCGACGTCGCCAGCCGTGGTGTAGAGGGTCTTGCCGTCCGCCGACCACTGCAAGCCGTCGGCCGAGCGATCCCAGTTGGCAGCGATCTGACGCGTCTGGCCCGTGGCCACGTCACGAAGGAAAATCGAATACTTGTCGGCCTCGAAGCCCGGACGGGCCATGGCGCGATAGGCCAGGGTCTGACCGTCCGGCGAGAAGACCGGGCCGGTGTCCCAGGCCGGGTTGGCCTCGGTCAGGTTGGTCAGTTGGCCGGGCGCCGAAACCGCGACGCTGTAGAGGTCGAAGTCCGTGCTCCACGGCTCGCTCTTGCCAGCTTCGCGCGCCGAGAAGACCAGCGACTTGCCATCGGGGGCGAAGACGAACTCGCTCTCGTCGCCGAACGGCTTGGAGGGGGTGTCGCCGTCAAAGCCCTTGGTCACCCAGACCGGATCGCCTCCGGCCTTGCCGTCCGCACCGATCGGCTGGACGAAGAGGTGGTTCTGGGTGTGGTCGCTCCAGGTGTCCCAGTGGCGCACGAACATCCGGTCATAGACCTGACCCGTCGATTTCACTTCGGCGGCGGCCTTGGCGCGTTCGACCGAGGCGTTCAGGTCGCTTGCCTCGGGATAGACGGCCAGAGACACGGCCACGGCGTCGCCTGCGGCGTTGACGCGATAGGCGTTGACGTCGGTCGGCAGGCTGGTGACCTGCGTCGCCGTCGCGCCCTTGTCGCCCGACACCCAGACCTGGCTCGAACCTGAACGGCCCGACAGGAAATACAGCTTGCCGTCGGCGCCCCAGCGCGCGGTGTTGGCGCCGCCTTCGGAAATGGCCAGCTTCTGCGCCTCGCCCTCGCCCTTCAGGCTCAGGATGTAGAGGGCGCTCGAGCGGCGATTGGCCGCCACGTCCGTCTGGGTCAGCG
Organism: Brevundimonas sp. UBA4553; assembly: GCF_002387245.1. GTDB lineage: Bacteria > Pseudomonadota > Alphaproteobacteria > Caulobacterales > Caulobacteraceae > Brevundimonas. The sequence goes on from NZ_DGLD01000016.1 coordinate 52,127, forward strand.
CATAGACCACCCATTCGCCGTCCGGCGACACCTGCGGATCGCCCAGCCGGTTGGCCGAGATCATGTCCTGATAGGTGAAGGCGTTCGACGTCGCCTGAGCCGTAGCCGCCGCCGGAACAGGCGCCTCGGCCAAGGCCGGCAGGGCCGAAGCCGTCAACAGGGCGACGGCGCTCAGGCCAGACAGAAGATGGGGCAGACGGCGCATGGGCGCTCCTCAAGCGGATTTCGATCTGCCCGAAGGCCTATACCCCCCTGCGCCGCCCGCAAAGTCCCGTTTTAGTCCTGCCCCTCCGCCGTCCAGCGCGCGGTCCAGTCCAGGATCTCCTGCTGCCAGTCGACCCAGGTCCGGGGCTTCAGCACCCAGTGGTTCTCGTCCGGCACGTGGACGAAGCGGCTGGGAATGCCCTCGCGCTGCAAGGCCGAGAAGGTGGCCAGCCCCTGCTCCATCGGCACGCGGAAGTCCTTGGACCCGTGCAGCACCAGCATCGGCTTCTTCCAGTCCGCGACATAGGTCTCGGGGTTGAAGGCGTCGTACAGGTCCTTGCGCGTCCAGCTGGGGCCGCCGAACTCGTGGATGAAGTTGCCGATGTCCATGGCGTTCATCAGCTGCGGCACGTCGAACACCCCGGCGTGGTTGACCAGGCAACGCCACGGCCCGTTCCACTTGCCCGCGATGGTGTTGACCATATAGCCGCCATAGGAGGCGCCGAGCGCGCAGGCCCGGTCGCCGTCGATCCACGGATTGGCCGACAGCGCAGCCTCCCAACCCTTCTGCAGATCTTCCAGCGGACGGTCGCCCCAGTGGTCGTTGATCGCGTCGGTGAAGGCCTGACCATAGCCCGGCGAGCCGTGGAAATTGACCATGACCACCGCATAGCCCGCCGCCGTATAAACCTGAGGATTCCAGCGATAGGACCAGCTCTCGGTCCACGGCGACTTGGGCCCGCCGTGGATCAGATAGACCGCCGGATACCGGCGCCCCTCGACATAGCCCGCGGGCTTGAACACCCAGCCGTGCGCCGTCTCGTTGTTCCAGCCGGCGAAGCTCAGAGGCTCAGCCTCCGGGAGGTCCAACCGGGCCAGCAGGTCGGCGTTGTGCTGGGTGGCCTGACGCGCCGCGCCGCCGTTCTCCGCCACGAAGACCTGGGTCGGGGTGGTGAAGCTGTCGTGGGCGTAGGCCACGACCCCTGCCGCCTCGTCGAAGGCGTTGACCGCACCGTCTCCGGTCAGGGCCTTGATCGCGCCGGTGCGGGCGTCGATCTCGAACAGGCGGTTCTGCCCCTCGTCCGCGGCCGTGACGTAGAGCGCTCGCCCATCCGAACGCCAGGTCAGGCCCGACGGCCCGCGATCCCAGTTGGTCAGCTGGCGCGCATTGGCGCCGCTGGCGTCGGCGATCATGACCACGGCCTGATCCCCGCCGACGTTCTCGCGCGGCGAGGCCAGCCAGGCCAGACGACGGCCATCGGGCGAGAAGGCCGGGTTGCCGTCCGCGCCCCTGTTGCCCTCGGTCAGGTTGACCGGCGCCCCCCCGTCCAGCGCGACGCGATACAGGTCGCTGTTGTTGGTGAAGGGCTCGCCTGCGCCCTGTTTCTGGGTCGAATAGATCAGGGTCTTGCCGTCGCGCGACAGGGTGAAGTCGCCGTCGCCCGCCGCCACATCGGCGTCCAGCCCCGGCATCAGGTCGCGCGCCTCGCCGCCAGCCAGGCCGGAGCCGTTCAGCGGCTGGCTGAACAGGTGAGTGCGCCGCCCGTCGGCCCAGCGGTCGAACACCCGCAGCGGCAGGCGATCATAGGCCTGCAGCCCGCTCTTGGCCCGCTCGGCCAGGCGATCCTTGACGCAGGTCAGGGTGGCGCAATCGGTGAAGACCGAGACCGCCAGAATCAGCGAACGCCCGTCCTCGGCGATGCGGAAGCCCGAGACGTCAATCGGCAGGGTCGTCACCTGGGCCGCCGCCATGCCCTCGCGATCGGCGCGCCAGACCTGGTTGGAACCGCCACGCGAGGACAGGAAATAGATGGCCTGACCATCCGGCGCCCAGCGCGCGCCCGAGACGCCGCCCTCGGAGATCGCCAGCTTGCGCGGCGCCGTCCCCCCGTCAGCCTCGGCCAGCCACAGGGCGTTGACGCCCTTGTTGCCGTCCCAGTCGGTCGTACGCACGGCATAGAGGATGCGGCGGCCGTCGGGCGACACGCGCGGATCGCTGACCCGCTCCATCATCGCCAGTTCCTTGACGCCGAGACCAGCGCGGGCCGCGGGGGCCTCGGCTGCGGTCGGGGCAGACGTCTGGGCCAAGGCTGGCGACGCCGCCATCATCAAGGCTCCGAAAGCGGCGGCCAGCATCCAGCGTGATTGCATCTTCAAACCCCATCCTGATTACAGCTCGGCTTGTTGATAGGCGGCCGAATACCCAGCGCCAAGCCGCTTGCCGCCGTCGCCCGGAGCGGCGACAAGCAGGGTCATGAGTCCCACGCCTTCTCATATCGTCGATGTGCTGATCGCCGAGCGCGCGCCGCGTCTGACGCGCTCCGCCGCCTGGCCCCTCGTTCGTCCCGCCCTATATGGTCTGCTGGACTACGCCAAGGCCCGGCGCATGGCCGACGCCATCGGCCCGATGGGCGGCCGCCAGGCGCTGGACCACGTTTCCGACCTGTTGAACCTGACGGTCACGACGCAGAACCTCGACCGCCTGCCCGTCACGGGCCGCTGTCTGGTCGTCTGCAACCATCCGACCGGAATCGCCGACGGCCTGGCGGTCCACGACGCCCTGCGCACCGTGCGCGACGACCTGATCTATTTCGCCAACGCCGACGCCCTGCGCGTCTCGCCGAGACTGGCCGAAACTGTCGTCCCAGTCGAATGGGTCACGGCCAAACGCACCCGTGAAAAGACCCGCGCCACGCTTCAATCGGCGAAAGACGCCTTCGAGGCCGAGCGTTGCGTCGTCATGTTCCCCGCCGGACGCCTGGCGCGCGTCGACTCCCACGGCCTGCTGACCGACCCTGAGTGGGCCGCCACCGCCGCCTCTCTCGCGCGCAAGTACGACGCCCCCGTGGTGCCGATCCACGTCGCCGGGCCGACCAGCCGACTGTTCCACCTGTTCGACCGTTTCTCTCAGGAACTGCGCGACATCACCCTCTTCCACGAACTGCTGAACAAGCAGGGCCAGGAGTTCGATCTCAGCGTCGGCCTGCCCATCGCCCCTGAAGCGCTGGACGTGGACGCCCCCCGCGCCACCGTGGCCCTGAAGACCTTTGTCGAGCGCACCCTGGCCGCCGACCCTGACGCTGTATTCGCATGACGACCTTTGAACTGCCTGACGCCGAGGCCACCACCCGTCTGGGCCAGGCCATCGCCCCCCTGCTGGAAGCCGGCGAGTCCGTCCTGCTCTATGGTCCGCTCGGCATGGGCAAGTCGACCCTGGCGCGCGGCCTGATCCGCGCCCTGACCTCGCCCGACGAGGACGTGCCCAGCCCCACCTTCACCCTGGTCCAGTTCTACGAAAGCGATCCGCCCATCGCCCACTTCGACCTCTACCGCCTCAGCCGTCCCGAAGAAGCTTTCGAGATCGGTCTGGACGAGGCGCTCGATGAAGGCTGCCCCCTGATCGAATGGCCCGAACGGCTGGGCGATGATCCGGGCCATATGCTCGGCCCCGACCGACTGAGCATCACCATTTCCGAGGACGGCGAAGGCCGCCTTGCGTCCGTTATTGGCGCAGGCTCGTGGGAAGCCAAACTGAAGGAAGTCCATGTCTGACCGCGAAGCCCTCCGTCTCGATTTTCTGCGTTCGGCCGGTCTGGCCGAGGCCGTCCGCGCGCCCTTGCCCGGCGACGCCTCGACGCGCCGCTATGAGCGGCTGACCACGGCCTCCGGCGCCACCCTGATGCTGATGGATCAGGCCCCCGCCGCCGAGAGCCAGCCCTGCGATCCATCGTGGACGCCGGAGCAACGCCACGCCCATGGCTGGAACGCCGTCGCCCGTCTGTCGGCTGGCCGCATCGAGGCCTTCGCCGCCGTCGCCGCCCACCTCAAGTCGCTCGGCCTGTCCGCGCCAGAGATCGTGGCCGTCGACGCCCCGAACGGCCTGGCCGTGATCGAGGATTTCGGCGACGCCCTGTTCGCCAAGGTCATCGACGAGGGCGCCGAGGAGGCCCCGCTCTACCGCGCCGCCGTCGAGGCCCTGGCCGTCCTGCACGCCGCCCCGACGCCCGAGGTCCTGAGCGGCCCGGCGGGCGACTGGCCCCTGCTGACCTATGACCAGACCGCGCTGCAGGGCGGGGCCGACCTCTTCGTCGAATGGCTGCCGAAACTGATCCCGTCGCTGGCCTTCGACGACGACGCCGTCGCCGAATGGCGCGCCGTCTGGGCCCCGATCACGGCGGCGGGCGAGGCGGGCGCCAGCGTCATGGCCCACCGCGACTATCACGCCGAAAACCTGATCCGGCTGGACGGCCAGACCGGCGCCGCCTCGGTCGGCCTGATCGACTTTCAGGACGCGGTGAAGGCCCACCCGTCGTGGGACCTCCACTCCCTGTTGCAGGACGCCCGCCGCAACGTCACGCCCGAGCTGGAAGCCTTGGCGCTGGACCATTATTTCACCCTGCGGCCCGAGACCGACCGCGAAGCCTTCATGGCGGCCTACGCGGGTCTGGCGGCGCTGAACGAGGCGCGGATTCTAGGCATCTTCGCCCGCCTGATCGCCCGCGACGCCAAGCCCAGATACGCCGCCTTCATGCCCCGCATGTGGGCCCACCTGAACGCCAACCTGAAGGCGCCCGGCCTCCAAGCCGTCGCCGCCTGGATGGCCCGCCACGTGCCGGAGGATCTCCGTCGATGAACGCCCCTAAGACCGCCATGGTCCTCGCCGCCGGGCTCGGCACCCGGATGCGGCCCCTGACCAACGACCGGCCTAAGGCTCTGGTCGAGGTGGCTGACCGCGCCCTGATCGACCATGTTCTCGACCGGCTGGCCGAGGTGGGCGTCACCAAGGCCGTGGTCAATGTCCACTGGTTCGCCGACCGGTTGGAGAGCCATCTGGCCGCCCGAACCCGTCCCGCCATCACCATCTCCGACGAACGCGACGAACTGCTGGAAACCGGCGGCGGCCTGAAGAAGGCGCGGCCCCTGCTCGGCGACGATCCCGTCTTCGTGGCCAATATCGACAGCGTCTGGATCGACCGCGGCGACGCGCTCGCAGACCTTATCCGCCTGTGGGACCCTGAACGCATGGACGCCGCCCTGCTGCTGGCCAAGCGCGAAGGCTCAATCGGCTTCGAGGGCGGCGGCGACTTCTTCCTCGGCGACGACGGCAAACTGACCTTCCGGGGCGAGGCCGCCTCCGCCCCCTTCGCCTACATGGGCGTCCACATCACCCGCCCCGACTACGCCGACCTAGGCCCCGACGGCGCCTTCTCGCTCAGCCCCCTGTGGCGCCAATCCGCCGCTCAGGGCCGCCTCTACGGCTGCGTGCTGGACGGCGACTGGATGCACGTCGGCGACCCTCAGGCCCGCGACCAGGCCGAAGCCCGACTGAAGGCTGAAGCCTGATGTCCACGGGGGGCCGCTTCGATCCGTTCGCCGGAACCGGGCCGCGCTGGCGCGCCGTGCCCGCCTGGCGGCCCTTCCTCGAGGACCTCGCCGCCGGGGTGCTCGACTGGCTCGGCGATCAGACGCCCGAGACCCTGACCGACGCCACCATCCTGCTGCCCAACCGTCGCGCCGCCCGCGCCTTCTCCTCGGCCCTGGGCAAGCTGGCCGGCGACCGTCCCGTCCTGCTGCCCCAGGTCCGCCCGCTCGGCGATCTGGAAGAGGACGAGCCCCCCTTCGCCCCCGGCGAACTGGGTCTGGACCTGCCCCCCGCCATCGCACCCCTGACCCGCCGTTTCGAGATGGCGCGGATGATCGTCGAGGAGTTCGAGCCGGGGATGAAGCCCCTGCGCGCCCTCGAAATGGCCGATGCTCTGAGCGGCTTCCTCGATTCCTGCCAGCTGGAGGAAGTCTCCGACCTGTCGCGCATCGCCGGGCTGGCCGAACAGGATCTGGCCGCCCACTGGCAGGACAGCGCCCGCTTCCTCGGCCTCGCCGTCGAGGCCTGGCCCAAACGGCTTGAGGCGCTAGGTCTGGTCGATTCCGCCTGGCGCCGCGCCACCCTGCTGCGCCGTCTGGCCGATGCCTGGGACGCGCGCCCGCCGCAGCAACCCGTCATCGCCGCCGGGTCGACCGGCACCGTCCCCGCCGCCGCCGACGTTCTGGCCGCCGTTGCGCGCGCCCCCCAGGGCGTGGTCGTCCTACCCGGCCTCGACCTCGATCTGGCCGACGGCGTCTGGGACCGCATCGACGACCAGCACCCCCAGGCCGCGCTGAAGGCCCTACTGACCCGCGCCGACATCTCGCGCGATCAGGTCCGCCCCTGGTTCAAACCCGCCATCGCGCCGCGCGTCGAGGCGCGCGGTCTTGCCCGCCAGCGCCTGATCAACGAAGCCCTGCGCCCCGCCGAGGCCACCGACGACTGGCGCGCCGAGATCGCCCGCCTGCGCGCCGACGCCGCCGAGGCCGGCCAGGCCGCCGACCCAATCGCCGAAGGGCTGAAGGGCCTGTCCGCCCTCTCCGTCCGCGCCGAGGAAGAGGCAGCGACCGCTATCGCCCTGCTGATGCGCGAGACGCTGGAAACGCCCGGCCAGACCTGCGCCCTCGTCACCCCCGATCTGGACCTGTCGCGCCGCGTCGAGGCCCGGCTGGCGCGCTGGAACATCATCCCCGACGCCTCGACCGGCGCCCCCCTGTCGCGGATGAGCGCAGGCGTCCTGGTCGATCTCTGCGCCCGCTTCATCGAGAGCCCGCTCAAGCCCCAGACCCTGCTGGGTCTGATCAAGCACCCGCTGACCCGGCTCGACCTCGGCGACACCTCTTTGCCCGACGCCGCCTCGGCGCTGGAGGAACACGCCCTGCGCGGCCCGCGTCCGCGCGACTGGGCCGAGATTCAGACACGCCTTTTGAAGGCCGCCGAGCCCGGTCGCGGCGGCCAGCCCCTGCCCGAGTGGAAATCCGCCCGCCTGTCCGGCGCCCGCGCCCTGGCTGCTCGGCTGGAAACCCTCTCCGCCGAGGCCCTCTCGGTTTTCACCCCCACGGCCGCTCCCGACGTCGCCGCCCGCGCCCTGACCGCCCTGATCGAGGCCCTGGCCGGTCAGAACGCCTGGGCCGGTCCCGACGGCGAGGCCGCCGCCTCGTTGCTGTCGGCCCTGATCGACGGCGGCGGCTCGCTAGGCGCGGTCAGCCGCGCCGACTTCGCCGCCCTGACCGCCGGTCTGCTGGGCGAGGAGACGGTGCGCACCGGCGGGGCCACCCACCCGCGTCTGCGCATTCTCGGCGCCATCGAGGCCCGTCTGACCCGCGCCGACCGCATGATCCTGGCCGGGCTGGAGGAGGGCGTCTGGCCTCGCCCCGCCCCCGTCGATCCCTTCCTGTCGCGGCCGATGAGGAAGGCCCTGGACCTGCCCACGCCCGAGCGGCGTCTGGGCCAGACGGCGCAGGACTTCGTCCAGGCCGCCTGCGCCGACGAGGCCGTCCTGATCCACTGCGAACGGCGCGGCGGCCAGCCCGCCGTGCGCTCGCGCTGGCTGTGGCGCCTGGAGATGCTGACGCGCGGCGCCGACGCCCCCGCCACCCCGGTCGCCATTCCGGCCCCCGAGGGTCTGGCCGAATGGACCCGCGCCCTGGACGCTCCGCCGCCCGGCCCCGCCCGTTTCGCGCCGCGTCCCGCGCCGAAGCCCCCGGTCGAGCGCCGCCCGCGCAGCCTCTATGTCACCCGCATCGAGCGCTGGGTGCGCGATCCCTACGCCATCTACGCCCAATGGGTGCTAGGCCTGAACATCATGGACCGGCCCGGCGCCTCGGCCGAGGCGATGGCGCGCGGCAACGCCGTGCACAAAGCCATCGAGCGCATGACCCTGATGTGGCCCCACGTCCTGCCCGACAACTGCGAGGCCCAGATCGAGCAGTTGCTGATCGAGGAGTTGACCGCCCACGGTTTCGAGGACGCCGCCATGGCGCGCGAGACGCCCTTGGCCCGCAACTGCGCCCGCTGGCTGGCCGGGTTCGAGGCCGAACGCCGAGCGCGCGGCGTCAATCTGCTGATCGAGCAGCAAGGGACCATGACGTTCGACGCCCCCGCCGGTCCCTTCACCATGAAGGCCTACGCCGACCGCATCGAGGTCGGGGCCAGCGCCGCCGCCATCATGGACTTCAAGACCGGCGGCGTGCCGTCGGGCAAACAGGTCAAGGCGGGCTTCGCACCCCAGTTGACCCTGACCGCCGCCATCCTCGCCGACGGCGGCTTCAAGGACACCAACGGGCCCGTCCCCGCCGACGAACTGACCTATGTCCGCGTCGTCGGGCGCAAGAAGGCGGGCGAGGTCGCGGTGCGCGCCTCCGGTCCCGAAGCGGCGGCGCTTGGCGAAGCGGCGCTGGAGGGGCTGAAGAAGCGGGTGGCCCGCTTCGATCACCCGGAAACCCCCTACGTCTCATGGGCCGCGCCCCAGTTCATGGGCAACTACGGCGGCAACTACGACCATCTGGCCCGCGTCTGGGAATGGCACGTGGTCGGCGGCGAAGAAGGCGACAGCGAATGAACATCGCCACTCCGCAGATGCGCCCCGATCCGCAGATCCGCGCCGCCGATCCGGCCCTGTCGGTCTTCGTCACCGCCAACGCCGGGTCGGGCAAGACCACCACCCTGGTCAGCCGCGTGGCCCGTCTGCTGCTGGGCGGGGCCGGGGCCTCGGCCATCCTCTGCGTCACCTACACCAAGGCCGCCGCCGCCGAGATGCAGGCCCGCCTGTTCGACACCCTGGGCAAGTGGGCGGTCATGGACGACGCCGCCCTGTCCGCCGAATTGGCCAAGCTGGACGCCAGCGATCCCGCGTCCCTCAACCCCGCCCGTCTGTCCGAGGCGCGCCGCCTGTTCGCCCGCGCGCTAGAGACGCCCGGCGGGCTGAAGATCCAGACCATCCACGCCTTCTGCGAAAAGCTGCTGCGTCGCTTCCCCATCGAGGCCGGCGTCTCGCCGCGCTTCACTGTGCTGGAAGACGAGGCCGCCATCGCCCTCAGCCACGCCGCGCGCGAGGAACTGGCCCGCGCCGCGCTGCGCGATCCCGACGGCCCGGTGGGTCAGGCCTACAGCCATTTCGCCGTCGAGCTGGACTGGGGCCGGTTCGAGAGCCTGCTGGCCATGATCGAGGCCCGGCGCGCCGACCTGACCGACTATGTCGCCCGCGTCGGCGACGGCGCCGCCCCCGGCTCCCACGCCCTGACCGGCGCCGATCCCGACCAGACGCCCGACGATATCGAGGTCGACTTCACCCGTTGGCTGGATCGGGGCGAGGTCCGCCGCATGGCCGAACTGATGGCCACCGGCGCCAAGACCGACAAGGACCGCGCCGCAGAACTGTTCCACGCCCTCGATCATGAGTGGAGCTTCCACGGCCTAGGCGTCGTTTTCCTGACCGGCAAGGGCGAGGCGCGCAAGTCGATGGCGACCAAGCAGGCCCCGCCCGACGCGGGCGGCTGGCTGACTGACCTTCAGGGCAAATATCTCGCCACGCTGGACGTGGTGCGCGCCGCCAAGGTCGCCGCCGACACCATCAAGCTGCTGACGCTCGCCGTGGCCCACGCCGCCTTCTACGAGGCCGCCAAGGCCGAGCGCGGGGCGCTGGATTTCTCGGATCTGGTGGCGAAAACCGTCGACCTGCTGACCGAACGCTCGACCGCCGCCTGGGTGCTGTACAAGCTGGACGGCGGCATCGACCACGTCCTGATCGACGAGGCTCAGGACACGGCGCCCGAGCAATGGGCCATCATGCGCGCCCTGACCGGCGAGTTCTTTTCGGGCGAGGCGACCGACCGCACCGTCTTCGCCGTGGGCGACGAAAAGCAGTCGATCTACTCCTTCCAGGGCGCCCGGCCCGAACGCCTGCGTCAGGAAGCCCAGGTCTATGACGCCCTGATCACCGCCTCCGGCTCCGCCTTCGAGGGTGTGCCGCTGGAGACCTCCTATCGCTCGACCGAGGACGTCCTCGCCTTCGTCGATCACGCCTTCACTGATCCCGAACGCACCCGCGCCCTGGTCGGCGAGGCCGGCGACATCCCCCGCCACCTGCCCGCCCGCGTCGGCCAACGCGGCAGCGTCGACCTCTGGCCCCTCTTCATGGACGAGGCCCCGCCCGAGCGCGACGCCTGGGACGATCCCGTCGATCAGGAAGGCGTGGCGGGCGCGCGCAAACGCATGGCCGCCGCCCTGGCCCAGGAGATCAGGCGGCAGGTCGAAACCGGCGCCACGGTCTATGACCGCAACACGCGCAAGCCGCGCGCCAGCGGTTATGGCGACTTCCTCATCCTGGTCCGCCGCCGCGACTCCACCTTTGAAGAGATCATCCGCGCCCTGAAGAGCGCGGGCGTGCCCGTCGCCGGGGCCGACCGCCTTAAGCTCAGCAGCCACATCGTCTTTGACGACCTCAAGGCCCTGGCTCGCTTCGCCCTCTTCCCCGGCGACGACCTGTCGTTGGCCGAAGTGCTGCGCAGCCCGTTCTGCGACGTCGACGAGGCCTCGCTCTATGATCTGGCCGGGCGCGAGAAGCGTCAGGGCCTGTGGCGTGAACTGAAGACCCGCGCCGACGAACGCCCCGAATGGCGCCGGGCGCTGGAGCTGTGCCTGACCGCCCGCGGCGCGCGCGACGGTGCCCCCTTCGCCTTCTTCTCCACCCTGCTCAACCGGGTGGACGACACCGGCGCCTCGGGCCGCGCCCGCGTCCTGACCCGCTTGGGCCGCGAGGCCGAAGAGGCCGTCGACGAGACCCTCAATCAGGTGCTGGCCGCCGAGAACCGGGGCGGGATCGATCTCGAAACCTGTCTGGCCCTGCTGGAAGCCGCCGACGTCGAGGTGAAGCGCGAACTGGAAGGCCCGCGCGGCGAGGTCCGCGTCATGACCGTCCACGGCGCCAAGGGGCTGGAGGCGCCCGTCGTCATCCTGCCCGACACCACCATGAAGGCGAAAGCGCAAGGGCCGAGCCTGATGCCGGTTGCGCTCGACGCCATCGGCATGGGCGACGGCGAGGCCTGGCTGATGTGCCCCGGCTCCAAGGGCGATGACTGCGCCGCCTCCGAGGCCGCCCGCGCCGCGCGCGAGGCGCGGGTCAGCGACGAGTCGCTGCGCCTGCTCTACGTCGCCCTGACCCGCGCCCGCGACCGCGTCATCGTCATGGGCCGCGGCTCCAAACGCTCGCCAGAGCCCGGCGACTGGTGGTCGGTCATCGAAGAGACCTTCAACCGTCTCGGCGACGAAGTGCGCACGCTCGACAACAATGTCCGCCGCTACGGCGTCGATCTTGACGTCCTGCCCGCCGTCAGAGCCGTAGCCGAGCACCGCCCCGAGGCCCCCGACTGGACGCGCGTCACGCCCGCCCGCGACGCCGCCGCCCGCTTCGCCTCGCCGTCGCAGATGCAGGAGCAGAAGCGCATCCCCGCCCCCTCCCCGCTGGCGCGCGGCGAAGGCCTTGGCGCCGGTCTGGGCCGCTTCCGACGCGGCGACCTGATCCACCGCCTGCTGGAACGCCTGCCGGACATCGCCCCGCTCGACCGACCCGACGCCGCCGTGCGGATGCTAGCCCGCGAACGCGACCTGTCGGACGATCAACGCGCCGAGATGATCGGGGCAGCCTTCGCCGTGCTGGACGACGACCGCTTCGCGCCCGTCTTTGGCCCCGGCTCGCGCGCCGAGGTGGCCGTGACCGGCTCCTCGCCTGACCTGCCCCCCGGCGTCTCCATTTCGGGCCGCATCGACCGGCTGGTGGTCACGCCCGAGCGTGTGATGGTGGTGGACTTCAAGTCCAACCGCCCAGCCCCCGACCACGTCGAGGACGCCGACCCGGCCTATGTGCTGCAGATGGCGGTCTATACGGCGGTCTTGAAGCGACTTTATCCCAACCGCGCCGTCGAGGCGGCCCTGGTCTGGACCGACGGACCCAAGCTGATGGCGGTGCCGCAAAGCCTGATGGACACGGCTCTTTCAAATGCGCGTTGATTTGTGCGGGATTCGCTCCCACATCTGCGGGGAACGCTGAGCCGATCCTCAGCGCGCCACCCATTCGGCGCTGAAGCAGCGAGGCCCGCGGGCCAAGCGTAGCGCCCCTAAAGGAGAGCCATTCATGGCGACTGTCAAAGTCACCGACGAAAGCTTCGACGCCGACGTCCTGAAATCCTCGACCCCCGTCCTGGTGGACTTCTGGGCCGAGTGGTGCGGCCCCTGCAAGCAGATTGGCCCGGCGCTGGAACAGATCGCCGACGAACTGTCGGGCAAGGTGACCATCGCCAAGGTCAACATCGACGACAGCCCCATGACCCCGTCCAAGATGGGTGTCAAAGGCATCCCGACCCTGATGCTGTTCAAGGACGGCCAACTGGCCTCGATGAAGGTGGGCGCCATGCCCAAGGGCAAGATCGTCGAATGGCTGGCCGAAGCCGGCGTCAAGGCGGACTAGAACCGCATAACCGATGTGATCAGGCGGCGGCGTCTAACGGCCCGCCGCCTTTTTCTTGCGCGCTTCAGGCCGACACTAGACGGGCCAGGTCTCGGGGCTGGCGCTCAGCACTTCGCCCGCCAGATACAGCGAGCCGCAGATGACCACCCGGCCAGCCCCCAGCGCCAGCGCCCGGTCCACGGCCTCGTCCACCGACCACGCCGCCAGAGCGCCGAAGCCGCGCCCCTGCGCCACCGCAGCCAGAGCCGCCGGGTCCGCCGCCGCGCCGTCGAAAGCGACGGTGAAGACCTGCGCCTCGATCCCCTTCAGCGCCTCGAAAAAGCCGCCCGCGTCCTTGTTGGCCAACATGGCGACAATCAGGGCCAGCGGGCGCGGCGCCCGCGCCTGACGCTCGGCTAGGGTCCGGGCCAAGGCCCGCCCGGCGTGCGGGTTGTGCCCCCCGTCCAGCCACAGCTCGGCGTCGACCTTCTGCGCTCTTTCTGCATACGGCCCCGCCGTCAGACGCTGCATTCGCGCGGGCCAGCGCACGGCCTTCAGCCCCTCGACGATGGCGCTCTCGGGCAGGTCCAGTTCCAGAGCGGCGGCCACGGCCACCCCGGCGTTATCGAACTGATGCGGGCCGCTGAGAGCTGGCGCCGGCAGGTCAAGGAAGCGCTCCTGATCCTGATAGACCAGCCCGCCGCGCTCGGCCCAGGCGTCGAAGTCCACGCCCATGACGGTCAACGGCGAACGGACCTCGGCTGCGCGGCGCTCGATCACAGCCATGACGGCTTCGGACTGACGCGCGATGACGCCCCGCGCCCCGGCCTTGAGGATGCCCGCCTTCTCGGCCGCGACGCCCTCGATCCGGTCCCCCAGGAACTCGGCGTGATCCAGATCGACGGGGGTGATGACGCTCAGCAGCGGCCGATCGATGACGTTGGTCGCGTCCAGCGAACCGCCTAGCCCGACCTCGATAATGGCCAGATCTGCGGGCGTCTCGCTCATGGCCAGGAAGGCCGCTGCGGTCGTGCTCTCGAACACGGTGGCCTCGCCCCTCATCTCGACCATGGCGGCCTCAATGCGGTCGAGGGCGGCGTTCAACTGATCGTCGCTGATCAGGCTTCCGGCCAGGCGAATCCGCTCATTGAAACGCACCAGATGCGGCGAGGTGTAGACGTGGACCTTCAGGCCCGCCGCCTCGGCGATGGCCCGGATCAGAGCGACCGTCGAGCCCTTGCCGTTGGTGCCCGCGACGTGGACCACCGGCGGCAGCTTGTTCTGCGGATCGCCCAGAGCCGCGCACAGGGCCCGCATCCGGTCCAGCGACAGATCGATGCGCTGGGGATGGCGGGCGCGCAGGCGTTCCGAGATCGGGTCCATGCGAAGGCTTTAGGCCGCCTTGCGCTTGCCGCCCATCAACATGGACATGATCTGGCCCAGGGTCGTCGGCAGATCGCCGCGCGCCACGACCTTGTCGACCATGCCCTTGCCCTGAAGATATTCAGCGCGCTGGAAGCCCGGCGGCAGTTTCTCGCGGATGGTGGTCTCGATCACGCGCGGGCCGGCGAAGCCGATCAGGGCGTTCGGCTCGGCCAGGTGGACGTCGCCCAGCATGGCGTAGGAGGCGGTCACGCCTCCCGTGGTCGGATCAGTCAGGACGACGACGTAAGGCAGTTGCGCCGCCTTCACTTCCTGCACCGCCAGGGTGGTGCGAGCCATCTGCATCAGGCTCAGCGCGCCTTCCTGCATCCGCGCGCCGCCGGCGGCGGTGAAGCAGACGAAGGGCACGCCGCGCTTCACGGCCTCACGGGCGGCGGCCACGAAGGCCTCGCCCGCCGCCATGCCCAGCGACCCGCCCATGAAGGTGAAGTCCTGGACGATGACGACCGCGGCCACGCCGTCGATCTTGCCGAAGCCGATGGCCATGGTGTCCTTGCGACCCGCCGCCTTGCGCGCCGCGTTGAGGCGATCGCGATAGGGCTTGCCGTCCGAGAACTTCAGCGGGTCTTCCGGCACGTCCGGGGTGTCGATGCTCTCGAACACGCCGTCGTCGAACGTCGCCTTCAGACGCGTGGGCGCATTGATCCGCATGTGACGGCCCGACGGCGTGACCCACAGGGCCGCCTCCAGGTCTGTGCGGAAAAGCATCTCGCCGCTGTCCGGGTCCTTGACCCACAGATTGTCGGGCGTGTCGCGTCGGCTGACGATCTTGCGCACGCCGGGAGCGAAGCGGGATAGCCAGCCGCCGCGCGGCTTGTTCTCGGAATTCTTGTCGACCATGAGCGCGCCTTTAGACGGTTTCCGCGACGGAAGCACTAGCCCGGGCGGTTTTCACCGCATCGGCCAAGGCCTTCACCCTGGCCAGAACGCGGGGGGCCGCCGGTTCGTTCGCGGCGAGCGCGGCGGCGACTTCATCGACGAAGACCGACCCCGCCACCACCGCATCGGCCACGCGGGCGATCTCGGCGGCGCGCTCGGGCGTCTTGACGCCGAAACCGACGGCGACCGGCAGGTTCGCAGCCCTGCGCACGCGCTCGACGGCGGGCGCGACGGCGGCGGCCTGCGCCTCCTTCACCCCGGTCACGCCGGCGACTGAGACATAGTAGACAAAGCCCGAGGTGCCTTGTGCGATAACCTTCAGCCGATCATCGTCCGAGGTCGGCGTGGCTAAACGGATCAGCGATACTTGCTGGCCGTCCAGCGCCGCCGCCAGTGGCCCGGCCTCTTCCGGCGGGCAGTCGACCACGATCAGACCGTCCACGCCCGCCCCCGCCGCGTCAGCGGCGAAGGCCTCGTAGCCATAGCTTTCGACCGGGTTCAGATAGCCCATCAGGATGACCGGGGTGGCGTCGTCGCCCTTGCGGAAGTCGGCTACCAGATCAAGCGTACCGCGCAGGGTCATACCCGCCGCCAGCCCACGCAAGGCGGCGCGCTGAATCGGCGGCCCCTCGGCCATGGGGTCCGAAAAGGCCAGACCCAGTTCGATCAGGTCGGCCCCGGCGGCGGGCAGACCGCGCAGGATTTCCAGCGCCTCATCCCGGCTGGGATCGCCGGTCATGACATAGGGAATGAAGCCGGCCCGGCCCTCGGCCTTCAGCGCGGCGAAACGGGCGTCGATACGGGCCGTGGTCACTGAGGCGTCGCTCCCCCGGCCGGCTGCCCGGCGCAGACGTTCCCCGGAATGGTGGCGAAGCCGAGATAGCCCGGCGATTCCGGCGCTGCCGGACCGGCAGTGTCATAGAAGGCCACCATCTGCATGCCGTCGCAGACGCCCCCCTCCTTGCGTCGGATCAGGACCACACGGTTGTCATCGCCGCCCGCCGTCAGCCAGCCCTGGCTTTCGAAGTGAGCGATGTAGGTTTCCGCAAGGGCGCCGATGCCGGCCAGCGGCGCGGTCACGCAGAAGGCCCGGCCGTTGAGGCCGTGCAGGTTTCCGCAGTCCGGCGACGGCTGGGCTGCGCCCAGCAACGGCGTGTCGGTCGCAGGAGCTCCCTGCGGTCCGGGTGCGGCCGCCTGGGGCGCTGGTGCGGCGGGCGCAGCCTGCGTCCTGGCCAGGGTCAGCGTCGGCGACAGGGTGACGGCCAAGGCCGCGATCAGAAGGGTCTTCATGCTCAAAGCTCCACGCCCAGGTGTTTGGCCACGGTGAAAATGTCCTTGTCGCCTCGCCCCGACAGGACCAGCACGACGTCGCCGCCCTTGCCGACCTCCTTCGCGACTTCGCCGATGCGGGCGAGCGCGTGCGAGGGCTCCAGCGCCGGGATGATGCCTTCCAGCCTCGACAGCATCTGGAAGGCCTCCAGCGCCTCGTCGTCGGTGGCCGACAGGTATTCGCCGCGCCCCAGATCGTTCAGCCAGGCGTGCTCAGGACCGATGCCCGGGTAGTCCAGACCGGCAGAGATCGAGTGACCCTCCAGGATCTGACCGTCGGCGTCCTGCAAAAGATAGGTGCGGTTGCCGTGCAGCACGCCGGGGCGGCCGCCCTTCAGGCTGGCCGCGTGTTCGGGCGTGTCCAGACCATGGCCCGCCGCCTCGACGCCGATCAGGCGCACGCCCTCGTCCTCGATGAAGGGGTGCATGGCGCCGATGGCGTTGGAGCCGCCGCCGATGCAGGCCACTACGGCGTCAGGAAGACGGCCGATCTGATCCCGCGACTGTCGCCTGATCTCCTTGCCGATGACCGATTGGAAGTCGCGCACCATGGCCGGATAGGGGGCCGGGCCCGCCGCCGTGCCGATAATGTAATAGGTGTCCTCGACGTTGGTGACCCAGTCACGCATCGCCTCGTTCATGGCGTCCTTCAGCGTCGCCGCTCCCGCCGTCACGGCTTCTACCTCGGCCCCCAGCAGCTTCATGCGGAAGACGTTGGGCTGCTGACGTTCGACGTCGACCGCGCCCATATAGACGGTGCAGGGCAGGCCGAAACGGGCGCAGACGGTGGCCGAGGCCACGCCGTGCTGACCCGCGCCGGTCTCGGCGATGATCCGCGTCTTGCCCATGCGGCGGGCCAGCAGGATCTGGCCCATGCAGTTGTTGATCTTGTGCGCGCCCGTGTGGTTCAGGTCCTCGCGCTTCAACCAGATCTTGGCCCCGCCGAAATGGTCGGTCAGGCGCTCGGCGAAATAGAGCGGGCTCTCGCGACCGACATAGTGGGTCAGGAAGCCGTCCAGCTCGGCCTGGAAGCTGGGGTCGGCCCTGGCCGCCTCATAGGCCGCATTCAGCTCGTGAATCAGCGGCATCAAGGTCTCGGGCACGAAGCGGCCGCCATAGGGACCGAAGCGGCCCTCGGCGTCAGGCCAAGCGTAAGAATTCGGGAGGATTGCGTTCACGAGCGGCAGTCTTTCGCGGGAAGGCGACGAAATCAGGACCGGGATACGGCCTTGAGGAAGGCGTGGATCAGGTCACGGTCCTTAACACCGGGCGCGCTTTCGACGCCAGAGGAGACATCGACCAAGGGCGCCCCCGAAATCCGCACCGCCTCGGTGACATTTTGCGGATCCAGCCCACCTGCGAGGAACCAGTGTGCCGGCAACGTCCGATCCTGCATCAGCGCCCAGTCGAACGAAGCGCCCACCCCGCCGGGCAGGTGCGAACCCTCAGGCGGCCTGGCGTCGAACAGCAGATGGTCGGCCACACCGGCCCAGTCGGGCACGCTGGCGAAGTCAGCCCCTGTCCGGATCGGCAGGGCCTTGATGATCCCCGCCCCCGTCAACCGCCGCACCTCGGCCGCGCGCTCGGGCGTCTCGTGGCCATGCAGTTGGATCAGGTCGGGCCGCAGGATCAGCCCCACCTCGGTCAGCAGGGCGTCGTCGGGATCGACCAGCACGGCGACGATCTTGGCCCGTTTCCGCGCCCGGTCGAACAGGGTCGCGGCGTGCAGCGGCGGAATGTGGCGCGGGCTCTTCTCGAACACCACCGCCCCGACAAAGGCCGCGCCGCCGTGCAGCGCCGCCTCCAGCGTCTCGGGCGTCGTCAGTCCGCAGATCTTGGCCAAGGTCATGGAATGGAGGTGCGCGAGCGCGGGCGCGGGGTCAAGCCGGCAAGACGGATCACAGCCGATACAGGTCGGCGTCGGCGTCCGCGCCACCGCGGAGCGCCGCTCCAACGATCTGGCTGGCGATGACGGAATAGGTGATGCCGTTGCCGCCAAAACCCATGACCGCCCAGGCGTGGTCCAGGTCGGGTACGGGGGCGATGGACGGCAGGCCCGTGGCGCTTTCACCGAACGCCCCCGCCCAGGCGTAGTCCACCTCGAATTCCACCGCCGGCAACAGACGACGCAGCTTGTCGGCGATGGCCGCGCATTTGCGTTTCAGCTTCTTCGGATCCGCGTGCGCCTCGGGATCAGCCTCGTCCTCGCCGCCTGCGATCAGCCGCCCGTCGCCGCCCATGCGCAAGTAGAGGTAGGGGTCGGAGCCCTCCCAGACCAGAGTGTCGCGCAGCCACGCCGGGCATCGGACGCGTGGGTTGGTCGCCAGCGCCCAGGTCGAGATCACTTCTGCGCCCGGGGTCGGCACGCCTCTGGGAAACTCATAGCCGCAGCAGAAGACGACCTGACGCGCCCGCACCGCGTGCCCTGCATCAGTCAGCAGGGTCACGCCCTCGGGATCGCTGGCCGCCTGAAGCGCCTCGACCGGAGAGAATATCCGTGCGCCCGCTGTCGCCGCTCGGCGCAGCAGCCCGGCCGCCAGGCGCGCCGGATCGGCGCTCGCCGCTCCCTGGCTGAGGATCGCGCCAGTGCGGTCGATTCCGAACTGCTCTCCTAGGTTGGAGGGGCCCAGAAAGACGCTGTCCAAGCCGAGCGCCGTCCGCGCCTCGGCTTCCAGGTCCAGCGCTCGACGGCCATAGGCGTCGCCGGCCAGATAGAGCGCCGCCTTGTCTTTCAGACCACAGCGTATGCCTTCATCCGCCACGATCCTTTTCAACGCCCCAACCGCCGCCCATGAGCGGCGATAGGCGCGATGCGCCTTGTCCGGCCCGATCCGTTGCGACAGGAGGGTCAGAGGCAGGTCGATCTCCCATTGCAGCATGGCCGTCGAAGCCATGGTCGAGCCGGTCAGGGGCGGACGGCGGTCCAGCACCACGACCGCATGATCCCGGCTTAACTCATGGGCCATGAAGGCGCCGCTGATCCCGGCCCCGACCACCGCCACGTCACAGACCACCGCCTCGCCCAGAGGCCGGGCAGGCACGCCCAGGCCGGAACTGTCGGCCCATAGCGAACGGCCGGTGCGCAGGTCGCGTTTCGGGGTCACGGCGGTCATGGAGGTCTCCGCTGGAAAGCGGAGCCTTAAATCCTCAGCCCTACGCCGGTTCCGCGAAGATCAGCTCGATCTCTTCCGACGTCAGCAGTCGCCATTGGCCCGGCGTCAAATCGTCCGGCAGGACCAGGCCGCCCAGCCGCTCGCGGTGCAGGGCCTCGACGTGGTTGCCGGCGGCGGCGAACATGCGGCGCACCTGATGATAGCGACCTTCGGTCACCGTCAGCAGGGCCTCGGTCGGCGACACCACCTCGAGAATGGCGGGCGACAGCGGCTTGTCCTCGCCCTCCAGCACCAGGTCGCCCGAGGCGAACAGCGCGCCTTCGGTCCCGGTCAGAGGCCGCGCCAGCGTCGCGCGATAGACCTTGGCCACGTGGCGCTTGGGCGAAATCACCCGATGCAGCAGGTCGCCGTCGTCGGTCAGCAGCAGCAGGCCCGAGGTCTGCTTGTCCAGCCGCCCGATGGTCGAGATGGCCGGATCGCGACGCTTCCACCGATCCGGCAGGATGTCATAGACCAGCGCCCCGTCTTCCTTGCGCGAACAGGTCATGCCCAGCGGCTTGTTCAGCAGCATGACCAGACCGGCCACAGGGTCCAGCGGCTCGCCGTCGATCTCCATCCGCGTCGGCAGGTCGGGCGTCACCGGGATGCGCTTGGACACGTCGGTCAGATCGGCGCCGTCCAGCACGATGCCGCCCGCCTTGCCCATCCGCGCCATCTCGGTCCGAGAGCCGTAGCCCATCGAACCGAGCAGCTTGTCCACGCGGCTCGTGGGGGTCTTGGCCGCCACCTACTTCACCGCCTCAAAGATCTTGTAGCCGCCCTTGTCGAGCAGCGGCTTGACCCGCTTGAAGGCCGCGTTCAGCTCGGCCTCGTAGGGCAGGTGCCGATTGGCCACTAGCCACAGCACGCCGCCGGTCTTCAGCAGGGCCGCCGCCTGACGGATGAAGTTCTGGCCCAGGCGCCGGTCCTCGGTCCCGCCGTCATGGAAGGGCGGATTGCTGACGATGAAATTCAGCTCGCCCTCGGTCGCCAGGGTGCGCACATCGGCCCATTCAAAGGCGGCGCGCGGGTCCTCGACGTTCTTCTTCGCCGCCGCGATGGCGCGCCGGTCGATGTCGACCAGACGCAAGGACGTCACCGCCGGCGAGCGCAGCGCCACAAGCGACAGCGCCCCGAAACCGCAGCCCAGATCGGCGCCCGCCCCCTTCAGCGGCGGCATGACCTCGGCCAGCAGGGCCGTGCCCGGATCGACCCGGTCCCAGGCGAAGACGCCGGGTTGAGACCAGGCTTCCAGCCCCTCGACCTGTCGCAGCCCGCCCGCTGCAATGGCCGCATCCAGACCATTTATGCTCTCGGGCCGGGTGACGACGCAGCGGCGATGGTGGGCCTTGGCGGTCTCGCCGACTTCCAGACCAAAATCCTTCAACTCCTTGCCCAGACGCGAGCCGCCCTTGCTCTTGTGCGCCATGACGTCGAGGCGTCCGCCGACCTTCAGCGCGCGCAGCGCCATGGCCAGGGTATAGCGCCGTTCCACCACGCCGGGCGGAGCATAGATCATCGCCTCGTCCACCGAACCGGGAGCGAGGTCTTCCAGCGAAATCGAGCCAGGGATCAGGGGCGAGGTCTGCTGGGCGCCGGTCGGAACGTCGAACACCGCCGGCGGGCGGCCATAAAGGATCGTGGTCATGGGGCGGGCCTATAACGCTTTCCTCCCTGTTCGCGAAGCGCCCACGCCCCCGTCATCCCGGGGCTGCGCAGCAGAACCCGGGACCCAGACGCCCGCTCTCGCGGTGATGCGGCGTCATGACCCTCCGCCTGGGTCCCGGATCGGCCTGCGGCCGTCCGGGATGACGGCAGAACTGTGCAAGGGTGACACCCCGGAACGGATCAGGCACAACCCGCCGATGCTCGCAGACCCCATCCCTTCCGTTTCGGCCGCTCCGCTTGACCTGAGCGCCGCGCGCGAGGTTCTGGGACGGGTGTGGGGGCACGCCGACTTCCGCGGCCTGCAAGCCCATGTCGTGGCCGAGGTTCTGGCCGGACGCGATGTCATGGCCGTGCTGCCGACCGGCGGCGGCAAGAGCGTCTGCTATCAGATCCCCGCCATCCTGCGCCCCGGCGTCGGTCTGGTGGTGTCGCCGCTGATCGCCCTGATGACCGATCAGGTCGAGGCCCTCAAGCAGCAGGGCGTGGCCGCCGCCCGCCTCGATTCCGGCGTGCCGATGGAGGAACGCTCCGCCATCTGGCGCGCCGCGCGCTCCGGCGAACTGGACCTGCTCTACGTCTCGCCCGAAGGCCTGGCCGCCGGCTCCATGCTGGAGCGGCTGTCCGAGATCGACCTCAGCCTGATCGCCATCGACGAGGCCCACTGCGTCAGTCAGTGGGGCCACGACTTCCGCCCCGATTATCGCTCGCTGGGCCGTCTGGCCGAGATCTTCCCCGGCGTCCCGCGCATCGCCGTCACCGCCACCGCCGACGCCCGCACGCGCGACGACATCCTCGCCTCCCTGCGTCTGGGCGAGGCCCGCGTCTTCGTCGACAGCTTCGCCCGCCCGAACCTGCAGCTGTCCGCCGAGCGCAAGATCAACGGCTCGCGCGCCCGCACCGACGCCGCCGTGGTCGAGCTGGTGCGCGAGCGGCGTGGCAAGTCGGGCGTAGTCTATTGCGGCAGCCGCGACGGCTGCGAGCGCGTGGCGCAAACCCTGCGCGACGCCGGCACCAACGCCATCGCCTATCACGCCGGCTTCGACGCCAAGGACCGCGACCGGCGGCTGGAACGGTTCCTGGCCGAAGACGGGGCCGTCATGGTCGCCACGATCGCCTTCGGCATGGGGGTGGACAAGCCCGACGTCCGCTTCGTCATCCACGCCGACCCGCCGGGTTCACTGGAAGCCTACTGGCAGGAGATCGGCCGCGCCGGACGCGACGGCGAACCCGCCGAGGGCATCACCCTCTACGGCCCTTCCGACATCGCCTGGTCACTGCGCCGCCTCGAAGGTCGCCCCATGGCCGAGGAGGTCAAGCAGGTCCAGACCCGCAAGGTGCGCCAGCTGTTCGCCATGCTGGACGGCGCCGTCTGCCGCCCTCAGGCCGTGCGCCGCTACTTCGGCGAGACCGACGCTGCGCCCTGCGGCGTCTGCGATATCTGCGGCGACCCGCCCGCCACCTTCGACGCCGTGGTTCCGGCGCAGAAGGCCCTGGCGGCGGTGCAGCGTCTGGGCGAACGCTTTGGCCGAACCCGCGTGGTCGACCACCTGCTGGCCAAGACCAAGGACGTCCAGAACTGGGAGTCGAATCTCTCTACCTGGGGCATCGGCGCCGACCTGTCGCTGACCGCCTGGCGCGACGTCATCGATCACCTGCTGTTCGAGGGCCTTCTGGTCGAGGACCCGAACGAGGGCAAGCCCATCATCCAGTTGGGCGACTCTGACGCTGTCCGCGCCGTCTATCGCGGCGAACGTCCCATTCAGGTGCGCAAGGCCCCGGTCCGCGTGGTCGAGACCGAACGCCCGCGCCGCAACGCCGGCCGCAACCTGGCCGCCGAAGCCCTGGACACAGACGTCCGCGCCCGCTTCGAGGTCCTGCGCGCCTGGCGCCGCGACCGCGCCGCCGAGCAGCATGTCCCCCCCTATGTCATCTTCCAGGACAAGACCCTGGTCGAGATCGCCCTCAGCGAGCCCCGCAACCTCGACGCCCTCGGCCGCATCTCCGGCGTCGGCGCCGGCAAGCTGGAACGCTACGGCAAGGGCGTGCTGGAGGCGCTTTCGGCCGCAGCCTGATCCGCCTCGCGCGCCAGCACGACCGGGTCGTCGCCCAGCCCCGGCGCCACCTGCACCGGCCAGCGGCAGGCGCTGGCCGGTCCAAGCCCGCTCTGACTGCTGCTCGACATAGGTTCCAGCGTTCCGTTCATGCGACGCTCGACATGCTCGCGCACCGCCGCCGTCGAGGGGCGGGCGTTGAAATGCGTCAGGGTCGAACGACCGTCGCAGCGATACTCGTCCAGGAACCAGACCGCCTCCTGGCCCACGAAACCGTCCCGACGCGTCAACCAGATCGCGCGAGGCGCGGCCCGCTCGTCCGTCAGCGTAGTCAGGACGACCATCTCTCCTTCCAGCCCCGGGAACAGGGCGCCGTCGCGCGCAAACAGTTCGGCGCTTCCGCCCGACACCGCAAACGTTTCCAATATCCGCGTCGCCGGCTCGGCGCGCAGGGCCGTGACCGAGGCCGCCGTCAGCGCGTCGCGTTCACGACGATAGCCGACCCAGTCCTCGCGCTGGGCCTCGGCGGCCATGACCACCTGGCTGGCGAAGGCGCCGATCGGCGCCGGCGCGGGCCGAGGCACAGGTGCCATCACGGTCACGGCGGCGTCCGGCTCTCCGGCGTCGAGATGAATCTGGGCGCGCATGACCCGCGCGTGCCACGAAGGCCGCCCCTCGCCGCACAGGGCGATGATCCGGTCGCTGGCCGCCGCGGCGCCTGCATGGTCGCCCATGGTGATGCGGAAGGCTGCATCGCCCCATAGGGCGTCGGTCGCCGCGCAATCGCTGACCGTGGCGGGGTCCACGCTATCGCCCGCGCTCAGGGTCTTTCGCACCATCTCCTCGCGAACGGCCGCGCCGGCGGGCAGCAAATCGATATAGGCCTCGGGCGAGCCGCAGATCGCCCCGCCCATGGCCGGTTCGCCCAGCAACAACATGGCGCCGCAGGCGTCCAGGCGGCGGGCCTCGGCGTCGCTGACGCCGGGCGAGCTGATCTGGGTCATGATGGTCGAACCCGGATTGCCGTTCACGCCAGGCACATAGATCGGCATCGCCTGGGTGCGCGTCTCGCCGGCCCGCGCGCGTAGGGCCTCCGCCCCCAGCGCATCCTTTTCCACTCCGCGCAGGCCGGTCTGCATCAGGAAGGACAGGGCGTACTGGGCGTGACGATCGCCGTTGTCGCTTCGTGTCCGCAGGCTTTCAACCGGTTCGGCGAAGGCCGCCTTCAGAGGCGCGTTGCGCACCACCGGATCGACGGTCGTCACGCATCCCGCCACGGTCAGCGCGGTCGCCAGCGCGCACCCGATCCTTGAATTCAGCCCCATGACGCCCCCTCGCTCCTTCCCTTCCCTAGACGCGTTTAACGAACGCGGTCCAGTGGCTGATGCAAGGCCATGACCAAAGCTTAACTGGCGCGACCTTCCTCGTGCTGTCACCCCTGCCCCCAAGGTCCGAGGCGGAACGGGGAACAGGACATGCAACGACATCTGGTGGCGGGCCACGCCCTGCTGATGGCCGCGAGCGCCGCCCAGGCTCAGGAAGCGCCGAGCGAAGCTGACGCGCCCAGGTCGATGGACCTTCCCCGCGACTGGTCCACGACCCTTATCCAGGATGCGACCGGCCTCCACGACATCATGGTCGACAGCCATCCCGGCACGCATGATCCGCTCAACCCCGCCTTCCGGCCTCGCCTCGACCAGGGTCTGACCGTGGCGCTGGAGCGGGCTCGCTCGACCACGGACGCCGGCGGCTGGTGGTGGGCTCTGCGGGCCTATGTCGCCAGCTTCGAAGACGGCCACGTCGGCATCAACATCACCCAGCCGAACTACGGCTTCTCCACGCGCTGGCCCGGTTTCCTGACCATCTATCGCGGCGCCGATCAGGTGGTGGCGGACCGCGACCCCGCCGATGCCTCGACCCCGCCTCTGGGCGCGCGACTGCTCGACTGCGACGGCGTCGGCGCTGAAGCTTTGGCCGAACAGCGTGTCGGCCAGTTCCGCGGTCGCTGGTTCCTGGAAGCCCAGCGCGTCCTCTACGGCGACTGGCAGTTCCTCAGTGCGCACAACCCCTGGATCGACGAGATGCGTCAGTGCCGCTTCGACGTCGACGGTGCGACCCGCACCTACGTCCTGGACTGGCGCGCCACGCCCGAGGACATCTACGCTCGCCGGGCCAGACTGACCCAGACCGCCTCCAGCGACTTCGGCCTCAGGCATTTCGATGACGGCGGCATGTGGATCTCGACCCCGTCGTTCAACGGCGATCCTTCCGGCGAGGTTCACGCCAGACTGACCGCCCTGATCGCCGACATGAAGACAAAGCAGGGCGCCCTGCGTCTGGCCCCCTATGTGGTGTTGGACCTGCGCGGCAACGGCGGCGGCTC
Organism: Brevundimonas sp. UBA4553; assembly: GCF_002387245.1. Lineage (GTDB taxonomy): Bacteria > Pseudomonadota > Alphaproteobacteria > Caulobacterales > Caulobacteraceae > Brevundimonas. The sequence goes on from NZ_DGLD01000016.1 coordinate 77,541, forward strand.
CTCGCACTGGAGCGAGCTGATGGCCCAGATCCTGTGGGGCGACGACTGGATGATCGCCCACGTCGAGCCGACAGCCACGGCGGTTGAGTGGCGCGCCTCGGACGGCAACATCGCCCAGATTTCCGACTTCCTCGGCCAGCTTCGCGCCTCCAACGGCTCGCCGGAGTATATCGCCTGGGCCGAGAACGCCGTGAACGGCATGAAAGCGGCCCAGGCCGCTGGTCAGGTCTATTGGCGCAGCGCCAATGAGGAAGCCCCGGCGGACGCCGCCCCGCCGCCCGCCGCGCCGCAACTGATGGCGGGCCGCGTCTATGTCCTGACGGATTCCCGCTGCGGCTCGGCCTGTCTCGACGCCGTCGATCTGTGGAAGGCCGCGGGCGCGCTCCAGGTCGGACGCGAGACCTCAGCCGACACCGTCTATATGGACACCCGCAATCCGATCCTGCCCAGCGGCCTGGCTCAGATCGCCTTGCCGATGAAGGTCTATCGCGGTCGCGCGCGGGGCAGCAACGAGCCGCAAAGGCCGTTCTATGTCATTGAGGGCGACATGAGCGATGACGCCGCCCTGCTGGCGTCCATCCGCCGGCTTCAGCCGGACTGAAGCCTTAGCGCAGGAAGCGTTCGACCGCCGCCTGAAAACGGCGCGGCTGGTCGATCATGACCATATGCTCCGCCCCTTCAATGCGCTCGAAGGCGGCGGGCGTCCGCAGCGAGCGGTAGCCGGCGCGGAACAGGCCGTCGATGTGGCTGCGTGGACTGCGGTCGTCGGCGCTCCAGCCATAGACGACGGTGACCGGTGCTGTAATCGCGGGCAGCCGCGACCGCAGGTCCACCGTCATCACCTCATAGAGGCCTTGCGCCAGGGTTCGGCGGTCTCCGCCCTGCCATCCCAGGGTGCCGAACAGGCTGTCGGCGGCGCCGCCCATGTCGGCTCCCATGCTCCCGGCCTGGGTCTTCAGCGCCTCGTCTCCGAACAGCAGTAGCCCCTGATAGGCCAGCCGCGCCAGAGGCTCGACATCCCCCGTCGTCGCGCCCGCGCTGATCAGCGACGGGAAAAAGGGCGAAGCGTCCACCACCATGACCCGGCCCACGCGCTGGCCGGAGTCAGCTGCAACCCGAAGGGCGATCTGACCGCCCATGGAATGGCCGATGACGGCCGGTCGCGTCAGGCCCGCTTCGGCCATATAGCGCCGGATCTCGGCTGCCGCCGGGCCGCTGATCAGACCCTCGCCATTGCCGCCCGCCGGGACGTCGCCGAATCCGCGCACGGTGACCAGATGCACGCGATAACGATCATCCAGAGAGTCTGCGGTGCGCTTCCATACCGCCGAGGTGGAGGCCAGACCCGGGATCAGGATGACATCCGGGCCCGCGCCCCGCGCTTCGACCACGATCCGATCGGACTGGAAGGCCGCCGGGCTCGCCGCCAGGGCCAGCGTCGGCCCCCACAACAGGAACAACAGGCTCAGAATGATGCGCGTCATGGGGCCAGCCTAGTGGTGGATCGCGGCGAATAGTCGGCATAAAGAGCCAGTTGAAGTCGCAACGTTTTGGGTGTGAACTCACCCGATCCTGGGGAGGATCCGATGAAGCCAATCATTCTGACCGCCGTTCTCGCCACCGCTGCCGTCGCCTTTGCGGGCGCCGCCTCAGCCGAGGAATGGAACGCCTTCTCGCGCAACGCTCGACTGGTCTATCTGGCCGACGTCAGCGCCATCGCCACCGTGGGCGACACCACGGAGGTCCGTGTGGCCCGTGTCTCCACGCAAACGCCCGCCGGCGACTACAGCCACAAGATCGACGAGTATCAGTTCCGTTGCGCCGCCAGCCAGGCGCGCATCGTCGCCGAAACCGAATACGGCCCTGACGGCGCCCAGGTGGAGCGCTATCCCGAAGCCGACGCCCCCTGGGATGATATTCGCCCCAACAGCCTGATCGCCTATATCCAGCCCATCGTCTGCGAAGGCGCCCGCGCGGACGGCGCCAACTCGGCCTCTATCAAGGCCTTTGTCGATGGCGGGCGCGGCCAGTAGGGCTGCTCGCCAGACCATCCTGCACAGCAAAAAGGCCGCCCC
>NZ_DGLD01000015.1 GCF_002387245.1 Brevundimonas sp. UBA4553
GCGTCGAGGCGGTGCGGACCCGACTGCAGTCGCGTCATTGTTGTTGCGCCTTCAACTTGCGCTCGATCTCCGCCAGTTCGCGCTGCAGCGGCGCGCGCTCGATGAGCAGGGCGCGCCGCTCCGCTTCTGCTGCGGCGTGGAAGGCTTTGACGGCCTCCGAAATCGCTTCAGGGGACAGCAGGTCCGCGGGCCAAGTCCAGTTTGGGGAGCAGATCCAGTGTACTCTGCTGGCGCAGTCTGGTCGTTCTATCTGCACAGCTTCTGCACGATGTTTCCTTTGAAACTCGACCTTTCGGCCATCGCGGCTTGATGCGCGTTGGGGACATAGGCGCTTCTGAAAAGGAGGCGCCGTCCACCCGTGTTCATCTCAACCATTCGATCCTCCTTTTGGCTGAAAGTCGCCATAGGGCTTCTGCTCGTGGCCATCGCCGACGCCCTGTTCTTCATGCATCGGCCAGGTGCGACCCTAGGTTTCTTTGCCCTGTTGTGGATGGGCGTCGCGGCCCTTTTCCGGAAAGGCTGGATCAGGGATCGGCGTGGCTTGTCGGCGGCGGGAGGCGCGGCGGGGCTGGCCTTGGTGATGATCGACCGCCCGGGCTTGCTGACCTGGGTTCTGTTCGGCCTGGCCCTGATGATCGCCATGCAGTCTGCGCGGGTCCGTCGTGGCGAGGAGGCCTGGCGCTGGATGCAGAGGCTGGTCGTCCAAGCCGTCGCGGCCGTGGCCGGGCCGTGGATCGACCTGTTCCGTCTGGGGCGAGCCAACCGGCGTCGCGGACGCGGGTTCAGCCTGCCGGGTGTCTTGCGGTTGCTGCTGATGCCGGTTCTGGGCGGGGCGGTCTTCCTGGGTCTGTTCGCCAGCGCCAATCCGCTGATCGGGGAACTGGCGGCGCGGCTGCGGTTGCCGGCGCTGACAGATGAGACGGCGGGGCGGGTCATCTTCTGGGGCGCGGCTCTGGTCGCGGTAGGGGGAATTCTTCGCCCGCGCTGGCGGCGTCGCCTGATCGACTTGCCGTCGTTGCAAGGCCGCGTCGTCCCCGGCGGCACCGCGGCGTCCGTCACCCTGTCGCTGGTGGTGTTCAATCTGCTGTTCGCGGTGCAGAACGGGCTGGATCTGGCCTTTCTGTGGAGCGGCGCGCCCTTGCCTGAGGGTGTGACCCTGGCCGAATACGCTCATCGCGGCGCCTATCCGCTGATCGTCACGGCCCTGCTGGCGGGCCTGTTCGTCCTCGTCTTTCTGCGGCCGGGTTCCGAAACGGCGGCGCGGCCGCTGGTCCGCAGTCTGGTCATGCTCTGGGTCGGGCAGAACCTGCTGCTGGTGGCCTCCAGCCTGCTGCGGACAGCGGACTATATCGAGGTCTATTCCCTGACCCGCTTCCGCATCGCGGCCATGATCTGGATGGTGCTGGTCGGCGTCGGTCTTGGCCTGATCTGCTGGCGCCTGTTGAGGAACAAGAGCGCGCATTGGCTGATCAACGCCAATGTCGGTGCGACTCTGGCTGTGCTGGTCGTCGTCAGCGCTGTCGACCTGGGCGCGGTCGCCGCGGCCTGGAATGTGCGCCATGCGCGCGAGATTGACGGGCAGGGGGCGCAGTTGGACCTCTGCTATCTCGACAGTTTGAACGGCGCGGCCCTTGTCTCTCTGGTGGAGTTGGAGCAACGCGCGGCGGACCCGGCGCTCAAGGATCGCGTAGCCGCGGTCCGCGCCCGCCAGATGGCGACGATGCAGGCGCATCAGGCCGAATGGCGCGGCTGGCGCTGGCGGGACGCACGAAGGCTGGGTCGCGTGGCGCGCCTGACCGCCGGCGAGCCCTTGACTGAACCGCTTCCGGGCCTGCGCGACTGCGGCGCAGACGTCATTCCTGCGTCCGTGACCGTCCCCGCGTTTGCCCCGGCGTCGCCCGCACCGATCGCTGCCCCGTTGACCTCTGAAGCCGGAGCCTGAACATGGCGATCATGCAACGCACCGTCCTGGTCGTCGACGACGACCCGCATATCCGCGACCTTCTGACCTTCGCCCTCGGCAGGGCCGGGCTGGCGACGCGCGAGGCCGGGGACGGGGAGGCGGCGCTGGCCGCCATCGCCGAACGAGCGCCCGACCTGGTCATTCTGGACATCAATATGCCGCGTATGGACGGGATCGAGGTCTGTCGTCGCATCCGCGCCCAGGGCCAACTACCGGTCCTCTTCCTGTCGTCGCGCGACGACGAGATCGACCGCATCCTGGGCATCGAACTGGGCGCTGACGACTATGTGGTCAAGCCGTTCAGCCCGCGCGAGGTGGTGGCCCGCGTCGCCGCCATCCTGCGGCGGGTGAACCTGTCGCCGCCGCCCCCGCCGCCGGGCGCGGCGCGTATCGGCCGCCTGTCACTGGACACCGACGGCTGGCGCTCGCGCTGGGATGATCGGGAGGTGGCCCTGACCACGACCGAGTTCGGCATCCTCAAGGCCCTGGCGGCGTCGCCCCAGATGGTCTTCACGCGCGACGCCATCATTGACTGCATTCATGGGCCGGGCTTCGCCCTGACCGACCGAACCATCGACAGCCATGTGCGCAACCTGCGGGCCAAGTTCGCCGCGCTCGGGGCCTCGGATGTGATCGAGACGCGCTCGGGCGTCGGGTATCAGATGGGACCCTGTCGCGGCCAGTCGGCGTGATCGGCGCCGCCGTTCAGTGGGCGCGGGCCTTCGTGCGGGCGCATTGGCCGGCCTTGCGCCTGCGCACCATCCTGCTGTCGGTGCTGTTTTTCGCCGCCGTCCTGCCGGGCGTCAGCGCCATTTTCCTGCGGGTCTATGAGAACACCTTGGTTCGCCAGACCGAGGCCGAACTGATCGCTCAGACTGCGGCCCTGTCGGCGGTGGCCGAGGCGATGTGGCCCGGCGCGCGGATCGTTGTCCCGACCGAGGCCCAGCGGAAGGCGGCTGACTACTACCGCCCCGAACCGGCGGGCATCGACCTGCGCTCAGATCCGGTGTTGCCGCCGCGTCCGTCGGTGGACGCGGCCCGGACGCCGCCTGACCCGGCGGCCCTGGCGGCGGCCGCGCGTCTGGCGCCGATTATGGAGGAAACCAGCCGCACCACCCTGGCCTCCATCGTCCTGCTGGACCGCAACGGCGTCGTGGTGCGCGGCCTGGGCCAAGGCGGAAGCTGGCGCGACCTGCCGGAGGTCGAGGCCGCCCTGTCCGGCGCGCCCGCGACGGTCCTGCGCCGCAACGCTGCCTATCAGCCGCGCTATGACATGGAGTGGCTCAGCCGGGCCTCGGGTCTGCGCATCCATCACGCCCGGCCGATAGTGGTGAACGACCGGGTCGAGGGCGTGGTCCTGACATCGCGGTCGCCGCGCGCACTCTTCAAAGGCATCTATCAGGACCGGGGCAAGATCTTGTTCGGCGTCGTCGCCGTCCTTGGCCTGCTCAGCATCCTGGCTGTCTTGGTCTCGCGCGGCATCGCCCGGCCGATCGAGGCCCTGCGCCGTGTCGCCCGCGACGTCACCTACGGCGGCGGATCGGTGCCGCCTCCGCCCGCCACGGCGGCGGTCGAGATCCGCGACCTCTATGAGGACTTTGGCCGGATGGCCGAGGCCGTCGACCGCCGCTCCCGCTATCTGCGGGACTTCGCCGCCGCCGTTAGCCATGAGTTCAAGACGCCGCTGGCCAGCATCCGGGGCGCTGTCGAACTGCTTCAGGACCACGGCGACGACATGGAGGCGGAGCAGCGCCGGCGCTTCCTCGGCAACATTGACGCTGATGCGCGGCGCCTGTCCGATCTGGTGACGCGGCTGCTGGACCTGACGCGGGCCGACATGGCGCGACCCGAGGCCGGGGCGGCGGTGGATGCCCGCCCCGTCGCGGCCCGCATCGCTGACGCCTTGAAAGGCGGCCTGACGATAGTGATCGATCTGCCTGCCGATCTGCCCCAGGTGGCCGTGCCGGAAGCCAGCTTGGAGATGGCCCTGACCATCCTGTTGGAGAACAGCCGTCAGGTCGGCGCGGACGCGGTCGAGATCACCGCCTGCGTTGAGGCCGATCTGGTTCGTCTGATCGTGGCTGATAATGGGCCAGGCGTGGCCGAGGGCGATGTTGAGCGGATATTCGAGCCGTTCTTCACAACCCGTCGCAGCGAGGGGGGCGCTGGTTTGGGCCTGTCGATCGCGCGCTCGCTGCTGCGGGCAAATCGCGCGGATCTAGGGCTTGGATCGTCGACGACCGGAGCGGTGTTCGAGATCATCTTGCCGCGCGTACAGAGGCGGCGAGTCTCATCCTAAGGGATCTGCGAAAGTCGGCTCTCGAATGGCTAGCACGGTGTCCGTTTCTCGGTGGCCGGCCAATGTCCGCATCTGGCGCACAGCGGAAGGTGACCGCCCTGGGGTGGGCGGGAAAAAATAGCCCGGCCATGTCACATCCGCGCTCCTTGTCTCGTCTTCGCTATGAAGGTCGGCCGGGGCTTCGATGGCGAAGCCCGGCCCGGGCCCGGGAGACGGACATGAAAATCGTTGTAATCGGCGGGACCGGCCTGATTGGGTCAAAGGTCGTGTCGGGCCTGGAGGCGCTTGGGCACGAGGCGATCGCGGCCTCGCCCAATACCGGCGTCAACACCATCACGGGTGAAGGCCTGGCCGAGGTCTTGGCGGGAGCGGACGCCGTTATCGACGTCGCCAACTCCCCCTCCTTTGAAGCCGATGCTGCGTTGGACTTTTTCCGCACCTCGGGCGCCAATCTTCTTGCGGCCGAAAAGGCGGCGGGCGTCGCGCATCACGTCGCCCTGTCGGTCGTCGGCACGGACCGGCTGCAATCCAGCGGATACTTCCGAGCGAAGCTGGCTCAGGAGGAACTGATCAAGGCCTCGTCGGTCCCCTGGACGATCCTCCGCTCGACGCAATTCTTCCCCTTCGTGGCGGGTATTATCCAATCCGGCAGCGTCGGCGACGAGATCCATCTGTCGTCGGCGCTCGTCCAGCCGGTCGCGGCGGAAGATGTCGTCGACGCCCTGATCCAACTGGTCCTCGCCGCGCCGCTGAACGACACCGTTGAAATTGCGGGTCCCGAGGCGATCCGCATGGACGCGTTCGCCCAGCACTACCTCTCGGCTCTGGAGGATCGTCGCAAGATCGTGGCCGAGCCGGGCGGCCTGTACTTCGGCTCCCCGATTGATGACCGGTCCCTGACGCCGGGACCGGGGGCGCGCCTGGGCGCGACGACGCTCAGCGACTGGCTGCGCAGCGCCATCACCGCCGACTGACCCCGCCAGCATTAGGATCACGACCATGAAACTCTATTACAGCCCGCTGGCGTGCAGTCTTGCGGACCACATCGCCCTGCGCGAAGCAGGCTTCACCTTCGACCTCGAGCGGGTCGATCTGAGAAGCCATCGCACCGAAACTGGCCGCGATTTCCACGAGGTGAGCGCCAAGGGTTATGTCCCGGTCCTGGTGCTGGCCGACGGCGAGATCATCACCGAAAATGTCGCGGTCCTGGACTGGATCGCGACGGCCGCGCCCTTGTTGTCCATCGGTGGACCTCTGGGGCGGACGAGGGTGCTGGAGGCGCTGACCTACATCACCACCGAGATCCACCGGGCGTTCAAGCCGATGTGGCACGGCGGCTCGGCCGAGGAGAAGACCAGAGCCGGGGCGACGGTCACGGCCCTCCTCGCCCCGCTCGGTCAGACGATGCGTGGGGCCTATCTGTTCGGAGACGACCCGGGCGTCGCGGACTTCTATCTGTTCGTGATGCTGCTCTGGGCTGAACGGTTCGGCGTTGCAGCGCCGGCCTCGCTTGAGACGATGCGCGACCAGATGCGGGCGCGACCCGCAGTTCGGGCCGCCATGGTGTATGAAGGCCTCCTACCCGCGGAACACCCGGCCTGATGACCTTGTCAGATCCCTCGACCGACGCCTTCGAACGGCACCGTCCGCGCCTGCTGCGGCTGGCCTATCGGATGTTGGGTTCCACGGCTGAGGCGGAGGATGTCGTGCAGGAAGCCTGGCTGCGTTGGCGACGGGTCGATCCCTCGGCCATCGCGCAGCCCGGCGCCTTCCTGGCGCGGACGGTGACCCGACTTTGCCTGGACACATTGAAGTCGGCGCGGGCGCGGCGGGAAGCCTATGTCGGCAACTGGCTGCCCGAGCCGATCTTCGAACCGGAAGAGGCGGCGCCGACGCTGGACGATCTGACTTTGTCGCTGATGTTGGCGCTGGAGCGGCTGTCCCCGCTTGAGCGGGCCGCCTTCCTCCTGCATGACGTTTTCGGCACACCACTGGCGGAGGTCGCTCGGACGCTGGATCGTGACGCCGCAGCGGTCCGGCAACTGGCTGCCCGGGCGCGCAAGCACGTCCGGGAGGCCCGGCCGCGTTTCCCGGTCAGCCGCGAGGAGGGCGATCGCATCGCCCGCGCCTTCTATGTTGCGTCGAACCAGGGCGATCTCGAGGGGCTGCGCGCCCTGCTGGCCGACGCCGTGGTCCTCAGGGCGGACGGCGGGGGCAAGGCCCACGCCTGGCTCCGGCCCATCATCGGCTTCGACCGTGTGACGCGCCTGTTCGCCGCGCTTCGCCACAAGCTCACCCGGGTACCGCCGGTGCTGGTCGATTGGGTCTGGATCGACGGCCTGCCGGGCTATGTCAGCTACGAACGCGACGGCGCCCTGCAGACCACGGCTCTGGAGATCGAGGACGGTCGGGTCGTGTCGATCTTCATTACCCGCAATCCTGACAAGCTGGCGCAGGCAGAGCGGATCGCGAAAGGCAGCGGGGCAATCCATTGAGGGACACACCTGCAAGGGAAGATGGCGCCGGAGCAATGGCCCCGTTGAAACGAGAACATGCAATCCCGAATGAATGTCGACTTCGCGCACCAGCGCTAATGTCGGCTGATGGCGCAACTCCGACATCCTTTGGTCGCGCCTAGCTTGCGGTAAGCAGTTAAAAGGTCTTGCGCAAACGCAGCGAGTAGAAGGTCCGCGGGTCGATGTTGCGGGTCTCGACATAGGCGATCGGGCGGGCGCTGCGGTCTGAATAGGCGATCCGCGTCTGATGGTATTCGTCCCAAAGGGTAACCTGGGCGCGGATGGCTAGGGTAGGTGACGGTTTGTACTCGACCCAGCCTTCCAGAAAGTCACGACCTCGCCATGAGAACTGCACGTCCGGATCGTAGTTGGTCCGTCCCAGAAGCGGGACCCAGGCGAGGTTCCACTGCAGGTTCCATGACTTGATGTCCTGAGCCAGGATGATCACCGCGTGGGATTTCGGCACGTTGGAGATCGGACGCGTCTTGCCGCTGGTCGGGTCTGTGACCTCGGTGTGGTTCCAGGTGTTGCGCGCGCTGATCCGGCCGCCGCTGAAGCCGAAACGATCCAGAGGCGCCTGGATGTTCACCGCCAGACGGTCCAGCGTGCCGTCGCCGATATTGCCGGTGGCCGACAGGCCGGCCTCAAGAGGGATGACGTCGATGGCGTCGGTGATTTCGTCGTGGCGAAGGGTGACGCTCACAACCCCGTCGCCCCCGAAATGGCGTTCGTAGGCCAACTCGCTGATCCAGCGCTGCTCGGGCTCAAGATCGATGTTGCCGCCGAGGACGTTCTCGTTCTGCAACTCGGCCGAGGCGGCGAAGGCGTTGAAATCCAGCTGGCCCACTTCGCGCTCGAAGCGCACCCGGAACTGGTTGGCTGCGCCGGGGGTCCAGGTCGCCAGCAGGCGCGGCTTGATGAAGGTGAAGGTCTTCTCGCTGTCGGCGTCGCCCGACTGGCTGATAGTCGAGCCCTCGAGGCGTAAACCGCTTTCAATGGAGAGATTGTCGCCTAACCGCCACGCGCCTTTGCCGAAGATTTCGCCCCGCGTCTCTGCCACCTTCACGGAGGCGGAGGGCAGGGGAACCGGGGCTCCGCCGATGCTGAAGGCCTGTTCGGTTTCCAGCATGTTGTAGGCGACCTCGCCGCCAAACTCCCACGTCAGCCGTGGCAATTGCTCAAGGCGGATCAAACCGCGCAGGATGGTCTCGGAAGCCTTGCTGTCGGAAGCGAAGCGCTGCTCCGGGCTGGCGATGCCAGACAGGGTGGTGCGGTTGAGCGAAACGCCGTCGTTGTCGCTGAACTCGTGGATGAAGCGGGTCTCCGAGCTCAGGCGGCTGCCGAGCGGGCGGGTGAAAACCGCGCCGAACTCGCCGCTGGAGCCGTCCTCCTGATATAGGGACTCGCGCCGCACGGTCGCCGAGGATTGCAGGGTCAGGTTTTCATAGTCGTTGACGCCGTAGCGGGCGGTCAGGTCGATCAGCCCCCCCAGGAAGGGACTGGCGTAGTTCAGTCGCAGGGCGTTGCCGCCGCTCTTCTGGTCGTTGGAAAAGGCTTCATTGCGCAGCAATGCGCCCGCGCCGTCGCGGCGCATGACGGGGCCAACGCCGTTGGAATCGTTGACGTCGAACCCGTCGGAAAGGGTGAAGCCCCAAGTGCGTTCGCCGTTCCGGGCCGTGAACTGCCACGTGCCGCCGTAGGTGTCGTTGCCGCCCTCGTACAGGACGGCGTTGCCGGTGAAGATCGACTGGCGACTGGTCTGGTCGCGGGTAATGACGTTGGCGACGATCGAGAAGCCCTGCATGTCGATGCCCGGGGCGCCGCCACGAACCAGTTCGATGCGATCTACCTGAGCGACCAGGGTACGCGACAGCACGCTGGAGCCGGTGTCGTTCTTCGAGGCCGGGCGCGATCCATTGACCAGGACGTTGCCGACCGAGCCCTGGAAGCCGCGACTGCCATCGCCGTCTATGACGGTGAAGCCCGGCACGCGGCTGACCATGTCCAGGGCCGTGACCGGCTGCTGGCTGGCGAAGAAGTCCGGCGTGAAAACCAGCACGCCCTGCTGGCCGGCCTCGACCTGTAACGCGGGAGGCGACGGCGCGGTCTGCGCCAGCGCGGGGGCGGCCAGCGTCAGAGACAGCGGGGTCAGTACGAGCAGGCGGACGTCGAGGATGCGCATCGGGGGCTCTTCAAGGTGGCTGGTAATGTCGGCCGCGATAGAAGAGATTGATGTTCTGGGAGCGAGGGCGGGGGCCCGATCTTGAACCGATGATTATCCGATGAACGACCTGTCAGCTCTGCTTCGCAGGCCGATCGAACTGGTGTCCGAGCCGTCGTTCACTTTGGGACAGGGCGTGGTTCACCCCGCCTCTCTCGAGGTGGTCTGGCCCGATGGGAGCTGCAAGCTCGAGCCCCGCGTCATGCAGGTTCTGGTCGCGCTCAACCGTGGGCGCGGCGGGCCGCTGAGCCGGGAAGAACTGTCCCGCCTCTGCTGGGATGGACGAGTGGTCGGCGATGACGCCCTGGTGCGATGCATCGGCAAGTTGCGGAAGACATTCCTGCGGGATCCGGCTGTGGAGATCGGCAGCATTCCCAAGGTCGGCTATCGCCTGCGCCTGCTCTCCGTCGCCCCGCAGGCGACAGGGGCGGCGACAACCACGGCGTCGCCTCGATCCGTTCGACGGCCGCCGAGATGGCTGCTGGCGGGCGGGGCCTCCGCCGCCATCGCCGTGCTGGGCATCGGCGCCTTCGTCCTAATGAAACCGCCGGGCGTGCTGGCGGCCGAGGCCGTGCGCCCCCTGACGTCCGACCCCGGCGTCGAGACCCATCCCGCGCTTTCGCCGGACGGCCGCATGATCGCCTATGCGGGCGGCGCCGGTTTCGGGGCTCAGAGAGACATCTTCTTGCGCGGCGTCGCCGACGGCACGCCGATCCGGCTGACCAACACAGCGGAAGACGACATGGCTCCCGCCTGGTCGCCGGACGGGCGGCGCATCGCCTTCGTGCGCCGCATTCCGGGCGCGCCTTGCGAGATCCTGGTCGCGCCTGTGCCTCAGGGCGAGCCGCGCGTCGTGGGCCGTTGTTCGGTAGAAGCCATGACGCGTCTCGCCTGGACGCGGGGCGGAGAAATCCTGCTGTCGGACCGACCGACGCGCGACGCCGTGCGCCGCATCCGCGCCCTGTCCCCCGACAGCGGACGCATGCGTGAGGTCACCGCGCCGCCCGCCACCAGCCTGGGAGACCTCGATCCCGTTGTCACCCACGGCGGCGACCACATGGCCTTCAGACGGGCCTTTTCCTACGGCGTCGCGAATCTCTACGCCGCCGAAGTGTCGGGCGCCGGGCTGAGGCCGCTGACCCGCGATGGATGGAAAGCCATGGGCTACGCCTTTACGGCGGACGATCGCACCCTAGTCTTCTCCAGTAATCGGGGCGGGGATTCCGGGTTGTGGTCGGTGGACTTCAAACGACCGACGACGCCCGTGCGTCTGAGCCTGGGCCTGCTCGAGTTTGGCCGTTTGTCCACCGACAGGACAGGGCTTCTGGCGGCCGAGGCCGGCGATTATCGATCCAACCTGTTCGCCTGGCGCGCAGGCGGGGCGCTGGTCGCCCTGACGAACGGCAACACCAGCGACTGGGACCCTGACCTGTCTGCGACAGGCCAACTGACCTTTGTCTCGGACCAGAACGGCGGGTCGGAAATCTGGAGCAAGAGCGGCGACGGCCAACCGACGCGTCTGACCGATCTGAAGGCCAGCAGCGTCTTCTCGCCCAGATGGTCGCCGGACGGTCGGAGCATCGCCTTCGTCGCGGCGCGGGACGGCCGCACGGACGTCTATCTGATCAACGCCGGTGGCTCCGGTCTTCGCAACCTCACTTCGGACGGGGCGGCGCGCGACGAACTGGCGTGGGATCGCAACGGCGACCTGCTCGTGCCTACGCTGCGCGAAGGCGGGTGGCGGATTGAACGGATCGACGCCCGAGGACGGGTCACGATTGTCCCGAACAGCGCCGGTGTTCTGACGATCAAGAGCGCCGGCGCTCAGGGACTGTACGCGGTCAGGAAGGATGATGACCGGCTCTGGCGTCTGGGTGCCGGGGGCGTCGTCCTGGCCTCGCCTTTGATCCGCATCGACCCGGAGGCGGCCTGGACGCCGACGGCCGCCGGCGTTTACCATCTGACGGGCGCGCCCGGCGGCGAGGCGGTTCTGCGCCTGACAGCATGGTCCGGCGCGAGCCGGGATGTTCAGTCGCTGGGGACCTTCGGCCTGAAGCACAGTCTGGCCGTCTCTCCGTCGCAGGACATCGTCGCCGCCCGCGTGGTTCGCGATGAAGCCGACCTGCGGGCCATTCGGCTGACGCGTCAGTAGCGCCGCCTGCTGTGGGTGGTTTTCGGACCTTGGCAGACTAACCGTTGAGTGTCCGCCTTCGGGTTCAGTATCAATGTCCGCTCTTGGCGCGGAGGCGGCTTGGAGAACGTCCGGATTCGTCAGCTTGGTCTGACTAACCGTCCTTCAATGAGCGGGCGATGCGATGCGAGGGCTCGATAGAAGTGGTCTGCAAAGGATCTGACGCGCGTCGCATGCCTGACGGCGGGATGGGTGAGGAGCCAGAGGTCGTCGCTGAGCGCCTGTTCAGGCGGTCCGAGGCGTGTCAGTGCAGGCGAAAGGTCCCCCAGCATGCAGGGTAGATAGCCGGCCCCGACGCCCGCCCTGATGGCGGCGGCGGCGCCCGACACCGAGTTGGTGCGGTAGATGATGCGTTGCGGAGCGGCGCGCTGTTCCAGGAATGTTACGGCTTTCAAGGCCGCGAGATCGCCGGTGAATGAGACCCAGTCTCGTTCAAAGAGACTATCGGGGCCGGGCGTCGCGATCGCATCGCGTCGTTCGTAAGGGGCCCAGGCGATGACAGCCAGCTTGCGCCCGACCAGGTTTTCCGGCGGAGCGTTGGTCGCCCTGATCGCGACATCGCAGTCGCCCCGCGCCAGATTGCTGGCGCTGTTTTCGATATGGGTTTCGATCTGTGTCGCTGGATGAGCAGTTCTGAAATCCCGGAAAACCGCAGCGAAGCCTTCCAGGAGGGAATCGCTGGTCGCTAGCCGGATCACGCCCGCGCCATCTTCCTCGTATGACGCGACCTGGCTTGAGACGCTGCTGATGTCGGCTTCCACTCTTTGGGCCAGTTCGATGACCACATGTCCGGCGGCTGTCGGCGCATAGCCGGTGCGCCGACGATCAAAGAGGCGCGCGCCGAAGGCGCTTTCGGCGCTCGAGAGGCGGCGAACCACGGTCGTGACGTTCATGCCCAGGGCGGCCGCCGCTTGGGTCCGGTCACCGGACCCTGGTCCTGCTTCACGACGGCATTCTGGATTCCTCCGCCTATGACGGCGTGTGGTCGCAGTTGTGCGAGACCTTCAAAGTGGTGCGTTACGACCGCCGGGGATACGGCGTCTCGCCCGCAGCTTCCGCCGCTTATGATCCGGTCGCGGATCTCGCAGCGGTCATGCAAACGGCAGGCGTAGAACGGGCGACCCTGGTCGGATCGTCGGCCGGCGGAGGCGTCGCGGTCGAGTTCGCCCTGGCCCATCCGGATGCGGTGGACGGCCTTGTGCTGGTCGGGGCGGCCGTGAGCGGCTTCCAGCCGACCGAACATTTCAGGCGGCGCACGGCGACCCTGGTCGGGCTCCTCTCACAGGGGCGGTTGGAGGAGGCGGTTCGCGATCCGTACATCCTCACCTCCTCCGCAGAAGAGGCTCGCGGCTTCGTAGCCGCCGACCTGCTCGCGCATCCGGGCAATTTCGGCGCGGGGCGAATGATGCGAAGCGGGCAGGGCGTCATGGGCCGCCTGGGCGAACTGACCACGCCCACGCTGATCGTGACCGGCGAGGTCGACATGCCCGACGTCCACGCCCATGCGGGCGCCTTGGAGGCGCTTATCCCCGGCGCCCAGCGGGTCGTCATGTCCGATAGCGGGCACTTCGTATACCTGGAGCGTCCGGGAGCCTTCGCTGATGTCTTGAAAGAGTTTCTAAAGGCGCCTAGGCGAGCGTCGGGCTCATAGCGGGAGGTCCGCCTGATGCCCGCTCGTGGCGCGTTTCATGGCCGGATCGGGGTGATGGCGGGGATGCGTGGGCGCCGGCAAGGGGCGATCCCCCACGGGCGGGACCGCCGCCAGCATGGCGAGCTCATGATCGGTCCCTCATTGACGGCCCAACTCAGGCTTCTCGGACACACCTACGGCGCCGCCGCCTTTCATGGAGCGGGCGGTTTGCGGGATGCGGGCCGGGCGTCGGCGCTGGCGGGGCGGGGTGCAGGCGCGAGCCAAACTGGCCTCGAGCGAAGCGGCTAGCGGGCGGCGCGCGCCTGGTTGAGCTCGCGGGCGGCGGCGATGAAGTCGCGCTGAAAGGCCGGGTCAGCCTTGAGCGCGGTGACCATGGCGGCGCCGACGATGCGGCCCGCTTCGACATCGCTGGCGTAGTGGACGCCGCAGATCATCCGGCTTTCGCCATAGGCCAGGCCGCGCGCCAGAATCGGGTCGGCGCGGTCCGGCGCCATTTCGGCCAGCACCAGGGCCCAGGCCCAGCCGAGGGCGGAGTGGCCGGACGGATAGGAACCGCTGTCCGCCAGCCAGGTCTCGGGCGTGAAACAGGTCTCCGCCGGTTCAGCCAGGAAGGGGCGCGGACGGAAGAATCCCCGTTTGGCCGGGGTCTGGACCGTTTCAAGATCGCCCAGCATCCGACCCAGAAGACGAGTGAGGGTCGGCATCGCTTCCGGGACGAAGGTTACGCCCAGGGCTTCGTCGAAAATGCGGGGGGCGGATGGCGTCTCGATCTCGTTGTCGGTCCGGGCCTGGTTCCAGCGCGGGGTCCCCTTCAAGGCGCGGGTAGCGCGATAGATCGCGATGTCATCCTGGGCGCGCAGCGAGCCGGGCTCAGGCGGAGGGGGCAGGAAGGCGGCGGCGTTCGGGGCTTTTGTCTTGTCCAGATAGCCGTGGGGATGGTCGAGGAAGCCGGTCCAGAAGTTCGGCGCCTCAGCGGGGGCCGAGGCGCAGCCCGCAAGGGTGAGTGCCAGGGCGGTCGCGGCGAGGCGTCGAGCAAGGGGGATGGGGGTCATGGAAACTCTTGAACTGGTAATGGTCATGCGGCCTGGGCGCCGGGACGGCCGTTCTCGACGATCCAGGTGTTCAGGGTGGATAGGGACGCCTTGGGGTCACGCACGTCGCTGACGATCTGATAGCGGGTCATGATCTGGTCGGGCGTCACTTCCATCGAGATGTAGCCGCGCTCACGGCTCTCGAAGAATTTGATGTGAGGGTTGGCGGGCATGGCTGACATCAGGCCTTCATAGGGCGGGCCGCCCGAGGTGATGGAGGTGCCGACGAACTCGGTCGCCACGACGGGTGATGTCTCATCCTCGCTGTTGAGCAGGACGTCGTTTGTCCAGAAGGAATGATAGTCTCCGGAAAGCACCACGGGATTGCTTGGCTTCAGCGTGTGAAGCGCCTGGGTCATCCGGTCGCGCGCGGTGGGGAAGCCGTCCCAAGTATCGGTCCAGTAGCGGGTTTCGTCGCCGCGGTCCTCGAACCTCAGGCCGGCCATGACCAGATTCTGGCCCATGATGTTCCACTGCGCGTCGGTGCGGGCCAGGCTGTCGTAGAGCCAGCGCTCCTGTTCAAAGCCGAGGAAGGTGCGCGACGGGTCTCGACGGTCTGAACACAGGGCGTCGGTGACGATCTGGCCCTTGGCTCCGCCCTCGTCGACGCAGGCCCCGCGTGAGCGATACTGACGCCCGTCCAGCATGTAGAACTCGGCCAGCCGGCCGTAGCGGATGCGCTTGTGGATCGGCATCTGAAGCGCGGCGTCCATCCGGGTGCGGCGGATCGGCATGGCCTCGTAGAAGGCCTGATAGCCGGCCGCGCGGCGCTTCAGAAAGTCGGTCGGCGTGCCGCCCCGGTCCGGCCAGACGCCGGAATAGTTGTTCAAGACCTCATGGTCGTCCCAGGTGACCAGGCAGGGCGCTGCGGCGTGCAGGCGTTGCAGGTCGGCGTCGGTCTTGTGCAGGGCATGGCGATTGCGATAGCCGGCCAGGGTGGTGGCTTCCTCAAGACCGTAGTTCCGCACATTGGTCGACGCCCGCTCTCCGGTGCGGCTGTATTCGTAGATGTAGTCGCCCAGGAACAGGGTCAGGTCCGGCGCCTCGTCGGCCATATGGCCGTAGGCGCTGAAATAGCCCACCTCCCAGTTGGAGCAGGAGGCGACGGCCAGTTTCAGCCGATCAACCGGTGCATTGACGGCCGGCGTCGTGCGCGCCAGGCCGACCGGGCTTTGCTGGCCGGCGGCGGTGAAGCGATACCAGTAGGGGCGGGCCGGGCGCAGGCCCTGAACCTCGACATGGATCGCGTGGGCGGTCGACGCGTCGGCGATGAGGCGGCCCGCCGCCGCAATGCGGGTGAAGCCTTCATCGGAAGCTACTTCCCAGCGGACTTCGATAGGGGCGCTAAGGCCGCCTTGACCGTCCGGCGCGATCGGGTCGGCGGCAAGGCGGGTCCAGAGCACGAAGCCGTCCGGCCAGGGATCGCCGCTGGCGACGCCCAAAGCAAACAGATAGGCGCCCCCAGCCTGGGCCTGCCCGAAGCGCAGCACGGCCGGAGCGGCCACCAGACCGCCGATCAGGGCGCGCCGGCTGAGCGGCGTCAGGGAGGGGATCAGAGGCATCGAAAGCGTCCGTTCAGGCGTGGCGACGGGGAATGGCGGCGATCCGGCTGGCCGGACCGCCGCAGGCGGGACTGTTCCTAGAAGTCCATGTTGAGACGCACGCCGATCGTGCGGCCCGGATTGGGCGAGCTTGTCGGACGGGCGCCCCCGTTGAAGTTGTTGCGCGTCTCTTCGTATTCCGTGTTGAAGAGGTTCTGCGCAAACAGGGCGACGCGCCAGTTGGCGTCGGACGGGCCCATGCTGAAGTTGGCGTTCCAGAGCCAGTAGCCCGGCAGAACCGAGGCCGAGGCGGCGTTATAGATTCCGTCGCGCTGGTTGTAGTTGGTCTCGGCGCGCCAGTAGAAACCGGCCATCGACCAGTCATAGGCGACCGAACCGCCGTAGTTGAACTTCGGGAACTGCAGCGGCTCGCCCGAACGGTCGTTGGCGATGATGATGTCCCAGGGCCCGTCGACCGGATTGGCGGCGTTGGTCGCGGCGGCGTCGATGGCGAAATACTCGCTGTATTCGCCCTCCTTGTAGCCGAAGTTCTGGCTGATGCTCAGGCCCGCGAAAGGCGTCCAGGTCAGCTCGATCTCGCCGCCGTAGATTTCGGACTTGGGCACATTGGTGATCTTGCCCAACTGGCCGGTCTCGCGGCTGAACTCGGTGCCCTGGATCTGCTGATTTTCGTAGTCGTAGAAGAAGACGGCGCCGTTGACGCGAAGGGTGTTGTCGAACAGGTCCGACTTGATCCCGGTCTCATAGGCGATGACCACCTCGGGCTTGAAGGGGGTCTGGGACTGTCCGTTGTAGGTGGTGAAGCCGCCCGATTTCACTCCGCGCGCCACGCTGGCGTAGAGCAGGGCGTTGTCGGCGAGATCATATTCCAGGCCGAAACGGCCCGTCCATTCCGACAGCGACGTCTCGTAGCTCATCTCCGGCCCGACCGGCAGGTTGAGGCGCCGCGTGCCGGTCGTGGTCAGGGTGCGCTCTTCGCTCTCATAGCGCAGGCCAGCAATCAGGCTGAGGCGATCGGTGAGCGCGAAGCTGTTGTGGGTGAAGACGCCGACGGCTTCGACCGACTGGTCGTAGGGGGTGTTGATCAGATTGCGGTTGGCGCCCCGGAACTCGGTGTAGAAGCCGCCCTCGATGCTTTCGTCCGCATAGTGGGCGCCGACCATCCAGTTCAGGCGGCCGAATTCGTTCGACAGTCTGGCCTCTTGCGAGAAGGCTTTGATGTCATTGTAGAAGTAGACGTCCGACTCCGCCGCAGGAGTCCCGTCCCAGTCGTTGTACTCCGACCGGCTGAAGGTCTGGTAGGCGGTGACGGTGTTGAGGGTGGCCCAGCCGAGGTCCGCCCTGACGCGCGCGCTGAGATCCAGGCCGTCGTTGTCGCGGCCAGGCTTGGCGTCTAGACCGCGGCCGGACACGCCGGCCAGGGCTTCGGAAATCTTCCACCCCGTGATGCGACGGGCGGTGTCGGCCGGATAGGTGACGCTGCCGTCAAAGACCGGATAGGGGCTGCGCAGACGGAAGCCCAGGCCATCCGACTTGTCGATCTGATAGGTGGCGGACAGGTCGACCATGACCTCTGGCGAGGCGTCCCAGGTCAGGCGGCCGCGCACGGCGGTCTTGTCGCGATCGCCCAGCTTTTCGCCCGTCGTGCGATGGTACTGCCAGGCGCCGCCCTGTTCGGTGACGGCGGCCAGGCGGCCGAGCAGGCCGGGTGCGATCTGGCCCGAGACATAACCCTCGACCTTGTAGCGGTCATAGGAGCCGTATTCGGCGGTGAAGCCGGCACGCGCGTCGGCGGTGGGGGCGTTGGTGATGATGTTGACGGCGCCGCCGGTCGTGTTGCGGCCGTAGAGGGTGCCCTGGGGTCCGCGCAGGACCTCTAGGCGGGCGATGTCGAACATCGCGCCCTGGGTGGTGATCGTATAGGGGTGGGCGACCTCGTCGACATAGACGCCCACCGTCGAGGCGTTGTTCGAGGAGTATTCGCGCGTGCCGATGCCGCGAATCCGGAACGCCGGCTGGCCGCTCCCGAACTGGCTGTCGACCTCCATGTTGGGCACGACGTTCTCGATGTCGTTGATGACGTTGATCCCCTTTTCGTCGAGATCCTCGCCGCCGATGACAGACAGGGCGGCGCCGACGTCCTGACTGGCCTGCACGCGACGCTGGGCCGTGACGACGATATCCTGGACCGCTGTGGCCTGGGGTTCGCCCGAAGCAGAATTATCGCCTTGGGCCGTGGCGGGCAGGGCGGCCGCAAGGGCCAAGGCGGCGCTCGAGGCGCCGAGAAGAAGACGTTTCATAGGTCGATCCATCGGGCGACGCGCGGGATACCCCTCCCGCAGCGATCGAAGTGTTTCAGGACGTTGTCGAACAGCCGTCCCGTCCCGCCGTTTGACGAGGCTTTTCACGCCGGGGGGAGGGCGGGTGAAGCAGCCTTCGTTGCACGAGAAAAACAACTGTTCGACAACGGGTCGGCAATAGATCGAGCGAGCTATGCTTTTATGACGCTTGTCTGAACTGTTTCTGTCAGTCTGCGCAGTTGCTGCGCGCCAGTGATAATAACGTTCGTTCTGTCATGCCTTGCGGGCGACCAGCTGGAGGGCGCTCGCCTGAAGGCCAGCCGTCGAGAGGGGGACGCCAGTGGCGCATGACATGAGGGCTGCAGCCTTGATCCAGATGGCGAACCGGGTCGCCGCCAGTCGATTGAGGTCCAGGTCGGCGGGCCAGACGCCAGCGCTGTTGTAATAGGTGCCGCCCCCCTCCGGGCCGCGCAGCAGCATGGCCAGGTCCTGCAATGAAGGGTCTCCTCGCGCTTCCATGCAGACGCTGGCGATCAGGCGTACATATCTGACGTAAAAGCCCTCCGCCTCCGGTTGGATGGAGATGGTCGGCGCCATAATGCGCGCCCAGCTGTCGAGATCGACAGCGGAGGGATCGCCTTCGGGTCTTTGGCCGGCCAGATAGCGGGGCATGTCGCGGAACACGCTGTGCCATACGGCGTCCAGCACAAAGCGTCTCATGTCTGGCCAGTGGTAGGCGATGGTTGACGTCGAGGTCCCGGCGACCTGGCTGACGGAGCGGTTGGTCAGGGCGGCGACCCCTCGCGCCAGTATCTGGTCTGCGGCGATGTCCAGCAACTTGAGCCGCATTGATTCCGGCTCCAGGCCTGCGGCGGGCGCCTGGGGCAGAACCAGGTTGTCGCGGTACCAGAAGGTGGCTGTGGCCGGTCCGTCTGGCAGGCCGAACGCGCGATCGATCAATCCGCGCAAACCTTCCGTGGCTATGACCTCATAATCGAGACGCCCCTGCAGCGCCCCAGCGTAGAACTGTTCGAGGGTGGTCCATTCGACCAAAGGGTCGGCGAAGTCTGCGAGCCGAGGATTGGCGGACAGGTGATCACGCCACGCCCCTTTTCGCATGGCGGCCCACCGTCGGATCAGGTCCTGGCGTTCAGCCGAGACCTCGCTGTCGATCAGCAAGGCTTCCCAGATTCGGGCGAACCCCGAAGCGTCCGAGGCGCGAAGGTGCAGATAGTGCCGCGCTGTGGCCAGAAGGCTGTCACGGCTCAGGGGCAGGCCGGTGACCGATTGGAAAAAGCGGTCGTGGAAGGCGGCGTCGCGACGCAACGCCTCTTCGCCCACCGCCTGGATCAAGCCGGATTTCGCGCCGAACAGGTTGACGATGACGGTCGTGCTCTTGCCGACCGCCAGCGCCAGATCGCGCATCGTCAGGCTGTTCAACCCGTAGGCTGCGGCATGGTCGATGGCAGCATCAATCACTTGCCGGGCGTCGGCGGCGCGATTGGGGGCTCGAGCTTGGGACATGGCTCTCAATGTGGCTTCAGGAGGGGTCTGTCGAGTGCCCGCGCTTGGTCGCGCAAAGGGACGGATGCTAGGATCGCCCTGTTTGCGCGTCGAGATGCTCAACCAACCAGTCGATGAACGCTCGGACCCGCACATTCTGCTGTTTGGCGGGCGGGTATAGAACCGAGATGGGTTCTGTCCCTGCCGTCCATTCCTCCAGCACAGGAACCAAAGCGCCAGAGGCAAGGTGTGCCTTCACCGTCGAGCGGAACGTCTGGCCGACACCTAGTCCGTGGAGGATCATGCTGACCTGCCCCATGCTGTCGTTCGCCTGAAACCCCTTGGCGGCGATCTTGATCGTGTCGGCGCCTCGCTGGAACACGAGCGGCTTTGCTTCGCCGCTCAGAGCCGAGAAGTATCCGACTAGGTCATGGCCTTGGCGAAGTTGGGTTGGTTCAGTGAGCGGGCCATGTCGGCGCAGGTAATCTGGACTGGCGCAGGTGATCAGATGATCTTCGTAGACCGTGCGCCCGATCAGGGTCGTGTCGGCCAGCCTTCCGAGCCGGACAACGCAATCCACGCCCTCCCCAATCAGGCTGACGGGCCTGTCGCTGATCCCCAGCGCAACCTCAATGCCGGGGTGTCGAGCCCGGAAATCGGCCAACACCGGGATCAGCACGGCGTGCGCCATTGTCGAGTGAACGTCCACGCGGATACGACCGCTGACTAGGCTTCTACGATGCTGAAGATCGGTGTCCAGATCATGCAGCTTGGCGACAAGCTGTCCTGCCCGCTCGTAATAGTCGCTGCCTTCGGAGGTCAGTGCGAGGGACCGGGTGGACCGTTGTAGCAGCTTGGCTCCGAGATGCTGCTCAAGCTGCGCCAGCAGCTTGCTCGCCGTAGATTTCGGCAGGCCGAGCTCCGCAGCCGCCCGTGTCAGGGAGCCAGCCTCCACCGTTCGAATGAACACCCGGAGTGCAGCAAGTTGGTCCATGTCATGAGCATAAGCCTGCCGGCGACATTGTCTACCTGGGTGGAAACTGACTTCGCAATTTAGACCTCCATAGACGATCCGCTGTCGCCTATCTCCGTCGCTGTCAAAGATGGAGCCACACATGTCAGGTCGCGACGATCAACGCGCCACGCTTCTGCGCCTTCGCTACGGTGGGCAGGAGACGCCCGATAACCTTATCTGGAACGACGTGGTCGAGCAGCAGATCGCGCATAAGTCGGTGCGGACGTTCCTGGCCGATCCCCTGCCTTCTGGCGCACTTGAGACGATGGTTGCGGCGGCTCAATCCGCATCGACGTCGGGCGCTCTACATCTCTGGACCGCCGTTGCTGTCAGCGATCCTGCACTGAAGCAGCGCCTCTCCGATACCATCGCGGCCACGGTTCCCACGGATCGCATCCCATGGATTGAGGAAGCCCCGGTGCTGCTTCTCTGGGTCGCCGACTCGTCCCGGTCGGCAGAACTGACCCAAGCCCAGGGCGTCGAGCCGACAGTGCTGGCGTACCTCGACAGTTTCCTCATGGCGTCAATCGACACGTCACTGGCGGCGCAGAACGCGGCGCTGGCAGCCGAGTCCATCGGTCTGGGCGTCGTATTCCTCGGCGTGATGCGAAACGCAGCGCAGGAGGTCGCTGACATCCTGGGCCTTCCGTCCCACAGCTTCGTGGCGTTCGGGATGGCTGTCGGTCATCCGGACCCAGAGCGAACCTCAACGCAGCGTCCACGCCTGCCTCAACCGGTCGTTCTCCACCACGACGGCTACCAGCAAGGTCGCTATCGTCAGTACCTCGACGGGTATGAGGCGGCCTATCTCCAGTTCCGCGAAGAGCGAGGCATGAAGCCGAAGACCTGGCAGGGGTCCGCTCACGCCTACGCGACCAGCATGGACTACATGGGCGGTCGGCAACGGCTTCGGGACATGGTGACCGAGCGTGGCTTCAAGCTGCGCTAGCCTCGGCCAACCCCCTCGGCAGCAACCGACTTCCCTGTTCAGGAAACCGAACATGCACCGCGTTCGTGAAAGCGTTGGGCGAGCGCAAAATCGCTTACGTCCATGTCATGGACCACACCGAGTCCAGTTTGAAAGCGCCAGAGCCGTCGCCGGTTGCTGAACGGATTGAGCCGCTGCTTCGGACGTTCAAGACCGACCTAGCCAACACGGCGCTCATGGTCGCCGGGGCGATGTCGCGTGAGCGAGCAGATCGTCTGCTGGCCAATGGCACGGTGGACCTCATCGCCTTCGGTCGGTGGTTCATTTCCAACCCTGACCTTGTCGAGCGCGTCGTTCTACCCCAATCCTGAAACTGTTCGTGACAGAGAGGCACAGGGTTACATCGATTATCCCGCCTACGGCTGTCGATGATCATTCCTAGCGCTCACCGCTACGCCTCTTGATCAAGGAACCCTCGCCGTGAGGGCAGGGGGCGCGATGTCTGGTTAGGGTCGTGAAGCGAAGTCCGCTTAAGGGTGGAAAGCCGCCCTTGCGAGAGTAAGCTTGCCCTTTCCGGATAGGAAAATTGTCCGATGCAGAACTCGCTTAGAGCGCTCAAGGTGTTCGTGGATAGGCAGTTAGAGGCCGAAGATAGGGGGCAGGTGACTGGGTGGCTGCCAGTGACGAAGCGCTAGGTTGGATTGGGCGTCTAGATGAACAGGTCTGGATGTTTCCCCGGCCGTGTTTCTCTTCCTTGAAGAGACGCTCCACCGACGCGATACGCAGCTTGGCCGGTTGCGGCGCGAGCAGGTGCGGAAAGCGCTCGCCGACGGGACCGCTTTTCCTAATGGATGTCGCCTTCATGCAGGCCGCATTGGATCGGAAGATGAAGTTCATTCGGAGCCCTGTCTGAAAGTCTGGATCCCGCGACGGCGTCAGTGTCCGGTTCTCGCGCGTCGCGTCCTGCCGTCAGACAGGTGACTGCTACTGCGTCGCCCGTCACCTCCATGCCGGGGTCCAGACAGTATTGCTGCGTCGACCAAAGCGATCAGTCTGGTCGCCGACCTTCCAGCCTTCTGGGCAGTGGCCTTGCCGGGTGTAGCGGCGGGTCTGGACGAAAGACGCCTCCGGCCCAGGGCCCAGAGTGGTGACGCGAAGCTCAACGTCGAAAGTGTTCGCCGGTCCCTTTGTTCGGGTGCCGACCAGCAGGGTTCGACCCCCGATCCTGCAGCGCTGCAGGCGTCCGTCTTGGGTCTTGATCGGCTCGCCCAAGGGCTCGCAGGCCATGCCATGAGCTTCTGGCATCGGCATGGAAAAGCCCGTGCGGAGCAGGCTGTCTACGCAGATCCGCACGGCTGGTGAATCGGCGTCGACGACCTCGACCCGCCACAGTTCGGGAGCATCGACAGCGGCCTGCCGCTCGGTCCAGCGATCCGTGCTGACTTCGCAGCCCGTCAACAGGATCAGGACCGCGGCAAGCGACAGGCGCCGGATCATGAGCGGCGGGCGGCCGACGCGCGCACATGCTCCAGGCTGAAGACGGCCAGAGTCGCCGCCAGACTTCCCGCCGTTGCGATCAGGGCCAGCTCGGCGAAGCCCTGGGCCAGTTGCAGGTGGCCGGGCGGGCGATTGAACCAGGCCGAGGCCACCGCCCAGTTCAACAGATTATGGAAGATCCAGGTCAGGGCGATTAGCGGGCCGCCGAGACGAAGGCCCGAAAGAAAGCCGACGCCTCTCGGGGAGGGGTGGTTCAAAGCCTGACGGGCCAGGCGCGGCGCCAGGGCTGCGGCCGCCAGGGCCGCCCCGACAAGGCCCACTACGATCAGCTTGGTCTCAGGTCCGGCGTCGTTGAAGACAGCCAGAAACTTCAGACCCCTTCCGCCGGGCTCGACGCTTTGGGCCGCAGCGGCGCCGACGGTCAACAAGGTGGTCGGGACGGCGATCAGGGTTGCGAGGGGCAGGCGCATGACATCCTCCATTTGGGCGATGGAAGATCTTGAGATTACAATTGTAATATAGTCAAGGGGTCATGCCTCAGGCGGAGACAGGCGCAGGTTCAGGATCTTGGGACGAGGGTCGTCGCTCGCTTCGACCGTGGCAGGCTGCAACGCCCACGCTGTCGCTGCGACCCCTAGGGCCAGACCAAGAACGACGGCGACGGCGACGGGCGTTGGGGAGTGGCGATTCAGGCGGAAGCTGGCGATCCGCGTCTCCAGCGTCCCGGAAGCGTCGCCCCAGCCGCACCCCAGCGGCGTCGCTCTTGTCTGGCCGGCCTTCAACAGGGCCTCGGCGTAGACTCGGCGGCGCCCCGGCCGCACCGCCAGCACCTGGGCGTCGCAGGCCAACTCCTGATCAAAGCGAAACCGGCTCACCGCGATATGCGCCCATGGGTTGCACCAGAACAGACATTGAAGCAGGGCGACCACCGCATTGACCCTCAAATCTCCACGCTCGAGATGGGCATGTTCATGCGCGCGGATCAGGGCCCTTTCCTCGGGGCTCCAGCGGATGTCGCTGTCGGCGGGCATGACCAGGCGCGGGACGATGACCCCGGTCACGGCAGGTCCCGCCAAGCCTTGGCGCGCAAGAGCGGCGAACCTCATCTGGTGCGCCATCATCAGTCCGGCGAAGGCGATCGCGCCGGCGCCCCAGACGGCGACGATCAACTGGCCAGGGATGAGCGACAGGGTGCTGGACGCCACGACCGAGCCGACGGCCATGCGCGGCAGGCAGACTGCGGCCAGGGTCAGCGGCACGACGCCCCACAGTCCGTAAGCGGCGCGAGGGCCGAAGACCCGGCGCGCCGGCGTGCGGAGCGCCAGGACGATCGTCGCGGCCAGAGCCAGGGCCGCGTTCAATTCCAGAAGCAGGTCCGGAGCGTCACTCATCGTCCAACCCGGCGATGATCGCCTTCAGCCGCGCCCGGTCGTCGGCGGACAGGCTGCGGTTCTGCGCGAACTGCGCCACAAGGGGTGCGATCTGACCCCCGAACAGCCGATCCAGCAGGTTCTCGCTCTCGGCCAGTGCGAATGCCTCCTTTTCCAGGGCCGCGTGATAGCGATGCCGCCCCGCGGATCTTTCAGAACGGATCGCCCCCTTTTTCAGCAGACGATTGATCAGGGTTTTGACCGTGGCCTCGCCCCAATCGGACTGGCCGCGAACTGCGGCGATCAGCTCTTCAGCGGACTGGGGCTCGCGACGCCACAGGGCGTCCATGACCTTGAACTCGGCCTCGGTGATGTTCATCAGCGCCTCCTAGGCAAGATTACATATGTAATGCCTGCCTTTGGCAAGGCGCTCCAGCGCTCGCAGTCCCGATGCGTCGCCGCCTGGACCGGACGACGCATTACCAGTTCATCGGGGAGCTTTCGGCGACGAGATCATGTCGGCGCAAAACGTGGTCTTCCGCGCGCTATCGCAATGTCCGCTGGTGACGCGGAGCCGCCCGTTCGGTCCGCCCGCATTGAATCGCTCGACATGGGCCCTCCGGCGGCGCTGACGGCGCTGGACCTCCTGCCCTAGGCCCAGCGCGAGGTCCGGCTGGGCGGGGTCCGCAAGCGGTTCATGCCGGGCGTGGTGCTGATCGCCGCCTTGATCCCGGTCTCGGATGCGATCCAGACGACAGGCGGATCGGACCTGGTCGCCGGCCTTCTGAGGACTGTCTTCGGCGGGATGCCCGGTATCCTTGCGGTCGGCGGGGTCATGCTCGCGTCGATGGCGGTGACGCCCTTCCTCTATCCAAACATCTCAAAACCCCGCCGCACAACGCCGGGGGCTTTCTGCTGGCCGGGATGCAACACGCACAGAACATGCGTCTGGCTCGATCGGATGGAACTTAAGTCGGAAGAGAGGTCGGTTCTTGCCCTTCCGACCTCGTCTGACGACGTGCCAGCGACGATTGATGTTCACAACGTCAGCCTGATCGACGCCTTATAGGGTGAAGCTGGCTTGGCGCATCTGAGTTCAGGCCCCGTCTGGGGAGGGGCGCCGCAGGCCGGGCCCGCAGAGCAAAATCCCGTGCGACCCGAGCACTTATCCTTGAAGAACGTTGTCCATCGAATTCCTGATGTTGTAGGGTGAGCCCACTGGGAGGGTCCCCTATGAACTGCGCGGGTTGGGTGATTTCTGCGGCGGTCCTGTGTCTCGGGGCTTCCTCGGCGGCAGCTCAGGCGCTTTCTGACCGCGACTGGACGGTCACAGTCAGTCCCTACGTCTGGGCCAAGACCATGCAGGGCAGGGTGCAGGGGGCGGGCTTGTCGACGCCGGTCCATGTGCCGTTTTCCGAAGCCTTCGAAAAGGTGGAGGGCGTCTTCATGGGGGAGGTCGCGGTCGATGGCCCGCGATGGGGCGCCTATGTCGACTATCAGGGAACCGACAGCCGCGACGAGCGGATCGCCTTGGGCTTGCCGATCGAGGCCGACATTCGGCTGCGGAGCCTCACCGGCGCGGTCTATTATGTGGCGCATGAGGAAGAGTTGGGCGGCCGGACCGTTCATGGCGCGCCGCGTCTGCTTCGCATTCGTCCTCTGGCGGGAGCCCGATGGTCCCGAACACGCGCTGATCTGGCCGTGCCGGGCCTGATCGAAGTTGGCAAGCAGGCCGAATGGACCGATGTCATCGTGGGGTTGCGCACCGACGCTGACCTGAACGATCGTTGGAAGCTCACGGGACATCTGGACGTCGGCGGTTTTGATCCGGGGGAGCGGTTCAGCCTGAATGCGCAGGCTACTCTCGGCTATCGCACGACGGTGCTGACACGCCCGGTGCTGCTGCGCGTCGGTTATGCGGTGTTGTTTCAAGAGTATGAGCAAGGCGATTTCACCGGCGACCGCTTCGTCTGGAACATGACGGGACACGGGCCGATGGCAGGGTTTTCGATCACGTTCTGAAAGTGGAGGTCAGGTCATGATGAAGACGCGCGGCGTAAGGGCTATGGTTGCGGCGGCGGCCTTGATGGCGCCGATGGCGGGCGCGGGGGTGGCCGACGCCTGCACACGGTTTGTCTACCACGGGGCGGGCGACACGGTGATCACCGCCCGGTCAATGGACTGGCGCAGCGAGATCACCAGCAATCTCTGGATATTCCCGCGCGGCATGCAGAGGACCGGCGAGACCGGTCCCAACACCGTCCGCTGGACGGCGAAATACGGCAGCGTCGTCACCTCGGGGTACGATGTGTCCACGACCGACGGGGTCAATGAGGCGGGACTGATGGCCAATCTGCTGTGGCTGGTGGAGTCCGAGTATCCGGCCTTCGATCCGTCAAAGCCCAGCCTGTCGATTGCGGCCTGGGCGCAGTACGCCCTCGACAATTTCGGAACGGTCGCCGAGGCGGTGGCGGCGTTGGAGAAGGAGCCGTTCACCATCGTCACCGACAACGTGCCCGGCGAGAACCGCCTGACGACGGTCCACCTGTCGTTGTCCGATGCCACAGGCGACAGCGCTATCTTCGAGTACATCGACGGCCAGTTGAAGATCCATCATGGCCGTCAATATCAGGTGATGACCAACTCTCCGACCTATGACGAGCAACTGGCTCTGAATGCCTACTGGAAGCAGATCGGAGGCACGGTTATGCTGCCCGGGACCAACCGCGCCGCCGATCGGTTCGCCCGGGCTTCTTTTTACGTCAACGCCATTCCGAAGTTCGAGGAGCCGAACATCGCCGTGGCCAGCGTATTCAGCGTTCTGCGTAATACATCGGTGCCTTTCGGCATTTCGACCGAATCCGAGCCGAATCTGTCTTCCACGCGCTGGCGGACAGTCTTTGATCACGCTCGCAAGCTCTACTTCTTTGAGTCGGTGCTGACCCCGAATACCTTCTGGGTCGATCTGAAGAAGGTCGACTTCTCGCCGGAGACCGGCAAGGTCCGGAAGCTGGACCTGGGGCAGGATCAGATCCACACCTTTTCGGGCGACGCCACGGCCGAGTTCGTCGAAAGCCGTCCCTTCACCTTCCTGGGGCTGCAACTCTAGGGGCGTAAGGCGGCGTTCGCGCGCACTGCGGGACGCCGCCGTCACCGGCCCAGACGGCTATGCTCGCCAAGGTTCCGAGGCGAACCGTAGCGCAGCCGGCAACGAGGCGTAGGGCGCAGAGCCGTGATCCTCGCTGTCCAGCACCTCCAGTCGGACCCCGCCCTTGCCCAGCAAGCCGCGGGCATTGCTGATCATACGGCGCGCCAGATGGGTTTGATCAAGACCCGGCGTTTCTTCCTGGCCGCCGACGACGACGAACAGGTCGTCCGCGTCGTCAGATGATCTCTCCGGCTGCGCCGCGACGACCGATGGGTTGGACCAGATCGAGGGACTGACGGCGACGTAACGTGCGAAGGGGGCTGCAAGCGCGCGCGCCTCCAGAACGAACTGGCCGGACATGGAATGCCCAACCAGGGTCAACCGGGTCGTGTCTGCGCCTTCGACCTCGATCAAGCCAAGGAGGTGGGCCGACAGACGCTGCAGCAGAGATTGCCCTCCTGTCAGTCCGTCCGGACGTTCAGGCTCTGGCGCGAAACTGAACGACGACTGGCGATGGACGCCGTGATCAAGCGCCAGTCCGACGACCATCATTGGTTCGATCCGAGTCTTCGTCGACCGCCGTGCGAGACGTTGAGCCATTTCGGCGGCGGCGGTGAAATAGGCTTCGCCCTCCAGAATAATCAGCGTCGGCCAGCCCTTTGGCGGTCGTGCCGCTTGGGGTCTGTTGATCCAGACCGTGAGGCCGGGCGCCATCGTGCCAGGGGCAAGGCGCAACTGGACGCACCCGCCCGTCAGGGGAGGAAAGGCGGCGTCGAAAGCAGAACCTGATATGCTCATCGTGATACCCTAGCCGATTAAGAGGGCAGGGTGTATTGCGACGCATTCGCTGAGTGGAGGTCGTCATATTGGCGAATGCTGAATCCGCGGCGCCGAATGCGGTGGTCGCCTATTCCCAGAATGTCAGAGCGCGTTTCTTGGTGCTTGGTCTGTTGGCGATGGGCGCGGCCGCCGCACTGCTGCTGGATGTAGTGACGGGCCCCTCTTCGCTTTCGGCCGCGGCGGTGGTGAAGGGGATTTTCGATCCGACATCGCTCAGCACAGCGCAACAGGCCATCGTCTGGCAGGTGCGTCTGCCTTACGCCCTGATGGCGGCTCTGGTCGGGGCGGCTCTCGCCTTGGCCGGTGCTGAGATGCAGACAGTGTTGAACAACCCGCTGGCCAGCCCCTTTACCCTGGGCGTCTCATCGGCCGCCTCCTTCGGAGCCTCTCTGGCCATTGTGCTGGGCGTCGGAGCGAGCTTCATCGGGTCCGACTGGCTGGTGCCGCTGAACGCCTTCGTCTTCGCCTTTGGCTCGGTGCTGGCCCTGCAGGCGTTGGCGCGGATGAAGGGGTCGGGGGTAGAGAACATTGTCTTGTTCGGTATTGCCCTGGTCTTCGCCTTCAACGCCCTAACGGCGCTGGTGCAGTTTCTGTCCTCGGCCGAGGCACTGCAGCAACTGGTGTTCTGGACGATGGGGTCGCTGTCCCGGGCTACCTGGGGCAATGTCGGGGCGCTGGCTCTGGTAGTGGCGCTGGTCACGCCGTTTTCCCTGTTGTCGTCTCGGGGGCTGACGGCGCTGCGGCTGGGCGAAGACCGGGCCATGAGCTTTGGCGTGGACGTGAAACGGCTGCGCTTCCTGTCCCTGCTTCGGGTCAGTCTTCTGTCGGCGACCGCCGTGGCCTTCGTCGGGGCCATCGGCTTCATCGGTCTGGTCGGGCCGCACATCGCACGCCTGCTGGTGGGCGAGGATCACCGCTTCTTCCTGCCGGCCAGCATACTGTCTGGCGCCATCATCATGTCGCTGGCCTCAGCGGCGTCGAAAGCCATCGTGCCGGGGGTCCTGATGCCGGTCGGCATCGTGACCGCCGTGATCGGCGTGCCTGTTTTCCTGCTGTTGATCTTCCGCAACGGAGGTCGGGCATGACGGGCCTACGGGTGCAGGAACTGAGCGCTGGCTACGGCGGGCGACCGATCGTCGAAGGCCTGACCCTGCCGTCGCTTGATGCTGGCGAAGTGGTGTCGGTCGTTGGTCCCAATGGAGCGGGCAAGAGCACCTTCCTGCGGGCGCTGGCGGGACTGATCCCGGCCAAGGGGTCGATCCGGCTGGATGATGTTGAACTGACCGGCCTCTCGCTGGCTGATCGGGCCAAGCGCGTCACCTATATGCCCCAGACCCTGCCGCAGGGCGTGGCCCTGACGGTTCTGGAAACGGTGGTGGCCGCCATTCGGGCCACGCCGCTGGGCGGGGCGGCTTTCACTGACGCCCAGGCCGTTGAACGGGCCTACCAGGTCTTGCAGCGCATTGGCGCCGAAGCGCTGGCGGGGCAGCGGCTGGATCGTCTCTCGGGCGGGCAGAAGCAGTTGGCGGGTCTGGCTCAGGCCCTGGCGCGCGAGCCCCGCCTGCTGCTGTTGGACGAACCGACGAGCGCGCTCGACCTCTATTACCAGCTGCGGGTTCTGGAACTGGCGCGAGAGGCGGCGGTCGAGCGCGGGATGACCGTGATGATCGTCCTGCATGATCTGCAGGCCGCGGCGCGCGTGTCTGATCGGATCGCGGTCATGGCGAAGGGCCGGCTAGCGGCCTTTGGCGCGCCGGATGAAGCGGTGACGCCTGATATTCTGGCCCAGGTCTATCGCGTCTCGGCGCGTGTCCAGCGCTGCGAACGCGGCGTGCTTCAGGTCCTGATCGACGACGTCCTGAAGGCAGGCTGATCCTCAAGCTCTCCAAAGACAAAAAAGGCCCGGTCGAAGGATCGACCGGGCCAGTTTGGGGAGGAACCGTGAAATCAGGGGCGGATCAACGTCACCACGTCGCCGGTCGCGTCCACGGGGACCGGCGTGCCGGCTGGCGCGTTGCGCGGCAGGCCGCGCGCCTTGTTGGTGACGTAGACGGCGTTGGTGGCGCGATCGATGGCGATGGTCTGGGGCAGGGTGCCGGTCGGCAGGTTGGCCTTCACGGCGTAGGTGTCGGAGTCCAGAACCGTGACCGTGCCCGCCTGACGGTTGGCGACGTAGATCTGCTTGACCGCGCCGTTGTAGGCGACGCTGAGAGCGCCTTCGCCGGTGGCGACCTTGTGGATCAGGGCGCCCGTGTCGGCGTTCAGCACCGTCAGTTCGCCCGACTTCTGGTTCGCGACGAACAGTCGGCGACCCTCGGAGTCCACCGCGACGTTGATGGCGGATTCGCCGTGCGACGGCCACTTGCCCACCGTCTCGCCGGTCGTCAGATCGATGGCGGCGACTTCATTGCTACCCATGCCGGTGACGTAGAGGCGGTTGGTCGCCGCATCGAAGGCCGCGCCGGTCAGGCCGCCGACGGGAGTGGCGATGGTGCGCTCGACCGTGTTGGTCGCGCCGTCGATGACCCAGATCAGGTTGGGGCGCGAGGTGTCGCCGGCGTCGCCGCCGACCACCGTCACATAGGCCTTGTTGCGCTGCTCATCGACGATCACTTCGCGCACGTGGGCGCTGTCGTCGTCTGCCGACTGTCGGATGGTGGCGACCACGGCGCCGGTCTTCAGATCGATGGCCGAAACCGCGCCGGTGCGGGTGTCGGTGCCATAGAGGACCTGGGTGCGGCTGTTGAGGCCAAGGCCATAAAGCGGACGCTCCGACACGTTGATCGGCGTTTCGGCGGCCAGGGTCTGGCCGTCCAGGCGAACGATCTGGGCCTGGTTGGCGCCGCGCGGTCCGACGGCGGCGACATAGATGTCGTTGTCAGCGGGGTTGAAGACGATTTCATACAGGCCGCCGGGCGCGACCTTGACGGTCTTCTCGATCGATTGGGCCGACGCGGCGGACGCCGTCGACAGGACGATGAGGCTGGCGGCCAGCAGGGCGCTGTGGCGAAGGGTGATCATGGGGCTCTCCTTGAGATGGGACGTCAGGCAGGGACCAGGTCGGTCCAGTAGTCGCCGTGGTAGGGCACGGCGAGGAAGCGTTCGTTGATGGTGTTCAGGGTTCCGCGCGGGTCGAGATCGGCGAACAGTTCAGGTTGGATCCACTTGGCCAGGACCTCGGTGGCGACGATGTCGATTGGCGAGTTGATCAGTTGGTGCGACAGGCCATGAACCTTGCCATCGCGCACGGCTTTCAAGGTGGACAGACCGCGACGGTCAGCCACGCGGCGCAACGACGCGCGAGAGGTTTGCGTGTCATACTTCGGGCCGACCACGAAGCCGCCAGCCTTCTCAAGATGCGGGCCACCGGTGGCGATGTACAGGTCAGGGTCGCGCTCGACCACGAACTCGAGGTTCAACTTGCCTGACGGCTGTTTCAGCACCTCGGCGCCGATGTTGCGGCCGCCGACGAAGGTCAGGTAGTCGCCGATGTTGCCAGCGCCGACCGAGTTGCAGCAATCCGGTCCGTTGCCGGCGTGAGCCTCCAGGAAGACGCTCGGCTTCTGCTCGTCCTTCAGTCCCGCGACTCGGTCAGAAATGACCTTCAGCTTGGCGGCGCGGAAGGCGTTGTAGGCCTCTGCCTGTTCCCCGCGGCCGATGAGGCTGCCAAGCAGGGACAGGCTTCGTGACTGGTTCTGGAAGGGGTGCTGGAAGAAGTCGATGTAGGCGACACGGACGTCGGCCTGCTCCAACTGGGCGGCCTGAGCGTCGGTCGGGCCGGAATCCAGCGACACCAGGGCGACCTGAGGCTGAGCGCCCAGAACGGCCTCGACGTTGAAGGCCGAGGCCGAACTCGGCGTCTTGGGCAGGGTCGCCAGCGCCGGAGACTTGGCCAGATAGGCGGCGTAGATTTCCGGGCTCAGGCGGTTCACGTCGCCCGCCCATGCGGCCAGCAGGCTGACCGGATCAGGATGAAGCAGCGACAGGGCGATCAGGAAGCGGCTGTCGTCGATCGACAGCTTGCCGACGGGCGGCGTGACAGCCAGCGGGCGGTCCCGAAGGTCGGTCAGCAGGGAGGAAGGTCCCTCGCCCTCCCGGCGCGTGCAGGCGCCAGCCCCGGCCAGGAGGGCGGCGGCGCCCAGCAGAAGGGCGCGTCGCCCCGGCTTGAAATCCACCATGGTCCCCATCCTCAGAAATCCCAGCTGACGCCCATCCAGTAACGACGACCGTCGCCCTGGAAGTCGTAGGTCGCCACGTTAAGCACCTTGTCGGTCAGGTTGTAGACACCGAGCTTCAGCGTCACATTGTCCCGGACGCGCCAGTTCGCGCCGACATCCAGCAGGGCGTAGTCGGGGTAGCGGCGACCGACCTGTCGCGGGCCGTTCATGATCGGCTCGCCATTGATGCCGACGCGCAGGCCGGCGTTGACTTCCTCGCCGTGGTAGGAGCCCGCCGCCCACAGGTTCACGCGATCCGTCGCCGCGTAGTCGGCGCGCAGGTTGGCCATGTGCTCGGGTGTGCGCGACAGCGGCAGGCCGTCGTAGAGGCCGCCTTTCTGAGACGAGTCCGTGTAGGTGTAACCGGCCTTGAACGCCAGTTGGTCCGTCGCCTGCCAGCGTCCGCTCAGTTCGACGCCCTGAATGCGAGCGTCGTTGATGTTGTACCAGTAATAGAGCTGATAGAGGGGATCCTCATCCCAGCGCACCACCTCGCTCGGCACGTCGCAGACGCCGTTGTTGTTGACGTCCGGGCCGCAGACCCGGTCGTCGGCGATCTTGTCCTTGAAGTCAGTCCGGAAGACGGTGGCGTTCAACGATAGCGTCGGGATCGGCCGCCACAGGGCGCTGACCTCGTAGTTGACGCTGCTCTCCGGCTTCAGGTTCGGATCGCCGATGATGACGCCGCACAGGCCCGCGCCATAGTTGCAGTTGGCGCCGCCGGTCTCATAGGCGTAGCCGTCGGCCACGGCGCGGATTTCGGGTGCGCGGAAGCCGGTCGAAACGCCGCCCTTGATCGTCAGGGTATCGCTGGGATTCCACACCAAATAGGCGCGCGGGCTCCAGTGATCGCCGTAACGCTTGTGGTCGTCCACTCGCAGCCCGAGTGTCAGGGCTACCTCCGGCGTCAGGGTCCATTCGTCCTCGACGAACAGGGCGCGTTGCCAGACGTCGAAGGTCTTGGCGATGTTGTCGCGGGCTCCAGGATTGATATCCTTCAGGCTGTTCTCGATCCACTGGCCGCCGAAGACCAGGTTGTGGTCGCCCAGCGGCGAGCCCGCCAGCGGCAGGTTGAACAGGGCGTCCAGAACAGTGTTGGTCAACTCCGGCGCGCGCGGGTTGCGCACCATCCTGCCGGTCGCATCGGCAGTGAAGATCTCGCGCGACGACTCTTCGCGCATCAGCGACAGGGCGCTGGTTCCCCAGTTCCAGTCGCCGTTCCACGACAGTGAGGCGCTGTCCCGGCTGTGTTCGTTGCGTGTGCTGCGGGCGTTGGCGGCCAGCGTCTTGCCCGCCGTGCTGAAGCGCTTGATCCGCGTGGTGTCAGCTTGCAGCAGGATTTCGTGGTCCGCCGTCGGCGTCCAGGCCAGGCGGCCGGTCAGGCTGTGTTCGTCCGAGCCCATGACGCCGGTGCTGCTGGGCGCGTTGAAGATATGATCCTCGGCCCGGTCATAGACCCGACCCCAGATTTGAGCGCCCAGCTTCTCGCTGACGATGGGGCCTGCCAGATAGAATTGGCCCTGCGCCCAGTCGCCGCTGTCGCCGTGCTCCTGAGCGACATAGTCGGCGGCGACCGATCCGCCCCAGCGGTCGGGGACCTTCTTGGTGATGATGTTGATGACGCCGCCGATGGCGTCGGAACCGTACAGCGACGACATCGGCCCGCGCACGACCTCGATCCGTTCGATGGCCGAGACGGGCGGGGTGAAGCTCTGCTCCAGACCGCCGTTGCCGTTGACGCGGGCGTCCCGCGTCGACTGCCGCCGACCGTCGACCAGCGTCAGGGTGTAGGCGCCCGGCAGGCCGCGAATGAAGATGTCCTGAAAATTCGACCCGCCGCTGACCGACACGCCCTCGACGTCGCGCACGGCGTCGAACAGGTCCGCGTAGGCGCGGCTTTCCAGTTGCTCCGCTGTCACCAGGGTGATGGTGGCGGGCGCCTGCTCAACCTTCTGCGCGCGAGTGGAGGCCGTGACGACGACGTCGTCCACCGTCGTCGTGCTCTGTGCGAAGGCGGTGGGGGCAACCAGCAGGCTGGCGGAGGTGAGCAGAGCCAGACGGGCTGCGCTAGTCATGAAATCAGGTCCAGGCGGAAGGCAAGAGCGTCACTGGGTAGTGATAATCATTGTCAGTTGCAACCGCCAGGTTCGCGACGCTTGGTCGCTGCCCGATTGCGACATCATGCCTTCGGGCGGTCGCTCGAAGCAGCGAGGGGTTCGATACGGAAGTCGATGCCTTCCGCCAGGCGATACCCGCGCCCGTGCAGCATATGCTCGACCGCTTGCACCAGAGCGTCGTCACGGACCTCGATGATACGGTTTTCGCGCACGCAACTGAGGCTGATGGTTTGCGTGTGACGCTTGAGGCGGAAGAAGCGTCGGGCGTTTCGTCGCGCTGCGACTTCAGCGACGCCCAGTCGGGTCAGGAGGTTCAGGAACCGCGACACAGCCGCGCGCGAAACGTGGCTGCCGTCAGACCGCGCGGCGGCCAGCGTAGTGTCAACGTCGAGAGGGGCCGAGGCACGAAGCAGGACGCACAGAACATCACGGCGCGCCGCATTGAACAGAAGGCCGTTTGCCTTGAGCAATTGGGCCACGGTTGCATCCGACGAGTCTGTCGCAGAAGCGAGGGCGTCTGGCGGCGAGAAGAGCTGAAGCGGCGAAACAGTCATCGCATTACGGCCTGAAGCGAGCAGGAGAGAAGACCCTCGCCAGCCGGCGAGGGTCCTTGGAGCTTAACGCGCCGGGCGGATGAGCAGGACGCTGTCGTTGCCGTCGCTGCTCCAGCCGGATTTGACGGCGGCGTAGACATTGCCGCGCCCGTCCGTCGAGACGTGGTTGGCCACCGGCGGCGCAGGAAGGTTGGCGACGATCTGGCCGTCGACGTCGGTGACTGTGACCGTGCCGGCGCCGAAGGTGCTGACGAAGGCGCGGCGCGACTTCGGCTCGAACACCACGTTAAGCGCACCCGCGCCGACCGGCGTGTCGGCGACGACTGAGCCGTCGGCGCCGTTCAGGATCACCAGGTTGTCGGTGCCCTGAGCCGCCACGAAGATGCGGTTGGTCTGGGCGTCGTGCGCCACGCCGATCACGCTGCGGGCGCCCGGAATCGGATAGACGTGCTCGACCGCATCCGTCTGGGTGTTGATGACGGCGATCTCGTTGGTCGAATTCGACGCCACATAGAGCCGGTTGGCGGCTCGATCATAAGAGACGCTGGCGGCCGAGAAGGTCTCGCCGCGCACGGTCGAGTCGATCTTGATCCGCTTCGACACCGACAGGGCCGCCGTGTCGAACACCACGATTTCGGGCTCGAATGTGGCGCTGGCGTAGGCCTTGCCGTCCTGCTCATCGATGACGACGTCGCGGGCGTGGTTGACCGTGCCGGGCTCGAACTGACGCACCAGCGACAGATCCGACTGGCGATAGACGGCCACCGTGTTCTGACGGCTGTTGGTGACCCAGACCGTGTCGTGGGCGTCATCTACGCCCACGCCGTAGACGGCGAAGACGCCGCCGTCTTGTGGCTGGCCGTCGCGGCCGGTGCGGCCCGGCGCGGCGGCCGGGGTGATACGCGCCTCGACCGCCAGGGTGTCGGCGTTCAGGCGCAGCAACTCGGACTGGCGCACCGGCGGGCGACCGACCGCAGAGGTGGCGAAGACGGCGTTGCGCTTGGCGCTGTAGGCGGTCTGATAGAGGCCGCGCGTCGGCTGGACGCTGGTGATGCGATAGGACGCCTCGTTCGACAGGGGAACCGTCGGCGAGACCTTCAGGTTGGCGATCTCGGCGTTGTAGGGCGCGTCAGCGACCACCACGATCGAGTGGTTGCCGCTGACGGCGTTGGCCGGCACCGACAGGCGAGTTTCAAATCCGCCTTCGGCGTTGGCGGTGGCGCCGCCGATGCGGGTCTGACCATACAGCAGGGAGACCGACTGGTTCGGACGGAAGCCACGTCCAGTGGCCACCACCTCGCCGCCGGCCAGCACCGGACGGCCGCGTTCGGCCGAGGCGAAGCTGACCTGACCGCCGTCAAGGCGCTCGGGGGTGGAGAAGGCGCTCTGGGCCTGGGCGAGGGGAGCGGCGGCGACCGAGACGGCCAGCGCGGCCGCCAGGCCGGCGATCCGGCGGGTGATCGTGAAGTTTGTCATGATGAGATCTTTCGGATCAGAAGCGCGAGGTCACGCCGACAAAGAAGCGGCGACGGGGTTGGTAGTAGTTGTAGCCTTCGCTGGAGTTGATCTCCTTCTCGAACAGGTTGGTGATGCCTGCGCGGAAGGTGACGGTCTCGCTGATGTCGAAGCGGCCAGTGAGGTCGAACATGGTGTAGCCTTCGGTGATGGCCGTGCCGCCGCCGAGTTGTTCACCTGTATACTGAGCCGAAAGGAACAGGCCGATCCGGTCCGTGGCCTGCCAGTCCAGCGACGAGAAGCCCGCCCACTCCGGCGTGGTGATCAGGTTGGCCCCCGTCACCAGGTTTTTGGCCTCGATCATCCAGGTCAGGCTGGTGTTCCAGGTCAGGTTGTCGCGCAGCGGCACCTGGGCGATGGCTTCCAGGCCCTTGGTGCGGGCCTCCTGGATGTTCTCGCGCTTGGTCCACCAACGGTTCTGGAAGAAGCCGAGCGGCAGATATTCGATCTTGTTCTCGAAGTCGGTGTGGAAATAGGTGACGCCGAACTTCCACTGATCGCGATCGTAGGCGACGCCGATTTCGTAGTTGGTGCTTTCCTCCGGCTTGAGGTCCGGATTGCCGGTCATCCAGCAACCGCCGCCGCTGTAGCCCATGGGGATCAGGCCGGTGCAGCCGTTGCCGCCCGAGTTGGTGGCGGCGCCGGGCGAGCTTTCCTTCAACGTCGGCGCGCGGAAGCCTTGCGCGAACCCGCCGCGAACCGTCCAGTTCTCGACCGGGTGCCAGACCAGATAGACGCGCGGTGTGAAGTGCTCGCCGTACTTGTCATGACTGTCCACTCGTGCGCCCAGCGTCAGCAGCAGATTTTCCCGCAGCGTGATCTGATCTTCCGCATAGACGGCCATCGTGTCGCCAGACAGCTTGCCGCTGGTGTCGATCGGGTTGCCTTCATAGTCCACCGGCACGGTGCCGATGGTGTCGGTGTTGACGATTTCCTCGTCGCGGTACTGACCACCGATCGAAAGCTTGTGATCCCAGATCAGGTGAGGCGTGGCGTTGAGGATGACATCAAGGATGGTCTCGGTGTTTTCCGAGGCGCCTTCAGTCATGTCCCAGACGAACTCGTTGCGGTAGAGATCGACCTTGGTGCTCCCGAAGCCCCATTCGCCTTCGTGACTCAGGCGTAGCGAGGTGCGTTCCAGTTCCGAGGCGCCCCAGGCCGCGCGAGCGCTGGTCGAGCCGGTCAGCGGCGGCTGATTGACCGTTTCCTGGATGCCGTATGTCCCCTCCAGGGACAGGGTCTGTCTGGGCGTGAGAGCCCAGTTCAGCGCGCCGTTGACGCTCTTGTCGGTGATGCCTGAGGAGCCCATGTCCTCGGACCGCCCGCCCAGGGCCACCTCGTCAGGGTTCTGACGCGAGTAGCTGAGGCCGATACGGGCGCCGAGGTTGTCGGCCAGCGGTCCGGTGGCGTTGAAGGCGAACTGATAGACGTCGCCGCGATCATCATCCTGCGGCATCGTGTAGTTGGCGCTGAAGGATCCGCGCCAGGTCGGGGCGATCTTGCGCGTGATGATGTTGATCACGCCGCCCATGGCGTCCGAGCCGTATAGCGACGACATCGGCCCGCGCACCACTTCGATGCGTTCGATCATGTCGGACGAAATCCAGCTCAGATCCTGGCGACCCAAGTCAGGGCGGTAGGCCAGGTCGCGCGAGGAACCCAGACGTCGCCCGTCCACCAGGATCAGCGTGTAATTATCCGGCAGCCCGCGCAGCTTGATCTTCGACATTTCGCCTGTGCCGCTGAGACCGCCGCTGACGCCGGGAAGCCGGCTGAGAAGCTGGCCGATGTTCTGAACCGGCTGACGCTCGATGTCTTCGCGCGTGATGACGCTGACCGAAGCCGGGGCGTCTCGCACGTTCACGGCCGTTCCGGACGCGGTGACGATGACGTCAGACACGCTGGTGGCCTGGGGTTCTTCAACGGGATTGTCGGCCAGGGCCGGCGATGCGGCGAGGAGAGTGGACGTCATCAGGGCTAGCCTGATGTGGTGCTTTGTAAAACTCATGTTTGCCCCCGAAGGCATGCATTTGAAGGGCGGCGACCGCCGGTTGGGGAGGAATGCTCACGCTTGCGAGCGACGGTCGCTTCTAATAATCATTCGCATTAGCGGCTCAATGGCGTATTCGGCATGGAGCGCATTCGCAAATCGGCATGAGCTCCGCATGGGCAGTCGCTACGAGTTGCAAATAATAATCATTGCAATAACAGGGGCGGCCCTGTCGTTGCCTTCGGAGAAGCCGGAATGTCCGGGCGCCTGCCCTCCCGTGCCGATTTCAATCAGTTGCAGCATCTGATGGTGCTGCTGGAGCAGCGCAGCGTCTCGCGCGCCGCCGAACGACTGGGCATGGGGCAGCCGGCGATGAGCCGCGTGCTCGCCAGACTGAGGGACCAGTTCGACGATCCTCTATTGGTGCGCGGACCGCGCGGCATGATGTTGACGCCCAGGGCAGAGGCGCTCCGTGGCCCGCTTCGGTCCTGGTTGCGAGAAGGGGAGGCGCTGATCCGCGATCACGGCGTAGACCTGGGAAGCATGAAGCGCACCTTTCATCTGGCCTCGACCGACTTCGGCGTGCTGAGCGTGATCGCGCCCACGCTTGCTCTGATCGAGCGCGAGGCAGGCGGGGTGGAACTGGTGGTCGAGCCTCTGTCGGACGCCAGCCTTCGACGACTGGAGGATGGTCGCCTTGACTTCGTCCTGACGGGCTGGAACCCGCATGGTTCCAGCTTGAAGTCGCGGTGGCTGTTCCAGGAGACCCATCTGGGTCTGGCCCGGTCAGACCACCCAGTTCACGCCTGCAGCCGCTCAAGCAAAGACCTGTTGGAGTGGCCGCATGTCTCGGTCTCGGTCGGCGACGGCTTCGGTGACTGGATCGCCGAGGACTTGCCGGAACTGGCGGATCGGCGGGTGCTGATCTCGGCCGAAAGCTTCTCGCTGACGCCCTACCTTCTGGCCGGTACGGATGCGATCGCGATCCTTCCGCGAAAGGCGGCAGAATGTTTCGCCGTCGCGCACGGCCTTCGCACCTTCCCACTTCCTGCTAGCATCAAGCCGTTTGACTACCATCTGGTCTGGCATGAACGGTCCAGCGACGACCAGGCGACACAGTGGGTGGCCGACACTCTGGCTAGGGCGTTCGAGGCAGCGTGATCTCCACAATCAGTCCGGGGGCGTTGTCGGAGAGGCTGAGCTCGCCGCCATGGGCGCGGACCACGGCCGCCACCATGGCTAACCCCAGGCCAGACCCCGGGGCAGGATCGGTCTGATTGATCCTGTAGAAGCGACGCAAGACCTTTTCTCGCTCCGTCTCCGGCACGCCAATACCATTGTCGGCGACTCGCAGGATCGTTTTCCCGTCGATGATGCCGGTCGAGATCTCGATGGTGGCGGGCGCGCCGCCGTGGAAAACGGCGTTCTCGATCAGATTCGCGAGCGCCTGCTGAAG
This sequence comes from Brevundimonas sp. UBA4553, assembly GCF_002387245.1. Lineage (GTDB taxonomy): Bacteria > Pseudomonadota > Alphaproteobacteria > Caulobacterales > Caulobacteraceae > Brevundimonas. The sequence continues at coordinate 39,945 of NZ_DGLD01000015.1, forward strand.
GAGGGCGGCGTCACCGTTGATGACAGCCGGCGAGGGCAGGGCGGCGATCAGGACGCCGCCCGTCTCCTCCACAAGCGGTCGATAGATATCGCTGACGGTGGCCGCCAGCGCGGAGATATTCACCGGGGCCATTTTCAGACCGACGCTGCCATTTTCGATCCGCGCCAAGGTCAGCAAGGCCTCGAACAGGGCGCTGACCTGATCGGTTTCCGCCAGCGCGCGCTCGATCGCTTCATCGCGCGTGGCGACATCGTCAATCCCGGCGGCGACCTGCTCCAAGCGGTTGCGCACCCGGTTCAGGGGTGTTCGCAGTTCGTGGGCCACGCCTTCGGAGAGTGATTTCAGCGCCGTCAGCGCCGCCTCCTGCCGATCCAGCATCCGATTCAGGTTGTCCGCCAACTGGTCGAACTCACGCCCCAGGCCAACGGCGGGCAGACGCATTGAGTCCTGGCCGGCGATAATGCGCGCGACCGCCTGATTGACGCTTTCGAGGCGCCGCAGAAAAAGCCGCCCCGAAACCCACCCGCCTGCGAGAGCGAGCAAGATCAGCGCCAGCCCGCTCCACAGGGCGAAGCGACGAATGCCGCCACGCAGTTCGTCCAGATGCTGGATGTCGCGACCGACAGCCAACAGCCCTCCGTCGGCTGCGCGCGCGCTCAGCGTCATCATGTTGGGGGTCTGATCGGGCCAGCGCGCGGGCCGGGCCTTGTTCGGCAAGTTGTGTCGGAAGCCGGTGGCGTTGACGGCCAACCGGGTCAGACCGTTGGAGAAAACGCTTCCGTCAGGCGCTTCAACCAGCAACAGGTAGCGGCGAGCATCGCGATTACGCGTCTCGGCGTTCAACTCCTGCACCAAGGTCGCCGTGCCGTGACGGTCGGCGTCGGCGCGCATAACCTCCATCTGATGGCTGAGACCGTCGCGCACCTCGGCCTCGGCGAAGCGCATCAGGCCATAGTCCACGCCGGCGACCATGACGGCGGCGCCCAGGCCGAATAGAAGTGAGAAGGCGGCGGCGTATCTCAGGCCGGACGTCGACCAGACCGACGGTCCTCTAGTCCGGCTGCTTGAGAACATAGCCCACCCCGCGAATCGTCTGGATCAGATCGCATCCGAAACCGCGATCTACCTTGGCCCTCAGGCGGCTGATGTGGGCGTCGATCAGGTTGGCGCGGGGATCGAAGTGAAAGCCCCACAGGCTCTCCAGCAACATGGTGCGGGTTACGGCTTGTCCCGCATTTCGCGCCAGACGTTCCAGCAACTTGAACTCGTGCGGGGTCAGGTCCAGAACCTGTCCCGCCCGCGTGGCCCTGTGCGCGGCCACATCCACCACCAGATCGCTGACCATGTGCACCTGCGCCCGATCGGCGAGAGGCGGACGGCGGATGAGCGCCTGGATCCGCGCGCTCAGTTCGCTGAACGCAAAGGGCTTCACCAGATAGTCGTCGGCGCCTGCGTTCAGTCCGTCCACACGATCATCGACCGCACCCAGCGCCGTCAGCACGAGGACGGGCGTCTTTAGTCCTGCCGAACGCATTGATTGAATCACATCGAGCCCGGATAGACCCGGCATCATCCGGTCCACGACGATCGCGTTGTAATCGCCGTCCAGGGCCATGTGCAGGCCCGTGTCGCCGTCCGGCGCTTCGTCCACGGTCTGGCCTTGCTGACGCAAACCCTCGGCCACGAAGGCACGGGTCCGAGCGTCGTCGTCAATGATAAGCATTCGCATGGAGCGCTCTCTAGCTCGCCTCGGCGCGCTGGTCAGCCTGATGGTGAATTAATCTCACCGCAAGGCGCGGCGAAGGTTGGTCGTCTATAGCCTCAGATATTGAGAGTGATACGCAACAGCGTAAGTTGACGGCAAGGTGAGCAATGGAGTCGATGGCGACGAACTTCTGGAGCGCTCCTGATCTGGCGGTTCAGATCGGAAAGGACGCCGCGACGCCCGATGCGCGCCAGGAGGCGGCCATGGACTGGGCCTTTGGATTGGCCACGCCCGAGATGAGGCTGTTCACGACGGGGGTGCAGCGTCGTCTGCCGTCAGGACCGGCGGCAAGTCTTGGCGAGCGGGTGAAGCGCTTCTTCTCTGACTACCCGTCGGCGGACCGCAGCGAGGCTTCTCCGCGCCTTCTGGTCGGCGCCATTCCCTTTGATCGCGACCAGGGCGACTGTCTTTTCCTGCCTGAGCGCGCGGCCAACCGCGCCTGGAGCGCGCCCACCCAAGCGCCACTGTCTCCGGGCGGCATACGCTTGACGAGCGAGCCTTCGCGCGAGGCTTATCAGCAGGCTGTCGCCAAGGCTTTGGCCTCCATCTGCGCGTCTCGCGACGACGCCCGGCCGATCGACAAGGTCGTGCTGTCGCGTAGCCTGCGGCTGGAGGCTGATCGTCCTTTTGACGCCTTCGCCCTGTGGCGCGATTTGAAGGTCGATCCATCGGCGGCGCGCTTTCTCGTTCCGCTGGGCTTCGGGCAGGGCGGGGATATGCGTCGCCTGGTGGGAGCATCTCCGGAACTGCTGATCTCGAAGCGCGGCCCGGCCATCCTGTCGCATCCGCTGGCTGGATCGGCGAGACGTAGCCCGGACCTGTACCAGGACGAGGCGGCGGCTCAAAGCTTGCTCGCCTCTGACAAGGATCGTCGCGAGCACGCCCTTGTGGTCGAAGCCATCATGGATCTGCTGGCGCCGTGGTGCAGCGATCTGCGCGCGCCGCCGGGACCGGCGCTGGTCTCGACACGAACCATGTGGCACCTCGGCACCCGCATCGAGGGACGCGTGCGTCGCCCCGACGAAGTGTCGGCGGCGGAACTGGCGGCCTTGCTGCACCCGACGCCCGCTGTCTGCGGCGCGCCCCGCGACCTGGCGGCCGGAGTTATCCGCGACCTGGAAGCCTATGATCGCGGCTTCTATGCCGGGGCGCTGGGATGGACCAATGCGGCGGGCGACGGCGCCTGGTACGTGACGCTGCGCTGCGCCGAGATCTGCGGCTCAGAGGCGCGCCTCTATGCCGGCGCGGGTATCGTCGACGGTTCGGACCCAGAGGCCGAGGCGGACGAGACATCCGGTAAATTCCAGGCCGTTATGCGCGCCTTGGGCGTGGACGAGGCGAGCGTATGATTCCCTTGAAACAGGTCTGGCCGGACGACATGGCGGCGCTTTATCGAGCCAAGGGCTACTGGCGCGGTGAGACCTTTTCTCAAGTGCTGCGCAGTCGCGCCGAAGCTCAGCCTGACGCCGTGGCTGTGGTCGGCATGGATCAGCGCTGGACCTATGGCGACCTTCTGGAAAAGGCTGAGGCGGCCGCCGCCGGATTTCTGGCTCTGGGATTGAAGCCGGGCGATCGGGTGGTGGTGCAACTTCCCAATTTGCCCGAGTTCCTCAGCGTGATCTTTGGCCTGTTCCGGGCTCAACTGATCCCTGTCTATGCGCTGCCTGCGCACCGCTCGACCGAAATCGTCCACTTCGTGGCGCGGGCCGAAGCCTCGGCCTATGTCGTGGCCGACCGGCACGAGGGCTTCGACTACCGCATCCTGGCCCGCGCCGTTCAAGGTGAGATTCCCGACCTGCGCCATGTGGTCGTGGTCGGTGAGGCCGAGGAGTTCGCTGCCTTCGACGACTTTCTCGCCGATCCGGCGATCCTGCCAGTGACCGATGCTGACCCATCGAGCGTGGCCTTCCTTCAGATTTCGGGGGGCTCGACCGGCCTGTCCAAGCTGATCCCGCGCACCCACGACGACTACCTCTACAGCGTGCGTGAAAGCGCCGACATCTCGGGACTGGAGCCGGAGAGCGTCTATCTGACGGCCCTGCCAGCGGCGCATAATTTCCCCATGAGTTCGCCAGGCTATCTGGGCGCCCTTTATGTCGGCGCGACGGTCGTGATGGTGCCCTCGCCCTCGCCGGACGCCTGCTTTCCCTTGATTGAGCGCGAGGGGGTGACGATCACTGGATTGGTGCCGCCGCTGGCCCTGTTGTGGATGCAGGCGGCGTCGAGGAAAGCCCACGACCTGTCCAGCCTTCAGGTGCTTCTGGTCGGAGGGGCCAAGTTCCTGCCCGAGGCCGCGCGGCGCGTCCGGACGGAACTGGGCTGCACCCTGCAGCAGGTGTTCGGCATGGCCGAGGGCCTGGTCAACTACACCCGCCTCGACGACGATGAGAGTCTGATCGTCGAGACCCAGGGAAGGCCCATCAGTCCAGACGACGAAATCCTGATCCTGGATGACGCAGGCGCGCCGGTCTTGGAGGGAGAGGCTGGCGATCTGCTGACGCGCGGGCCTTACACGATCCGCGCCTACCACAACGAGCCGGGCGCCAATGCACGGTCCTTCACCGACGACGGCTTCTACCGCACAGGCGACGTCGTGCGCCGAACGCCGGAGGGCTATCTGGTCGTCATGGGACGCGCCACGGACCACATCAACCGCGCGGGCGAGAAGATTTCGGCCGAGGAGGTCGAGGATCACCTGCTGGCCCATCCGGCTGTGTTCGACGCCGCCGTAGTGTCGGTGCCGGACGAATATCTAGGCGAACGCATCTGCGCCTTCGTTATTCCCAGGGGCGACGCGCCCCGTGGCGTCGAACTGAAAGCCTGGATGCGCCAGCGTGACATCGCCGCCTTCAAGGTGCCGGACCAGATCGTCTTCGTGGAGGACTTCGCCGTGACCGCCGTGGGCAAGGTCAGCCGTCGGGAACTGCGCGCGGCCCTACGCCAGCGCATCGTGCCAGAGGAGGACCATGCATGACCGCGCCCAAAGGTCTGCCGACCGTTCCGGCCTACACCCTGCCGACCGAGGCGGAGATTCCCCCCTCGCGCGCCCAGTGGACGTTGCAGCCTGATCGCGCGGCCCTGCTGGTCCACGACATGCAGCGCTATTTCATGCGCCCCTATGCGCCGGGCGCCGAGCCGCTGCCGGGGCTGATCGCCAACATCGCCCGGCTGATCGCGGCGGCGCGGACGGCGGGCGTGCCCGTCTTCTACACCGCCCAGCATGGCGATCAGGACCGCCGGGACCGGGGCCTGCAGGCCGACCTCTGGGGGCCGGGCATGAGCCGCACGCCTGCGCATGAAGATATCCTGCCCGAACTGGCCCCGGCGCTGGGCGACTTCCCTCTGGTCAAGCACCGCTACAGCGCCTTCCAGCGCAGCAACCTCGAGACGCTGATGGGCGTGCGGGGGCGGGACCAGTTGATCGTCTGCGGTGTCTACGCCCACATCGGCTGCCAGCTTACGGCGGCCGAGGCGTTTCAGCGCGACATCGAACCCTTCTTCGTCGCCGACGCCCTGGGTGACTTCTCCCGCGAAAAACACATGGGCGCGGTGGCCTGGGCCGCCGACACCTGCGCCGTGGCCCTTTCAACAGCGCGCGCTCTGGAACGACTGATATGACCAAGCTGACCCCGCAGGAGCTGACCCTCGAACGGATGCGCGCCGACATCGCCGCCGTGCTGCATGAAACGCCGGACTCCATTCTGGACGATGACAACCTGATGGACCTAGGCGTGGATTCATTGCGCGTGCTCAACCTCAGCCTGCAGTGGAGCGAGACCGTGCCGCTGGAGTTCAGCGAGCTGGCCGAACACGTCACGCTGGCCGAGTGGTGGACCATCATCCGCCAGAAGCGCGCCGCGCTCGGCGTCGAGTCCTGAGGCGTGGACGACGGACGCGCCGTGGTGGGTGTTGAGACGGCGACGGAAGCGCCATTGACCGAGGCTCAATCTGGCCTGTGGTTTGCCCAGAGACTGGACCCGACCAATCCGATCTTCAATACGGCCCACTATGTCGACGTCCGGGGCGATCTGGATATCGAAGCTTTCCGTGCCGCCGTCGATCAGGTCGCGGTCGAGGCGGAGGCCCTGTCGCTGCGGTTTGTTGAGCGGAACGGGGCGGTGGTGCAGACGCTGGACGCCGCGCACCGCCCGTTCCTCGAGATCATCGATGTGTCCACTGCCGCCGATCCCGTCGCCGAGGCCATGGCCGCCATGCGTCGCGATCATGAGACGCCGCTGGACCCGACCCGCGATCCGCTGGCTGCAAACATCCTGTTTCAGATGGGGCCGCAGCATTTCCTGTGGAGCCTGCGCGTCCACCATCTGGCCACCGATGGTTTCGGCATGGCCCTGCTGACCAACCGAGTGGCCGAGCTATACAACGCCGCGCGCGGCGGCCTGACGCCCGGGCCGGTCTTCAATCCGATCGCCAAGGTGTGGGGCGAGGACGCCGCCTATCGCGTCTCCGAAAAGCGCACGGCCGACGCCGCCTACTGGCGCGAGGTCATGGGCGACGCGCCCGAGGTCGCCTCTCTGGCACCCGGCAAGGCGACGACCGCCCACCGATTTCACCGCATCGAACGGGCCCTGCCGCCGCAGGTCACGGCTCGCCTGCGCGCTCGTGCCGATGCTGGGCGCCTGTCCTGGCCTGACGTCCTGACCGCCATCGGCGCCGCCTATGTCCGTCGTTTCTCAGCCGCGGAAGACGCGGTGATCGGCGTGCCGTGGATGGGCCGCATGGGCAGCGCCTCGGCGCGAACGCCCGCGATGATCATGAACGTCCCGCCGCTGCGCCTCACACTGGACGAAGACGCGCCGCTGGATGAACAACTGGTCCTGGCCTCCAAGGCCCTGATCAAGACACGCCGACACGGCCGTTACCGCAGCGAGCAGCTGCGGCGCGACCTGGGCCTGATCGGCGGGGCGCGGCGTCTGTATGGGCCGCTCGTCAACGTCCTGCCGTTCGACCTGCCGCCGCGCTTTGTGGGACTGGATACGACGCTGAAGGTGTTGGGCACTGGCCCGGTCGATGACATCAGCTTCACCTTCCGAGGCGACGCCAATCCGTCCTTGACGCTGGAAGTCGACGCCAACCCCGACCTCTACACGCTGGAGGAGGCTGCCGCCCACGCCGAGCGTCTGGCCGTCTTCCTGACGAATGCGCTCGATGCCGAAACCTTGGCCGAAATTCCCATCGCCACGCCTGAAGAGGCCGAGCGTGAACTGGAAGCCTTCAACGTCACCGCTCATCCGGTGCCTGACACGACGCTGACCGCCTTGCTGGAGGCGGCGATGAAGGCGTCGCCGGACGCCCCGGCGCTGACCTTTGGCGATCAGAGTCTGACCTACGCCGAACTGGACCGCCGCACGGCGGCCTTGGCCTCGGCGCTGGCGGCGCGCGGCGTGGGGCGCGAGAGCCTCATCGCCGTGGCCTTGCCGCGTTCGCTGGAGCTGGTGATCGCCCTGGTCGCGACCCTGCGCGCTGGTGGGGCCTATCTGCCGCTGGATCTGGAGCATCCGGCCGAGCGCATCGTCGCCATCGTCCGCGCCGCCGGTCCCGCTGCCGTGCTGGCCCATGAAGACATCGGTGGCGCGTTCGGCGAGGCTCTGCTGGAGCCCGCCAACTGGCCGCTGGACGGGGCTGCGCCAGTTGTGGAGCAGGCGGGCGAGGACGCCGCCTATGTCATCTACACCTCGGGTTCGACCGGCGATCCCAAGGGGGTGCTGGTCGAGCACCGCGCCATCGTCAATCGCCTGCTGTGGATGCAGGCTGAATACGGCATCGGCGCCCAAACCCGCATCCTGCAGAAGACGCCCGCCACCTTTGACGTCTCGGTGTGGGAGTTCTTCCTGGCCCTGATCTCGGGCGGCGAACTGGTCGTGGCCCCGCCCGGCGCGCACCGCGATCCGGCGGCCATCGCCGGACTGATCCGCCGCCATGCGATTACCGACCTGCACTTCGTCCCCTCCATGCTGTCGGCCTTCCTCGCAGAGCCGACGGCGAATGGGATCGCGGTCGCCCACGTCTTCTGCAGCGGCGAGGAGCTTCCCGCCGAACTGCGCGACCGTTTCCATCAGACGGTGATGGCCGAACTGCACAACCTCTACGGCCCGACCGAAGCGGCGGTGGACGTCAGTTATTGGGCCGCCGGGCCGGGCGATACGTCCCGCCCCATGCCGATCGGGTGGCCGGTGTGGAACACGCGGCTGGTCATTCTGGACGAGCGGCTGCGTCCCGTGGCGCCCGGCATGGGCGGCCATCTGCATCTGGGCGGCGTGCAACTGGCGCGCGGCTATCTGAACCGACCCGACCTGACCGAGGACCGCTTCATTCCCGACCCGCACCATCCGGGCCAGCGCCTGTATCGCACCGGCGACGTGGCGCGCAGACGGGCCGACGGAGCCGTCGTCTATCTGGGCCGCAGCGACCATCAGGTGAAGATTCGCGGCCTGCGCATCGAACTGGGCGAGATCGAAGCCGCCGTCATCGCCAGCGGCCTGGCGCGCGAGACGGTGGTGCAGGCCCGTGAGGACCGCCCCGGCGAGCGCCGCCTGGTCGCCTATCTGGTCCCGGCCGATGTCTATGATCCCGCCGCCCTGAAGGCCAGGCTGGCCGCGCGTCTGCCCGATTACATGGTCCCCGCCGCCATCGTGGTGCTGGACGCCCTGCCGACGACCTCCAATGGCAAGCTGGACCGTAAGGCGCTGCCCGCTCCTGTGTTCGAGGCCGCTGCGGGCCGGGCGGCCGAGACGCCAACCGAGAACATCATCGCCGAACTGTTCGCCGAGACGCTGGGCCGGGCCGAACCGGCGGGCGCCGACGATGACTTCTTCACTCTGGGCGGCGACTCCCTGTTGGCTGTGCATTTGATGATGCTGATCCGCGAGCGGCTGGGGCGCGATCCGGGGCTGGGCGCCCTGTTCGACCGGCCGCGCGTGGCGGAACTGGCCGGCCTGATCGACGCCGAGGCGCTGGACTTCGACAACGGGCTGGGCGTGCTGATCCGTCTGGCCGAGGGCGATCCGGCCCTGCCGCCACTGTTCCTGATCCACCCGGCGGGGGGGCTGTCGTGGGGTTATCGCACCCTGGCGCGCGCCCTGTCGCCGCGCCGTACGGTGTGGGGCGTGCAGTCGCCTGCGCTGGACCCGCAGAACGCCCTGCCGGGCGGGATCGACACGCTGGCGTCGGTCTATGTCGATCACATTCTGGCCTTGGGCGCGCGTGGCCCTGTCCACATCGCAGGCTGGTCCGTCGGCGGCATCATCGCCCAGGCGGCGGCGGTCGAACTGGAGCGGCGCGGGGTGAAGGTCGGGCTGATGGCCATGCTGGATTCCTATCCGGCCGAGTGCTGGCGCGCCGAGCCGGAACCGGACCCCGTCGACGCCATGCGCGCCCTTCTGGCCATCGCGGGCTACGACCCGACGCACTATCCCGAACTGCGTAGCCGCGCGGCCATCCTCGCCTTCCTGAAGGCGGGCGATAGCGCTCTGGGCGGCCTGCCTGAGGCGGCGCTGGACGGCGTGATACGCGTGGTGCTCGACACGAACCGCCTGGTGCGGGAGCATCGTCACAAGGCGTTCGGCGGCCGCACCACCCACGTCCGAGCGGCGCTGGATCACAAGGAGCGCGACCTGACCCCCGGCCTTTGGCGGCCCTACGCCGCCGATCTGGACGTGGTCGAGGTTCCCTTCCTGCACCCGCAACTGACCAGCCCGGGGGCGACGGCCCTGATCGCCCCCGCCCTGGACGCCCGCATGAGCGCCTTCGAGGAGATCGCACGATGAGAGACAGCGGACTGTCCGGCCGTCTGGCCCTAGTCACGGGGGCGGGCGGCGGCATCGGCGCCGCCGTGGTGCGCCTGCTGGTCGAGGAGGGCGCGCGCGTGGTCGCCACCGACTTGCCGTCCGCCGACCTGTCGGGACTGGCGCTTCTGAACGGCGTGCGGGTCGAGCCGCTGGACGTGTCCGACGGCGCGACGGTGGAGGCCCTGTTCGAGCGTATCGAGGCCGAAGACGGTCCGATCGACTTCGTGGCCAGCGTGGCGGGCGTCCTGTCCAATGTGACGGTGGATCAGACCTCTGACGCCGAATGGCGCCGCGTCTTCGCAGTCAACGCGGATGGAGTCTTCCATCTGGGCCGCGCGGCGTCGCGCCGGATGGGCGAAAGAGGCAAGGGCGCCTTCGTCACCGTCAGCTCGAACGCGGCAGGCGTGCCGCGTCATGCGATGGCGGCCTATGCGGCGTCCAAGGCGGCGGCGACCATGTTCACCCGCTGTCTGGGGATTGAGCTGGGACCCAAGGGCGTCCGCTGCAACATCGTCGCCCCCGGCTCGACCCTGACGCCGATGCAGACCGGCATGTGGGCTGACGAAGACGGCGCCGCCCGCGTCATCGCCGGCTCGTCGGAGACCTTCAAGGCGGGCATTCCGCTGCAAAAGCTGGCGACGCCCGATGACATCGCCGAGGCGGTGGTCTTCCTGCTGTCCGACCGCGCCGCCCACATCACCATGACCGACCTCTATGTGGACGGGGGCGCGACCCTGAGGGGGTGACGGTTGACGGCGGAGACGCGGAGCATCAGCGGAGCGGACGGTCCGGACGCAGGCGTTCGTAGGCGATCGGGACGACGGATCGGCCCAGGGCGAAGCTGATCGGCGGCCTATTGAACAGATCGGCGAACGCCGCGTCTCGCACATTGAGCCCGCCCGCGTAGGCGCCGAAAGCAGGCAGAATGAGGCGTCGGCCGTCCGAGGCGAAGCAGCGCCGACGAACACCCCCAGCCGAACCTTGAAGACGCGCGCAAGGATGCAGGTGTCCGGCGACTTCGCCGACGACAGGATAGGGCGAAGGGTCGTGCCGCAGGGTCAATCCGGCGATCTGGACCAAGACTGCGGTTTCGCCGCCAAGATCACCTGCACCGTCGGGATCGTGGTTGCCGCAGACCCATATCAACTGCGTGCGCGTCGCCAGATCGGCGATGCGCGCGCGTTCCACTTCGCCGATGCGGACGCCGGCATCGCCGTCATGGAGGGTGTCGCCGAGCAGGACGACCGAGCGGGGCGCCAGAGCGACGATCTCGCGCTCCAGTCGATCCAGGGTCTCGCGCGTGTCATACGGCGGCAGCAACTGACCACGGGCTGCATAGGCGGAGCCCTTCTCCAGGTGAAGGTCAGCGACCACCAGCATCTGCTCCTGCGCCAGCCACAAGGCGCCGGACGCTCGAAGCATGACTTCGACGTTGGCGAAGCGGATTGTCAGTGCCCCTTCATTGGTCGCAGCGCCGATCGCGAGAGCGGTCAAGACATGGCCTCATCAATCAGGGCGGCGTCCTCCAGCATCATGTCGGCGGCTGAAGTACCCGGCGCCCTTTCCTTGCCGATCTCCATCAGCAGCGGCACGGCGAACGGGGACAGGCGCGCCAGTCGCTCAACACGGATGCGGCCGGATATGCGTGCGAGCAACTCACCCAGACGCGCCACGTCGAGCAGGCCCCGCGCCGCGTCCTCACGCGCGCAGGACAGGAGGAGATGGCCGGGATCATGCCGACGCAGGGTGTCGTAGATCAGGTCGGCCGAGAAGGTGACCTGGCGGCTGTTCTTTTCATGGCCGGGCATACGCCGCTCGATGAGGCCGGCGATCAGGGCGCATTCCTTGAAAGCGCGTTTCATCATGAAGCTTTCGTCCAGCCAGGCTTCCAGGTCGTCCCCCAGCATGTCCTGCTGGAACAGGGCGTCGAAATCGAGGCCGTCCATCGGTCGCATGGCCCAGACGCAGAGGGCGTAGTCATTCGCCAGATAACCGATCGGTCCCACCCCGGCGCGGTCGAGACGGCGCGTGACCAGCATGGCCAGCGTCGTATGCGCCAGTCGGCCCTCGAAGGGATAGCAGACCAGGAAATGCCGCTTGCCTCGGGTGAAGGTTTCTATCAGCAGGTCGTCTTCACCCGGCAGGCTGGAATGATCCTTCTGGGCGAAGAGCCACTCGCACACATCTCGCGGCAGGCGTGACCAGGCGGCCTCATCGCTCATCATTCGCCGCACCCGCTTCGCCAGATAGGTGGAGAGGGGAAACTTCGAACCGCCCCAACTGGGGACCTTCGGCTCGGTGTCGTTCGAGCGGGTGACGATCGCATCGGTCCCTTCGACGGCTTCAAAGCGCCAGACCTGGCCCGCGAAGAGGAAGCTGTCGCCGGGTGACAGTTGCTCGAAATACCATTCCTCGGCCTGGCCGAGCATGCGGCCCGAGCCACGGCGGCCGGGCAGGCGAATATTCAGGGTCTGGGCGGTGACGATCACGCCGACGTTCATGCGATGTCGTCGCGCCGTCTCCTCATTGCGGACCCTCCACAGGCCGTCCTGACCCCAGATCAACCGACGAAATCGGTCGTAGGTCTTCAGGGCGTAGCCGCCGGTCGAGACAAAATCGACTACCTGTTCCCAGGCTTCCCACGAGAGGTCGGCGTAGGGCGCGGCGCGCGTGATTTCGGCGTATAGCGCCTCCAGATCGAAGGGTTCGGAACAGCCGCAACCCATGACATGCTGGGCCAGGACGTCGCGAGCTCCCGTGCGCGGCGGATCGCCGTCCAGGGCGTTCTCGGCCACGGCTTCCACGGCGGCCTGACATTCCAGCATCTCGAACCGGCTGGCGGGCACCAGGACGGCGCGGGACGACTCGTCGAGCCTGTGGTTGGCGCGGCCTATACGCTGAACCAACCTTGACGAACCTTTGGGCGCGGCCAACTGGATGACAAGATCCACGGCCCCCCAGTCGATGCCAAGATCCAGCGTCGAGGTGCAGACGACGGCCCGCAGTTCGCCCCGACCCATCATGGCCTCGACCCGGCGCCGTTGCTCGGCCGACAGGCTGCCATGGTGCAGAGCGATCGGCAGGTTGTCGTCATTCAGCCGCCAGAGTTCCTGAAAGGCGAACTCCGCCTGCCAGCGGGTGTTGACGAAGACCAGCGCCGTTCGGGCCGTCTTGATGGTCTCATAGACCTCGGCCATCGCATGCTGGGCCGTGTGACCGGCCCACGGGACGCGGTTTTCGGAGAGCAGCACTTCCAACTGCGGAGGCGCGCCGGCCCTGCCCAGAACGATGTCGTTCCCACGATCCGAAAGCCATCGCCGCACCCGCGCCGGGTCGTCCACTGTGGCCGATAGGCCGACGCAGCGAAGATTGGGAGAGAAGCTTCGAAGACGCGCCAGACCCAGGGACAGGAGGTCGCCTCGCTTCGAGCCGTGGATGGCGTGGATCTCGTCTATGACCACGCAGCGCAGGTTTTCGAAGTAATCGCGAGCGCCCTCCCAGGCACAGAAGAGGGCGAGTTGTTCGGGGGTGGTCAGCAGAATGTCGGGCGGAAGGTTCTTCTGGCGCTGCCGACGGGCCTGGCCTGTGTCGCCGGTTCGGGACTCGACAACGATGGGCAGGCCCATCTCGCGCACCGGGGTCAGAAGATTTCGCTCGACGTCCACAGCCAGGGCCTTCAAGGGCGAAATATAGAGGGTGTGCAACGCCTTCGGGCCATTGCGAGGGCCGCGCTCCGCGAGGTCGATCAGACTGGGCAGAAAGCCCGCCAGCGTCTTGCCGCCACCGGTCGGAGCAACGAGGAGAACATCAACCCCAGCCTTGGCTTTCTCGATCATCTCTCGCTGATGCGCGCGAACCGCCCAGCCGCGTTCGGCGAACCAGTCGCGGAAGCGCGGAGGGATCAGGTCATGATCATGTTCGCGGATGTTCAAGCAGGCGATCCAGAGGCGGGAATAGGGATATAGTGATGTTCTTGGTCTGTTTCACCTGGTCAATCCGCTAGGCGGCGGCGAGTAGTTTCGCGAGAGCTTTCTCGAAGCCCGCGGTCTCGGCGCCAGGCAGGGCGTCGGCCAATTCGCCGCTCGCGAAGAGGGTCAGCACGACGGGGTGAACATAGGAGGAGCGGCAGACGGCGAGGGTGTTCCCCAGGAGGCCAGCGACCGTTCTAAGGCAGACGGTGGTCTTGCGCTTGGCGTCCGTTGAAGAGTTTGGGGGCTCGGCGCCTTTGAGAAGGCGCGCCGCCGATACGGTGCCGGCCCAGGTGCGAAAATCCTTGGCGGAGAAGTCGTCACCCATCACGGCACGGATGTAGGCGTTCACGTCGTCCGAGGTGACCTGATGCACATCTCCCAGGGCGTCCGAATATTTGAACAGCGTCTGGCCGGGCAGGTCGCGCAGGGAGCGCGCGACGGCCGCCAGGCGTCGGTCGCGGATGCTGACCTTATGATCGACGCCGCTCTTGCCGCGAAAAGAGAAGCGAAGCGCGACGCCATCGACGGTCAGGTGACGCTTGTGCAAGGTGGTCAGGCCATAGCTACGGTTCTGCCGGGCGTACTGGGCGTTGCCGACGCGGATGAGGGTCAACTCCAACAGGCGGACCGAGGCGGCGAGCACCTTTTCTCGACCGGCGCCGGGACGGGCAAGGTCGGCTTCCACCTTGCGCCGCAGACGGGGCAGGGCCTTGGCGAAGGCGGGCAGTCTGTCGAACTTGTTCGCTGATCGGACTGCATTCCAATCGGCATGATAACGATATTGCTTGCGGCCTCTGGCGTCTCGACCGGTCGCTTGGATATGACCCGCAGCATTGGGACATATCCAGACCTCCGACCATGCCGGAGGAATCACCAGGCCACGGATACGAGCGATGTCGTCGGCCGCGCGCACAAGAACCCCGTCCGCATCGCGATAGCTGAAGCCGGCGCCAGAACGCCTGCGGCTGATCCCGGGCCGATCGTCCGACGACCAGACAAGGCCTGGGGGAAGAGGGCGATTGTCCACGGACGGCGCTTCGGGGTCGGACAACCAGTCTTCTCCAATCTGACGTCAGACAAAGGTGATCGAGTGGATCGAGAGCCGCGGATGAAGCGTCGAAACGTTCCGGCGTTCGGCCCAGTTCCGCGACTTGGGCCGGTCAGCGTGGGGGGCGGTGCGCTCAATCCAGCATTCGCTCGAGCGTGGCCAACTCGTCCGCTTCCCTGGCTGGCTTGTCCCATCGGATGCGACTGATGCGGGGAAAGCGCATGGCGACGCCTGACTTGTGGCGCTTCGAGCGCTGAAGCCCCTCAAAGGCGACCTCCAGCACCAGTCCGAAGTCGCGCTCAGCCCGCACGGAGCGGACGGGCCCGAACCGTTCCACCGTGTGGTCGCGCACGAACTTGTCGAGTTGCTTCAGTTCCTCGTCGGTGAAGCCGAAATAGGCCTTGCCTACGGGCGTCAGGACATGGACCCCGTCCGCGTCCTCGGTCCAGACGCCAAAGGTATAGTCGGAATAGAAGCTGGACCGCTTGCCGTGGCCGCGTTGGGCGTACATCAACACCGCGTCGATCAGATGTGGATCGCGCTTCCATTTGAACCAAGGTCCCTTTGGCCGACCCGCTTCGTAGGCGCTGTCGAGCCGCTTCAGCATCAGGCCTTCGGCGGACTGCGCGTCGCCGTCGGGCGGCATGGCGCGCTGGGCGGCCAGATCATCCCAGTTGGTGAAAGGGACCAGCGGCGAGAGATCGATGCGATCCGACCCGACCGCCAGTACGAAGGTTTCAAGCCGTGCGCGACGCTCGGCGAAGGGGAGGGGGCGCAGGTCTTCACCATCGGCGGCGAGCAGGTCGTAGGCGCGAACCCCTGCCGGATGGCTGACCATCAGCTTGGCGTCCGCCGTCTTGCGGTTCAGCCTCTGTTGCAGGTCTCCGAAAGGCGCGACACGGCCTTCGCGTAGCACCAGAAGCTCGCCGTCGATGACGCCTTCGTAGTCCAGGCCGGCGACGACATCGGGAAAGGCGGCTGACACGTCTTCGCCGGTGCGACTGTAAAGGCGCTTAACGCCGCCTTCGCTGACGGCCTGGACGCGGATGCCGTCCCACTTCCATTCAGCAGCGTAGGTTTCGGGATCGAGCTTTGGCAGATCGGTCGCCTCGTCGATGGGCTGGGCCAACATGACGGGGCGAAAGCGGCCAAGCGCCATGGCCGAAGGGCGCTCGGTCTTGCCGTCCAGCCAGGCCAGGAGGTCGGCGTAGGGCGGGCTTTGCGCGTGCCAGACCTCCTGAATATCCGCGACCTCGACCCCGCCGAAATCGGCCGCGGCCTGCCAGGCAAGCCGCGCCGAGACGCCGACGCGTAGGCCCCCGGTCACCAGCTTCAGCAAGGCCCAACGTCCATCGGCGTCGAGCGCGTCGAGCCAGCCTTCCAGCAGGCCTTGCACTTCGCCCCGTTTGGCGATGCTGAGGGCGTCGATCACCTCGGACAGTTCTGGCTCGCGGTTGGCCCCGTGACGCGCTGGCCAGATCAGGGCGACGGTCTCAGCCAGATCGCCGACGTAGTCGTAGGAAAGGCGGAACAACTCGGGATCGACCCGCCCCTCGACCGCCTGGCGGATCATGGCGGGTTTGGCGGCGGTGAAGGACAGCGCGCCTGTCAGGGCGGCCAGCGCCCAGCCTCGATCAGGGTCGGGGGCGTCTGCCAGATAGTCCCGGATCAGCCGCAGTTTGGCGTTGCGCGATGCTGTGAAAGAGAGGCGATCCAGCAGGGCGGCGAAGGCACGCATCAGTCGTCGTCCTCGTCTTCATAACCGACGAGGTGAAGGGCGCGGGCGCTAAGCCCATGCAGTTCCGCCCAGCGGCGCAGGGCGTCGTCACGACCGTGCGTGATCCAGATCTCCTGCGGCGACAGTTCGGTCAGCGTGGCGGTCAGTTCGTCCCAGTCGGCGTGGTCGGACAGGATGAGCGGCAGTTCGACGCCTCGCTGGCGCACACGCGCCCGCACGCTCATCCAGCCGGAAGCGAAGGCCGTCACAGGATCGGGAAAACGACGGCTCCACCGGTCGGCGACGGCGGACGGCGGTGCGATGATGATGCGTCCCGCGAAATCAGCCTTCGAGCCTGTCGCCGGGGCCAACGGTCCCAGATCGACACCAAAGTGCTCATAGAGCCGGTTCAGCCTTTCCAGCGCGCCGTGGACGTAGATGGTCTCGTCATAGCCGGCTTCGCGTAGCAGTCGGATCACCCGCTGCGCCTTGCCTAGCGCATAGGCGCCGACCAGATGCGCGCGCTCGGGAAACTGTTGGACCGAGCGCAACAAGCGCTCGATCTCCTGCGTGTCCGGGGGGTGACGGAACACGGGCAGGCCGAAGGTCGCCTCGGTGATGAAGACGTCGCTGGGCACGGGCTCGAAGCCCGCGCAGGTTGGATCGCGCCGTCGCTTGTAGTCGCCGGAAGCGGTGATCGTGAGGCCGCGTTGACGCACGGTGGCCTGTGCAGAGCCCAGGACGTGTCCGGCGGGGGCGAGGGAAACCTCTACGCCGCCGACCTTGACCCGCTCCCCATACTCCAGCGCTTGCGTGCGGCCGGCGAAGTCTGCGCCATAGCGCTCGCTCATGATGGCCAGGGTTTGTGGAGTGGCCAGCACTGCCCCATGGCCGGCGCGCGCGTGGTCGGCATGCCCATGCGTGATGACGGCCCGATCCACGGGACGCGGCGGATCGATGTAGAAGTCGCCCTCTGGACACCACAGGCCAGCGGGCGTCGGGCGAAGGACAGAAGCGGGGCCTTGATCGGGCAAGGACATGCGCGTGGAGCCGCTCCTGGTGAAGGTTATCGACGAACGCCGTTTCGGCCGCGGTCGGGATGGAAGAACGCGGTCGGTCCCCTCGCGTTGCAAGAGGCGAGGGTGGGAACGGGCCGTGGCGCGTCGACATTCAAAGGGCAGGCCAGCCGAATGAGGAAGACGATGTCCGACCGCACCGCCATGCAGGACCCCCGCCACCAGTATCCGCGTCCGCCCTTTCCCCGTCAGCCGCAAGCCGAGCCGGGATTGGCTGCCCGGATGACGCCTCGACCCGATCATGGCGAAGATAGTTATGAAGGCCACGGCCGGCTGAAAGGACGCAAGGCCCTGATCACCGGCGGGGACTCTGGCATCGGGCGGGCGACTGCGATCGCTTACGCTCGCGAAGGCGCGGATGTCGCTATCGGCTACCTGCCGTCGGAAGAGGCGGACGCGCAGGAGGTCGTCGCATTGATCAAGAAGGCGGGCGTCAGAGCATTGGCCCTGCCCGGAGATGTGCGCGACGAGGACTGGAACGCGACCATGGTGGCCCGCGTCCTCGAAAGCTTCGGCGGTCTGGACATTCTGGTGGTCAATGCCGGGCATCAGCAGTTCCGTCAAAACGTCTCGGAGGTCTCGACCGCTGACTTCGACGCGACGATGAAAACCAATCTCTACGCGCTGCACTGGCTGTGTCAGGCGGCGGCGCCTCATCTGCCCTCGGGCGCCGCGATCATCACCACGGCCTCCATTCAGGCCTACGAGCCGTCGGATATTCTGCTTGATTACGCCACGACCAAGGCCGGAATTGTCGCCTACACCAAGGCCTTGGCCAAGCAGATGATCGAGAAGGGCGTACGCGTGAACGCCGTCGCGCCAGGCCCATTCTGGACGGTGTTGCAGCCCAGCGGCGGGCAGCCGCAAGAGAAGGTCGAACAGTTCGGCGTCCACAGCGCCTTTGGTCGTCCCGGGCAACCGGTGGAGATCGCACCTGTCTATGTCCTGCTCGCCTCGCAGGAAGCGAGCTTTGTCACCGGCGAGGTTTGGGGCGTGACGGGCGGCGCGGGGGTAGGCTGACGGTCAGACTTCAAATACGCGATAAGGCGTGTCGCTCAGCGTCCGTAGGACGGGCAGAGCGACATTATAGACGGGCACGCCCCGTGCTGTGCGGCCTTCCGGCGCGCCTCTATGGGCGTGGCCGTGAACCACCAGCTTGACGTTCTCGTACCTGTCGACGACCTCGCCCAGACGAGATGATCCCAGGAAGGGGTGGATCTCGGGCGGTTCGCCTACGACCGTATCGACCACGGGTGAATAGTGCAGCAGGACCACGCTGCGCTCCGTTCGCAGGGTGCGTATCGAGTTCTCGATCAGATTGGCGTCCTCGACCGCCTCTTGCACGAAACGTTTGATCGAAGCCTCTCCGAAGGGGCTGAGCATGTAGCGACCGAAGCCGCCTACAAAGCCCTTGCCGCCAGCGAAGCCGACGCCCTCGATCTCGTAGGATTCTCCCGTCAGCATCCGCACGCCAGCCTCGGACATCAGGCGCACCACCTCTTCAGGCTGGCCGCACTCATGCTCGTGATTGCCGAGGACGCCGACCATGGGGATGCGACAGGCGTGCAGATCTTCCAGGAGGTTGGCGACCTCCGCCGCCTTGCCGAAGTTGACCAGGTCGCCGCAGAGACAGAGCACGTCGGCGTCTTCATGTACGCGGTCGAACAGGTCGCGATAAACGCGGTGCGATGTTTCGCCGACGTGCAGGTCGCCGACGGCGGCGATGCGCAGCTTCTTTTTGGGGCCGGCCTCCATCCCCGGTTGCGGGGTCTGGCTGTCAGCGGTGGGTGGGGATTCAGGCGACGGGGTCATGACGTTCCTCCAGGCCTTTGCCGACGACGTCGCCGAAGCCCCACTCGGTGATGTCGGCGATGTAGTCGCGCGGGCTGAACAGACGGCCGCGACAGACCTTCACGCGCGGCGCTGGCAGATCGACCTGGGCCTGCAGCCGTTCGAGAAGTTCGGTCATCAACCAGGCCGGCACGCGACCGCGCTCGGTGGGATAGGCGAAGCGAAAGTTGAGCAGGTGCGCCATCAGCACCTCCCAGTAGAGGTCCATTTGATCCAGCAACGATTTCCAGTCGATGGCGTCGGATTGTTTCAGGATGACGTGGTTCACGTCGGCACCGTCATAACGATAGCGGTCCTGGATGAAGACCTTGGACAGGATAAGGGCGGTCGGCGGAGTGATCGTAACCTCG
Source organism: Brevundimonas sp. UBA4553 (assembly GCF_002387245.1). Classification (GTDB taxonomy): domain Bacteria; phylum Pseudomonadota; class Alphaproteobacteria; order Caulobacterales; family Caulobacteraceae; genus Brevundimonas. The sequence continues at coordinate 59,528 of NZ_DGLD01000015.1, forward strand.
TGGCCGTAAACCGTGATCCGGTCATCGCCGAACCAGCTGTCGGACACGGCGATCGTGCCGTTCGACATGGCGAAGATCACGTCGAAGAAATGCTTTTCGTCCTTCCAGACCTTGGCGATCCAGCGTTCGTCTTCGACATCGGTGCGATAGCCGCGCTGCTGGAAGAAGGCGAGAATCCGGGGGTAGTCGCCAGGCTTGCAGAAGACGTCCAGATCCTTGGTGGGACGCCGGATGCCCGTGTAGGCGGTCACCGCGTAGGTGCCGGACAGAAGGAAGGGCACGCCCGATTCCTTCAGCAACCGAAGGCTTTCCTCATAGAAGGCCATGGCCTCGGGCGGCGGTTCAAAGGCGGGCTCGGCGACGGTGTCGGACATGGCGTGATGTTTTCCTGCAAGGGCAGGGAAACGGGGCCGTGACGACGAGGGTTCCGCCGCTAGTGAAGGATCAGGGCTTCACTCAGCGACGCGTCGACGCCAAGCCTCGACCTCAGCCGGAAGCGACGCCGGCCAGGCTCCCACATAGGTGTATCCCATGCGGCGCTCTCGCTCGATGTCGGCCAGGTCGGGGTGAGCGACCGAATCCCGGCCCATGTAGATGGGCGCGTTGGTCGTCAGGTCATAGAAGCGCGCCCAAAGGGGAGGGGCTCCCGGCAAGGGGGCGAGCCGCCTGTCCGGCTGACCCTCGGCATTCGTAAAGGTCTCCAGGCGGGTGTCCCTGATCGCCGAGCTTTCAAACCAGGCGGCAGCGGCCTCAACGGCAGCGACGACTTCTGGCGACGGCTCGTCGAGCGACATCAGGAAACGCACCACTCCGACGCTTTCGCTGCCCGACAGGGAGGGGGGCTCGAACTTGCGGGCCCAAGCGGGGGCTAGGCCGACGGGGTCGTGCTGCGCGCACCAAACCGTCAGGCGATCACCCTGACGCACTTGACTGCGAAGTATGACGTCCACGCCGCGCGACACGGCCTCTGTGGCGCGGGCTCGCTGTGCGTCGTCGACAAAGCCATAGGGTTGCTGGCCGACGGCGACAGCTTTCAACAGGTTCAGGACGCGAACCATGGCGTCGTCATTGAAGGTCAGGTTGTCGTGATAGCCTCCGCGCAACGGGTAGTATTGCGGCCAGCCGCCGTTCGGATATTGCGCCTCCAGGACGTAGTCCAGACCGCGACGGAAGGCGGCGGCGTAGGTGGCGTCGCCCGTCGCCGTCGCCACGCGGGCGAGGAAGGCCAGCGGGAGGGTCGTGGCCTGATTATCGAACGTATTGGCCAGGCCGGGGTCGGCGTCCGCTCGTGCGATCTCGTTCAGCGGCGTATTCTTTGGCCAACCGCCTTCCCGTGACTGATGGGAGACAACCGTATCGGCGATGCGTCGCGCGTCGGAGCTGGAATACCAGTCCGCAGACTGCGTCAGTACGCCGGCGTTCCACGCGACGGGCGACTCGGAGGCCTGCGCTGCAGCGGGCGAAACGGTCAGGAGGGCGATGGCGATGAGCCAGGATCGGGAAATCATCACGACGACTCCTTGAGCGCTCGCGAACGGGATTACGGGTAAAAGGAAGCGCCGTGTCACCACGGCGCTTCAGGTGCGACAGTTCTTCCGGGAGGAGGTTCTGTCGATAGGAAATCAGAAGGTGAAACGGGCTCCGACGAAGTACTGGCGACCCGTGCTGGCGTAGTTCTGAACGACGGGATCGTTCTGATAGGCCCAGCGGCTGTCCGTCTGGTTGGTCAGATTCAGCGCTTCTGCGGTCAAGGTGACGTGGTCCGTTAGCTTGTAGGTCAGCGAGGCATCCACGTTCAGCGTCTCGTCGCTGCCGATGAAGTCGTTGATCAGCGGCGAGTCGCAGACGCCCGGATCGCAACCGCCCGAGGCCAGCGGGTAGGTGGTCTGATAGGCGGCGCGATAGGCGGCCGAGACGCGAGCGCTGAGCTTGGGATCTTCGTAGAAGACCGTGGCGTTGAACGACTCCGGCGACGCACCGAGGAAGGGCGCCATACCGGTCAAGCCGCGAGCCGGGTCCAAGATGTACTCCATTTCGGAGTTGATCTTGGTGTAGTTCAACTGGACGCCCGTATATTCGAGCAGGCCCGGCAGGAAGGTGAAGTTCTGCTGATAGGCGATCTCGAAACCGTCGAGGGTGCCGCCGGGGGCGTCGTTATACTGACGGATCTGGAACGGACGGTCGCCGTCCAGATAGGCGCGGCGGCTATCGGAAGCTTCGTCGACCAGGCCATCCCAGGTCGCGCGCAGATTGGCGATGGCCTCGGTGTCGAAGATTTCGGTCAGCCGAGCTTCGCGCAGCACGACTTGCGGGAAGCTTTCGATTTCCTTCCAGAAGTAGGCGAACGACAGCAGGGCGTCGCGGGCGAAGTACCATTCGACATTGAAGTCCAGATTGGTGGCGCGGAACGGCTTCAGGCGAGTGTTGCCCAGGGTGATGGCGGCGTTACTGCCATCGAAGTCGGCGGGCGCCGTGCCAATGCCGGCGGGCACGTTGAAGGCCGTGACGCCGGGGTGCAGGGCCATCATCTGCGGACGGGCCATGACCTTCGCCGCCGCAAAACGCAGGATCAGCTTGTCGTTCGGCTCCCACGCCAGGTTAAGCGAGGGCAGGTAGTCTTCGTACTCGTTGGTGTTTTCGACGCCGCGACCGCTGGGCGAGCGTCCGCGAGCGTCGACTTCGGTCTTGGCGTAGCGCACGCCCGCGTTGCCGCGCAGGTCGCCGACGAACAGCGGGATATGGAAATCGACCTGGGTGTAGAGACTGCTGGTCTTCTCATCGACCCAGAAGGTGTTGACCCCGCCGTTGCGCAGGTCGGACAGGCGCCAGTCCCCCCATGCGTTGATGCAGTCGCAGTCAAATCCGAAGCGATTTTGGAAGGCTTGGAGGTTCGGCACGAAGAATTGGGAAGGCATGCCTTCAGGCACGTTCAGGCCTTGCCCCCATTTGACCACCTGGCCCATCTGGGCCACCGTCGTCGAGGGGGCCAGGCCGGAACGCACGCCTTCCAGCAGGCTGGGGTTCATGGTGTCGCCGATCAGGCGCTCGTAGCGGGTATAGTAGAAGTCGAACTCCCGCATGCCCCCGCCGAAGCGGAAGGTGATGTCGTCGTTATAGTCCCAGGCGAAGTCCGCCTTGGCGGTGCGATAGCCGTTTTCGGTGATCGTCTTGTAGTGACGGAGGGCCGAGTAGCCCTTGACGAAGTCCCACTTGGTCGGATCGGCCACATCGAAACCGAAGTCGATGAACGGCATGTCGCCGCCATCGCGCTCGTCGTAGATGAAATAGTCGTTGCCGGCGACGCCCTGACCGGAGTCCAGACGGATGAAGTCGGCCAGCAGGCCGGTGTTCTCATTGGTGGACTTGGAGTCGCCGATCAGCGCCGTCATGCGGAAACGGTCGTTGAACTCGTGTTCAAGGTTGATCGAGTTCTGGCGGAACTCGGTGGTGTATCCGCCCTGGTCGACGGCCGAACGCATGTCGACATTGGCCAGCTTCAGATAGGCGGCGTTGTCGCCATTCTCGCTGAGGGCGGCGTCGAGGACCCGCACGGACGGGCGGCCGATGAAGGCGCCGCGCATGGCCAGATAGTTGGGGTGGGCGACGTAGCCGACCGAACCCGGCTGATTGTAGTAGTCGTAGACCTCGAGGTTGTTCGGATTGAAGCTGCCCGTCCCGGCCAGCAGGTTGTTGACGCTGGCGCCCGGCGCCGTCGTGAAGACTGGCGTGTTGCCGTACATGCCCTGACCACAGTCGATAGCGTCGCGGAACTCGTTGGCGTCCTGGCTGGCGCAGGTGGCGTAGATGCCCCGGCGATTCCGATAGCTGTTATTGGCGGCGCTGGTCGTGGGGTAGGTCTGATAGCTGAGCGACGTCAGCGTGCGGTTGCCGTTGGTGTTGTTCCGGTTCAGGCCGACCGCGCCGATCTGGTAGTTGGTCGAGACCTGGGTCATCTCCGAATAGAGGTTGTCGAAGCTGATCGTCGTGCGGTCGCTGGGCCGCCATTGGCCCGAGAGGGTGACGCCCAGTCGCTCCTGCTCGACCTCGCGGTGGTTCAGGGTGGACAGGGCCGGAATACGGACCAGGGAGCCCTTGGTGTTGCCGCCGTTCAGCAGGGCGTAGGCCGCCGGGTTCGAGCCGATCAGGTAGGCCAGGGCTTCGGGGTTGGTCACGCGCGGCAGGGCCGTGGCCGGATTGGTGCCGGTCGGCAAGGCGAAGCCCTGATGGTCGCCGGCTGCGTTGGTTCCGACGTTGTTGAAGGTCGCTCCGCGATACAGGTAGTCGCTGGACCCGACGCCGCGCGTGTAGCTGTCGATAGCCTGATCACGCTTGTTGTAGGCAAGGGAGCCGAGGAGGCCGAACTCGCCGATCTTGCTGCTCCAGCGGTCGGAGCCGAGCAGGGCTACGCGAGGGTTATGCGTGCCGCCGTTCTCGTAATAGGCGTCCTGCAGCGTCAGGGCGAAGCGCCGATCGTCGAAGTCGAAGGGACGGCCCGAAATCAGATCGACGGTCGCGCCCAGCGAGCCTTCGTCGGTCATGGCGTCGGCGGACTTCTGCACCTTCAGGGAGTTGAAGAGCTCCGAGGCGAAGGTGTTGAAGGAGAAGCCGCGGTCGCGGCGCAGAGCGCCGTCAGCGTTGCTGGCGCCCGACGTCGACAGGGTTTCCAGACCGTTCAGGCGCACGCGAGTGAAGTCGCCGCCCAGACCGCGCACCGAGATGGTGTTGCCTTCGCCGTTCTCACGGTCGATCGAAACGCCCGGGATCCGCTGCAGGGATTCCGCCAGGTTGGCGTCGGGGAAGTCCGCGATGTCTTCGGCGTTGATGACGTCGACAATGACGTTTGCGCGTCGCTTTTCGTTCAGGGCGCTCGCCAAGGAGGCGCGCAGGCCGGTGACGACGATCTCGTCCACCGTGGTCGTTTGATCTTCCGCTTGCGTCTGCGCCATGGCTGGCGAAGTGGCGAGCATGGCGGCCAGACAGAGCGCGATAGGCGATGCGGCTGCACGCAACTGTAGCGTTGAGTTCTTCGTCATGGGGTCCCTCCTCCTTGATCCCAGCGCCTCTGACGGGCTCCGTGAATCATCCTGACGCCAGGCGATGGCCTAGCTTCATTTGAAAAGTATTATAATATTTTTAGGTCGCCAAGTGATTTCTGATACCGGTGTCATGTCCTTGATGATCATGTGTGAATCGGGATTTTGAGGGGTGAAGACGGGTGATTCAAAGTCGCAGAATGCTGTTGAAATGGGCCAGCGCCGCCGTCGCGGGCCTCGCGGCGCGCTCGGTTTTTGCGCAGTCAGCGGACGATTCGGGGCGAGTGATTTCAACGCCGACGAGCAATCCCTATCCCTACCGCGGCGTCAGCGGGGCGGGCGTCGCCGCCAGTGTCGCCGACGCTCGCGGCGGCTGGATGTCGGGGCTGGTCGGGGTGCGCTATCGCGGCGCACGGCCGATGACCTATCCGACCCTGCCCTGGGGCGAGGCGGCGACGGGCTCGGCGGTGGGCAAGGGGCTATTGCCGTCGATCCATCCGCTGATGGAACTGCATCTGCGCGACACCCAGATCTGCATCGGCGGCGACGGCGCATACTACATGACCGGCTCGACCGGCGACAACATCTGGGCCTTCAACGACGGGATCGAGCTGTGGCGCTCGACCGATCTGGTCGACTGGACGTATCTGGGACTTGTCTGGAGTCTGGATCGAGAGGGGGGCTGGGCCAAGTCATGGCGGATGCGACGCGGCGTGCCCTTCCGCGCCATCTGGGCGCCCGAGGTCCACTATATCGCCGGCAACTACTTCCTCTGCTTCAGCGTCAGCCGGGCTGGCTTGGGCATCCTGCGCAGCACGAGCGGAAAGCCCGAAGGCCCGTATGAATACGCCTTCTCGTCCGAGGCTCATCTGCGTCGGGGCATCGACGCCACCCTGTTCCAGGACGATGACGGGGCCGTCTATCTGACCTACGGCTCGGGCGACGAGATCGTGCGGCTGAAGGACGATCTGTCGGGCTACGCCGAGGATTGGAAACGCACCACCTTCGCCGACACCCAGTGCCTGGTGGCGCGCGACCGCGCTCGCTGCCTGAAAGGCGAGAACATCCTGGGCTACGAAGGGGCGACCCTCTTCAAGAAGGACGGCCTCTATTATCTGGGCGCGGTCGGCAATGTAGAGGGGCGCTATTCCTTCGTCTTCGCCGTGTCGGAGCATCTGCTCGGCCCCTATCGGATGAAGCATGAGGCCGCGCCCTGCGCCGGGGGCGGCAACGTGTTCAGGGATCGTGAGGGGCGCTGGTGGTCCACCTTCTTCGGCAACGACGAGCAGAGCCATTTCCGTGAGAAGCCGGGCCTGATCCGCGTGGACTTCGACGCCGATGGGCGGATCGTCGTCGCCCCTGATCAGCCCTTCGCTCGCCCCCTGCCGCCGCTGGAGGCCCTGACATGATCGATCGTCGTCGCCTGATGCTGACCGCCGTTGCGGTCGGGGCTCTGCCCGTGCCCGCCTTGGCTGCAGGCGAGGTCCTGGCCTTTCCCGGCGCCATGGGCTGGGCCGCTGCGACGCCGGGCGGACGCGGCGGGCGGATCATCCGCGTCACGAACCTGGCGGGCGAGGGGGCGGGCTCGCTGCGCGCCGCGCTGGAGGCCGAGGGGCCGCGCATCGTGGTGTTCGAGGTCGGCGGGGTCATCGACCTGAAGCGTCGCGACATCCGGGTGACGAACCCCTTCCTGACCATCGCCGGTCAGACCGCGCCCGAGCCGGGCGTCACCGTGATCCGGGGCGGGATCAGCCTGCGCACCCATGACGTCATCGTACGCCATATCCGGATCCGGCCCGGCGCGGACGGGGCGGCGGCGAAAAGCGGCTGGGAGGTCGACGGCCTGACCACCTCGGGCGCGCATGACGTGATCGTGGACCAGTGCTCCTTCAGCTGGGCGACGGACGAGAACCTGTCGGCGTCCGGCCCGCGCTTCGAAGGCGGCGACGCTGTGGAGCAGTGGCGACAGCATACCTCGCGCCGCATCACCTTCAGCCGCAACATTGTGTCGGAGGGCCTGTCGAACGCCAGCCACGCCAAGGGCGAGCATTCCAAGGGCACCCTGATTCACGACAACGCCACCCAGGTGCTGATCGTCGGCAATCTGTACGCCCACGACTACGAGCGGAACCAGTTGTTCAAGGGCGGGGTCCATGCGGTCAGTGCCAACAACCTGATCTACAATCCGGGCAATCGCTGCATGCACTATGCGCTGAACGCCTCGGAATGGGGCGGTCAGCGCTGGGAAATCGGCCAGTTGTCGCTCGTTGGCAATGTGACGCGCGGCGGCCCCTCCACGCGGGCTGACCTGCCCTTCCTGATCGTGGAAGGTCAGGGCGATCTGGATCTCTACGCCCTCGACAATCCGGCCCGCCACGCCGACGGGCGGGCCATGCAAGAGATCGGGATCATTTCGGACCGCGAGCCAAAAATCAGGCGGCTGAACGCTTCGCCGCACTGGCCCGCCGGGTTCCGGGCGCGGCCTTCAAGCGAGGTCGAGGCCTGGATCTTCGCCGAGGCCGGGGCCCGGCCCTGGGCGCACGACGCCGTGGATCGGCGCGTTCTGGATGAGGTGCAAACGGGGACCGGTCGTATCATCGACGACGAGCGCGAGGTTGGTGGATATCCCGTCATGGCTGAAACGCATCGCCCCTTCGTCGAGGCCGACTGGGACTTGAGCACTCTGACACGCAAGGACGGCGCGCCGAGTTGAAAAGAGGGGGCGGAGCGCGACGGCTCCGCCCCCTTCCACACTACAGAGCGCGGAATTTGAAGTTCTTGAACCGCGCCTCGCCTTCGCCGGCGGCGTAGATGCCCGGACGCAGCATCATGAAGCCGCCACGGACGTTCTGGTTGTAGCCCGACACCTCCATACCCCGGTCGAAACGCTTCCAGTTCACCCCATCGGCCGAGGTGTCGAAGTAGACGTTCTGGTAGGCGTTGGTCAGGCGCATGAACATTCGCTGGCCATGCGGGTTTGCGGGCCGTCCGCGTTCGATCCCGTATTGGTGGGTGACGTAGCGCGTGGGGTCGAAGCCAAGGCCAGCATAGAGGGCGCGGTCGTAGAACAGGATCAGCCCGGCCACGGCGCCGGGGTCGATCTCGATCTCGCACTCGATCTGATAGGCCTGCTCGCCTTGGACGAAGGTCAGAGGCGAGCAATCGACCGGCGCCTTGCCCTTGGCCTTCATGTGCAGGACGCCGTTCTCGCGACGCAGGCGGTCCTTCTCGTTCGGCTGCGGGTCGTAGAAGCTCCACTGGATGCCGAACTTGTCGGTGGTGAAGTCGTCCGACAGGGCCATGCCGTGCGGCACGGCCTGACCGCCGCGCGGCATGGCGATGGGTTTGGACAGGTCGCCGCCCTTGGCGCGGAACCAGCCGTCGTCGGTCCACTCGATCGGGTCCAGCAGGGTCTGGCGGCCCAGGCTCCAGTAGGCGTTCTCGTAGCCGTGATAGACCATCCACCAGTCACCGTCGGTCGGGCCTTCGACCAGGGTGGCGTGACCGCGCGACCACCATTTCTCGGCGCCGCTGCGGGTGCGCACGATCGGGTTGTGTGGGCACTCTTCCCACGGACCGTGGATCGACTTGGAGCGGGCGGCGATGACCATGTGGCCGGTCGGCGGGCCCGCCGTGCCGCCGATGGCGGTGATCATGTAGAAGTAGTCGCCGTGCTTAAGCAGCTTGGGGCCTTCCTGGGCGTGGCCCTCGACAATCCAGTCCTCGGGATAGCGCCAGGCGTCATAGACCTGCTCCAGCGGACCGTCGGTGGCCAGGCCGTCGTCGGTCAGCCGCACCCGGTCGCCGCCGTTCAGGAACAGGTAGCGCTTGCCGTCCTCGCCGACGATGTGGCCAGGGTCGATGTTCCCGGGGATCTTCAGGTCGATCGGCTCGCTCCACGGCCCTTCGATCTTGTCGGCCCAGATGACGTAGTTGGACCGGTAGTTCGGGAAGCGCGCCGGGATGTAGCAGTAGAAACGGCCTTCGTGCTTGATCAGTTCGGGCGCCCAGACCGAGCCGATGTTGGTCGTCAGGGCTGCGGTGACGGGCCGCCAGTTCACCAGATCGCGCGAGTGCCAGATGTGAATGCCGGGCACCGACTCGAACGACGAGAAGGTCATGTAGTAGTCGTCGCCGTCCTTGAGGATCGACGGGTCCGGGTGGTCGCCCGACATGATGGGATTCAGGAAGGTGCCGTCGCCCAGGTCGGCCATGCGCTGGCCCTCAATGCCGCGACGCCACTTCATCCCGGCCCACTCGCGACCCAGCGGCGCGGCTTCCTCGTTGGTCTGGGCGAAGACGGCTCCGACCGGCAGGGCCGATGCGGCGACGCCGCCCAACAGGCCGCTCAGGGCGGCGCGACGATTGATAGGGGACATGGGCGGTTCCTCTTTTCTCTTATGCATTACGCGAACTGAATGAGTTCAAGACGCGGGGATGAGGGTGATGACGGGCGCCGCTTCACGCTGGCCGTGCCTCGCGCACGTGGGCGATCAGTCGCGCCATGTTGTTGATGTAGACGCCGGCGGAGATCCCCATCGGGCCGCTGGCCTCGGTGAAGGGCGAGGTGTCCCACTCGTCCCCGACCTGACCGCGATCAACGAAGCCGGGCGGCGGCATGGCCGGGCCGTCGCCGCGATAGGCATGGCTGGTCGTGCGCAATTCCACCGGCCAATACCCCTCCGAACTCAGCCCCTCGATCAGCAATGTAACCGGTGTCATTCCTGGGCGCGAGGTGGTGACGTTGAGGTCGGAACCGCCCTGGGCGCGCGTGATGACATAGTCCGGCAGCAGGCTGGGGCCGCGCCCCATCAGGGAGGAGCGGCGCACGGCCTCTTCCGGCGACAGGGCGACGACCTCTTCGACGCTGCGGCGGATACGGGCCAGGTTGATGTGCTTCTCAGCACGCTGGCCAGTCATGTCGTAGTCGACGAAGTATTCGCCATTCTGCGCGTTCGACCCACGGCGATGGACGGCGATGAATCGGTTGGTGCCCGGTTCGACGAAGCGGAAATGGTTGCGGCCCTCATGATGGGCGGAGGCAGGGGCTTCGACCCGCGCTAGCCAATCCAGCGCCTCGTCCAGCCTGGCCAGGAAGCTGCGGTCGCCAGTCAGGCGATAGAAGTCCAGCATCCGTTCGATCGCGACGGCGGTGACATGCGGCGAGACAGCTGCTGGTTCATAGGTTCGGCCCCAGGCGGGCCTGAAGTCGGCGGTGTACTGCAGCGCCCAGCCGGGCGTCGGCGCGGGTTGCTGGAGGTCGCGATAGCAAGCCATGGCGCGACGGATAGCGGGTTCGACATCCGGGCGCGCCCACTGCTGCTGGACCAGCAGAAGGAAGTCGATGTTCTCGTCCATCACCTCGTCATTGAGGGTGATCAAGCCAGTGTAGTCGGGGCGGCCGTGGTTGCTGAACTCGCCCGCGCGGGGCCAGCGCTGAGGCCAGCCGCCGCTGGGCAACTGGCTGTTCAGCACAAAGGCGATAGTCCGGTCCACGGCGGCGCGGACGTGCGGCAGGCCGGTCTCCCGGGCCAGTCGCAGCAGGAAGCGCCCGCATTCAACTGTGGCGTGGTCGTCGAAGGTGGCGTTGCCGTAGTAGTGCTGGAATTCCTCCAGCCGCCAGCCGTTGTTGCCAATGGTATCGTACCAGCGGCGCAGCGAATCCTCACCATCGAAGTCGATGACATAGTTCCAGCCCCCGCTGGAGTGCTGGCCCCTCATCAAGGCCTCGGCGGCCGCGACGGCGGCGTTCAGGAACTGCGCCTCGCCCGTGGCGCGCCAGGCGTCGAGGAAGATCTGGCCCATTTCGGGCGTGCCAGGCGCTTGGGTCCAGATCATGCTGGGCCAGGCCTCCATCTCGCCCCAGCGCCGCGAGAAGTCGGGCAGGTAGGACCAGACGTAGCCGCCGTTCACCGCCGCCTTTTCGGTCATGAAGCGGGTCGCGCGACGCATGGCGTCACGCGCCGCCTCGACATCCGTAGCCGCCAAGGAGGGTGCAGCGGCCAGAATCGGCGTCGCGGCGGCGGCGGCCAGACAGGCGCGTCGGGTCAGCATCCGAAAAAAGTCTCCCTGCCTCGGCCCGGCCTTTCCGGCGACGGCGCGGCTGGCGCCGCAACCGCTGGACTCATCAGCTAATATAATAATACTTTTTAGCTGGTGCCTAGGGGGAGTGAGACATGGTGCGGTTCTGGATCGCAGGGCTGATCGTCGCAGCATCGGTGGTTGGGTCGGCGCGCGCCCAGACCGCGCCCGACTTCGTCGCCCTGACCCCGCCCATCGATTTCTCTCACGCGGGCTATCGCGGCGGAGGCGCGGCGGCGCCGGTTCTGCCGGTTGTGATCCGGGTAGAGCCGGGCGAGGGCGACGACACCGCCCGCATCCTGGCGGCGATAGATCGTGTGTCGAAGACGACGCCGGACGCCGAGGGGCGACGAGGCGCGGTCTTTCTGGGGGCGGGCGAGTTTCAGGTCGAAGGCCGGATACGGCTCGATGTAGGCGGGGTGGCTTTGCGCGGCGCAGAAGGGCAGGCGACAACCATCGTGGCGACGGGCGTGGACCGACGGCCATTGATCGCCATTGGTTCGCGCGTGCCTGCGCCCGAACCTCTCGGCGCTGACATTCCCGTTCTCGGCGACAGCCCCGTCGGCGCCGTGCGTCTGACGTTGGAGACGACCGAGGGTCTGGAGCCGGGCGACGCGGTGACCATCCGTCGTCCCAGCACCGCCAAATGGATCGCCGCCTTGGGCATGGACGCCTTCGTTGGCTGGCGGCCCGAGTCCCGTTTGAACTGGAGGCCAGGATCGCGAGACGTGGTCTGGGACCGGCGCATTGTTGCTGTGGAGCGAGGGATAATCGTCCTGGACGCGCCTCTGACCATGGCGCTGGCTGCGGGCGACGGCGCCGCGATGCGGCGCGCTCCGTCAGTGTCGCGCATCGGCGAGGTAGGGGTCGAGAACCTTCGTCTGGTTTCTCGCCATGATCCGAGGCGGCCTGCCGACGAGGACCACAGCTGGACCGGAATCGCCGTGGATCGCGCCGAGGATGTCTGGCTGCGAAACATCGCCTTCGAGGGCTTCGTCGGCTCTGCCATAGACCTGGGCCCTGACAGCCGTCGCGTCACCGCGCAGGACGTGAACGCCAGCCGGCCCGTGTCTGAGATCGGGGGGCTGCGCCGCCGCACCTTCTACACGGCGGGCCAGCAGACCCTGTTCCAGCGTTGCGCCAGCAGCGACGGGATCCACGACTTCGCCGTCGGCCATGCGGCCGCCGGTCCCAATGTCTTTCTCGACTGCACCGCCACGGACTCGCACCGCGACAGCGGGACGCAGGAAAGCTGGGCCACCGGCGCCCTGTTCGACGGGGTCAAGGTGCGTGGCGGAGGCTTGACCCTGACCAACCGGGGCCGGGACGGGCAGGGCGTCGGCTGGTCGGCGGCCAACTCAGTCCTGTGGAACTGCGAGGCGACGGTCGTCGAGGTGCGCAATCCGCCTGGCGCGGCCAATGTCGCCGTGGGCTGTCGCGGTGAACGCATCGGCGACGGGGTGCTGGAGGACGCGCGCGTCATGCCTGGCCGGGACTTCCACCGCGCCCAGCCGCAGGAGCCCGCCAGTCTCTATCGAATGCAGTTGGAACGCCGGTTGGGCGAGGCTGGTCTGGCGGCATTGGCCCCGGCCGTGTTTCCCACTGAGGCGCCCCGCGCCTCGCTTCTGACCGACGATGAGGTCAAGGCGTGGCGGCAGGCGACGGCGCGTCCGGTCGCCAGTCATCCCCTGACGGTGGCGGACGGATGGTTCGTAATCGACGGCCAGCCCGCCTGGCGACGCCGTATCGGCTTCGCCTTCTTCCAGGCCCAGATGGTCCCGGCCCTGGCCGAAGCGTCCGGCCCCTTCATCACGCGCTTCGCGCCGGGCCTGGAAGGTCAGGGGCTGACCGACGACCTGAACGCCTTCGCCGCAGGACTGAAGACTGGCGACGTGGTGCATCACAACTATGGCCTCTGGTATGATCGCCGCCGCGTTGACCATGACTTCTACGGTTCTCCGGATCAGCGCGACGGCGAGGTCTGGGGACCGTTCATGGAACTGCCCTGGGCGCGCAGCGGGCAGGGCCGGGCCTGGGACGGTCTCAGCAAGTTCGACCTGGAACGCTTCAATCCCTGGTTTTTCAACCGTATCGCCCGCTTCGCCGATCTGGCCGAACAGCAGGGCGTGGTGCTGTATCACAAGTTCTATCTGCAGCATTGGCTGCTGGAGAGCCGGTCTCACTACGTCGATTTCCCCTGGCGACCGGTCAACACCCTCCAGGCGACAGGGATGCCGAACGAAGTCCCGGCGGCAGAGGTCTTCTGGGACGTGTCCAACCCAGTGCGGCGCGATCTGCATCGCCTCTACATCCGACATACGCTGGAGACTTTGAAGGGGAGGGACAATGTCGTGATCGGCCTTGATCCCGAATACACCGGCCCGCTGAGCTTTGTGCAGTTCTGGTTGGACGAAATCGCGGCCTGGGAGGCCGAAACGGGGGCGGATGTGCGCGTGGCGCTGGAGGTGCCAAAGGATCAGATGGACGTGATTCTGGATGATCCAATACGCGGACGAACTGTGGATGCGGTGGGCTTCCATCACTGGACCTATCGGCCGGACGGCACGCTGTTCGCGGTGCGCGGCGGCCTGGACAAGGCCCCGCGTGAACAGGTGGACGCCATCGCTCGACCACAGGACCTGACAGGGGGCATCGACGCGGGTGAGGCGCGCCGGGCCCTTTGGCGCTCGACTCCTGCCATGCGCTACCGGGCCTACCGCGAGTATCGCGACCGCCGCAGCGATCTCGTCGTGCTGGACGCCGACGACGCCTTCTCGGAGCTGAGTCGAGCGATCGAGGCCGCAGCGCCGGCCGCGGCGCGGGCGAGTTTAAGGCCGAGTGTGGATCTGCTGGCGCCCAGCAGCACGGCTTGGGCATCGGAGGGGGGCAATGATGCGGCGCTCATCTACAACCTCGACGGCGCGGCGATGGAACTGGTGCGGCCGCTCGCGGCGGGGCGAGCCATGAGGTGGATCGCCGAAGGGGTTGTGGTCGACAGGGTCGCGCTTGGCGATGCTACCCATCTGGCCCCGCCGCCTGAGCTTGCGGGGCGGCCCCTTGCCTTGTGGATCGCGCCTGCGCCTTGACGGCGGCGGCGCTTGCCGCAACCAGTGGCGGCCATGATCGCAGACGACCGCAACCCGACCATCGACGACGTCGCCCGACTGGCGGGGGTGTCGCCCATGACGGTGTCGCGCGTCATCAATGGCGGCGCGCGGGTCAGCGCAGCGACGCGCGAGCGGGTACAGGCGGTGATCGACGCGGCAGGCTATGTGCCCGATCCGGCGGCGCGCATTCTGGCGCGCGGAGGCGGAGGGCGGATCGGGTTGCTCTACGCCAACCCGAGCAACGCCTATCTGGCGGAGGTCCTATCGGGCGCTTTGGCGGGCGCGCGGGCGGCGGGGCTCTTGTTGATGATCGAGCCCTCCCATGCGGGCGATCCGGCGCAGGAGGCCGAGGCCGTGCGGCGCTTGGCTGCCGGCGGGGCGCAGGGCCTGATCGTGCCGCCGCCGCTGGGCGAGTCCGCGGCGACCCTGAACGCCATACGGGCGGCGGGGATCAAGGGCATCCTGTTGGCCGCGCCCCCTGTGGAGGGGCTGTTCGAAGCCTTGCGGGTGGACGATTTCAGCGCTGCGGCCGAGATGACGCGACGGCTGATCGATCTCGGGCACCGTCGTATCGGTCTGATCGAGGGGCGTGCGGACCAGAGCGCCAGCGCTGACCGGCGTCGGGGCGCGCAGGCAGCCGTCGCAGCGGCGTCGGAAACCGATTTGTTAGTCGAGGCCGGCGACTTCACCTACCGCTCCGGCTTCGAAGCGGCGCGACGGCTGTTGGCGATGCACCCACGTCCAACGGCTTTGTTCGCGGGCAATGACGATATGGCCGCCGGGGCTCTGGCGGCCGTCCACGCCGTGGGACTGCAAACGCCGGGCGACGTTTCGGTGGCCGGGTTTGATGACACCTATCTGGCCGCCAGCGTCTGGCCCGCCCTGACCACCATCCGCCAGCCCGTCGCCGAGATGGCCCGCCGCGCCGCTATGCGGCTGGCGGGAAAGGAAGAGATCGATACGGAGTTCGTTGAGCATCGCCTGATCGAACGGGAGAGCACGGCCTCACCCCGTTGACATCGATTTTCAAGTCAGGAATGTTAGCGCTAACACGACGTTAGATCGTGTGGGAGCTACGCCTTGGAAATGATCGCCATTTTGCCGCGCGACTGGCGCGAGTCCGTGCTGCTGGGCCGGATCGAGACCGCCGACGGACCGACGCCGGTCTTGTTGCGTGACGGCCGGGTGTTCGACATTTCCAGCTTTGCGCCGACGTCAGGCCAAGCGCTTGCGCGACCTGATCTGGCCGTCGCCGAGGGCCGTGATCTGGGCGCGGTCGAGGACCTGAAGGTCGCCACTGCATGGGGCGATGAGGGGCTGGCCCTGCTGTCGCCGCTGGATCTGCAATGCATCAAGGCCTCGGGCGTGACCTTCGCGGTCTCGGCGCTGGAGCGGGTGATCGAGGAGCGCGCGCGCGGCGACGCCACCGCCGCCAACGCCATCCGCCAGGGCCTGCTGGACCGCATCGGCGGCGAGCTGAAGGATCTGAAGCCCGGCTCGATTCAGGCCGAGGCCGTCAAGGCGCAACTGATCGCCGACGGGCTGTGGTCACAGTATCTGGAAGTCGCCATCGGCCCCTATGCCGAGATCTTCACCAAGGCCCCGGTGCTGGCCTCGGTCGGGGCGGGCGCGGCGGTCGGGGTGCGCGCCGATTCGGATTGGAACAACCCGGAACCGGAGGTGGTGATCGTCTGCGATCCTGTTGGTCAGCCGGTCGGCGCCAGCCTGGGCAATGACGTCAACCTCCGCGATATCGAGGGGCGTTCGGCGCTTCTGCTGGGCAAGGCCAAGGACAACAACGCCTCGGCTGCCATTGGTCCCTTCATCCGCCTGTTTGATGCGAACTTCACCATGGACGACGTGCGCGCGGCGACGGTGCGGCTCGAGGTCAAAGGGGGCGACGGCTTCGTCATGACGGGCGAGAGCTCGATGCGGCTGATCAGCCGCGACCCCGAAGACCTAGTGGCGCAGACCTTGAGCGCGCATCAGTATCCTGATGGTTTCGCCCTCTATCTGGGCACCATGTTCGCGCCGGTCGAAGATCGCGGTGAAGCAGGCAAGGGCTTCACGCACCGTGTCGGCGACCGGGTGCGCGTGTCTTCCGACAGGCTGGGCGTCCTCGAAAACATCGTCGCGACCTGCGATCAGGCGCCGCCATGGGCGTTGGGCGTCGGCGGCTTGATGCGCAATCTGGCTGGGCGCGGTCTGCTGGGGGGCGCGGCATGAGCGGCGCGCTCTATCCTTCGCTAAAAGGCCGTCTGGTCGTCGTTACTGGCGGCGGCTCGGGCATCGGCGCAGGCTTGGTCGAGGCCTTCGCGAAGCAAGGCGCGCGGGTGGTCTTCTTCGACATCGCCGAGGCGGACTCCAGCGCGCTTGAGACATCGCTGGCGCATCTCGACCCGGCGCCGGCTTTTGAAACCTGCGACCTGGCCCGGATTGAGGTGCTACAGGCGGCCTTGGCCGGGATCATCGCCCGGCACGGCTCCATCGACGTTCTGATCAACAACGCCGCCAGCGACGACCGCCACGCCTTGGCCGAGGTCACGCCCGCCTATTGGGATGACCGCATCGCGGTGAACCTGCGTCATCTTTATTTCGCAGCCCAGTCCGTGGCGCCGGCCATGCGTGCGCAGGGACGGGGGGTGATCCTGAACCTCGGCTCCATCAGCTGGCATCTGGGCCTGCCCGACCTGTCGATCTACGAGACCGCCAAGGCCGGTATCGAGGGCATGACGCGGGCTCTCGCGCGCGAGCTGGGCGCCGACGGGGTGCGGGTGGCCTGCATCGTGCCGGGCAACGTCAAAACCCCGCGTCAGATGAAGTGGTACACGCCCGAAGGCGAGGCCGAGATCGTTGCCGCCCAGTGTCTGAAAGGCCGCATCGAGCCACGCGACGTGGCGGCCCTCGCCCTGTTCCTGGCCTCTGACGACGCGCGCTTCATCACCGGACATGAGTATTTCGTGGACGCGGGCTGGCGCTGACGCAAATCTAAATCACCGCCGCCCGCGATCAACGACGGGCGGTCAACATCACGGACCTGGGGAGGGACGAGAATGGCGGGACCAACAGGGACTTCTGGCCCGGATATCGCGGGGAACGACAGGGTCAACATGGCCTTTATCGCCCTGATCGTGGCCGTCGCCACCATCGGCGGCTTCATGTTCGGCTATGATTCCGGGGTCATCAACGGCACGCAGGACGGGCTGGAAGCGGCCTTCAACCTGTCGGCCCTGGGCACAGGCTTCAACGTCGGGGCCATCCTGCTGGGCTGCGCCTTCGGGGCCTTCGCCGCGGGACGCCTGGCCGACGCCGTCGGTCGCCGAACTGTGATGCAGATCGCCGCAGTGATGTTCATCATCTCGGCCATCTGGGCCGGGGCGGCGGACAGCTCGGCCCACTTCATCCTAGCCCGCTTTATCGGTGGCCTGGGTGTCGGCGCGGCCTCGGTCCTGTCGCCGGCCTATATTTCGGAAGTCACCCCGGCGTCGATCCGGGGGCGGCTGTCCTCGGTTCAGCAGATCATGATCATCACCGGCCTGACAGGAGCTTTCGTCGCCAACTACGCCCTGGCCAAGACGGCGGGCGGTTCTACGGCGGAGTTCTGGCTGGGTTACCCGGCTTGGCGCTGGATGTTCTGGTTGCAGGTCGTTCCCGCCGCTATCTACTTGGTGGCGCTGCTGGCCATCCCGGAAAGCCCCCGCTACCTCGTCGTCAAGAAGAGGGACGCCCAGGCCGAAGCCGTGCTGTCCAGGCTGTTCGGTCAGGGCGCGGGCGCCCGCAAGGTCGCCGAAATCCGAGCTTCGTTGACCGCCGACCACAAGCCCCGGTTCGCTGACCTGCTGGACCCGCTCACCCGCAAGGTGCGCCCCATCGTCTGGGCCGGCTTGATCCTGGCGGTGTTCCAGCAACTGGTCGGCATCAACATCGTCTTCTACTACGGCGCGGTCCTGTGGCAGTCGGTCGGATTTTCCGAGAACGACGCCCTTCAGATCAACATCCTGTCCGGTGTCCTGTCGATCGCGGCCTGCCTCGGCGTCGTGGCGGTGATCGACAAGATCGGCCGCAAGCCGCTGCTGCTGATCGGTTCGATCGGGATGTTTATTACGCTGGGCGTTCTTGCCTGGTGCTTCTCCAAGGCCGCCATGGTCGACGGGGCGTTGCACCTTGACGACCAGACCGGTCTGACCGCGTTGATTTCGGCCAACGCCTATGTGGTCTTCTTCAACCTCAGTTGGGGGCCGGTCATGTGGGTCATGCTGGGCGAGATGTTCCCCAACCAGATGCGCGGTTCCGCCCTGGCTGTCGCCGGCTTCGCCCAGTGGATCGCCAACTTCGCCATCGCCGTCAGCTTCCCGTGGATGGCGGCCACTCTGGGGTTGGTCGTGACCTATGGTTTCTATTCGGCCAGCGCACTGATCTCCTTCTTCCTGGTCCAGGCCTGGGTGAAGGAGACGCGGGGCCGTGAACTGGAAGACATGGGCTGACGCCCGACTCTGATATGCCTCTCCCCGAACGCGGGGCGGCGCTTGCCCGTCGCCCCGCAACCTCTTTGAAAGGACCAGTCCATGACCGACAC
>NZ_DGLD01000002.1:0-273390 GCF_002387245.1 Brevundimonas sp. UBA4553
ATCCACCGCCGCCAGCCACTCTCTGGCCCAGGAGGCCGACGTCCTGGCCGCCTCGGTGTCGCGTTTCCGCACCGGCCAGGCCGCTCCCGTCGCGGCCGCCCCGAAACCCGCCCCGGCCCCCGTCCGCGCCCCGCAACCCGTGGCCCAAACCGTCGCCGCGCTGAAGACCGTCGGTCGTGGCGGCGCCGCACTGAAGCCGCAGGCCGTCGAAGACGGCTGGGAAGAGTTCTGATGACGACGCTTCTCGCCCTTCCGGCCGTGCTTGACCTGCGCGCGGCCGAACCTCTGAAGGCGCAACTCCTGGCCGTACGCGGCCAGGAGACGGCGCTGGACGCCTCGGCCGTCGAACGCCTGGGCGGCCTGTGCCTCCAGGTCCTGCTGTCGGCGCTCCAGACCTGGCGCGCCGACGGTCAGGCCTTGACCTTCGTCAATGCCTCCGAGGCTTTCACCTCGCAATGGAGCGCCTTCGGCGCCTCCGCCTCCGATCTCGCTATGCAAGGCGAACCCGCATGAAGACCGTTCTGACCGTCGACGACTCGCGCACCATGCGCGACATGCTGATGCTGGCGTTGAAGGACGCCGGCTATCGGGTGGTGCAGGCCGAGGACGGCGTCCACGGTCTGGAGGTGCTCCAGGCCGAGAGCCCGGACATCGTCATCACCGACATCAACATGCCCCGGATGGACGGCTTCGGCTTCATCGAGGGCATGCGCGCCGATCCCAACCACAAGGCCACCCCGGTGCTGGTCCTGACCACCGAGAGCGACGCCGCCAAGAAGCAGCGCGCCCGCGACGCCGGCGCCACCGGCTGGATCGTCAAGCCCTTCGACCCGGCCAAGCTGGTCGACGCCGTCCGTCGCGTCGCGGCCTGAGGACACCAGACTTATGAGCGACGATCCGTTCGAGGCCATCAAGGTCACCTTCTTCCAGGAGTGCGCCGAACTGCTGGGCGACCTGGAAGCCAACCTGCTGGCGCTGGAAACCGGCGAGGGCGACATCGAGACGATCAACGCCGTCTTCCGCGCCGTTCACTCGGTCAAGGGCGGGGCGGGGGCCTTCGGCCTGGAAGACCTGGTGCGCTTCGCCCACGTCTTCGAGACCCTGATGGATGAGCTGCGCTCGGGTCGGAAAGAGTGCGACGACGTCACGATCAAGACCCTGCTGCGGGCTTCCGACGTCCTGGCGGACCATATCGCCGCAGCGCAAGGGACCGGCGCGCCGGTGGACGCCGCGCGCTCGGCCGGTCTGGTCGCCGAGCTGGAGGTCCTGACCCACGGCGTCGTCGCCGCGCCGGCGCCCGTCGCTGCAGCCCCGGTCGAAGACGACTTCGGCTTCACGCCCCTGACGCTGGATCTGGCCGACTTCGGCGCGCCCGCCGAACTGCCGGCGCTGGATCTGCCGCCCCTCGACCTGCCGGACCTGGCGGCGCCGTCGGCCGCCGGCTGGCGCATCGTCTTCCGCCCGCATCCGCGCCTCTACGCCAGCGCCAACGACGTCAGCCTGCTGCTGCGCGAACTGTCGCGCCTGGGTCCGACCTCGGTCGAGCTGGACGCCAGCGGCCTGCCGATGCTGGACGCGCTGGACGCCGAGGACGCGCACCTGATCTGGACCATCGTCCTGAACGGCGACGCCGCCGAAGCCGCCGTCCGCGACGTCTTCGACTTCGTCGAGATGGATTGCGACCTGAGCATCACCGCCCTGGACGGCGGCGCCTCGATCCAGGCGGACCTGCCGCCGCTGCCGGTGCTGGACGCCGCCCCCGCCGAGCCCGAGTTCGACCTCGCCGCCCTGCTGGCCAAGGCCGCCGCGCCGGTCGAGACGCCCGCCCCGGTCGCCGTCGCGGCTCCGGCCCCAGTCGCTCCCGTCCCGGCGCCCGTCGCCGCCGCGCCGAAACCTGTTGCGCCCGCCGTACCGACGCCCACCGCCGCGCCTTCGGCCCCGGCCGCCGTCGCGCCTGTCACCATTCGCGTCGACCTCGACCGCGTCGATCGCCTGATCAACGTGGTCGGCGAACTGGTCATCCAGCAGGCCATGCTGGCCCAGCGCGTGATGGAGAGCGGCCTGGCCCGGTCGTCCGACATCGCCCTGGGTCTGGAGGATCTGGAACTGCTGACGCGCGACATCCAGGACAGCGTGATGGCCATCCGCGCCCAGCCGGTGAAGTCGGTGTTCCAGCGCATGCCGCGTCTGGTCCGCGAAGTCGCCGAGATGACCGGCAAGCGCGTGCGTCTGGTCACTTCGGGCGAGGACACCGAGGTCGACAAGACCGTCGTCGAGCGCCTGGCTGAGCCGATCACCCATATGCTGCGCAACGCCATCGACCACGGGCTGGAAAGCCCCGAGGAGCGCGAGGCCGCCGGCAAGCCGGCCGAGGGCACGGTGCGTCTGGCCGCCCTGCATCGCTCGGGCCGCATCGTCATCGAGATCGCAGACGACGGCAAAGGCATCAATCGCCCCCGCGTGCGCGGCATCGCCGTGGATCGCGGCCTGATCGCCGAGGACGCCGTCCTGACCGACGACGAGGTCGACAATCTGATCTTCCTGCCCGGCTTCTCGACCGCCGAGACCGTCACCGACGTCTCGGGCCGCGGCGTCGGCATGGACGTGGTCAAGCGTTCGATCCAGGCCCTGGGCGGGCGCATCTCGATCAGTTCGGTTCCGGGTAAGGGTTCGACCTTCACCCTCAGCCTGCCGCTGACCTTGGCCGTTCTGGACGGCATGGTGGTGGGCGCCGCCGAACAGACCCTGGTGGCCCCCCTGTCGGCGATCGTCGAAAGCCTGACCCCGCGCGTCGAGGACATCCACTACGTCGGCGGCCATGACGCCGTGATCCGCTTCCGTGAAGAGTTCGTGCCTCTGGTGGATGTGGGCCGCGTCATGGGCTTCCGTGACGACGCCACGCCCCTGATGGGCGGGGTGGTCATGATCGTCGAGACCGAGGCCGGCTCGCGCGCCGCCCTGCTGGTGGATGCGATCAACGGCCAGCGCCAGGTGGTCATCAAGAGCCTGGAAACCCACTACCGCCACGTCG
Source organism: Brevundimonas sp. UBA4553 (assembly GCF_002387245.1). Taxonomy (GTDB): domain Bacteria; phylum Pseudomonadota; class Alphaproteobacteria; order Caulobacterales; family Caulobacteraceae; genus Brevundimonas. The sequence continues at coordinate 3,032 of NZ_DGLD01000002.1, forward strand.
ACGGCGTTTCCGCCGCAACCATTCTGGGCGACGGCAGCGTCGCCCTGATCCTCGACATCGACGCCCTGGTCATCGCCGGGCGCCGCAAATCCAACCGCCCCGAACTGAAGATGGCGAGCTGAGTACCATGACCGAAGTCACCTCCAACGTCGCCGGCGCCGACCGCGAACTGATCGCCTTCCGCATCGGCGAGCAGGAATTCTGCGTCGACATCATGAACGTCCGCGAGATTCGCGGCTGGACCCCCGCGACGCCCCTGCCGCGCTCGCCGTCCTACATGAAGGGCGTGATCAACCTGCGCGGCATCGTCCTGCCGATCATCGACCTGGGCGCCCGCTTCGGCCTGGCCACGGCCGAGCCGACCGCCCGCCACGTCATCATGGTGGCCCACATCGGCAGCCGTCTGGTCGGCCTGCTGGTCGATGCGGTGTCGGACATCGTGCAACTGACGGACTCTACCATCCAGCCGACGCCGGATGTCGCCAGCGACCACGTGAAGACCTTCGTCAAGGGCATCTTCGCCGTCGAGGGCGGCCGCATGATCAGCCTGATCGATCTGGAGCACGTCCTGCCGGCTGAAAGCGAAGCCGAAGCCGCATGACGACCGCCGCCGGGCGCACGTCCCTGGTGGAAGGCGAGTTCGTCTTCACCGCCGAGGATTTCCGCCACATCGCCCAGACCCTGCACGCCCACGCCGGCATAGCCCTGAGCGAAGGCAAGGCCGCCCTGGTCTATTCCCGTCTGGCCAAGCGCCTGCGGGTTCTGGGGCTGCGCAGCTTCCGCGACTACTGCGCCCTGATCGAGGGCGTGGAAGGCGTCGACGAGCGTCAGGCCATGACCGCCGCCCTGACCACCAACGTCACCCGCTTCTACCGCGAGCCGCACCACTTCGATCACCTGCGCGACAAGGTGATGCCGGAACTGGCCGCACGGGCGCGGGCCGGCGGGCGCGTGCGGCTGTGGTCGGCCGCCTGTTCCAACGGACAGGAGCCCTATTCGATGGCCCTGACCGTGCTGGACGTCCTGCCCGAAGCGGCGGATCTGGACGTGCGCATCCTGGCCACCGACATCGACCCCAACATGGTGGCCGAGGGCGCGGCGGGCGTCTATTCCGAGGAACTGCTGTCGCCGGTCCCGGCGTCGGGCCGCAAGCATTTCACGCCGGTCGCCGGCTCGCCCGGACAGTTCAGCGCCGACGCCACCCTGCGTCGCCTGGTCTCCTTCCGTGAGCTGAACCTGATCGGCGACTGGCCCATGCGCGGCAAGTTCGACGTCATCTTCTGCCGCAACGTGGTCATCTACTTCGACGACGCGACGCAGGAGATGGTCTGGGGCCGCTTCACGCCCATGATGACGCCCGGCGCCACCCTCTATATCGGCCATTCGGAACGTGTCAGCGGCCCGGCGATCTCGCAGCTGCAGACCTGCGGCCTGACCGCCTACAGACTGGGCGCGCGGGCATGAGCCAGACCCCCGTCCGCGTTCTGGTCGTCGATGACAGCGCCACCATGCGCAGTCTGATCAGCGCCGTCCTGCGTCGCGATCCCGAGATTTCGGTGGTCGGCTCGGCCGCCGATCCACTGGAGGCCCGCACCGCCATCAAGGAGCTGAATCCCGACGTCATCACCCTGGACGTCGAGATGCCCAACATGAACGGGCTGGAGTTCCTCGAGAAGATCATGCGGCTGCGGCCCATGCCCGTGGTCATGGTCTCGACCCTGACCCAGGCGGGGACCGACGTCACCCTGGCGGCGCTGGAAGTCGGCGCCGTGGACGCCGTCGCCAAGCCCGCGCCCGGCGTCCCGGCTCAGGAGGCCTTCGCCGACCTGGCCGAGAAGGTGAAGATCGCCGCCCGCTCGCGGGTGCGTCCGCTGGAAACGCGTGAGACGCGCGCGGTGGACGGCGCCTATCGCGCCGACGCCAACCATGTTCTGGCCATCGGCGCCTCGACCGGCGGCGTCGAGGCCCTGCTGAACATCCTGTCGGCTTTCCCGGCCAACTGTCCCGCGACCGTGGTGACGCAGCACATGCCCGCCACCTTCACCAAGAGCTTCGCCGCGCGCCTGGACAAGGCGTCTGGGGCCACGGTCACCGAGGCCGTCGACGGTGCGCCCCTGGCGCCCGGCCACGTCTACATCGCCCCCGGCGGCGAGCGGCACCTGGAGGTGTCGGGCGGACGTTGCCGTCTGGTCGCCGCTGACACCGTCAACGGCCACCGCCCCTCGGTGGACGTCCTGTTCAACTCAGTGGCCCGCCTGGGCCGTAACATGACCGGCGTCATCCTGACCGGCATGGGCAAGGACGGGGCCAAGGGGCTTCTGGCCATGCGCCAGGCCGGCGCCCGCACCCTGGGCCAGGACGAAGCCTCCAGCGTCGTCTACGGCATGCCGCGCGCCGCCTTCGAACTGGGCGCCGTGGAGCGCCAGCTGTCTCTGCCCCGTCTCGCCCCCGCCATTCTCGAACTGTGCGCCGCCGCTGCGCCCGCCTCAAAGCCTGTTGCGTAAGGACCGCCTATGCCTGCCGCCTCCGCCCTCAATGTCCTGGTCGTCGACGACCAGCTGACCATGCGTTCCCTGATCCGCAACAGCCTGCAACAGATCGGGGTGCGTGAGATTTCCGAAGCCGCCGACGGCGAACTGGCGCTGCGCGCGATCATCGCCAAGCCGGTGCACCTGGTGATCTCCGACTTCAACATGCCGAACCTGGACGGCCTGGGCCTGCTGCGCGCCATCCGCGCCCACCCGCCGACCTCCAAGACCGCCTTCATCATGCTGACGGGCCGCGCCGATCGCGAGTTGGTGCAGCGCGCGGTGCAGTTCGGCGTGAACAACTATCTGGTCAAACCCTTCACCACCGCCCAGCTGAAAGAGAAGCTGGAAGGCGTGTTCGGCCCGCTGACATGATTGGCGTCGGCGACCAGCAGATGACGGAGCGTCGGATCCACGTCGGCCAGGGCGATCACTATGTGACGTCCGACCGCGACGTCGTGCTTTCGACCGTCCTCGGCAGCTGCGTCGCCATGTGCCTGCGCGATCCCCTGGCCGGGATCGGCGGCATGAACCACTTCCTCCTGCCCGAAGGGGCGGGGGCCGGAACGGACGCGGGGCGTCGCTACGGCGCCTACGCCATGGAACTGCTGATCAACGACGTTTTGAAGGCGGGCGGGCGTCGCGACCGTCTGGAAGCCAAACTGTTCGGCGGCGGCCGGATGTTCGACTCTCTGAAGGACGTGGGGACGTCCAACGCCGACTTTGCGGAACGTTTTCTGGCCGACGAGGGCATCCCCGTCGTCGGCGCCAGCCTCAGGGGCGCCGGGGGGCGTCGACTGCATTACTGGCCGGTGACCGGTCGGGCGCTGCAACGCGCGGTTACGGATGCGGTCGCCCCGCGCCCGACGCCGCCGCCGCCGCCGCCCGTCGACTCCGGTGCGCTGGAGCTGTTCTGATGAACGACTACGACACCAAGGGACTGCTGACGGCGGTGGCCGCCGAACTGGCCGACATCCGCACCGGCGTGGACGAGGCGGGCGGCCTGGTGGCCGAACTGCTGCGTCTGGCGCCGCCCGAGCAGCGCCTGACCTTTCTGACGCGGATGCAGGCCTTCGACGTGCTGAGCCAGCGCGTGGACGCCCTGTCCGGTCTGGCCGGCGCCCTGGCGGCGGACCAGCCGATGGACACCGCCCTGGCCGCCCTGCCTCTGGCCGAAATGGCCGATCGCCTGCGCGAGCTGTCGCTGCGGGTGAAGTCGCCGGCGACTTCGGCTCCCGTGGCCGTGTCCGGCGACCTGCTGCTGTTCGACTGATCCGATGAGCGCTCAAGACCGCGTCAATCTGGAGCAGTCGACTGTTTTGCTGATCGACGACAATCCCCAGGCGCTGGACATGCTCAGTTCGGTGTTCCAGGGCTTTGGCGTCAAGGAACAGATCAAGTGCGCCTCGGCGACCGAAGGGGTGCGGGTTATCCAGAACCGCGCCGTCGACCTGATCGTCATCGACTGCGCCGACCCCGAGATGGACAGCTACGCCTTCGCCCGCTGGCTGCGGCGCGAGACCCCCGCGCCCATGCGCTTCATCCCCATCATGCTGCTGACCGGCCACGCCTCGCAGGCCAAGGTCCAGGAAGGCCGCGACTGCGGGGTCAGCTTTGTCGTGACCAAGCCCCTGACGCCCGCCGTCCTGCTGCGACGCATCCTGTGGCTGGCGGGCGACGAGCGCGAGTTCGTCGAGAGCGCCAACTACGTCGGACCTGATCGACGCGTGCGGAATTTCGGTCCGCCGCTGGGCGTTCCGGGTCGCCGCGAAGGCGATCTGTCGACGCACGTCGGCGCCGCCGTCGAGGAAAACATGGACCAGTCCGACATCGACATGCTGATGAAGCCCCAAAGGGTCGCCCTGTGAGCACCGCCAAGTGACCGAAGCCCGCACCCTGAAGATCAAGACCACGCTCGCGCGCCAGATGGCCCAACCGGGCGGACGCTCTGTCGCCGACATCGAGCGCCGCGCCAACGAGCGGCTGGAGCGCCACCGCGACGACGTCATGATCACCGTCGGCGGCACGATCACCGAGCTGGAGCTGGTCGTGGCGGCGGCAGCGCCCGGCAGCGAGGCTCAGGTCTACCGCCTGGCCTCATCGCTGCTGGACACCGCCGGGTTCTTCGACACAGGCCCGCTGTATGACGCGGGCTACAGCCTGTGCGACGTGGCCGACCGGATGCAGACCGGCGGCGCCTGGAACTGGCCCACAGTCGCGGTCCACGTCCAGGCCATGCGGTTGATCCTGACCGGCGGCTGCAAGGCCGACGCCGTCAGCGACGCCCTGCTGCTGGGTCTGCGCTCCGTAGCCGCGAAGGCGAGGCAGGAATAGGTCCTTCTCCCGCAAGGGGAGAAGGGATGATTAGCCGTAGCGGGCGATCCCCAGGTCGGCCGTCTCGATGTCCGGGGTCTTGCCGCTGATGATGTCGGCGATGACGCGGGCCGAGCCGCAGGCCATGGTCCATCCCAGCGTCCCGTGGCCGGTGTTCAGGAACAGGTTGTCGAACTTCGTCTTCCCGATGACCGGAGTGCCGTCCGGCGTCATCGGGCGAAGGCCGGACCAGTAGGTGGCCGCCTTCAGATCGCCCGCGCCGGGGAAGAGCGAACCCACAGAGTGCTCCAGGGTATTGCGGCGCTGCTCCGGCAGGACGTTGTTGTAGCCCGATATCTCGGCCATGCCGCCGACGCGGATCCGGTCGCCCAGACGGGTGATGGCCACCTTGTAGCTCTCGTCCATGATGGTCGAGACGGGAGCGGCGGGCTCGTTCACGATCGGGGCGGTGATCGAATAGCCCTTCACCGGATAGACCGGCAGGGTCAGGCCCAGCGGCTTGACCATCTGCGGCGAATGGCTGCCCAGGGCGAGAACATAGGCGTCGGCGGTGATCCGGCCCCGGCTGGTCTCGACGCCCGCGATGCGGCCCTTGTCGGTGATCAGGGCCTTGATGGCGGTGTCGTAGAGGAAGGTCACGCCTTGCCCGATCGCCACATCGCCCAGAGCATTGGTGAACTTGAAGCAGTCGCCGGTCTCGTCCCTGGGCAGGCGCAGGCCGCCGACGAACAGATCGCGCGTGGCCGCCAGGCCCGGCTCGGCGGCGATGCAGCCATCCTGGTCCAGCACCTCGAACGGCACGCCGCCCTGACGCAGGACCTCGGTGTCCTTGTAGATGCCGTCCAGTTGCTTCTGCGTGCGGAAGAGCTGCAGGGTGCCCTGCGTGCGGTGATCGTACTGCAGGTCCAGTTCGGTATTCAGGGCGGTCTGCACCTCCTGGCTGTATTCGGCCAGACGCACCATCCGCGCCTTGTTCAGCGCATAGCGGGCCGAGGTGCAGTTGCGCAGCAGGGCCAGAAGCCAGCGCACGGTCGCCACGTTCATGTGGGGCTGCAGGATCAGCGGGGCGTGGCGCATGAACAGCCACTTGACCGCCTTCGCCGGAATGCCCGGCGCGGCCCAGGGCGAAGAATAGCCGGGCGAGATCTCGCCCGCGTTGGCGAAGCTGGTCTCCAGCGCCGGACCGCTCTGGCGGTCGATCACCGTGACCTCGTGGCCGGCCCTGGCCAGATAGTGGGCGGTCGTCACCCCGATGACGCCGGCGCCCAGGACTGCGATCTTCATGGTCTTGACCTTACGCGAAGTTGCCCGCGCCGTTTCCCTAGACCAGTTTTTGCGTTTGTCGAGCGTTGGAGGGGTGTGTGCATTGCAACATGGGGCGGCCGTGAAACGGTTTGGCTCGGACCCGCCCAAACATGAGCGGAAATTCTCTCGCCGCGGCAAGGCCTTGAATGCGGGCTAGGTCTCTGTCCGGCGCAGCAGCACGCCGCCCAGCGGCGGCAGGATTCCGGCTTGCGTGACATTGACGCTATCGACAACGACATAGCCTTCGGGGACGCTCCAGTCTTGCGCCTCGTGTCCGGGGTTGAAGGCCGCCAGCAGGGTCTCGCCGTCGCCTTCGCGCGTGATGGTCAGAAGGGGGTGGGTCGTCAGCACGGTCATGTCCCCGATGCGCAGAGCGGGACAGGCCCGGCGCAGGCCCAGGATGCGGCGCGTGGCCTTCAGCATGGAGTTCGGATCGGCCTCCTGCGCGTCCACCGCCAGCGCCGGATGGCGGGCGTCGATCGGCAGCCAGGGCTCAACGGTCGAGAAGCCGGCGAAGGGCGCGCCGGCTCGCCACGGCATAGGGGTGCGGGCGCCGTCGCGGCCCAGGGTCTGCGGCCAGTTGGCGATGGCCTCGGGATCGACCAGGCGGTCGTAGGGCACCTCTCCCTGAGGCAGGCCCAGCTCCTCGCCATAGTAGACGAAGACGTCGCCGCGCAGGCAGACCAGCAGCAGCATCAGCATTTCGGCCAGCGCCCGTTCGTCGCGGCCCTCGGCCCAGCGCGACACGACGCGCGGCGCGTCATGGTTGGAAAAGGCCCACGACGGCCAGCCTTCGTCCGCCTCGCCCGGCCACATTTTCGCGCCCGTCCTGACCAGATCCGCGGTCAGCCGGTCGGCGTAGAGGTAGAGGAAGCCATAGGCGCTGTTCAGCCGCCCCTCGGCGGTGAAGGCCTTCATCTCGCGCGCGGCGTGATCGCCGGGAATCTCGGCCACGGTGAAGCGGTCGCCGTCGTAGCGCTCTGTCAGCGCCCGCACCCGTTCGAGAAAGGGCAGGATGTCGGGCGACGACTGGTTGTGGACCTTGTCCTGAAAATCGAACGGCCGGGTGCGTCTGCCGCCGGGGGGCAGGGGCGGATTGTCGCGCAAGTCGGGGTCGCCGATCATGAAGTTGATCGCGTCCAGTCGAAAGCCGTCGACACCCCGGTCCAGCCAGAACTCGGCGGCGGCCAGCAGGGCGTCCTGCACCGCCGGGTGGCGGCCGTTCAACTGCGGCTGCTCGGGCAGGAAGTTGTGCTGATAATATTGCCCGCGCCGCGCGTCCCAGGTCCAGCCCGGCCCGCCAAAGACCGACTGCCAGTTGTTCGGCGGCGATCCGTCGGCCCTGGCGTCAGCCCAGACATACCAGTCGGCATGGGGGCCGGTCCGATCCCGTCGGCTGGCCTGAAACCACGGGTGCTGGTCCGAGGTGTGCGACCACACCTGATCAACGATGACCCTCAGCCCCAGACCGTGAGCCTTCGCCAGCAGGGCGTCGAAATCGGCCAGGGTCCCGAACACCGGATCGACGCCGCAATAGTCGGCGACGTCATAGCCGAAGTCCTTCATCGGCGAGGGATAGAAGGGCGAGATCCACACGGCGTCCACGCCCAGAGAGGCCACGTGGTCCAGATGCGCCGTAATCCCCTTCAGGTCGCCGATCCCGTCGCCGTTCGTGTCGGCGAAACTGCGCGGGTAGATCTGGTAGATCACGGCCCCGCGCCACCAGTCGTGACGGGCTTGGGGCGGCGTCATCAGGACGACCGCGTGGCGTCGGTCAGAGGCTCGCCGTAGTGGCGATCCTCGTGCAGGTTGGCGGCCAGCGGGGCGGTGGTCCGCTCGATCAGGCGGTGCACCACCGGCTTGTCCGGGCCCTGATGCAGGGCGTAGATTCGCTGCGAGATGTCGGCGTCCGCCTGGGTGATACGCTGGTTGTGGCGCACATAATCCAGCCAGGTCGCGGTCTGATACTTCTCGACCCAGATATCCGGCTCGGCCAGGTCGCGCAGCAGGCGCCACTGGCGGGCGCCGTCGCGGCGGCGCACCCGGCGGCGCTCGTCCATCACGGCCAGGAAGGCGTCGATGTCCTGTTCCCGGATGCGATAGGCGATGGAGACGACGATCGGCCCGCTGCGCGGCTCGATGGGAAGCTGCGTCTGAGGCTCGGTCCAGCGGCGCAGCAGGTCCATGTTCAGGTTGGCGGTCGAGGGCAGGGGGACACGCAGACCGATCACCACCGACAGCAGCAGCACGCCGGCGGACAGGCCCAGGGCGGCGTCCAGACCCTGGCTCTGGGCCAGGGATCCCCACAACCAGCTGCCGCCCGCCATGCCGCCGAACGCGGCCATCTGATAAAGGGCCAGCGCCCGCGCGACGACCCAACGCGGCACCGACATCTGCACCGTGACGTTGAAAGTCGACAGCACCAGAACCCAGCCAGCGCCGGCGATCATCAGGGCCGGCAGGGTCAGGATCAGCCAGGGGCTGTAGCCGATGGTCGCCGCCGCGGCGGCGAAGGCCAGACCGGCGATGCGGACGATGGCCTCGGTCTCGTACTTCGCGCGCAGCTTGCCGACGAACAGGGCGCCGCCCACCGCGCCAATCCCGAAGGCGCCGAGCAACAGACCGAAAATCAGGGGGCCGCCGCCGCCCTCGCGCGCGACCAGCGGCATCAGGGCCTGAACCGCGCTGGCGCCGACGCCGAAGACCACGGCGCGCAGCAGCACCGCCGTCACGCGCGGCGACAGGAAGGCGTAGCGCACGCCGCCGGCCATGGCGGCGAGCAGCCCCTCGCGCGGCAGGGTCTGCTTGGGCCGTTCGGGCTTCCAGCGGAACAGGACGACCAGCAGCCCCAGATAGCTGACGGCGTTGACGGCGAAGGCCGCGGCAGCCCCCGCCGCCGCCACGATCATGCCGCCGATGGCCGGGCCGACGCTGCGGGCCATGTTGAAGCCCATGGAGTTCAGGGTCACCGCCCCGGCCAGGTCCTCGCGCGGGACCATGTCGCCGACCGACGCCTGCCAGGCCGGCCCGTTGAACGCCGTGCCGCAACCGATCAGGAAGGTGAAGCTCAGCAGCACCCAGGGCGTGATCAGGCCCAGCCAGGTCATGGCGGCCAGACCGGCGGAGACCAGCAGCATGAAGCTCTGGGCCGCCAGCATGATCCTGCGCCTGTCCACCGTGTCGGCTAGGGCTCCCGCCGCCAGGGACAGCAGCATGATCGGCAGGGTGACGGACGCCTGCACCAGGGCCACCATCTGAGCCGAGGCGATGGAGGACATCATCCAGGCGGCGCCAACCGACTGGATCAGACCCCCGAAATTGGTCACCAGACTGGTGATCCAGACGGCGCGGAAAATCGGATGGTTCAGCGGCGCGAGCGCCCCGGTGCGGACGCGGGCGGGGGCGTCAGGGCTGGTCATTGGGCGGACCGGCTGGAACTGAACTTCAGGATGGCGGCGCCCGATCGGTGACTGCGGAACGAAGCCCTACTGCACCCCTTTGGCGGCGGCTTGGCAAGGCGTTGGGGGGATATTGGCGCCTTCTCTTGCTCCCGCTCACCCCGGCGTCCGCCGGGATGAGCGGGGAGGGGTGTGGTGCCTATGTCTTCAGCAGGGCGTCCGCCGCCGACTGGTTCAGGCCCGCCTCGCCCGCCAGCGCCGGGCCGTTCAGCAGGGCGGCGTCGGGGCGGGGCGGGGCTTTGCGCCCGGTCAAGACGGTCAGCAGCCGGTCGATCCTCTGGTCCGCCAGGTCCTGAAAGCTGCAGGCCGCGAGAACCCGGTGGAAACTCGCGGCCACCGCCTCGGCGTCCAGGGGCTGGTCCTGCGTTAGCGCGAGGCCCTGTTCGGCGGCGGACAGCAGGTCGTCGGCGGCGATCGCCAGTTCGCGTCTCAGATGATCGATCTCCGCCAGGATCTGTTGCGGCGTCATGGTCAGATCTCGCCCACGACCGAGGTCAGCTTCTGCTTCAGCACCGCCAGGGTGAAGGGCTTGATGACGTAGTTGTTCACCCCGGCCTGACGCGCGGCGATGACGTTCTCGACCTTGGCCTCGGCGGTGACCATGACGAAGGGCGTGGCCTTGGTCTTTTCCTCGGCGCGGACCTGTTTCAACAACTCCAGCCCGGTGACCGGCTGCATGTTCCAGTCCGACAGGACCAGGCCGTATGACTTCTCCTTCAGCAGGGCCATCGCCGCCGCCCCGTCGGGCGCGTCGTCGACGTTGACGAAGCCCAGCTGGTTCAGCATCCCCCGCACGATCCTCACCATCGACTTGTAGTCGTCCACCACCAGGACGTTCATGCTCTTGTCCGCGGCCATTCCATTCCTCGTTGCACGGGCGCGGCCGAACCGGCCGCGGTGATTGAAGGACGCGCCACCCCAGGGATGGCGATACACTTTTAAGCTGCATAAATTTAAGCTTGGCTTAACCGATGCGACTCATGGTTGCGTGCAGGGAGGGCGGCGGCTCGGTCGCTCTGGATGGGGCGATCGACCGTGGACGACGTCATCAACGAATTCGTCGCCGAGGCCCGCGAGGGGATCGAGGCGGTGGACGCCAAGCTGGTCCGCTTCGAGCAGACGCCGGACGACCCGGACCTGCTGGCGGACATCTTCCGCCTGATCCACAGCCTGAAGGGCGGGTCGGGCTTCCTTGGCCTGATGCGGTTGCAGACCGTGACCCATGCCGCCGAGAACGTGCTGGGCCTCTATCGCGACGGGACGCTGGCGGTGGACGCGACGTCGGTCACCGTCATCCTCGACGCGGTGGACGTGGTCCGCGCCGTGATCGAGGGGCTGGCGGACACCGGCGTCGAACCCGAAGGCGACGACCGCGCCCTGATCGCGCGGCTGGACCGTATCCATGCGGGCGACAGCACCCCGGCGGCGCTTGCGCCCGCCGCGTCGCGCCCCCCGCTGGACCGGGTGGGCGGCGAGGCCACGCTGGACGCCGCCTGCGAAGGCGCGCTGGCGGTTCTGGTCACGGCCCCCGACATCGGCCCCCTCTTCGCCGGCATCGACCTCGACCGGGTGCAAGCGGAATGGCGCGAGGCCCTGTGCGGCGTGGCCCGGGCCACGGCGGCGCCCGGCGCCTTGCAGCGTGCTCTGGCCGAGACCTTCGGCGAGGCCCTGGCGTCGCATGAAGCCGCCTTCGTTCAGGCCGTGCGTCAGAACCTGATCGATCTGGAAGCGGATAGCGAGGCGGTCGACACGCTTCTCGCCCCGCCCGTCGAGCGCGAGGCCGAACCCGCCCGCGCCGACCGCGCCGAACCGGCCAAGGGCTCCCAGACCATCCGCGTCGGCGTCGAGACGCTGGAAGGCCTGATGACCATGGTCAGCGAGCTGGTGCTGATCCGCAATCAACTGATCCAGACCCTGCGCGACCAGCCCGAGACCCCCTTCGCCGGGCCGCTGCATCGCCTGAACCAGGTGACCAGCGAACTGCAGGAAGGGGTGATGACCACCCGGATGCAGCCGATCAGCGGGGCCTGGGCCAAGCTGCCGCGACTGGTGCGCGACCTGGCCTCGGACCTGGGCAAGCGTATCGACCTGATCATGACCGGCGAGGACACCGAGCTGGATCGTCAGGTCATGGAGCTGATCCGCGACCCCCTGACCCACATGATCCGCAACGCCGCCGATCATGGGCTGGAAACGCCGGAGCAACGCCGGGCGGCGGGCAAGCCCGAGACGGGCCGGATCGCCCTTTCGGCCCGGCACGAGGGCGGGGCTATCCTGATCGAGCGACGGTCGCGGCCTGCCCGCCGCGCGCATCCGGGACAAGGCGATCGAGGCGGGACTGATCACCCCGACCCAGGCGGCGGCCATGAGCGACGCCGAGGCGCGCCAGATGATCTTCCTGCCCGGTTTTTCGACCGCCGCCTCGGTGACGGCGGTGTCGGGGCGCGGCGTCGGCATGGACGTGGTCCGCACCAATATCGAGGCCATCGGCGGCGCCGTCGAACTGACCTCGGTCGAGGGGCAGGGGACGCGCTTCACCATCCGCATCCCCCTGACGCTCAGCATCATCGCCGGTCTGGTGGTCGAATGCTGCGGCGAACGCTTCGCCATGCCCCAAGCCAGCATCATCGAACTGGTCAGCGCCAACGGCGCAGCCGGCCGCCGCATCGAACAGATCAACGGCGCCGAGGTGCTGCGGCTGCGCAACCGGCTGCTGCCGCTGGTATCGCTTCAGGCCCTGCTGGGACTGGAGGCGCCCGAGGGGCCGCGCGGCGAGGCCTGTATCGTCGTGGCCCGCGTCGGGGCCTTCGACTTCGGCGTCATCGTCGACCGGGTGTTCGACACCGAGGAGATCGTGGTCAAGCCGGTGGCCGCCATCCTTCGCCACCTGAAGCTCTATTCCGGGGCCACGATCCTCGGCGACGGGGCGGTCATCATGATCTTGGACTTCAAGGGCATGGCGGTCGAGGCGGGCGCGGGGGGGCTGCTGACCGGGGGCGAGGACATGGCCGTCGAGGCCGCTGTTTCCGACGACCGGACGGAATCCCTGCTGGTCTTCCGCGCGGCCGACGGCGGGCTGAAGGCCGCGCCCCTGGCGGGGGTGGCGCGCATCGAGGAGGTGGAGCCGGCCGCCCTGGAATGGGCCGACGGCCGCTCTCTGATCCAGTATCGCGGCCAGTTGACGCCGGTGCTCGGCGCCGACGGCGCCGCCCTGAACCAGCGCCCGCCCGAGAAGCGCCCCCTGCTGGTCTTCTCGCGCGGTGACCGCAGCCTGGGTTTGATGGCCGAGGAGATCGTGGACATCGTCGAGGCGGCGGCGACCGCGGAACTGGCGGGGGCGTCCACCGGCGTCAGCGGCAGCGTCGTGGTGGCGGGCCGGGCGACCGAACTGATTGACGTGGACTTCTACTGGCGGCGCTGCGACGGCCCGGCCGATCCGCGCGCCGGGGCTGCTGTTCAGGAGGCCAAGCGCCTGCTGGTCGTGGACGACAGCCCCTTCGTGCGGATGCTGCTGGGACCCTTGCTGGCGCAGGCGGGCTATGAGGTGGAGGTGGCGATCGATCCCGAGGCGGCCTTGGCCCTGCATGACGCGGGCGCCGCCTTCGACCTGATCCTGGCCGACACCAGCACCGCCGGCGCCGCCGCGCGACGGATGGCGGTCGCCTTCGGTCAGGCCTCTGCCTGGCACGCCACGCCCCTGCTGGGGCTCGGCGTCCAGACCCTCGCCGGTCCGTCGCCGGACGCTCTGTTGAGCGACGTGGCCGATGTTCTCTCGCAAGATCAGGAGGCCGCATGACGCCCGCTTCATCCGACACCGGGCTTGAAGGCCTGGTCGCCGTCCGTGTCGGCGACCAGATGATCGGCGTGCCGCTGTTGCGGGTTCAGGACGTGATCGCCCCGGTGCGCATTGACCGCGTGCCTCTGGCCCCGTTCGAGGTGGCCGGGTCGCTGAACCTGCGCGGCCGCATCATCACCGCCGTCGACATGCGCCGTCGCCTGGGCCTGCCGCCGCGCGCGGTCGGCCAGCCGCACATGAGCGTCATCGTCGAGCGCGGGGGCGAGCTCTACGCCCTTCAGGTCGAGGACGTCGGCGACGTCCTGTGGCTGGAGCGCGCGGCCAGAGAGCCTCTACCCGTCACCCTCGCGCCCGAATGGCGGGCCCTGTGCGACGGCCTCTACCGTCACGACGACGCCTCCCTGCTGATCCTCAACATCGAACAGACCTTCACCCTGTCCGCTCCGGCCGTCGCCGCCTGAGCCGACCCTCAAGGAGCCTGCCATGTCGCGCACCGCCGTCGCTGAGCCGCTGGACGACCTGATCGTGGGGCCGGACCCCGACGCCTTCGCCCGCGCGGTGATCCGCTCGACCTCCGCAGCCCTGATGATGGTCGATCGCGACCTGACCATCGTCGATCTGAACGACGCCACCCGCGCCCTGTTGAAGGCCCATGAGGGGGCGTTCGCCAAGGCCTTCCCCGGCGTGTCGCTGGAGCGGATGATCGGGACCTCCATCGACGTCTTTCACAAGGATCCGGCGCACCAGCGCGCCATGCTGGCCCAGCCGCTGGCCCGTCCGCACATCGCCGAGATCAGCGTCGGCGACCTGCGCTTCGCCCTGCGGGTCATGTCGGTGCTGGACGCCGGCGGCGACTACGTCGGCAATGTGCTGGAGTGGAACGACGTCACCGAACTGCGCAAGCACGCCGGGATGCTGGAGGCGCTGAGCAAGGCCCAGGCGGTGATCGAGTTCGGTCTGGACGGCGTGATTCAGAGTGCTAACGGCAACTTCCTGAACACAGTGGGCTATCGGCTGGAGGATATTGTCGGCCGCCATCATTCGATGTTCGTCGATCCGGTCGAGGTGCAGTCCGGCGCCTATCGCGCCTTCTGGGAGAAGCTGGGGCGGGGCGAATACGACGCGGGCCAGTATCGGCGGCTCGGCAAGGACGGGCGCGAGGTCTGGATCCAGGCCAGCTACAACCCCATCCTCGATGCGCGCGGCGCGCCGTTCAGGGTGGTGAAATACGCCACCGACATCACCGATCAGAAGCTGGCCACCGCCAATTTCGAGGGCCAGATCGCGGCCATCAACAAGGCCCAGGCGGTGATCGAGTTCAACATGGACGGCACCATCCGCGACGCCAACGACAACTTCCTGACGACCGTCGGCTATCGTCGCGACGAGGTGGTGGGGCGTCACCACAGCCTGTTCGTCGAGCCGGGCCAGGACCGCTCGCCCGACTATCTGGCCTTCTGGGACAAGCTGCGGCGCGGGGATTATGACGCGGGCCAGTATCGCCGCATCGGCAAGGGCGGGCGCGAGATTTGGATCCAGGCCAGCTACAACCCGATCCTCGATCTGAACGGCCGGGCCTTCAAGGTGGTCAAATACGCCACCGACATCACCGCCCAGAAACAGGTGGCGGCGCGGGTCACGGAAATCTCGGGCATCGTCGCCTCGGCGGCCTCGCAGATGCGGGCCACCGCCGAGGGCATGGCCGGCACGGCCGAGGAAACCACGCGCCAGGCCGGGGCGGTGACGGCGGCGGCCGAGGTCACCTCGGTCAACGTCCAGACCGTGTCCTCGGCGGGCGAGGAACTGACCGCCTCCATCAGCGAGATCGCGCGTCAGGTGGCCGAGTCCAGCAGCATCTCCCAGCACGCCGTGACCGAGGCCGACCGCACCAGCGAGGCCATCCGCACCCTGGCCGAGGCGGCGCAGAAGATCGGCAACGTGGTCACCCTGATCAACGACATCGCCGGCCAGACCAAGCTCCTGGCGCTGAACGCCACCATCGAGGCGGCGCGGGCGGGCGAGGCGGGCAAGGGCTTCGCCGTCGTGGCCTCGGAGGTGAAGAGCCTGTCGGACCAGACGGCGCGGGCGACACACGAAATCTCGTCCCAGGTCTCGGCCATGCAGTCGGCGACCCAGACCTCGGTCGGGGCCATCGGCAGCATCACCGACACCATCCGAAAGGTGGCCGACATCGCCTCCGCCATCGCCGGGGCGGTGGAGGAGCAGTCCGCCGCCACCCGCGAGATCGCCGCCAATGTGACCCAGGTCGCCGAGGGCACGCGTCAGGTCTCGACCAGCATCGCCGGGGTCAACGCCGCGGCGGTTCAGACCAGCGACGCCTCTTCGGAACTGCTCAACGCCTCGGGCGAACTGGCCCGCCAGGCCGAGGCCCTGACGGCGGAAATGGATCGTCTCGCCGCCGCCTGAACCCCGTGGGCCGCGACGCGACGGCGTAGAGGGGGCGAAGGCGGCGCGACACCGCCTTCGCCCCCTGAGTAATTGGCGGGGGCGCTTTCTCTTGATCCGCCCTTGTCGCGCAGCGACGGGGGAGGGGGACCGCGTAGCGGTGGAGGGGGCGAGCCTCGAAGCGGCGCCATTTCTCGATAGGCCAGATCCTGCTTCCGCCCCCTCCACCACGCTGACGCGCGGTCCCCCTCCCCCGCAGGCGGGGGAGGATCAAGATCAGCCGTCCCGCCTGAACACGCCCCTCAGCCCCAGGACCGGCGCAAAGCCGCTCTCCAACCCCACCACCGTTTCCGCGCTACCCAGCACCAGGGCGCCGTGCGGTTCCAGCGCCTGACCGATCTGGGTCAGGGCGGTCTGCTTCCGCTCGCGGTCGAAGTAGATCAGCACGTTGCGGCAAAAGATCAGGTCGAACCGGTCCAGGCCCGCCGTCCCGGCCAGCAGGTTGTGCGGGGCGAAGCGGACCATCGACCGCACCTGCGGCGACAGGCTCCAACCGTCGCCCGCCCGCGTGAACCAGCGCGCCAGCCGCGCCTCGCTCAAACCGCGCCTAACCTCGAAATCGCTGTAGAGGCCGGTGCGGGCGCGTTCCAGAATGGGTTGGGACATGTCGGTGGCCAGGATGTCGATGCGCCAGCCGGGCATCCGCGACTGTTCCTCCATCAGCAGCATGGCGAGGGAATAGGGCTCCTGCCCGCTGGAACAGGCGGCGCTCCAGATACGCAAGGTCCGGTTTTGCGCCCGCGCCGCGATCAGGTCGGGCAGGATGACGTCGCGCAGCTGATCGAAGGGGGTCGTGTCGCGAAAGAAGAAGGACTCATGCGTCGCCATGGCGTCGATGCAGCGTTGGGCCAACGAGCCGGAAGGCTCGGCGCCGACGCGGGCCAGCATCTGATCCAGCCCGTCGAAGCCGTCCTTGCGCGCCAGCGGCTCCAGCCGGCTTTTCAGCAGATAGTCCTTGTCCGCCGTCAGCACGAGGCCGGAGCGGTCCAGCACCAGCTTGCGGAAACCCTCATAGGCGACGGTCATGCGCAGGCCCTCCGAACCCAGGGCGCAATCTGGTCGAGCGGCAGGACCGCCTCGGCCAGACCCGTCTTTGCTGCAGCGCCGGGCATGCCCCAAACCACGCTGGTCGCCTCGTCCTGCACCACGAAACGCCCGCCCGCCTCGGCCACGGCGCGGCAGCCCTCGGCCCCGTCGGCCCCCATGCCGGTCAGGATCACTGCCAGCAGGCCGGGGCCATAGGCCGCCGCCGCCGACCTCAGCATGGGATCGACCGAGGGGCGGCAGAAGTGCTCTGGCGCTTCCTGATTGAGGCGGATGACCGGCACGCGTCCGCTTTGGCCGACCGTCATGTGCCAGCCGCCCGGCGCCACATAGACGCGGCCCGGCAGGACAGGTTCGCCGTCGCGCGCCTCGGCGGCGGGGCGTCCGCCCGCGCGTTCCAACTGCTCGGCCAGCATGGCGGTGAAGGTCGGCGGCATGTGCTGGGTCAGCAGCACCGCCTGCTCCAGCTCGCCCCTGAGGTCGGCGAACAGGCTCATCAGGGCCGGCGGCGCGCCGGTCGAGCCGCCGATGGCGACGACCTGGGGCCGGTTCGGCGGCGACAGAGGAGCGGTGCGGGTGGTGATGGGCGTGGGCGCGGTCGTGGCGGTCGGCGCGGCGCCCCCCCCGCCGAGCGCCTTAACCTTGGCGATCAGTTCGCGCGCAAACTCCTCGGCGCCGACCAGCCCGCCGGTCTCGGGTTTGGGCACATAGTCGGCGGCTCCGGCCTGTAGGGCCTGCAGGCTGATGCGGGCGTTTCGCCGCGTCAGGGTCGAGGCCATGACCACCTTCACGTCCGGCTGGCGTTGCAGGATCAGGGGCAGGGCGGTCAGCCCGTCCATCACCGGCATCTCGATGTCCAGCACCACCACGTCGACGGCGGTGCGCCCCAGTTCGGTCAGGGCGGCCTCGCCGTTGGCGGCGCGCGCCACGACGCGCAGCGCCGGGTCACGTTCCAGCGTCTGCACGATCAGCCCGCGCACGATGGCGCTGTCGTCCACGACCATGACGCGAATGCGGGGATCTGGAACGGGCGCGGCTTCCGGCAAGGCGAACATCCTTCAGGTTGAACGCAAAATGTAACCCATAGTTGTAAACAAGCTGTCGCCGTGACGCGCGGGGCTGCGGGGCCTATAGAGGCCGCTTCCTTTTCATCGCCGCCCGCCGGAACATCCTTCGTGACGCCTGAAACCGCCTCGCCCGTCTGCGTCGCCGCCCTCTATCGCTTTGCGCCGATAGCGGATCGCGAGGCGGTGCAAATGCGTCTGCTGGCGCTGTGCGGCGACGAGGTGCGCGGCACGCTTCTGGTCGCGCACGAGGGGCTGAACGGCACCATCGCCGGGCCGGACGCCGCCGTCGCCCGCGTGGTGGACGGCATCCGCGCCATGCCCGGTTTCGATCGGCTGGAGCTGAAATACTCGACCGCCGAGGTCATGCCCTTTCACCGCATGAAGGTGCGGCTGAAGGCCGAGATCGTCACCATGGGCGTGAGCGACATCGACCCGGTCGAGGGCGTCGGCGCCTATGTCTCGCCGCAGGACTGGAACGCCCTGATCGCCGATCCCGACACCATCGTCATCGACACCCGCAACGACTACGAGGTCGAGGTCGGGACGTTTGAGGGCGCGATCCAGCCCAACACCCGCACCTTCCGCGAGTTTCCCGACTGGTTCCGCAGCGAGGGTCGCGCCCTGCTGGACCGGCCCAACCCGCCCAAGGTGGCCATGTACTGCACCGGCGGCATCCGCTGCGAAAAGGCCACCGCCTTCCTCAAGGCCGAGGGCGTCGAGCAGGTCTTCCACCTGGAAGGCGGCATCCTGAAATACCTCGAGACCATCCCCGAGCCGGAAAGCCTATGGCGCGGCGACTGCTTCGTCTTCGACGAGCGGGTCGCGGTCGGCCACGGCCTGAAGGAGGGCGACCATAGCCTGTGCCGCGGCTGCCGTATGCCGGTCAGCCCCGAGGCGCGCCTGTCGCCCCTCTATATCGAGGGCGTCTGCTGTGAGCGCTGTCATGCTGCGCGCACCGACGAACAGCGCGAGGGCTACGCCGAGCGGCACAGGCAGATGGAGATCGCGGCGCGCCGCGGCGTCGGGCACGTGGGGGCGGTGCAGAAGCGGGCGGATTAACCCGCCTCCGCGGGGATGAGCGGAAATCGGGGGCGTTTCGCCTCTCGCCGCGCCCGTGCCATGCTCGCGTCGAGCCTGCACGGAGCCCGCAGATGTCGTCCTTCCGTCCCGTCGCCGACCTCGACACCCATGAGGTGACGAACCAGCCGCCTCCGCTGGAGGACGTCAACCTGTTCAGCGGCGACCGGGCGCTGGCCGACGCCGTGCGCTGTGCTGGCGGCACGCAGCACGAAACCCGACTGACCGCCCTGGGCGCCCGTTGCGGCTCGGCCGAGGTCATCGACTGGGGCGTGCAGGCCAACCGCGTCCCGCCGGTGCTGGACACCCACGACCGCTACGGCCGCCGCATCGACGAGGTGACCTTCCATCCGGCCTATCACCAGCTGATGTCGCTCGGGCTGGAGGCGGGCCTGGCTTCCGCCGCCTGGGACGGGACGGCGAACGGTCATGTCCTGCACGCCGCCATCCTGTTCCTGACGGGACAGGCGGATTCCGGGACCAGCTGTCCCATGACCATGACCTATGCCTCGGTTCCTGCGCTGGCCGTCGAGCCCAAGGTGGGCGGTTTCTGGATCGAGAAGATCAGGGGCGGGCGCTACGATCCCGCCGCTCGGCCCGCGCCGGACAAGTCGGGCGTCACCCTCGGCATGGCCATGACGGAGAAGCAGGGCGGGTCCGACGTGCGCGCCAACGCCACCCGCGCCGAGCCGACGGGCGAGGACGGCTGGTATCGGCTGACGGGGCACAAGTGGTTCTGCTCGGCGCCAATGTCCGACGCCTTTCTGACCCTGGCCCAGGCGCCGGGCGGCCTGACCTGTTTCCTGCTGCCGCGCTGGCTGCCGGACGGGACGCGCAACGCCGGGTTCCGCGTCATGCGGCTGAAGGACAAGATGGGCGACCGCTCCAACGCCTCGTCCGAGGTCGAGTATCACGGCGCCCTGGCCCAACGTCTGGGTGAGGAAGGGCGAGGCGTGGCGACCATTATCCGCATGGTCCAGCACACGCGGCTGGACTGCGTGGTCGGCTCGGCCCAGCAGATGCGCGGGGCCTTGGCCCAGGCGGTCTGGCACGCGCAGCACCGCACGGCCTTCCAGAAGCGGCTGATCGACCAGCCGATGATGGCGGCGGTCCTGGCCGATCTGGCGCTTGAGAGCGAGGCGGCGACGGCCCTGTCGCTGCATCTGGCCGGGACCTTTGACCGCGACGATCCGGTCGGGCGGCTGCTGACCCCGATCGCCAAATACTGGGTCTGCAAGCGGGCGCCGGGGATGATCTATGAGGCGATGGAGAGCCTGGGCGGCGCCGGCTACGTCGAGACCGGCCCCATGCCGCGTCTGTTCCGTCAGTCGCCGCTGAACGCCATCTGGGAGGGCTCGGGCAATGTCATCGCGCTGGATGTCCTGCGCGCGATCGGACGCGAGCCTGATGCGGTCGAGGCGCTGCGGACCTTCCTGGAAGGCGCGCGCGGGCGCGACGACGCCTACGACCGCTGGATGGACGGTCTGGATTTCGCGCCCTCGTCCGAAGGGGCGGCGCGTCTGTCGATCGAGCGGCTGGCGCTGGCGGCGCAGGGAGCGGTCCTGCTGATCAACGAAAGCCCCGTCGCCGGGGCCTTCTGTCGTCTGCGTCTGGCCTGGCGCGGCGCGGCCTACGGCGCGTTTGACGCGGATATCAATACGGGCGCGATCCTGGATCGGGCCTCGCCCGCCTGAAACAACAGGCGGCGGCTCGCACGCGCGAACCGCCGCCGCCGGTCAGCTGAGGACGACGATCGCCACGCGGCGATTCTGCGCCCGGCCTTCGCGGGTGTTGTTCGGCGCGACCGGCTTGGTCTCGCCGTAGGAGATGGTGGCCATGCGGTTCAGGGCGATGCCCTGATCGCTGAGGTAGCGGCGCACGGCTTCAGCGCGGGACTGGCCGAGCTGTTCGTTGGCGCGGGTGTCGCCGGAGGAATCGGTGTGGCCCTGGATTTCCAGGTAGACGTTGCGGTTCTCGGCCTTGAGGCGTTGAACCAGTTCCGCCAGGCGCTGCTCGGCCTCGGGCGACAGGGCGTCGCGGTTGACCGGGAACTTCACCGAGTCGTCCGAAAGCACCACTTCATACAGGAACTTGCCTTCGGCCAGCTTGTGCGCGGCGTTGGCGCGTTGAAGCGCTTCACCGGCGGTGCCTTCGACCTGGGTCAGGTGGGCGTCGACCTGAGTGACGCGCTCATCGACCACAGCCACATTGTCACGCACGAAGCGATGGCTCGCACACCCGCTCGCGGTCAGTCCTACCAGCACCACGACTGCACTGGCGGCGACCGCCTTAGATGTCAGTTTGATCAAGTTGAGTCTCCTTCGTGCCGGTGCGCTACTCCGGGGATTGCGCGGCGCTGCACCCGCGGATGCAGGGAACGGCGGAGCAAAGACGCGCAATGAGGAAGATGGTTTCAGCTTAGCCATAGAAAAAATTCTGTAGACCGATGGTTTTGTTAAGTAAGGCTTATTTGCGGCGGAGCGCCATGATGTTGACGCGGATGGCGGGTTACGAAAGATGCGCCTCTCAGTCCTGAGGTTACACGCCGGGATATTCATGTTCTTTGCTTTCGCTTCGTTGAAAGCCAGCTGCGCGGGCTGGGTCGCTTGAGCGATCGAGCCCCCCGGCGGCGGCCCCAGGGGCAGGGCGGACGCCGCGGCGCGGCCGTGGTGGTCAGCGTCGGCGTGCATCTGGGCCTGATGATCCTGATCCTGCTGGCTCCCGTCCAGACGCCGCTCTATCCGCCAGAGGCCGAGGCCATCGCAGTCACCCTGGTCGATCCTCCGCCGCCCGCTCCTGCGCCCGCGCCCTCCCCGGACGAGGGCGGCGGCGGTTCGCCAGCGCCCGCTTCCCAGCCGGCGCCGACCCCTGTCGCGCCCCCGACCCCGGTCAAGGCCCCGGCCAAGGCCGCGCGCGCCGCGCCGGTGCGGCCGTCCCCGCGCCCCAGCCGCCCCGCGCCCCGTTCGCCGACGGTCGCCCCCGTGCCGATCACGGCCCCCGCGCCCAGCGTCGCCTACGTCTTCATGGGCGACGCGGCCCTGGCGGGGGCGCTGACGGCCGGCGGCGGGGCTGGAAACGGCGCGGGCTCCGGCACGGGCAGCGGGGTCGGCGACGGCAGCGGATCGGGCAGCGGCTCGGGGTCCGGCTCGGGCTCGGGCGGATCGTGCGACATGGTGCGCCGGCTGCAGAACGCCCTGCGTGACGCCCCCGGCGTCCGCGCCGCCCTGACCGAGGCCTATCGCAACTCGGGCGCCAACGGCCGGGCCATTCTGATCTGGGACGGCGACTGGGTGCTGAGCCCCGGCCAGGAGGGCAAGGGGCTGGCGGGGGTGCGTCAGGCCGTGGCCGTCACGGTCGGCTTTTCACCGCGCGCCTGCAAGGCCGAGACGGTGCGGGGCTATGTCGTGCTGACCCTGGGCGACCAGGCCGGCGCCCCGCGTCTGGCGCTGGGGACCGGTCAGTGGCGCTGGTCCGATCTGCTGTCGCTGAACTAGCCGAGGCCCAGCGGCCCGTAGAGCCAGGTCAGCCAGACGCCGATCGACAGGAAGACGCCGAACGGCAGGCGGTCGGTCCCGGACACCCGGCGGCGCATGATCAGCAGGGCCAGCACCAGGCTGAGACCCGCCGCCGAGGCCCAAAGCAGCACGCTGGGCAGGCCCATCCAGCCGACCCAGGCGCCGCCCGCGCCCAGCAGGAAGGGATCACCACCGCCCAGGCCCTCGCGCCCGCGCACGAGCCTGTAGAGACGCGCGAGCAGCCACAGGCCGACGAAGCCGACGATCGCTCCCAGCAGCGGCGGGATCAGAGCCGGCAGGAGCGCCGACGGGCTTCCTGCGGGATAGAGCAGAACCGCCGACAGCAGACCGCCCGCGAAGAGGGGCAGGGTCAGGGCGTCGGGTAGCCAGAAATGCTCGGCGTCGACCAGGGCGAGAATCAGCAGGTTCCAGCCCAGCACCGCCGTCATGGCGGCCAGGGTGAAGTCGGGGGAAGACAGCCCTGCCCAGACGCCGATCAGCCCCGATCCCAGTTCGATCAAGGGATAGCGGGCCGGGATGGTCGCGCCGCAATCGGAACAGCGTCCCCGCGAAAGCGCCCAGCTGATCACGGGGATCATGCGCCAGGGCTTCAGCGTTCGGCCGCAGCCGCCGCAGCGCGAGCGTCCAACGATCACGTCCTCGCCGCGCGGCAGTCGCAGGCTGACCAGTCCGAGGAAGCTGCCGACGAACAGGCCGAGGCCCCCCAGGAAGGCGGCATGGATCAACATGGGTCGCCTCCCCGGCGTCTGCTCATGGTCCTGCACTAGCCGCCTGCGATGATTTGGGGGAGGCGAAATCGCGAATTGTCGACCGACGGAATGTGAAATCCGCGCCGGGTCAGGACGGCTTTTCACAATGGCGCCGCTACAGCTTCATGGAACGGCGTCTGATCTGTCGTGGTTCGGCGGCGGCGGTGTCACATCCGGCTTCTAGGGGAAGGACCGGGCAGGCGGGCGCCGATCATCCAGTTCCGGACAATCCGTCCGGACGTCCTCCTGCATGTCTCATTGGCTCAGACACGGTGGAGAACGATGGCCGCTCTCAAGACGAAAACCCTGCTCGCGGTCGCCGCCAGCGCCCTGGCCCTCGCCGCCTGCGGTGGCGACGGCACCTCGGAACTGCAAAATCCCGGCAACACCGGCTCCAACCCGGGCACGGGCGGCGGCGGCAATAACGGCGGCGGCAACAACGGCGGCGGTTCGACCGGCGCCTGCCCGACGCACCCGAACGTGACCAAGGTCACCGTCGGCACCGAAGAGCACTGCCGCATCTCGGGCGAGATCACCACCAACCTGACCCTGACGGCCGGTCCGGCCTATCAGCTGATCGACAATGTCAAGGTCGGCAAGGACGTCGGCTTCGACGGCCAGGCCGCTGGCGGCGTTTCGACGGTCCTGTCGATCGATCCGGGCGTGCGCATCTATGGCGGCACCCGCATCGCCCAGCTGTCGATCCAGCGCGGTTCGCGCATCAACGCCCAGGGCACGGCGGCGCAGCCGATCGTCCTGAGCAGCGCCGACGCCATGGGCTACGCCACCACCCTGGGTCTGGCCAACGCCCGTTCGCCCCTGGGCGCCGGCGTCCGCGACGACCCCTATTCGGGCGAGTGGGGCGGCCTGCAGATCCTCGGCCGCGGCGTGATCAACAACTGCCCGGCGGCCCCGGCCGTCTGTGAAGCCGAAGCCGAAGGCGGCTCGGGCAAGTACGGCGGCAACGTGCCGAACGACAACTCGGGTACGCTGAAGTACGTCCGCGTCGAATACGCCGGCGTCCGCTTCTCGGAAACCAACGAGCTGAACTCGATCGCCTTCTGGGGCGTCGGTTCGGGCACCACGGTCGACTACATCCAGGCGCACAACGGCGGCGACGACACCATCGAGTTCTTCGGCGGTTCGGTGAACGCCAAGCACCTGGTCATGACCGGCGCCGATGACGACAGCTTCGACTGGACCTTCGGCTGGAACGGCAAGGTCCAGCACCTGGTCATCGTCCAGAACCCGCTGCAAGCCGCTGGCGACGCGGGCTACGAGGCCGACAACAACGAGCTGGGCTTCGACATCCTGCCGCGTTCGGCCCCGACCATCTCGAACGTGACCCTGGTGGGCAACACCACGGCCGGCGCCGGTCTGCGCCTGCGTCGCGGCACCGCCGGCAAGCTCTACAACCACGTCGTGGCCGGCAACTTCCAGCGCGGTCTGCGTATCGACGACGCCGCCACCTACGCCCAGGCGGACGCCGGCAACCTGTCGCTGCGCTCCTTCTACATCTCCACCGCGACGCCGTTCCACAGCACCCAGGCCCAGGCCGTCTTCGCCAAGGACGCCAACAGCCGCACGGGCGCCTCGACCCTGTCGTCCTACACCTCGGGCGGCCGGGCCTACATCAACGGCGTCAACGAGAACGGCGTGACCTCGGTCGACCCGCGCACGATCGACGCCTTCTTCGACGCGGCGCCCTACGCCGGCGCCATCCGTGACTCGGCCTCCAACTGGACGCTGAACTGGACCCGCTGGCTGAACGACTGACCCACGGTCCCCTGAGAGGCGGCGAACGGCTCCGCGCTGTTCGCCGCCTCGACCTTGCTTCCCTTCTTCCGGCGCTCGCACCGAAGGACCCCTTGAGATGACGCCCACCCGCACGTTCGGCCTCGCCGGCCTGCTCGCCAGCACCCTTCTGACCGCGCCCGCTCTCGCCTGGGCTCAGGACGCCACGGCGCCCTCCGCACCGCAGACGCCGCCGACCGATCCGGACGCGGTTTCGACCGTCGAGGACATCGTCGTGCGCGGCCGCTTCGTGCCGGACATCAAGCGCGAGACGTCCTCGGTCGCCAACATCCTGACCGCCGAAGACATCCAGCGCTCGGGGGATTCCGAGATCGGCGAGGCGCTGGCGCGCGTCACCGGCCTGTCGATCGTCGGCGACGGCTATGTCTATGTCCGTGGTCTGGGCGATCGCTACTCGAGCATCATTCTGGACGGCTCCAGCCTGCCCAGCCCGGAACCACTGAAGCGCGTGGTCCCGCTGGACCTGTTCCCGACCTCGCTGGTCTCGAACGCCGTCATCGAGAAGACCTACGCCGTGCAGCATCCCGCCGAGTTCGGCGGCGGTCTGATCGCCCTTGAAACGCGCGCCATTCCCAATGAGCGATTCTTCCAGTTCGGCGCCTCGATCGCCGCCGAGACGGAATCGATCGGCAAGGACGGTCTGTACTGGGACGCCGGCGGCGGCCTGTCGAACATCGGCATCGCCGACAACAGCCTGAACCTGCCGAACATCATCGGCATCGACCCCTCGCTGAAGTCGTTCCAGAACAACCCGTCGATGCTTCAGGCGGCTGGGCGTTCGCTGCGCAACATCTGGTCGATCGACGCCGACAAGAACCTGCCCGACTTCGGCTTCAACCTGTCGGGCGCCGAGATCGTCGACCTGTCGAACGGCGTGCGCCTGGGCGCCTTCGTCGCGTTCGACTACGACTATCAGGCCCGTAACCGCGAGGGCGTCCGCAACTCCTTCGAAGTGGGCGGCGCCTTCAACGAACAGATCAGCCCGGAAGCCTGCGAAGCGCAGTCGGACCTGTCGAACGCGGTCGGCTGCGGCTTCCAGCGCGGCGAACAGGAATACGCCATGAACGCGCTCGGCGCCTTCGGCGTCGAGTTCAACGAGAACCATGAGCTGAAGCTGACCAGCCTGCTGCTGCGCAAGACCCGCCAGCAGACCCTGATCGAGCGCGGCCTGTT
This sequence comes from Brevundimonas sp. UBA4553, assembly GCF_002387245.1. GTDB lineage: Bacteria > Pseudomonadota > Alphaproteobacteria > Caulobacterales > Caulobacteraceae > Brevundimonas. Next base: position 29,380 of record NZ_DGLD01000002.1, read on the forward strand.
CTCGGCCGACCCGGGCCTGATCCGCAGCTTCCAGCGGCTGAACTGGATCGAGCAGCAGATGACGTCCAACCAGCTGTCGGGCAAGCACGCCTTCGACCTGCCGATGGCGCTGGACCGCCTGACGGTCAACTGGCGCGCGGCCTATTCGACCGCCTCGCGCGACACGCCCTACCGCCGCGAATACTCCTATCGCCTGGAGCCGGACAACGTCTTCCGCCTGACCCCGGGCTCCGATTCCAACCGCACCTTCTTCAGCGCCCTGGAAGACGAGAACGTCGAGTTCGGCGTCGACTTCACCCTCAGCGGCATGATCGCCGACCGTGAGGTCATCCTGCGCGCCGGCGGCCTGCATCTGGACCGCGACCGTGATTTCGCCAGCCGCCGCTACTCCTTCCAGCCGGCCGCAGGCGTGATCATCACGCCGGAACTGCGCAGCTACGTGCCGGAAATCATCTTCAGCCCGGACAACATCGGCGGCGATGCGGGCTACACCCTGCGCGACGTGACCGATCCGTCGGACTTCTTCACCGCCGACATGCAGGTCAGCGCGGGCTATGTGTCGGCCGAGGCTGAACTGTTCGCCGGCCTGCGGGTCACCGGCGGCGTCCGCTACGAGGATTCCGAGCAGCAGGTGAACAGCTTCATCCCGCTGGGCGAGACCGGCGCGGGCGATGCGATTTCGGCGCGCCTCGCCAAGGACTACTGGCTGCCGGCCGTGACGGCGACCTGGGAGTTCGCCGACAACATGCAGCTGCGCTTCGGCTACAGCCAGACGATCAACCGTCCTGACCTGCGCGAACTGTCGAACGCCCTGTTCCTGGACGACGACTCCAACACCCTGGAGCGCGGCAATCCCAACCTGCAGATCGCCGAGATCCAGAACTACGACCTGCGCTGGGAATGGTATTTCGCCCAGCGCCAGTCGGCCACGATCGGCCTTTTCTACAAGTCCTTCGACAACCCGATCGAGCGCACCTACCAGCCGATCGGAGAAGGCTTCGGCCGGTCGTTCCAGAACGCCGAGGAAGCCACGCTGATGGGCGTCGAGGCCGAGGTGGACTACACCCTGCCGATGGATCAGTGGGCCCCCAACGCACGCTGGTTCGACGAGAATGAGCTGTTCGTCGTCGCCAACGTCACCTGGACGGACTCCGAGGTCACCGACGCCTCCTACACCCGCGCCCTGCAGGGCCAGTCGGAATGGCTCGGAAACCTGCAGTTCGGGTTCGAGAACACGACGGCCCGCCGTCGCGCCACCCTGCTGGTCAACTATCAGGGCGAGCGGATTTCGGACGCCGGCATTATCACCGGCACCACCCGCCTGCCGGACGTGGTCGAGACGCCCCCGATCCTGCTGGACCTGGTCGCCAGCCAGACCTTCACGGTCGGCGGCCGCGACTACGACATCGGCGGCAAGATCGAGAACATCCTGGGCGAGGAATACGAGCGCAGCCAGTCCTTCGCCAACGGCGGCAAGGGCGTGGTCGAGAGCTACAAGCTGGGCACGACCTTCTCGCTCAGCCTGTCCACGACCTTCTGATCCGCATACGGCGGCGTTGTCACAACAACGTCTCGCCGCCGTCATCGTCACGTGAGGCTCTGACCCCGGCTGCTGGAGTAAGCAGCCGGGGTCTCCGTTTTCGGGGGTGTTCGGAGCGTCGGCGTGATCGCACGGGTCGGGGAATGGGGGCGACAGGCGCGCACGGCGATAGCTGCGCGGCCGGGACGGATTCGCGCCGGCGTGGAGATCGCCCTGGTCGCCCTGCTGGCGGTGCAGGCCGGGCGCCTGGCCTGGGTCTTCGTCGCGCCCCAGCCGGAAACTGCGGTCGCCGCGCGAGTTGAGGTCGCTCCCCTCGACGCCAGCATTTTCCAGCGTTTCGACGCCTTCTTCCGCACCGGCGACAAGAGCAGCCTGGCCGAGGCGGCCGGGGCCGACAGCGACGCCCTGCGCCTGTTCGGGCTCCGCGCGGGCGGGGCCGACGGCGGCTCGGCCATCATCGGCCTGCCTGACGGCCGACAGGTCTCGGTCGCTGTGGGCGAGACCATTTCCGAGGGCCTGACCCTGGCCTCGGTGGGCGAGGATTTCGTCACCGTGTCGCGCGGCGGATCGGTCAGCCGACTGGTCTTCACCGAGACGCCCGCAGGCGCTGCAACCCCGCCTCCGCCGCCCGCGACGGCCCAGGTCATGACCCCGACCAGCGGCGCGCCCGCCCCGGTTTCCGCTGCGGCCCCTGCCGCCGCCGCCCCAGCCGGGCCGGTGGTCGATCCGCAACGCCTGATGGCTCAGGCTTCGCTGCGGCCGCGCATGGACGGGCTGCGCATTCGCGGCTTCACCCTGGCTGCGCGCGGCGACGGGGCGGCGCTGCGGGCGGCGGGTCTGCAATCCGGCGACGTCATCCTGGCCGTCAACGGGGCCGAACTGAACAGTCTGGAACGCCTGTCCGAACTGGGCGGCGAGCTTTCCGGCAGCAGCGCCGCCGAGATCCGCTTCGAGCGGAACGGCCGGGTGCAGACCACCACCATAAGGACCGGCCAGTGATGCGCCTTCACCGCTCTTTCGCCGCCGTCGCCCTGTCGGCCCTGATCGCCGCCCAGGGGCCGCTGCTGGCCGCGCCCGCCATGGCCCAGGACGGCGCTCGCCAGACTCTGAACGTCCAGGGCGCCGACATCCGCGCCTTTATCCAGGACGTGGCCCGCACGACCGGCCGCACCTTCATCGTCGATCCCGCCGTGACAGGGACTGTGACCGTGACCAGCCAGCGGGCGCTGAGCCGCACCGAGCTGTTCGAGGTCTTCCTGTCCACCCTGCGCGCCAACGGTCTGGTGGTGACGCCCACCAATTCCGGGGCCTATCGCATCAGCCCGGCCCAGGGCGCGGCGCAGGGACCGTCCACCGTCGGGTCAGAGCGCTTCTCGACCCAGGTCTTCCAGCTGCGCAACATCGACGCCGCCTCGGCCGCCGAGACCATTCGTCCCCTGGTCGGTCCGCAGGGGCAGGTCCTGGCCAATCCCAGCGGCAACAGCGTCGTGGTCGCCGACTTCGCCGACAACCTGACGCGCATTCGCGGCCTGATTCAGCGCATCGACGTGGACCGGGCCTCCTTCGACGTGGTGACGCTGGAGAACTCCTCCGCCGCCGAGATCGCGGGCGTCCTGGCCCAGGTGCTGGCCCCGCCCGGCGGCCAGCCGGGGCAGGGGATGGTGTCGGTGACGCCGGTGGCCAGCTCCAACTCCGTCATCCTGCGCGGCGACCCTGCGGCCGTGGCCCGGGTGCGGCCTCTGGTCGAGGATCTGGATCGTCGGGCCCGCTCGGCCGATGACGTCAAGGTCGTCTTCCTGCAACACGCCAACGCCGAACAGCTGCTGCCCGTGCTGCAACAGATCGTCGGGCAGCCGGTGACTGCGGCCAGCGCGGCCGCGACCCCGGCCATCGCTCGTCCCGGAACCGGAGGCGGCGAGGCACCGACGCCCCAGCCTGTCGCCACCGCCGCGACCCAGGCCGCGCCCGGCCAGAAGGCCAGCATCGCCCGCTTCCCCGGCGCCAACGCCCTGGTCATCTCGGCCTCGGCCGACACCCAGAGGATGCTGGCCGAGGTCATCCGTCAGCTCGACAGCCGCCGTCAGCAGGTCCTGATCGAAGCTATCGTGGTGGAGTTGGGCGACACGGCCGTGCGCGAGTTGGGGGTTCAATGGCTGCTGGCCGGATCGGACGGCAATCCCATCGGCCTAACCAACTATTCCGACAGTTCGACGCCTCTGCTGCCCATCGCGGGCGGCGCGGCGGCGGGGCAGTTGGAGAAGGACGATCCCCTGCGCGAGCAGCTGCAAAATCTGGCGCTCAACAGCCTGATGGGCGCCAACGGCTTTATCGGCGGGGGCGGCGGCCGCCTTGGCTCGGACGGCCTGTTCGGTTTCATCATCAATGCGGCCAAGTCGGACGAAGGCTCCAACCTGCTGCAGACCCCGTCGCTGATGACCCTCGACAACGAAGAGGCCACCATCCTGGTCGGGCAGGAGGTGCCGATCACCACGGGCGAGGCCCTGCTGGACGGCAACTCCAACCCCTTCCGCACCACCCAGCGTCAGGACATCGGCGTCAAGCTGATCGTCAAGCCGCAGATCAACGCGGGCGGATCCATCACCCTGTTCCTGCGACAGGAGGTGTCGAGCATCAACGGCGTCCTGACCAACGGCGCGTCTGATCTGGTGCTGAACAAGCGCGAGCTGGAGACCACGCTCGTGGTCGATGACGGCGAGATCGCGGTGGCCGGTGGTCTGCTGGATCAGAACGACCGCCTGTCGATCGACAAGGTGCCGGGGCTGGGCGACATCCCGCTGGTCGGAAATCTGTTCAAGTCGACCAGCCGCCAGCGCGGACGGACCAATCTGATGGTCTTCATCCGTCCGACCATCATCCGCACCCCGGGCGACGCCCAGCAACTGAGCGCCGACCGCTGGGGCTATATGCGCGGCGAGCAGCTGCGCTCGCAGCCCGGCGTCGAACCCAGCCTGGACGAGATGCTGCGCGACTATATGCGGACCCAGGCGCCGGTCGCGCCCCGCGCCATCGACAACCCGGCGCCGGGCGGAACCGCGCCGGTGGGCGAGGTGACCATCAGTCCGCTGGCCCCCGCCGCAAACGCCGTCCCGCCGCAGGGCTGAGGGCCATGATCACCTTGGTCAATCCGACCCTGCCCTATGGGTTCGCCAAGCGGAACGGCGTCATCCTGCTGGACGCCGGCGACATCGCCATAGTCGGTCTGCGCCAGGGCGCCGATCCGCTGGCCCTAATCGAGACGCGTCGGGCTCTGGGGCGGCCCTTGCAGGTTCAGGCCATGGGCCAGGCCGAGTTCGACCGCCGCCTGTCCGACGTCTATGCCGGCGACCTGAGCGCGGACGAGACGATGGAGATGCCGTCGGGCCTCGACGGCCTGATCGACGACCTGCCCGCCGCCGCCGACCTGCTGGACTCCGCCGACGACGCTCCGGTCATTCGCATGATCAACGGGATCATCGCCGAGGCCGTGCGCGCGGGCGCGTCGGACATCCACCTGGAGCCCTACGAGAGCGCCCTGATCGTGCGGATGCGCGTCGACGGCGTCCTGCGCGAAGCCCTGAGCCTGAACCCGCGCATCACGCCCCTGCTGGTGTCCCGCATCAAGGTCATGGCGCGGCTCGACATCGCCGAGAAGCGCGTGCCGCAGGATGGCCGCATCCCTCTGGCCCTGGGCGGCAAGACGCTGGACGTGCGCGTCTCGACCCTGCCGTCGCGGGCGGGCGAACGGGTGGTGCTGCGCATTCTCGACAAGGATCAGGCGGGCCTGTCGCTGGACCAGTTGGGCATGGACGGCGAGGCGCTCGACGCCTTCCGCAGCGCTCTGCGTGAACCCAACGGCATCATTCTGGTCACCGGGCCGACCGGCTCGGGCAAGACCACCAGCCTCTATGCCGGGCTGTCACTGCTCAACGACGCCACCCGCAACATCCTGACGGTCGAGGACCCGGTCGAATACGCCATCGACGGCGTCGGCCAGACCCAGGTCAATCCCAAGGTCGGCATGACCTTCGCGGCGGGTCTGCGCGCCATCCTGCGTCAGGACCCGGACGTCGTCATGGTCGGCGAAATCCGCGACGTGGAGACGGCCAGTGTCGCGGTGCAGGCTTCGCTGACCGGCCACCTGGTCTTGTCCACCGTCCACACCAACGACGCCGCCGGGGCCGTGACGCGCCTGCGTGACATGGGCGTGGAGCCCTTCCTTCTGGCCTCGACCCTGCGTCTGATCGTGGCCCAGCGACTGGTGCGCCGCCTGTGCGGCGACTGCCGTCAGTCCGAGCCTGCCGACGCCGCCACGGCCCGTCTGATCGGTGTCCAGAAAGGCGCGACCGTCTGGCGCGCTCAGGGCTGCGGGTCGTGCAACCACACCGGCTATGTGGGCCGCGTCGGCGTCTATGAGACGCTGAAGATCGACGACAAGGTGCGCCGCCTGATCGCCGCCGAGGCGGACGAGGAGGCTCTGATCGCGGCCGCCTTCCCGAACGGCGGGACGCTGACGGACCGGGCGCGCGGTCTGGTCCTGGCGGGCGTGACCTCGGTCGAAGAGGCGGTGCGGGTGACGCGTCAGGAGACGCCCGAGGCCCATCCGCTCAATGAGACCGCCGCCTGATGCCCGCCTTCGACTATCAGGCCGTGGACGTTTCCGGCCGCACCGTCGCGGGCGTGCTGACCGCGCCGGACGAGGCGGAGGCGCGCAAGGCGCTGGCCCGTCGCCGCCTGATGCCACTGTCGCTCAGCCGCGCCTCGGGCGCCGCCGCGGCGATTGAGAAGACCCCGCGTCGCAGCCGCAAGCTGTCGTCGCGGACCCTGGCCCTGACCACCCGCCAGCTGGCCACCCTGATCACCCTCGCCCCGGTTGACGAGGCCCTGCGCACGCTGATGCTGCAGGCCGAGCGGCCCGACGTGCGCGCCGTCCTGTCTGGCGTTCATGCGGGCGTGGTCGAGGGCCAGCGCCTGTCCGAAGCCATGGCGCGTCAGGGCGCGGCCTTCCCGCCCCTCTATCGCGCCACCGTCGCGGCGGGCGAGGCGTCCGGCGCGCTTGGCCCCATTCTGGAACGACTGGCCGAGGGGCTGGAGCGCGACCAGCAGGTGCGCGGCAAGGTGGTCACCGCCCTGGTCTATCCCGCCGTCCTGGCCCTGGTGGCGCTGGGCGTGGTGACGGCCCTGATGGTCTTCGTCGTGCCCAAGGTGGTCGACCAGTTCGACAGCATGAACCAGACCCTGCCCCTGCTGACGCGAACGGTGATCGGCGTGTCCGACCTGATGCGAAACTGGGGTTGGTTGATCGGCCTGGTGCTGGCGTGCGGCGTCGGCGGCTTCGTCTTCGGGATGCGCAATCCCGGCTTCCGGCTGGCGGTGGATCGACGCGTCTTGCGCCTGCCCGTCGTCGGGCGGCTGACGCGCGACCTGCACGGGGCGCGGATGGCCCGCACCCTGTCGACCATGATCGCGGCGGGCCTGCCGGTGCTGGAGGGCCTGACCATTACGTCCCGCACCGTGTCCAACCGGGCCCTGCGCGCCTCGACCGAGATGATGGCCGACGCCGTGCGCGAGGGCGGGGGCCTGTCCGCCGCCATGCGCCGCGCCGACGTCTTCCCGCCCATCCTGGTGCACATGACCGCGTCGGGCGAGGCCAGCGGACGTCTTGAGCCGATGATGGAGCGCGCCGCCGATTATCTGGAACGCGAGTTCAGCACCTTCACCGCCGTCATGCTCAGCTTCCTCGAGCCCGCGATCATCGTGGTCATGGGCGGCGTGGTCGCCCTGATCGTCCTGTCGATCCTTCTGCCCATCCTTCAGATCAACACCCTGGCGATGGGGTGAGAGAGGCGCATCATGTTTGGTCCTAACGCTCGCCGCGCGGCGGCTCGCTCCTTGAAGAAGATCGCGCGCCTTAGCGCTCAAGCAGCAAGCGACCGCGTCGCTTGCGATAGCGCCTCTCAGCGTAAAGCCCGTCACGGCTTTACGCTCGTCGAACTCATGGTGGTCATCGTCATCATCGGCCTCCTGGCCACGGTGGTGGCGATCAACGTCCTGCCGACGCAGGACAAGGCCATGGTGGGCAAGGCCCGGGCCGACATCGCGACCCTGGAACAGGCTATCGAGACCTATCGCCTCGACAATCTGACCTTCCCCGACGCCCAGAGCGGATTGCAGGCCCTGACCGCGCCGCCGGCCGGTCTGGCCCGCCCCGAACGCTATCGCGAGGGCGGCTATATTCGCCGCCTGCCGGAAGACCCCTGGGGCAACGCCTATCAGTACCGCCGCCCGTCCGCCCACGGCGGTCAGTTCGACGTCTTCTCCTTCGGCGCCGACGGCAAGGAAGGGGGCGAGGGGAATGATGCGGACATCGGCAACTGGCAGAGCTGAGGGGCGCTATTGCTCGCCGCGCGGCGGCTCGCTGCATGAGCGCCGGTCGCGCGCCGGCTTCACCCTGGTCGAGCTTCTGATGGTGGTGGCGATCATGGGTCTGGCCGCCTCGGCGGTGGTTCTGGCCGTGCCCGACCCCCGCCCGCCGGTGGGCGACGAGGCCGAGCGCTTCGCCGCGCGGCTGGTGCGGGCGCGCGAGGAGGCCCTGCTGACCAACCGCGCCGTGGCGGTGGAGGCGACGGCGGGGGGCTACGCCTTTTCCAGCTTCGACGGCGTCCAGTGGTCGCCCCTGATCGACGGCCCCTTCGCCGAGGAGCGCTGGGCCGAGGACACCGCGGCGCGGCCCGAGGGTCAGCCTGCGGATACGCCCCTGCGCGTGGTCTTCGATCCGACCGGCGTGGCGGACGCCGCGCGCCTGACCCTGTCACGCGGCCCACGCGCAGTGACCGTCGCCATCGACGCCGCGGGCGAGGTGAAGGTCGATGGCTGAACGAGCGAGAAGGGGTCGGGCCGGCTTCACCCTGATCGAACTGCTGGTGGCGCTGGCGGTGTTCGCCCTGGCGGCCCTGGCCCTGCTGAACCTCGGCGGCGAGAACACGCGTTCGGCCGCGCGCGCCGAGACGCGGACCCTGGGCGGGATCGTGGCCGAGAACCTGGCGGTCGAGGCCATGACAACGCAGCCCGCCCCGGCGCCCGGCGACAGCGACGGAAGTCAGCCTCTGGCCGGTCGAGACTGGCGCTGGACCCAGTCGGTGGCGGCCACCGACAACCCCGACATCCTGCGTATCGACATCCGCGTGTCCGACGATGAGGGGCAGGCGGCCGAGCGCATCCTGTTCCGGGCGGTCGGGTCATGAGGTCACGCGCCACAGATCGGGCCGGCTTCACCCTGATCGAAGTGATGATCGCCCTGCTGATCTTCGCCCTGCTGGCTGCGGCGGGCGTGCTGGTGCTGAGCCAGAGCATCGACAACCGGTTCGTCGTCAAGGCGTCCACTGACCGCACGGCCGAACTGCAACGCCTGCGCGCCACCCTGCGCGCCGACCTGGGCCAGGCCGCGCCGCGCCGCGTCCGCGCCGCCAACGGCCAGCCCGCCTTCGCGCCTATCCTCGCCGCCGAGGCGCCGGGCGACCCGCTGCTGGTGCTGGTGCGCGCTGGGTGGAGCAACCCGGACGATCGTCCACGAGCCTCCCTGCAACGGGTCGAATACCGCCTGGTCGAGGATCGGCTGGAACGACGCGTCTATCCCTATCTGGACGGCGCGCGGCCCGGTCCGCCTCAGGTGCTCTATCAAGGGGTCAGCGCCCCCGCCCTGGCCTTCATCGCCCAGGGCGCCGAGACGCCGCGCTTCGTCCCGTCGCCGGATCGGCCCCTGCCGGACGCCGTGCGGCTGGACCTGACGCTTGAAGGCTACGGCCCCGTGCGCCAGCTGTTCGTGGTCGGGGGCGGACGATGAAGGCGCGCTTCAGGCGTCGTGAAGGCATGGCCCTGCTGACCGTCCTGCTGCTGGTGGGGGTGATGGCGGCGGTGGCGGTGCTGGTGCTGGACGACATCCGCTTCTCGGTTCGTCGCACCATGAACGCCGAAACGCAAAGCCAGGCCCAGTGGTACGCGGCCGGGGCCGAAGCCCTGGCGCGGCGCCAGATCAACCGCCTGCGCGACCTTGATCCGGTGAAGACGCCGATCCAGCCCGACTGGAACGGTCGCGTGCTGAACTTCCCAGTCGAGGACGGTTCGATCACCGCGCGTCTCAGCGATGGTCAGGCCTGTTTCAATCTGAACAGCGTGGTCGAGGGCCAGATGGAGGTCTATGTCGCCCGGCCGCTGGGGGCGCAGCAGCTCGTCGCCCTGGGCCGCGCCCTGAACCTGCCAGACGGGCGGATGCGGGCGATCGCCGACGCCCTGACCGATTGGATCGACACCGACACCACGCCGCGCGCCCAGGGGGGCGAGGACGCCGCCTATGCGGGGCAGGCCCAGGCCTATCGCACCGCCGGGACCCTGCTGGCCGAGGTCAGCGAGTTGCGGGCGGTCAAGGGCATGGACGCCGAGACCTACGCCCGGCTGCGGCCCTATGTCTGCGCCCTGCCGACCACGGACCTGTCGCCCCTCAATCCCAACACGCTGACGCCGGAGCAGGCGCCGCTGCTGGTCATGCTGGCCGATGGCAAGCTCAGCCTGGCCTCGGCCCGCGCCGCCATCGCCGCCCGTCCCGCGAACGGGTGGAGCGACGCCAACGCCTTCCTGATGCAAGGGCCGATGGCGGGGGTGCTGCTGCCGACCACGGTGCAGGACCAACTGACGGTCCTGACCCGCTTCTTCAACTTGCGCGTGGATGTGGAGTACGGCGGCGGCCGCGCTGTCCGCACGGCCCTGATCGAGCTGCCTCAGACCGGTCCCGCGCGCACCATCATCCAACGCTGGACCCTGGACGAATGAGCCGCATCCGACTGATCCTGATCCCGCCCTCGGTGGCACTGCCGGCGTCCTGCCTGACGCTGGATGCGCAAGGGAACGTGCTGACCCGTGGCGTAGCGGAACTGGGCGGCGCGCAGCCCGAGCCGATGCGCACCGTGGCGGTGGTTCCGGGCGCGGACGTCCTGATCCGCTGGCTCGACCTGCCGTCGGGCAGCCCGGCCCAGGTCGCCGCGGCCGCCCTGCACCTCCTGCGCGACGATCTGGCCGCGCCCGCCGAGCGATTGAGCGCGGCCCTGGGGCCGATCGCGGCCGCAGGCGAGCGACGGCTGGTCGCTGTGGTCGGGCGCGGCCTTTTGCAGGCCTGGGGCGACTATCTGTCGAGCCTCGGTCTTAAGGCCGACGTCATCATCCCCGACAGCCTGATCCCGCCCGAGCCGGTGGAGGAGGGACGGCTGAGCGCGGCCGTCTTCGGCGCCGATCTGGCCCTGCGCGGGCGCGAACTGGCGATGAGCGTTCAGCCCGACCTGGCCGAGGTGGTTGTCGCCAACCGGGAGCTGGACCGCATCGGGCGCCCCGACGAGATCGAACGCTTGCTGACCGCCGCCGCCCTCAATCCGCCGATCAATCTGCTGGTGGGCGCCGGACGCCGCGTCGAGGCCGATCGGCGCGGCTGGAAACGGGCCGGAGCCCTGGCGGCGGCCCTGATCGTCTCGCCGCTGATCCTGACCCTGGCGACGGCGGGGCACGACGCCTGGCGCGCCCGCGACGCGGACCGTCGCGCCGAGGCCGCCGCGCGCCAGGCCTTCCCCGATATCCCGGCGAACGCCGACGCGGTGGCCGAGGCAGAGCGCCGTCTGGCCACAGCCCCGCCGCCGGGGGGCGCGACGGCCGCCGCCGCCGCTCTGTTCGCCGCCGTCGAAGGCGTCGAGGGCGCGGAGCTGGACAGTCTGACCGCCGACGCCGACGGGGTTCGGGCCACGGTCACCTATCTGGCCTATGAGGATCTGGACGCCTTGCAACAGGCCATGGCGGCCAGGGGCATGAGCCTGACCGATGAAAGCACCGTCGACGATCAGGGCAAGATCGTCTCGGAAGTGCGCGTGGGAGGCGCCTGATGAACCGGATGATCCAGACGGCCGGCCTGTGGTGGGGCGGGCGCTCGGCGCGTGAACAGCGGATGCTGGCGGTCATGGGGCTGCTGATCGCCGCTGTCCTGGTCTGGCTTCTGGTGGTGCGGCCCGCCTGGGCCTGGCGTGAAGCGGCGGCCGATCGCCGGATCGAAGCGACGGCCAGTCTCGCACGCATTGAAGGCGGACTGGCGGCCCGGGGGGCGACGACCAAGGCCGAAGCTTCCGCTTCCGCGACCATGAACCTGGCCGAGGTCGAGCAGGCGGCGCGCAGCGCGGCCGAGGCGACCGGGCTGCCGGTCACCCTGTCGGTGGACGAGACGGGCGGCATAGGCTTCGACGCGCCGGGCGTGACCTCGGCGGCCCTGTTCGGGTGGCTGGCGACGCTGAAGACCGAATACGCAGTAGACGCCGTCGACCTGACCGTCATCGAGAATGCGGACGTGACGCTGGACGCCCGTGGATCGTTGAAGGGTCGGGCTCTATGACGCAGGCTGAACCGCCGGTGATAAATAATACTATCTGGACGCGACGGGGGCGGAGTCGGTAACGCTAGGCTGTGACCAGGCCCGACTCAGATCCCAAGTTGACGCCGCGCGAGCTGGAGATCGTCCGGCTGGCGGGCTTGCGGCTGGGGGACAAGGAAATTGCGCAGGAACTGAACCTGTCGCCGCGCACCGTCCAGAACCACCTGCACCGCGCCTACGAAAAGCTGGGCGTATCCGACCGCCTGCAGGCCGCCCGCCGCCTGAGTGATCTCTACTCAGGGGGATCATTCCCTCTATCCGCTCCCTCCCGCGCTGCTCCACCTGAGCCTGTCTCCGCAGCGCCCTCGACAGCGCTCGGGGGCGGGAATGCGCGGCGTTCACTCTATGAGCGATACGCAGCGTTGGACGGCTGGCGCCGGCCCAGGAAGCTGGGGGGCTCCCTGTTGTGGCTGATCATGGGCTGGTCTCTGGCCTGGTTGATCATCGCCGCAGTCGGCGCCAGCCTCGCCAACCCCGTCCTTGAGTCCGTCCAGCGCCTGCGGTGATCGTCCCCCGCAGGAGGCTCGATGGCTATGCCAGTCCCTAAACAGAGGCGCCCGGTGCGGGCCGCCGTATCCGCTGGCGGCGGGTGCAGGCCATGCACGGGCTGACGTATAGCGGTGCACCCCTTTCACATCTTCATGTTGAGCGCCAACCTCATCGCTTTGGGATTGATCCTGTGGCGGGGGGAGTGGATCGACCGGGCGGCGACCTTTGCGTTGATCGCGGCGGTGGCCATCACCACGGTGCTGCAAATGTTGCATGTGCCGGGCATGATCGTGTGGGCGGCCCTGCTGGATGTCGCGCTGTTTCTGACCTTCTGGGTGCTGGCCGAGCGCGGCGAGCGCTGGTGGATCGTCGCCCTAGCCGGATTTCAGTTCATCGCGGTCATCGCCTATCTGGCGCCCTTCTTCGCCTGGGATCGGCTGCACTGGGCCGTCGTCACGGTGAACTGGGCCGTATGGTTCCTGGACACCGTCTGCGTCTTCGTCGGCGTCTGGGAGGCGTCCTACGCCCGGCGCTTCGCGCGGGAGGCGCGTGATGGCGCAGCAATGGACCATGGAAACCGCCTGCGTGCTGCTGCGGCGGTGGAGTAGGAGCCGGAGCGAAAGCACGGTCGAGAGCCCTCAGCCGTCGATGAGCATGGACGGGCTGGAGGCCTGGCTGCTGGAGCAGGCCCCGGCCTCCCTGGCCGAGGCCGAACGCCTGCTGGAGCTGATCTCGGTCCATGAAGCCGGGATTCACGGCGACATGAGCGCCCTGTGTCAGGTCGGCGGCGCTGTCCGCAACGACCTGCAGCATCAGCGCAGTCGGGTGGACGTCAGCTTCGCGCCGCGCGCCTCCGGGCCTCTGGCCGGGCGGGCGTGAAAGTCATCATTGGCTGACGCAGGGTAAGACTTTCAACGGCAAGGCTCGACTGCTAGAGCGCGGCTCTTGTCCGCGACAGAGCCGTGCGCCGTCGCTCCGCCCAGCGGTTATCCCTTCCATGAATCTCCCTGTCCGCGCCGCGTTTCTCGCGTCCGCCTCCTTGCTCGTGCTCGCTGGCGCCGTCCCGGTCTTGGCTGAGGATCGACCGGCTGTCGCGGAGGAGGGGCCGACCCAGGTGTCCGAGATCGTGGTGACGGCCCAGCGGCGCGAGGCGCCCCTGGCGGCCACGCCTCTGTCGCTGACGGTCGTGGCCCAGCCGCTGCTGGACGACGTCGGCGTGCGCGACATCAAGGACCTGCAGATACTGACGCCGGGCCTGATCGTGGCCTCGACCTCGAACCAGACCTTCACCACGGCACGCATCCGCGGCGTCGGCACGGTGGGCGACAACCCGGGGCTGGAAAGCTCGGTCGGCGTCATGATCGACGGCGTCTATCGCCCGCGCAACGGCGTGGCCCTGGGCGACCTGGGCGAGATCGAACGCGTCGAGGTGCTGAAGGGCCCGCAGGCCACCCTGTTCGGCAAGAACACCTCGGCCGGCGTCATCAATGTCGTCACCGCCGCCCCGTCGTTCACGCCGCGCATGGCGGGCGAGGCGACCTTCGGCGACCATGGAACCGCCGGCGGCTCGGTGTCGCTGACCGGCCCTATCGTGGACGAGGTTCTGGCCGGGCGGCTCTATGTCGCCGCCCGCCGTCGCGACGGCCTTTATGACGTCAGGACCGGGGACGGCCCGCGCACCGCGACCGACGACCAGAACGAGCACTATGACACGGTGCGCGGCCAGCTGCTGTGGCAGGTCACGCCTGACCTGAGCGCTCGCCTGACCGCCGACTGGACCGAGCGGGACGAGCGCTGCTGCGTCGGGGTGCAGCTGGTCACCGGCGGCACGGCGCCGCTTCTGGCGACCTTCGCGCCCGACGGCGGGGTGGCGGCGACGCCCAACCCCTGGGCGCGCGTCGCCTGGTCGAATCGCGACACCAACACCCGCATCCGTGACAAGGGTCTGGCCCTGCACCTGACCGCCGATCTGGGCTGGGCGCAGCTGGAAAGCACCACGGCGGTGCGCGACTGGCGCGGCGTCATCAGTCAGGACTGGGACTTCACCTCGGCCGACCTGGCCTATCGCCCTGACGACGGCAGCTGGTCCAACCGCTTCCGCACCCTGACGCAGGAGGTCCGCCTGTCGGGCCGGCGTGACCGCCTCGACTGGTCGGGCGGCCTGTTCCTCGCCGACGAGAAGCTGACCCGTCGCGACAGCCTGCTCTACGGCGCCGACTATGAGGCATATGTCAGCCGCCTGCTGTCACGCTCGACCACCAATCCTCTGGGCGATCCCGCCTACGTCTCGACCCTGACCGGCCTGCCGGTCGGCCAGAGCTTCGTCGAGGGCGAGGGCCAGAAGGACCGCTACTGGCAGACGACGCAGTCCGCGGCCCTGTTCGCGCAGGCCTCCTACGCCGTGACCAACCGCCTGACCCTGACCGGCGGTCTGCGCCGCACGCATGAGACCAAGGACATGAGCGCGGCCTACACCAACACCGACGGCGGACGCGCTTGCGCCGCGGCCCTGGCCAATGGCGTGACCAACGCCACGCTTTGCCTGCCGTGGTCGAACCCGGCCTTCAACGGCTTGGCCTCGTCGGACACGGTCAAGGACCAGGCCTGGACCGGCCTGGCCCGCGCCGAGTTCAAGGCCGCCGAGGGCGCGCGCCTCTACGCCTCGTGGTCGCGCGGCCGCAAGAACGGGGGCTTCAACCTGGATCGCGGCCAGACCAATCTGGTCCCCGACACCTCGCGCGCCTTCCCGGCGGAAAGCGCCGAAGCCTGGGAGGTCGGGGTCAAGAGCGTCCTGCTGGACCGTCGCCTGCTGGTCGGCGCCGCCGCCTTCCGTCAGACCTACGACGACTTCCAACTGAACACCTTCCTCGGCACCACCTTCCTGGTCCGATCCGTGCCGCACGTGCGCGCCAAGGGCGTGGAGGCCGACTTCATGCTCCTGCCGGTCGAGGGACTGTCGCTGCAGGGCGGCGTCACCTACGCCCAGACGGAATATGGGGATGAGACCGTGCCCGGTCTGCCGCTTCTGGCAGGCCGTCGTCTGGCCTTCACGCCGCTGTGGAGCGGCTCTCTGGCCGGGACCTATGAGCGGTCGGTGGGCAGCGGCCTGACCGGTCGCGTCACGCTCGCCGCCAAGTATTCGTCGGAATATAACACCGGCTCGGATCTGGATCCGGCCAAGAGCCAGCCCGGTTTCTGGCTGGTGGACGGCCGCGTGGCCCTGGCTCGGGACGAGGCCTGGAGCGTCGAGCTGTGGGGCCGCAACCTGTTCGATCAGGACTATCGCCAGGTGGCCTTCGGCGCCCCGTTCCAGGCAGGCACCCTCGGAGCCTTCCTGGGGGCACCCCGCACGGTCGGCGTGACCTTGCGAATGATCCGCTAGGGCCGGGTGGCGCCGGACGGGGAATCCCCTATGTCTGGCGCCCTAACCTTCGGAGAGACAACATGACCCAGACGCGCGACCAGGTCCTGAGCGGCGAAGTCGAGATCGACGGCGCCACCTTCGTGAACTGCGAGTTCAGGAACGCGCGGCTGGTCTATCGCGGCGGCACCCCGCCCAACTTCAACAACTGCCAGTTCACCCAGTCGAATTTCGCCTTCTTCGACAGCGCCGCGAACACGCTGAACTTCCTGCGCGCCATGGCGCCGAAAGAAACCAACATGCGCGGCGTGGTCACCGGCCTGATGCCGGAACTGGGCCTTTAGGACGTTCGGTCGGCCCGGCGCGCTTCCTCGCGGGCGGCGCGCTCGGCCTGACCCCGCCAGCCGTAGCCCTCGCCGTGCTTGCCGACGCTGGAGAAGACGGCTTCCTCGGCCTTGTGGAAGTATTGCTCGGCCACCATCCACCCCTTGAAGGGGCGCAGCACCCCCAGGCACATCAGCGCCAGGATCGGCAGGGTGACGACGAAATGCACCCAGATCGGCGGGTGGACGTTGAACTCGAAGATCATGAAACCGATCATGCCGACGATGCCGACCGCCGACATGACGAAGAAGGCCGGGCCGTCCGCCGGATCGGCGAAGCCGTAGTCCAGTCCGCAGTTCGAGCAATCCTTGCGGATCGTCAGATAGCCCTGGAACAGAGGCCCCACGCCACAGCGCGGGCAGCGGCAACGGACGCCGGTCTTCAGCGGGCTGAGGGGCGGATAGACGGGGTCTGACACGGCAACACCTGACGGACACGGTGACGATAACGTCGATACCCTCGATGTCGGCCTTTCGCGGGCGCGTCGCAAGCGGGTGATTTGTCCTACCCTCGGGGTAAGGTTTTCGGCTCGGCTCTTTAACCGGCGTTAACTGTGATTAAAGCCCTTTCGCGCGAGTGTGCGCGCGTATGTCCGGGGCAACCGTCAGCAAGCGCGTACTGAAGACGACCGTGGCGGCGGCTGCGGCGGGCGTCGTCGTGTTCGCGCCCCTGGCGCCGCACGCCGAGGGCGCCAACATCAGCAGCGGCCCGGTCGAGATCCGCGTCGGCGCCAACAGCGGCTTCACCAAGATCGAATTCGCCGGGGTCGTCGGCTCCCGCGCCCGCGTGCGCCAGGACGGCCGCGCCGTCATCGTCCGCATCGGCACGACCGCGGCCCCCGACGTCAGCCGTCTGCGCGTCGACCCGCCCAAGGGGGTCGAGAAGGTCGAGACCCGCTCCGTCCAGGGCGCGACCGAACTGGTCCTGACCCTGGCCGAAGGCGCGGGCGTCCGTTCCGGCGCCGCCGACGGCGCAGTCTGGCTCAACCTCTATGCGCCGGGCGCTGCGCCTGCCGGCGCCAAGCCCTCGGTCGTGCCCGCCGACGGGGCCGTGCCAGTCACCGCCGAGGTCAAGGACGAGACCACCCGCCTGACCTTCGCCTGGGCCGCCCCCGTCGGCGCCGCCGTCTTCCGGCGCGGCGACGCGGTCTGGGTGGTGTTCGACGCTCCCGCCCGGATGAACATGCCCGCCGGCGCGAAGGCGGGCGACGCCGCCGGGGCGCGCTGGGCCGCCGGTCCCGACTTCACCGCCATCCGCATTCCCGCCGCCGAGGGCCAGACGGTCTCGGCCCGCGCCGACGGAGCGTCCTGGATCGTCACCCTGGGCGGAACCGCGGCCAGCGTGACCGGCGTCGACATCGGCCGCGACGACAGCGTCCAGACGGCGTTGACCGCGCGCATGGCCGGGGCGACCAAGACCGTCTGGCTGACCGATCCCATGGTCGGTGACCGCTTCGCCGCCGTCACGGCCCTCGCGCCCGGCAAGGGCATGGCGAAGGGCCGCCGCACCGTCGACCTGGCCCTGTTGCCCACCGCCCACGGCCTGGCGGTGGAGACCCCGACCGACGACCTGACGGTCAAGGCCGAGGGCGACATCGTCACCCTGTCGCGCCCCAGGGGCCTGCGTCTGTCGCCGCCGACCATCGGGCTGGAAGCCGCCGCCCAGGAGGTCCACGCCCCGCGCGCCGCCGTGCGCCCGGCCCTGATCATCGCCGACTGGGCCGATCTGGGCGGGGACAGCTTCAACGAGCGGCACCGCACGCTGCAGGTCGCCGCCGAACTGGAAAGCGGCCGCGCCGCCGAAAACCCGCGCGCGCCCGTCGAATCCCGTCTCGCCTACGCCCGCTTCCTGGTCGGGCAGGGACTGGGCTACGAAGCCGTCGGCGTGCTCAACGCCCTGGTCAAGCAGACGCCCGCCATGCAGGGCGTGGCCGAGGTGCGCGGCCTGCGCGGCGCCGCGCGCGCCTCCATCGGTCGCCTGGCCGAGGCCGAGGCCGATTTCTCGTCCGGGGCGCTGGCGGGCGATCCGTCCACCCGCGTCTGGCAGGGCTATATCGCCGCCCAGCGCAGCGACTGGACCACGGCGCGTCAGGCCTTCGCGGCCGGCGCGGGCGTGGTCGACAACTTCACGCCTGAATGGCGCGCCCGCTTCGGCACGGCGCACGCCCTGGCCGCCGTCGAGACCGGCGATCTGGACGCCGCGCGCGAGCTGCTGGCCTATGTCTTCAGCCAACCGGGCGTGTCGGCGGCGGATCAACTGGCGGCCCGTCTGGTCCAGGCCCGGCTGTTCGAGCTGGAGCAGAAACCAACCCAGGCCCTGGCCCTCTACAAGGCCGTGGCTCGCGCTCCGCTGGACGGAATCTCCACGCCCGCCCGTCTTGGCGTGGTGCGTCTGGAAATGACCAAAGGGACACTGAAGCCCGATCAGGCGGCCGCCCAGCTCGAAGCGCTCAAGTGGCGCTGGCGCGGGGACGGGACCGAGTTGGCGGTGATCCGCAGCCTCGGCGAACTCTATCTGTCGCAGGGCCGCTATCG
Source organism: Brevundimonas sp. UBA4553 (assembly GCF_002387245.1). Taxonomy (GTDB): domain Bacteria; phylum Pseudomonadota; class Alphaproteobacteria; order Caulobacterales; family Caulobacteraceae; genus Brevundimonas. The sequence goes on from NZ_DGLD01000002.1 coordinate 48,144, forward strand.
CGAGGCGCTGACGACGCTGAAGGCGGCGGGGCGCAAGATCGTGGTCCTGCCTGGCGGCGACAAGCTGCAGACCGATCTGGACAACGCCTTCCGCGCCCTGTTCCTCGACGGCGCCGCCGACGGCCTGCAGCCGGTCCAGGCCCTGGCCCTGTTCTTCGACTTCCGCGAACTGACCCCGGTCGGCGCCGACGGCGACGAGATGGTGCGCCGTCTGGCCCGCCGCCTGATCGACGTCGACCTGCTGGATCAGGCGGCCGAGCTGCTCAAGTATCAGGCCGACAACCGTCTGGACGGCGTGGCCAAGGCCCAGGTCTCGACCAATCTGGCCGCCGTCTATCTGATGAACCGTCAGCCGGAGCAGGCGCTGCAGGCGCTCTGGTCGTCGCGCACCACGCTTCTGCCCACGGCCATGAACACCGAGCGCCGCGCGCTGGAGGCCCGCGCCCTGATGGAGCTGGGGCGCTACGATCACGCCCTGGAGCTGCTGGGCAAGGACGCCTCGCCCGCCTCTCGTGACGTTCGGGCCGAGATCTTCTGGAAACAGCAGCAGTGGGGGGCGGCCGCCGCCCTCTATGAGCAGCAGCTGGGCAATCGGCATCGCGACGCCCTCATCCCCCTGACGGCGGACGAGGAGAACCGTCTGATCCGCGCCGGGGTCGGCTATTCGCTGGCGCGTGACGGGACCGCGCTGAACCGTCTGTCGAACAACTATTCCGGTTTCGCTGAAAAGGCCCGGTCGCCCGGCGGCATTCGCATCGCCCTGGCCGGGCTGGACGGGGCTGACGGATCGGGCCGCCCGCAGGACTTCGCCGCTCTCAGCGCCGGGGCCGACACCTATGCCGGATGGATCGCGGCGACCAAGGCCGAGTTCAGACAGAAAACGGGCGGAGATCGCCCTGCGACCCCCGCCCGAAATCAACCCCCGGCGGCGGCAAGACCTGCTGCCGCCTGATGGTTCGGCCTCTGCATGAGAGGCGCCTGGACCCCCGTGGGGGCCCGAAGGCTTAGCCGTTGACGGCGTCCTTCAGCGGCTTCGACACGCGGAAGCGCACAGCCTTCGAAGCGGCGATCTTGATGGTCGCGCCCGTGGCGGGGTTGCGGCCTTCGCGCTCGGCGCGCTCGGCGGTGTCGAAGACGCCCAGGTTCGAGATGCGAACGTCCGAGCCCGAAACCAGGCTCTTGTGGATGTTCTTGACGATCGCGTCGAGGACGCGGCCGGCGTCGGCCTGCGAGACACCTGCGTCCTTGGCGACGGCGGCGATCAGTTCGGCTTGAGTGGTCATAAGGGTTTTCCCAGTGGTGGTCGTCCGATTCCCGGACGAAGACCGGAGGATCAACACGCGTTTGCCTCAGCTTGGCAAGCCCGCATGACGCTCAAACCCCCTGAGGCTGGGGATTTATCCCCCGCCGGCGCCTCTCTGGAAGCTCTCGACCAGGCTTCCGGCGACCAGCCGCCAGCCGTCCACCAGGACGAAGAAGATCAGCTTGAACGGCAGCGAAATCACCACCGGCGGCAGCATCATCATACCCATGGACATCAGCACGCTGGCGACCACCAGATCGATCACAAGGAACGGAACGAAAAGAAGAAATCCGATCGTGAAGGCCTTCTTCAACTCGCTGATCATGAAGGCCGGCGTGACCACCCGCAGCGGCAGCTCCTGCACGTCCTGGGGGGGCTCGATTTTCGACAGGCGGGTGAACAGGGCCAGGTCGCTGCGATCCACCTGGGCCAGCATGAAGGTTTTCACCGGTTCGGAGGCCGCATCGAAGGCTTGGGGCAGCTCCATCTGCTGATCCATCAGCGGGCGGATGCCCGAATCATAGGCGTCCTGCCAGGTCGGAGCCATGACGATGGCGCTCAGGAACAGGGCCAGTGACACCAGGACGGCGTTAGGCGGCGACTGCTGCATCCCCAGGGCGGTGCGCAGCAGGGACAGCACCACGATGATGCGCACGAAGCTGGTGGTCATGATGACGATGGAGGGCGCCAGCGACAGCACGGTCATCAGCCCGACCAGCTGCACCACCCTTTGGGTCAGGCCTGCGCCGGTCCCCAGGTCGATGTTGATGGCCGATCCGTTCTGCGCGGCCTGGGCCGCCTCCTGCGCCAGCGCGCCCAGCGGCCAGACCAGACACAGGGCCGTGGTGATCAGCGACAGCAGGGCGGCGCGCTTCAATTCCGCGCGCGAGGGCAGGGCGAAGACGGCGGGACGGCTCATTTCGCCTCTCCTGATTCGACCACCGGGCCGCGCGGCTCGATCAGTTCGCGCCCTTCGCCCAGCAGGAGCAGTCGTTCCTCGGCGTCGACGCGGACCAGCACCAGTCGCCGTGCGGGGTCCAGCACCAGGGTCTCGATCACCTGCAGCCGCCGCGCGCCGCGCTCGGCCTGAAACTTCGCCAGAACCTGGGGCGCATAGCGACGCGCCGCCCAGGCGGCCAGACCAATCAGGCCCAGAGTGATCGCCAGGCCGAACACCGCCCGGAACAGATCGAGGAAATTCATGCGGTTTCTAGGCCCCACCGGCGCTCACAGGCGCGCCGCGTCGCCCGCACGTTTCGCGCCTCGTGGTTAACGGCGCGTTTAGGAACACGGAATATTAACCATGCAGGCGGCAAATTCTGCCGGTCCGATCCTCGAGGGTTACGCGTGTCCGTCACCGACCTGCCTCTGCTGAACCAGATCAAGGGCCGTCTCGGATGGCTCGACGATCGCCAGCGCGTGATCGCCCAGAACGTCGCCAACTCCGACACCCCCGGCTACATGGCGCGCGACCTGAAGGCGCCGACCGACTTCGCCGAGGCCATGCGCACCGGAGGCGGTCTGAAGATGGTCGCCACCAACGCCCGTCACATCACCCCGCCGGGGCAGGCCGCGCGCTTTGATTCGCTCAACGCGCCCGATTCCGAGACCACGCTCGACGGCAACTCGGTCGTCGTCGAGGAGCAGATGCTGAAGATGGCCGAGAGCCGGATGGCCTATGACGCCGCCATCGGCTTCTACCAGAAGTCCATGCAGATGATCCGCATGGCCGCCAAGAAGCCCGGCGTCTGAGGCAGGAGACTAAGCCATGCCCGATCCCGTCACCGTCGCGCCGCGCAACACCGCCATGGGCGTGGCCGCCAGCGCCCTGAAGGCGCAGCAGTCGCGGATGCGCGTCATCGCCGAGAACATCGCCAACGCCCAGTCGACGGCCCTGGTCGCGGGCGGCGAGCCCTATCGCCGCCAGACCCCGGTTTTCCAGGCGCGCAAGGTGGACGGGGCGACCGGCGTGGTCCTGGCTGAGGTCCGGCCGGACCAGAGCCCTTTCCGCATGGAATACGACCCGTCGCACCCGGCGGCTAACGCCGAGGGCTATGTCCAGCGGCCCAATGTCGACACCCTGGTCGAGGCCATGGACATGCGCGAGGCGCAGCGCGCCTACGAGGCCAACCTGAACGTCATCGAGACGGCGCGGAACATGGAGACCCGCACCCTCGACATCATCAAGAAGTAAGGGCTAGCGCATGAATCCCATGATGGCGGCCAAGGCCTATGCGGCGGTTCAGGGCGGAGCCATGCCCACCGCGACCCCGCCCAGCGCAGCCTCGGCGGCGCAGGGGCCAGGCTTCTCCGAGTTGCTGCAGAACGTCATGGCCTCGACGGCGCAGCAGACACGCGGCGCCGAAACCCAGATGAGCCAGATGGTCCAGGGTCAGGGCAGCCTGATCGACGTCGTCACCGCCGTCTCGTCCGCCGAAGCCTCGCTGGAAACCGTCATGGCGGTGCGCGATCAGGTCATCTCGGCCTATCAGGAAATCATGCGGATGCCGATCTGACGCAGAGGGGGCAGGGATCGAACTCTCGCCCTTGGCGGTTCTCTCTCGTGAACAGGGAGAAAACCATATGCTCAAGGACAAGAATTCCTCGGCTATCGTGGCGGTGAAGGATCTGGATCGGGCCAAGGCCTTCTATTCCGACGTGCTGGAGCTGAACCTGGCCGACACGTCGATGGACGGGGTGCTGGGCTATCGCACGGGCGGCACCTGGCTGACGGTCTACAAGTCCGACTTCGCCGGGACCAATCAGGCCAACGCCGTGACCTGGGACGTCGGGGTCGAACTGGACGACATCGTCGAGAGCCTGAAGGCCAGGGGCGTCGCCTTCGAGCACTATGACGGCATGGGCCGCGAAGGCGACGTCCATGTCGCCGGGCCGATGCGGCTGGTCTGGTTCAAGGACCCCGACGGCAACATCCTGCACTTGATCGGCGGCGTGCCGGTCTAGCCCTCCAGCGACACCACCGGCTGTTTGATCTCGGCGCGGGCGTGGCCACGCTTCTTCAGCCAGGCGCGGATGCGTTTCTGGATCGGATTGTCGACGCCGTAGTGGAACAGGAAGGCGAAGACGAAGGCCGCGCCTACGCCCATGACCCACAGCGCCCAGCGCGCAGCCTCGCCCAGGTTCAACCTGTTGGCCGTGACCTCGGCCAGACCGAACCAGCCGATGCGCACCACCTCGTTGGAAATGAACATGGCGAAGGAGACGACCGCCGCCTGTTCGACCAGCTTTGAGGGTCGCTTCACCGGCACGGCCCCGGCGGCCAGGATAATGATGGAGATGAAGACCAGCGAGATCAGGGCGTGCTTGTCGAAATATTGCACGATCGCCAGGCCGACCGATGCCAGCAGCAGGGCCCAACCGGCCAGGCGCGGGTTGATCCAGACGCCCTGCGCGAACCAGGCCAGCCCCATGCCTAGGACGAACAGGGGCAGGGCGCGCCAGATGCCGAGCGCCAGCGGCATCTGATAGACGGGATAGTTCAGGATGGCCCAGCACAGCTCATTGGCCGCCAGATAGCCTACCACCACCAGCCCCAGCGCCATCCACGGCCCGACCTGCGTCAGGCCGCGCAGCACCCAGGGGAAGGCCAGGTAGCAGCCCAGCAGGGCCGAGATCGACCAGCTGGGGGCGTTCCAGCCCAGACCGCCGTGCACGCCGAACGACTGCACCAGGGCGACTTGCGCAGGCAATTGGTCCCAGGCGAACCACTCGGGATGGGTCGGCGGCAGGCCGATGGCCGTGCCCAGCAGCACCATGGCCACCAGGAGGCCCAGCATGATCAGATGGGCCGGAAACACCCGCAGCGACCGCTTGAGGAAGAAGTCGGTCTTCGACATCCGCCCGCCGCCGACCGCCACGCCATAGACGCGCATCAGCACGTATCCGCTGTCGATCAGGAAGAAGTTGGTCAGCAGGAAACCGCCGCGCTCGAACACCGGGTGGACCGCCTCGGCCAGAGCGTGGGGCGCCGAAGCCTGGAAGTGGTGCAGGATGATCAGCGAGGCCACGATGAAGCGCAGCGCATCCAGCCACCCGCCGCGCATGATGGGCGGTGGTTCGTTATGAGACGAAAACGCGGTCCAACCCATGACGAGGCCTCCTTCAGCGGCGAGGACTCGCAAGAAGGGGGCCGCTTGCGCTAGGGTCGCTTTCGGGGCCTTCCCACCCCTTCATTTCCAGTTCCTGACCTGACGCGCGGGCTTGTCCGCTGGCGTCAGGCGCGTGCGTGCTCCCCGAAACGGGCCCGCTGCGGGCCCATGGCCACAGGATGCTGAACCATGCCTTTCATCACGACCGACGACGGGACCGAGATCTTCTACAAGGACTGGGGGACCGGGCAGCCGCTCGTCTTCCATCACGGCTGGCCGCTGAGCGCGGACGACTGGGACGCCCAGATGCTGTTCTTCCTGGGCCAGGGCTATCGCGTCATCGCCCATGACCGGCGCGGCCACGGTCGTTCGACCCAGACGGCCGAGGGCAATGAGATGAACACCTACGCCGCCGACGTGGCGGCGCTGGCCAAGCATCTGGACCTGCGCGACGCGGTCCACATCGGCCACTCGACCGGCGGCGGCGAGGTGGCGCGCTACGTCGCCCGGCACGGCGAGCCGGACGGCCGCGTGGCCAAGGCGGTCCTGATCGGCGCCGTGCCGCCGCTGATGCTGAAGACCGAGGCCAATCCCGGCGGTTTGCCGCTGGAGGTCTTCGACGGCTTCCGCGCCGCCCTCGCGGCCAACCGGGCGCAGTTCTATCGTGACGTGCCGGCCGGTCCCTTCTACGGCTTCAACCGCGACGGCGCTCAGGTGTCGCAGGGCGTCATCGACAACTGGTGGCGGCAGGGGATGCAGGGCGGGGCCAAGGCTCACTACGACTGCATCAAGGCCTTCTCTGAGACCGATTTCACCGAGGACCTCAAGGCCATCACCGTGCCGACCCTGGTCCTGCATGGGGACGATGACCAGATCGTACCCATCGACGACTCGGCGCGACTGTCGGCGCCCCTGCTGAAGAACGGCACGTTGAAGATCCATCCCGGCCTGCCGCACGGGATGTGCACCACCCATGCCGACGTTATCAACGCCGACCTGCTGGCCTTCATCAAGGGCTAGGGCGAGAGGATCAGCCCCGGACGAGGCGCAGGAATTCCTCGCGCGTCCGGGGGTCTTCGCGGACCGTGCCCAGCAGGCAGCTGGTCGACAGGCTGGCGCCGGGCACGTCCACGCCGCGCATGGTCATGCAGCTGTGCTCGGCCTCGATGACCACGCCGACGCCGTGCGGACGCAGCACGTCCTGGATGGCGTGGGCGATGTCCGAGGTCATCTTTTCCTGAATCTGCAGGCGCCGCGCAAAGCCGCGCACCACGCGCGCCAGCTTGGAGATGCCCACGACCCGGTCGGTAGGCAGGTAGCCGACGTGGGCCATGCCGACGACCGGCAGCATGTGGTGTTCGCAGAAGCTGACGAAGCGGATGTTCTTCAGGACGACCAGCTCGTCGTAGCCGCCGACCTCCTCGAAGGTCTTCTCCAGATACTCGCGCGGCTCGACCTCATAGCCCTGGAACAGCTCGCGATAGGACTTGGCCACCCGCTTGGGCGTTTCCACCAGACCCTCGCGGTCGGGATTGTCGCCCGCCCACTGGATCAGGGTGCGAACGGCGGCTTCGGCTTCGGCCTGCGAGACGGAGGGTTTGTGCGCGTGGTCGGTCATGGCTTGTCCATATAGCCGGACGGGCCGATCAATCCAGTCGTCAAGACGATCGACGGTTCGCATCGGTTTTCCTAAACGGCCTGTTAACCATCCTGTCGGCATTTTCTGCCCAGTTCCCTGGGGTGGTCGATGAGCGGCGCGGAAGTTCTGGATATTGGCCGCGACGCCATCTGGCTGACGATTCAGCTGTGCGCCCCCGTGCTTGTCGTCGGCCTGGTGGTCGGCGTGGTCATCGGCCTGTTTCAAGCCCTGACCCAGATTCAGGAACAGACCCTGATCTATGCGCCCAAGATCATCGCCATTTTCGTGTCGCTGCTGCTGTTCCTGCCGCTGATGGGCGCCTTGCTGGGCGGCTTCATGCGCGAGATCGCCGCCCGCATCGCCGGGATGTAGGTCGGCCGTGGAGTCCTACGCCACCGCCGAACAGATCTGGGCCGGGGGGCTGATCTTCGCCAGGATCGGCGCGATCCTGATGACCATTCCCGGCATCGGCGAATCCTATGTGCCGCCGCGCGTGCGCCTGTCGCTGGCCCTGCTGCTGGCGCTGGTGATGTGGCCGCTGGTGGCCGGGTCGCTGCCGGCCCTGCCGCCGACCCTGGGCGGCATGGTGGGCTGGATCATCCGCGAGGTCCTGACCGGCCTGGCCATCGGGGTCATCCTACGCAGTTTCATGACGGCCCTGGTCACGGCGGGCGAGATCATCTCGCAGCAGACGACCCTGGGCTTCGCCCAGACCGCCAACCCCTTGCAGGCCTCGCCCGGCTCGACCCTATCGGCCTTCCTGATGCTGCTGGGCGTGACCCTGATCTTCGCCACCAACACCCACCACCTCTTCATCGCCGGAATCCTGGGCTCCTACGAAGCCATCTCGCCGGCCCAGCCGATGATCGCGGCTGACTTCGCCGCCATGGCGGTCAAGACCTTGAGCCAGAGCTTCATGCTGGGGGTGCAGTTGTCGGCGCCGGTGCTGGTCTTCGCCCTGATCTTCAACCTGGCCTCGGGCCTGATCGCGCGGGTCATGCCGGCGTTTCAGGTCTATTTCGCCGCCGCCCCGCTCAGCGTCCTGCTGGGCCTGTCGATCTTCGCGCTGAGCCTCGGCGTGATGGGAACCATCTTCATCGACCGCTATCGCGCCCTGGCGCGGGTGTTCACGGGAGGGAGCCTTGGCTGAAGGCGCCGATCCCGAGTCGAAAACCGAAGAAGCCACCCCGCGAAAACTTGAGGAAGCGCGGAAAAAGGGCGACGTCGCCAAGTCGCCGGACGTGGCGGCGGCCATGTCCCTGGCCGGGGCGACGGCGGTCCTGCTGATCGGCGGCGGATACTTCTCGCAACAGATGGCCGAGGACATGCTGCCGTTCCTGGCCGAGCCCCATGCCATGATCGGCGGGCTGGAGGCCGGAGCCGGGATCGAGATCGGGATGCGCGCGGTCTGGGCGGTGACCCCCTTCCTGGCGGCCCTGATGCTGGCGGTCGTGGTGGGCGGCGTGGGCGGCAACCTGTTTCAGTCGGGCTTCATGTTCACGGCCGAGAAGATCAAGCCCAAGTGGTCGTCGGTCAGCCCCCTGTCGGGTTTCAAGCGCATCTTCGGTCCGGACGGCATTGTCCAGTTCATCAAGACCTTCCTCAAGCTGGTGGCCATCGGCGCCGTCTGCTGGTGGGTGCTGAAGCCGCACACGCGCGAGCTGGAGAACCTGGCGGCCATGAGCCCGGCCATGATCCTGCCCTTCGCCCGCGACCTGGCGGCGGCGCTGATGATCTCCGCCCTGATCTTCCTGGCCTTCACCGCCGGGGCCGACTTCATCTGGCAGAAGTTCCGCTTCGCCAAGCGGATGCGGATGACCAAGGAAGAGACCAAGGAAGACTACAAGCAGACCGAGGGCGACCCCCATATCAAGGGCAAGCTGCGCCAGATCCGCATGCAGCGCAGCCGCCAGCGGATGATGCAGGCCGTGCCGGGCGCCACCGTCGTCATCACCAACCCGACCCACTATTCCGTGGCGCTGCGCTATGAACCGGATCAGGGCGACGGCGCCCCCATCTGCGTCGCCAAGGGCGTCGACGCCGTCGCGCTCCGCATCCGGGAGCTGGCGAAGGAAAGCGGCGTGCCCGTCGTCGAGAACGTGCCTCTGGCGCGCGCCCTCTACGCCACGGTCGAGGTGGACGAGGTCATCCCCCGCGAACACTTCGAGGCGGCCGCCAAGGTGATCGGCTTCGTCATGCAGGGACGGAAACGGCGGTGACGCGCGATGCTGAGAGGAACGGCGTATGCTGACGACCACTGATTCGCGCGAGCGAGGCGCCATGACCGTTTCCAAGACCAGAGCGGCGGCGACGCGCCGTCCGACCTTTGATCCCCTGCTGGTGGTGATGGCCTTGGGCTTCGCCCTGGCGGTCGCCGCCATGGTCTATCCGGCGTTTCGCGCCAACGCCTTCACCGCGCCCGGCCTGATCCTGATCTTCGCGGCGGGGGCCACGGCCCTGATCTGGCTGTTCGCCTTCGGCCGGGCCGAGGTGCGCCGCGCCCACGGCGACACGGCGGTCGAGATGCTGGACGCCATGGCCGAGCCCGCGGCCCTGGTCTGGCCGTCCGGTCAGGTGCTGGCCTTCAACGGCGCCTGGGCCGAGGAGAACGGGGCCGTCACCGCGCTCCCGCGCGGCAAGTCGGCGCAGGCCCTCTACATGGCCTTCGCCCAGGCCCGCGAAGGCCATCAGGGCCGCGCCATCGTCCAGATCGGCGCGCGCGAGATCGAGGTCCTGATCGGGCAGGCGGGGCAGGGGCGTTTCCTCGTCCGCGCCGCGCCCGACGCCGTCCTGCCGGTGCCGCAGACCGCGCCCGTCGCCGCCCCCGCCAAGGTCAGCGGCGAGGCCCGCGCCATGGCCGCCGGCGCCCCCTTCGGCTCCACGGTCATCGCCGGCGACGACCTGTTTGCAGGCCGGGCCGAGGATTCCAACGCCGCGCTCGCCGTCCTGACCGGCCCCGCCGCCTCGGGCGACGCCGCCTTTGGCCACCTGTTCGATCTGGCGGGCGTGACCGAGGCGAAGGTCAAGCTGGCGGCCGGGTCGTCCGGCCCGATCGAGCTGGTGGCCCGCGCCTATCCCGACCGCCACCTGCACCTCTATGTCGCGCCCGAGGGCGACAAGCGCCGCGTCTGGCTGTTCGACGTCTCGTCGCAGAAGTCGATGGAGCTGCAGCTGTCGCAGGCCCAGAAGATGCAGGCCGTGGGCCAGCTGGCCGGCGGCGTGGCGCACGACTTCAACAACCTGCTGACCGCCATCCAGATGCAGCTGTCCGAGCTGCTGGAGCGCCATCCCGTCGGCGACCCCTCCTATGACGGTCTGAACCAGATCCGCCAGACCGGCATCCGCGCCGCCGACCTGGTGCGCAAGCTCCTGGCCTTCTCGCGCAAGTCCACGGTGCGGCGCGAGCGTCTGGACCTGGGCGAACTGGTCGGCGAATTCGCCGTCCTGCTGCGCCGCCTGCTGCGCGAGGACGTGCGGCTGGAAACAGACTACGGCCGCGACATGCCTCTGGTCCTGGCTGACAAGAGCCAGCTGGAGACCGCCGTCATGAACCTGGCGGTCAACGCCCGCGACGCCATGCGCGGCGTGGTCGAGCCGGGCGCGGGCGTGGTCACCATCAAGACCCGCCGCCTGACCGAGGGCCAGGCCCGCGACATGGGCTGGCGCGAGGCCGCCGGCGAGATCGCCCTGATCGAGGTGTCGGACACCGGCCCCGGCGTGCCGCCCGAACTGCTGGACAAGATCTTCGAGCCCTTCTTCACCACCAAGGCGGTCAACGAAGGCACCGGCATGGGTCTGGCCACTGTCTATGGCATTGTCCAGCAGGCGGGCGGCCACATCAGCGTCACCAACCTCGAGGGGGCGGGCGCCGCCTTCCGCATCTTCCTGCCCGCCGCCTCGGCCGAGGAACTGGTCGCCGCCCCCGTGGTCGAAAAGGCGGTCAAGGCCGCGCCGCGCGACCTGTCGGGCGCGGGCCGCATCCTGTTCGTCGAGGACGAGGCCGCCGTGCGCGGCATCGCCGCCCGTCTGCTGCGCCAGCGCGGTTATGAGGTGATCGAGGCCTGCGACGGCGAGGAAGCCCTGATCCTGGCCGAGGAATGGGCGGGTCAGATCGACATGATGATCTCCGACGTCATCATGCCGGGGCTGGACGGTCCGTCCCTGCTGAGGAAGGCGCGACCCTTCCTCGGCGACGCCCCGGTCATGTTCATCTCGGGCTACGCCGAGAGCGACTTCTCGGACCTGCTGCAGGACGAGACCGGCGTCTCCTTCCTGCCCAAGCCGCTGGACATCAAGACCCTGGCCGAGCGTGTGAAACAGGAACTGCACGCAGGCTGATCGCGGCTCCCCTCACACCGGTCTGCGCAGCGGCGGCGCGGCAAGCAGAATGCAGCAGGTTCCTGTTCTGGAGCGCTGCTGCATTCCGATTACAGCGGGTGACCGGACTGCCCGTCAGTCGCGACCGTGACTGAGGAACTGCTGCACGACGTTGGACATGTCGAACGACTTGCCGCCCTGCACCGGCGGATACTGCGCCAGGGTTTCCAGATGCTGATGCATCAGTTCGCCCATTGGCGATGTCAGCCACGAAACCTTCTGCAGCAGGTGACCGTAAGAGTCGGTGGTGTCGTAGCTCTCGAATGGGTCCATTCGGATATTGAACACCAGCGGCTTGCTACGACCCGTGATCGTTCCATAGTAGTCCTTGGCCGTTGAGAAGTGCCATTTCCAAGGCCCCATCCTCATCGCCGTCAGTTTGGACTCATTGTAGTGGAAGATGTGGTTTCGTGCGGATTTGTCAGTCTTCCCCATCCAGTAATCAAGGTTATTTTCACCATCGATGTACTGTTTCTTTTCGGACATCACCTTGCCCTTCACATCTTCGACTCCGCCAATCGCGGCCAGGGTGGTGAACATGTCCTGGTGAGCCTGGATGCCGTTCTTGAGCTGTAGCGGCTCGATGACGCCGGGCCAGCGCAGCATCGAGATGACGCGTACGCCGCCTTCATAGGTAGTCATCTTCTCACCCCGCCAGGGCGTGGTGCCTCCGTGTGGCCAGGATGCGTGCTCCGGGCCGTTGTCGGTGGAGTACCAGACGACCGTATCGTCCTCGAGATCCTGATCCTTCAGGAAGTCGAGCACCACGCCGACGTCGTGGTCGTGCTGCAGCATGCCTGATCCGTGCAGGTCGGCCTCCGACGTGTACTTCTCCGCCGCATAGCGCCACTTGTCGTTCAGCCGGGTGTAGAGGTGCATGCGGCTGGTGTTCAGCCACACGAACCAGGGCTTGCCGTCGGCTTCGGCGCGCTTGATGAAGTCCAGCGCGGCCGGTGTGAATTCGGCGTTGTCGACGTCGTGCATCCGCTCCTGATGGAGGGGGCCGGTGTCCTCGATCTTCTGCTTGCCGACGCGGCCGAAGCGGGGGTCCTCGCTCGAGTCATCCACGTCTGTCGCCCAACTGTGGATCACGCCGCGGGCGCCGAACTTCTTCTCGTATTCCTCCAGGCTGCCCGAATAGGCCTTGGCGAAGTTCTGGTAGTCGCGCTGCTCGTCCTCTTCGGAGACGTTGAGGTGGTAGAGGTTGCCGAAGAACTCTTCGAAGCCGTGGTTGGTCGGCAGGTGCTCGTTGCGGTCGCCCAGATGGCTCTTGCCGAAGTGGCCCGTGGCGTAGCCGGCCTCCTTGAGCACCTCGGCCAGGCATGGCGACGCCGGCTGCAGTCCGAGCGCATCGCCCGGTTGCCCGACGGTGACCATGCCCGAGCGGATCGGATACTGGCCGGTGATGAAGGAGGCCCGACCGGCCGTGCAGGACTGCTGGGCGTAGTGGTCGGTGAACCGAATGCCTTCCAGCCCGATCCGGTCGATGTTCGGCGTGGTGTAACCCATGGTGCCCAAACCATAGGCGCTGACATTCTGCCAGCCGATGTCGTCGCCCCAGATGACCAGGATATTGGGTTGCTTCTTCGCCATGGCGGCCTCCGTTTCACAGAAGGCGAGCCTGACGTCCGGCGGCCGGGCTCCCCTATCAGGTCAAACCCGCAGACGGCTGCCGGAGAACCGTAACTGGTTCGCGAGTGGAGACCGGCGACCCGGCCTGGACCTCAAATCCTCATGTCGAAGTGACGCGGCTCGGCCCCGCGGCGTTCGCGGGCGGCGTCGTGCAGGGTGTCGGCCAGGTCGAGCAGTTGGTGGCGACGCAGGCGCGGGATGACTTCCAGCAACTGCAGTCGCAGGGTTTCGGCTTCGGCGTCGCTGAGGGGCGTAAGCCGGCGGAGGGCGCGGGCGGTCATGGCGGTCCTCCTTTCAGGAGGTTTGTGAGGTCACACGGATCACTTTAGAAAGCGCTGTTTCGCCAATCGGGTTCCAGTTCGGACGGGATTGCGGGAAAATCTGAACAAACAGCGCTGTAAAGGCTTGGGTCTTTCGTGCGTCGCCCTAGATAGGGACCAGACGAATCCCAACTGGAAGAGGAAGCTCCCCATGGCCTTCACCCTGCCCCCGCTGCCCTACGCCTATGACGCGCTGGAACCGGCCATCGACAAGGAGACGATGACCTTCCACCACGACAAGCACCACCAGACCTATGTCGACAACCTGAACAAGGCCGTGGACGCCGACGCCGCCCTGCAGGGTCAGTCGCTGGAAGAGCTGTTCGCCAAGATGTCGACCCTGCCCAAGGCCGTGCGCAACAACGGCGGCGGTCACTGGAACCACAGCCTGTTCTGGGAGCTGCTGGCGCCCCAGGGCCAGACCGGCGAGCCCTCGGCCGAGCTGGCCGCCAAGATCGACGCCGAACTGGGCGGTCTGGACAAGTTCAAGGCCGACTTCGACGCCGCCGGCGCAGGCCAGTTCGGCTCGGGCTGGGCCTGGCTGATCCTTCAGGACGGCAAGCTCAAGGTCACCTCGACCCCGAACCAGGACAACCCGCTGATGGACGTGGCCGACGAGAAGGGCGCCGTTCTGCTGGCCGCCGACGTCTGGGAGCACGCCTACTACCTCAAGTACCAGAACCGCCGCGTCGACTACCTGAAGGCCTTCTGGTCGGTCGTGAACTGGAACAAGGTCAACGAACTGTACGAGGCCGCCAAGGGCTGAAACGCCCGCGCAGCTTGACTCCGGGAGGGCGGGCCTTCATAAGCCCGCCCTTCTCGCATCGGGTTTCGGCCCGAGGCGCAGATTGACTACGGACGATGCGTGGACCGCCGTTGAGATCGCCGCTCCAATCGGGGAGGGGCCGGGCCGCATCAGCATGAAGAGTGACTTATGTCCAAGCGCCATAGCGCCAAGTACAAACTCGATCGGGTCATGGGTGAAAACCTGTGGGGCCGCGCCAAGTCTCCGGTTAACAAGCGCTCGTACGGCCCCGGCCAGCACGGCCAGCGTCGCAAGTCGAAAGTCTCGGACTTCGGCCTGCAGCTGAAAGCCAAGCAGAAGCTCAAGGGCTACTACGGCAACATCACCGAGAAGCAGTTCTCGGCGATCTATGACGAAGCCGGTCGCCGCAAGGGCAACACCTCGGAAAACCTGATCGGCCTGCTGGAATCGCGTCTGGACGCCATCGTCTACCGCGCCAAGTTCGTCCCGACCGTCTGGGCCGCTCGCCAGTTCGTCAGCCACGGCCACGTGACCGTCGACGGCAAGAAGGTCGACATCGGTTCGTACCGCGTCAAGCCGGGCCAGGTCGTCGAGATCAAGGAAAAGTCGCGCAGCATGGCTCTGGTGCTCGAAGCCCAGCAGTCGTCGGAGCGTGACATCCCTGACTACCTGGAACAGGGCGATCGCGGCTTCTCGATCCGCTACGTTCGCGTCCCGGAACTGTCGGACGTGCCGTACCCGGTCAAGATGGAACCGAACCTGGTCGTCGAATACTACTCGTCCTGATTTCAGGCGATCGACGATAGAGTTGACGGAGGCCCCGGTGAAAACCGGGGCTTCTTTCTTATTAAGGATCGCTGTTCCCTTACGGAAAGAAGCAGCGCATTCTACCCGGGTGGACAGGGGTCCGCCCCGGAAGGCCGAGATGAGACGAACCGCCGCTCTTTGCGCCATAGCCGCCGCCGCCGTTCTCGGGGGCGCCTGCGCCACGACGAACGCCGAGCCGGTGGTGCGCACGGCGGATATGCCGGGGCAGCTGGAGCCGATCCACGCCGCCGCCTTCACGCGCGACACGGCGGTCTTCTGGGTCAGCTCCAACGGCTGCACCAGCAAGGCGGACGTCAAACCCTTCATCACCCGCCTGCGCGACAGCGCCGTCATCACCCTGCGTCGGGTGGACGAGGACCAGTGCGCCCAGCCCCGTTCCGACGGCGTGCAGCTGCAATGGAGCTTCGAGGAGCTGGGCCTGCCGCCGGGCGCCGCCGTCTCGGTGAACAACCCCTACATGATGCGTCAGGACGAGAAGCCGAAAGAGGCCTCCTGACCCGCCGGCCGCGGCAAGGCTTCGTTAGCCATTTAGGACGACGACGGATTAAGGATTAAGGCCCTAGGGAAAGGATTGTTTTCGTATCCTTCCCCCCAGGATCCCATGCGTCTCGTCGAATGTCTGACCAACGCCCATAATCTGGCGCTGGTCGCCCTTGCCGCTCTTGTCTGCGTCCTGGGAAGCTGGATCACCATCAGCCTGCTGAAGCGGGTCCGCAGCACGCGGGCCGGGGCACGCATCGCCTGGGTCTTCCTCGGGGCTGTGGCGGGGGGCGCCACGGTCTGGTGCACCCACTTCGTCGCCATGATCGCCTATGAACCGGGCGTGCTGGTCACCTATGAGCCGGGTCTGACGGGCGTGTCGCTGCTGGTCGCCATAGCAGGCTCGGGGGCGGCCCTGCTGCTGGCGGCGCAAAGGCTGCGGATCGCGGCGGTCCTGGGCGGTCTTCTGTTTGGCCTGAGCGTGGCCAGCATGCACTTCATCGGCATGGCGGCCTTCGCCGTGGACGCGGTGATCCACTGGTCGAGCGGCTACGTCGTGGCGTCCGTGGCGGGGTCCCTGGTGTTCGGCGCCCTGTCCTTCCACCTGGCGGACAACGCCGTGGACACGCGCGGCCGCTGGCTGGCGATCGGCAGCATGGTGCTGGGCATCGTCATCCTGCACTTCACGGCCATGTCGGCCATGACCATCCTGCCCTTCGCGCCGCTGGACGGCGCCCTGACCGGCAATGACGCCAAGCACGCCATCGCCATCGGCGTCGCCGGCGTCGGCCTTCTGGTGCTGGGCGCGGGGGCGGCCAGCTATGCGCTGGACAGCCAGTCGCGCGGTCAGGCCGAGGTGCGCCTGCAACATCTGATCGAAGGTACGGTCGACGGCATGGCGGTCGAGCGCGACGGCGTCGTCATCGCCCTGAACGGCGCCCTGACGGCGCTGATCGGCGTCGATCGCGAGACGCTGATCGGCCAGAGCCTGTCGGCCTGGGCCGAGGACGCGGCCCGCCTGGTCAACGGCGACATGGTTCAGTCGACGCTGAAGACGGTCTCGGGCGAGGTTCTGCCGGTCGAACTGTCGGCCAAGCGCGACCACGCTAGCGAAGGCGTGGTCATGATCTACGCCGTGCGCGACCTGCGCGCCCGCCAGGCCCAGGAGCGCCGCATCGCCCACCTGGCCCGCAATGACAGCCTGACGGGCCTGCCCAACCGCGCCTCCTTCCTCGAACGCCTCAACCGCCAGACCTCGACGACCAAGCCGGGTCAGACCCTGGCCCTGTTCGCCCTGGACCTGAACCGGTTCAAGGAGGTCAACGACCTGTATGGCCACGCCGTCGGCGACCAGCTGCTGTGCCGCATTTCGGATCAGCTGCGCGACGCGCTTCAGGACGGCGAGTTCGTCGCCCGTCAAGGCGGGGACGAGTTCGTGGCCATGGCGCCCGTTTCCTCGCGCGCCGAGGCCCAGGCCGTGGCCGAGCGGCTCCGCGCCGCCGTCATCCGTCCTGTCACCATCGACCATGCCGACCTGTCCTGCGGCGCCAGCATCGGCGTCTCGTTGTGGCCCGAGGACGCCGACGACCTGTCGACCCTGATCAACAACGCCGACCTGGCCATGTATCGCGCCAAGGGCTCGCTGACCGTCGACATCTGCTTCTACGAGGCGGACATGGATCAGGCCGTGCGCGCGCGGCGCCGCGTCACCCAGGCCCTGCGCGAGGCCCTGGATAACGAACAGTTCGAACTGCATTATCAGGTCCAGGCCTCGGTCGAGACCGGCAAGGCGACGGGCTATGAAGTCCTGCTGCGATGGAAGGACGAGAACGGCCGCAACATCCCGCCGTCGGACTTCATTCCCGTGGCCGAGGAGACAGGTCTGATCCTGCCGATCGGCGAGTGGGTGCTGCGCCAGGCCTGCCAGCAGGCGGCAGCCTGGCCGGAGCCGCATCGCATCGCGGTGAACCTGTCGCCGGTGCAACTGGGCCATGTGGATCTGCCGCGCCTGGTGCAGCAGGTCCTGAAGGAGACGGGTCTGGCCGCCTCGCGGCTGGAGCTGGAGATCACCGAGACGGCCATGATCAGCGACATGGAACGTACCACGCACGTCCTGCGCCAGCTGAAGGCCCTGGGCGTCAGCATCGCCATGGACGACTTCGGCACCGGCTATTCGTCACTGTCCACCCTGCGGGCCTTCCCCTTCGACAAGATCAAGCTGGACCGGTCCTTCATGACCGAGCTGGACGGCGAAGGACCCCAGTCGCGGGCCATCATCCGCGCCGTCCTGACCATCGGCGAAAGCCTGTCGATCCCGGTGCTGGCCGAGGGGGTCGAGACGCCCGAGCAACTGGCCTTCCTGCGATCGCAGGGCTGCAACGAAGTGCAGGGCTATCTGCTTGGCCGGCCCCAGCCCGAGGCGGACGCCCTGTCGCACGGCGCCGCCGTGATCGCGGCGGCGCCGTCCCAGACTCAGGCCGCGATCGACGCGTCCGCCAAGGCTCTCGCCGCGGCGTAGCCGGGCCAGTGGGCGGCTCCGGCCCGCTCATACTGGACGGGCAGGCCCTCGGGTTGGCCCAAGGTCACCGCGGCGTGGTGGCCCCAGTGGGGATCGTCCAGCACGGCGCGCGCGATGGCGATCAGGTCCGCCTTGCCCTCGACCAGCAGGGCCTCGGCCTGCTGCGGAGTGACGATCATGCCCACGGCCATGACGTTGGCCTCCGGGACCGCCGCCTTGACGGTCTCGGCGAAGGCGACCTGATAGTTGGGCTGGTCGCCCGGAATGCGGGCTGTGGCGACATTGCCGCCGCTGGTCAGGTGCAGATAGTCGTAGCCCATGGCGTGCAGGGCCTGGCCGAAGACGGCGGCCTCTTCCGGGGTGACGCCGCCCTCGGTCCAGTCTGAACCGTTGAAGCGCGCGCCCAGGGCCTTGGTGCGGGGCCAGGCGTCGCGCAGGGCCTGCGCCACCCGCAAGGGGAAGCGCATCCGGTTCTCAAGCGAGCCGCCGAACTCGTCTGTCCGTTCATTCGACAGCGGCGACAGGAACTGGGTCAGCAGATAGCCGTGGGCGGCGTGCAGTTCGACAAGATCGAACCCGGCGCGGTCGGCCCGTTTGGCGGAATCGACAAAGGCGTCCACAACCCGGTCCATGCCCGCCCGATCCAGGGCGGTCGGCGTGTGCCAGTCGGCCTTGAAGGGCTGGGCCGAGGCGGAAAACGTCTCCCAGGCCTTGTCGGCGGGGGCGGGGCCGCCCCGCTCGATCCACGGCGGATTGGTCGAGGCCTTGCGCCCGGCGTGGGCCAGCTGGACGCCGATCGGGGTGTCGGAATAGGTGCGGATGTCGCGGATGAGCCGGGCGAAGGCGGCTTCCTGTTCGTCGTTCCACAGGCCGGTGTCGGCCCAGGAGATGCGGCCCGCGGCCTCGACGCCGGTGGCCTCGATGATCACCAGGCCGGCGCCCGACAGGGCCAGCCGTCCGATATGCTGGGCGTGCCAGGGCTGGGGAACCCCGTCCACGGCCGAATACATGCACATGGGGGCGACGACGATGCGGTTCTTCAGCGTCAGCGGTCCGACGGCGCGGGGGGTGAACAACAGGCTCATGCTCGGCTTTCTCGATGATCCCGGGGAGGGGGCGGCACAGTAGCTATGACTGTGGCTGTTCGGTTCAACCCCCGCCTTTCCGATTATTCACGTGATCTGAAACGGCGACGCTGGCAGTTTCCGCGTCAGCAAAGAAGGGGAACACCTATGCGCCGTATCATCATCGCTCTCGCCGTCGCCGCCGTCGCCGCGCCCATGCTGTCGGGCTGCATCATCATCGCCAGCGACAAGCCTACGACCCGCGTCATCCACTCGACCCCGGCCGAGGCCAACTGATGCGCCAGGCCTCCATCAGGGCAGCTGTCGCGGCCGTCGCCCTGCTGCCGCTGCTGGGCGGCTGCGTCATCTATTCGAACGACGGCGGGGAAAAGATCACGGTCGCCTCGGATCGCGTCTCCGTCCAGACCGAAACCCTGGAAGCCGTCCGCAAGGTCGACTTCGACGGGCAGAAGCTGAACGTCGTCGTCGGCTCCAACGGCTGCACCGAGGCCAGCAGCTTCGAGGTCAAGATCAAGGACGGCGACCCGGCCGAACTCAGCCTGACCCGCCGCGCGCCGGATCTGTGCAAGGCCCTGGTCCGCGAAGGCGTCACCGTCAGCTGGACCTACGCCGAACTCGGCCTTGAAGCCGGTCAGCCGGTGCGCGTGCTGAACCCGATCAGCCTGTAAGAAAAATCAGGACCTTCCTCTCTGTCGCGCAGCGACAGGGAGGAAAGGGCAAGCTCTGTCTTTACGCCGAAAACGGCCCAAGCATCTCCGCCGGGATGCGGGCGGGACGCAGGGTGGCGGCGTCGACCAGGCACCATTCCGACAGACCCTGGGCGCAGACCCGGCCCTCGCTGTCCTCGATGCGGACATAGCGGCTGAAGCGCGGACCCTGGGGGTCGCCGACCCAGGTGCGGGCGACGACGCCGGTGGCGCCGGGGGCGATGGCGCGCAGGTAGTCGATCTCGTGCCTCAGCGCGACCCAGGACCATTTCGCCCGGGTCTCGTCGTCGAAGCGCGCATTCCAGTGGGCCGTGCCGACATCCTGCAGCCAGCCGACATAGACGACGTTGTTGACGTGGTTGTTCTCGTCGATGTGTTCCGGCCGCACGTCCAGCGGGACGACGAAGACCTCACGATCCTCGCGCGGCGTCAGCGGCGGCCGGGCCATCCGGGGTCAGGCTTCGCCGAGGGCGACGCCCTTCTCGACCATCAGGGCCTGCAACTCGCCAGCCTGGAACATCTCGCGCACGATGTCCGAGCCGCCGACGAACTCGCCCTTCACATAGAGCTGGGGAATGGTGGGCCAGTCGGTGAAGGCCTTGATGCCGTCGCGCAGGCTTTCGTCCTGAAGCACGTCGACGCCGACGAAGGCCGCGCCCACGTGGTCGAGGATCTGCACGGCCAGCGAGGAGAAGCCGCAGCGCGGCGCGTCCGGCGTGCCCTTCATGAACAGGACCACGTCATGCTCGGCCACGGTCTGGGCGATGAAGGCGTGGACGGGGTCGGCGGCTTGGGCGGTCGTTTGATCGGTCACGTTGGGGCCTTTCAGAGAAGCCCGTCAGCTAGGCGCCCAAAGGGGCGGGGTCAAGGCCGCTGCGGCGTAAGAGCTCAGGCCGTCTCGGGCGTGCGCGCCAGACGCTCGGCGCGTTGCGCCAGGGTGGTGGCGCCGTATTCGCGCGCCGTCGCCGCGGCTTCGACCAGCATCAACCCCAGATCGCGCGGGGATTCGCCGGTCCAGCGGGCGCGGGCCAGAGCGATCCGGGCCATGCCGATCTGGTCCGCAGCCCAGTCCAGCGGGGTCGAGACCAACGACGGACGGATCAGGCGTCGACGCAGACCCGTCTCGATCTCCAGCAGCGCGCCCAGGTCTCCCACGGAGGCGGCGCGGCTCGCCTCCTGCGCCACCCGCCGTTCATGGGCCAGAGCGCCGAGCACCAGGCCGCCGCCCTCTGTCAGGGCCTCGGCTTGCACCAGCACCAGCAGGGGCAGGGTCTCGCGTTCGGCTCGCAGCACCTGGATGGCGGCCCAGTCCAGAGGGCTGTGGTCGGGCGTGAACTGGTCGGCGGCGGCGTCGAACAGGGCGTAGGCCTGATCGCGCGCCACGACATCGTCGGCGATCGCGGCCAGCGCGGCCATGCCCGCAGCGCAAAGGGCGAGAGCGCGGGCGCGACTGAGCGGCCGCTGCTCGGGCGAGGCGACCTCGACCAGGGCGCGCAGGTCGGCGCCCGCCTGATCCAGCATACGAGGGTCGCGCGCGGCGAGGCCCGCTTCCAGCATCAGGGCGGCGCGGTCCAGGCGCAGCTCGTCTTCCAGAGGGCGCTGCTGCCCCTTGAGGCCGTGAAGCGCGCCGTCCAACAGGACGGCGGCCTCCTGCAGGGCTGCGGCCTCGCCCGAGAGGGAGGCCTGCCGGGCCCTCAGCCGAGCGTAGAGGGCGCCGACGGCGGCGACCGTGTCGCTGCGCCGTGCGCCGGGCAGGGCGGCCAGCAGGGCCAGAACAGCCTCCAGCCGCGCCGGGTCGCCGCACAGGTCGAAGGCCAGCATCCCGCCCTGGGCCAACTCCAGCGTGGCGCGGATGATCTCGTCGTCGTTGCGGGCGTGTCGAAGGGCGTCGCGGGCGGCGGTCTCGGCCTTGGCCAGGCTGTTGGCGACGCCGCTTCGGCGGGCGTGTTCGCGCCACAGGGCCGAGGCGCGAAGCGAGGCGTCATGGGGCCGCGCGCAGGACACCCGACCGGCGTCGACGCTCTGCTGGCGGGCCTCGACCTCGACCAGGCCGACGCCGATCAGCTCCAGCCAGCCGAGATCGTCGCTATCGCGCGCCTTCTCGAACAGCCGTCGCAGATCTCTGCCGAATTCGAACATCTCAGACCTTCGTCGTCCCGCTTCGGGATCGCGAAGGCGATCCTGCTGACGCACAAGCAAACGCAGCGCCGCTGGAACGGTTCGGCTTGAGCATAAGGAAGGGAATTCGACGGCCAGCCCCGAGCGAGGCTCAGCCCAGACGCGGGGTCTTCTGACGGCAGCGTTGCAGGACGGCGCGGGCCTCGGCTTCGCCCGCCGACAGGCGTTTCACCGAATCGACCCTGGCGCGGGTCTGGTCGTTCTCGGCCAGGGTCGGATCGCGCCCCGCCGCCGTCGCCGCCTGCATGGCCGCCAGCGACCAGTAGAGGGCGGCGTCATAGAGGGTGCGGCCATAGCGGCTCTCGCCGCCTTCGAGTTCAGACGCCGCCTGGGTCAGCCCAGCGCACCGCACCGCCTCGTCATAGGAAACGAGTCGGGTCGTCGGGGCGGCCTGGCCCAGAACCGCCAGGGCGGTGACGACTGCGATGAACATCAAGAACTCCACGGCGCTCCGGAGGGAAGGAGCCGGCGCCGCCTCTCCTAGAGAACCACGGGCGTGTGTCGGATGAAAGACGTGTTCAGTAAAGCTTCAGGTTGCAGTCAGGTCGAGGGCGGGGCGGGGCGCATGGCGCGGCCCTGATCGACCAGCCAGCGGACGAAGGCGCGTCGCGCCCGCGACGGCTCGCCTGCGCCGGGGATGGCCGCGACCGCCGCGCCATCGGGCTGAAAGCCGAAGGGGGCCAGCAGCCGACCGTCTGTGACTGCTTCCGCCGCCAGCGCCCAGGGCAGCACCGCCGCGCCCCATCCCGCGAGGGCGGCGTCCAGCACGAAATGCAGATGAGCGACCGGACGCTCGGAGGTCGCGGTCGACCTATGGCCGCTGAGCGCCGACCAGTCCGTCCATCCGCTCAGGTGGGTACGCGCGGTCAGGCGGGGCGCGGCCAGGATCGCCGCGCGCGCGTCCGGACCCGCGAGGGCCGGCGCTATCACCGGGCCCACGGCGCTGGGGGTCACGACCTCGGCCTTCAAGGACTCGATCCGTTCGGGGTCCAGCAGGCGCAGCACGACGTCGGCCCCGCGACGGCTGACCGCATGGGGCGCCAGTTCGACCAGATGGACCCGGATCTCGGGATGCAGGCGTCCGAAGTCGGCCAGACGCGGGATCAGCCATTTGACCGACAGGCTGGCGTTGACGGCGACGTGCAGGTCCTGACCCTCGCTGCGGGCTCGCGCCACGGCGGCGGCGACCCCGTCGAAGGCGGCGGTCAGGCCGGGCAGCAGGTCGCGGCCCCCCCGCGTCAGCGTCAGGGCGTGGCGCGGCCCCTCGAACAGCCGAACCCCCATCTGGGCCTCCAGCGCCTTGACCTGACGACTGACGGCGCTGTGGGTCACGTTCAGCTCGGCCCCGGCCAGGGTGGCGCTGCCGGTCCGCGCCATGGCCTCGAACGCCCGCAAGGCGTTCAGCGAGGGCAGGGCGGCCCCGGATGTGAGGTTTTCGAACATACCCTTTCCGATAGGTCGCTTTCGTTCCCGCGGCAATGCGAGGATCAGGGCGACCCATGTCGTCCCCTGCTCATCGTCTGATCGTTCCCGTCCTCGGCTTCGGCCTGATCGTCGCCTTCGCCTCCAGCTACTATCTGCTGGGCGTGCTGGCCGAGCCGCTGGCGGCGGGGACAGGCACGACGCCGTCGCTGGTCTTCGCCGGGCTCTCCGGGGCCTTTCTGGTTTCGGCGGCGCTCAGCCCCTTCGGCGGCCGCTGGGTCGACCGGCGCGGCGGGCGCGAGGTTCTGGCGGTCGCCTCCGTGGTTTTCGCCGCCGGTCTGGCGGGCCTGGGCCTGTCGCAGGGGCCGATCAGCGTGGTCGCCTCGATCCTGATGCTGGGCGTGGGGATGGGCGTGGGCTTCTACGGCCCGGCCTTCGCGGTGCTGGTGGCCCTGCACGGCGAGGCGGCGAAAAAGCCGATCACGGCGGTGTCCCTGATGGGCGCCTTCGGCGGCGCGCTGGGCTGGCCGCTGACCCTGGCCATGATCGAGGCGGTCGGCTGGCGCGGGGCCTGCTTGGGATGGGCAGCCCTGCATCTGCTGGTTTGCCTGCCGCTCTATCTGACCTTGCTGCCGGACGGGCGGGCCGGACCCCGTCCGTCAGCGGAGGTCGGGCGGGTGCGTTGGGACGGGCGCATGATCCGGCTGGCGGTCCTGTTCGCCGGGGCCTGGTGGATCGCCACGGCCATGAGCGCCCACCTGCCGCGCCTGATGGGCCGCCTGGGGCTGGCGCCGGTCGAGGCGGCGGGCGCGGCCAGTCTGATGGCGGCTGCGGCGGTGGGGGTGCGGCTGCTCGCCTTTCTGACCTCCGGCAGGGGCTCCCCGGTCGCCGTGCTGCGGTTCGCCACCCTGCTGCACCCCCTGGGCGCGGTCGTCGCCTTCTTCGGGGGCAGGTCGCTGGCTGGGGCGGCGGCCCTGGGTCAGGGGGCGGGCAACGGCCTGCTGTCCGTGGCCTCGGGCGTCCTGCCGCTGCACCTGTTCGGCAAGGAGAACTACGCCACGCGTCAGGCCCTGATCCTGACCCCGGCGCGCTTCCTTCAGGCGGCGGCCCCGCTTAGCTACGGCGTTCTGCTGGACCGTTCGGCAGGGCTGGCGCTGCTGGCGTCGAGCGCCGTCTGCGTCCTGATGTTCGCCATGACCTTCGGGCTGGAGCGGCGCGCCTAGATCACCGGCTCAGGGTCGGCCAGCAACCTCGTCTTGCGCGGTCCGGCGCGGTCCAGGGAACGCCAGGCGGCGGCTAGGCCCTCCACGGCGCGGTCCAGATCCGCCTCCTCGCGGCTGAAGGGCAGGCGGATGAAGCGGTCGAACGCGCCGTTGACGCCGAAACGCGTGCCGGGCGGGATGCGCACGCCATGATCCGGCGCGGCCAGGGCCAGGCGCGTGCTGTCGGGCCGGGGCAGTTCGACCCACAGCGACAGGCCGCCGTCGGGACGACGCGTCTTCCACTCGGGCAGGACTTCCGCCAGTTGTCCGCGCAGATGGGCTTCGCGCTGGACGATGATCCGGCGGCGCGCCGCCAGCGGCGCCGGGTCGCCGGCCAGCAGGACGGCGGCGGCCAACTGCTCCATCACCGGCACGCCCAGATCCAGCGACGGGCGATGGCGCACCACCGCCTCCACCACCTCGGCGTGGGCGCGCAGCCAGCCGACGCGCAAGCCGCCCCAGTAGGGCTTGCTGGTCGAGCCCAGCCGGACCACGTGCGGCCCGTGATCCACGGGCGGCGGCGGCGGGCGGTCGAACCACAGTTCGCGCAGGGTGTCGTCCAGCACCAGCAGGGCGCCGACGCGGGCCGCCGCCGTCGCCAGGGCGGCCTCGTCTTCCGTCGACAGGACATGGCCGGTCGGGTTCTGGTGCGCCCCGATCAGATAGATCATCCGGGGTCGGACACGGGCGATAGCGGCCAGCATCCCGTCCATGTCCCAGCCCTGCGCCGTCATGGCCACGGGGCTGAGGTCGAGGCCGGCCTGCATCAGGGCGTCCAGGGCGTGGGGATAGCCGGGATGCTCGACCACCGCCCGATCGCCGGGCCGCGTCGCCGCCCGCAGTAACAGGGCCAGGCCGCTGAGGGCACCCGCGCTGACGACGATCTGCTCGGGCGTGGTGGTCAATCCGTCGGCGGCGTAGCGCTCGGCCACGGCGCGGCGCAGGACCTCGATCCCGAGCGGCTCATAGCCCCGGCTGGGCAGGTGGGCGGGCAGGGCCTCCAGCGCGCGGGCGTAGGCCGCGTGGACCTGTTCATCGGCGGGCATGGCGGCCGAAGCCATGTCGACGACGCCCGGCGCGTCGTCCCTCTGCATCGGCCCGTCGAGGCGTCGCACCGATCGCGACGCCGGGCTGGCGGGCAGGGCGGTGACGCTGCCCGATCCGGTGCGGCTGACCACGAAGCCGTCCGCCCGCAGTCGGTCCAGCGCCGCGCTGACGGTGATGCGGCTGACCCCCAGGGTTTCGGCCAGCCGCCGCTCGCCCGGCAGGCGCGCGTTCAGCGACAGCCGCCCGTCGAGGATCATCAGCTTCAGGGCCTCTGACAGGCGGCGATAGGCGGGCTCGCCGTCCGGCCCGCGCCAGCCGTTCAACTGACGCGACAGGGAGGCGGCGTTGACCAGGGCGGGGCGCATAAGGCCATCCTCGCAAAAGCGGCCCTATAAAACAAGGCCAATAGTCTGTTCTGTGACCTCATGTTCATGCGTCGCTTCATCCAGCTTCAACTCGGCCTGCTGCTCTACGGGGCGTCGCTGGCCCTGATGGTCCGCGCCGATCTGGGTCTCAATCCATGGAGCGTCCTGCATCAGGGCCTGTCCGAACGGACCGGCCTCAGCCTTGGCATGGTCGTCAACCTGGTCGGGGCTCTGGTGCTGTTGATCTGGATTCCACTGCGCCAGAAGCCGGGCGTCGGCACCATCTGCAACGTCCTGCTGATCGGCACGGCGGCGGACGTGGCGCTGTGGGCCTTGCCGCCTGTCGAGGGGCTGGCGCTGCGGATCGTCTTGCTGATCGCGGCCATCGTGCTGAACGGGGCGGCGACGGCGGCCTATATCGGCGCGGGCCTCGGTCCCGGCCCGCGCGATGGTCTGACCACGGGGCTGGTCCGGATCAGCGGCTGGCGCATCGGCTGGGCGCGGACCGCCATCGAGGTCGCGGTCCTGGCCATCGGCTGGCTGCTGGGCGGCGTGGCCGGCGTCGGCACCGTCCTCTACGCCCTCGCCAACGGCCCTCTGGTCCAGTGGTTCATGGCCCGTTTCGAGATCGCCCCGAAACCACAGGTCAGCCCGGCGCCGTCAGTCTGAGGCGGTTTCGGCCGCTGGCGTCCTGATCTGATCCAGCAGGGTCCGGGCGCGCTCGACGTGCTCGCCGCCATGCGGATTATTGGCCACGGGCGCCAGCATGGCCGCCGCCTCCTCGCGCTGCCCGACACGCAGCAGGGCGTCGGCCGCCTGGGCACGGGCGCTCATGACCTGGGGCGCATAGGCGACGGCCAGGCGCCAGGTCTGCAGGTCGTTGTCGTTGGGATAGGTGTCGGCCATCCGGCGGATGCGGGCCAGGGCCAGATAGATCCGGTAGTCGGTCGGATCGGTTTGCAGGGCGCGCGCCAGATAGCCCTGAGCCTCGACATAGCTCTGGGCGAGATTGTCGGGGGCGTCGTCGCCGGCCCGAATGCGGGCGCGGGCCAGAAGTTGCAGGGCCTCCGCATCGTCGGGCGCGACGGCGAGCGCCCGTTGCAGCGCGGCCTCGCCCTTGGCGGCGTCGCCCCAGTTCATCTCGGCCCGCCCCAGGGCGACCAGCGCCAGTCGGTCGTCGGGATAGCGGGCGGCGTCGCCTCGCACCTTCTGCAGCAAGGCTTGGCCGTCGGCCTCGGTCTTGGGATAGCGGATGTTCAGGCTGTCCAGCAGCATTTGGTCGGCGCTGTCGGGCAGGGTCTGGAAGCTCATCGCCGGACGGACGTCGTCCATGCGGATCTCCGCATAGCTCATCCTGCCGCGCAGATAGGCCTTCAGCGCCGCCTCCAGGCTGTCGGGCGTATGTCCAAGGTGAGTCTGCAGCGCCTCGAGCGGCGGCGTGCCCCCCGCCGTCGCCGCCAGATAGGCGTCCAGACCGCGGCGGCGGTCGGGGTCCATGAACATATAGTGGGTCAGCAGCCAGGACTGGGCGTAGAAGGCGCCGCGCATGCGGCGATTATCGAACGTGCGGGGGCTGCTGATCAGCAACTGTTCGATGGGCAGCCATTGGACCTCGTTCAGCGTCCGCAGGCGGCCCGGATTGAAGTAGCCGACCGTCACCTTGTCCGGATTATCGACCGAGGCGGTCATGAAGAACTCGGCGAAACCTTCGGTGAACCAGCCCGGATACCCGCCCGGAAAGTTCTGGAACATGAAGTGGTGGGCGTATTCGTGAAACAGGATGTCGTCGCCGCTGCGCCGGTTCAACACGGCGTAGACGTCGGTCTCGCTGGCCGAATAGAATCCGGCGACGCCTTCGGCCAGATTGGGATTCACCTGACGCAGGTCGCTGTTGGTGTAGACCAGATAGACCGGCAGCTTTCGCGACCCTTCCGTCGGGGGCACGCTGAGCTGGCGGCGTAGAAGGGCGTCGAACCGTTCCAGCCGTTCGGCGTGACGGCGGAGGTCGCCCTCGGAGCCTTCGCCATAGACCAGGAAGTTCGGGGTCTCGGCGCGTCGCCATTCGGCCTGGGCCGCCTGGACCGAACCGAGGGCGATCACCCCGCCCAGGAGCATGGCGCGCAGGGTCCGCGACAGCCGGCCGACGCGCGTTCCGTTCCAGTGAATCATGAGCCGCCCCCGTTTCGACGCAGCCTATAGGTCGACCATGACAGCTGCAAAACGGCGATCGGTCGCAGCCGGGATGCGGCGTCCGAACCTCGCCAGACCCCGATGGGCGGGCATGAAAGGAAGGCGACGTCCATCACCGAGGGAGGTCCCCATGCCTGTACTGTCCGACAAGGTCGCCATCATCACCGGAGCCAGTTCCGGTATCGGGGCCGCCGCCGCCCGCCTGTTCGCCGCCGAGGGCGCGGCGGTGGTCGTCACCGCCCGGCGCGAGGCTGAGCTGTCGGTCCTGGTCGCCAGGATCGAGGCCGAAGGCGGCCGCGCCGTCGCCGTGCCGGGCGATATCCGCGACGAGGCTCTGTCCGAGCGGCTGGTGCGCACGGCGGTTGATCGTTTCGGCGGCCTGGATATCGCGCTGAACAACGCCGGGGCCATTGGGGTCAATGAACCGACGCCCGAGATCGCCCTGGACCGTTGGCGCGACACCCTGGACATCAACCTGACCGCCGCCTTCCTGGGCGCCAAACATCAGATCCCGGCCCTGCTGGATCGCGGCGGCGGCTCGCTGATCTTCACCTCGACCTTCGTCGGCCACGCCATCGGCATGCCGGGCATGGCGGCCTATGCGGCGGCCAAGGCGGGTCTGGTCGGCCTGTCGCGGGTCATCGCCGCCGAGTTCGGGGGCAGGGGCCTGCGCAGCAACTGCCTGCTGCCCGGCGGCACCGACACCGAGGCGGGGCGCGAGTTCGCCCACACGCCCGAAATCATCGCCTTCGTCGAGGGAATGCACGCCCTGAAGCGGATGGCGACGCCGGACGAGATCGCCCGCGCCGCCCTGTTCCTGGCGTCGGACGCCTCCAGCTTCATGACCGGAACGGCCATGCTGGTCGACGGCGGGGTGTCGATCAGCAAGACCTGAGGTTCAGCCCCGCTCCTTGGTCTTGGTGAAGGCGATCTTTGGGAAGCGTTCGGAGACATAGCCGGTCTCCCACGACGACTTGGCCAGGAAGACCGGCGCCTGGTCGATGTCCACGGCCATCTGCGGGCGATACTTGCCGGCGAAGTCTTCTAGGTCGGCCTTGTCGCCAGCCACCCAACGCGCCTCGGCGTAGGGGCTGGGCTCGAAGACGACGTCGAGGTTGTATTCCTCGCCCAGGCGGTCGGCCATGACCTCGAACTGCAGCTGGCCGACGGCGCCGACGATGAAGTCCGAGCCCAGTTCGGGGCGGAACAGCTGGGTCACCCCTTCTTCGGCCAGACCTTCCAGCGCCTTCTTCAGGTGCTTGGCCTTCAGCGGGTCCTTGACCCGGACGCGTTGCAGGATTTCCGGGGCGAAGTTGGGCAGACCGGCGAAGCGCACCAGACCGCTTTCCGACAGGCTGTCGCCGACGCGCAGCACGCCGTGGTTGGGAATGCCGATGACGTCGCCGGCATAGGCGTCCTCGGCCAGTTCGCGGTCCGAGGCGAAGAACATGATGGGGGCGTTCACCGACAACTGCTTGCCGGTGTTCTGCACCTTCAGCTTCATACCGCGCTTGAACGACCCCGAGGCCATGCGGAACATGGCGATGCGGTCGCGGTGGTTGGGGTCCATATTGGCCTGGACCTTGAAGACGAAGCCGGTGACTTCGGTCTGACCCGGCTCGACTTCGATCTCGACCGGCGCCGGGGCGTTGCGGGTCTCGGGCGGGGCTTCCTTCCGCGCAGGCATGACTTTGGGCGGCGGGGCCCATTCGCCGATGGCGGCCAGCAGTTCGTCGATGCCGAAGTGGCGCAGGGCCGAGCCCCACAGCACCGGCGTCATGTGGCCTTCGAGGAAGGACTGGCGGTTGAAGGCGGGATAGCCGGCCTCGATCAGCTCTTGGGTCTCCATCAGGGCCTCATGCTCGCCCGCCTCGAAATACTGGGCGGCGTCGGCCAGAGGCAGGGCCTCGGGGTGGGGCACGTCTTCTTTGGAGCCCGCAGGCTTCTTGGCGTAGGGCTGGAACTTGCCGGTGCCCATTTCGACCATGCCGCGCAGACGGTTACCGCTCTCGGCGGGCCACCAGATGGGGGCGGGGTCCAGCTGAAGACGCGAGGCGATCTCGTCCAGCAGGGCCATCGGGTCCTGGGCCTCGCGGTCCAGCTTGTTGATGAAGGTGATGATCGGGATGTCCCGCAGACGGCACACCTCGAACAGCTTGAGAGTCTGCGGCTCGATGCCCTTGGCGGCGTCCAGCACCATGATGGCGCAGTCGGCCGCGGTCAGGGTGCGATAGGTGTCTTCCGAGAAGTCCTCGTGGCCCGGCGTGTCCAGCAGGTTGAACATCTTGGCCACGCCGTCGGCCGTGGTGTGCTCGAAGGTCATGACCGAGGCCGAGACCGAGATGCCCCGCTCCTTCTCGATCTTCATCCAGTCCGACTGGGTCCGCCGGTTCTCGCCGCGCGCCCGCACGGCGCCCGCCGCGCGAATGGCGCCGCCCGCCAGCAGGATATGCTCCGTCAACGTCGTCTTGCCGGCGTCGGGGTGCGCGATGATGGCGAAGGTCCGGCGGCGGCCGGCCTCTTCAGGCAGGGTCAGTTTCGACATGGCGCGCACGTAGCGCGCGCAGCGCCGAAAGTCGATTGTCACGATGCCGTGAAAGACCCTTCGCGAAGCGGGGCTTTTGGGGGCATGCTCATTTCTGTGAGACGCCGGTCCATGAGGTCGACGCCGCAAGGGAAAGGAAACGACATGGCTCTGGTGCATCCGGGCAAGGTCCCGCCCGCGCGTGGCGAGCGGGAACTTCACCCCGTCTTCGGTCTGATCTGCGGCTTCGGCCTGATCGCCCTGGCGGCGACGACCGTCCACATCCTGTTCGGACTGTTCTAGGCTCCGCCTCAGTCGGCGGCGGGCTCGTCCTCGGCCTCGGCCTCGCCCCGACGCAGGGTTTCGGCCTCCTCGGCGTCTGCATCGGCCTCGCTGATCCCCTTGGCGCGCAGCAACAGGGCGCGGGCGCCTGGCGAGGGTCGGTGCGGGTCGTTGACCAGGGGCTCCAGCAGGGGCACGGCCTCGTCGTTACGGCCACGGATCATCAGCACCTGGGCCAGGTTGATGCGCGCCTGGCCTAGTTGCGGGGCCAGAAGATAGGCCTGTTCCAGCACAGTCACGTCGTTGTCGTTGGGATAGCCTTCACCGCCGTTCCGGTTCTCGGCGATCAGCAGCAGGGTGGCGTAGTTGTCGGGATCGGCCCGATAGGCGCGGTGAAGCAGGCTGCGGGCCTCGGCGCTCAGGCGGTCGGCGTCTTCCGGGGTGTCAGCGTTCTTTCGGGCCTCAAGGCGGGCGCGGACCAGGTACTGCAAGGCCTCAACGTTCTCGGGCTCCAGTGCGAGCAGGCGTTGCAGAGGCGCTTCGGCAGCCGCCGGATCGCCGAAATGCAGTTCGGCGTGACCCAGCGCCAGGAGAGCCAGCGGGTCTTCCGGGTGACGGGCGGCGGCGCGGCGAACCTCGGCCGCCGTCTCGGCGCGATGCTCCTCGGAGACGCCGATCTTGAGCCTCTGGTTCAGCAAAAGCAGGTCGTTCGCCGAGCGCGGCAGCCGCGTCACGGTCACCGGCACGGTCGGATAGGCGATCACCACGCCCTGATAGGGAATGCGGCCGCTCATGTAGCGGCGCAGCGTGCGGCTCAGTTCGACCGCATCCAGCCCCGTCGCCCGTTCCATCGCTTCCACTGGATCGCCGCCGGCCCCGACATCGCGCAGATAGACGTCCAGCATCGCCTGACGCCCAGGGTCACCCAGGAACCAGTGGGTCAGCAGCCAGGCCAAGGGGTAATAGGTGTCGCGGCGACGTGCGGTTTGCAACGGGCGTTTGGACAGCAGCTCCGTCATGGGCATCCAGGAGGCCGTCTGCAGCCAGTACGCGCGGTTCTCGTTGTACTGGCCCACCAGGACGCGGGATTTCTGAACCTCGACCGTGGCGTAGTATTCGGCGAACCCCTCGATGAACCATCCCGGATAGGGATAGGCGAAGTTCTGCATCATGAAGTGGTGCGCGTATTCGTGCTTCAGCGTGTCCACAGTCTGGTCACGCAGGGCGATGCCGAAGATGTCCTCGTCGGTCGCCATATAGAAGCCGGCGACGTTCTCCGGCAGATCGGGCCGAACCTTGACCAGGCCGCTGCGCGAGGCGGTGAGATAGATGGGCAGCTTCCGTGGCGGGCTTTCTTCAACGTTCAGCCCCATGCGCAACCGCAGGAAGCGATCGAAGGATTCCAGCTCCTGAACGAAGTCGCGCAGCTTGCCCTCGCTGCCGTCGCTGTAGACGATGAAGCGTTCGCTTTCGGCTTTCAGCCAATCGGCGGAGGCGGGGGTGATCCCCGCCGTGGCGGCCGTCACCATGGACAGGGCGGCGATCACCGCGCCCCGGCGCAGGCCGCTGAAAAGATTGAAATGCTTCATGTCGACGCCCCCCATGACGAAGGCGTCAGAGGTAACGGAGGTTGACGGAATGGAAAAGGGGTTGCGGCGTCAGGCCGCCATTCGGCCCCAGACGGCGCGGTCGGCGGCGACGGCGCTCAGGCGGCCGTGGGCGGCGCGGGACTGAAGCTGGCGCATCACCATTTCGGGCAGGGCGCAGAAGCGCGGCTCGACCAGTTCGGGCGCGCAGCCTGCGTCCGGCGCCGCGAACAGGGCGGCGTTCACGCCCTCGGTCTTGTGCGCGATCAGCCAGGCCAGACGCCGGGCGCGGGCAGGATCGTTCCGATGCAGCATCGGGTCCTCGGCGAACAGGTCGCAGCCCATTTCCAGCACATAGTCGAAGTCCAGCTTCTCGAAGCGTCGCACGTCATGGCTCGGGGCCGGGCAGGCCTCGTCCAGATCGAACACGACGTCGTTCAAGAGAAACAGCATGGCCGTCCACCGCTACGCAGGCCGTTCTGGCCCGATGAGACCGGTTTACGTCGCCTCGCTTGCGGTCCCGTTCACGAACGCGGTGAACGCGCGGTTAGGGATGATGAGCTGACGGAGCCTAGGCGTCCTGCACCTTCTCCGTCAGGAAGTGCCGGCCCTGGCGGTCCTCGATCTCCACCACCCACAGGTCGGGATCGTAGCGGCGCTGACGTTCGATGTAGGCGTCCAGTTCATTTTCGCTGTCGCTGACGACGGGCTGGATCCACAGGGGCTCGCCGTCCTGGCCTGTAGCCTCGGTATAGAGACGGGCCGTGCGTTCGGCGGTGTTGTAGGCCTTGACGATCACGGCGCCGCCGCGCGCATCGCCCTTCCTGACCACGGTGGCGTAGGCGCCCTCCAGTTCGGCGCGGCGGATCAGGGCACCGGCCCAGACATCGGTGGAAAGAAGCAATTCGCTAACCCTGATTGGACACGGGACCGGAACCTTGCGGCCCTAGGGTCGAGGTCATGAGGATAGGCCTTTCCCCCCGTTCCGCCAGCAGAATGCTGGCCGCGACGCTCGCCGCGATGACGCTGGCGGCGCCGGTTGGCGCGGCGCGCGCGGCGGTGACCGACGCCTTCTACGATCGCGTCTTCATGCTGGCCGCCCACCAGAAGTGTGACCTGTTCGAGCCAAAACTGATCGCCGCCCTCGACGCTGCGGCCTTGCAGGCGCGGGGCGCGGCCCTGCGCGCGGGCACGCCCGCCGCTGATCTTTCGGCGGCGGCCGCGCGCGCCCGGTCCAAGGCGTCGCGCACGGCCTGCGACGACGCCGACCTCGGCCGGGTGCGCGCGCGTGTCGACGCCGGGTTCGCCGGCTGGTCGCGCGCGGCCCGCATGACCTTCCCTGGCGAGCGCGGCGCCTGGCGCGGCGACCGCTATGAAAGTCAGGCGGTCGGCTGGCGGCTGGTGCAGGACAGCGTCACCGGCGGCTCGCCGGTTCGCTTCGGCCTGGCGGGCAGCGGGCCGACGGCGACGACGCCGGTGGCGGTCGTCTCCTTCGTCGGCGGGCCCCGTCCCTACGCGGCGCGTCTGGTCATGCGGGACCGAGCCCAGGCGCCGCGGGTCTGGCTGACCGGAGGCGGGCTGCCGCCCGAATCCGTGCGTCAGGTCTTCTTCGCCGCCGCCGCCCGGGCGGCCGCGCCGACCCTGCTGACCGAGGGCGCGCGTCAGGGCGAAACCTGGACCTTCTCGCCCCAAGCCGCCGACGCCATCGCGCAACTGGACCCGCGCGAGAGCTTCGTCATTGAATTCCTGTTCCGCGACGACAGCGTGGCGGAAGCCCGCTTCGAAGCCGGCGACTTCGCCGCCGGCCGCGCCTTTCTGGCCATGGGTCTGCTTTAGGGCTCTTGCCAGCGCGTGCGGCGGCCCTTGAACCGTTCGGTCACGCGCTACGGTTCAGCGGAATGACCTCCGCCTCGCCGGTGACCGGAGCGCGCGTTGCGGGGACGACGACGGGCAGGCGGACGGTGACGGCCGTGCCCTCGCCCAGGGTGCTGTCGATGGTCATGGCGCCGCCGTGCAGTTCGGCCAGCGAGCGGACCAGCGACAGGCCCAGGCCCGTGCCCTGCGCCCGCTGTTCGGCCCCGCCGGCCTGCTCGAAGGGGCGGCCGAGCCGGACCAGATCCTCAGGCGCGACGCCCAGACCCGTGTCGGCCACAGTCAGCTCCAGCTCCGCGCCTAGCCCCTCGGCGCGAACGGTCACCGACCCGCCCGTGGGGGTGAATTTCACCGCGTTGGACAGCAGGTTCAGGGCGATCTGCTTCAGGGCGCGGCGGTCGGCGGCGACGGTCAGGGGCTCCGGCGGCAGGACCGCAGCCAGCTCCACGCCCTTGTCCTCGGCCTGGACCCGGACAAGGGCCAGCGCCGCCGAGACCAGTTCGCGCATATCGAACCGTTCGATCGTCAGGGCGTAGCGTGCGGCCTCGATGCGGCTGACGTCCAGCACGTCATTGATCAGATCCAGCAGGTGGCCCCCGGCCTGATGGATCGACTGGGCGTAGTCGGCGTAGCGCTCGGGCACCGGGCCGAACAGGCGCTGACGCATGATGTCGGAAAAGCCCAGGACGGCGTTCAGGGGGGTGCGCAGTTCGTGGCTCATGTTGGCCAGGAAGCGGGACTTGCTGGCGTTCTGGGCCTCGGCCTCAGCGCGCGCGGCTTCCAGACTTTCCTCGCGGGCGTGCTGAAGGGTGGCGTCCAGCGCCAGGGCGATCAGGCGGGGCGGCGCGTCCTGACCCAGGCGGCGCAGGATCAGGAGGATGCGGCGATCCAGGGCCAGGCGCGGGGCGAAACGCACCTGGGCCTCGGCGCCGGCGCGGGCCTTGGCCAGGGCGGCCTGGACGGCGGGCCGGTCCGGCGCGTGGACGGCGGCGACCAACCCGTCCTCGAACAGGGGGTCGATGGGCAGGGCCGCCGGCGCGGCGCCATAGGCCGCCAGGACCATGTCCGAGGCGTCGAGCACCAAGGTCAGTCCCGCCTGGCCGGCCAGCACGGTCTCGACCCGGGCGGCGGCGGCGCTGGTCGCCGCCCGCCGGCGGGCCTGGCTGACGGCGTTCATGCGGAAGGCCGACGCCGTGGCTCCGGCGGTCAGCAGGCCCGACACGGCCGCCAGACCCGGCGAGACTTCCGGCGCGCCGTTCACGGCGGCGGCGATCAGGCCGGCCAGGATCGCCAGCGCCGATCCCAGGGCGCCGAAGGGGCCAAGCCGCGCCGGGGCCAGGGCGACGGCGGCGGCCAGGGGCATGAAGACGAACCCGCCCAGCGGTCCGGCCAGACCGCCTGAAAGACCCGACGCCGCCGTGGCCGCCACCGACCAGGCGATCAGAAGCGCGGCGCGCACCGCAGGGGCGTCACGGCCCAGCAGGCTGAGGCCCAGCAAGCCCGGCGCAGCCATGGCCAGGGCGGCGGGGACATCCAGTCGGGCGTGACCGTCGCCCAGCCAGACGCCGCCCAGCGCCGTCAGCCCAACCGCCGCCGCCCAGCCCGCGTGCCAGGCAGCGAGAGCCGGCCCGCCCGGCGCGTCGTCGGGCAGGGCGTCGGCGGGATGGGACAGGATGGGCGGTGGGTTCAATCCAGGGCTTCGCGCGAGTGAATCAAGCGGCGCAGTCTAGGCCTGGACGGCGCCGGTCCCTAGGCCGCTCGCCTCGCGGGCGACTGGAACCCGCCGTCATTGAGCAATCAGTTGGGGAAGAATGCGGCGGTTGTCGTTAACGTCGCCGCAGCCTATGTCGCCCGCATGACCGCCACAGACGCCATCCCCGCCCTCGCAATCGACGAGGTTCTGAGCGAACTGGTCGAGGAATTCGACCTTCTGGGCGATTGGGAAGGCCGGATCGAATACGTCATCGACCTGGGCAAGGGTCTGGCGCCCCTGCCCGAGAGCGACCGGGTCGAGGCCAACAAGGTGCCGGGCTGCGCCGCACAGGTCTGGTTGTCGACGCGCTTCGCCGACGGGCGGCTCTTCTTCGACGCCGATTCCGACAGCGCCCTGTCCAAGGGCAATATCGCCCTGTTGCTGAAGTTGTATTCGGGCCGCGAGCCGGCCGAAATTCTCGCCTTCGACGCGCGCGCGGCTTTGGACCGGCTGGGTCTGCCCTCCGCCCTGACCCGTCAGCGGGCCAACGGCCTGAACAGCATGGTGGGGAGAATTCGGGAGGCTGCGGCGGCCGGCACGGCCTGATCGCGCCTCAACCGATCGTCAGGAAGGCGCCGATGAGCGCGGCGATGGCCAGGGTCAGGAGCAGTCCCTCAAACGGAGAGAGGGACCAAGCGGAACGACGTCGGCGGACTTTTGCAACCATTGTGGCCTCTCGCTTTCAATAATGATCTTGAGGGCGAGTTCCGGCGCGCCGCGAAGCGGTAGCGGCTGGCCGTAAAGGCCGCGCCACAATGCATCCAGTGCGCGATCGGCTTCCCCCAAGGGTTCCATGCGAATCACCGAGCCACGGCCGAGCGGGGGGCGTCGTTAACAATTGTTGGGAAATTGGGGTAACGTTGGTTTTTGTGAAGTCGCCTCACCCGATGCCATAGTGGTCCGCGAGGGCCTGCAGCCCCTGCTTCAACAGCGTCTTGCCCTGGCGGCGACGCAGGAACAGGGCCTCCTCGGCCAATTGCAGGGACGTGCCGCGAATGCAGACCTGTTCGACCAGGGCGCGCAGTCGGGGGCCGCACGCGGTCAGGGCCTTCTCGACGCGGGCAGCGGCGGACAGGGCGCGGTCGGTCGGTTCGCTGCGCGCGGCGGAGCCGCCGCCGGCGCGGGGCAGGGCGTCCCAGCGCATGGTCAGTGAAGGGCCTGAAAGGGCCATCTCTGCTTCACGACGCAGGCGTTCGCCCGCCGCCACCTCGGCCGGGGCGAGCCACGGGCGGCCCGAGGCGTCCTTGCGCCGCGCCAGCCAGGCGACAGGGCTCTCGCCCAGATTGGCGCGACGCGTGGTCAGGCGGCCGTCGGCCTCCATGACCGGCCGTTCGCCCTCGATCAGGCCAGGACGCCCCGGCGACGGCGAGGGCGACAGCGAGGTGTTGGTCGCGGGCAGGGCGCGGGGCAGCCAGCCGCCGCCGTCGCGTCGTCTCAGGCCGGGCCGTTCGACCAGGGCGCGAAACGCCGCCTCGTCCAGGGTCAGAACCACGCGTCCGCGTCGGTCCCCGCCCAGCCGCAGGGGATAGCCGCCGGCCGACTGGTCCAGCCAGGCGCCGGGGCGATCCAGCAAGGACCGCGCTCGCTCCAGGGCACGGCTCACCGGCCCGCTCCCGCCGTCGCGGCCAGGTCGATGGCGGGCAATTCCGACACGGCGCGCAGGCAGGCCTCCAGCCCGTCCATCACCGCGTCGTAGCGGTCGTCGTCTCGCTCGTCCTCGGCCCAGCGGCAGGCGGTCGAGGCGGTGGCCCGGTTCAGGCCGAAGGCGTGGCCGACGCGCTCCAGCGGCCAACCGTAGGAGACATGGGCCAGATACATGGCCGACCAGCGGGCGCGACAGGCGCGCGGACGGGTCCGTTCGCGCCCCCGCATCTCGGTCGCCGGCACACCGAAGGCGTAGGCTGCCAAATGCAGGGCCGCGTCGGCGCGGATGCGGTCGCCCTCCGTCACCGGCACGCGATAGGGCTCGATCCGATAGGTTTCCATGTCGTCAGTTGCTCCCGAACGCTCGTTTGTTCTTCCCATCGTGCCGTAAGCCGAGGGGTGGGTTAGGAATGTTGTCCTAACGAACGTCAAAAGCGGTCGTTTCCCCTTGCCGGGTGCGGGATCGGCTGTGGATGGATCGACGCGCGACAGGGGACGGTGCGCGCGTCAAGGGGGTATGGCGCGCCCTCGCGTTAATAAATTAACGAATCCTTGACTCGGGACTCTCGACGGCGATTCGCAAATCAGCCTAAGCGTTTCATATCGGGACCGTTAACCCTTCTTAAGGTTTTGACCCGTTAACGTTGGAACAAGGTTACCCGGCCGTCGCTCCCTTGGCGGTCGCACCCAAGCTTTGCCTGGAGGGGCATGAATGCGCGTCCTGCTGATTGAAGACGATCACGCCACGGCCCAGAGCATCGAACTGATGCTCAAGTCGGAAGGCTTCAATGTCTATACGACCGACCTGGGCGAGGAAGGCATCGATCTGGGCAAGATCTATGACTACGACCTCATTCTGCTGGACCTGAACCTGCCCGACATGAGCGGCCTTGAGGTTCTGCGTCAGCTGCGCGTCGGCAAGATCAATACGCCGGTCATGATCCTTTCGGGCAGCCACGAGATCGAAACCAAGGTCAAGACCTTCGGCGGCGGCGCCGACGACTACCTGACCAAGCCTTTCCACAAGGACGAACTGATCGCGCGCACCCACGCCGTGGTCCGTCGCTCCAAGGGCCACGCCCAGGCCATCATCCACACCGGCGAGATCGCCGTGAACCTCGACGCCAAGACGGTCGAGGTCGATGGGCACCGCGTGCACCTGACCGGCAAGGAATATCAGATGCTGGAGCTGCTCTCGCTCCGCAAGGGCACCACCCTGACAAAGGAAATGTTCCTGAACCACCTCTACGGCGGCATGGACGAGCCCGAGCTGAAGATCATCGACGTCTTCATCTGCAAGCTGCGCAAGAAGCTGGCGACGGCGGCGAACGGCAAGCACTACATCGAGACCGTCTGGGGCCGGGGCTACGTCCTGCGCGACCCGTCGGAAGGCGCGATCAACGTCGCCGCCTGAAAGACGCCCTGAGCCTCCACTCGGGTTGAAGACTGAAACGCCCGCCGGGAAACCGGCGGGCGTTTTTGCATTCTGGGTGCGCTAACGGCCTTCGGCCTGCTTGAGCGCAATACGCCTTTCTCCCGCAACGGCAGAAGGGCTTTAGCCCCTCACCGCGATGACCGACTTTGTCAGGCCCAGGACCACCTCGTCGTGGTGGGCGGCGTCGGGGAAGAGGAAGCGGAACTGGGTCTTGTCCAGCAGGCGGGCGTGCTGGACGTCGCGCATGGCGGCGCCGATGTCGGGCGCCTTCTGCGAGAAGCCATGGGCCTTGCGCATCAGGGCGCGCGCCCGGCTCTGCTCGCTGCGCCAGTGGAAGAAGGGCGCCGAGAAATGGGGCTCGATCGGGAACCAGAAGTAGGGGGTCTGGACGTAGTAGCGCGGCGCCAGGCGGCGCGCCTCGGCGGCGAAGGCCTCCATCCGCACCCAGTCGCCGACGTGCTCCACCACGGAGTTGGAGTGGACCAAGTCGAAGCTGTTGTCCGCATACTGCGGCAGGGCGCAGGCGTCGCCGTCGACGTTGTCGAACAGGGTCTCGTCGACCGCGTCGAAACCGCCCGGATTGACCAGGGTGATGCGGACGCTGTGTGCGTCCAGGAACTCGCGCGGGAACAGGTTCCAGTATTCGGGCTCGCCGCCCAGATCGATGATCCGCACCGCGCCCTTCTCGGCGTGGATGGCCTCGATCAGCGCGGTGACGCGTTTGGCGCGGGCGCGGCGGAAGCGCGACACCAGCGAGTTGGGATCGGCGTTGTCCTGAAGGGCGTGGATCAGCTTCATGACGCCGTTAGATCACGGCGGCGTTGCCTTCCGGTAAATCAGCGACGGAACGCCGCCTCGAGCGCAGCGGCCAGGGGCTTGGGGCGGCCCTGGGCGTCGAACAGCAGGGGCTGGTCGCGGCCGTCGTCCTCGGGTTCGCGCCGCAGCCAGCTATCGGTGTCGCGCAGGCCCCAGGCGGTGAAGGCGAACCGCTGGGCGGCGGGCAGGACCATGAAGGCTTCGGCCAGTTCGACCACCCGGCCCTTCTGCTGCTCCAGCTTCTGATCGCGCGACCGGGTGTCGAGGCGGCGGCCGTTGCGCAGCGAGGCGTCCAGTTCGGAGACGTGGATCGGCAGGCCGAAGGCGGCCAGCTCGCGCATGAAGGCCGTGATCTGGCCGGCGGGAATCTCGATGTCCAGGTGCGACTGGGTGCCCAGTCCGCCGATCGGCGCGCCTGCCTTCAGCAGGCGTTCTACGGTGCGCAGGAAGGTGGCGCCCTTTCGGGGATTATTCTCGAGATTGTAGTCGTTGATGAACAGGACGGCGTCAGGCGCGGCCAGCTTCGCCTGTTCGAAGGCGCGGATCATATAGCCGTCCTGGCCTAGACGCTGGCTCCACAAGCAGTCGCGCAGACCGTCGCCGTCCTCGGCCACCGGCTCATTGACCACGTCCCAGCCGACCGCCTGGCCGCGGTAGCGTCCGGCGACAGTGGCGATCCAGCGGTCGTAGTCGGCCTCGAACCGCCTCTGGTCCAGGTCGTGGAAGTGGGGATGGTCCTGAGCGTACCAGATCAGGGTGGTGCCATAGAGGCGCAAGCCATTGTCGCGGGCGAAGACGGCGATGCGGTCGGCGGCCGAGAAGTCGTAGCCCCCGTCGGCCGTCAGGATCCGCTCCATCTTCATCTCCCACTCGGGGGTCAGCTGATTGAAGTGGGTGCGGACCAGATCGACCCATTGCGGATCGTCGAACTGCCCCGTCATGGCGCTGAGGCCGACCGGGAAGGGAGCGGTCGATTTCAGGGGCGCCACGGTCGGCGGCGGCGCCGGCGGTTCCGTAGAGCCGCAGGCGGCCAGAGCCAGGGGCGTCGCCAGGACGGCGCGGCGCGAGATCATCGGACGTCAGCCCTCGGCACGACGCCTCAGGCCCATTTCGTCGAAGGCGGCGGTTTCGCGCTTGGCGGCGGCCAGCAGCTTGCTGAGGCGGGTCGCCTCGGCGACGTGCTCGAACTTCTTCAGTTCCTCAAAGGCGCTGGTCAGGGCGTCGCGGGCGCCTTCCTCCTCGGCGCCGACGGCGACGACCAGTCCCTCCGCGTCGGCCCGCTTCAGCGCCCAGCCCTTGAGGTAGGCTTGCAGCATCATGCCCGACGACGGGTCCAGGCGGGCGTTCTGGCGTTCGATCTCGACCTCGGCGTCCAGCACGGCGACGCGCATCTCGGCCTCGGCCTTGCGGGCCGCGACCTCGGCCAGACGCTTCTGCAGCGTCTCGACTTCGTAGTTGGAAATGCGGATCAGGGATTGAGCCCAGGCGGTCATACGGAAGTCTTCCAGATCACGGTTGCACCATTCCTTGGTTCAGAATGGTTTCCAGACGGTCAAAGCTTTCGCTTAAACTGGTGTGGTCGTCCTTGTCCTGGCCGAGGAAGTCCTCGAGCGCGGGGTTCAGGGCGATGGCGCGGTCGACGATGGGGTCGGCCCCGGTGCGATAGGCGCCGATCTTGATCAGCTCTTCCATGTTGGCGTAGGCCGAGAGGCACTGGCGGGCGCGGCGGTTCAGCTCGCGCTCGGGCGGGGTCTGGCATCCGGGCAGGGTCCGGCTGACCGACTTCAGCACGTCGATGGCGGGGAAGCGGCCGCGTTCGGCGATCTTGCGGTCCATGACGATGTGGCCGTCCAGAATACCGCGCACGGCGTCGGCGATGGGCTCGTCATGGTCGCCGCCGTCGACCAGGACGGTGAACAGGGCGGTGATCGGCCCGGCCTCGGTGCCGTCAGGTCGGATCGGGCCGGGCCCGGCGCGCTCCAGCAGCTTGGGTAGTTCCGTGAAGACGGTCGGCGTATAGCCCTTGGTGGTCGGCGGCTCGCCCGCGGCCAGACCGATCTCGCGCTGGGCCATGGCGAAGCGGGTGACCGAGTCCATCAGGCACAGGACTTCCAGACCCTGATCGCGCAGATATTCCGAGATGGCCAGGGTCATATAGGCCGACTGGCGACGCTTCAGCGCGGGCTCGTCCGAGGTGGCGACGACGACGATGGCGCGCTTCAGGCCCTCTTCGCCCAGGGTCTCCTCGATGAACTCGCGGACCTCGCGGCCCCGTTCGCCGATCAGGCCGACGACGACGACGTCACAGGTGGCCTGCTTGGCCAGCATGGACAGCAGCACCGACTTGCCCACGCCCGAACCGGCGAAGATGCCGAGGCGCTGACCCCGGCAGGTGGTGGTGAAGACGTCCATCGAGCGGACGCCCAGATCCAGCCGCTCGCCCACCCGGCCGCGCGAATGGGCCGGCGGCGGCGAGGCGCGAAGGGGATAGGGAACGGCGCCCTGCGGCAGCGGGCCCAGCCCGTCGATGGGCAGGCCGAAGGCGTCGATGATCCGCCCCAGCCAGGCCGTGGTCGGACGCACGCTGGCGGCGGTGTCGATGATGCGGATGTCGGCGCCGGGGGCCACGCCCTCCACCGGGCCGAAGGGCATCAGCAGGGCCTTGGCGTCGCGGAAGCCGACCACCTCGGCGGGCAGGGGGGACTGTCCGCGGCGCTCGATCTCGGCGCGCGCGCCGACCGCCAGACGCGACAGGCCGCCCCGGGATTCGATCAGCAAACCGCTGACGCCCGCCACCTTGCCGGTGACGACCAGCGGGTCGATCGCTTCGACGGCGGCGACGAGATTGCGCAAGCAGAAGGCCCCTCAGGCTGCGTCGGGTCGATCCGAACGCCACGCCTGTCACCGTTAACGAATGCCTCATCGTGGTTAATGAGCGGTGAAGCTGATGTAGGGGGATGCCCGTAGGCTGTGCCGTAGGAAAACTAAGGTTTCTGATTTTACAGTTCGATGACAAGGCGCGTCATCAATCGAGTCTATCGCTGGGGAGCGGACTGGATGTTCGGCAAGGGTCGTCAGAAGCAAGATGTGGAGCAGAAGCTCCATGACCTCGACAGCAAGATGGCCGCGATCGGCCGATCCCAGGCGGTGATCGAGTTCGATCTGGACGGTCGCATCCTGGACGCCAACGACAATCTGCTGAAGACCATGGGCTATAGCCTGGACGAGATCCGGGGCCAGCATCACCGCACCTTCATGGATCCCGCAGAGGCCGCCAGTCCGGCCTACGCCGCCTTCTGGCGCGACCTGAACGCGGGGCGCTTCGTGGCCACCAAGTTCCGGCGTCTGGCCAAGGGCGGACGCGAGGTCTGGCTGCAGGCCTCCTACAACCCGGTCATGGGACCGGACGGTCGCCCGGCCAAGGTCGTCAAGCTGGCGGTGGACATCACCGAGGCGGAACATGACGCCGCGCGGCGCGAGGCCGAGCGCCTGGACGCCGAAGCGGCGCAGTCCGCCCTGGTCGAGGCCGTGGCCGGCAGTCTGGCGCGTCTGTCGGACGGCGACCTGACGACGCGGATCGACCGCGACATGAGCGGCGCGCACGCTCGGGTGAAGGACGACTTCAACAACGCCGTCGACCGTCTGGGCCAGACCCTGGGCCAGGTGCTGCATTCGGTCTCGGGCCTGCGCGGCGGCTCGGATGAAATCTCCATCGCCTCCGACGACCTGTCGCGCCGCACCGAGCAGCAGGCCGCCAGTCTGGAAGAGACGGCCGCGGCTCTGGACGAGATCACCGCCACCGTGAAGCGCAGCGCCGAAGGCGCGCGGCAGGCCGCCGCCGTCGCCGGCGAGGCGCGGGGCCAGGCGGATCGCTCCGGCGGGGTGGTGCGTGAGGCCGTGGCCGCCATGGACGGCATCCGCCAGAGTTCGAACCAGATCAGCGACATCGTCGGCGTCATCGACGAGATCGCCTTCCAGACCAATCTGCTGGCCCTGAACGCCGGGGTGGAGGCGGCGCGGGCGGGCGAGAGCGGGCGCGGCTTTGCGGTCGTCGCCTCCGAGGTCCGCGCCTTGGCGCAGCGCTCGGCCGAAGCGGCGAAGGAGATCAAGGCCCTGATCTCGGCCTC
This sequence comes from Brevundimonas sp. UBA4553, assembly GCF_002387245.1. Classification (GTDB taxonomy): domain Bacteria; phylum Pseudomonadota; class Alphaproteobacteria; order Caulobacterales; family Caulobacteraceae; genus Brevundimonas. The sequence goes on from NZ_DGLD01000002.1 coordinate 92,411, forward strand.
GGCCGCCGAGGTGGCGCAAGGGGTCAGGCTGGTGGGCGAGGCGGGGGCGTCGCTGGACGCCATCGTCGGCAAGGTCGGCGAGATGGACGCCCTGGTGGCCGAGATCGCGGCCTCGTCCCAGGAGCAGTCGTCGGGGCTCAGTCAGGTCAACTCGGCGGTGAACCAGATGGATCAGGTGACCCAGCAGAATGCGGCCATGGTCGAACAGACCACGGCGGCGGCGGCCAACCTCAAGACCGAGGCTGAAAGCCTGGCGCGGTTAGTCGGGCGTTTCCGCACCGGGGCGGCGGGGGCGCCGCCCGTGCTGGAAGATCAGCGAGCGCGGCTGCGCGCCGCCTTCTGAGCCGTCAGAAGACGCGCTGGATCGCCAGCCGCATCAGGACCGCGAGGATGAGGCCGAACATCAGGCCGGCGGCGATATTGCCAAGGGGGCTGCGCAGGCAGGCGATCAGGGTCTTCATGGTCGTCTGAGCGTCAGGCGGGCGCGCCGGGCTCGGTCAGGCCCTGGGCCTGTCCCCTGGGCGCCGTCAGGACCGCGCCGATCGAGGCGGCGATGATGCAGGCGATGGCCAGCCACTGCATCGGGCTGAGCTGTTCGTGCAGCAGGACCAGGCCCGCCACGGCGCCGATAGCCGGCTCGACGCTGAGCAGGACGCCGAAGGTGCGCTTGGGAATGTGACGCAGGGCGATCATTTCCAGCGAATAGGGCAGGGCGCTGGACACCAGGGCGACGCCGAGGCCGAGCAGCAGGATCGAAGGCGCCAGCAGCGCCGCGCCCGCCGTCGAGACGCCGAAGGGCAGGATGACCAGGGCGGCGGTGCTCATGCCCAGGGCCACCGACTGTCCAGCGTGCATGTGCGACAGCCGCTTGCCGAAGACGATGTAGAGCGCCCAGCACAGGCCGGCGAAGGCGGCGAAGGCGACGCCTACCGGGTCCAGCCCTTCGACCCCGCTCCAGATCGGCAGCAGCATGGCCAGCCCTGCGACGGCCAGGCCCACCAGGGCGAAATGCACCAGACGGCGCGAATGGATCAGGGCCAGGGTCAGGGGGCCGGCGAACTCGATGGCGATGGCCAGGCCCAGCGGAATGGTGCGCAGCGCCATGTAGAAGCTGAGGTTCATCAGCCCCAGGACCAGGCCGTAGAGCAGCACCCGCCCGGCGTCCGAGCGGGTCAGACGGAACCGCCATGGCCGCCAGATCGCCACCAGCACCAGGGCGGACAGGCCGACGCGCAGGGCCGCCGTGCCTTCGGCCCCCACGAGAGGAAACAGGCTCTTGGCGAAGGAGGTGCCGACGGCCAGCGACACCATCCCCCCGGCCAGGGCGAGGTAAGGCAGGGCGGCCGAAAGGCGCGGCGAATTCTGGATCAGGGCGGGGGAGGACATCGGCCGGGAACCTAGTGAAAAGCCGCTTGCGTTTCTCGCTGATTTCAACTGATGAAACGCGTGAAACCCGCGTCTGGATACATGGCCATGCAAGAAACCGTCACGCTCGATGATTTCGACCGTCGCCTGCTGGATCTGGTCCGGCGCGACAACCTCAAACCCGCCCGCCTGCTGGCGGAGGCTGTGGGCCTGTCCGAATCGGCGGTGTCGCGTCGTCTTCGCCGCCTGCGGGAGGAAAAGGTCATCATCGCCGACGTGGCGGTGATCGATGAGGAGCGGCTGGAGCGGGCCTTGACCATGCACGTCCTGGTCGAGATGGAGCGGGAGGGCACCGGGGTGCTGGACGCGCTGATCGACAGTCTGACCGCGCGACCGGAAGTCCAGGCGGCCTGGTACGTCACCGGCGAGACCGACTTCCTGCTCTATGTGCGCGTGCCGACCATGGAGGCCTATGAAGTCTTCACCCGCGAGGTGCTGAACGACGACGCGCGCGTTCGGGCATTCAAGACCCTGATCTCGATCCGCGAGGTCCTGCCGTTTGATCCGGCGCGGCGGCGATTGATGCGGTGAGCGCAGCTGGGACGAGGTTGAGAATTCCTGTGCGGCCCCGTCTTGCCTCGGGCGTATAAGGGCTGTCACTTAGACGAAACTCGATGCACGGAGATCTCCCCATGTCCGATACCGCCTATGACGCCAGTCGCCACAAGAAGGCCGGCCGGGGCCGCGTCTACGACAGCATCATCGACACCATCGGCGACACGCCCCTGGTGCGGCTGCCCAATCTGACGGCGGAGTATCAGCCCAAGGCGACGGTGCTGGCCAAGCTGGAGTTCTTCAACCCGATCGCCTCCGTCAAGGACCGGATCGGCGTGGCCATGATCGAGGCTCTGGAGCAGGCGGGCCGCATCCGGCCCGGCGCCGTTCTGGTCGAACCGACCAGCGGCAACACCGGTATCGCCCTGGCCTTCGTCGCGGCGTCCAAGGGCTACAAGCTGATCCTGGTCATGCCCGAGAGCATGTCGATCGAGCGCCGCAAGATGCTGGCCCTGCTGGGCGCCGAGCTGGTGCTGACCCCGGCGGAACAGGGGATGAAGGGGGCCATCGCCATGGCCCAGGACATCCTTGACCGCACCCCCGGCGCCGTCAGCCCCTCGCAGTTCGAGAACCCGGCCAATCCGGTCATCCACGAGGTCACCACCGCCGAGGAGATCTGGAACGACACGGCGGGCGCGGTGGACATCGTCGTCTCGGGTGTCGGCACGGGCGGCACCATCACCGGCGTCGGCCATGCGCTGAAGCTGAAGAGGCCGTCGATCAAGATGATCGCGGTCGAGCCGACCGCCTCGCCCGTGCTGTCCGGCGGCGCGCCGGGACCGCACAAGATCCAGGGCATCGGGGCCGGCTTCATTCCGCCGATCGTCGACCGCGACGTCATCGACGGGGTCGAGCAGGTGTCGAACGAGGACGCCTTCGACATGGCGCGCAAGGTGGCCCGCGTGGAGGGGGTGCCGGTCGGCATCAGCTCGGGCGCAGCCCTGGTCGCCGCCTTCCGTCAGGCGGCGCTGGACGAGAACGCCGGCAAGACCATCGTCGCCATCATCCCCAGCTTCGCCGAACGCTACCTGTCCACGGCCCTGTTCGAGGGGCTGTAGGGGCGGACGATCGCCCTCACCCGCGGTTAACCGGCTCGCGTTAGGGTAGCAGCCATGTCGATGCCGGCTGCCAGTTCCGAGCCTGAAAGCCTTCCGGGTCCCTCGAAGGCGCGCCAGACCCTGCTGAGGCGTCTGGCCGACGTGGTCTGCCTGCCCGCCAGCCGGATCAACGCCTTCGAGCGGGCGGTGACCGGCGACCTGCTGGTCGAATTGTTACGGCAGGCCTCGGTCGAGGAGCGGCGGCGGGTGGCCGTGCGCCTGGCCCCGCTGGCCGAGATTCCGGACAGTCTGGCCCGGCTGCTGCTGCGCGACGAGCCGTCGGTGGCCGCCCCCCTGATCGAACAGTGCGCCTCGCTGACCGACGTGGATCTGATCGGCTGCGCACGTGACGCGACGATCGAGCATCGTCTGCTGATCGCCGAGCGGCGCGGGCTGTCGGAAGTGGTCACGGAGGCCCTGCTGAGCTTTGGCGAAGAGGCGGTCATCGAGGCGGTGCTGCGCAACACGTCCGCTCGCCTGGCGCAGATCGCCGTAGAGGGCGTGGTGGCGCTGAGCCGTCACAGCCGCGGGCTGTGCGCCCCCTTGCTGAAACGGCCGGAGCTTCGGCCCTCGGGCGCCTATGTCATGTTCTGGTGGTGCGGGCCTGAAGAGCGCCGCATCGTGCTGCAGCGGTTCGCCGTCTCGCGCGAAGTCCTGCAGGACAGCGTCGAGGACCTGTTCGCCCAGGCCGCCGCCGAGGGCTGGTCGGACCCCGTCACGCGCAAGGCGCTGCAGTTCATCGAGCGCCGCCAGCGCAACCGCGCAGCTATCGAAAAGAGCCCCTATGGCGGTCTTGAGGCCGCCGTCGCCGCCGCCGGGCAGGGCATGACCCGCGAACTGGTCGGCGAGATCGGCTATCTGTCCGGGGTCAAGCCGCTGACCTCGGCCAAGATCATGGGCGACGCCGGCGGCGAGTCCCTGGCCATCCTGTGCAAGGCCACGGGTCTGTCGCGGCTGGACCTGCAGACCCTGTGGCGGGCCATGCGCCGACCCGAGACGACCGAGGACGGCGAGGTCCATCCCGACTGGGAGCGGGTGCAGATCACCTATGAGATGCTGGCGGTGGACCGGGCGCAGACGGTGCTGCGTTACTGGAACTGGTCGCTGTCCTCGGCCCTGACGCCCGAACTTCTTCGCGCCATCCGTGAAGGCGAGGAAGACCTGGTCGATGAATACTCCGCCCCGGAGCGCGCCGCCATGTTGGCGCTTGCAGAGAACTTTGGTCGCTGAAGCCCGAGCACTGATTTCATTTTAGATAAGTAGAAGACTTCGCCCGCGAGGCGATATTCTATGCTTGCATTGCCATTATCGTCGAACATCCGTATGAAAACGTTCAGCGGCGGGTCTTGTCAGATCAGTCGAATGCGTTTGGCTCCTGCAACAGGCGATCCCCCCATGGAAGAAAAACCCGAACTGCTGGAAATGACGGCGGACATCGTGTCGGCTTACGTCAGCAACAACACCGTCTCGGCCGACGCCGTGCCCGGTCTGATCGCCCAGATCCACGCCGCTCTGTCGGGCGTGTCTTCCGGCCCGGTCGAAATCGAACCCGAGCCCAAGGAACCGGCGGTTCCTGTTCGCAAGTCGATCACGCCTGACTTCCTGATCTGCCTGGAAGACGGCCGCAAGTTCAAGTCGTTGAAGCGCCACCTGCGCACCAAATACAACATGAGCCCCGAGGAATACCGGGCGAAGTGGGGTCTGGCCAAGGACTATCCCATGGTCGCCCCGAACTACGCCAAGGCCCGTTCGGACCTGGCCAAGCAGATGGGCCTGGGCCAGGGCGGCCGCAAACCGGCCCGCGCCCCGCGCGCCAAGAAGTAAGTCCGACCTTCCAGGGTTGGCTGCAGCGCCCGTCTTCCGAAAGGAAGGCGGGCGTTTTTGCATTCTATCGGCCGACGGTGATTGACCTAATCCATTCGGATCAATGGCCTGACCGTGCATGAGATGGTGCCGGCCTGCACACGAACCTCGGCATGCTTTTGGTCAGGAATGGAAAACCAGGTCTCCCGACCTTCTAGGGACGAATAGATCACTCCCGGTGAAACGGATAAGCAGCGCCCTGTGTCCATCGTGTCGAAGGTGCAGTCTGTCACGCCTTGCTTGAAGGCGAGAAGCGCCGAGCCGACCTTGAACTTGCTTTGATACCGACCCCAGTGGTCAATCGGGCGACTGATGGTCTGGCAAGGCGCTTCTATTTGAGCGGGCGCCGCCAACGGAACAAAAAGCGCTAGGGCGAATGACAACATGAGCTCATCCTGGCAGGCGGCCCCATGAAGTGAGGCGGCAGGTCTCTACGCCGCGTGCATGGCCTTGCGCATGCGCCAGAAGCGCAGGGTGCGCTGGGCGGCTTCGTGGGTCAGGTCGTTGTACATGCCGGCGTAGGCGCGGGCCTTGCCCATGGCGTCGCCGTCGGTGTTCAGCAGCACGACGGCGTAGGTCAGGAACAGGGCGCGATCCAGATCGGCCGCCTTGCAGACCACGGCCAGGGCGTCCAACTCGCGTCGCTCGACGATCTGGCGGGCCGTGTGAAACTCGATGTCGGCCAGCTGCGACAGGGCGATCAGGAAGGAGGTCCGGCCGCCCGAGCGCAGGAAGCGGGCCAGGACCTGCGGCGTCAGCTGGTTGGCGGCGCGCAGTTCTTCGACATAGGCCAGGCTCTCGGCGTAGTCAGGCGGCAGGGCGCCGTCGTCGGTGGCGACACGGGTGCGGCCGGCGGCCAGGGCGCTTTCCAGCAGGGCCGGGTCCATGCGGGCGTTCTGTTCCAGAATGCGCTGACGCAGGCGGGCCTCGACCTCGAAATACATCTCGTTCAACAGGTCGGCGGGCAGGCTGGCGCGCTCGACCGTCGGCGCGTGCAGGGCCGGGTTGGCGCGGGCCCGTTCGACGGCGGCTTCGCAGGCGGCGCGCGACAGATGGGCGCCGTCGTTGCCGAGCAGGACGCCCAGGGTTTCGTCGTCGCCGCGCTCGACAATGGCGTCGGACACGGCTTCGGAGACCTCGGCGCGCTGGCTGACGGCGCGCATATGACCCTGACCGCGCGAGCGGATGACCTGGATAAGGTCCGCCTCGGTCAGCATGGGCGAGGCGCGCAGCACGGGCTGGGCCACGTCCTCCGCCTCGTCGTTGGCGAGACGACGGATCAGCTGGATCGGGGCGTCGGTGGCGGCGGCGAAGCGCTCGGCCAGTTCGGCCCGGACAGCCAGCTCCATGGCGTCGGTCAGGTCGCTGAGCACCGCGCCGTAGAGGGCGGTCTCGGCTTCGCTGCGTTCCGGGTCGCCGAAGAAGTGGTCGGTCAGTTCACGCAGCAGGGCGCGGCGCTTCTCGCTGGACGTCTCCTGAGCTAGCGCGATCAGGTCGGGCAGGCGCGAGACGTCCATGATGGGGGAGAAGGCGGCGCCGTCGCTCATGGCAGGTCAGGATCTTCGTTGGCGGGCAGGGCCTGCAGGCGGCCGTTGGCGTTGCGGATCAGATTGGGGGCGGCCGGCGGCTGGGCCAGGTCGGTCGAGGCCGGCATGGAGGTCAGGTCCACCGGAAGCGCGTCCAGATAGACTGGCGCCGGCATGGGCGTGGCGTCGGGCTGACGTCCCGCCTGGCGGTGGACGGAATAATAGCGGGCGCTGTCCTGGGCCGGAGCGGGGGCCGGAGCCGCATAGGCGGCGGGCGGCGTCTGGGCTTCGGCCTGGGACTGGGCCGGCGCAGCGGGCGACGGGGCAGGACGTTGCAGGCGGAAGATGGGGGCGTCGCGGCGGGGCGCCATTGGATCGTAGGCGGCGGGATCAGGAACTGCGGCGGCCGGTGCGGCCTCGACGACGGGAGCCGGGCGCGCCTCCGTCGCCGCGGCGTAGGCCGCAGGCGCCGAAGGGGGCGAGACTGGAGCCGGAGCTGGAGCCGCGGGGGTGGGGGCGGCCGCATGGACGGTCGGCGCGGTCTCCGCGAAATAGCCGGTCGGCACGGCGGCAGGCGCCGGGGCCGGCGCGGGTGCGGCGGCCGGAGGCTGGGTCCACGGCGCCGGCGCAGGGGCGGGCGCGGCGGCGAAATAGGGTTGCGGACCCGGCCCCTCGATCGGGGCGACCGGCTGCGGCGCGTAGGCGGGGGCCTGTGAGCCGATCCAGGCGCTGGCCGGGGTCAGGCCCTGGCGCGGCTCGACGCTGGACGGCCGGGCCGCGGCGGAATAGCCGCCGCGCGGGATGATCGGCGGGCGGACGGGCGCAGTTGAAGGCGACGCCTCGACGGCGGGGTGAAGGTCGGCGGCCGGCGTCGACACGGGCGCGACAGAGGACGGCGCGGGGGCCGGGCGGTAGGTGCGGCCGGGCCAGCTGAGGTAGCGCAGGCCCGCAGCGGAGGCGCTGGACGGGGCCGGGGTCTGACCGACCGCGCTCTGGGCGGCTGCGGGCGCGACAAGGCCCAGGGCGCTGGCCCCAAGGGTCAGGATGGCGATGATCGGCGGGCGTCGCACGGACGGCCTCCTGCTGCGAGACGGCGTTCAGCGTCCAGACTAGGCCGTGACGGCTTAATCCGCTGCTAACGGCGGCTCAGTTGCGGCCCGGCAGATACTGGGGCGTGAAGGCCTCGCGCCAGTCGGGGGGCGAGGGATAGGCCGCCTCGGTCTGTTCGGCGAAGGCCTGCCAGCGATCGGCGGTCATGGCGCCCAGACCGTAGAGGGCGGCGTCGCCGCCATCGACCACGGCCTCGGTCCGCAGGCTGTCGCGCACGGCGTTCAGCAGGCGCTGGGTCAGGGCGGGATTGGCGCGCCGGATCAGGGCGTCGCCCTTGGACCCGTCGCCGTGCACATAGTCGCGCCAGCCCTCGACCGAGGCGGCGATGAAGTCGCGCAGGGCCCGGGCGTTGTCGCGGGCGAAGGCGTTGGGGGCCAGGACCAGCCCGCCGTAGGAGGGGTATCCGTCGTCGGCCGGGATCAGGACGCGCGGCTCGAACCCGGCCTCGCGCGCGATCAGGGCGGGATCGCCCGAGGTCAGGCGTCCGATCAGGACCGCGCGCGGATCGTCGCGCAGGGCCTTGAGGTTGTCGTCAGGCGCGCCCGGTCGGGCCTGATCGGCGGCCAGTTCGAAGCGGGTCCGAAGCCAGTTCCAGAAGCCGGCCTGATCGGCGGGCGACATCAGGATCGGTCGGTCGCGCAGGGCCGACAGGGTCTCCAGCGGCTGATCCGGGCGGGCCATCAGGACCACGGGGTCCTTCTGCATGAAGGCGGCGACCGCCTTGACCGGGGCGCGGTCGGCGATCAGCCGCATCGGCGTGAAGCTGTCGACGCCGACGGCCAGTTCCACGGCGCTCGTGGCCAAGAGGGCGGGGATGTCGGCGCCCGCCGCGCCGGTCAGGATCTCGACGTTCAGGTCGCGGCGTTCGTAGGCCCCGGTGGCGATGGCCTGATAGAAGCCGCCGTGGGCGGCGGTGACCGGGCCGCCGGCGGCGAGGCGCAGACGCACCCGCCCGGACTCATCGACCGGCGCCTCGGCGCGGTCGCACGCGGACACGGCGCTGACGGCGGTCAGGCCGGCGGCGCCCAGCAGCAGATTGCGGCGGGAGAGGCGGTCGAGGGTCATTGACTGACGGTTTAGGCGGCGACGGCGCACTTGGAAAGGCCGCGGCGCCGCACTGCACACTGGAATTGAGCGAGGGGACGCGACCCCGGGCGAACCCGCGATCCCGTCCCCTCGCCAAGTCCGGGTTGGACCTGGCCGTTCGGGTCAGGGCCTGGCCTTTCTCCGAAGCGAAGATCCGCGTCTGGACGCAAGCGTCCGAACCGATTTCGCTGCGGCGACGTCGGGCGAGCCCGGCGGCGTCGGCTGGTCTCCTGGCGGCTCCTGGGTCGCGTCGGGCGCGTCGTCGGGACGCGTCGTCTTCGATCCTGGCCTGGTTCTCCGTGACCCCCGCGCCGGGGCGCTGAAAGGTCGGGAGCCTGTGGCCCTGCCTCGGTGTCTCCGCGTCCTCCGAAGAGGCTTTGGAACCCTGGGTCAGAGAGCCGGGCCGGTTCGCTTGATCTCCCGCTAACCCATTGCTGAGTTTGGGATTTCCGCGCCGCCGTGTCCCGTTGGCCTGTTGACGTTCTCGCGGAAACCGCTATGGGGCAAGCGTCCGAATCCGGTCGCTTGTGCGGAACACCCCCGAGCCCGGTGGATAAGCCTGTGCATATCTGTGGACGGACGAAATTCGCGCTCGCGGATCAGCGGCTTGCGGCTGTCCACAGGAAAGCGGCCGTTGCGGCATACCGCCACGAGCAAGGAACGGCCGCCGTCTCCCGAACGCTTCCTCGACATCCAAACCGAAGGAGGAACCGCCATGACAGCCCAGTCGAACCGCGCCCTGGACCGTAATGAAGCCCTCTGGGTCGATCAGACGGAGCGCCTGACCGATCACACGGATCGCGAGCTGGCGGACCTGATCAAGCTCATCAGGGCCCGCCGCGATCGCGCCCAGCGCCTGATCAGAACCCGTTCCCGATCGGCGCAGCGTCAGGGCGAGGTCAATATCGACAGCGGCGCGCGCGAGAAGAAGGCCCTGCTCAACGCCGCCATCGACCGGATCAGCCAAGAAATAAAGCGCCGCAAGGACCCGGTCGCGCGCGCTGAAACGGCGACCGCCAACCTTCGTGACGCCGTGCAGCGCAAGACGGAGAACCCGAGCTGGACTGGGCCGGAAGACTTCACCGCCAACGACGGTCCGGCTGAGACCCCGAACGCCAAGATCGCGCCTTCGGGCGCGCTGCACGCCGAGGGCATGCGGGCGGCGATCGCCCGATCGACCGGCGATCGCTGATCAGGCGGGCGGGCGAACACGCGGAACCGCAAGGGAAATCCATCGTTCCGCCCTCATCTGAAGGAGAACGACATGATCAAGTGGGCCATCATCTTCGCCATCATCGCCATCGTGGCGGGTCTGCTGGGCTTTGGCGGCGTCGCCGGCGCGGCGGCGGGCATCGCCAAGTTCCTGGCGGTTCTGGCCCTGATCGTCTTCGCGATCTTCCTGGTCCTGGGCTTCACGGTGGCCAAGAAGGTGACCTGATCCAGAGCGCGATCTGTGACCACGAACGGCGGCTCCCTGTGGAGCCGCCGTTTGCCGTTTCGCGGGCCTGCGCTAGGGGGTAGGTCCCTATCGAAGGAGCAGACCATGCAGCGGCGATACAGAGTTGTGGACGCCTTCTCAGCCACGCCGCTAATGGGAAACCCCGTCGCGATAGTCCTGGATGCCGAAGGTCTGAGCGATGGGCAGATGGCGAGCATCGCCCGGTGGACCAATCTGTCGGAAACTACCTTCGTCCTGCCGGCCACGACGCCCGGCGCCGATTATCGGCTGCGCATCTTCACGCCTGAGAGGGAGTTGCCCTTCGCTGGCCACCCCACGATCGGAACGGCCCATGCGGTTCTGGAGGCGGGGCTCGTAGAGTTGAGCAATGGTGGCGTCACCCAGGAGTGCGGCGTGGGTCTGGTGAATATCGCCGTGACGGGATCAGGCAGCGAGCGGCGACTCGCCCTGACCCTGCCGCCCGCAACCATGGTCCCCCTGGACGAGGGCGATGTCATCGAACTGGAAGCGATCCTGGGCCATCCCGTGTCGAGGCCGCCGGCCCCGGCCGTCATCGACGTGGGGGCTGTTTGGGCTGTGGCGCAGGTCGAGAACGTCGACGCTCTGCTGGCCCTGACGCCCGACTACGCGCGGTCCGCCGCGTTCGAGCGACGCAAGGGCCTCACAGGTCTGTCGCTCTTCGCGGTCGATCCGGCGACCGGCAGGGTCGAGACCCGGTCTTTCGCCCCGTCCTGCGGCGTCGACGAAGATCCGGTCTGCGGCAGCGGCAACGGCTGCGTCGCCGTGTTCCGGGCTCGCTCGGGTCAGCTTGCCGGCGCGTCATGGGCCTACACGGCCGAGCAGGGTCGGAACGTGGGGCGCGCCGGTCTGATCGAACTGTCGGCCTCTGGCGACGTCATCCGTGTCGGCGGAGCCTGCGTCACCACGCTGATCGGCGTGCTGGAGGTCTAGCCCGCCAGCGCCGCCTTCTTCTCTTCCAGCTCCAGCCAATCCAGTTCTGCGGCTTCGAGGTCGGCGCGGGCCTTGTCGGCGGCCTTCATGGCGCGGTCGAAGGCGGCGGGGTCGCGGGTGTAGAGGCTCTGGTCGGCCAGGATGGCGTCCTGCCTCGCGATCTCGACCGGCAGGGTCTCCATCAGCTTCTCGACCTCTTCCAGACGGCGGGCGTCCTTATACGAGAGTTTGACCGACTTCTTGGACGCGGCGGCGACTGGGGCGGGGGCCTTCGGGGTCGTCTCGGCGTGGGTCGGCGGGGGGGCGAGGAAGGTCGGGTTCTGACGCAGGAAGTCCTGCCAGCCGCCGGGGGTCTCGACGATGTCGCCGCGTCCGTTCATGGCGATGGTCGAGGTGGCCAGGCGGTCGACGAAGTCGCGGTCGTGGCTGACCAGGATCAGGGTGCCGTCATAGCCCTCGAGCAGCTCTTCCAGCTTGTCGAGCGTGTCCATGTCCAGGTCGTTGGTCGGTTCGTCCAGGACCAGCATGTTGGCGGGCTTGGCCAACGCCCTTGCCAGTAGAAGGCGGTTGCGCTCGCCGCCCGACAGGGTCGAGATCGGCTGGCGCAACTGGGCTTCTGAGAACAGGAAGTCCTTGGCGTAGGCGGCCACGTGCTTGGAGAAGCCGCGCACGATGATGCTGTCGCCGCCGCCCGGCGTCAGGGCGTCCCACAGGGTCATGTCCGACTTCAGCCCCTCGCGCGACTGGTCCAGATAGACGGGCTCCAGGTTGGCGCCGAGGCGGACGGTCCCCTCGTCCGGCGTCAGTTCGCCGAGCAGGGTCTTGACCAGGGTGGTCTTGCCCGCGCCGTTGGGGCCGACGATGGCTAGGCGATCGCCGCGCATGACGCGGGTGGTCAGGCCCTTGAAGATGGTCCGCTCGCCGAACCGTTTGGCCACACCCTTCAGCTCGGCCACCAGCTTGCCGGACACGGCGCCGGAATCCACGCCCAGATAGAGGTCGCGCGGAACGTCCTTCATCTTCTCGGCGCGTTCGGCGCGCAGGGCGGCCAGGTTGCGGGCGCGGCCCTCGTTGCGGGTGCGGCGGGCGGTGATGGAGCGGTAGAAGGTCTCGGTCTCGCGCTCGATGGTCTTGGTCAGCTTCTCGAGAGCCAGGGCCTCTTCTTCCTGAACCTTGGCGGCCCAGTCGTCGAAGGCGTCGAAGCCCTTGTTCAGGGTGCGGACGCGGCGGTTGTCCAGCCAGTGGACGGTGTTGGTGACCTTGTTCAGGAAGGCGCGGTCGTGGCTGACCACCAGGACGGCGAAGCGGGCCTGAACCAGCTCGTTCTCCAGCAGTTCGATGGCCAGGATGTCGAGGTGGTTGGTCGGCTCGTCGAGCAAGAGGACGTCGGGTTCCTCGGCGAAGGCCTTGGCGAGGGCGGCGCGGCGGGTCTCGCCGCCCGACAGGCCCTGGGTCGATTTGGACGGCGACAGGCCGAAGGTCTCGAGCCAGCTTTCGGCGGTCCAGCGTTCGGCCCCGCCGGAAGCGGCGTAGTCCAGAACCGTCTCGCCGGTAATGTCGGGCTCCTGGGGCACATAGGCGAAGCGGGCGCCGGCCTGGACCGCGCGGTCCCCGCTGTCGGCCTCGATCAGGCCGATGACGATCTTCATCAGGGTCGACTTGCCGGCCCCGTTGCGGCCGACCACGGCGGCGCGGCTGCGCGGCTCGACCGCCAGATCGACCCCGTCGAACAGCGGGCGCTGACCGTCCTGCAGACGGACGTCCTTGAGAGCGACGAGAGGGGGGCGAGCAGCCATGAAGACGATGAGACCAATGAAGCGGGAGGCAGGGGCGTCCCTATAGAGCAAAGGGGCGGTGACAAGCCATCGCTTGATAACATACCAACTGGACGGTAAGTGTCGCGCATGGACACTCAAACCCGCCGCCGCGCGCCGGAAGCCACGCGCGCCGAGATCATCGACATGGCCATCGAGGCCGCCGCCGAGCAGGGGGCGATGGGGTTGAAGCTGGATGCGGTGGTGGCGCGCGTTCCGTTCAGCAAGGGCGCGCTGCTGCATCACTTCCCGACCAAGCTGGCCTTGCTCGAGGGGGTGATCGACCATCTGGCGGCGGAGATGACGGCGGCCATCCTGGCCGAGGCCGCGCGCGATCCCAACCCCTATGGCCGCAATGCGCGGGCCTATCTGCGGGTGACGGTCAATGATCCGGTGACCGACCGCGACGTCAGCATCGGCCGGGCCGCCCTGGTGGCCTGTGCTGTGGAACCGAGCCTGATCACGCGCTGGCGGACGGCGATGCGCAGCCTGGCCGAGGATGACCCCGTCGACCTGGCCGGCAAGGACGACGCCTTGATGCTGCGGCTGATCGCCGATGGTCTGTGGATGAGCGATCTGTTCGGCACCCACGAGGTCTCGCCGGAACAGCGCAAGGCTCTGCTGTCGCTGCTGACGCCGGGCAGCATCCTGACCGAGGCCCAGGCCGAGCTTGAAGGTGGCCCTGAGGGCGGGCGGGCCGAATGAATCCGATCACATGGGCGGCCCTGCTGGGCGCCATCGGCTTCGAGGTGCTGGGGACGACCCTGTTGCAGCAGTCGCAGCAGTTCACGCGGCCCTGGCCGACGGCGGGGCTGGCGCTCTGCTACGGCCTGGCTTTCTATCTGCTGACCATCGCGCTGAAGCAGATGCCGGTGGGTCTGGCCTACGCCATCTGGAGCGGGCTGGGCGTGGTGCTGATCTCGATCATCGGCCTGTTTCTGTTCAAGCAGAAGCTGGACGTTCCGGCCATCGTCGGTCTGGTCATGATCGTCGGCGGGGTGGTGGTGATCAACCTGTTCTCGAAGAGCGTGACGCACTGAAGGGCGACAGGGGCGCGCAGGGCGCGTATAGGCCCCGCCCATGAAACCCTTCTGGGAAACAACGCCGCTGACCGAGATGTCGGCGACCGAGTGGGAGAGCCTGTGCGACGGGTGCGGCCTGTGCTGCGTCATTCGCTTCGAGGACGAGAACACCGGCGAGATCGTGCCGACGCGGGTGCACTGCAAGCTGTTCGATCCCGACAAGTGCAGCTGTTCTGACTACGCCAACCGACAGGCGCACGTGCCCGACTGCATCCGGTTGACGCCCGGCAAGATCGGCGGGCTGCGCTGGCTGCCGCCGTCGTGCGGCTATCGTCGGGTTCATGAGGGACGCGGGCTGGCCTGGTGGCATCCGCTGGTTTCGGGCGATCCCGAGACGGTTCATGCGGCCGGGGTGTCGATCCGTCGTCAGACGATTTCCGAGACCGCGCTGGAGAGCGAGGAGGACGCCCTCGATTTCGAGGCGCCCGAATGGATGCTGGAACGCGGGTCGAAAAACCCCGGCTGATAACGTTTCGTTCGGCGCTTTGGGCGAGAACCAAGTTTCCGGAGGGCGTAACCGTGTCATTCACCACCAAGAGCATCGAGGCGCTCGACGCCCCGGCGGGGCCTTTCCACCGGCTGGTCGATCTGGCGGCGACCCTGTTCGATTGCCGGGCCGCGGTGGTGACCTTGCTGACGCCGACCGAGGCGATCATCCGCTCCAACGCCGGCCTGTGCGCCACGCGGACGCCGCGTGACAGCAGTCTGGCCCCCCTGGTGACCGAGATGGGGCGCGGGGCGGTGCTGGTGATCCCGGACACGACCGAGGACCCGCGCATCAGGGACCACCCCATCGTCAAGGGGCACGCCAACCTGAGATTCTTCGCCGCCGCCACCGTGTGCGGACCGGACGGCCAGCCGATCGGGGCGCTGAGCGTCCTGCATGACCACAGCCTGCCGACGCCGAGCGATCGGGAGATCGCGCAGCTCAAGCTCCTGGCCGGCATGGCCGAAGACATCATCGCCGGCATCGAGGCGGCGCGCATTCGCGACGAGCGCCTGGAGACCCTGAGGCTGGTCGAGCAGATGTCCGGCGTCGGCCATTGGCGGCTGGAGCGCAGCAACGGGGTCGTCGAGTGGTCCGATGAGGTCTACCGGATCCACGGCGTCGAGCGGGAGAGCTTCGATCCCAATCTGGACAGCGCCCTGGACTTTTATGTCGATGGCGATCGCCAGACCCTGACCGAACTGATCCAGCGCGGGCTGGAGGACGGCGAGGGATACCTGGCCAAGCTGCAGATCACGCGGCCGGACGGCGAGGAGCGGCGGGTCCTGACCCATGCCGAGACCGAGGTCGACGAGACCGGCCGGGTCATCGCCATGTTCGGCGTCTTCCAGGACGTGACGGAGCAGGAACGCGTCCTGGCGCGGGCGCGGCGGGACGAGGGCCGTTATCGCCTGCTGGCCGAAAACGTCGGCGACGTCATCACCCGCGTGAAGATGGACGGATCGAGCAAGTATATCTCGCCGGCCATCCAGCAGTTGCTGGGCTGGACCTTCGAGGAGATGAGCGGCCAGTCGCAGGACTATGTCTATCCTGAGGACCGTCATCTGGTGCTGAAGGCGATCGGCGAGGCGGTGAAGACCGGCACGCCCAGCCGCCTGGAACACCGGGCGGTGCACAAGAACGGCACGGTGATCTGGGTCGAGTGCACCTTCAAGGCCCTGACGGACGAGAACGGCCATGTCGACGACGTGGTGGTGGTGATCCGCGACATGACCCAGCGCAGGGCGTTGGAGGACGAGGTCATCGAGGCCAAGGAAAGGGCCGAGAAGGCCGCCCAGGCCAAGAGCGAATTCCTGGCCAACATGAGCCACGAGCTGCGGACGCCGCTGACCAGCGTCATCGGCTTTTCGGGCCTGTTGCAAGGCTCGGAGGCCCTGCCCGACGAGGAGCGGGTCTATGTCGAGCGGATCGCCACGGCCAGCGAGGCTCTGCTGGGGGTGATCAACGACATCCTCGACTATTCCAAGCTGGAAGCGAACGCGATCGAGATGGACCCCGAGCCCTTCCAGGTCGCGGCCTTGGTCGACGGGGCCGCGGCGATCGTCGAGGGCCAGTGCCTGAGCAAGGGGCTGAAGCTGAATGTGGTGGTCGACGCCGCCATGCCCGCCGTGCTGACGGGCGACGCCGGGCGTCTGCGCCAGGTCATGCTCAACTTCCTGTCCAACGCCGTGAAGTTCACCGGCAAGGGCGGGGTGACGCTGAGGGTCGGCGGACGACCGGAAGGCGACGGCCGCTGGCGGCTACGGGTGGAGGTCACCGACACCGGGATCGGGATTCCGGCCGAGAAGATCGAGGTCCTGTTCCAGCGGTTCTCGCAGGCCGACGCCTCGACCACGCGAGTCTATGGCGGCACCGGGCTGGGGCTGGCGATCTCGCGGCGGCTGATCGAGATCATGGACGGCGACATCGGCGTCGACAGCCAGCCGGGTCAGGGCGCGACCTTCTGGTTCGAGGCGCCCCTGGCGCAGGGCGGGGCGGTGGGACGCCTGGCCAGCGGCGGCGAGGCCATGCCGACGCCGGGCGGGATGACGGGCGGCCGCATCCTGCTGGCCGACGACGCGCCCGGAAACCGCGAACTGGTCAGCGCCATCCTGCGCGGGCTGGGGCTGGAGATAAACACCGTGTGCGACGGCGCGGAGGCGGTGCAGGCCATGCAGACCGGGGCCTATGACCTGGTGCTGATGGACGTGCATATGCCGGTCATGGACGGGCTGACGGCGACCCGGGAAATCCGCCGGATGCAGACCGGCACCGGGCGGCGGACGCCGATCCTGGCCCTGACGGCCAACGTCCAGGCGGACCAGGTGACGCGGTGCCTCGACGCCGGCATGGACGGGCACCTGGCCAAGCCGATCCAGATCGTCGAGTTGGCGGGCGCGCTGGCGCAATGGCTGGCGGAGACGGACGGCGACCCGGCGGCGGCGGGTCTGGTGGTCGCCTGACGACGCCATCCTGCGACGGCTATCGCAGTCACACGCCGCAAAGCCTGTAAATTCCCGGGATTGACCCGTTCTCGAGGCTGTTCGCCAGCCTGAGGACGCTGGTCGGCTATGGTTCAGGCATGGCGGGAAATGGGGATCAGACGGGAATGGAGACCAGTTGGCTGGACGCCGTGTTCGATCGGCTCAAGACGCTGACCGACGAGGCGATCGCGGTGATCGCGGCCGCTGATGCGCCGGCCGATGTCGCGGAAGCCGAGAAGCGGGCGCGGGCGGTCGGCGTTCTGGCGCGGACGGCCAAGGCCGTGGCGGCCCTGCGCGCGGTTCCTGTCCGAAAGACCCCCAACCCCGAAGAGGATGAAATGAGCGAAGACGATCGTGATGTCAGCGACGCCGAACTGGCCGGGCTCCAGGCCGAATTCTTCGCCCGTGTCGATCATCTCGTCGCAGCCTTCGAGCGCAAGTCCCTTGCTGCGGGACTGGATCGAGGGCCTGCCGAGAGAGGCGCAGGTCCGGGCGCTGCGGGCGGGGATTCAGGCGGCGCCGAAGCTGAGCGACGAACAGATCTGGCCGCCTGACGACTGGCGCACCTGGGTGCTGCTGGGCGGACGGGGGTCGGGCAAGACCTTCGCCGGCGGCTTCTGGATGAACGAGCTGGCGCGGCGAAAGGACTGGACCTTCGCCCTGGTCGGGCCGGCGCTGCACGACGTGCGCGAGGTCATGGTCGAGGGGCCGTCGGGCCTGAAGGCCCAGGCGGCGAGAGACAACCGGCCGCGCTGGGAAGCGGGGCGACGGCGGCTGGTGTGGCCGTCGGGTTCGGCGGCCTACGCCTTTTCGGCGGAGGACCCGGACAGTCTGCGCGGGCCGCAGTTTCATGCGGCCTGGGCTGACGAGTTCTGCGCCTGGCGGAACATCGAGGCGACGCTGTCGAACCTGAGGTTCGGATTGAGGCTGGGGCACGACCCCCGGCTGACGATCACCACGACGCCGAGACCCATTCCGGCGCTGCGGCGGCTGCTGGCCGAGCCCGGCGTGGCGAAGGCGCGGCTGGCGACGGCGGCCAACGCCGACAATCTGGCTCCGGGATTTCTGGCGCATCTGAAGCGCCTCTACGCCGGGACGCGGCTGGAGGCGCAGGAGATGGAGGGGCTGATCGTCGAGGCGGACGGCGCCCTGTTTCGGGCCGAGGATCTGGCGCGGGCGCGAGGGAGCCGGCCGGCGAAATTCGAACGGGTGGTGGTGGCGGTCGATCCGCCGGCCAGCGCCCACGGCGACGCCTGCGGCATCGTGGCGGCAGGGCGCAAGGACAAGGTTGGATATGTGCTGGCGGACCGGTCGGCGCGGGGGCTGTCGCCGGCCGGATGGGCGAAGCGCGCAGCGGAGACGGCAGCGGAGTTCGACGCCGACCTGGTGCTGGCCGAAGCCAATCAGGGCGGGGAGATGGTGCGGACCCTGCTGGGGCAGGCGGACTGTCCGGCGCAGATCAAGCTGGTCCACGCCAGCCGGTCCAAGAAGGCGCGGGCCGAGCCGGTGGCGGCTCTCTATGAGCAGGGGCGGGTGGTTCACTGCGGCGCGTTTCCAGCGCTGGAGGAAGAGATGATGGCCTTGGGGAGCGAGGCGGCGGGCGCGAAAAGCCCTGACCGCGCCGACGCCCTGGTGTGGGCGCTGACCCATCTGCTGCTGGCCGGGAAGACGCAGCCGAGGCTGCGGGCGCTCTAGAGCCCTATTTTGATGGAGAACCACATGGATTGGCGACGACCGTTTGGTCGGCGGCGCATCGACGCGCCTGAAACCAAGGACAGCCGGGCGGGACCGCTGATCGCCCTGACCGGGGCGGGGCGAGCGCGGTGGACGCCGAGGGATTACGCCCATCTGGCCGAGGAGGGGTTTGCGAGGAACGCCGTGGCCTATCGCTGCGTGCGGATGATCGCGGAGGCGGCGGCGTCGACGCCCCTGATGGTCATGGCCGCGGGCGTGCGGACGACCGAGCATCCCTTGGCGCGCCTGCTGGCCAGGCCCAATCCCGAGCAGTCGGGCGGGGAGTTGATGGAGGCGCTCTACGGCGCGTTGCAGACGGCGGGCAACGCCTATGTCGAGGCGTCGGGGGACGCGGAAGGGGACGGCGCACCGGACGAGTTGTGGGCGTTGCGGCCCGATCGGGTGAAGGTGGTGCCGGGTCGTGCGGGCTGGCCTGAGGCCTATGAGTATGCGGTGGGCGGGCGGGCGGTGCGGATAGGGCGGCACGGAGACGGCTGGTCGCCGGTCATGCACCTGAAGCTGTTTCACCCCACTGACGATCACTACGGGTTCTCGCCGCTGGAGGCGGCGGCCTTCGCCATTGACGTGCACAACGCCTCCGGGGCCTGGAACAAGGCGCTGCTGGACAATGCGGCGCGGCCAAGCGGGGCTCTGGTTTACGGGGCCAGGGACGGCGAGCGGCTGACGGGCGAGCAGTTCGAGGCGCTGAAGGCGGAGCTGGGCGAGGCCCATTCTGGTGCGAGGAACGCCGGGCGGCCGCTGTTGCTGGAAGGCGGGCTGGACTGGAAGCCGATGAGCCTGACGCCGCACGACATGGACTTCATCGCCGGCAAGCACGCGGCGGCGCGGGAGATCGCCCTGGCGTTCGGGGTCCCGCCGCAGCTGCTGGGGATACCGGGGGATGCGACCTACGCCAACTATCGCGAGGCCAACGCGGCCTTCTGGCGCGGAACGGTGATCCCGTTGGTGCGCAAGGCGGCGGGCGCGATGACGGGCTGGCTGGGCGGACGGTTCGCGGACTGCCGCATCGAGCCGGACCTGGATGCGGTTCCGGCCCTGCAGGTCGAGCGGGATGCGCTGTGGGCGCGGCTGACTGCGGCCGGCTTCCTGACGCACGAGGAGCGGCGTCGGATGGCGGGGGTGGAAGCGTGATGGAACAGGTCAGGAAGATCCCTGTCGCCCTGATCGCGGCCCTGCTGGTGCAGACCATCGGCGGCCTGGTCTGGGCCGGCGGCGCGGCGGCGCGCATCGCGACGCTGGAGCAGAGGGTGGGCGAGCAGAGGCTGGTGGCCGAGCGGCTGGCGCGGGTGGAAGCCCAGGGCGAGGCCGTGAGGGCGGCGGTGGACCGGATCGAGCGTCGGCTGGAGGAGAAGTGATGGACGATGATCCAATCCTCCCCTGCGGAGCGGGGGAGGGGGACCATCCGCAGGATGGTGGAGGGGGCGGAACGGCCCTGCATGATTTCAATCAAGGTCGGGGCCTGTCGCTGAAGTCGAGCGTGAGAGCCGCCCCCTCCACCGCTGCGCGGTCCCCCTCCCCCGCAGGCGGGGGAGGATTGCTGTGGATCGAGGGCTACGCCTCGTTATGGGGCGTGGCGGACCTGAACGGGGACGTGACGGCGCGCGGCGCCTTCGCCGACAGCCTGGCCAGGACGGGGGCGGGCGGGGTGCGGATGCTGCATCAGCATGAGAGCCGCGCCGTGGTCGGGGTCTGGGACGAGATGGTCGAGGACGAGCGCGGCCTGCGGGTGCGCGGGCGTATCCACGACTGGTCGGGCGAGGCGCGCTACGCCCAGGCCCTGACGCGGGCGGGGGCGCTGGATGGGCTGTCGATCGGATTCCGCGCGGCCAAGGCGCGGCGCGAGGGGCGCCTGAGGGTGCTGAGCGCGGTGGAGCTGTGGGAGGTGTCGCTGGTGACGTTTCCGATGCTGCCGGGGGCGCGGTTTCAGTTGTCGCGGGCGTAGTATTCGCGGCCTTCGCGGCGGAGGTCTTCGAGGGTCTGGCCGTTCGGCGGCGTGATGTAGGCCAAGGCGGGTGGGGCGTCGGGCGAGCATCGGCGCTTGGGGTCTTCACCGAACCACACGACATTGAAGCCGCCCAGTGTGTTGCGCCGCAGCTTCCAACGAACTGCGCGGTCGCTGCGGCGATCTGTGTGCTGAACGGTTAGGACCGTCAGTCGCCCCCGACGAACCTCGCCCGAATGAGCACGGCGGACATCTAGATCGACGATCCAAGGCCAGCGCATGATGATGCAGTCATTGCAGTCTGGCATAATGGTCGGCGTCTGCGAGACGATGCGAGCGGAGACTTCGGCGTCGTAGCATTCAGTTTTCTGGGCGATGGCGCTGGTCGCGCTCCAGGCGGAGGCGGCGGCGAGAGCCGACAGGAAGACCAGCTTTTGGGTAGCCCTGCTGAGCGTGGAATTCGATCTCATGAACGCAGCGCCGGGAAGGGACGGCGGCCGGTGGGTTTGGCCTCGACGACGTAGTGGTCGTGCATTTGACGCAACCAGCGCCAGTGCGTGAAGAGCAGCGCTGCCGTCAGCATCAGGCCGTAGGCGGACCAGTAGTCGAGTGGCAGGGTCAGGCCGGTCCAGCGGGTCAGGAGGCCGAAGGGGTCGCGCAGGAAGGCCAGGGCGATCAGGGCGACCGAGATCAGGAGGCCGAGCGCCGTGATGAGGGGCTCAAGGAGGCGAGGGAGCGGAGCGCCGAAATGGGCGATGGCGGCCTGAAGCCAGTCGGGAAGTGAATCGACGGGCGGCTTTTCGTCGATGCCGAGGGTTTCGCCGACGGTGGCGGCGTCGGCTTCTTCGGACATCTGCATCCGCTGCAAGGGCGACAGGGCGCTGCGGCGCGCCTTCTTGGCCGGCTGGAGGAGGCGGCCTACGAGGAAGGGAAGCGCCGCGCCGCCGAACACCACGATGGCGGGCAGGGCCGCGATCAGGCCCGATTCGCTGTCACCGGCATGGAAACTGACGGCGATGGCGGTGACGGGAATATAGGGCACGCACAGCCAGGCCAGCTTGAGCCGCCAAGACCGTTCGGCGGCGTTGAGCCAGGCGGAGGTCATGCCGGGCTCTGGCGGCGTAATAGGCATGACGTTTCTAGCGCCCCTTCGACGTATCGACTTCGCGGATCGTGGCACCCTGGACCGCCCAGAGCTTGTCGCCCGCCATGACGTAGATCGGCAGGCGGTTGAGCAGCGAAAGGAAGACATGAATTTCGAGCGGTTGGGGCGCGACGATGACGTTGGTCATGAGGCCGACCGTCTGACCGCCTTGCTGGGCCTGGCGGCGGTCCAGATCGAGGCAGCTGTTGGACAGCTGTTCGCGTTTTTCGACGGTGCGGCCGTCGGCGCTGACATGGAAACGGTAGTGGCCGCCCATCGGCACCTTGTTGGCGTCGGTGGTCGAGGCCAGCAGCCAGACCAGCCAGCCGTCGCTGTCGGGATCGTCCAGCACCACGGAGTTGTAGCGGGCGGCGCACCGTAGGGCGCCGACGCCAGAGGCGGCGGTGTTGCGGGCGCGGAAAAGGGTGGCGTGCTCTTCCGACAGGTCGGCGCCGAGGGTTTCGATGACCGCACTGGCGCGCCCGGTCTTGTCGACCAGGACGTCGTAGCCCGGACGCGGTTTGTCGAGATCGCCGACGAGGAAGCGGACCAGATGACCTTCGTCTTCCTGAACCGCGATCCAGCCGATCAGCCCTTCGGGCGGTTTGCCGCCGAAGCGCGCCAGCAGAGCATCGGTGGCGCGGGCGGCGGCGCGATCCTGAAGGAAGATGGCCGAGCCCATCCCGCCGGTCTGCGGCAGAGGCCAGGCCTCGACCTGGACGGCGGGCGCGTCTTCCGAGGCCAGCGCGGCGTGGCCCAGGCCCAGCGTCAGGCCGATGAGCAGGGATACCAACAGCAGCCGCATGGGCGATCCTTTTCGAGGATGTCCCGCGCAGCGGCAGGGACAGGGCGCGACTCGATGCGGGTCGCGCGCCGAGCGTAACCGCGAACCGCGGTTCTTCAACCGGAGAGAGCATGAAAGAGACCAAGACCGTGTCGGGTAATCCCGAGGCGCGCGCCGCCCTGCATGAGATGATGGCGGCGTTCGAGGCGTTCAAAGGGGCCAATGACGCCCGTCTGGACGAGATCGAGAAGAAGGCGTCGGCGGATGCGCTGCTGGAGGAGAAGGTGGCGCGCATCGACCAGGCGGTGGCGGGCGCGCAGGCGCGTCTCGACCGCGCGTTGAGCGAGAGCCGCCGCCCGATGTTGGGCGGTGAGCCGCCGGCGATCGTGGCGGCGCCGGAGGCCAAGGCGGCCTGGGACGGCTATATGAAGTCGGGTCAGTCCTATGGTCTGGAGCTGAAGGCGGGGCTGTCGTCGGCGTCGAACTCGGCGGGCTATGTCGTGCCGCCGGAGACGGAGCGGGCCATCGAGCGGCGCCTAATGGCGGGGTCTCCGATGCGCGAGATCGCCACGGTGCGCACGGTCGGTTCGGGCGTGTTCAGGAAGCCGGTGTCGACGGCGGGCGTGACGGCGGGCTGGGTGGCCGAGACGGCGGCGCGGCCTGAGACGGACCCGGCGACCCTGGCCCTGCTGGAGTTCTCGTCGGCCGATCTCTACGCCTGTCCGGCGGCGACGCAGAGCCTGCTGGACGACGCCCTGATCGATCTGGACGAATGGCTGGCGGCCGAGGTCGAGGACGCTTTTGCGGCGCAGGAGACGGCGGCCTTCGTCAGCGGCGACGGGGTCAACAAGCCCAAGGGCTTCCTGGCCTATGCGACGGCGACCGAGGGCACGCAGACCTGGGGCCAGATCGGCACGGTGGCCTCGGGCGCGGCGGGCGCTTTCGCCAGCACGAGCCCGGCGGACAAGCTGATCGACCTGATCTATGCGCCCAAGGCTCAGTATCGGCCGAACGGGCGCTTTGTGATGAACCGGCGCACGGTCTCGGCGGTGCGCAAGTTCAAGGACGCGGACGGCGCCTATATCTGGTCGCCGGCGACGCGACCGGGCGAGACGGCGTCGCTGCTGGGCTATCCGGTCACCGAGATCGAGACCATGCCGGATGTGGCGGCCAACAGCCTGTCGATCGCATTCGGCGACTTCTCGCGCGGCTATCTGATCGTGGATCGCGCAGGCGTGCGGGTGCTGCGCGACCCCTATTCGGCCAAGCCCTATGTGCTGTTCTACACGACCAAGCGCGTGGGCGGCGGGGTGCAGAACTTCGACGCGATCAAGCTGATGAAGTTCGCGGCGAGCTGACTGAACTGACCCCTCTCCCCTTGCGGGAGAGGGAGGGACCCGTCGCGTGAGCGGTGGGAGGGTGAGGGGTTTCGCGGGCGGTGCGACCCCTCATCCGACCCCCCTTTGGGGGCCGCCTTCTCCCGCAAGGGGAGAAGGAAGAGGGAAACAGGAGAATTACTCATGAGCGCACCCGTGACCCTCACGGAGGCGAAACTGTTCCTGCGCGTCGAGCACGAGGCGGAGGACGGGCTGATCCAGACCCTCATCGACGCCGCGCGGGCGCGGGTGGAGGGGGAGGTGGGGCTGAGCCTGACCTCGACCTCGGCGGCGCCGCTGCGGCTGGCGGTGCTGATGCTGGTGCTGCGGGCCTATGAGCGCGGCGAGAATGAGATGTCGGCGGCGCCGGTCGAGGGGTGGATCGCGCCCTATCGCGTGGTGCGGCTGTGAAGATTGTTGCGAGCCTGGTGCGGGCGGTGGAGGCGGAGACGCCCTATGGCGGTCGCGCAGTCAGTTATGAGCCGGTCGGGTCGCTGTGGCTGAGCCTCGGCGCGCGACGCCGGCGCGAGCGGACGGAGGGCGGCGTGACGCGCGGCGTGGAGACGCTGAGCGCGACCGTGCGGGCCGATCCGCGGCTGGCCGAGGGGCTGATCGTGCGGTTCGGCGGGGCGGACTGGGGCGTCGCCGGGATCGAGGCCGATCCCAAGGCGGCGGGGCGCGTGCGGCTGAACCTGGAGCGGACGCGATGAGAGATCATGAGGGGGCGCTGATCAAGGCGCTGATCGCCTGGCTGAAGGGCGACGCGGCCTTGCAGGCGCTGCTCGGCGATCCGGTCAGAGTCTGGGACCAGCCGCCGGAGGAGCCTGAGTTTCCGCATCTGCTGATCGGCAAGAGCGAGAGCCGGGGGCTGAACGCGGACGGGGGCGGGGTCGAGCATCGACTGACCCTGACCTGCGCCAGCCGGTTTGCAGGCATGGAAGAGGCGCGGGCGGTCGCGGCGGCGGTGCGGGCGCGCGTGGCGGACGCGGCGGTCGAGGGCGACGGGGTGAGGGCGGTCAGTCTGGACGTGACGTTTACCGACGTGTTTCGCAGCGCGGACTTGAAGCGCGGCCAGTCACGAGCATGGGCGGTGATGCGGCTGCGGGCCGTGACGGAAGAGGTTTGAGAACTGATCCTTCCCTGCGAAGCGGGGGAGGGGGACCATGCGCAGCATGGTGGAGGGGGCGGCTACGGGCAGTGCGTGGGGCTTGCCCCCTCCACCGCTTCGCGGTGCCCCTCCCCCGTCGCTGCGCGACAAGGGAGGATTGAAGGCATGACGGCGCAACGCGGCAAGGACATCTTGCTGAAGATCGAGGGCGCGGCAGGCGCCTTTACAACGGTGGCGGGCCTGAGGGCGCGGACGATTTCGCTGAACGCGAAGACCGTGGACGCGACGGACGGCGACAGCGCCGGGCGCTGGCGCGAGCTGCTGGCCGGGGCCGGGGTGAAGTCGGCGGCGGTGTCGGGGCAGGGGATCTTCCGCGACGCGGCGTCCGACGCCCTGATCCGCGAGGCCTTCTTTGAGCAGGCGGCGAAGACGTGGCGGCTGATCGTGCCGGACTTCGGCGTGCTGGAGGGGGCCTTCCTGGTGGCGGCGCTGGAATACGCCGGCGAGCACGAGGGGGAGGCGAGTGTTGCGCTGAGTTTGGCCAGCGCGGGCGAAGTGACGTTCGCGGCGCTGTGAGGGTGAACGGCGTGCGGGGCGAGGCGACGGCGGTGTTGGCGGGGGCGGAGCGGAGGCTGTGTCTGACGCTGGGAGCGCTGGCGGAGATCGAGACGGGGCTGGGCGTCGCCGGGATGGCGGGGCTGGCCGAGCGGATGAAGGCGCTGTCGGCGCGGGATCTGCTGGTGGTGCTGGCGGCCTTGCTGCGCGGCGGGGGCGAAGGGGTGTTGGCGGACGGGCTGGCGAGCGCGGCGGTTGATCCACGCGAGGCGGCGGAGGCGGTGGCGAAGGCGTTCGCGGCGGCCGCATGACGCCACAGGATCAGCAATGGAGCGAGATGTTGCAGGCGGCGGCGCGGATGGGCGTCGGGCCGGAGGGGTTCTGGCGGCTGTCGCTGAAGGAGTGGCGGATGCTGACGGCGGGGCCGGCGCAGGCGGCGCCGCTGGCGCGCGGCGAACTGGAGCGGATGAGGGAGATGTGGCCGGATGACTGACAGTTTCAGGCCGGACGGGATCGACGCCGTGCCGGTGAAGGCGGCCGAGGCGGCGGTGGCGCTGGAGTCGCTGAAGGAGCCGGCGGAGCGGGCGGCCAGCGCGATCGAGGAGGCGTTCGGGCGGGCGGGCGAGAGCCTGACGCGGTCGCTGGTGCGGGCGGCGGCGGACGGCGAGGTGACGATGGCCGAGCTGGCGCGGGCGGTGCTGAACGCCGTCAATTCGGCGGCCGGATCGGGCCGAAGCGGCCGCCTGTCGGATGCAATCTCGGCGGCGATGAGCGGGTTCGGCGGGGCGCGGGCCGAGGGCGGGCCGGTGCTGGGCGGCGGGGCCTATCTGGTCGGCGAGCGCGGACCGGAGGTGTTTCGACCGGCGGGCGCGGGCAGCATCGAGCCGATGGGCGGCGCGGGCGTAACGGTCAATGTCAGCGTGGACGGCGGGGCGCAGGGCGTGTTGCGGTCCGAGGCGCAGATCGCGCGGATGCTGGCGCGGGCGACGGCGCTCGGCGCGCGAAGGATGTAGCGGCAAGGCCTAAGCGACGGCCGAATACAACGAGGCTCAAGCAGCGAGGCGCCGCGCGCCGAGCGATAGCTCAAAGAAAAAGGGGCGCTCCGAAGAGCGCCCCCTGGTCTTATTCGCCCTTGGGATTGGGGCCGAACCTGTTGTCGCCGCGCTGGCTGTCGCTGATGCCGATCCAGAGCAGGAAGGCGATGTTGACCAGGAACATCACAGCGATGCCGCCCATCATGGAGCCGAACATCGCCAGCATGACCTCGGGGTCTTCGCTCTCGAAGGCCTGGGGGTTGGTGATGATCGACATGCCGACGGCGCTGATGATCATGATGAAGCCGACGATGTTGGCGACCCAGGGGACAACGGCGAACCAGCCGGTCTTGCCCATGTCGTGCAGGCGTTTCACCACAATGGCGACGTTGGGCCAGATCATGGCGATCGACAGGATGGTGCCGATGATCGGAATCCAGCCGAGAACGACGCCCGCGCCGAGCAGGATCAGCCAGCTGATCCAGAAATGCTGGCGGCGCAGGCGGCCGTTGAACGAGAACATGGCGCTGGCGAAATCATAGCCGCCGCCGGTGTCGCGGGCGGTGTAGGCCGAGTTGGCGGCCTGGCCGAAGGCGGCGGTCGGCGAACCGGCCAGAACCATGACCTGGGTCGCCTCGAGGCCTTCCGGCACGAAGTCGACGCGGGCGCCGGCGGCGATAACGCCGCCTGCCTGGATGGCCGAACGGGCGAAGCCGTAGCGGATGCTGTCGTCGCCGCTGATCAGGCCCGTGCCCGACACGTCGTCATAGCTGAGAATTTCACCGCGCAATCGGAAGTCTCCATATCTGAACGGCCCCCGGGCCGCTTTGCCGCGAGCATGACCGAGCGATGGTTTCCAGACAAGCCGAAGCGTGACCTTGGGGCAGGTTTTTTAAGAACGAGTCTCAGTTTGGGTCAAAATCGTTTCGGAGCCAGCCCGTAGCGATTGGGGTGGGGCTGGGAGGGAATGCAGGCCACGACCAGCATGAAGAGGCCCCCGACATAGGGGACGAAGCTGATCAGATAGAGCCAGCCCGATAGGCCGACGTCGTGCAGACGGCGCGAGGCCAGGGCGATGCCAGGAAACATCAGGAACAGCCCCCAGACGGCTGGCGCCAGCATGGCCAGAACGGCGACGGCGGACAGGGAATCGCTATCGTAGCTCAGGCCCACGAGGAAGAAGAAGGGCAGGAAGGCCGCCATCATCGTCAGCCAGGCGAAGAGGACGAAGGACCAGTATTCCAGGCGTCGAGCGCGACCGTCGCCGTCGACGACCTTCTGACGGATGCAGCGGACGAAATAAGCCCACATCCCGAGAGCAGGCTCGGCCGGACCGAAGGCTGCAGGCGACAGGCCGCCAGCCTGAATCAGCAGGGGGATGATCTGGCCGGCGCGGTCGTCGAGCGGTACGAAATCGACGCGGAGGCCGGGGGCGGGCTCCTGGGCGCCGCTGACGTCGATCCGGGAGAAGCGATAGCGCATCAGATCGTCGCCGCTGATCAGGCCTTCGCCGCTGACCGCATCGTAGCTGAGAATTTCACCGCGCATGAAGGCCCCCGATCGCGGTCGTGGAGACCGCCCTGAGTCACTGGACGGGGTGTCGCGGAAAATCAAGATAACAGGAGTCCTTGATGGCCTTTCACGAGGTGCGTCTGCCCGCGCGGCTGGCGTTTGGGTCGACCGGCGGGGTCGAGCGGCGGACCGAGATCGCCACACTGGGATCCGGGTTCGAGCGGCGTTCGACGCCCTGGGCCGAGGGGCGGCGGCGCTATCTGATCGGAGCGGGATTGCGGTCGCTGGACGACATGGCGGCGCTGACGGCGTTTTTCGAGGCGCGGCGGGGGCGGCTGTACGGGTTCCGGTTCCGCGACTTCGCCGACTTCAAGAGCTGCGCGCCAGGCGACACGGTCGCCGCCAAGGACCAGGTGATCGGGACGGGAGATGGCGTGCGGCGGAGCTTTGGCCTGTGCAAGGCCTATGGCGATCATGAGCGACGGATCACGAAGCCGGTCGAGGGCTCGGTCCGCGTGGCGGTGACGGGCGTGGAGACATCGGGCTTCGCGGTCGATACGGCGACGGGGGAGGTGACACTGACGACGGCCCCGGCCCCGGGCGCAGCGGTGACGGCGGGGTTCGTGTTCGACACGCCGGTGCGGTTCGACGCCGACCGGATCGAGGTGACGCTGGAGAGCTTCGGCGCCGGGCGGATGGTCGCCATGCCGCTGATCGAGGTGCGGGTCTAGCCATGCGCGACATACCAGAGGAGATGGCCGTCCGCATCGAGAGCGGGGCGGCGACGCTGTGTCATGCCTGGGTGTTGAGGCGGGGCGACGGCGCAGCGATGGGGTTCACCGATCATGATCGGGACCTGAACGTCGAGGGCGTGGTCTGTCGGGCGAGCAGCGGCTGGACCGCGGGGGCGGGCGAGGGCGAGGCGGGGCTGGCGGCGGGCGGACTGTCGGCATCGGGCGGGCTGGATGATGAGGCCATCACCGAGGCGGATGTGGCGGCGGGCCTCTATGACGGGGCGCGGATCGCCTTGTGGCGCGTGGACTGGGCGCGGCCGGACCTGGCGGTGCGGCTGTGGGCCGGGACGCTGACGCGGATCCGGCGTGAGAACGGCGGCTTTGTCGCCGATCTGGACGGCCCGATGGCGGCCTTGGAGCGGGTGGTGGGGCGGACCTATGGCCGGACCTGCGACGCGGTGCTGGGCGACGGGCGCTGTCGGTTGAGTGCGGCGGTGGCGGCCGGTCGGAGCTGCGACAAGCGGTGGGCGACCTGTGCGGACGTGTTCGGCAATGGCGTCAACTTCCAGGGCTTTCCGGACATTCCCGGCGACGACTTCCTGACGGCCAGGCCGGCGGGGAGCGGGCGCAATGACGGGGGGAGCCGGCGATGAGGGGGGAACTGTGCAGGGGCCTCCCCACCCGATCGCTGCGCGACCACCCTCCCCATGAAGGGGAGGAAGAGGGGCGGCGCGCTTTGGTTCTCGCGGCCGCGCGAGGGTGGCTGGGGACGCCCTATCGGCATCAGGCCAGCGTGAAGGGAGAGGGAGCGGACTGTCTGGGCCTGGTGCGCGGGGTGTGGCGCGAGGTGGTGGGCGAGGAGCCGGAGACGCCGCCCGCCTATCGGCCCGATTGGGCTGAGGTCGGGGGCGAGGAGGCGCTGTTGCAGGCGGCGAGAAGGCGGCTGGTCGAGGTTTCGCTGGCGATGGCGCGGGCGGGCGACGTGCTGCTTTTCCGCATGAGTGCGGGGTGTCCGGTCAAGCACTGCGGCATCCTGTCGGCTGACGACGGGCCGGAGTGGAAGATGATCCACGCCTATTGGGCGCGGTCGGTGGTCGAAAGCTGGATGGGGCCGTGGTGGCGGCGAAGACTGGTCGCGGCCTTCCGCTGGCCGACGACGAAGGAGACGTAGATGGCGCAGGTGGTTCTGACGGCGGTGGGCGGGTCCATCGGCGGGCCGGTTGGCGCCTTTATCGGCGCGACCATCGGGCGGGCCATCGACAACCGCGTGGTCGCCAGCCTGTCGCCGGCGCGGCAGAAGGGGCCGAGGCTGGAGGGGCTGAACCTGCAGTCGTCGGCGGATGGCGCGCCGATGGGCTGTGTCTTTGGTCGGGCGCGGGTGGTGGGTCAGGTGATCTGGGCGGCCCGGTTCCTGGAGACGAAGCACAAGCGGTCAGGCGGCAAGGGCGGGCAGAAGACGGTCGAATACGACTATTCGCTGAGCTTCGCCGTGGCGCTGGGCGAGGGACCGATCGATGGGGTGGGGCGGATCTGGGCCGACGGCCAGCCGCTGGACCTGACCGGGGTGACGATGCGGGTGAATCGGGGCACGCAGACGCAGACGCCGGACCCGCTGATTGAAGCCGTTGAAGGGGCGGCCTCGGCGTTTCGGGGCACGGCCTATGTGGTGTTCGAGGACCTGCCGCTGGGGCCGTTCGGCAATCGCCCGCCACAACTGGCGTTCGAGGTGTTTCGTCGGCCGGCGGGCGTGGAGCGACGTCTGGAGGACCAGCTGGAAGGGGTGTGCCTGATCCCCGGGGCGGGAGAATTCTGTCTGGCGACCGAGGTGGTGATGCGCCGCGAGGGGCTGACGCGCAGCACGCCGGAAAACGTCAACAACGCCGAGGGGCGGGCGGACATCGAGGTGTCGCTGGATCAGTTGATGGTCCAGGCGCCGAACCTGAAGCGGGTCAGTCTGATCGTCGGCTGGTTCGGGGGCGACCTGCGGGCGGGGCATTGCCGCATCTGGCCTGGCGTGGATCGGCGCGACAAGCCGACGACGCCGATGGGCTGGAGCGTGGCGGGGCTGGAGCGGCATGAGGCGCATCTGGTGTCGCAGGTGGACGGCGGGCCGGCCTATGGCGGGACGCCGTCGGACGAGAGCGTGCGTCAGGCGATCCGCAGCCTGAAGGCGCGCGGGCTGGAGGTGACGATCTATCCCTTCGTCTTCATGGACTGCGCCGGCTATCCGTGGCGCGGGCGCGTGGCGGGGACGGCCGGCGCGGGGGCGGCGGGCGAGGTCGCGGCCCTGTTCGGGACGGCGAGCGGTTGGGGCCTGCGACGGCTGGCGCTGCACTATGCGCAGATGGCGGCGGAGGAGGGCGCGGACGGCCTGCTGATCGGCTCGGAGATGCGGGGGCTGACGGGGACGCGTGACGCCGGCGGCGGCTTTCCGGCCGTGGCGCAGTTCCGGACGCTGGCGGCGGAGTGCCGGGCGATCGTCGGGACGGGAGTGAAACTGTCCTACGCCGCGGACTGGTCGGAGTACTTCGGGTTCCAGAAGGACGGCGAGGTTCGGTTTCATCTGGACCCGCTGTGGGCCGATCCCAACATCGATTACGTCGGCGTCGACTGGTATCCGCCGTTGGGCGACTGGCGGGCGGGCGACGGCGGACTGGATGGAGCGGCGTTCGAGGGCGCGGCGGACCCGGCCTACCTGGCGGCTCAGGTGGCGGGCGGGGAAAACTATGACTGGTATTATGCGTCGGCCGAGAATCGCGCGGCGCAGGTCAGGACGCCGATCAGCGACGGGGCGCACGGCGAGGATTGGCTGTATCGGGCCAAGGACCTGAAGGGGTGGTGGTCGAATCCTCACTATGAGCGGGTGGCGGGCGTGCGCAGCGCGACGGCGACGGCCTGGATTCCGGGGATGAAGCCGATCCGGCTGACGGAGTTCGGCTGTGCGGCGGTGGACCGTGGCGGCAACGCGCCCAATCTGTTCCAAGACCCCAAGAGTTCGGAGAACGCCCTGCCGCCGCACTCGACAGGCGCGCGCGACGACCGAATGCAGCGGCGGGCGCTGGAGGCGGTGCTGACGCATTTCGAGGCCGCGGAGAACAATCCCGTGTCGAGCGTCTATGGCGGGCGGATGATCGAGGGGGCTGACGCCTGGTGCTGGGATGCGCGGCCCTATCCGGCGTTTCCGGCGCGGGCGGAGGTCTGGGCCGATGCAGGAGCGTGGCGGACCGGGCACTGGCTGAACGGGCGGATGAGCGGCGAGGCGTCCGACATGGTGGCGGCCGTGTTGAGGCGCGGCGGGCTGGAGGATGAGGCGTTCGAGGTCGCGGCGCTGGACGGCGAGATCGTGGGCTATGTGATCGACCGGCCGATGCGGACGCAGGATGCGCTTGAGCCTTTGCTGGCCGGGCTGGGGGCGACGGCGGCCGAGCGCGGCGGGCGGATCGCGGTGCTGGGCGAGGCGGCGGCGGGACTTTCCTTGACCACGGAGGCCCTGGCCCTGCCGGAAGAGGGGGGCGGCGTCGTGGCGGATCGGTCGCTGGAGCCCAGGCCCGGCGCGGCGCGGGTGCGGTTTATCGATGAAACGGCGGACTATCAGACCGGGTCGGTGGTGGCGCGGGGCGAGGGCGATGGCGGGGGCGTCGATCTGGAACTGCCGGCGGTGTGCGGCGCGAGCGTGGCCGGGGCGCTGGCGCGGCGGACGCTGGCCACGACCGGGGGCGAGACGGATCGGTTGAGGGTGAAGCTGGGGCCGCTGGAGGCGCTGAAACTGGAGCCGGGCGACGTTGTCAGGGTCGAGGAGCGGGCGGGCGACTGGCGCGTGACGCGGCTGGATGTGGACGAACAGCCGTCGGCGGCGCTGGAGCCGGTGATGGTTGTGCGGGCCGAGGATGAGAAGACGGACTGGCGGTCCGGCGACGCCCCCACGGTGATCGGGGCGCCCTTCTTGCGGTTGCTGGATCTGCCGCCCCTGCCGGGAAGCGGGGATGACGGGCGGCCGGTGGCGGTGGTGGCGGCGGAGCCCTGGACGCCGATGACGGTGCATGGCGGCGCGAATGCGGACGCTCTGACGCCGCGGGCGACGGTGGATCGGCCAGCGACGGTCGGGGTGCTGGTCGAGGCGGTCGGGCGCGGCGTGGTCGGGCGCTGGGACGAGGCCAATGCGATCACGGTGCGGGTCGAGGGGCGGGCGCCGGAGAGCCTGACGGAGGGCGCGGTTCTGGACGGCGGCAATGCGTTGGCCCTGGAGACGGCGGCGGGCTGGGAACTGGTGCAGTATCGCCGCGCTGAACTGGTCGGCGGCGAGATCTGGCGGCTGAGCGGTCTGTTGCGTGGGCAGCAGGGGAGTGAGGACGCGAGCGCAGCGGGGGCTGTGGTCGGGGCGGTGGTTGTGTTTCTGGAGCGCGACATGGCGCGGGCCGAGGTGGCGGCGGACGAACGGGGCCTGCCGCGGGTCTGGCGGGCGGGACCGGTCGGAGCGCCCCCGGGCGGGAACGGGTTCTCGGAGACGGACTTTGTCTGGACCGGACGGACGGCGCGGCCCTGGCGGCCGGCGCATCTGCGGGCGGTGGTCGAGGGCGGCGGGCGGCGGCTGTCGTGGACGCCGCGCGTGAGAGTGAACGGCGAGAGCTGGGACGCCGAGCCGGTCGAGGTCGATCCGCGACGCTTCCGGGTGCGGGTGCTGGACGGGGCGATGGAGAAGCGGGTTTGGGAAGTCGACGGGCTGGAGGCGGTCTATGCGGCGGCTGATGTGACGACGGACTGGCCGGGCGGGATCGGCGACGGCGCTCGCGCAGCCGTGGCGCAATGGGGCGACGGCTATGGCTGGGGGGCGGAGGCGGTCGCGCCCTTGCTCTAAACCACGTCAGCCCCTTCCAGCGGGGGGGCGCATGGCTTAACTGACGCTCTGGTCTTTTTCTGATCTCGGAGTGAAGCGAACGTGGCTGGCGATCCCTATAAGGAACTGGGCGTTGCCAGAGGCGCGAGCGCGGACGAGATCAAGAAGGCGTTCCGCAAGCTGGCGAAGGAACTGCACCCGGACAAGAACCCCGGCGACAAGGCGGCCGAGGAGCGGTTCAAGCGCATCACCGCGGCCTTCGACCTGCTGGGCGACGCCGAGAAACGCGCCAAATATGATCGCGGAGAGATCGACGCCGACGGGCGCGAGCAGTTTCGTGCGCCGCCGGGCGGCGGCGGGCGCTCGGGCGGCTTTGGCGGCTTCGGCGGGTCAGGCGGACGCGGCGGGTTCGAGGACATCGATCTGGAAGAACTGTTCGGCGCCTTTGGCGGCGGGGGCGGACGCACGGCGGGTCGCGGCGGCTTCGGCGGCGGCAAGGGCCAGGACGTGCGGGCCACGCTGGACATCAGTCTGGAAGACTCCATCGCCGGGACGACGCGCCGCATCCAGTTCTCGGACGGGCGGATGCTGGACGTGGTCATTCCCAAGGGGGCGTCCGAGGGCCAGGTGATCCGGCTGAAAGGCCAGGGCGCGCCGGGGCGCGGCGGTCAGGCGGGCGACGCCCTGATCGAGCTGAAGATCCAGACGCACCCGGTGTTCAAGCGCGACGGAGCGGACCTGACCATGGACCTGCCGGTGTCGGTTCCCGACGCGGTTCTGGGCGGCAAGATCCAGGTGCCGACGCCCGAGGGCGTGGTGATGATGACCATCCCCAAGGGCTCCAACAGCGGCAAGGTGCTGCGCCTCAAGGGACGGGGCGCCTACGCCGCCGGTAAGCGCGGCGACCTGCTGGCCAAGCTGGCGGTGACCCTGCCGGAAAGCCCGGACGACGACTTGGTTCGCTTCGCGACCGAGTGGCGCGACAAGCGCCCCTACACCCCAGGACGCTGACACCCGATCTTTCTGTTTTTCCTCTCCAAGGACCGCCTACGCCATGATCGCCCAAGCCGCGACCAAGCCTGACGCCAAGCCCGTTCGCCCGTGGTTCTCCGCCGGCCCGACGGCCAAGCGTCCGGGGTGGTCGCTGGCGGGGCTGCCGACCGACCTGCTGGGGCGCGGCATCCGCGCGCCGGAGGTAGTGGAGCGGTTCGCCTATGGCTTGCGGCTGACGCGGGAGGTGCTGAGCCCGCCGGACGACTACGTCATGCTCTATACGCCAGGATCGGACACCGGCGCGGTCGAGGCGGCGCTGTGGGGGATGCTGGGCGAGCGGCCGGTGCAGGTCGTGGCCTATGAGAATTTCGGTCAGGTCTGGGCGACCGACGTGCGCGACCACCTGAAGCTGGAGCCCGAGGTGCTGACGGCGCCCTGGGGCGAACTGCCGGACATGACGCAGGTCGATCCGGACAAGGACGTGGTGTTTCCGTGGAACGGCACGACGTCGGGGGTACGTGTCGACAACGCCGACTGGATTTCCGACAGGCGCGGGGGGCTGACCATCTGCGATGCGACCTCGGCGGCGTTTGCGATGGACCTGCCGTGGGACAAGCTGGATGTGACCACCTTCAGCTTCCAGAAGGCGCTGGGCGGCGAGGCGGGCATCGGCGTCATGGTGCTGTCGCCGCGCGCCGTGGCGCGGCTGGATCGTTATCGCCCCGAGCGGGCTATCCCCAAGGTGCTGCGTCTGACCGACAAGAAGGGCTTTGACCGGACGCTGGCGGACGGGGTGGTGATCAACACCTTCTCGATCCTGACCATTGAAGACTGGATCGACGCTCTGGAATGGGCGAAGGGCGCGGGCGGCCTGTCCGAACTGATCCGACGTACGGATCGGAACTATGCGGCCTTGGCCGAATGGGTGGAGCGGACCGACTGGATCGCCTTCCTGGCCGATCGACCGGAAATCCGCTCGACCACCTCGGTCTGCCTGAAGTTCGTCGATCCGCGCATCGCGGCGATGGACGAGGCGGGGCAGAAGGCATTTGTGAAGCGGTTCAAGGCTCTGCTGGAAGGCGAGGGGGCGGTGTTCGACATGGAGCCGCACCGCTATGCGCCGCCGGGCCTGCGTCTGTGGTGC
This sequence comes from Brevundimonas sp. UBA4553, assembly GCF_002387245.1. Classification (GTDB taxonomy): domain Bacteria; phylum Pseudomonadota; class Alphaproteobacteria; order Caulobacterales; family Caulobacteraceae; genus Brevundimonas. The sequence continues at coordinate 128,264 of NZ_DGLD01000002.1, forward strand.
GGCTGCACCGTCGAGACGGCGGACGTCGTGGCCGCAACGCCGTGGCTGGAATGGGCGTTTGCGACGGCGGCCAGCGAACAGGCTGGATAATTCTGCGCCTTAATCTGCGTCCTTGGGGCGACTCCTGACGATTCAGGGGTTATAGGCTCCCACCGCATTCTGGATTGCGGAGAAACGGTCTTGGCTAACGTCGCAGTGGTCGGCGCCCAATGGGGCGACGAGGGCAAGGGCAAGATTGTGGACTGGCTGTCCAATCGCGCCGACATGGTCGTCCGGTTCCAGGGCGGCCATAACGCGGGCCATACCCTGGTCGTCGACGGCAAGGTCTACAAGCTGGCGCTGCTGCCGTCGGGCGTGGTGCAGGGCAAGCCTTCGATCATCGGCAACGGCGTGGTCGTCGACCCCTGGCACCTGGTCGGCGAGATCGAGAAGATCCAGGCCCAAGGCGTAGCCATCACCCCCGACATCCTGACCATCGCCGACAACGCCTGTCTGATCCTGCCGATCCACCCGGCCCTGGACGTGGCGCGCGAAGCCGCCGCCAGCGCGCCGGGCGCCAAGATCGGCACGACCGGCCGCGGCATCGGCCCGGCCTATGAAGACAAGGTGGGCCGTCGCGCCATCCGCGTCTGCGACCTGGCCAACGAAGACGACCTGAAGATCAAGATCGACCGCCTGCGCTCGCACCACGATCCGCTGCGCGCGGGCCTGGGGCTGGAGCCGATCGACCCGGCGGCGCTGCTGGCGCAACTGCTGGAGATCGCGCCGAAGATCCTGCCCTATGTGAAGCCGGCCTGGCGGGTGCTGGATCAGGCCCAGAAGGACGGCAAGCGCGTGCTGTTCGAGGGGGCGCAGGGCGCCTTCCTGGACGTGGACCACGGCACCTATCCCTATGTGACGTCGTCGAACACTGTAGCCGGACAGGCGGCGGCGGGCTCGGGCATCGGGCCGCGCGGCGTTGGCTATGTGCTGGGGATCGTGAAGGCCTATACCACCCGCGTCGGCGAAGGCCCCTTCGCCTGTGAACTGAACGACGAGGTCGGCGAGCATCTGGCGGTCGTCGGCCGCGAGGTCGGCGTGAATACGGGCCGGGCGCGTCGTTGCGGGTGGTTCGACGCCGTGCTGGTGCGTCAGTCGGTGGCGATCAACGGCATCGACGGCATCGCTCTGACGAAGCTGGATGTTCTGGATGGGCTGAAGACGCTGAAGATTTGCGTCGGCTATCGCATCAACGGCGAGGTGCTGGACTACCTGCCGTCGAGCCTGAAGGCCCAGGCCTCGGCCGAGCCGGTGTTCGAGGAACTGGAAGGCTGGAGCGAAAGCACCGCCGGGGTCCGCACCTTCAAGGATCTGAACGCCCATGCGCTGAAATACGTGCGTCGGATCGAGGAGTTGATCGGTGCGCCGGTCGCCCTGCTGTCGACCAGCCCCGAGCGCGACGACACCATCCTGATGCGCGATCCCTTCCAGGGTTGAGGCCAGGGCAGGGGGCTGTGTCCCGATAAGGGAAACGGCCCCTTAACCCCCTGAGTTTACCTTTCCGGTTCCAGATGGAGCCGAGCCGTGTTCGCTTTAGACGCCAAGACGATGCAGAAGATCGCCCCGGTCGTGCGCCGGGTGTTGATCGTCGATCACAATCCGGCCGCGGCGCGGCTGCTGTCTGACCTGTTGAAGGGCTTTGGATCGCGCGATGTCGCGGTCGAGGGCGACGAGGCGCGGGTGATCGATCTGGCGCGCGAGATGGAGCCGGGCCTGATCCTGACCGAGCGGACCGGGCCGCGTCTGGACGGTGAGGCGCTGGCGCGGCGGATCCGCCGATCCAGCCTGGCCTGCCGCCGCGTGCCGATCATCATGGTCACGGCCGAGGCCACCGCCAGCACCATCAAGGGCGCGCGGGATTCCGGCGTGCATGAGTTTCTGAGAAAGCCCTTCACCAGCGGCGATCTGTTCCGCCGGGTCGAGAACCTGGCCACCAAGCCGCGCGACTGGGTCGAGGCGGTGGGCTACATCGGGCCGGACCGTCGCCGCTTCAACTCCGACGACTACGCGGGTCCGGGCAAGCGCAAGGCGGACAAGCCGGCGTCGGCGGCTGAAGCCGTGGTGGCGGTCAAGGATCAGGCGATGCGCATCCTGAACTCGGCCCTGGCCCAGTTCGACACCGATCCCATGCAGGCGGTGCGGGCCATCAAGCAGCAGGCCGAGACGTTGAAAGCCCTGGCCATCAAGACCGGCGACGCGTCGCTGGCCATTGCGGCGGCGGGTCTGGAAACAACCCTGTCGGCCGGAGCCGCGACGAAGGCGACACTGACCGGACCGGTCGCGGCTGTGCTGGCTCTGGCCTCGCCCGAGAGCCTGTCTCGGGCGGGCTGAGGCTTCTGTCTTTTTGCGCTAACGCCTTCGGCTGCCTGAGCGCTCAGGCGTCGACCAGATTGCGCTCTTCGGCGGCGGCGCGCATGGCTTTCTGCAGCTTCTCGAAGGCGCGAACCTCGATCTGACGCACGCGCTCGCGCGACACGCCGTACTGGCCGGCGAGCTCTTCCAGCGTCACCGGATCATCCTTGAGGCGGCGTTCGGTGAGGATGTGCTTCTCGCGTTCAGTCAGTTCCTGCATCGCCTCTTCAAGAAGGCTCATGCGGATGGATTTTTCCTCGGAGTCGGCCAGCGCCGTTTCCTGGGACACCGCATTGTCGTCGGCCAGCCAGTCCTGCCACTCGCTTTCGCCGTCGGCGCGCAGGGGCGCGTTCAGCGAGGCGTCGCCGCCGAGACGGCGGTTCATGTTGGTGACCTCTTCCTCGGTCACGCCCAGCTTGGTGGCGATGGCGGCGAGATGTTCGGGGTGCAGGTCGCCTTCCTCGAAGGCCGAGATCTGGCTCTTGGCCTTGCGGAGGTTGAAGAAGAGCTTCTTCTGCGCGGCGGTGGTGCCCATCTTCACGAGCGACCAGCTGCGCAGGATGTATTCCTGGATCGAGGCGCGGATCCACCACATGGCGTAGGTGGCCAGGCGGAAGCCCTTGTCGGGGTCGAATTTCTTCACGGCCTGCATCAGGCCGACGTTGCCCTCGGAAATCACTTCGCCGATCGGCAGGCCGTAGCCGCGATACCCCATGGCGATCTTGGCCACGAGACGAAGGTGAGAGGTGACGAGGCGGTGGGCCGCTTCGGGGTCCTGATGCTCCGACCAACGCTTGGCGAGCATGAACTCCTCGTCCTTGGTGAGCATCGGAAATTTACGGATTTCCGTGAGATAGCGCGAGAGACCCTGTTCAGGCGACATCACCGCGAGTGTCGAGTTAGCCATTAGACGTGGTCCCTCCGACCGAAAGCAAAGAGCAGGCGCCACGGCCATGACCACATGCGTGCGTCATCGCCTCACCCCTCAACCGACCAGATGGGTATGGGTTGCCGCCCTGTGTAGAGGCGGTTCGTCACACGAAGGCGTGACTGTGGCTCCCAAGCCACCTGTTTCGGCGAGCTCTTATATAGAACACTTGCTGTTGCTATTCAAGAGCGCGGGCGCGGCAGGCTGACGCGCTTGCCAGTCTGGCCCCTCCTTTCGTATGACACCGGTGGACAATTGCTTCTGGGGAGGGGTGAATGACGCAGGACATGACGCGCCGGGGCGCGATCGTCAGCGTGGCGGCTCTGGGGCTGGCGGGCGCGGCCAAGGCCGAGGCGTCGTCAGGCCGAGTGGAACGGTGGGGCCTGTTCGAGGTCGCCCTGTCGGCGGCGACGACGGGCAACCCCTTCGCCGTCGAGGTGGTCGGCGTCTTCACGGACGGGCGGACGACGGTGCGCGCGCCGGGATTCTATGACGGCGAGGGCGTGTGGCGGATCCGTTTCTCTCCGCCCGAAACGGGCGTGTGGCGTTGGATCAGCGAAAGCCCGCTGGCGGGCCTGAACGGCAAGCAGGGGCGGTTCGAGGTCGTAGCCCCCGGCGCCGGCAACCACGGCCCGGTCGGGGTGGTCGACACCTATCACTTCGCCCATGCGGACGGCGCACCCTACCGCCAGATCGGCACCACGGCCTATGGCTGGACCCATCAGCCGCAGGCGAAACGGACGCAGACGCTGGAGACGTTGAAGACCGCGCCGTTCAACAAGATGCGGATGCTGGTCTTTCCCAACGCCTCGGTGAAGACCAACGAGGCCCTGTTCCCGTTCGAGAAGACCGGACCGGGCGACAGGGACTGGGATCTGACGCGGTTCAACCCGGCCTATTTCCAGCGGCTCGAGGCCTGCGTCGCCGCCCTGGGGGCGCTGGGGATCCAGGCGGACGTCATCCTGTTCCATCCCTATGACGGGCGCTACGGCTTTGATGAGATGCCGGCGGAGGCGGATGATCGTTACCTCCGCTATGTCGTGGCGCGGCTGGCGGCCTATCAGAACGTCTGGTGGTCGATGGCCAATGAGTTCGACATCCTGAAGACCAAGACGGACGGCGACTGGGACCGTCTGTTCCAGGTGGTACAGGCCAGCGATCCCTACGGCCGGCTGCGGTCGATCCACAACTGGCGGCGGCTGTATGACAATGGCAAGCCCTGGGTGACCCACTCCAGCATCCAGAACGGGTCGGCCGTGCTGGACGACGCGCGGGCCGAGACCTATCGCAGCGTCTGGCAGAAGGCCGTGATCTTCGACGAGGTCTGCTACGAGGGCTCGCTGAGCGAACGGTGGGGCAACCTGACCGGGCCGCAGATGGTGCGGGCCTTCTGGCATGGTCTGATCGCCGGAACCTATGTCGGCCATTCGGAGTGCTTCCCCATCGACGGCGGCGAGTTCTGGCTGGGCGAAGGCGGCGAACTGCGCGGCGAGAGCGCGCCGCGGCTGGCCTTCCTGAAGACGATTATGGAGGCGGGACCGCGTCCAGGGATCGAGCCGATCGACAAGTGGTGGGAGCAGCATCTGGGCGGCGTGCCGGGGCAGTACTACATGCGCTACTTCGGCGACGAGGCGCCGAGCGAGTGGGCCGTGGACGTGCCGCGCGACGAGATCACTGGCGGCGAACGCTTCCGGGCCGACATCATCGACACCTGGAACATGACGGTCGAGCCCGTGCCCGGCGTCTTCACCTTGGCGCAGAAGGACACCAAGTACTTCTTCCACGATCCGGCGCGCCCGACGCTGGCTCTGCCGGGGCGGAAGTGGATGGCGGTGCGGCTGACGCGGGTCGCCTAGAGCTCAGCCAGAAGGGTCTCGAGGCGCTGCATGTCCTCGGGCGGGGCGGTTTCGAAGCGCAGGGCCTGGCCGGTCACCGGATGCACGAAGCCGAGGACGGCGGCGTGCAGGGCTTGGCGGGTCAGGCTGACCTCGGCGACGGCGGCGCGAACGGGGGCGGCGGGGCTGCCCGAGCCATAGACGGGGTCGCCGAGCAGGGGCGAGCCCTTGGACGCCAGGTGGACGCGGATCTGGTGCGTGCGGCCTGTATGCAGGGTGCAGGCGACGCGGGCGGCCATGGGGGCGCCGGAAGCCTTGGCGGGCTGGCCGAAGGTGCGCTGAACAACATAGTCGGTGATGGCTTCGCGCCCGCCGCCCTTGAGCACGGCCATCTTCTTGCGGTCGTGGGGCGAGCGGCCGATCAGCGTCTCGATGCGGCCCTTCTCTGGCGAAGGCGCGCCGCGCGTCAGGGCGATATAGGTGCGCTCGATGTCGTGGGCCGCGAACAGAGCCGACAGGCCCTGGTGGGCGCGGTCGGTCTTGGCGGCCACCATGACGCCAGAGGTGTCCTTGTCCAGGCGGTGGACGATGCCCGGACGGGCCACGCCGCCAATACCCGACAGGCTGTCGCCGCAGTGGGCCAGCAGGGCGTTGACCAGGGTACCGGTCTCGCAGCCGGGCGCCGGGTGGGCGGCCATGCCGGGGGCCTTGTCGATGACGATCAGGTCGGCGTCCTCGAACAGGACCGTCAGGGGGATGGATTCCGGCAGGGGCGTGGCCGGGGCGACAGGCGGCAGGATGACGGCGTAGAGGCCGGCCTGGGCCTTCGACGAGCCGTTGGTGATCGGCCGGCCGTCACGGGTGACGGCGCCCTCGGCCAGCAGGGCTTGAAGCCGGGCGCGCGACAGGCTGGGGAAGGCGGCGGCCAAAGCCTTGTCGAGACGGACGCCCGGCGCGTCGATGCGCGCCTCGAGAATCTCGGTGTCGCCGTCTTCCGTCAGCAAAGGTTCATCGGTCATAGGGCGAAATAGCATGGCTTGCCGGGCGAGGCTTCATCGCTCCTTGCTCGTCGCATGAAACGCCTTGGGAGAGGCCGAAGAGATGAAGGTTCTGATCGCCGTCACTGTCGCCGTCACGGGCGTCGTCCTGCTGTCCGGTTGCGCGACCATGAGCGAAGACCAGTGCCTGGTCGGAGACTGGGGCGGGCAGGGCTGGCGGGACGGGGTCGCCGGACATCAGATCAGCCGCTTGGACGACCATGCCAAGGCCTGCGCCAAGTATGGCGTGGCGCCGAACATGAGCGCCTATATGGCGTCGCGCGAAGATGGTCTGAGGACCTATTGCACCTGGGAGAACGGCTTCCGGCAGGGACGGCAGGGAAGCAGCTATGGCGGGGTGTGCGCGCCGGTCGAGGAGCGCGACTTCCTGCCGGCCTATGAGGATGGACGCCGGATCTACGTGGTCGAGCAGGCGGTGTCCTCGGCGGAGAGCGCGCTGAACTCGGCGATCAGCCGCATCGACGACCGCGAGGACAAGCTTGACGCCAAGGAGCGGGAGTTGCGTCAGGACGGGCTGACCGACGAGCAGCGCGAACGCATCCGCGACCGTATCCGCGAGGTGCGCGGCGAGATCCGCGATGCACGCCGTGACGCAAGGCAGGCGGAGGACGACCTGCGCCATGCCGAGGTCGAGGCGCGGCTGGTGATCGGGATGATCGGCGGGCGTTACGGCATCTGGTGAATACGACAACGCCCGCCTTCCATGAGAAGGCGGGCGTTTCAGTCTGTCTAGCCTGTTGAGGCCGATCAGCCGATGCGCGGGTCCAGATCGCCGGCGGCGTAGAGCTTGGCCATCTGGGCGGTGGACAGGGGCTTGATCTTGGAGGCCTGACCTTCGCAGCCGAACTGCTGATAGCGCTCGACGCACAGCTTCTTCATGGCTTCCTTGGCAGGCTTCAGGTAGGCGCGCGGATCGAACTCGCTGGGCTTTTCGGCCAGAACCTTGCGGATGGCGCCGGTGATGGCCATGCGGTTGTCGGTGTCGATGTTGATCTTGCGCACGCCGTGCTTGATGCCGCGCTGGATCTCCTCGACCGGCACGCCCCAGGTCTGGGGCATCTGGCCGCCATAGGCGTTGATGATATCCTGCAGGTCCTGCGGCACCGACGACGAGCCGTGCATCACCAGATGGGTGTTGGGCAGGCGGCGGTGGATTTCTTCGATCACGTTCATGGCCAGGACGTCGCCGTCCGGCTGGCGCGTGAACTTGTAGGCGCCGTGCGAGGTGCCCATGGCGATGGCCAGGGCGTCGACCTTGGTGGCCTTGACGAAGTCGACGGCCTGATCCGGGTCGGTCAGCAGTTGCGAGTGGTCCAGCTTGCCCTCGAAGCCGTGGCCGTCTTCGGCCTCGCCCATGCCGGTCTCCAGCGAGCCGAGCACGCCCAGTTCACCCTCGACCGAGACGCCGCAGCTGTGGGCCATCTCGGTGACGCGACGGGTGACGTCGACGTTGTATTCGTAGGAGGCGGGGGTCTTGGCGTCTTCTTCCAGCGAGCCGTCCATCATCACCGAGGTGAAGCCGTACTGGATGGCGGTGGCGCAGGTCGCCGGGCCGTTGCCGTGGTCCTGGTGCATGCAGACCGGGATGTGCGGATAGAGCTCGGCCAGACCGTCGATCAGCTTGGCCAGGATGATGTCGTTGGCGTAGTTGCGGGCGCCGCGCGAGGCCTGGATGATGACCGGGGCGTTGACCTGATGGGCCGCCTCCATGATCGCCAGACCCTGCTCCATGTTGTTGATGTTGTAGGCGGGCAGGCCGTAATCGTTCTCCGCCGCGTGGTCGAGCAGTTGTCGCAGCGTGATGCGCGCCATGGGTAGTCTCCTGAACCGGTATTATTTTGCTGAGGCTTTAGCCCGGCCGCGCGGGGAAGTCACGCCGGGTTACAGGACCAATCCCGCGTTCTGTGACGCTTTCGAGATGAGAAACGCCGCCTCCACGGGGAGGCGGCGTTAAAAAGCAGACCAGAGGTCAGGTCAGGCGCGCAGGGCCTCGACGCCCGGCAGGACCTTGCCCTCCATCCATTCCAGGAAGGCGCCGCCGGCGGTGGAGACGAAGGTCATGTCGTCGGCCGTGCCTGCGTGGTTCAGGGCCGCGACGGTGTCGCCGCCGCCGGCCACGGCGACCAGCTTGCCAGCCTTGGCCAGTTCGGCGGCGTGCCTGGCGGCGGCCACGGTGGCCTTGTCGAACGGCGGGACCTCGAACACGCCCAGCGGCCCGTTCCAGATCAGGGTTTTCGACAGGTCCATGGCGCGGGTCAGGCGGGCGACGGTTTCAGGACCGGCGTCCAGGATCAGGTCGTCGGCGGCGATACGGTCGAGGCCGCGCACGCCCGATTCGATGCCCGGCTTCACGCCCTTGGCGACCACGACGTCGACCGGCAGCAGCAGTTCGCAGCCCTTCTGACGGGCTTCCTCGATGATCTCCAGCGCGGTGTCGGCCAGGTCCTTTTCGCACAGCGAACCGCCGACATCGACGCCCTGGGCGTGCAGGAAGGTGTTGGCCATGCCGCCGCCGATGGCCAGGTAGTCCAGCTTGGCGACCAGGTTCTTGAGCAGGTCCAGCTTGGTCGACACCTTGGCGCCGCCGACGATGCCGATGACCGGCTTCTGCGGGCTGCCGAGAGCGGCGTCGAGCGCTGAGAGTTCGCGAGCCATGGCGCAACCGGCGTAGGCGGGCAGAAGGCGGGCCAGACCCTCGGTCGAGGCGTGGGCGCGGTGCGCGGCCGAGAAGGCGTCGTTGACGTAGAGGTCGCCCAGTTCCGCCAGTTGAGCGGCGAAGGCCGGGTCGTTCTTTTCCTCGCCCTTGTGGAAGCGGACGTTCTCCAGCAGCAGCACGCCCCCGGCGTCCAGATCCGCCACGGCGGCCTTGGCCTCGTCGCCCACGCAGTCGTCGGCGAAGCGCACGGGCCCGTGCAGCAACAGTTCAAGCGGCTCGACCACAGGGCGCAGGCTCATCGCGGCCACGCGCTCGCCCTTGGGGCGGTCGAAGTGGGCCAGCAGCACCACCTTGGCGCCGGCTTCACGCAGACGGTGGATGGTCGGCAGTGCGGCCTTCAGACGGGTGTCGTCCGTGACCTTGCCGCCCTCCATCGGCACGTTGAAATCCACGCGGACCAGAGCGGTCTGGCCGGACAGGTCAGCGGCGTCGTCGAGAGTGCGGAAGGTCATGGGAACTCCAGGTCTTCCTTCTCCCTGTGGGAGAAGGTGGCCCGCAGGGCCGGATGAGGGTCGAAGGTATCCGTCGGCGTAAGCCGTGGTCAGGACGCGATCAAGCGGGCGTGTGTACGAATAGCGGCGACGACGCTGTCGGGTTCGCTCAATACCTGGGTGTTGGTGAAGCGCAGGACGGTCCAACCCAAGGCCTCCAGCTCGATCTGCCGCAGATGATCGCTTGTCACGACCTCGTCCCGATCATGGACCCCGCCGTCGATTTCGATGACCAGCCTCAAACGATCGCAGGCGAGATCCGCGACATAGCGACCGATCGGATGCTGGCGACGGAACTTGTGGCCGTCGATCCGTCCGCTGCGCAGCAAGGCCCAAACGCGCTGCTCTGCAAGGCCGGATTTTTGTCGAAGCGTGCGGGTGAAGACGGTGCGTTCCACAGTCATGGCCGCCGACCCTCACCCTTTCGCGCAGCCAATCGCCTTCGGCTCTTGGGCGCTCAAGCCCTCTCCCAGTGGGAGAGGGCTCAGCATTTCCTCCTTAGAGGAACTTGGCCATCACCAGGGCGGTGTCGGCCATGCGGGTCGCGAAGCCCCATTCGTTGTCGTACCAGCTTAGGACGCGCGCCAGCTTGCCGTCGATGACCTGGGTCTGCGGCAGGGCGGCGGTCGAGGAGGCGGCGATGTGGTTCAGGTCCGACGAGACCAGCGGGTCGGTCGTGGTGAACAGGACGCCGTTCATCGGGCCGTCGGCGGCGGCTTGCAGGGCGGCGTTGATTTCCTCGACGGTCACGTCGCGGGCGGCGACGACCTTCAGGTCGACGACTGAGACGTTCGGAGTCGGGACGCGGATCGACGAGCCGTCCAGCTTGCCCTTCAGTTCCGGCAGGACCAGGCCCAGGGCCTTGGCGGCGCCGGTCGAGGTCGGGATCATCGACAGGGCGGCGGCGCGGCCGCGGTACAGGTCCTTGTGCATCGTATCCAGCGTCGGCTGGTCGCCGGTGTAGGCGTGGATGGTGGTCATGTAGCCGCGCTCGATGCCGAACAGGTCGTTCAGCACCTTGGCCACCGGGGCCAGGGCGTTGGTCGTGCAAGAGCCGTTCGACACGACGATGTCGTCGGCCGTCAGGGTGTCATGGTTGACCTTGAAGACGATGGTCTTGTCGGCGTTGTCGGCAGGGGCGGAAACCAGGACGCGCTTGGCGCCGGCCTTCAGGTGAGCCGAGGCCTTGTCCTTGGAGGTGAAGATGCCGGTGCACTCGAAGGCGATGTCGACCTTCAGCTCGGCGTGCGGCAGGTTGGCCGGATCGCGCTCGGCGGTGACCTTGATCTTGCCCGTGCCGACGTCGATCCAGTCCTCGCCCGAGGTCACAGTGCCGGGGAAGCGGCCGTGCACCGAGTCGTAGCGCAGCAGGTGGGCGTTGGTCTCGACCGGACCCAGGTCGTTGATCGCCACGACCTCGATGTCCTTGCGGCCATGCTCGACGATCGAGCGAAGCACGAGGCGGCCGATGCGGCCGAAGCCGTTGATGGCGACGCGAACGGTCATGGGGAGGTCTCCTGAACGAGGTCGGTTATGATTGGCGCCTTAGTGGGACGGCGCGCGCACGGTTGCAACCCCGCCGCCGTAACAAGGTGTGATCGCCTGTAACCGAAGCAAGGCCTAGGAGGCGCGGCGCATCAGGCGGCTGACCCCCGTCTGGCTGTCGAGGACCTCTAGCGCCGACACGCGCCCCGCGTCGTCGCGGATGAAACGAATACGGCGATAGGGCTCGTCCATGTCGAAGAAGAGGTCGGGCGACAGGGGGCGCAGCCGCCAGGCCGGGCGACGTTCGTTGCGCCAGATCAGACCCTCTTCGGTCGCCTGCACCACGGACCCGCCATAGGCGCCGAGGTAGGCGGCGGCGTCGAACGGGGCGGAGCCGGCGTCGAGCGCTTCGCCCACCCAGGCGGCCTGGGTCGCGGCGGCGGGGGCTGCGTTGGCCTGACCGGCGAGGGCGGCTTTCCAGGCTGTGCTCAGCGCCTCTTCGGCAGGGACGGCCACGTCTGGACGAACGCCGACCTTTTCCCAGTTGGCGCCGGTCAGGGGATTGGTCGGCGAACCGGTGGATATGAAGACGCGATAGCCCGAGGGCGTGAAGACCGGGCCCCCCGGATTGGCCGCGCCGCCCGAGGTCTCGCCGACGATGACCGCGCGTTTCGCGGCCTGCAGGGTGTAGGCGAAGGCCTCCGCCGCCGAGCCGGTGCGGCCGCTGATCAGGACATAGACCGGCACGTCCAGACGCGGCGCGGCGTGGGGCTGGGCGGGGGCCTCGCTGCTTTCGCCCTCGCGGGAGTGGAAGCGGTTATAGACGTCCGCGTCCGGCCCGACGAAGGCGCTGACCAGATAGCCGACCATGGCGGGCGACCCGCCGCCGTTATTACGCAGGTCGATGAGGACGGCGTCGGCGCCGGAGATCAGTTGCAGGGCGGCGTCGACCTGTTTGCGGGCCGGGTCGTCGGCTCTTTCGAAGTCGGCGAACATCCTCATGTCGATCAGGCCGACATTGCCGGGCAGGATCTGGACCGCGCGGAAACCCTGGCCGCCGCGGGCGGCGACGACGGGGAAGGGGACTGGGGAGAGGCCGGATGACGTGGCCGCCGATGGGGTATGGATGACCGCGGGCGATGTCGGTCGGCCGACGCTGAAATGCTGGTCCCAGGGTTCCAGTTGCGCTGTCAGCGCCGTTTCCAGATCGCGTGGATCGGTGAAGGCGTCGTAGCGGCCGGCGGCCGCTTCGGCTTCCAGCGCTGCGGCGATGGTCTCGGCCTTGGCGGGGTCGAAATAGGTCTGACGGATCGCGGCGGCGACCTGGGCCGCCACGACCCGCGGCTCGGCAGGGGCTGCATCCTGGCGCGCCAGGGCCGGCGAGGCGGCCATCAGCAGGGCGACGACGAGGGCGGGGGCGTGCGCTTTCATGCCCGCCACCTTATGCCGCCGCCGCGCCTTGGCGAGTGAACTCGCGGTAAGGTCTCAGCAGCAGCGGAAGGCGCCGCCAGCCCCGAAGCGTCGCGCTTCGTGCAGGCGGAAGAAGGCGGTGCGATCCAGCGGCGGCTGCTCGGGGTGGGTGGCCTCGGCGTGGGCGACATAGACCTCATAGTCGGGCTGGCCGACCATGAGGCTGGCGGTGCGGCGGGCGTCCTTGCCCCACCGCACCAGGGTGTCGCGGCAGGCGCAGAGCAGGTCTGCGCCGCCGGCGGCATCGGGCGCGGGCCTAGGCACGGGCCGCGTCCATGGCCTGATCTTCCAGCGTCAGCTCATGCTCGGCAGGCGTCTCGACCACGGTGGCGTGGTTGATCCGATAGGCCTTGAGGCAGGCGCGCACGCCATAGACCACCATGGTCAGGACCACGAACAGGAAGCCGGCAGTCAGGGCCGAGTTCACGTAGTCGTTGATGATGATCCGGTGCATGTCGCCCGCCGTCTTGGCCGGAGCCAGCAGGTCGCCGGAAGCGAGGGCGTCCTGATACTTCCGGGCGTGGGCCAGGAAGCCGATCTTGGCCTCGGGGTGGAACAGCTTCTGCAGCCCTGCGGTCACGGTGCAAATCAGCAGCCAGACCGCGGGAACCGCCGTGGCCCAGGCGAAGCGCTCGCGCTTCATCTTGAACAGGACGACGGTGCCCAGGATCAGGGCGACGGCGGCCAGCATCTGGTTGGCGATGCCGAACAGCGGCCACAGGCTGTTGATGCCGCCCAGCGGATCGACCACGCCGGTGTAGAGGAAGTAGCCCCACAGACCGACGGTCAGGGCCGTGGCCAGCACGTTGGCGGTCCACGACTTGGTTTCGCGCATCTTGGGCACGGCGACGCCCATCAGGTCCTGGATCATGAAGCGGCAGACGCGAGTGCCGGCGTCGACCGTGGTCAGGATGAACAGGGCCTCGAACAGGATGGCGAAGTGATACCAGAAGGCCATCATGGCCTTCCCGCCGATGACGTTCGACAGGATGTGCGCCATGCCGACCGCCAGGGTCGGGGCGCCGCCCGCGCGTGACAGGATGGAATGCTCGCCCACGTCGCGGGCCAGCTGCTCCAGTTCGGCCGGGGTGATGTGGAAGCCCCACTGAGCCACGGCGGCGGCGGCGGAGGCGGCGTTGTCGCCGATCACGGCGACCGGGCTATTCATGGCGAAGTAGACGGCCGGGTCCAGCACAGTGGCGGCGATCAGGGCCATGATGGCCACGAAGCTTTCACACAGCATGGCGCCATAGCCGATCAGCGGGATCTGGTTCTCGTTCTCCAGCAGCTTGGGCGTGGTGCCCGAGGAGATCAGGGCGTGGAAGCCCGAGACGGCGCCGCAGGCGATGGTGATGAACAGGAAAGGGAAGAGGGCGCCGGAGAAGACCGGGCCGGTGCCGTCGATGAAGGGGGTGATGGCGGGCATCTGGACGTGCGGGCGCACGATGATGATGCCGACGGCCAGGCCCAGGATGGCGCCGATCTTCAGGAAGGTGGACAGGTAGTCGCGCGGCGCCAGCAGCAGCCAGACCGGAATGACCGAGGCGACGAAGCCATAGGCCATCATGGCGATGGCCAGGGTCGTGCCCGACAGGGTGAAGGCCGGACCCCAGAACGGGTCAGCCGCGATGTGACCGCCGCCGATGATGGCGAGGATCAGCAGCACCACGCCGATAATCGAGACCTCGCCCACGCGGCCGGGCCGCAGAAAGCGGGTGTAGAGGCCCATGAAGATGGCGATGGGAATGGTGGCGGCGACGGTGAAGGTTCCCCACGGGCTTTCGGCGAGGGCCTTGACCACGACCAGGGCCAGAACGGCCAGGATGATGACCATGATCATCAGCACGCCGACCTGGGCGATGATGCCGGGGATGGGGCCCATTTCGGTGCGGACCATGTCGCCCAGAGAGCGGCCGTCGCGGCGGGTCGACATGAACAGGACCATCATGTCCTGAACCGCGCCGGCCAGCACCGCGCCGACCAGGATCCACAGCACGCCGGGCAGATAGCCCATCTGCGCCGCCAGCACCGGACCGACCAGAGGCCCCGCGCCCGCGATAGCCGCGAAATGGTGACCGAACAGGACGTTGCGCGGCGTGGGCACATAGTCGAGCCCGTCGTTATGTCGAACCGCCGGCGTGGGCCGTTTCGCGTTCAAGCCCATGACCTTTCCGGCCAGGTAGCGGGCGTAGAAGCGGTAGGCGATGGCGTAGACGCAGAGCGCCGCCACCACGATCCAGACGGCGCTGATGCTCTCGCCCTGGTGCAGGGCGATGACGGCGAGGGCGATGGCCCCCAGTATGGCGATGGCGCCGAAAATCAGCGCCGTCCTGAGCTTGCCCATGGCGAACGGTCCTCCGGGTCGACTGAGGTGCGACCTTTCGGCATTTCTGGACCCATTAGGGGCGCGGCGCCAACCGACTAAAGTCGAAGGTCGGCGCCTTTATTTTGCAGTCAGAGCCAGCTTTACGGCGAATTGTCAGGGTTTGACGACGCGCACCTTGCCCGCCGCCTCGGTCGCCCGCTCGCGCGCCTGATCCGTGTCGGCGCCGCGCGCCAGGGCCACGCCCATGCGACGACGCTCGAAGGCCTCGGGCTTGCCGAACAGGCGCAGGTCGGCGGTCGGCACCGACAGGGCTTCGGCCACGCCCTCAAAGACCACGCCCTCGGCCTCCAGGCCGCCATAGATGACGGCGCTGGCGCCCGGCTCGCGCAGGCTGACATCCACGGGCAGGCCGAGAATGGCGCGGGCGTGCAGGGCGAACTCGCTCATGGTCTGGGTCGCCAGCGTCACCAGCCCGGTGTCGTGCGGGCGCGGCGAGACCTCGGAGAACCAGACCTGATCGCCGGTGACGAACAGTTCGACCCCGAACACGCCGAGACCGCCCAGCGCATCCGTGACCTTGCCCGCAATTTCCTGCGCCGCCTGCAATGCGGCCTCGCTCATGATCTGCGGCTGCCAGCTTTCGACGTAGTCGCCCTTCTGCTGGCGGTGGCCGATGGGCGCGCAGAAGTCGGTGCGAACGGCCCCGTTCCGCAGCGAGCGGACCGTCAGCAGGGTGATCTCATAGTCGAAGCCGATCTTGCCCTCGACGATGACTCGGCCGCCCGCGACCCGCCCCGAGGCCTCCGCATAGGCCCAGGCGTCGGCCACGGCGTCGGGACCTTCGACATAGGACTGGCCCTTGCCCGAGGACGACATCACCGGCTTGACGAAGCAGGGGAAGCCGACAGCCTCGGCGCCCGCCGCCAGTTCCTCGGCCGATCCGGCGAAGGCGTAGGGGCTGGTCGGCAGACCCAGCTCCTCGGCCGCCAGACGGCGGATGCCTTCGCGGTTCATGGTCAGCTGGGTGGCGCGGGCGGTAGGAATGACGCGGGCCAGACCCGCCGCCTCGATGGCCGCCAGGGCGTCGGTGGCGATGGCCTCGATCTCCGGCACGATGATGTGCGGGGCCTCGGCCATGATGATGCCGTTCAGCACCTGAGGGTCGGTCATGGGGATGACGTGGCTGCGGTGCGCCACCTGCATGGCCGGGGCGTTGGGATAGCGGTCGACCGCAATCACCTCGGCGCCCAGACGCTGCAGCTCGATAGCCACCTCCTTGCCCAGCTCGCCCGAGCCTAGCAGCATGACGCGCGTGGCGTGGTCGGTAAGCGGCGTGCCGATCTTCATGGCGTCAGGCTCCGGTAGCAGGTTCGATCAGGTCCCAGGCGTTGCCGTAGAGGTCTTCGAAGACCACCACCTTGCCATAGGCCTCGTGACGGGGCGTTTCGCGGAAGGCGACGCCGGCCTGCAGCCAGGCGGCGTGGTCGCGCATCAGGTCGTCGGTATAGAGGAAAAGCCAGACGCGGCCGCCGGCCTGATCGCCGATCCGGGCGACCTGTTCCGGCGTCGCGGCGCGGGCCAGCAGAAGGGAGGTCTGGCCGCCTTTCGGCGTGACGCGGACCCAGCGCTTGCCGCCGCCCATGTCGGTGTCTTCGCTAAGCTCGAAGCCCAGCTTGCCGACATAGAAGGCGATAGCCTCGTCATAGTCGCGGACCAGCAGGCTGACGGCGCCGAGGTGGCTCATGAGGCAGGCACCGCATAGAGCCGGCGGAAGGCGTCCAGGGCGGCGCCGTGATAGATGCTGGCGTGGCTCTCGGTCGGGCGCGGGGTGAAGTCCCATTTCACGCCGGGCAGGGCGTGATCGCGCAGGTTGGCGGTCAGGACGTCCATCGGGGCCTGCATCTCGTCACCCTCGTCGCCCAGCGTCAGGATCAGGGTGCGCGGGTCGTTGGAGTGGTCGCGCAGATGCGCGCCCGACTGCCGCGCCAGCTGGCCGCCGTCCCACCACAGGCTGGGACTGACGGCGACATAGGCGTCGAACATCTGCGGCTCCTTCAGGAAGGTCTCGACCACGAACAGACCTGCCAGGGACTCGCCCATCAGGGCCGTTTCGCCATTGGTGCGGAAGCGGCCGGCGATGAAGGGCTGGACCTCTTCGCCGACGAAGCGGCGGAAGCGCTCGGACTGGCCCTGCGTCGGATAGCGGGCGATCAGTTCGGCGTTTTCGGTCGGCAGGGCCAGCTCGTTGCGGCGGTCGACCGAGGCGACGCCCACGACGATGACGTCGCGGGTCGTGCCGACGATGGTCCCCAACTGGGCGATGCCCGAGATGTGGTGGAAGTCCTGGTCCTGACCGCCGTCCAGCACATAGAGGACAGGATAGGTCTGGCCGCCGCGCTCATAGCCGGGCGGCAGCCAGACGTTGATCTCGCGCGTGTGGCCCATGACGGTCGAGGGCAGGGCGTAGGACCGGCCTATGACGACGGGCGTCTCGACCGCCACGGGGACGGCTGTCTGGGCCAGGGCAGGCGCACCGCCCGCCATCGACAAGCCGAAGCTGAGGACGAGGGCGAGACGGCGCATGAGGCTTACAGTCGCGCCTTGGCGGCTTCGACCACGGCCTCGGCGGTGATGCCGAACTCGCGGTAAAGGACTTCGGCCGGGGCCGAGGCGCCGAAGCTGGTCATGCCGACAAAGCCGCCGTCTTCGCCGATGAAGCGTTCCCAGCCCTGCTTGATCGCGGCTTCCACGGCGACGCGGACGGTGCCGCGGCCGATGACGGCGTCCTGATAGGCCTTGGGCTGCTGTTCGAACAGTTCGAAGCAGGGGACCGAGACGACGCGGGTCGGCACGCCTTCGGCTTCCAACGTCTCAGCGGCTTTCAGCGCCAGGGCGACTTCAGTGCCGGTGCCGAACAGGGTGACTTTCGCTGCGCCGTTGGCGGCCTTCAGCTCATAGGCGCCCTTGCGCGACAGGTTCTCGCCGGCGTCGGTCAGGCGGACCGCCGGGGTCTTCTGACGCGACAGGCACATGCCCGACGGGGTCTTCTTGTGCTGCAGGGCGACCTGCCAGCACTCCAGCGCCTCGACCGTGTCGGCGGGGCGGAAGACCATCAGGTTGGGGATGGCGCGCAGGGCCGCCAGATGCTCGACCGGCTGGTGGGTCGGGCCGTCTTCGCCCAGACCGATCGAGTCGTGGGTCAGGACGTGGACCACGCGCACGCCCATCAGGGCGGCCAGGCGGATCGCCGGGCGGCTGTAGTCCGAGAAGACCATGAAGGTGCCGGCGTAGGGAATGACGCCGCCGTGCAGGGCCATGCCGTTCATGGCCGAAGCCATGCCGTGCTCGCGCACACCCCAGTTGACGTAACGACCGGCGTAGTCGGGCGCGTCGAGGATCTGGGTGTTCTTGACGAAGGTGTTATTCGAGCCGGTCAGGTCGGCCGAGCCGCCGATCAGTTCGGGAATGGCGTTGAACACCGTCTCCAGCGCCTCGCCCGAGGACTGGCGCGTGGCCAGGGCGGGCTGGTCGACGACCAGCGACTTCAGCTTGGCCTCAAGGGCCTCAAAGGCGCCGGTGGGCAGGTCGCCGGCCATGGCGCGGGTGAAGTCGTCGCGCTGGGCGTGGTTCAGCAGGCGGGCTTCCCAGCCCTTGCGGGTCTTGGCGCCCTGCTTGCCGACCTTGGCCCAGGCCTTCTGGATGCCTTCCGGCAGGTCGAACGGTTCGAAGGCCCAGCGCAGAGCCTGGCGCGTGGCGGCGATCTCGGTGGCGCCCAGGGCCGCGCCGTGAGTCTTGTGGCTGCCCTCCATGGTGGCGGCGCCCTTGCCGATCTTGGTCTTGCAGGCGATCAGGGTCGGCTTCGACTGCTTGGTCGCCCAGGCCAGCGCCTTCTTGATCGCGCCGTGGTCGTGGCCGTCGATGGCCTTGACCGCCCAGCCCGAGGCCTTGAAGCGGGCCAGTTGGTCGGTGGAGTCCGACAGCGACACCTTGCCGTCGATGGTGATCTCGTTGTCGTCCCACATGACGCACAGCTTGTTCAGCTTCAGGCGGCCGGCCAGGGCGATGGCTTCCTGCGACACGCCTTCCATCAGGCAGCCGTCGCCGGCGATGACCCAGGTGCGGTGGTCGACCAGATCCGAACCGAAGCGGGCGGCCAGATGACGCTCAGCCAGGGCGAAACCGACCGAGTTGGCGATGCCCTGACCCAGGGGGCCGGTGGTCGTCTCGATCCCGGTCATGTGACCATATTCTGGGTGGCCTGCGGTCCTGGCGCCCCACTGACGGAAGTTTTCCAGCTGTTCCCGGGTCGCGTCCTTGTAGCCCGTCAGATGCAGCAGGCTGTAGATCAGCATCGAGCCGTGACCCGCCGACAGGATGAAGCGGTCGCGGTCGGCCCAGTCGGGGCGGCTGGCGTCGAACTTGAGGAATTTCGAGTAGAGGACGGTGGCGACGTCGGCCATGCCCATCGGCATGCCGGGGTGGCCGCTCTTGGCTTTCTCGACGCCGTCCATGGCCAGAACGCGGATGGCGTCCGCCATCTGTTTGGGCGAAGGCTTGGCGAATGCAGCTTGGGCGTCGGTCACGGCGAGACCTTTCCTCAGGAAACAGGATATAGCGGGGCGGCGCCGCTTTACCCCGACGCGCGCACAGGTTCTATACGGAATCTGGACGAAAGGACCCCTATGGACGCCGTTACGGCCGCAAAGACACGCATCGACAAGGCTCTGGCCCTGCTGGAACGCAAGGTGCTGGAGCTGAAAGCGCGTCCGGCCACCGCCCCCGCCATTGCTGACGACGATCTGTTCGCGCCCCGCCCGTCGAACGCGGCCGACCTGGCGCGCATAGGCGAGCTGGAGGCCGCAGGCCGCGACGCCGCCGAGGCTCTGGGCCGGGCGGCAGAGGCCGTGCGCGAGGTCCTGGCCGAGCAGGAGGCGCGCTGATGGCGACCGTTACGGTAGAGGTCAATGGTCGCTCCTATGCGGTCGGTTGCGCCGATGGTCAGGAAGAACGCGTCGGCATCCTGGCTCGTCAGTTCGACACTCACGTCCGCCAGATCGCCGGCGACGTCGGCCATGTCGGCGACCTGCGCCTGTTCCTGATGGCCTCGCTGATGCTGGCCGACGAACTGCATGAGGCGCGGCAGCGTCTGGAGAGCGGACAGGGCCCGGCCGAGCAGGACGGCCCGCAGAAAGCTCCGCCGCCTCCCTCCGGCGACGGCGTGGCCGAGGCGTTGAATGCGGTGGCCGCCCGCATTGAGAAGATCTGTCAAACGATCTGACCGTCGCTTGGCGTCATCCCGGCCGCAGGGTAGCGAAGAGCCGGGATCGCCCAGGACGTCGCGTTTGCGGCGGCCCCGGATAAGCGCTGCGCGCTTTCCGGGATGACGCGCGGCGGTTCGCCATTGTTGAAATGCAATGGAGCGCCTATCTTGCTCGACGGCGGGTCCTGCTGCGGCTCACGTCGAAGACAACATATCCTTCTGACCTTAATTCACTCTACGGGATCTGTCCCTGTCCGGGCTCGAGGGCCTGGGCATATGGAGCCCACCTGGCTACCCAGGTCGAGAGGATTAAAACGCTCTTCACGGTTCTTGCGGCGCCGCCACCCTTTCATTCTTAGTGCGCTATGCTCGCGACGCGGTCGCTCGCGGCTTGAGCGCGTTTTGCGCTATCGCTCGGCCTGTGGCCCCGCTGCCTGAGCGCGGGCGATCCTCCCCTCGAAGCGGGAGAGGATTGATGGGCGTTCTCGCGCAAGTCGGCTAGAGAAGCCCCATGACCTCCAAACACGAACTCCGCGCCGCCATGCGCGCCCTGCGCAAGCGGCTGGCCGAGGTCGATAGCGAAGCCGCCGAGCGCGCCGCCGGACACGCCGGGGCTCTGCCGTCGGGCGAAACCGTCGCTCTCTATCGCGCCATGGGGTCGGAGCTGGACACGGACGCCTTGGCCGTCGCGCTGCATCAGGCGGGCCGTCGCCTCTGCCTGCCGGTGGTGATCGAGCGCGACACGGCCATGATCTTTCGCGCCTGGGCGCCGGGCGAGCCGCTGGAGCTGGACGCCGCAGGATGCCCCGCGCCTCTGCCGCTGGCCGAGACCGTGACGCCCGACCTGATCCTGACGCCTCTGCTGGCCTTTGACGCCCATGGCGGGCGGCTGGGTCAGGGCGGGGGCTATTACGACCGGACGTTCGCCGTCCTGCCCGACGCCGTGCGCGTCGGCTTCGCCTACGCCGGTCAGGCGGTCGAGCGCCTGAGGCTTGAGCCACACGACATGCGCCTGCATGGCGTTTTGACCGAGAAGGGTTATAGAGCCGCCCTATGAGATTGGCGTTTTTCGGTGACGTTGTCGGCAAGTCCGGCCGCGATGGACTTACGGACCACCTTCCGGGGCTGAGGCGCGACCTCAAGCTCGACTTTGTGGTGGTCAACGCCGAGAACGCCGCAGGCGGCTTCGGCATCACAGAAAACACGGCGCGCGAGATTTTCGCCGCCGGGGCCGACGTCCTGACGCTGGGCAACCATAGCTGGGACCAGCGCGAGGCCCTGACCTATATCGTGCGCGAGCCGCGCCTGATCCGTCCGGCCAACTATCCGCGCCTGATGGATGCGCCTGGGCGCGGCGCTGACGTCTTCGTCACCGCGGACGGCCGCCGCGTGCTGGTGATCAACGTCCTGGGCCGGGTGCACATGGACCCGATGGACGACCCCTTCAGCGCCGTCGAGCGCGAGCTGGAAGCAGCGCCCCTCGGCGTCGTCGCCGACGCCGTCATCGTCGACATGCACGCCGAGGCCACCAGCGAGAAGATGGGCATGGGCCACTTCTGCGACGGCCGCGCCAGCCTGGTGGTCGGCACCCACACCCACGTCCCGACCGCCGACGCGCAGATCCTGCCCCACGGCACGGCCTATCAGACCGACGCGGGCGGCTGCTGCGACTATGACTCGGTCATTGGCAACGACAAGGAAGAGCCGCTGCGCCGCTTCACCACGCGTCTGTCCGGCGGGCGCTACACCCCCGCCAGCGGCCCGGCCACCATCTGCGGCGTCTTCGTCGAGACCGACGACCGCACAGGCTTGGCCACGCGGATTGAAGCCATCCGCGTCGGCGGGCGCCTGAGCCAGGCCATCCCGCAGGTCTAGGCCGCTTCGGCGCGATTCCGTCGCGCCCTCAACCTCAACCGCATGGTCCGTTGGCTGCGCAGCGTCACCTGGTGGACGGGGCGCGGCTCGATCGGGGTGATGGCCTCGACCTCGGCGACTTTCAGGATTTCGGCCAAGGCGATGATCGCCTCCTGCATGGCGAAGGCGGCGCCAATGCAGATGCGTGGGCCGCTGCTGAAGGGCAGCCAGGCGTAGCGGTCGATCGACTTGCGGTTCTCGGGCAGGAAGCGTTCGGGGCGGAAGACGTCCGGCTCGTCCCACAGCTTCTCGTGTCGATGGATGACCCATGGCGCGATCAACACGCTCTGACCCGCCTTCACCTCATGCCCGCCGATTTCGTCGTCCTCCAGCGCCTGCCGGATCATGGCCGGAGCGGGCGGGAACAGGCGCATGGCCTCCTCGATCACCGCGCGGTGCCAGTGCAGGTCGCGCAGGGTGGCCGCGCGGCGATCCCAGCCGTCGGCCTCGGCCTTGAGCAACGAAGCCACACGCGCGTCGCGGCTGATCAGGTGCAGGGTCCAGCCCAGGGTTCGGGCCGTCGTCTCATGTCCCGCCAGGATGAAGGTCAGGATGTTGGACGCGACCTCGTGGTCGGACAGACCCGCGCCGTCGCCTTCCTCGTCGCGAGCGCTGAGCAGGGCGGTCAGCAGGTCCTCGGGCGCGTCGTCGTCCTGTTCGATCCGTGCGCGGCGGCGCGCCACCAGGGCATCGACCCTTTCCTTGAAGAAGCGCGCGTCGCCGCCTGCCGCCACCCGCCCCAGGCGCGGAATCCAGTCTGGGGCCTTGAGCGCGTCCAGAGGGCTGATCCGCGCCCCGACCGCCAGGAAATGGTTCAGCGCCTTTTCGAACCCCGCTGCATCCCCGTCCAGATCGTCCGAGAACAGCGTCGCCGACAGGATGTCGAAGGTCAGGCCGCTCATCTCGCTGTCGATGTTCAGCACGCGCGCGCCATGCTCCAGTCGCCAGCCCTCGACCCGGCGGCGGCAGACCCGGTCCATGGCCTCGGCCGTGCGCGCCGTATGAGCGGGAGTAAACAAGGGAGCCATGATGCGTCGCGCGCGCCGCCACTGTTCGCCTTCGGTCAGCAGCAGCCCGTCCGCCAGCATGGGGCCCAGCACCCGCCGTTGCAGATCGCCCTTCACATAGTTGGCGGCGTTGTCGGTCAGGACGTGACGCACGCCCGCCGGGTCGCTGACCACCAGCGAGCGGCCCAGCGGAGACTGGCCGGAGATGTAGAGTTCCTTGAAATGCGCCTCGCCCCAGATGGCGAGGGGATCCCGCCAGCTCTGCCAGAGGAACGGCAGCAGGCTGAGCCGTTCCGTCCGGCGCGGGGGCGTCCAAGGTCGAAAGGTCGAGGCGGCGTCGTCGGTCATGAAGCGCTCCTTCTCCGAAGCGCATCATAGTTATTGACTAAGATGTCAAAATAAAGGGCGAGGCCCTATTGAACCGCCATCGCCTTCTGCTGGGCTTCCAGCGCGCGCAAGCGGCCCTCGTCTGCGCGCAAGTCGCCGGTCAACTGACCTTTCAGGGCCGGATCCGTGGTCGTGGCCAGGAGGGCGCGGGTGTCTTCGACCGCCTGGCGGCGGGCGGCGATCAGGCGCGCCAGTTCCTCGCCAGCCTCAGCGGATGGCCGGGACGCCTGTTCTTCCTCGGTGGTCTTCAGCGCTGCGGCTTGCCGCGCCGCCGCGGCGTCGCGCAGCGCGTGCTGCACCGGGTCGCCGCCCTCGATGTCGCAGGCGGCCAGAAGGGCCGCGCCAGCGACAACGAAAGCGACGGCGCGCAGGCGCATCAGCCCTCGATCCAGTTCGGCATCCAGCCTTCGTGGATTTCGCGCAGGTGGGCGACGGGGATGCGGTACAACTCGCCCTTCGGACCCGAGGAGGCGAAGTCCGCGCCCTTGGCGACGCCGACGACCGAGGCGTGCAGACCGGCGTCCTGGGCCTTGGCGATCAGGCCCTCGGCGTCCGAGACGGCGACCAGATAACGGGCCTGATCCTCACCGAACAGGAAGGCGTGGGCGTGGGCAGCGCTGGAGGCGTTAAGCTCGATGCCGACGTCAGACGCCAGAGCCAGGTCGGCGGCGGCGCCGACCAGACCGCCGTCCGACAGGTCGTGAACGACCGTCAGCTCGCCGGTCTCGATCAGGCCGCGCACGAAGTCGCCGGTCTTCTTTTCCAGCTTCAGGTCCACCGGCGGCGGGGCGCCGTCTTCGCGGCCCAGAACCTCGCGCAGATAGATGGAGGAACCCAGCTCGCCATGCGTCTGGCCGATCAGGACCAGGACATCGCCCTCGACCACGCCGCCGAAGCCGGTGACCACGTCGTAGTTGGTCAGCAGGCCGACCGCGCCGACCGTCGGGGTCGGCGGAATGGCGACGCCGTTCGTCTCGTTGTAGAGGCTGACGTTGCCCGAGACGACGGGGAAGTCCAGCTCGCGGCAGGCCTCGGCCATGCCGTCGGTGGCGCGCACGATCTGGCCCATGATCTCGGGGCGCTGCGGGTTGCCGAAGTTGAGGTTGTCGGTGATGGCGATGGGGCGCGAGCCCACGGCGGTCAGGTTGCGCCAGGCCTCGGCCACGGCCTGCTTGCCGCCTTCATAGGGGTCGGCCTGGACATAGCGCGGAGTGCAATCCGAGGTCACGGCCAGACCCTTGTCCGTGCCGTGGACGCGGACCACGCCGGCGTCGGCGCCGGTCGAGGAGTCCTGCAGAGTGTCGGCCATGACGTGACGGTCGTACTGTTCCCAGATCCAGCGCTTGGACGCCATGTCGGGGCAGGCGATGACCTGGATGACCGCGTCGTTCCAGCTTCCCGGGGCAGGAACCTCGGCCGGGTCGAGGCGCGGCTGCAATTCCGGCTGGACCCAGGGACGGTCATAGAGAGGAGCGTCGTCGAACAGCGGGGCCAGCGGCACGTCGCAGACCACCTCGCCGTGATGCTTCAGCACCAGATGGCCGGTGTCGGTCGTCTTGCCGATGATGGCGAAGTCCAGGCCCCATTTCTGGAAGATGCGATAGCCGACGTCCTCGAAGCCGGGCTTGAGGACCGCCAGCATCCGCTCCTGGCTTTCTGACAGCATCATCTCATAGGCGGTCATGCCGGTTTCGCGCTGGGGCACCTTGTCGAGGTCCAGCTCGACGCCGACGCCGCCCTTGCCGGCCATCTCGACCGACGAAGAGGTCAGGCCCGCCGCACCCATGTCCTGAATGGCGGCGACGGCGCCCGAGGCCATCAGCTCCAGCGTGGCCTCGATCAGCAGCTTCTCGGCGAAGGGATCGCCGACCTGGACGGTGGGGCGTTTGGCCTCCGACTCGTCGTCGAACTCGGTCGAGGACATGGTGGCGCCGTGGATGCCGTCGCGGCCCGTCTTGGAACCGAAATAGACCACGTCGTGACCTGCTTCGGGCGCAGCCGAATAATAGATCTCATCGGCCCGGGCGACGCCCACGCACATGGCGTTGACCAGGATGTTGCCGTTGTAGCCCTTGTGGAAGTTGGTCTCGCCCGCGACCGTCGGCACGCCGACGCAGTTGCCATAGCCGCCGATGCCGGCGACCACGCCCTTGACCAGACGCTTGGATTTCTCGTGCGAGGGATCGCCAAAGCGCAGGGCGTTCAGCAGGGCCACCGGGCGGGCGCCCATGGTGAAGACGTCGCGCATGATGCCGCCCACGCCCGTCGCCGCGCCCTGATAGGGCTCGATATAGGAGGGGTGGTTATGGCTCTCCATCTTGAAGATGCAGGCGTCGCCGTCGTCGATGTCGATCACCCCGGCGTTCTCGCCCGGGCCGCAGATGACGCGTGGTCCCGTGACCGGGAATTTCATCAGCTGCTTCTTGGAGGATTTGTAGGAGCAGTGCTCGGACCACATGACCGAGAAGACGCCCAGCTCGACCTGGTTGGGCTCGCGGCCCAGCCGGTCCAGCAGGACCTCATACTCGTTCGGAGCCAGACCGTATTCAGCGGCCAATTCTGCGATGGTCTTTTGCGGAGCGCTCATGGGCGGGGCTTCTAGCCGGGTCTGAGCCTCCTGTCAGCCCGTCCAATCAGCGGCGGCGCTCGATCCCGCGTTTCAGGCCGAAGACGAGGATGACCGCGGCCACGACCAGCAGGAAGGCGGCGCCCAGGGCGGTGAAGCCAAGCATCGGATTCCGCTCCTGTTCCGCCACGAAGGCCCCCACCAGCCCCCAGGCGATCGGCAGGGCGTAGAAGAGCGTGCGCAGATAGAGGGTGACTTCGATCGCCACCAGAACCACCACCGCGATCGCGATGATGGCCCAGCCTGTGGGAGAGACGAAGGCGGGCAGGGCGTCCAGGGCGGTCGCCGTGGTGATCAGATTCAACGGCGCGGCGATCGTCAGCCAGCCCGCCAGCGCCGCCAGCGGCCAGATCAGGAACCAGCGATCGCGGTCGGCCACGCCGGTCGCGCGAATGGTCCCGGCGTTGACCAGCAACGGGACCAGCAGGGCCAGCAGGGAGGCGAAGATGATGACGACGCTGGCCGCCTTCAGATTCAGGGCGGCGGCGACGATCCACATGCCGATGCCGAACATGGCGACCGCCGAGGGCCAGCCCATGCGGTTGATCAGCACGCTTTCGCCCGTCTGCGGCAGGACCTGACGAACGGCGTAGGCCAGCAGGCCCAGGTAGATCAGCCCCCAGATGGAGAAGGCGTAGCCCGCCACCTGTAACGTCCGGTCGCCGTCCGCTGCAAACTCGGCCTGGGACAGACCGAAGCCTCCCAGGTTCTGCACGACCGGAACCACGACGGCGAAAACGGCGGCGGCCAGGACGACCAGGCGACGGGTGCGTTGGCGCGGCGTAGGACGTTCGACGGCGGACATTGCGGCGGCTCCGGCTCAGCTTCGCCGTATCTACGCATCGGGGGTCGATTTGGTTCATCGGAACCGCTCGGCCTTCGTCCCGCTTAGGTCAGGAGAGACGCCACCCTAAGGAGACGCACCATGGCCGACCCCGACAATCTGCCGGAAGACCCCGCCCTCGACACCGACGAGGTCGACACCAATCGCGCCCTGGAGCAGGGCCTGGGCGTCGGCGCCCGCGAGCTGGCGGCCATTGGTGAATCGGGCGAGGCTGGCACGCTCGAGCGACCGCTGGACGAGGACGGCGAGCCGGCTGAACCTGAGATCGAGGTCGATGAACTGGGGCGGAGCGCCAGCGTGCTGGATCGCACCCGTAACTCGTGACTCAAGGCCGCTTGACCACACCGCCGCTGCATCGTTCTCATGTTCCATGAGCGATGTTCGATTGTCCGATTCTGGTTCGCTTCTCGCTAAGGCGAGGGCCGCTCGTGAACGGGCGGACTTCGCCGCTCTCGGGTTGGCCGCAGACGCCCTGCTGCGCCTGAACCCGCGCGAGCCTCGTGCCTTGGTGCTGAAGGGCGATGCCTTGGCCGGGCAGGGAGATCATCGCGCGGCCGCCAGCTTCTACAGCACCGCCCTGGCCCAGGGGCGCGCGGTCGCAGAGCCCTCGGCCGATTTACGCGCCGAGCTGGAACGGGCGGCCCGCGCCCAGGTCGAAGGCGCGCGACGATTTGAGACCGGACTGCGCGACGGTTTGCGACAGCGGGGCTTCGATGCAGAAGCCTCAAGTCAGCGGTTCGCCGCTTCTCTTGACCTGATGACAGGGCGACGTCGGCTCTACTATCAGCAGCCCAAATTCTACATGTTTCCGGGCCTCCCCCAGATCGAGTTCCAGCCCCGCGATACGGTGGCCTGGTTGGCCGGAGTCGAGGCTGCGGCGCCCGCCATTCGAGCTGAACTCGACGCGGTGCTCGCGGAGCCGTCGCTGTTCGCCCCCTATGTCGAAGACCGGGTCAATCGACCAAGGAACGATCAGGCCGGAATGCTGCACAATGCGGCCTGGAGCGCCGTCTTTCTGTGGAAAGACGGCGCCGAAGTTCCCGACATCGCCGCCCGGTGCCCCGAAACGATCCGCGCCCTCGCGGAGGCGCCCCTCTGCCGAATCCCCGGGCGTTCGCCCTCGATCCTGTTCTCTAGGCTTCAGGCAGGTGCGAAGATCCCGCCGCACCATGGGTTGATCAATCCGCGCTTGATCTGCCACCTGCCGCTGATTGCGCCACCGGGCTCCCATTTCCGCGTGGGAGGCGAGGTCCGGGAGTGGCGGGAAGGTCAGGCCTGGGCCTTTGACGACACCATCGAACACGAGGCGTGGAACGACAGCGGTCGCGACCGCACCATCCTGATTTTCGATGTTTGGAAGCCCGAGATCACGACCGAGGAGCAGGTCCTGATACGCGCCCTGTTCGCCACCATCGACGCAGCCGGAGGCGGAGCGCCGAAGCTGGGCGTCTAGGACGTGGAGTGAACCTGAAGACAGCGCGCCGCCCCTTACGGAGCGGCGCGCTGTCTTCAGGTCTTGGGCTTTTCGTCGGTATCGGTGTCGTTGATCGAAACGCGGACCGTCCCGTCGTAGGAGAAGGTGCGCAACTGCTTGGCCTCGACGCCGGTGTTGACGACGGCGGAGTACATGCCGACCGGCACGACCGAAGTGACGACCCCGATCTGGATGGCGTCGTATTGCTGGCCGACCAGTTCAGGCGCCGCCGTCACCAGCAGGTAGGCTTCGTTATGCCGCGGGCGGAACTGCACGGAGTAGACGGGGCCGCGATAGAAGTACTCGCGCCGCTCGAAAGAGCGCGTGACCTGTCCTTCTGCATCCAGAATTTCCACGCTGGGCGCGAATATACGCATCGCTTCCAGCGTGGAGCCGACGTTCAGCGTCTTGTCCTCGAAATCGGCGGGAAGCGTGTAGACCACATAGGGCAACGGACGGCCTGCACGGAGCAGGCACGGCGTTTCCGTGCCGACAGGGGAGGCGACCAGATGGACCGCCCGCTCCTTGTCCGGTGTC
Source organism: Brevundimonas sp. UBA4553 (assembly GCF_002387245.1). Taxonomy (GTDB): domain Bacteria; phylum Pseudomonadota; class Alphaproteobacteria; order Caulobacterales; family Caulobacteraceae; genus Brevundimonas. Next base: position 157,013 of record NZ_DGLD01000002.1, read on the forward strand.
AGGCTGATGGCGCCCGACAGATCCGGCGCGACGGAGCAATCTGTCCGGACATAGGCCAGCATCGCCGGCGGAGGCGGAGCAGCGGTGGCGCAGGCCGAAGCCATTGTCCCGAGCAGGCCGACCGCCGCCAGAGCGTGAAGACGCGTCATGTGCCCGCGCCCTATTGCAGGAGGCGGGCGGCCGTATCGGCCACCTGGTTCAGCGCGTCTTCGATGCCTGCTGCCAGACGCGTAGGATTTTCCAGCAACTCGGCGCGATTGTTGAACGCATACTCGGGATTCGGAGCCAGGGTGACGACCCCTTCGGCCGGCGCCAGCGGATTGTAGACGATGATGTTCTCCATCAGGGTCGAGCGATCCGACACTTTCACCAGCCGCACCTCGGCGCCGACGCTGGGGCGGAAGGGCTGACCGGCGCCCGACGACAGGTAGCCGTAGTGGGTCACCGAGACGTCCAGGTAGGCGTCCACGCCAGACGCGTCCGGATAGGCTTCCAGCAGGTCACGCTTATCGCGAGCCGTGCCCGACAGGGGCGCAACGTTGTAGCCGTGCGTCGACAAGGCCGAGGCCATGCGGCGTTCCAGCCGCTCTTCGGCGTCGAAGTCGATGCTGATCAGGGCGTCGTTCACGGCGTCCTGACGGCTGGCCTGGATGCCGGCGTCGACCAGGGCGCCGATCAGGCCGAAGTTGGAGCCGACCGAGGCGACTTCATAGGCGATGGCCTTTTCAGGCAGGGCGTCGTCCATCATCGTGATGGATTGCACGTTGTGCGCCGTCCGGTCGTAAGGCGTGGCCACATAGGGCGACGCGCACGCGCCCAGCGACAGGATCGCGGCGATCCCGAGAATTTTCTTGATCATTTAAAAGCCCCCCTTGGCTGTCGGCACAGATGCCGCGCAGCCGCGAGGGCGTCAAGATCGGAAAACGAGGTCCGCTGAAAGCCCGTGAACGGACTAGGCCGCGGCGTAGATGCTCTGGAACAGGGTGGCGCCGTCGGCGCTGCCCAGTTCGGCCTCGAAGGCGCGGTCGGGGTGGGGCATCATGCCCAGGACATTGCCGCGTTCGTTCTGGATTCCGGCGATGTCAGCGACCGAGCCATTGGGATTGTCGACGTAACGGAAGACCACCTGGCCCTCGCCTTCGAGACGGGCCAGGGTCTCGGCGTCGGCGAAGTAGTTTCCGTCGCCATTGCCCTGGGTCATCACGACTTCGCGCTGGCCCTGATAGCCCGAGGTGAAGCGGGTCTGGCCGTTGGCGACCGTCAGACTGATCGGCTTGCAGACGTATTTCAGACCGGCGTTGCGCAGCAGGGCGCCCGGCAGCATCCCGGCTTCGCACAGTACCTGGAAGCCGTTGCAGATGCCCAGAACGGCGACGCCGTCGTCGGCCGCCTTCTTGACCGCCTGCATGATCGGGGCCTGGGCCGCCATCGCGCCGCAGCGCAGGTAGTCGCCGTAGGAGAAGCCGCCCGGCAGGACGATCAGATCGAGGCCTTTCGGCAGCTCGGTCTCGGCGTGCCAGACCATCTGGACCTGTTCGCCAGTGGAACGTTCGACGGCGACCTTGCAATCGCGGTCGCAGTTGGAACCGGGGAAGACGATGACGGCTGCGCTCATGGGCGGGCCTCCTAGCACCCTTCGGGACGAATGTCAGGCGTCGCGTTATGCGGTCTTGCGTCCGGTCAGCCAGGCGACGACCCAGACCGCGAATCCGCCCAGCGACAGCGTAACGCCGACCCAGCCGGTCGAGGTCCAGCCCCAGCCGGCGGCCACGGCCATGCCGCCCAGCAGGGGGCCGATGGCGTTGGCGGTGTTGAAGGCGGAATGGTTCAGGGCGGCGGCCAGCGTCTGTGCGTCCCCGGCCACGTCCATCAGGCGGGTTTGCAGGATCGAGCCCAGGCCGCCGCCCCCGCCGATCAGGAAGACGACGATCAGCATGGCCCAAAGATGCGGCGCGGCGATGGGATAAAGGGCCAGTGCGGCGGCGCTCCACAACAGCAGGCCACCCGCCGCCTTCATGCCGTAGCGGTCAGCGGCCCAGGCTCCCAGCAGGTTTCCGCTGAGCATGCCCAGACCGAACATGGCGAAGACCCAGGGCAGGACCTCGGCGCCGACACCGGTCACGGCGGTCAGGGTCGAGGCCAGGTAGGCGTAGACCGCGAACATGCCGCCGAAGCCAATGGCGCCGACGCCCAGCGTCAGCCAGACCTGCCCGCGCTTCAGGGCGCCCAGTTCGCGCATGGGGCTGGCGTCGGCGTGGGCCGGGTCGCGCGGCGCGAACAAGGCAACCAGGGCCATGGTGATCACCGCCAGGACGCTGACAATGGCGAAGGTCCAGCGCCAGCCGAACTCATGGCTGACGGCGGTCGCGACCGGCACGCCGATCACGGTGGCGACGGTCAGACCCATCAGGATGGTGGACACAGCGCGGGTGCGAAGCCGCAACGGCACCAGGGACGCCGCGACAAGCGCCGCCACGCCGAAATAGGCCCCGTGCGGAATGCCGCTCAGGAATCTGAAGACCAGCATCCATTCGTAGGTGGGGGCGATGGCGCTCAAGGCATTGCCGACGGCGAACAGCGCCATGAAGCCGATCAGCAGCAGCCAGCGTGGCAAGCGCGCGCCCAGCACCGCAAGGATCGGCGCGCCGACCACCACGCCGGCGGCGTAGGCGCTGATGACATGACCGGCGGTCGGTTCATCGACGCCCAGGCCTGCGGCGAAGTCAGGCAGGACGCTCATGGCGGCGAACTCGGTGACGCCGATCGCGAAGCCGCCCATCGCCAGGGCGAGCAGCACCAGCGCCACCTTGCCGGGCGCGGCGACCGCCTCCATCGCGGGCGACGACGCGCAGACGCGGTCGTCGATACAGGGGGCGGTGTCGGTGGAAGGCATGAACTATCGCAATGCAGCAAACTTTACGCTGCGTCGCAAAATAGGGTCTCCGCGGCGGGCTTCAACCTTGGCCGACCGACTCGGCCATCACTCTTTGCGCGCCCACGCGATTACGCGTGGGACAGTTCGGCCTGAACCCGAGGGTGCGAGACGGAAAGACCCAGGGTCTGGGCGGCGTAGAGCTCGAGCAGCAGGCGATCCTGGTCGTCCGCCAACTGCAGCCAGCGGGCCTTGATGGGCCGGGTGCGGCCAGGCTTTCGGCCGGGCTCGCTGACGCTGACCTGGGGCGCGCCGCCCCCGATGGGATGCTTCACCTTGGCGGCCAACGAGAGCCGCAGCGATGGGGCCAGCATCCGGCGTTCCTCCAGATGCGGAGGGCTGCCGACATGGATGGGCTCATCGTCGTGGTAGAAGACATAGACGGCGCCGTCGGCAGGCAGGCGCGCGCGAGTCAGAGACTCGAGCGGCCGGTCCATGAGACGGCGGAACAGGTCGGGGACCGCCGCCAGCCTTTGGTCGTGATCCAGGGTCGCCGTGCTCACTCGCCCGTGTTCTCGTAGGTGGCGGTGATCGAGGCTCGCGCCAAGGTGTGGAAATGCAGGTTGAAGCCGAACACGGCGCCGGAGTTGTCGGCCGTGAGGTCCAGCCGGTCCGTATCCACGGCGAAGACGGTGAAGATGTACCGGTGCGGGCCGTGGCCGGCAGGCGGAGCGGCGCCGCCGTAACCGGGCGCGCCGAAGTCAGTGCGGCCCTCGATCGCGCCCGCAGGCAGGGCGGCGCCGGCGGCGAGGGTGGTCACGTCGGCCGGAATATTGGCCACGGTCCAGTGCCAGAAGCCCGAGCCGGTCGGGGCGTCGGGATCATAGCAGGTGATGGCGAAGCTTTTCGTGCCCTCAGGCGCGCCAGACCAGGACAGCTGAGGCGCGGTGTTGCCCAGCGCCTTCACCTGGGCGTCGGGCAGGGTGTCGCCATCGCGGAAATCGGCGGAGGTCAGGGTGAAGGTCATGGGCGGGCTCCGGTGTTCTTGGGTCGCGAACGGAACGGTCTGGCTTCGACACCGTTGCGCTGCGACAGTCTGTTCCTAGCCAAGCTTGATCGAGGTTCAAAGCGCGGAGAGTCGGATGCTGCAATCCCTTCTCGACCGGACCTTCCTGACACGCGCGATCCGGGTTCGTCTGCCGGATGGGCGCGAACTGACGGCGGGCGCGGGCAGGCCCGAACTGACGGCGGCGATTTCCGACATGCGAACCGCGGTCGCCATCGCCGCCAATCCCGAACTGGCGCTGGGCGAAGCCTTCATGGACGGCCGCTTCCAGATCGAGGGCGGCGATATCTTCGACTTCCTGCAACTGACGACCTCGCAACTGGCGTTGAAGCCGCGCGGCGGGAAACTGACCCTGCTGCAACGTCTCAGACGCGGCGCGGAGCAGGCCAACGACCGGTGGCGCGCCCGCAGCAACGTCCACCATCACTACGACCTGACGGTCGACTTCTATCGCCTGTTTCTCGACGAGGACCTGCAATACTCCTGCGCCTTCTTCGAGACGCCGGACACCACCCTGGAACAGGCCCAGGTCACCAAGAAGCGGCGGTTGATCGACAAACTGCTGCTGACGCCCGGCCAGACCGCTCTTGATATCGGCTGCGGCTGGGGCGGCCTGGGCCTGTCGATGGCCGAGCGGGGGGCACGGGTCACCGGCGTCACACTGTCGACCGAGCAGCACCGAACGGCCAACGAACGGGCGATGAAGCGCGGCCTGGCCGACCGGGCCGAGTTCCGGCTGCAGGACTATCGCGACCTCAACCAGACCTTCGACCGCATCATCTCGGTCGGGATGTTCGAGCACGTGGGGGCGCCCAACTACCAGGAGTATTTCGACGGCATAGCCCGGCTTCTGGATGATGACGGGGTGGCTGTGGTCCACTCGATTGGCCGCAAGACGCCTCCCAGCCGGACCCAGCCCTTCATCCGCAAATACATTTTCCCCGGCGGCTATATTCCGGCCCTGTCCGAGGTCCTGCCCGCCATCGAACGTTCCGGCCTGTGGGTCACGGATATTGAGGTGCTGCGTCTGCATTACGCCGAGACGCTCAGGGTCTGGCGTCAGCGTTTCCTCGCCCGCCGCGACGAGGCGCAGGCCCTGTATGACGAGCGCTTCTGCCGGATGTGGGAATTCTATCTCGCCGCCAGCGAGGTGGCCTTCCGCGAACTGGGCCACATGGTCTTCCAGTTGCAGTTGACGAAGAAGCAGACGGCGGTCCCGCTCAGCCGGGATTATCTGTGCGAGCAAAAATGAAAAAGGCCGCCCCGGAGGGCGGCCCTGACCGTGTGACTTTCGCTATCAGGCGACTTCGATCCGGTAGCTTTCGATCACCGTATTGGCCAGCAGGGTGTCGCACATGCGCTTCACCTCGGCTTCCTTGTCGGACAGGCTGTCATCAAGGTCGAACTCGATCAGCTTGCCGACGCGGGCGTTGGCGACGCCGGCCCAGCCCAGACCCTGCAGCGCGCCTTCGACGGCCTTGCCCTGCACGTCCAGAACGCCGGGTTTGAGGAAGACGTGAACCTTAACCTTGGCCATTAGTGCAGTCCCCCTTGGATCACGGTCGGCATGTCCTTCATGATGCCGAGGCGGCGAGCCACCTCGGTGTAGCTTTCGATCACGTCGCCCATGTCGCGACGGAAGCGGTCCTTGTCCAGCTTCTCGCCGGTGGCGGTGTCCCACAGGCGGCAGGAGTCCGGGCTGATCTCGTCGGCCAGGATGACGCGGGCGAAGTCGTTTTCCCACACGCGGCCGAACTCGATCTTGAAGTCCACCAGGGTGATGCCGACGGCGCCGAACATGCCGCACAGGTAGTCGTTGACGCGGACGGTCATGGCCAGGATGTCGTCCAGTTCCTGGGTCGTGGCCCAGTTGAACGCCGTGATGTGCTCTTCCGTCACCATCGGGTCGTTCAACTCATCTTTCTTGTAGTAGAATTCGATGATCGAACGGGGCAGGGCGGTGCCCTCTTCCTGGCCCAGGCGTGTCGCCAGAGAACCGGCGACGACGTTGCGGCAGACCACTTCCAGCGGAATGATCTCGACTTCACGGATCAGTTGCTCGCGCAGGTTCAGGCGCTTGATGAAGTGATTGGTCACGCCGATGCCGTTCAGGCGCGACATGACGAACTCGCTGATGCGGTTGTTGATGACGCCCTTGCCTTCCAGCGTCGCCTTTTTCTGGGCGTTGAAGGCCGTCGCGTCGTCCTTGAAATACTGGATCAGCGTGCCGGGCTCGGGTCCTTCGTAAAGGATCTTGGCCTTGCCCTCGTAGAGCTTCTTGCGCTTGGAATTCATGGTCGAGTCCCGAAAGGGAAGAAAACAGACTGCCTCAAAACGAAAAACGCGCGGCCCTAGGGGTCGGGGCGGCGCGATCCTGAATCGACGACGTGCATATAAGATCGAACGCCCTTTAGCCGAAGGCCGTCTGTGACACAAATATCCTCCTGTAACCTAGCGTCAGGGGCGCGACCGCGAGTCTGGTTGCGTTCGTCTGGAAGGGGGGTATAGACGGCGATGCGGACCCCAATTCCGTCCGCCACTGGAGTGACTACGCGAATGACGACCTTTGACGATCGGGAAAAGGGCTACGAGTCCAAGTACGCCCTCGATCAGGAACAAGAGTTCAAGGCCATCGCGCGTCGTAACAAGATGCTGGGTCTGTGGGCGGCCGAGAAAATGGAATTGTCGGCCGAAAGCGCCGAACAGTACGCCGCCGCCGTGGTCCGCGCCGACTTCGAGCAACCGGGCGAGGAAGACGTCTTCCGCAAGGTCGCCGGCGACTTCAAGGCCTCGGGCATGACGGTCTCGGAGGGCGAACTGCGCTCCAAGATGGACGAACTGGCCTCAATCGCGCGCGAACAGATCCGCGCCGGCGAATAGGTCCCGGTTCATTCCGGACGAAAGAAGGGCCGCGACCGGCATGGTCGCGGCCCTTCTTCGTTTGCGGCGAAGTTACTTGGGCATCAGCACCGTGTCGACGACGTGCACCACGCCGTTCGACTGGCCGACGTCGGCCTGGGTGATGGTCGAGGTGCCGCCCTTGGCGTCAGTGATGGTCCACTTGCCGCCGCCGGCGTCCTTGATCGTCAGCTTCTCGCCCTGGACCGTGGTCAGCGTCGCCGTGCCGCCGTTCTTCTGGGCCTCGGCCGCGATATCCGCCGCCGTCAGGCGACCCGGTACGACGTGATAGGTCAGGATCTTGGTCAGGTCGGCCTTCTGGGCCGGCTGCATCAGGCCTTCACGCGTCGCGGCGGGAATTTTCTCGAAGGCCGCATTGTCGGGCGCGAAGACGGTGAACGGACCCGCGCCTTGCAGGGTGGTGGCCAGACCGGCGGCCTGAACCGCGGCGACCAGGGTCGTAAGGTTGGGCGCCTTGGAGGCGTTGGTGACGATGTTGTCCGCCGGGCTCATGGCCACGCCGCCGACCATGGGGTCGGTGGTGACCGGAGTCATGGCGGTCGTCTCGGCAGGCGTGGCCTCGGCCGGGGCCGTCTCGACCTTGTTGTCGTTGTTGCCGCATGCGGCCAGGGCCAGCAGGGCGGCGACGGATGCGGTGGCGAGGGTGGCGGTTCGGGTGATTTTCATGGCGTCTCTCCATCGACGTCCGCTCGGTTGGGGGGGGGGCGGCGTCGGGGAGAACTACGGGTGAGCCCGCCAAAAGGATGCGTCCTGCTTCAAATTATCCGGCGCGACCCGTGATCGGCTTCCGCTCCAGATAGGGCGCCAGAACGGACCAGGTCTGGCGTTTTTCCTCCAGCGGTCGTGCATGCGCCGGGCTCGAGGAGGGCAGGTCGATCAGGGCGACGTTGTCCAGTCCGGCGAGGATCCTGCGACCCATTCTGGCCGCCAGTCCGCCGTTGAAGGCCACGGCGCGCAGGCTTGTCAGGCGCGACGTCAGTCCTCGCAGATCGGCGGCTTCCGGCGACCGGATGGCGGCGTCCAGGCTGCCGGATCGCTCTGCGGATGCGATCACGTCCCACAGACCCACCCGACGGTCCTTGAGGCGGTTCAGGCGCGTCTCATAGGGCAGGGCGCCGAGGTCTTCCTCCAACACGCCGCCGATCAGAGGCCAGAAGGCGTTTCGCGGGTGCGCATAATACTGCGCCGCCTTCAGCGAGGCGTCGCCCGGCAGGCTGCCGAGGACGAGCACGCGCGTATGGTCGTCGACGATGGGAAGAAAGGCGGACTTGGGGTCGCTCACTTGACCGGCGGATTGACCCCGCGGCCAAGCCGAGGGGTCAGGCGGATGGCGCGCGCGGTCATGACGTCAGCTTCCGAAGACGCGCTTGAACACCACGTCGACGTTCTTGGTGTGGTAGCCGAGGTCGAAGAGAGCTTCCAACTGGTCTGTGGGCAGGGTGACGCGGGCGTCGGCCTTGAGGAAGTCGAGGAAGGCGCCTTCGCCGCGCCAGACCTTCATGGCGTTCTCCTGGACCGCGGCATAGGCGTCTTCGCGCGACACGCCGGCCTGGGTCAGGGCCAGCATGACCCGTTGCGAGTGCACCAGACCGCCCAGGCGGTCGATGTTCTTCTGCATGTTCTCGGGATAGACGTTCAGGCGCTCGATCACGCCCGCCATACGGTGCAGGGCGAAGTCGAGGTGGACCGTGGCGTCGGGGCCGATGCCGCGCTCGACCGAGGAGTGGCTGATGTCCCGCTCGTGCCACAGGGCGACGTTCTCCATCGCCGGGGTCACGGCCGAACGCACCAGACGGGCCAGGCCGGTCAGGTTCTCGGTCAGGATCGGGTTGCGCTTGTGCGGCATGGCCGACGAGCCCTTCTGGCCCTTGTCGAAGAACTCCTCGGCTTCGAGGACTTCGGTGCGCTGCAGGTGACGGATTTCCACGGCCAGGCGCTCGATCGACGAGGCGACGACGCCCAGGGCGGCGAAGTAGGCGGCGTGGCGGTCGCGCGGGATGACCTGGGTCGAGACCGGCTCGACGGCCAGACCCATCTGGTCGGCGACGTATTGCTCAACCGCCGGATCAACATTGGCGAAGGTGCCGACGGCGCCCGAGATGGCGCAGGTGGCGATCTCTTCCCGGGCGGTGATAAGGCGGCGCTTGGCGCGCTGGAACTCGGCGTGATAGCCGGCCAGCTTCAGGCCGAAGGTCACGGGCTCGGCGTGGATGCCGTGCGAGCGACCCACAGTCGGGGTGTATTTGTGTTCCTTGGCGCGGACTTCCAGTGCGGCCAGGACGCGGTCGACGCCGCCCAGCAGCAGGTCGGTCGAGCGGGCCAGCTGCACTGCGAAACAGGTGTCCAGCACGTCCGAGGAGGTCATGCCCTGGTGCAGGAAGCGGGCTTCCTCGCCGACGATTTCCGACACGTGGGTCAGGAAGGCGATGACGTCGTGCTTGGTGGTGCGCTCGATCTCGTCGATGCGGTCGGCATCGAACACGACGTCCTTGCCCTTGGCCCAGATAGCCTCGGCCGATTCCTTCGGGATCACGCCCAACTCGGCCATCTTGGTGGCGGCGTGGGCCTCGATCTCGAACCAGATCCTGTATTTGGTCTCTTGCGACCAGATGGCGACGGCTTCGGGGCGGGTATAGCGCGTGATCATGGATCGGTCGTGTCGTTCGCGACGGCCTGCGAGTCAAGGTTCGCCATTGACTTCGCATCCGCTTGTCCCAGATAGGAGCTTCAGAGGACGACCTCTCCCTTCATTGGGCATGACCGCCGGGACGACCCGGCTCGCCATGCAAGGGAGACTGTCATGGCCTGGATTTTCCTTCTTCTCGCCGGCGTGCTCGAGGTCGTCTGGGCCTTCCTGCTGAAGGCTTCCGACGGCTTCAGCAAGCCTTGGCCGACGGTCGGGATGATCGCCTTCATGATTCTCAGCTTCGGTTTGCTGTCGATGGCGATGAAGACCCTGCCGCTGGGCACGGCCTACGCCATCTGGACCGGGATCGGCGCGGTCGGCGCCTTCATCGTCGGGGTCGTGGTGCTGGGCGAGGCCCTGACGCCGATGCGCATCGGCGGGGTGGTCCTGATCGTGTCGGGCCTGGTTGTGCTGAAGCTGTCCTCCAGCCATTGATGGGGGGATAGTCCAACAGGAGCAACGACCATGGAACTGGTGATCGGCGACAAGCTCTACTCCACCTGGTCGTTGCGACCCTGGCTGGTGCTTAAGCGCTGCGGCGCGGACTTCACCGAGACGGTGGTGCGCCTGAACCGGCCCGATACGGCCGAACAGATCGCCCGCCACTCTCCCGCCGGTCGGGTGCCTGTGCTGAAGGTTGATGGTGAGACCATCTGGGACAGCCTGGCCATTTCGGTCTGGTGCGCGGAACGCTATCCCGAGGCTCGCCTCTGGCCGGTGGACGCTCACGCGCGCTGGCACGCCCGTTCCGCGGTCTGCGAGATGCATTCCGGCTTCATGGCGCTGCGTAACGAGTGCGCCATGGCGCCGGATCACGCCATGGTCGGCCCCGACCGCAGCGCCCCGCCGACGGGCGCAGACACCGCCGCCGACATTCGTCGTCTGGTGCAGATCTTCCGGGAGGCGCGCACCCGTTTTGGCGCAGGCGGCGACTATCTTTACGGCGAGTGGTCGATCGCCGACGCCTTCTTCACCCCTGTGGCGGCGCGCTTCCGGCATTTCCAGATCGATCTGGCGGCGCATGGCGACGTGGACGGCGTGGCCGGCGCCTATGTCGAGGCCCTGCTGGCCCAACCCGACTTCATCGCCTGGGGCGATCAGGCACTGGCTAATGCCGCTTAACCGAAGCGGAAAACCGGCGATTAACGAGTGACGTTCATTGTGTCCTCACGGCGGGGAGCCGTGGGGGATGGGCGATGCGGACGATCAGCAGAAACACGGACTGGGCCAAGACGGCGCGGGGCTATTTCCTCGCAGGTCTGGCCTTCGCCTTCGTCTGGGCCATGCTGCTGTCCAGCGTGGTCTGACGAGGACTAGCGCGTCCCGGCCACCGCAGCGGCCTCGGCCACCTGCATGGGGGCTGATGGCGGCGCGACGTAATCCAGCCTGATCGGCACGGCCTTGGCCCCGGACGCCACGGCGTCCAGCGTATTCAAAGGCGCGCCCATCATGCGCTGATAGATCCAGTAGGCGGCGACGACCTTTTCGACGTAGTCGCGGGCCTGCGGCACGTCGATGGTTTCGATCAGCAACAGCGGATCGGCGTCCGGCCCCAGTTTACGGATCGCCGCCAGCATCGGCCCGGGACCGGCGTTATAGGAGGCCACGGCCTTCAGGATGTCGCCCTGGAAGGACTCGATCTGGAACAGACGGTTCACGTAGTCCTGACCCAGCTTCATGTTGGTCGACGCCGACAACAGCCGCTCGGGGTTGCGGACATAGCCCTGATCCCCGGTCATATAGGCGGCGGTCGCCGGCATGACCTGCATCATGCCATAGGCGCCGGCCCCCGAACGGGCGCTGGGGTTGAAGTCGGTTTCCTTGCGCGCGATCGCATAGACCAGCGCCTTCTCGATCGTGAAGCCGCCCTCGGGCTCCAGCATGGGCATGGGATAGCGGGTGGCGTCGATGCGGCTGGCCTCGGCCTGGGCCGCGCGGTTCGGCGCTACGGTGCGATAAAGGCCCGCCCACAGGCGGCGGGCGGCGTCGCCGTCGGCGCTGCGCATGCCGGTTCGGGCGGATTCCTCGGCCTCGTTGCGGCGGCCGACTTCATAGAGGGCGACGGTGCGGCGCGCGGTTTCGTCGGATCGGATGAAGGCGTTCAGTTCACGTGCGTCCACGCCCGTCGGCTCGGGCGACAGGCTGGCGCGTTGCAGCGTCGTCCCATAGGCGCGCGGTCCCATGTTCTCGATCACCGGCTCTTCGCCCAACTGACGCAGGGCGACCTGACCATAGAAGGTCGCGGGCCATCGTGCGGCGAGGCGCAGGTTTTCGACCACCTTGTCCTGGCGACCCGACCGGCCGGCGGCGCGGGCGGTCCAGAAGGCGGCGCCGGCGCGGACCCAGGGGTCTTCGGTCGGGTCCTGGGCCACGCGCTCGAAGGCGCGATAGGCGTCGGAGAATTCGTTCAGACGCCAGGCGGCCAAACCGGCGCTCCACCAGTCGCCCATCTCGGCGCCGGTGCGATAGGCGCCCGCCAGGTCATCATTGTTCAGGGCCACGCGCGCGGCCTTGGCGGGATCGGTCACGCCGCCGTCGCCTGCGCCGGTGACGCTGGCCCAGGTGCGCTCCAGCAGATTTCCGGGACGTTTCGGCTCGGCGGCGCCGTCCGGGAGGCGGCGCATCGCGAGCGTATAGACCCGCTGGGCCATGGGCAGGTCGGAATAGGTCTCCAGCCAGGCCGCCAGTTCGTCATAGGTGGCGACGTGCGTTGGGTGGAACAGTCGCTCGAACTCGACCTGACCGAGAAGGATCCGATCCTGGGCCTGCCGAGCGGCGCTGCGGGCCAGCTCCAGATCGCCGCGCCGGAGGGCGTCGAAAGCGGTGGTGTAGCTGAGCCGGTCGGAACTGCTCAGCGCCGTCGGGGTTCTGTCAGAGTCGTTCGCCGTATAGGCGACCCCGCCGTCATCAGCCGCCAGGGCGGCAGGCGCAATCGTCGCGCAGAGCACAGCAGCGAGCAGGGGCGCGAAGGACGCGCGGCGGAAAAGGTACATACGCGGCGGCCCCCTTCGTCGGCGCCGCTCCCGTCTCGACTCGGGATTGTCAGCGCTCTGTGGACTGGTCGTCAGCAGACCAACATGCCCGAGTCAGGCGTTCGGCTCAACCTGGGCCGTATCCAGATGCGCGGCGAGATCCAGTAAATCGGCCCACACGACCCGCTTGGCCTGGGGCTGGCGCAGCAGGAAGGCGGGATGCAGGGTCGCAATCACAGGCGCGGACACGCCCCCCTCCGACAGCCGCCATTCGCGCCATTGGCCGCGAATTTTCATCAGACCTTCGTCCGTATTCAAGATCGCCTTCGCCGCCGCTGCGCCGACCAGAAGCACCGCTTTGGGCTGCATCAGGGCGAAGGCGCGCTCCAGGAAGGGGGCGCAGGCGGCCTGCTCCTGAGGTGTCGGCAGACGATTGCCGGGCGGCTTCCAGAAGACGGTGTTGGTCATGAAGACCTGATCGGCCAGTCCCGCCGCCGCCAGCATCCGGTCGGTCAGTTGCCCGGCCTGACCGACGAAGGGCTCGCCGCGCAGATCTTCGGTCTCGCCCGGCGCTTCGCCGACCAGCAGAACCGACCCCTTGGGATTGCCCCGCGCGAATACCGCCTGTTTGGCTCCCATGGCCCGCAACGGGCAGCCGCCGAAGGCGGCGATCGCCTCGGCCAACTCATCCATCGACGAGGCGGCGGCTGCGAGGCGACGAGCGTCGTCGACCGCCTCTGCGCCCGACATCCCGCCGTGAAGGGCCGTGACCTTGGCCGAGGCCTTCTGCACCATCTGGGCCGGGGGCGGCGCGACGAAGACCGTCCGGTCGACCGGAGCGTCCAGATAGCAGGCGTCCACGCCTGCATCGCGCCAGAAGGCGAGCAGGGCTTCGGTTGCGGCGGCGTCGAGGGGCTGGGGCGTCATTCCGTGACAGGGATAAGCCTTGACCGCCGCTGCGTCACCTCACGATAAGACAGATAACCACGACGACAACGAGGATTCAGGGGAAGATGGCAGAGCAAGCGATCGAAGGCGGCGCGATCAACGCCTGGCAGGAAGCCGTCATCGACAAGCTGCCGCCGCTGGAGGCCCTGGCCGGCGTCGAGCGCGAGGTCATGGAATACGATGTCGTCATCGTCGGCGGCGGTCCCGCCGGCCTGTCCGCCGCCATCCGCCTGAAGCAGCGCGCCGAGAAGGACGGGAAAGAGATTTCCGTCGCCGTTCTGGAGAAGTCGGCCGAGATCGGCGGCCACATTCTGTCGGGCGCCGTGATTGATCCCAAGGCGCTGAACGAGCTGTTTCCTGACTGGAAGGAACGCGGCGCGCCGCTGGAGACTCCGGTCAAGACGGACAAGTTCCTGGTGCTGGGTCCGGCCGGGCAGGCCTCGCTGCCGATGTTCGCCATGCCGCCCTTCATGCATAACCACGGCTGCTACATCGCCTCCCTGGGCAATGTCGCGCGCTGGCTGGCCGAGCAGGCCGAGGCCCTGGGCGTCGAGGTCTATCCCGGCATGGCCGCCAGCCATGTCGTCTGGGACGAACCTTCCGGCCGGGTGAAGGGCGTGGTCGCCGGCGTCTTCGGCATCGACCGCGAGGGCAGGCCGACGGGCGAATTCCAGCCGGGCCTGGAACTGCACGGCAAATATGTCTTCATCGCCGAGGGCGTGCGCGGTTCTCTGGCCAAGACCATCATGGCCCGCCACGACCTGACCGCTCACTCGGACCCGCAGAAGTTCGGCATCGGCCTGAAGGAGCTGTGGCAGATCCCGGCCGAGAAACACCAGCCCGGCCTGGTCCAGCACACGACCGGCTGGCCGCTGGACGACAAGACCGGCGGCGGGTCCTTCCTCTATCACTTCGGCGACCGCTATGTGTCGGTCGGCTTCGTCGTGCACCTGAACTATCAGAACCCCTATCTGTCGCCGTTCGACGAGTTCCAGCAGTTCAAGCACCACCCGGCCATCGCCGAGCATCTGGAGGGCGGCACGCGCATCTCCTACGGCGCTCGCGCCATCACCGAGGGCGGCTTCCAGTCGGTGCCCAAGCTGGCCTTCCCCGGCGGCGCCCTGATCGGCTGCTCGGCCGGATTTGTGAACGTGCCGCGCATCAAGGGCAGCCACAACGCCATGAAGACCGGCATGCTGGCCGCCGACGCTGCCTATGAGGCCGTGGTCGCGGGCCGCGAGGGCGACGTGCTGGAGGCCTACGAGGAGGCCTACAAGGCGTCGTGGGTCTACAAGGAACTGAAGGTCGTCCGTAACGCCAAGCCCATGCTTTCAAAGCTCGGCACCATGATGGGCGGCGCGGTTTCCATGTTCGACATGTGGGTCAACCACCTGACCGGCGGCTTCTCCTTCTTCGGCACGATGAAGCACACCAAGACGGACGCCGCCTCGACCGGTCTGGCCAAGGACTTCAAGCCGATCACCTATCCCAAGCCGGACGGCAAGCTGTCGTTCGACAAGCTGTCCAGCGTCTTCATCTCGAACACCAACCACGCCGAGGAGCAGCCGGCCCACCTGAAGCTGCTGGACCCGTCGGTGCCCATTATGGTCAACCTGCCCAGGTACGGCGAACCGGCCCGGCTCTATTGCCCGGCTGGCGTCTATGAGGTGCTGACCGACGAGCAGGGCCAGAACCCGCGCTTCCAGATCAACGCCCAGAACTGCGTCCACTGCAAAACCTGCGACATCAAGGACCCGTCGCAGAACATCGTCTGGACCACGCCGGAGGGCGGCGGCGGCCCCAACTACCCGAACATGTAAGCCTGAGGGGTTTCAGCCTCTTGCGGGCGGAGGGGAAAGCGTGAAGGGTCCGCCCATGCGCTTCCCCTTCCGTCGCTCCGCCCTGTTCGCCGCCGCCTCGCTGATCGCGTTGGGTCTGGCCACGCCGTCACTGGCGCAAGAGACGCCGCCCGCCGACGCCGCCCCCGTTCAGGTCGAACCTGGGGTCGAGGCTGAGCCGTCGCCCGAGGCCGATCCCGCGACGCCGGATACCGAAGGTCAGGATCCCGAGGTCATTATCGCCGAGGCGCCGACAACGCCGGAGGCTCCGCCCATTCCTGCGGTCTGGGCCCCGATCCCGACCGACGCCGAGGGCGGCAGCGCCTACGGCTACTACCTCGCAGGCCGCAACGCGCTGACCAGTGGCGAGAGCGAAACGGGCGCCGACTATCTGGCGCGGGTCGAGGCTCTGACCCCCGAGCAGCCGCGCGTGCGCGAACAGGCTTTCACCGCCTCGCTGCTGGCGGGCGACCTCGACGTCGCCGCCCGCATCGCGCCGGAAGGCGAGGAGGTCACGCCGGTCATCGTCCAGGCCGGTCGCCTGGTCGCGGCGGTGCAGACCTTTGTTCATGGCGATGCGCGCCGGGCGGACGCTCTGCTGAAGACCGCTCCGATCGGTCCGCCGCATGATCGCGCGGGCCTCTATCTTCACCCATGGATTGCGGCGGCGGCCGGCGACTGGGAACGCGCCTTGGCTGCGCCTCCGGCGGGCCTGGATCCGGTCAGCACCCTGGTGGCGCGCGCCAATCGCGCCCGGCTTCTCGAACTGCGTCGTCGTTATGATGAAGCCGACGCCGAATGGCGCGATCTGACCAGCCACGCCCTGGCCTCGCGCCTGTTCCGCCTGCCCTATGGCGAATTCCTGGAGCGCCGCCGCAAGCGCGACGAAGCCCTGGTCCAGTATGATGCCGCCGTCGCCGCAGGGGCGACCGATCGCGCCACGATGTCGGCGCGGGCCCGCGTGCTGGCCAAGGGGCGACCGCCGGCCGCGCCGACCTGGCGTCAGGGCGCGGCGCTGGCGCTGAAGACCGCCGCCGACCAGGCCATCGCCCAGCGCGCGCTGGAGTTCGGCGTGGTGTATCTGCGTCTGGCCCTGAACCTCGATCCCACGGACGAGAACCGTTTCCTGATCGGACAGACCTTACAGCAGGCGGAACTGGAGCCGGCGGCCCGCGCCGCTCTGGCCCAGGTCGGTCGTCAGGACATCGAGCTCTACGCCGCCGCCCGCGTTCAGAGCGCGCTGAGTTTCGAGAAGGACGGGCAGGCGGAGCAGGCCCTCGCCGAACTGAACCGCGCCGTCGAGGCGCGCCCGAACGAGGCCAGCATCGCCTATCTGCTGGCGGGGCAACTGGTGCAGATGAGCCGGTTCCAAGAGGCGGTGACGGTGCTGAACGGTCCGCTGCTGGCCACCGCCGACCAGGGCTTCGAGGTCAATTTCCTGCGCGGCGCCGCCTACGAGGCGCTGGACCGCAAGCCCGAGGCCGAGGCCGAGCTGTGGGCCGCCCTGCAGAAGCAACCCAACAATCCGACGGTGCTGAATTATCTCGGCTATCTGTGGGTCGACAGCGGAACCCGGGTGGAGCAGGGGGCCGAAATGATCGCCCGCGCCTTCGCCGCCGATCCGTCGGACGGCAATATCCAGGACTCCCTGGGCTGGGCCCAGTATCGCCGGGGTCAGTTCGACGTCGCCGTCGAGACCCTGGAGCAGGCCGTGGCCAAGGAGCCGGCCAACGCCGAGATCAACGACCATCTGGGCGACGCCTACTGGGCCGTGGGCCGTCAGCGCGAGGCGGGCTTCCAGTGGAACCGCGTCCTGACGCTGGACGTCGAGGCCGAGCGCAAGGCCGAGGTCGAGGCCAAGCTGCGAGACAAACTGGGCCAGGCGCCGACCGATGACACTGGCGCCGGCGCTGCGGACTGACCAGGTGATGCTGAGCGGCCTCGCGCCGGCCAAGATCAACCTCTTTTTGCACGTCGGGCCGGTGGTGGCCGATGGCTATCATCCGTTGGCGAGTCTGGTCGCCTTCGCCGACGTGGGCGACCGCGTGACCGTGATCCGCGCGGACGCCCTGTCTCTGACCGTGACCGGACCGTTCGGCGGCGCGCTGGCGGGGGAGGGCGACAACCTGATCCTGCGAGGGCTCAGGGCGCTGGGCGAGGCGGCCGGGATCGGCGTCCCGTCAGTCGCCGTGACGCTGGACAAGCAGCTTCCCATCGCGGCCGGTCTGGGCGGCGGATCAGCCGATGCCGGAACGGCCATCCGGCTGGCGGCGCAACTGCTGGATCTCGATCTGGACGAGGCGGCGCTCGAAGCCGTGGCGGCCGTGGTCGGGGCGGACGGACCCATGTGCCTGCGCGCCCGCACGGCCTGGGCGACGGGCCGGGGCGACGTCCTGCGCGACGAGCCGCGCCTGCCGCCGCTGCATGCTGTCCTGCTCAACCCCGGCCTGCCGTCGCCGACGGGAGCGGTATACCGCGCCTATGACGATGCGCCCGGTGGCGGGGCCGACTGTCCTGATGCTCCGGGCGGTTGGTCGCCTGTCGCCGTGATCGACTGGCTGTCGGCGCAGCGCAATGATCTGGAAGCGCCCGCCCTGCGCGTCACGCCTGGCATAGGCGAGGCGTTGTCAGCCATGCAGAGCGTGCCCGGCTGTCGTATGACGCGGATGTCCGGCTCGGGCGCGACGGTCTTTGGCCTGTTCGACGACGCGGCGGCGGCGAAGGCGGCGGCGACCGCGCTGCAACGCCCCGGCTGGTGGGTGCGCCCTTGCCTGTTGGGACATCCCACGTCCGGTTGAGTTTCCGGCCCGCGCGCCCTAGGGTCCGCGCTCAAATTTTGCGCTGCGAAAACGAGCCGTCGTGACGACCGAACCCCTATCCTTCCAGGACCTGATCCTGACCCTGCACAAATACTGGGGCGACCAGGGCTGCGCCATTCTGCAGCCCTATGACATCGAGGTCGGCGCCGGGACCCTGCACCCCGCCACGGTGCTGCGCGCGCTCGGTCCCAAGCCGTGGAAGGCCGCCTATGTCCAGCCGTCGCGTCGTCCGGGCGACGGCCGCTATGGCGAGAACCCCAACCGGCTGCAGCACTATTATCAGTATCAGGTCATCCTGAAGCCGAACCCGGACAACCTGCAGGAGCTGTACCTCGGCTCGCTGGCCGCCATCGGCATCGACCCCAAGCTGCACGACATCCGCTTCGTCGAGGACGACTGGGAAAACCCGACCGTCGGCGCTTGGGGGCTGGGCTGGGAGGTCTGGTGCGACGGCATGGAAGTGACGCAGTTCACCTATTTCCAGGGCGTCGGCGGCATCGAGGTCGACGTGGTCTCGGGCGAGCTGACCTACGGGCTGGAGCGTCTGGCCATGTATGTTCAGGGCGTCGACAACGTCTATGACCTGAAGTTCAACAAGGAAGGCCTGACCTACGGCGAGGTGTTCCTGGAGAACGAGCGCCAGCAGTCCGAAGCCAACTTCCATGGCTATGACGTCGCCGCGCTGAAGCGCCGCTTCGAGGACATGGAGCGCGAAGCCGCCCACTTCCTGACGCTGAAGGGACCGCAGGGCCAGCCTCTGGTCCTGCCCGCCTACGACCAGGTGCTGAAGGCCTCGCACCTGTTCAACCTGATGGACGCCCGCGGCGCCATCGCCGTCGCCGAACGCCAGAGCTACATCGGCCGCATCCGCGACCTCTGCAAAGCCTGCGCCCTCGCTCAAGTCGAACACGAGAAGGCGACGGCGTGAGCACTGTCTCCCTGCCGTCATTCCGGGGCGGCGCAGCCGAACCCGGAACCCAGGCGCCGGCGCTCCGCACGGCTCTTTCCGCTTTGAACTCCGCCGTCTGGGTCCCCGGATCGGCGTCGCTCCGCGACTTGTCCGGGGATGACGGAATTTAATCGAATGCCTCAGCTTCTCCTCGAAATCTTCTCCGAAGAAATCCCCGCCCGTATGCAGCAGGGGGCCGCGCGCGACCTGGAACGCATGGTCTCCGACCGTCTGAAGGCCGCCGGCCTGACCTGGGAGGCGCTGAACGTCTTCGCCGGTCCGCGTCGCCTGACCCTGGTGATCGACGGCCTGCCGACCGCCGCCGAAGACCGCAACGAAGAGGTCAAGGGACCCAAGACCTCGGCCCCCGCTCAGGCGCTGGAAGGCTTCCTGCGCAAGACCGGCCTGACGCCTGACCAGCTGGTCGAGCGCGACGGCGTCTGGTTCGCCGAGATCAGCAGCAAGGGCCGTCAGACGACCGAGGTCTTCGCCGAGGCTGTCGACCAGATCATCCGCAGCTTCCCCTGGCCCAAGTCGATGCGCTGGGGCACGGGAAGCCTGCGCTGGGTGCGCCCGATCAAGCGCATCATCGCCCTGTTCGACGGGGCGGTGGTCCCGTTCGAGATCGACGGGATCCACTCGGGCGACGTGACCGAGGGCCATCGCTTCCTCGGCTCGGGCAAGCCGTTCGCGGTCAAGGATTTCGCCGACTATCGCGCCAAGCTCGAGAAGGAATACGTCCTGCTGGACGTGGCCGACCGCAAGCTGCGCATCCTTGAAGCCGCCAAGGCCGCCTGCGCCGCGCGCGGTCTGGCTCTGGTCGATGACGACGGCCTGCTGGACGAGGTCGCCGGTCTGGCCGAATGGCCGACGCCGATCCTGGGCGACATGGACCCGCAGTTCCTGTCCCTGCCGCCCGAAGTGGTCCGCCTGTCGATGAAGGTGCACCAGAAGTATTTTGCCGTCCGCGACCCGGCCAAGGACGGCCTCGCCCCCAACTTCCTGGTCGTCGCTAACGTCGAGGCGACCGACGGCGGTCAGGCTCTGGCCGCTGGCAACAGCCGCGTCCTCTCGGCCCGCCTGAACGACGCCCGCTTCTTCTGGGAAGAGGACCAGAAGGTCGGTTTCGACGCCTGGAACGACAAGCTGAAGGGCGTCACCTTCCACGCCAAGCTGGGCACCCTGGCCGAGCGCGTCGACCGCATTGCGGCTCTGGCCCGCGAGATCGCCCCTCTGGTCGGCGCCGACGCCGATCAGGCCGAACAGGCCGCGCGTCTGTCCAAGGCTGATCTGGCCTCGGGCATGGTCAGCGAGTTCCCGGAACTGCAGGGGATCATGGGCGGCTACTACGCCCGTCTGGCCGGCTACCCCGACGCCGTCGCCGACGCCGTGCGCGACCACTACAAGCCGCAAGGTCCGGGCGACAGCGTCCCGACCGCCCCGGTCACGGTCGCCGTGGCTCTTGCCGATAAGCTGGACACTCTCGTTGGCTTCTTCGCCATCGACGAAAAGCCTACGGGGTCGAAGGATCCCTATGCCCTGCGCCGTGCGACGCTTGGCTTTACTCGCTCCGTTCTCGAGACCGGAAAGAGACTGTCGCTTGACCAGCTTGTTTGGAGTGCAGCGGCCAATTTGATCCGTCAGATGGCGGAGAGGCCCAACTTCTTGCTGACCGAAAAGGTGTCAGAGGAACAAACACAGTTGCTTCGCGACGCAGCCCTAGGCCGCGGATACGGTTTTGCCGATGAACTGGCTGCAAGCGAAGGGGTGAGGGCGGTTGAATTCGACTTGGAGAAGTGGCGACTAGGCTTTGCCAAAGCATGGCTTACGGTCGATCCCCTTCCTACCGGAAAGGAATGGCTTGCGGTCGATCTCGACCCTCAACTCGAGGTTTCATTCTCGAGCTGGAAAGCGCTCACGGGAACTTTGGTGCCATTCTTCGCCGACCGCCTAACCGTCCTGCTGCGCGATCAGGGCCAGCGCCACGACCTCGTGGCCGCCGTCTTCGCTCTGGGCGACGACGATCTGGTGCGGATCGTGCGTCGGGTGGAGGCGCTGGCCGCCTTCCTCGCCACGGACGACGGGGCCAACCTGCTGGCCGGCTACAAGCGCGCGTCCAACATCCTCAAGGCCGAGGAAAAGAAAGGCCCGCTGCCCGAGGGCGCCGTCGCCACCGGCCTGCCGAACCAGCCGGCGGAAGAAACCGCCCTGGCCTTCGCCGCCGCCGCCGCCGAGACCGCCGTGGACGCCGCGCTGGAGACCGAAGACTTCGCCGCGGCCATGACGGCGCTTGCCGCCCTGCGGGGCCCGGTGGACGCCTTCTTCACCAGCGTCATGGTCAACTCCGACGTGGCCGAGGAGCGGGAGAATCGCCTGAAGCTTCTGGGTCAGGTCCGCGCCGTCATGGGCCGCGTCGCCGACTTCGGCCAGATCGCGGGTTAATTTCTGACCCTTCTCCCCTTGTGGGAGAAGGTGGCTCGCGGAGCGAGACGGATGAGGGGTTGCGCGACGTCAAAGTCTCGCAACCCCTTTTTGTGTCGAGAGACCCCTCATCCGACCCTGCCGGGCCACCTTCTCCCGCAAGGGGAGAAGGCAACCGCGGGCTGGCGCCCAAACTCTACAAACCGTAGACCAACTCCATGACTGCACCGCTTCCGACGCCTCAGAAAGCCCGCGCCTGGGTCTGCGCGCCCGGCGTGCTGAAGGTGCCCTTCCTGGCGGCCTTCCTGCCGGATTATGACCTGTCGGCCCTGCCGGGGGCGCAGACCGAGGCCGTGCTGGGGTGGGGCATGAAGCCGACGGCGGCGACGGGACGACGCTGGGCGGAGAAGCACGGCAAACCCTACATCGCGCTGGAGGACGGCTTCCTGCGCTCGGTCGGCATAGGCGAGAGCGGGGCGACCAGCCTCAGCCTGATCGTCGACGACATCGGCGTCTATTACGACGCCACCCGGCCCAGTCGGCTGGAACACCTGATTGCGACCGCGCCCGGCTGGTGCGATGCCGCCATGAAGGCCCGCGCGCGCGATCTGATCGACCGTATCGTGGCCTCCGGCCTGTCCAAGACCAATATGGGCGGGGCGCTGGACCCGGCCCTGCTCAAGCCCGGTCGTCGGGTGCTGATCGTGGATCAGACCTTCGGCGACGCCTCCATCGGCTATGGGCTGGCCAGCGAACAAAGCTTCTCGGACATGCTGGTGACGGCGCGGCGGGACGAGCCGGACGCCCAGTTGATCGTCAAGCGCCACCCGGCCGTGGCGGCGGGGCGCAAGTCGGGATGCATTCCGGCCGGCGAG
Source organism: Brevundimonas sp. UBA4553 (assembly GCF_002387245.1). Classification (GTDB taxonomy): domain Bacteria; phylum Pseudomonadota; class Alphaproteobacteria; order Caulobacterales; family Caulobacteraceae; genus Brevundimonas. The sequence goes on from NZ_DGLD01000002.1 coordinate 179,378, forward strand.
TTGAACGGCGTCACCCTGATCGACACCGACGTGCGGCCCGCTGACCTGCTGGCGGCGGTGGATGCGGTCTATGTCGTGACCTCGGCCCTGGGGTTCGAGGCCCTGCTGCGCGGTCTGCCGGTGCGCTGCTTCGGCGCCCCCTTCTATTCGGGCTGGGGCCTGACCACGGATGCGGTTTCGACCGGGCGGCGCGGCGCGGCGCGCGATCTGGAGCAGATCGCGGCGGCGGCCCTGATCGCCTATACTCGCTATGTCGATCCGGTGACGGGCCAACGGTGCGAGGCTGAGCAGGCGCTGGAGCGGCTGATCGCCCTGCGCGACCGCGCCGACCGTCTGGCGGGCGACTGGGCCGCCGTCGGCTTTGCTCCGGCCAAGCGCCCGCCGGTGCGCCGACTGCTGAACTCGCCCAAGGGCCGGGTGCGCTATTTTTGGCGTTCGTCCGCCGCCGTTGCCAATGCGCGGGCGACGGGCGGCAAGCTGATCTGGTGGGCCGGCAAGGAGACACCGCAGATTCGCGCCGCCGCCGACGCCTTCGAAGGGCCGGTCGTGCGGATGGAGGACGGCTTCATCCGCTCGCGGGGTCTGGGCTCCGACTTCTTCGGCGCCCTGTCCGTCGCCCTGGACGATCAGGGCGTCTACTACGATCCGACCCGGCCCAGCCGACTGGAAAGCCTGATCGAGGCGGGCGAACCCGAGCCGGATCAGGCCGCGCGGGCCGAACGCTTGCGCGCTCGCGTGGTCGATGCGGGCCTGTCGAAATACAATCTGAAGGGGGCGGGCGTCCCCGCCCACTGGCCGAAAGACCGACCGATCCTGCTGGTCGTGGGCCAGGTCGAGAACGACCGCTCGATCATGATGGGCTGCGGGCCCGACCTGCGGACCAACTCCGGTCTGGTGAAGGCGGCGCGGGCGGATCATCCCGAGGCCTTCCTCATCTATCGCAACCACCCGGACGTGACGGCGGGCAACCGCCCCGGCCTGCTGGACTATGCGGCGATGGAGGGGGTCGACGCCTCGGCCGACGACCTCGACATCATCGACTGCCTGAACGCCTGCGACCGGCTGGCGACCCTGACCTCGCTGACGGGGTTCGAGGCCCTGATGCGCGGCAAGGCGGTCAGCGTCTATGGCCGGCCCTTCTACGCGGGCTGGGGCCTGACCGACGACCGGCTGACCTTCGAGCGGCGCACCCGTCGCGCTTCCTTGCAGGGCGTAATCCACGCCGCCCTGATCGGCTATCCGGTCTATGTCACGCCCGATGGCTGGCCGTGCGAGGCCGAGGACCTGGTCGAGGCCCTGATCGCCGCCCGTGATCATCCCTTGCCCGCCCCGCCGCGCGGCCGGGTCAACAGATGGTGGCGCGGCGTCAAGGCCAGTCTCGACCGGAGCCTTCCACCGGCCTATTGAGGACGTTCGTCATCGCAACGGACTCGTCCGTGCGCAGGGTGCCCGAACTTCGCCGCGAGGCGCCGACATAATAGGCTTGTCGAGCGCCGGGAACCTGATGTTCCCTCACGCAGCGAGGTGCCGCGCGCCGAGCGTTAGGGAACTACACAGTGCAAAAAGCCGTCATTTCCGCCACCGGCCTGTTTACGCCGGAGCAGTCGATCTCGAACGCCGAACTGGTCGCCGCCTACAACGCCTGGGCCGAGGCCTGGAATGCTGAGAACGCCGAAGCCATCGCCGCCGGCGAGCTGGAGCTGAAGACGCCGTCCTCGGAAGCCTTCATCGAGAAAGCCTCGGGCATCAAGGCGCGCTTTGTCATGGACAAGTCGGGCATCATCGACCCCGAGCGGATGCTGCCGCACCTGGCCGCGCGCGGCGACGACGAACTGTCCATCCTGGCCGAGATGGCCGTGAAGGCCGCCCAGGACGCCATCAAGGCCTGGGGCAAGCCGGTCAGCGAGATCGGCGCCGTCATCTGCGCCGCGTCCAACATGCAGCGCCCCTATCCGGCCATGGCCATCGAGGTGCAGCAGGCTCTGGGGATCGAAGGCTTCGCCTTCGACATGAACGTGGCCTGTTCCTCGGCCACCTTCGGCATCAAGACGGCGGCGGACTTCGTGGCCTCGGGCTCGGTCAAGGCCGTGCTGATGGTCAACCCGGAGATCTGCTCGGCCCACCTGAACTTCAAGGATCGCGACAGTCACTTCATCTTCGGCGACGTGGCCACCGCCGTTATCATCGAAGCTGAGGATCAGGCCGGGCCGGGCGGCTGGGACATCGTCGGCACGAAACTGAAGACCAGCTTCTCGAACAATATCCGCAACAACTTCGGCTTCCTGAACCGCGCCGCCCTGCCGACCGGGGCAAGCGAGCCGATCTCGTCCGACGGCCTCAGCGACAAGATGTTCGTCCAGCAGGGCCGAAAGGTCTTCAAGGAGGTGGTGCCCATGGTCTCGGACATGATCCTGGACCACGCCGCCGAACTGAACCTCGATCCGCACGGCCTGAAGCGGATGTGGCTGCACCAGGCCAACATCAACATGAACACCCTGATCGGCAAGAAGGTGCTGGGCCGCGAGCCTGAGCCGGAAGAGAACGTCATCATTCTGGACGACTACGCCAACACCTCTTCGGCCGGGTCGATCATCGCCTTCCACCTGAAGCATGAAGGCTTCGCTCCGGGCGATCTCGGGCTGATCTGCAGTTTCGGCGCAGGCTATTCTGCGGGAACGGTTTTTGTTCGGAAGCGCCCCTGATTTGAGATAACGGGAATCATTATTTCCCGCGGCGCTTGCACTGTTCGCGTTTTTTTGCAAACCGTTACAGGTGTCGAGAACAAAGGGGGATGGCGCCCGAATGACTCAGACTGTTTCACCCTGGGCAGAAGAGCTCAGCGATCCGTTGGCCCATGACGTGGCGACGGTGCTGAAACATATGGGCGGCTCCGCCCACATGGACATCGTGGTCAACTGCGTGGCGGCGCTCAAACGCCAGCGCGGCGAGTCCGTTGCGCAGGATCTGAAAGCCCGGATCGTGGAAGTGTTCGAACGCTATCGGGACTTCTTCATCAAGCCGTTCGGCGAGAACTCGCTGCGTTGGGCGCTCGCTCCCGGCGTCGCCTGATTCTTTCCGGCCAACGAAAAGGCCCGCTCCTTCCGGAGCGGGCCTTCGTCGTATTCAGCGCCAGACTGTGAAGCGCAGGCCTTAGAAGCGACGCACGTAGCTGACCGAGTAGGCGTCGGCCTCGCCGGCGTTGTCGCGGAAGTCGCGGCGGGTCCAGTCGGCGCGGACGCCATTGACGCCATCGACGTAATAGTTGGCGCCGACGCCGTAGTTCCAGCTGTCGCCGCCCACGTCGGTGTTGGCGCCGGGGAACTCCTGCTTCAGTTCGGTGTGGCCGTAGCCGCCGCGCGCGAACAACTCCAGCTTGTCGCTGACCGGATACTTGCCCACGACGTAGCCTGCGGCGTCCCACTCATGCTTGGTCGAGCCATCCACGCCGCCGACCGTGAAGTCGTCGTCCTTGACGCCGACCGAAGCCTCGGTCTCGACGGCCAGGTACCGGTTGAGGTTGACGCCCAGGCGGCCGGTCACGGCGCCCGTCGTGGCGGAGTCGCCTTCAAGATGCGTGTAGCCCAGCGAGCCGTATCCACGGGCGTCCGGACCGGATTGCGCGAACGCCGGAGCGGCGATTGCAGAAATTGCGGCGGTGGCGAGAAGAATGTTACGCATTGTTTCTTTAACTCCTAGTATTACTAGATGCGGTGACTTCTTCGGCCACCGGCCCCATCCAGCGAGGAGTTAAATGGGTGTGCGGCCAAGCCGTTCCAGTGTTGATCAAATACTGAGGTTGATCTGTGTGCGCGCGGACACATACGGCGTTATGTTGATCGTGACCTTCTCCGGGCATGAAAAAGGCGGCCCCGAAGGGCCGCCTTTGCACGTTCAGTTCTGAACCAGGGTTCAGCGGTCTTTTTCGCGCTCCTCGCCCGAGCGGGCTGCCAGGGCCGCCTGGGCCGCCGCCAGACGGGCGATCGGCACGCGGTAGGGCGAGCAGGAGACGTAGTCGAGACCCACGCTCTCGCAGAAGGCGATGGAGGACGGATCGCCGCCATGCTCGCCGCAAATGCCCATCTTCATGCCTGGCTTGACGCCGCGACCGCGCTCGGCGGCGATGCGGATCAGGTCGCCCACGCCGTCCTGGTCCAGACGCACGAAGGGGTCGGTCTCGAAGATGCCCTTGTCCAGATAGGCCTGCAGGAAGTGACCCGAGTCGTCGCGGCTGATTCCGAACGTGGTCTGGGTCAGGTCGTTGGTGCCGAAGCTGAAGAACTCGGCGTGCGCCGCCAGATCGGCGGCGCGCAGGGCGGCGCGGGGCAGTTCGATCATGGTGCCGACCAGATAGTCCACGCTGTCGCCCGCGTCCGCGAACACAGCCTTGGCGGTGCGGTCGGTCAGTTCACGCAGGAACTTCATCTCCAGACCCAGGGCGACCAGCGGGTGCATGATCTCCGGGATCGGGGCCAGGCCCGACGCCTTCTTCACTTCCAGCGCCGCCTCGAGAATGGCGCGGACCTGCATCTCGTAGATCTCTGGATAGGCGACGCCCAGACGGCAGCCGCGGTGGCCCAGCATGGGGTTGGTCTCGTGCAGTTCCCGCGCGCGACGCTTCAGCTTGGCGGCGTCCAGACCCGAACCGGCGGCCAGGGCGTCGATGTCGGCGTCGGTGTGCGGGATGAACTCGTGCAGCGGCGGGTCCAGCAGGCGGATCGTGACCGGCAGGCCGGCCATGATGGTGAACAGGTCGGCGAAGTCGGCCTTCTGGAAGGGCGCGATCTTGGCCAGGGCCACGCGGCGGCCTTGCTCGTCATCGGCCAGGATCATCTCGCGCACGGCGGCGATGCGGGCCTCGTCGAAGAACATATGCTCGGTGCGCGACAGGCCGATGCCCTCGGCGCCGAAGCCGCGCGCGGTCTTGGCGTCCAGCGGGGTCTCGGCGTTGGCGCGGACCTTCAGACGACGCACGCCGTCGGCCCAAGCCATCAGGGTCTGGAAGTCGCCGGTCAGTTCAGGCTCGATCATGGCAACGGCTCCGTCGAGGACCTCGCCCTTGCCGCCGTCGATGGTGATGACCTCGCCGGCCTTGAAGGTGCGGCCGCGTGCGGTGAAGGTCCCGGCCTTCTCGTTGATCGAGATTTCACCGGCGCCGGAGACGCAAGGGCGCCCCATGCCGCGCGCCACGACGGCCGCGTGGCTGGTCATGCCGCCGCGCGCCGTGACGATGCCGCGCGCTGCGTGCATGCCGTGGATGTCTTCCGGGCTGGTTTCCTCGCGCACCAGGATGACGGCGTCGCCGATCTGCGACAGGCGCTCGGCCTCGTCGGCGTCGAAGACGATCTTGCCCGTGGCCGCGCCGGGCGAGGCCGGCAGGCCTGCTGCGATCACGGTGCGGGCGGCGTTGGGATCCAGCGTCGGGTGCAGCAACTGGTCCAGGGCGGCGGGCTCGACCCGCGACACGGCTTCTTCCTGCGAGATGACGCCTTCGGAGGCCAGGTCGACGGCGATCTTCAGCGCCGACTTGGCGGTGCGCTTGCCGTTGCGGGTCTGCAGCATCCACAGACGGCCCTGTTCGACCGTGAATTCGATGTCCTGCATGTCGCGATAGTGGCTTTCCAGCCGGTTCACGACTTCGACGAACTGGCCGAAGACTTCGGGCATGGCTTCTTCCATCGAGGGAGCGGTCTCGCCCATCTCCTCGCGGCCCGCCTTGGTCAGGGACTGCGGCGTGCGGATGCCCGCGACCACGTCCTCGCCCTGGGCGTTGATCAGGAACTCGCCGTACAGGCGCGCCTCGCCGGTCGAGGGGTTGCGGGTGAAGGCGACGCCGGTGGCGCTGGTTTCGCCCATGTTGCCGAACACCATGGACTGGATGTTGACGGCGGTGCCCCAGCTTTCCGGGATGTCGTGCATGCGGCGATAGAATTTCGCGCGGTCGTTCATCCAACTGGCGAAGACGGCCGAGACGGCGCCCCACAACTGGTCATGCGGGTCCTGCGGGAAGGGCTGGCCCAGCTCGCGCTCGACCAGGAGCTTGTAGTCGGCGACGACCTTTTCCCAGTTTTCGGCTGTCAGCTCGGTGTCGACCGAGACGCCCAGGCGATCCTTATGGTCGTCCAGAACTTCTTCGAACTGATCGTGGCCGATGCCCAGGACCACGTTGGAATACATGGTGATGAAACGACGATAGGAGTCGAAGGCGAAGCGGCGGTCGCCCGACAGCTTGGCCAGACCCTCGACCGTCTGGTCGTTCAGGCCCAGGTTCAGCACCGTGTCCATCATGCCCGGCATCGAGGCCCGCGCGCCCGAGCGCACCGAGACCAGCAGGGGATTGGACGCATCGCCGAAGGTCTTGCCGACGATGCCCTCGACCGTCTTCAGACCGGCGGCGGCCTGCGCGGCCAACTCGGCCGGATAGGTTTCGCCGTTGGAATAGTAGTGGACGCAGGCTTCCGTCGTGATCGTAAAGCCGGGCGGCACGGGCAGGCCGAGGGAGGACATCTCGGCGAGGTTCGCGCCCTTGCCGCCGAGAAGGTTCTTCATCGACGCATCACCGTCGGCGGAGCCTCCGCCGAAGCCGTACACCCACTTGGTCATCTTGCAGTCCCTGAGCCGTGGTCGTTGCGCGAGACTTTCATTGAGTCCCGCGTCCGGCAGCCTGACTAGCGCGCTGCAGGTGCGAAGGCCATGCCGGGGCCGTAACAATCCGTGAGACGATGTGTCGTTCCAGGCGGTCGTCCTTCTCTCTTTTCGGTCGAGAGACGTTAGATGCCCGCCAATAGCTCCTGCGCGGCCTGGAGGTGCAGTCGTTCCACCATCTCGCCTTTGACGCGGATCACCCCCAGGCCCGCGGCCTCAGGCGCGGCGAAGGCGGCCACCACTGACCTGGCCCAGGCGACTTCCTCCTGCGACGGCCCGAACGCCGCGTGGGCTTGGGCGATCTGCGTCGGGTGGATCAGACTCTTGCCGTCGAAACCGTAGAGCCGGCCCTGGGCGCACTCCGCCGCAAAGCCCGCCTCATCCGCGATGCGATTGAAGACGCCGTCGATCGCCGCCAGACCGTTTGCGCGGGCATGGGCCACGACCGCCGCCAGCCAGGGCTTCAGGGGTTCGCGGTCAGGTGCGGCGCCGGTCTTCAGGTCCTTGGCCAGATCATTGACGCCCAGCATCAGGCCACGGAGCGCGCCGTCCGCCTCGGCGATGTCACGCAGGTCCACCAGAGCGCGCGGCGTCTCGATCATGGCCCACAGTGCGACGCCCGGCTTCACGTCGCGCGACAGGGCGTGGACCATGGCGGCGCTCTCCACCTTGGGCGCAACGACCAGGTCGACCGGCGCATCCCGCAGGGCAGCCAGGTCGTCAGCTCCCCAGGGGGTGTCCAGGCCATTGATCCTGACGCCCAGCCGCGGGCCGAAGCCGCCCTGGTGCGCGGCCGCGACGGCGGCCTTCCGCGCTTCGGCCTTCATCTCCGGCGCGACGGCGTCCTCCAGGTCCAGGATCGCCACGTCGCACGACAGCGTCCGGGCCTTCTCGACCGCTCGCGCGTTGGAGGCCGGCAGATAGAGGACGCTGCGTATCGGCATCAGACCCGGCCCGTGACGGGCAGCAGGGCGCCGGTGATCGCCCGCGCCTGCGGCGAGGCCAGAAACAGGATGGTGGCCGCCAGATCGGCGGGCGCGACCCAGGCTCTCGGGTCGGCGTCGGGCATGTCCGCCCGGTTGGCCGCCGTGTCGATGATCGAGGGCAGCACGGCGTTGACCGTGACCGAGCTCGATTTCAGTTCTTCGGCGAGGGCTTCCGTCAGGCGATGCACCGCCGATTTCGACGCCGCATAGGCGCCCATGCCCGACGCAGCCTTCAACGCGCCGTTGGCGCCGACATTGACGATCCGGCCCTCGTCCGAGGCTTTCAGGTGGGGCAGGGCGGCGCGGCTGGCGTTCAGGGCCGTGGTCAGGTTCAGCGCGAACATCCGGCCCCATTCATTCTCGCCGTCTTCGACGGTGCGCCAGACGAAGCCGCCTGCGATGTTCAGCAGGGCGTCCAGGCGTCCGAAATGGGTCACGACCGCCGCGATCGCCTCCGCCGCCTCGGCCGGATCGGTCAGATCGACGCCGCCGACTTCCAGCACGCTATCGGGGGCGGCGTGGCCGGAGGCGTGGTCGATGACGGCGACCTTCAGCCCCTGGGCCAGCGCGGCCTCGACCACGGCCTGGCCCAGCGCGCCGTGTCCCCCGGTGATCGCTACGACCCGTTCGCTCATTGTCCCGCTCCCTGAAGATATGGCGCGGACCATAGCGGGGTGCGTGGCGCGATCAATCGTTCCAGAGCCGCGCGGCGCCCCGCACCCCCGATGAATCGCCCCACCGGGCCGCCACGATCCGGCCGTCCCAGTGATCGGCAAAGGCGTGCCGCGCGACAATGTCCGGCAGGCGGTCATACAGCTCGCTCACGTTCGACATGCCGCCGCCCAGAACGAAGACCTCGGGATCGACCAGATTGACCACCATGGCCAGCGCCCGTCCCAGCCGGTCGATGTAGCGGTCCAACGCCGTGGCGGCGTCCTCATCGCCGTCGCGCGCCGCCGCGACCACGGCCTGGGCGGTCCAGGCGCGCCCGGTGGTCGCTTCGTGATCGCGCTGGAAGCCCGAGCCGGAAACCCAGGTCTCCAGGCAGCCGCGCAGACCGCACCAGCAGGCCGGGCCGGGCGCCTCGTCAACAGAAGGCCAGGGCAGGGAGACGTGGCCGATCTCGGCCGCCACGCCATGGGCGCCCTCGACCAGTTCGCCCCCGACCACCAGTCCGCCGCCGCAACCCGTGCCCACAATGACGCCACACACGCTGGCGGCGCCGTTGCCCGCGCCGTCGAGGGCTTCCGACAGGGCCAGGCAGTTGGCGTCGTTGGCGAGGCGGACCGGCCGCCCGAGCGCGAGCGCAAGATCCTCGCCAAACCGGCGGTCGTTCAGATAGGTCGAGTTGGCGTTGCGGATCAGTCCGGTGCGCGGCGACGGCGATCCCGGTATCGCCAGTCCTACGGACCGGGCCGGGCCGGCTTCGGCCTCCACTCGGGCGATCAGTTGCGCGACGAGCGCCAGAGCCGCGTCATAGCTTCCCGGGTTGGGCTCGCGGATCCGGGCGACGAAAACGCCCGTGTCATCCAGCGCGGCGGCTTCGATCTTGGTGCCGCCGAAGTCGATCCCGATCCGCATCAGCTGGCGAACACCCTGGCCATCAGACGTTCCAGCGCCTCGGCGTCGACGGCGTCGAAGGCGGCGATCTCGGTGGCGTCCACGTCCAGCACGGCGATCAGGTCGCCCCGCGCGTCCAGCACAGGCGTGACGATCTCGCTGGCCGAGCGGCTGTCGCAGGCGATGTGCCCGGGGAAGGCGTGAACATCCGCCACCACCTGGGTTTCACGCGTCCGCGCCGCCGCGCCGCAAACGCCGCGCCCGAACGGAATCCTCAGGCAGCCGAGCGTGCCCTGATACGGGCCGACCACCAGTTCCTCGGGCTTGCTCGGGTCAACGACGTAGAAGCCGGTCCAGAAAAAGACGGGGAAGGCGTCGGCCAGCATGGACGCCACCGTCGCCATTCGCGCCGTCAGGTTCGGCTCGCCGTCCAGCACGGCCAGAATCTCCGCCTCGACCTCGGCATAGCATTCAGCCTTGTCGGCGGGGCGGTCGTTTCGGGCGACGTAGGACATGGCGGCTCTCCTTCAGGTTTGGCCATATAGGGCCAAGCCTCGCCCGACATAAGGGAGCAATGATCGGACGTTAGAACAAAAAGAGAACAATTGGCTTGAGGCGCCGTGGTCGGGCGCAGTAGGCTGGGCGCCGACAATCAGGGAGGATGAGGATGGAAGATCGGACGCAGGCGGACGAGCGTTTTGCGCGACAGCTGGCGTGGCTGGATCACGAGCTCGCCCGCAGGGTGGAGGAGGCGCGCGCGGGCGAACCGGGCAATCGCGCCCTGGCTGTGGGCCTGCTGATCGGCCTGGTCGCCGGCATGGCGCGCGGCGAGACGACGGCGTGACGCCGCTCGTTCATTCCGCGCAGGATATGAGCCGCCTGCTGGACAGCATCGATTGGACACGGTGCTCGGGCCGTGACCTGCATCGCCTCGCCGAGGGCGCGGTGCAGGCGACGTTACGGGGCAGGGACGGGGTGTCGGGACCACTTAAGAGTGGCTCATCGCGGCCTGAAAAACCGCGCGATTTTCCCACCCACCACTTAGCTGACCACCTAAGGGCGCCTCAATCGCATCCTGCACCATTGCGTGAGGGCCGAATGTCTGGTTCCCGGCCGACAGCCTGAGACGGTCTTCGACCCATGACGGACACTCAGTAGACCTGCGCGTTTGCCTCTACGACCAGAGTTATCCGGTTCCCGGCGCACCAACTCTGAAGCTCCATATGAAGCTGCGGCCATAGCTCCTGCGCCCAGCGGGGCACGCGGGCTCGCCAAACCGGTTCGGTCGGGAGGTAAACCGTTGCGGGGTTGCCGACTATCTCAAGCATGAACGACCCCTCTGTGCCGCCTACAATCTCGACAATCAGCTCTTCTTTCCAGCGTGGCTGAAACCTAAACATCTGGCTGGCCTCAGACTCGGCGATCCGCGCCGAAGGCCGCTTTGGCTGCTTTCGTCCAAACCAACCAAACATGCGTGGCGTCTCCGCGTTTAGGGCTTAGCGGCCCGACCCGACGTTAGCGTTCTGTGGAACGCCCGCCAACGTCCGCTAACCACCCTGAAACGACGCTTGAAGGGTCCGCTTTCGGCTGATCCCCGAACGCCAAGAGAGATGACTGCTCGGCGCCAATAGCCGACATTAGCGCACCGCCAGAAAGCAGACTGTCAGGCGCCCAGCTTTGAAGTCATCGCTGCCAGCCCCTTCTAGTTCGTTCGGAGGGCCCGTTGTCAGCGCCGCTTGGGCAGCGGCGCTGACTCACGGCGACCTGGGTTAGTCGACGGCCATCGCGGCGGCAGCCAGTTTCTCGAGATCGAGATACTGCTCCTTCTCGACCGTGACGCCGACGCCCCAGATGCGGCCGCTCTTGAACTCGCCGGGGGTCCGGTAGTCCTCGCTCACCGCGTCGCCGCTGTCGCGCCCGATGCACAGGCCGTCGCCGGCCAGAGTGAACTTCCCGAACTGGGTCTTCATATCACCGGAGGCGACTGGCTCCTCGTTCACGTAAAGCGTCGTCTTGCCGTGGGATTCGCCGTACTCGCCCGCCTTCTCGCGGATGAACTCCATGCCCAGCGTGTGCTTGCCCACGCCGAGCGGCTTGGAAATGAACTTCTGCTCCGGCTTTATGCCAAGGAAGTTGTACACGTAGTGCAGCTTGCGATCCTTGATGAACAGGGCGTGCCCGCCGAAGCGCGAGCCGTGAGCGAAGATCACGCCCTCGCTCTCGGCGGTCAGTTCGACATCGGCGATGATCTTGTACGAACGCCCGCGCACATTGGCCGCCACGCCTTCGGGAACCGGAGCGGTGCCAGGATAATAGACGTAGCGTTGGCGCGGCCCTTCGGTCGTGGGTCGCTCGGTGGTGAGCACCTCGGCCGCTGTCCTGTCGTCGAGCGGCAGCACGTTGTTGGCCTCGGCGTCCTCGAACCAGGCGTCGATAAGCGCCTTGAGCTTGTCAGGATGCTCCTTGGCCAGATTGATCGATTCCGACCGGTCCTTCTCGACGTGGTAGAGTTCCCACTCGTCCTTGTCGAAATGGCCCTTGCCAGTCAGCGGGGCGTGGATCGCGGCGGCCTTCCAGCCATCCATCCACATGCCCCGCGTGCCGAGCATGGCGTAGTACTGGCGCTTCTTCTGCGTCGGACCGTCCTTTTCGAAGCTGTACTTCATCGAGACGCCGGACAGCGGGCGCTGCTTCACACCCCGGAAGGTGTCGGGCATTTCGATGCCGATGCATTCCAGGATCGTCGGCACCAGGTCCACCGCGTGGTGGTACTGGTTGCGCACCTCGCCCCGCGCCTTGATGCCCTTGGGCCAGGAGATGATCATCGGGCAGGCGGTGCCGCCGGCGTATTCCGAATAGCGCTTGAACATCTTGTACGGGGCCGAGAAGGCCGCCGCCCAACCGGTCGGATAGTGGTTGTAGGTTTCTGGCCCACCGAGCACGTCGAGGTACTTGAGGTTCTCTTCCAACTCGTCGGGGTAGTTGTTGAAGAACTTGTTCTCGTTGACCGAGCCGTTCGGCCCGCCCTCGCCCGAGGCCCCGTTGTCGGCGCAGTACATGACGATGGTGTTCTCGAGCTGGCCGCTGTGTTCGAGATACTCGACGATCCTGCCGACCTGCTCATCGGCATATTCCGACATGCCGGCATAGACCTCGGCCATGCGGCTGAAGAGCTGGCGTTCCTTGTCGTTCAGCTCTTCCCACGGGCGGACGTAATCGCCTGGATTGGCCATGTTCTCGGGAATGGGATTGAAGTCCTCGAGCTTCGTATCCGCTGGCAGCATGCCCTTCTCGATCATGCGCGGCACGACCCATTTGCGATAGGCGTCGTAGCCGTCGTCGAACTTGCCCTTGTAGCGGTCGGCGTATTCCTTCGGCGTATGGTGCGGGGCGTGGTTGGCGCCGGGGCAGAACCACATGAACCACGGCTTGGAGGGGTTGCTGGCCTTCTGGTCGCGGATCATCTGCAGCGCCTGGTCAGCCAGATCCTTCGAAAGGTGATAGCCTTCTTCAGGACTGTAGGGCTGGTCGATGAAGTGGTTGTCCTCGGTCAGGTCGGGATACCAGTTGTTGGTCTCGCCGCCGAGGAAGCCGTAGAACCGGTCGAAGCCCTGCTGCAGCGGCCATTCGGAACGTACGCCGCCGCCGCAGATGTCCTGCTCGGGCACATTGTGCTCCTTGCCCAGCCAGAAGGTGCTGTAGCCGTTCTCCTGCAGCATGTAGCCGATCGACATGACGTCGTGGGGCAGCCGGCCGCTCCAGCCAGGGAAGCCGTTGGCGCCCTCGGTGATGCACGACATGGCGTTAAGGTGGTGATTGCGCCCCGTCAGGAAGCAGGAGCGCGTCGGCGAGCACAGCGCCGTCGTGTGCCAATGGGTATAGGTCAGGCCGTTGTCGGCCAGCTTCTGCAGGGTCGGCATGTTGACCCGCCCGCCGTAAGGCTGCCAGGCCGCTTGGCCCGTGTCGTCGTAGAGGACGATCAGCACGTTGGGCGCGTCCTTGGGCGCCTTGGGCGGCAGGAACGGCTCCCAGTCCGGTTTTGAATCGCGAATATCCAGCTTGATGACGCCATTAAACGGTTTCGTGGCCACGGGCTTGCTCCGCTAGGTTGTATGTCATGGCGGCAGGACAGGGCGCCGCTGCCCCAACCATCGACGAGCGAGGGTCTGAAACAATCAGGTCAATCCCCCAGGCTCGCGCCGAAAAACTGACGACGTCCGCGGCGTTGACCCCTCCACACAATGCATCTCCGGCTGACCTGAAGTTTGGGTGCGGGTTTCGCCCGATGCCGCCGAAATCACGCGGCTTCTATGGTCGGGGCGCTTTTAAAATGGAGCCGCGACGATGCCCGACCGCAAGCCCGAGTTCCCCGTCCATATCGACCGCAATCATCTGCCAGAACCGGAGTGGGGTTTCCCGAACGCCAAGATCGGGGTGTTCGCCACCGACTCTACGCCCGACTTCCCGCCGGTGAAGACGGCGCCGGAGGGGGCTCCCAACATCTTGCTGGTGTTGCTCGACGATGTCGGCTTCGGCTGGCCGAGCGTCAACGGCGGACTGGTGCGGATGCCGGTCGCGGAAAAGCTGGCCAAGCGCGGCCTCTTCTACAACCAGTTTCACACCACGGCCCTGTGTTCACCGACGCGGGCGGCCATGCTGACCGGGCGCAACCATCATTCCGTCGCGTCCGGCGTGATCCAGGAGATGGCCACAGGCTTTCCCGGCTATTGCGGCATCATTCCGAAAAGCTGCGCCACCTTCGCCGAGATGCTCAAGCAGACCGGCTACACCAACGCCTGGTTCGGCAAGAACCACAATGTGCCGGATAATCTGACGAGCCCCGCCGGCCCATTCGACAACTGGCCGACCAATCAGGGCTTCGACTATTTCTACGGCTTCATCTCGGGCGAGACCGACCAGTTCTATCCGTCGCTGCTGGAGAACACGACGCCGATCCAGGCGCCGAAGACGCCCGACGAGGGCTACCAGCTTACTCGCGACCTGGCCGACAAATGCATGGGCTGGATCCGGCAGCAGAAGGCGATCGCGCCGGATCGGCCGTTCTGCGCCTATCTGTCGACAGGCTCGGCCCACGCCCCGCACCAGCCGCCGCTCGACTGGCGCGGCCGAAACAAGGGCCGGTTCGACATGGGCTGGGACGAGTACCGCAAGATCGTCCACGCCAACCAGCTGAAGATGGGGATCATCCCCAAGGGCACGAAGCTGACCGAGCGTCCGGAGCAGATTCCCTCCTGGGACAGTCACCCGGAGGACCAGCGCGACCTGTTCGCGGTCCAGGCGGAAAACTACGCCGACTTCCTCGAACACGCGGACTATGAGGTCGGCCGCGTGGTCGACGCGATCGAGGGCCTGGGCGAGCTCGAGAACACCCTGATCATCTACATCCTTGGCGACAATGGTTCGAGCGGCGAGGGCTCACTGGTCGGCACGCCCAACGAGATCATGAGCCTGAACGGCCGCCAGCCCAGCATCGAGGAGGCCATCGGCTTCAAGGACCGCTGGGGCATGCCCGGCACGTCCCCGCACTATGCGGTTGGCTGGGCCTGGGCCGGCGACTGCCCGTTCCAGTGGACCAAGCAGGTCGCCTCCCACTTCGGCGGCACCCGCAACGCCATGATCGCGTCCTGGCCTGATCGCATCAAGGAACATGGCGTCGTCCGTTCGCAGTTCCACCACGTCATCGATCTGATGCCGACCCTGATGGAGGTGGCCGGCATCGCCGAAGCCAGGGAGGTCAATGGCCACATCCAGCGTCCGATCGAGGGCGTCAGCTTCGCCTACACCTTCGCCAAGGGCGGCGGCGATGCGCCGAGCACCCGGACCCAGCAGTATTTCGAGATGCTGGGCAACCGCGCCATGTACGCAGACGGCTGGATCGCCTCATGCCGTCATGGGCGCCTGCCTTGGGAAACCTCGGGGTCGTTCAGCTTCGACGACGACAAGTGGGAGCTCTACAACCTGAACGACGACTTCAGCCAGGCGGTCGATCTCGCCGACAAGCATCCCGAGAAGGTCGATTTCCTGAGGATGCTCTTCATGGGCGACGCTGCGAAATACAATGTGCTGCCCATCGACGACCGGTTCTCCGAACGGCTCGATACGACGCTGCGGCCCAGCTATTTCCACGGCCGCAAGCAGGTGACCTTCTATCCTGGACTGACGCGCCTGCCGGAAGGAAGCGGCCCGCGCCTGATCGGCATTCCCTTTACGCTGACGGCGCCGGTCGTCATCCCGGAAGGCGGCGCCGAAGGCGTGATCTTCGCCCTCGGCGGCGACGCGGCCGGCTTCTCGCTGTTCCTGTGGGAGGGAAAGGCGCGCTTCCATTACAACTTCTTCGGCATGAAGCGGCATGACGCTGTCTCGCCCGATCCGCTGGACCCGGGCGAGCACGAGATCAAGGTCACCTTTCTGCCTCACGGTACAGAAGCCGGAGGCCCCGCCACCGCGGTGCTGTCGGTCGACGGCAAGGCCGTGGCGCGGTGTGAGATCGACGAGCAGGTGCCCCAGCGCTGCGGGACCGAGACCATGGACGTCGGCATGGACTGCGTTTCACCGGTCTGCGCCGACTATGAGGACCGCGGCCTGTTCCCGTTCACCGGAGAGATCAGACACGTGGCCTTCGACTTCGAAGACGTCAAACAGCCTTCGGGAATGGATCGCCTGAAGATGGCCACGGCGATGGACTGAAAAGCGAGGATTTGGGCTCGCCCTATGACGGGGCCGCGTCTCAGTGGAGATCTCTGGTGAGGTCCAAAACCGGAGAAGGTCCGGCCAGTATGGATCGGGCCAATACAGGGGGTCCGGCCTGATCAGGCCGGACCCTTACTGTTGACGCGAAGCCTTCTTAGCGTGGTCGGCCGTCTTTAGCTGACATTCAGCTGGTCTGAACGCTGTCCGAGCTAGAAACCGTCCAGGCCTCATCAAAGAGTGATAATGTCAGGATATCCACCGGCAGGCGCGCCTCCGGTACTGAGGAGCAATCTTTAAGCCCCGGCCTGAGGCAGCATTATAGAACTACCAATCACGGATTCCCGTCCCGAAGCGGACATTCCAAACCGTCGCCTTGAGTCAAAGTCCGACACTTCAAGGCGAGCTCGATTGGGTGTAATCGGCGCGTGAGCCACTCTTAGCTGGTTTTGAGCCAGTTCTAAGTGGTCTCGACAGACAACGGGGTGGTAGGCCTGGAGGGACTCGAACCCCCAACCAGACCGTTATGAGCGGTCGGCTCTAACCATTGAGCTACAGGCCCCCGATGCGGGAGACGCTGCCTAGCAGGCGTCGGGCCTGCTGCAAAGACGCCCCGTACCTGTCGCGCTTTTCATGCCGATGAACGGAACCTGCACGGGGGCCTTCCGCGTTCGTTCAGCTTCAAACGGCCAAGTTGGGCCGTGGCTGGCGAACACGCCCGCCGATCGATTTCGACGGAGACTATGATGACCCGCACCGCACGCGCCCTGATGTTGGGCACGGCCCTGATGACGTTGACGGCGCCGGCCGTCGCGTCGGCACAATCACAACCCGGCGGCTCTTCGCCGATGCAGGTGCACGCCATGGCTCAACAACCCGCTCTGAACCTGTCCGCCTATGGCGAGGTCAAGGTCGTTCCCGATCAGGCCACCATCAACTTCGGCGTGGTCACCGAGGCCGCGACCGCCCAGGAGGCCATGGCTCAGAACGCCCAGCAGATGACCCGCGTGGTCGCCGCCCTGCGCCGCGCCGGGATCGCCGAGCGCGACATCCAGACCTCGGGCCTGAACCTGTCGGCGCAGTACGACTATCAGCAGAACGAACCGCCCAAGCTGCGCGGTTATCAGGCCCAGAACCGCGTCACGGTGATTATCAACGACCTGACCAAGGTCGGCTCGACCGCAGACGCTGTGGTGACGGCCGGCGTCAATCAGATCGACGGCATCGCCTTCGGCCTGAAGGACCCCAAGGCGGCCGAGGATCAGGCCCGTCAACAGGCCGTGCGCGCCCTGCAGGACAAGGCGCGGCTCTACGCCCAGGCCCTGGGCGTCCAGTTGGGCGGCGTCCGCTCGCTGACCGAGGGTGGCGGCTTCACGCCCGAACCGCCGCGTCCGATGTATGCTCGCGCCATGGCCATGGACGCCGGCGCGGCCTCGACCCCGGTGTCGGCGGGCGAGCTGACGGTCCGCATCGACATCACCGGAACCTACGACATCGTCCGCTGATCGAACGAGCTGAACTCCAGGAAGGGCCTGCCGGCGACGGCGGGCCCTTTTCCGCCCCTCATTACCGGGGCTTCATTTGACGGCGGCTCGCTGCGCCCTATGCTCGCGGCAGGCCGCGTTTGGCCACTGACGGGACGGCCGCCTTTTTCATGAAACAGTTCTTCCTGACCATGCTCGGCGTTTTCGCCGGGCTCGTGGCCTTCTTCATCGTCCTGCCGATCGTGGCCCTGCTGTTCTTCGCCGCCGCCGCCGGCGCCTCCAAGCCGACCACGCCCGCCAATTCCGTGCTGGAGCTGGACCTGCGCGAAGGGCTCAGCGATCAGCAACCGACCAATCCGTTTGCAGCGTTCGGCGGGTCGGGCCTGTCGGTGATCCATATCGTCGACACCCTGGCCCAGGCCGAGAAGGACGACAGCGTCAAGGTTCTGCTGGTGCGCGCGCCCGAGGCCGGGATGACCCCCGCCGCCGCCGACGAGGTGCGTCAGGCGATCAATCGGTTCCGCGCCTCCGGCAAGACCGTCATCGCCCACAGCCAGGGCTTCATGCCCGTCGGGGCGGTGGTGTCCAGCTACATGGTCGCGGCCAGCGCCGACCAGCTGTGGCTGCAGAACACAGCCAACTTCCAGGCGACCGGCCTGTCCAGCGACAGCGTCTTCCTGGGCCGCGCCTTCCAGAAATACGGCGTCCAGCCCGAGTTCGAGCAGCGCTACGAGTACAAGAACGCGGTCAACGAATATACGCAGAGCGACTACACCGCCCCGCACCGCGAGGCGATGCTGGCCTGGATGACCTCCATCTACGACAGCGCCCTGGCCAATACGGCGCGCGACCGCAAGACCACGCCCGAGGCGTTGAAGGCGACCCTTGAGGCCGGTCCCTATTCCGCAGAACAGGCCCTGTCGCTGAAGCTGGTCGACAAGATCGGCCAGGTCGAGGAGGCCGAAGCCGCCGCCAAGGCCAAGGCCGGCAAGGACGCCAGGATCATCGCCTTCGGCGACTACGCCTCGATGCAGGGCGCTCGCACCGGCTCGGGCAAGTCGGCCATCGCCATCGTCGGCGGCGAGGGCGCGATCATGACCGGGCGCGGCCAGAGCGCCTCGCCGTTCGGCTCGGGCTCGGACATCCGCTCGGACGACACGGCCAAGGCCATCTATGACGCCATCGAGGACAAGGCGGTGAAGGCCATCGTCTTCCGAGTCTCCTCGCCGGGCGGTTCGCCCGAAGCTTCGGAACAGATCCTGGCCGCCGTGCGCGCCGCCAAGGCCGCGGGCAAGCCGGTGGTGGTCTCCATGGGCGCCTATGCGGCCTCGGGCGGCTACTGGATCAGTTCGGAGGCCGACTGGATCGTGGCCCAGCCCTCCACCCTGACCGGCTCCATCGGCGTCTTCGGCGGCAAGTTCGTCCTGGCCGACGCCCTGGGCCGCTTCGGCGTCGACATGCGCGGCCTGTCGGTCGGCGGGGACTACGCCGACGCCTTCTCGCCGGCGCAGGGCTTTGATCAGGGCCAGCGCGCCGCCTTCGCCGCCTCGATGGATCGCGTCTACGAGGAGTTCGTCGCGCGCGTCTCGACGGGGCGCAAACTGCCGGTCGAGCGCGTGCGCGAGATCGCCAAGGGGCGGGTCTGGACCGGCGCCCAGGCCAAGGCCCTGGGTCTGGTCGATGAGTTGGGCGGTCTGAACGAGGCCATCATCAAGGCGCGCAAGCTGGCCAATATCCCGACCAGCGAGTCGGTGCGCTTCAAGCGCTTCCCGACGCCTCAGTCGCCGTGGGAAGCCCTGGCTTCGGCCTTCGGCGCTTCCGGTCAAGCCGCCGAGGCCATGGTCTCGGTCGGTCAGGTCATGGGCGATCCGGCGGCCCAGGCCATGCTGAATCGCGTCGAGGCCGAACGTCTTCGCAGCCGCGGGGCGGTGGTGCTGGCCGACCAGCCGGCTTTTTGAAGGCGGCCGGCCTGACTGATGCGTGATGTCGCACTCCATTGACCGTTCAGGTCGATGGACCGACATTGAGGTTCAGGCGTTCCTTCATCGGCGCGCCATGAAAGGCAGTTCCATGATCCAGTCCGACCCCTTCGCCCAGATCGAGTTCAACGCCCGGCGCCGCACCGGCGGCGGCCTGTTGACGCCGATCGTCTGGCTCGGCGGTCTGATCGCAACGGCCCTGGCCGTCACCGTGGGCGCCGTTCTGGCCGTCCTGACCGCCGCTGCGGTCGCCGTGATCGCCCTGATCGCAGGCGTGGTCGTCTTCTTCGCCGGTTTCGCCTTCCGTGCGCGCCGGGCCCGCAGCGCCCGCGCTCGCCAGGACGAAGGCGTGATCGACGCGCACAAGGTGGGCGACACCTGGGTCGCCTACGGCTGGGAACGCGAAGGGCGCTGATCGAGCGCCATGCTGAACTTCACCGACGCCCCGTCGCCTAATTTCAACGCCCGGCGCGGCCCGCCGGACATGCTGGTGCTGCACTACACCGGGATGAAGACGGCTGACGAAGCCGTCGCCCGGTTGCGCGATCCGGCGGCCGAGGTTTCGGCCCACTACGTCGTCAATGAGAACGGCGTGATCCTTCGCCTGGTGCCGGAGGAACGCCGCGCCTGGCACGCTGGTCGCGGCGTCTGGCAGGGCGAGACCGACTTGAACGCCGCCTCCATCGGGATCGAGATCGTCAATCCGGGTCACGAGTTCGGCTATCGCGCCTTTCCCGAGCCCCAGATCGCTGCGGTCATCGCCCTGATCACCGACATCCGTTCGCGCTGGTCCATTCCGGACGCCCGCATCATCGGTCACGCTGACGCCGCCCCCGATCGCAAGCAGGATCCGGGCGAGCTGTTTCCCTGGAAGCGCCTGGCCGAGGCCGGGCACGGGCTATGGTTCGATCCCGCCCCGGAACGCGTCGCCGCGCTCGGCGCCGATCTCTCGCCGGGTGATGAAGGGCTGGGCGTCATCGTCCTGCGCTCGGGCCTGCACCGGCTGGGCTACGGGCTGAAGCCGGGCGGTGACTATGATGACGAGACCCGCCTGACCGTCGAGGCCTTCCAGCGCCACTGGCGGCCTGACCGCGTTGACGGCGTGGCCGACGGCGAGACTCGCGCTCGCCTGGTCGGTCTGCTGCAACTGGCCTCGGTCGAGAGCGTCACCGGGGTTCTGGATTGACGGACGCGCCTTTCGCGCGCACTTAGCCCCCGCCAGACGGCCGGGCGGTCGCGGCGAGAGCTTGCTCTTGTCGAGGAAAGTCCGGGCTCCACGGTGAAGAGGCGGCGGGTAACTCCCGCCCGGGGCGACCCGAGGGATAGCGCCACAGAAAGCAAACCGCCTGGGCTCCGGCCCGGGGAAGGGTGAAAGGGTGGGGTAAGAGCCCACCGCGTCGGCGGCAACGTCGGCGGCATGGCAAGCCCCGCCTGGAGCAAGACCGAATAGGGACGTCGCGCGGGCTCGCTCGCAGGGTTCACCGCCCGAGGCGTCCGGGTAGGTCGCGAGAACCGCTCAGCAATGGGCGGTCCAGAGGAATGATCGTCGCCGCCTTTCGGGGCGGAACAGAACCCGGCTTACAGGCCGTCTGGCATTTTTTGAGGGCCTATCGCCCTTCGGGCTACTTGAGGCCCGCCATACTTCTCCCTCTCCCGGCGGGAGAGGGCTTGAGCCTCCAAGAGCGAAGCGATTGGTCAGGCGAAAGGGTGGGGGGTTAGGCTGTCAGTCGGCGGAAGCCGCAGTGCGACGGCTCGCGCCGACGACGCGCCCGGGGAACCCTCATCCGGTCCTGCGAACCGCCTTCTCCCATCGGGATAAGGGGCGAAGCGTTGCCTTCAGGCCTTGCCATTAACCCCTGCGTTGAAAACATGGCGGAAAATGCGGTCCGCAGGCTGTGAATACTCTTGATGTTGCCTGTATGTTCTCATTCTTGACTGTGTGAACCGTTCGGCGAACTGCAAATTTGGTTAAAGGGTGTCAACTAATCCCATTGAGGCCCATTTGATCCCATGCTATCCCACAACCTCATGAGTAGGGGCTGTGGCCCGGCGCGTGGTGTCATCAACGGATTTTCAGGGGCGGGCCGAGGGGCTCGATGGGGCAGGGCGTGTTTCTCTCGACCTACGAGAAGCAGCTGGACGGCAAGCGCCGTCTCTTGATCCCCCAGGAATTCCGCACGGCTGAAAACGGCGCCGAGCACGGCGTCTTCTGCTTCCCCTCCATTGAAGCCGACTGCCTGGAAGCGGGCGGCGACAAGCTGTTCGCCGAATATCGCGCCGTCATCGAAAGCCTGCCTTTCGGCGATCCCTATCGCTCGGCGCTGGAGGCTTCGATCTTCGGCGAGCAGAAGCCGCTGTCCTACGACTCGGCTGGTCGCATCACCCTGCCGGAACATCTCTGCGCCGAGGTCGATCTGTCCGAAACGGTCGTCATCTACGGCGTCGGCGAGCGCTTCCAGATCTGGAACAAGGACAAGTGGGCCGCGCACCGCGCCGAGCAGCGACGTATGGCGCGCGAGGGCCTGAAGCAGTTCGGCGAGATGCGCCGCCAGGCCTCGGCGGCGAAAGCCGGAGGCGCGGCATGACCTCGCCACACGCCCCCGTCCTGTTGGCTGAAGTCCTTGAGGCCCTGAACCCGCAGCCGGGCGACGTCGTCATTGACGCCACCTTCGGCGCCGGCGGCTACACCCGCGCCATTCTGGAGCGCGGCGCCCAGGTTATCGGTCTGGATCGGGATCCGACCGTCCAGCCGCACGCCGATGCGGTCGCCGCCGCCTACCCGGATCAGTTCCAGCTGATCCGCACCCCATTCTCGGGCCTGTCCGAAGCCTTCGCCGAAACCGGCAAGGCCCAGCTGAACGGCGCCGTCTTCGACATCGGCGTCTCGTCGATGCAGCTGGATCAGGCCGAGCGCGGCTTCTCCTTCATGCGCGACGGGCCGCTGGACATGCGCATGGGCGATACGGGGCCGACTGCCGCCGACATCGTCAACACCTGGGATCACGGGCCGCTGGCCCACATCTTCAAGCAGTACGGCGATGAGCGTCAGTCGGGCCGGGTCGCAACCGCCATCCTGCGCCGCCGCCTCGAGCAGCCGTTCAGCCGCACCCTGGATTTGGCCGAGGTGGTGGAGAAGGCTTTGGGCGGGCGCCGCGGCGCGCCGATCCATCCGGCCACCCGCGTGTTCCAGGCTCTGCGCATCGCCGTCAACGACGAACTGGGTCAGTTGGAGCGCGGTCTGGAAGCGGCCGAGGCGACCTTGGCGCCGGGTGGGCGTCTGGTCGTCGTCACCTTCCACTCGCTGGAAGACCGTATCGTCAAAGCCTTCATGACCGAGCGTACCGGCAATGCCCCGGGCGGTTCGCGCCACGCCCCGGTGGCCGTGGAAACCCGCAAACCCAGCTTCGATCTGATGTTCAAGGGCGCTCGGGAAGCGGGCGAGGCCGAGCTGGCCGCCAACCCCCGCGCCCGATCCGCCCGCCTGCGCGCGGCGGTCCGCACCACGGCTCCGGCCTGGGGCGCGATTGAAGGCCGGTCTGGCGGAGGGAGGCGCGCATGATCGCCGTTCCCGTTCCGGTGAAGCGCCTGTTCGACTGGAAGGTCCGCGGCGTGCGCTGCGTCGAGATCATCGGCGTGGTCTGCGTCGCCGCCCTGGTCTTCTCGGTCTACATCGCCAAGGCCGCCGCCGCCCGCGAAAGCGCCGAGATCAGCCGTATCGAGAGCGAGATCCGCGAGAACCGCCAGCGTGTCCGCCTGTTGCGCGCCGAGGCGACCCGGCTGGAGCAGCCGGCGCGGCTTGAGGCCCTGTCGCGCGGGATCGGCCTTGGGCCGGTCGACGTGCACCGTCAGGCGGTCGAGACGGGCTTGCCCGCCATCGCTCCGCCGCCCGCCGCCGCTGTGTCGCCGGCGCCAGCGCCCGCCGCCGTTGCGCCTGCCGCGCCTGTTGTTGAGCCGAACGCCGAGGAGAGCCTGCATTGAGCGTGCATGATCACCACGGCATGGACTATCGTCGTCCGGCTCCGGGCCGGCCGCAGTCAGGGTCGCAAGGCCCGTCGGTCGGCGGCCTGTTCGCCGCCTGGGGGCGCTGGGTCGCCAGCCGCGTCTGGTGGATGGAGCATTCGTTCGAGCGCGCCCGCGCTGACGGCCGCCCCGAGGAAGACACCCGCGTCCGCATCTTCCTGATCCTGGCGGTCTTCTCCGCTGTCTTTGCCTGCCTGGCCTTGGGCGCGGCCCACGCCGCCCTGTTCGCGCCGCGCGGCGGGGCCGGTGTAGGCTTCAATCCGAACGCCCTCACGCGCGCCGATCTGGTGGATCGCAATGGTCAGCTGCTGGCCACCAACATCACCCACTACGGCCTCTACATTGACCCGCGCGAGATCTGGGATCCGGCCACCGCCAAGGCGCAGTTGCGCCGCGCCTTGCCGCGGGTTTCCGCCGCACGCCTGGACCGCGTTCTGCGCGGCGAACGTCGACTGCTGGTGCTGAACGGCCTGACGCCGTCCGAACGCGGCGCGGTTCACGCCTTGGCTCTGGGCGGCGTCTCATTCGAGCCCGAGGACCGCCGCGTCTATCCGCTGGGCACCTCGGCCGCTCACCTGATCGGCCGGGCCGACACGGGCGGCGAGGGCGTGTCCGGCACGGAGCTGGCCTTCAACCAGGAAATCCGCGCGGCCGGCGCCGCCGGCGAGGACTTCCAGCTGTCGATCGACCTGCGCGTTCAGGGCGTGGTCGAGAATGAACTGGCCATCGCCGCCGAAGAGCATAAGGCCAAGGGCGCTGTCGCCGTGGTGGCCGACGCCCAGACCGGCGAGATTCTGGCCATGGCGTCCTGGCCGACCTATGACGCAAACCGTCGCAACAGCGCGCCCGAAGAGGCGCTGATGAACCGCGTCACCTCGGCCCACTATGAAATGGGCTCGGTATTCAAGAGCTTCACCGTCGCCGCCGGCATCGACACCGGCCGGGCCGACATGAACACCCTGTTCGACGCTTCTCAGGCCCTCCAGATCGGCAAGCGCCGCATCACCGACTTCCACGCCACCAACAAGGTGCTGACGCTGGAGGAGGTCTATCTGCACTCGTCCAACATCGGCACGTCGCGTCTGGCGGTCGAGATGGGCGGCGACGTCATGCGCGACTATTTCCGTCGCCTGGGCCTGCTGGACGCTGCTCCGATCGAACTGAAGGAATCGGCCAGCCCGCCCCGGGTGCGCAAGTGGGACGACACCACCCTGGCGTCGCTGTCCTTCGGCTATGGCATCATGATCACCCCGATCCAGTATGTCGCCGCCTATGGCGCGCTGGTGAACGGCGGCCGCTATGTGCAGCCGACCCTGCGCAAGGGCGGGCGACCCAATGCGCCGACCCATCAGGTCGTCTCGCCCGAGACCTCCGCCACCATGCTTGACCTGATGCGCCGCAATGTGACGCGCGGCTCGGGCGGCTTCGCCAACGCGCCGGGCCTGCGCATGGGCGGCAAGACGGGATCGGCCAACAAGCTGGTCAACGGGCGCTACAATCCGGCCGTGGCCGTGGGTTCTTTCGCCGGGGTCTTCCCCGCCGACGGTCCGGTGACGGCCAAGCGCTACACGGTCTTCGTGCTGATGGACGAGCCGGGCGTCTTCCCGCGCACCGGCGGCTATGTGGCGGCGCCGGCCGTCGGCCGGATCGCCGACCGCATCGCCCCCTTCCTCGGCGTCGAGCGCAAGGCCGACCGCTGGTCCACCGCCCTGGGCGAGAAGATCCCGCAGTATCAGGATGTCGAAGGGGACGGCCGATGAGCGCCCTTCGCCTGTCCGAACTGCTGCGTCGCGACCTTAGCTCGGATCCCGAGATCACCGCCGTGACCGCCGACAGCCGCAAGGTCGTTCCTGGCGCCCTTTTCGTGGCTCTGCCGGGGTCCAGCGCCGATGGCCGCGCCTTTATCCCGCAGGCCCTCGCCAAGGGCGCCGCCGCCATCCTGGCCCCGGCCGACACCCCGGCGGGCGCCGCGCCCCTGCTGGTCGCCTCGGGTGACGTGCACCGCGCCTACGCCCTGGCGGCGCGCAGCTTCTACGGCGCCCAGCCCAAGACCTGCGTCGCCATCACCGGCACCAACGGCAAGACCTCGGTCGCCAACTTCTGCCGCCAGATCTGGGCGGGGCTCGGCCTGAAGTCGGCCAGCATGGGCACGCTGGGCGTCGTCGGTCAGAAGGGCGACAAGACCTACGCCCTGACCGGCCCCGGCCTGACCAGTCCTGACGCCGCCGACGCCGCCCGCCTGCTGGCCGAGCTGGCCGCCAAGGAGGTGACCCACCTGGCGCTGGAAGCCTCGTCGCACGGCATCGAGCAGCGGCGTCTGGACGGCGTGGCCATTCGCGCCGCCGGTTTCACCAACCTGACCCAGGACCACCTCGACTATCACGGCACGATGGAGAGCTATCGCGCCGCCAAGCTGCGCTTGTTCGAGGCCCTGCTGCCGCGTGGCCGCACCGCCGTCCTGAACGCCGACTCCGACGCCTATTCGGCCTTCGCCTCGGCCTCGATCATGGCCGGTCTCGGCGTCATGGGCGTGGGCGAACGGGGGCGCGACCTGACGCTGCTGGCGCGCCGGGCGACGCCCGAAGGCCAGCGCCTGACCATCGACGCGCGCGGCCGCATCCATGACATCCTGCTGCCTCTGGCCGGGGCCTTCCAGGCCTCGAACGCCCTGGTCGCGGCGGGCCTCTGCATCGCCGGCGGCGAAGACCCCGACCGCGTCATCCTGGCCATGGAGCTCATCCAGGGCGCCCAGGGCCGCCTGCAGCGCATCCCTGGCGAAGGCTCGCGCGGTGGCGAGGTCTATGTCGACTACGCCCACACCCCCGACGGTCTGGAAACGGTGCTCAACGCGCTTCGTCCCCACGCGACGGGCAAGCTGATCGTCGTCTTCGGCGCCGGCGGCGACCGCGACCGCGCCAAGCGGCCGATGATGGGCGAGATCGCTGGCCGTCTGGCCGACGTGGCCATCGTCACCGACGACAATCCGCGCTCGGAAGACCCCGCCGCCATCCGCGCCCAGGTCCGCGCCGGCTGCCCCGACGCGCTCGAGATCGGCGACCGCCGCGAAGCCATCCGTCACGCCGTATCGCTGATGCGCGAAGGAGATGTGGTGGTGATCGCCGGAAAAGGGCATGAACAGGGACAGATCGTCGCCGGGGTGACCCACCCCTTCGACGACGCCACCGAAGCGACCGAAGCCCTGCGCGATCATGCCTGACACCCAAACGCCGCTCTGGACCGCCGAAGCCATCGCCTCGGCGACCGGCGGCCAGCTCCACGGACCCGATGCCGATGTCACGGGCCTGACCTACAACAGCCGCGAAATCCAGTCCGGCGACCTCTTCCTGGCCCTGCACGGCGCCCGCGACGGGCATGAGTTCGCCGCCGCCGCCTTCGCTGCGGGCGCGACCGTCGCCCTGGTCGACCGACCCATTGAGGGCGGGCCCTATGTTCTGGTCCCCGACACCCTGAAGGGGCTGGAGGCCATGGGCGTCGCCGCCCGTGAGCGCGCGCGCCTGCGCGGCGCCGTCACCGGCAGCGTCGGCAAGACCAGCGTGACCCAGGCGATCAAGGCGGGCCTTGATCTGGCCGGAACGGCTCACGCCTCGATCAAGAGCTACAACAACCATATCGGCGTGCCGCTGACGCTGGCGCGGATGCCACATGGCACGGACCGCGCCGTGTTCGAGATCGGCATGAACCATCCGGGCGAGATCGGGCCTCTGTCGGCCTTCGTCCGCCCCCACGCCGCCTGCGTCACCACGGTCGGCCCCGTCCACATCGAAGCCTTCGCCGACGGCGAGGCGGGCGTGGCGCGCGAAAAGGCCGCGATCTTTGAGGGTCTGGTCCCCGGCGGGATCGCCGTGGTCAACGCCGCCGACGCCCATGCGGACATCGTGCGTCAGGGCGCGCTGGACACCGGGGCGACGTTGCGCACCTTCGGCCATGACGCCGACTGCGACGCCCGCCTGTTGAGCTTCACGCCCGACAGCGAGGGCGCGACGGTCGTCGCCGAACTGGACGGTCAACGGATCGAATACCGCCTGGCCCAGTCGGGCGTGCATTGGGGCCTGAACAGCCTGTGCGTCATCCTGATGCTGCAGGCGCTGGACGTGTGTCTGGACACGGCGTTGCAGGCCCTGGCCGGCTTCCAGCCTCTGGCGGGACGCGGCCAGATGAAGACGGTCGCCATCCCCGGCGGCACCTTCACCCTGATCGACGAGAGCTACAACGCCAATCCGCTGTCGATGAAGGCCGGTTTCGTCAGCCTGGGCGCCAAGCCCGTGGGGCAGGGCGGTCGCCGCGTCGTCGTCCTGACCGACATGCTGGAGCTGGGCGAGCACAGCCGCGCCCTGCACGAAGGTCTGGCGCCCGCCATCGAAGCGGCGGGTCTGGACGTGGTCCACGCCGCCGGACCGCAGATGCGCCAGCTTTACGACATCCTTCCCCCGTCGCTGCGGGGCCAATGGCGCGAAACCGCCGCAGAATTGGCCGCAGAGGCCGTCGCCTTGGTCCAGCCCGGCGACGTGGTCATGGTCAAGGGATCGAACGGGTCGCGCGCCTCGCTGGTCGCGGCGGCCCTGGCTGGATTGCATGACGCCGAGCGCGGATCGATAGAGAAATGAGGAGAGACCCCCTCAAGCAGGACCGCGCCGCGCGCGGTCCGATAGGGGACTAAAAAGCCAATGTTCTACCTGCTCTATCTCTACTACGCGGACATCGCTCAGGAATATCCGCTGCTGCACCTGATCCAGTATCAGACGGTGCGCGTCGCCCTGGCCATGGCCACGGCCATGATCGTCGCGGTCGCCATGGGCAGCCGCTTCATCAACTGGATTCGCGCCAAGCAGGGCCGCGGCCAGCCGATCCGCGAGGACGGCCCGGTGTCGCACCTGTCCAAGGTCGGCACCCCGACCATGGGCGGCCTGATGATCCTGGCGGGCATCGGCGTGGCGGTCTTCCTCTGGGGCGACCTGACCAATCCCTATATCTGGATTGTCTCGGGCGTTACGGCGGCCTTCGGCGTCCTGGGCTTCATCGACGACTACGCCAAGGTGACCAAGCAGACCTCGGCGGGCCTGACCTCGAAACAGAAGCTGGCGGCCCAGGCGGTCGTGGCCGTGATCGCGGGCGTCCTGACCGTGGTCTGGATGACCTATTCTCCGACCTCGCCGGGTCTCGAAACCTCGATCGCCTTCCCCTTCCTGAAGGCCATCCTGCTCAACATCGGCTGGTTCTATGTGGCCTTTGCGGCCTTCACGATCATCGGCTTCTCCAACGCCGTGAACCTGACCGACGGTCTGGACGGCTTGGCCATCGTGCCGGTGATGATGGCGGCCGGCGCCTTCGGCATCATCTCCTACCTGGTCGGCAACTTCGTCTTCGCCGAGTATCTGCAGGTCCACCACGTGCCTGGCTCGGGCGAGCTGGCCATCTTCTGCGCCGCCATGATCGGCGGCGGCATGGGCTTCCTCTGGTACAACGCCCCTCCGGCCAAGATCTTCATGGGCGACACCGGCTCGCTGGCTCTGGGCGGCGCGCTGGGCTCGATCGCCGTGGCCACCAAGCACGAGCTGGTGCTGGGCATCGTCGGCGGCCTGTTCGTGGTCGAGGCGGCCTCGGTCATGATCCAGGTCGGCTACTTCAAGCTGACCGGCAAGCGCATCTTCCTGATGGCGCCCATCCACCACCATTTCGAGAAGATGGGCTGGCCGGAATCGACCGTGGTCATCCGCTTCTGGATCGTCGCCGCCATGCTGGCGCTGCTCGGTCTGGCCACGCTGAAGCTGCGCTGATCCCATGATCCCGGTTCCCGGCTTCGAGGGCAGACGCGTCGCGGTCTTCGGCCTGGGCCGGTCCGGGATCACCGCCGCGCGCGCGCTTCAGGCCGGCGGAGCCACCCCGATCCTGTGGGACGACGGCGTCTCGGGCCGGATGCAGGCCGAGGCCGAGGGCTTCGTGGTCGAGGACCTGACCCGCGCCGACTGGTCGGGCTTCGCCGCCCTGGTCCTGTCGCCCGGCGCGCCCCTGACCCACCCCAAGCCCCACTGGACCGTTGAGCGCGCCCATGCGGCGGGCGTCCCGGTCATCGGCGACGTGGAACTGTTCGCTCGCGCCCTTCACGCCTTGCCTGAAGGCCGGCGCCCCCGCGTCGTCGCCATCACCGGCACCAACGGCAAGTCCACCACCACGGCCCTGATCGGCTGGGTGCTGAAGTCGACGGGTCTGAGCGTCCACATCGGCGGCAACATCGGCATCGGCGTCCTGGCCCTGCCGGCCCCGACGCCGGACGCCGTCTATGTCATCGAGGTCTCGTCCTACCAACTGGACCTGACCACGACCTTCGCGCCCGACGTGGCCATCCTGACCAACATCAGCCCCGACCATCTGGACCGCCACGGCGGCATGGAGGGCTATGTCGCCGCCAAGCAGCGGATCTTCCAGACGCAGGGCGACGCCGCGCTGGCCTTGGTCGGCGTGGACGAAATCTGGGGGCGGGGGATCGCGGCGGACCTGCGCGGGCGGGGACGGCGCGTTTGCGCGGTTTCCACTCTTTCAGTCATCCCGGGGGCGGACGCGCAGCGTTCGGAGCCCGGGATCCAGACGGCTGCTCATGTCACCGAGGCCTGGGTTCAGGGTTCGGGTACGCCGCCCCGGAATGACGGCATTGAAGCGGCGCCCGGCTCTTTGACCTCCAACGGTCAGCTCGTCGCCGACCTCTCCACCGCCCGCTCGCTCCCCGGCCGCCACAACGCCCAGAACGCCGCCTTCGCCTACGCCGCCGCCCGCGCCCTGGGCGTGTCGCACGAGGCGGCGGTCGAGGGCCTGCTGACCTTCCCCGGTCTGGCGCACCGCATGGAGGCCGTGGGCCGTCTCGGGTCCGTCCGCTTCATCAACGACTCCAAGGGCACCAACGCCGACGCCGCGCGTCAGGCCCTGGCCTCCTATCCTTCCGTCTTCTGGATCGCGGGCGGCAAGGCCAAGGAGGGCGGCATCGACAGTCTCCGCGACCTCTTCCCCCACGTCGCCAAGGCCTATCTGATCGGCGAAGCTGCCGATGCCTTCTCTGTCACCCTGGCCGACACCCCCCACATCGTGGCCCACACCATGGAGCGCGCTGTCGAACTGGCGGCGGCCGACGCGGCTGCGGCCGGCGGCGAGCAGGTGGTCCTCTTGTCCCCCGCCTGCGCCAGCTTCGACCAGTTCCCTGACTTCGAGGTGCGGGGCGAAGCCTTCCGCGCCGCCGTCCTGGCGCTCGGCGCCAAGCCTGAGCCCGCCGCATGAGCCAGAGCTACAGCCACCCCTTTTCGCGCAATGATCAGAGCCTGATCGCGCGCTGGTTCTGGACCGTGGATCGCGGCCTCTTGGGCGCGGCCCTGACCCTGGTGGCGCTGGGCGTGTCGCTCAGCTTCGCCTCCAGCCCCGCCGCCATTCTGGCCGATGAATCGATCACCGATCCCTTCCACTATTCCTGGCGGATGATCGTCTGGGCCTCGATGGGCACGGGCCTGATGCTGACCACGTCCCTGCTATCGCCGCGCGGGGTGAGGCGGATCGCGGTCCTGGCCCTGTTCGGGGCCATTGTGGTCATGGCGGCCCTGCCCTTCATCGGCGACACGGTGAAGGGCGCCGCGCGCTGGATCAACCTCGGTCCGTTCAGCCTGCAACCGTCCGAGTTCGCCAAGCCCGGCCTGATCGTCTTCGCCGCCTGGATGTTCGCCGAGGCGCAGAAAGGGCAGGGCGTTCCGGGCGTCAGCATCGCTTTCGGCTTCTGGGCCCTGACCGTCGGCCTGCTGCTGATCCAGCCCGACATCGGCCAGACCCTGCTGATCACCACCACCTTCATGGCCGTCTTCTTCATGGCCGGGGTGCCGCTGAAGTGGGTGGCCGTCATCGCCGCCATGGGCGCGGGCGGGGTGGTGTCGCTGTATTTCACCTTCAGCCACATGCGCGACCGCCTCAGCCGTTTCCTGTCGCCCGAGACGACCGACACCCACCAGATCGACCGCGCTTCCGAGGCCATCCGCGCCGGCGGCCTGGTCGGGCGCGGCATCGGCGAGGGCGTCATGAAGCGCCGCGTGCCCGACCTGCACACCGACTTCATCTATTCGGTCGGCGCCGAGGAGTTCGGCCTGATCCTCAGCCTCTTCATGATCGGCCTCTACGCCTTCATCGTCATCCGCGGGATGAAGAAGGCGATGAAGCTGAACGACCCGTTCGAGCAGACGGCGGCGGCGGGCCTGTTCATGCTGATCGGGCTGCAGGCCTGCATCAATGTGGCGGTGAACCTGAACCTGATCCCGACCAAGGGCATGACGCTTCCCTTCATCAGCTATGGCGGATCGTCGATGATGGCCATGGGCCTGACCATGGGCTTTGCGCTGGCCCTGACGCGCCGTCGTCCGGGCGCCTATGAGCCGGGCTCCAACATCTCCCCGCCGCGTCGTCGCCTGCTGCCGTAAGAGAGTATCCGCCATGAACAAGGTCTGCGTCGTCGCCGCCGGGGGCACTGGCGGTCACATGTTCCCCGCCGAGGCTCTGGCCCGTGAGCTGGCCTCGCGCGGCTGGCGCGTGGTGCTGGCGACCGACACGCGTGGCGAACAATACGCTCACGCCTTTCCCGCCGAGGAACGTCTGGCGCTGGACGCCGCCACTGGCGCCGGCCCCGTCGGCCTGCTGAAAGCCGGTCTGGCGATCTGGCGCGGCGTAGGGCAGGCCAAGTCGGCCTTTGACCGCACCGGCGCGGATGTGGTCGTCGGCTTCGGCGGCTACCCTTCCGCTCCGGCCCTGGTCGCCGCCATCCTGCAAAAGCGCCCGACCCTGATCCACGAACAGAACGCGGTCCTGGGCCGCACCAACCGGATGCTCGCCCCGCGCGTCGGCGCCGTGGCCTCGGCCTTCCCGACGCTGGGCCGCGCGCCCGAGGCGGTGAAGGCCCGCGCCCAGGTCGTCGGCAACCCGGTCCGCCCCGACATCCGCGCCCTGTTCGATCGCGCCTATGTCGCGCCCGCACGCGACGGCCCGATCCACGTCCTCGTCACCGGCGGCAGCCAGGGCGCCCGCATCCTGTCCGAGACCGCGCCGCGCGCGCTGGCGGCTCTGCCTGAGGCCATCCGCAGCCGCCTGCACGTTCAGCAGCAGTCCCGCCCCGAAACCCTGGAAAGCGCCCGCCAGATCTATCTGGAGGCCGGTATCAACGCCGAGGTCGCCCCCTTCTTCCGCGACATGGCCGACCGCCTGTCGAAGGCCCATCTGGTCATCGGTCGCGCTGGCGCTTCGACCTGCTCGGAGTTGGCCGTCGCGGCCCTGCCGTCCGTCCTGATCCCTCTGAAGATCGCCATGGACGATCACCAGACCCTGAACGCCCGGGCTCTGTCCCAGGCCGGCGCCGCCCGCGTCATCGCCGAGGATGATCTGACGGTGGACAGTCTGACAGCCGCGCTGGCCGAGGTGCTGTCCGATCCGGCCGGGCTGGCGGCGATGTCCGCCGCCGCGCGTTCGGTCGCCATCCCCGACGCCGCCGCGCGTCTGGCCGATATGGTGGAGGCGGCGGCGCGCTGAAGCGACGCATGGCCTTGGGTCGCGGGGCGAAGGTGGCTAGGCTGACCTCATGCCCCAGTTCGTCATCAATCTGACCAACGATGTCTTCGCCCTGTGGGCGCAGTTTCACTGGCTGCCCGAATGGGCCGTGGTCACCATCATCACCGCCGTCTTCGTCTTCATCGGCTGGGCGGCCAACCAGGTCGTCTTCGCCCTGCTGAAGCTGGCGGTGCGCAAGCGCGACCTGTTCTGGAAGGGCATGGTCGGTCGCGCGCGGCTGAAGGTGCGGATCGCAGTGATGATCATCGCCCTGGCCCTGGCGGTGACAGTGTCTCCGCTGGACCCTGAACCCTCGCTCCTCATCCGGCGCACCCTGTTGTTCGGCTTCATCCTGGTCTGCGGCTGGATGATTGCGGGCGCGGTGGACATGGGCGCGATCGTCCATCTGCGTAAATTCAACATGGAGGCCGAGGACAACCTCTATGCGAGGAAGCACGTCACCCAGACGCGCATCCTGCAACGTGTCGCCGCCATCCTGATCGGGCTGATCACCCTGGGCCTGGCGCTGCTGACCATCCCGGGCGTGCGACAGTGGGGCATGTCGCTGCTGGCCTCCGCCGGTGTGGTCGGCATCGTCGCCGGTCTGGCCCTGCAACCCTTCCTGACCAATCTGATCGCCGGCATCCAGATCGCCACCGCCCAGCCGATCCGGCTGGACGACGCGGTCATCGTCGAGGGCGAATGGGGGCGGGTGGAGGAGATCACCTCCACCTATGTGGTGGTCAAGCTGTGGGACTGGCGGCGGATGATCCTGCCGCTGACCTACTTCATCCAGAAGCCGTTCCAGAACTGGACCCGCGACAACGCCAGCCTGATCGGGGTCGCCTTCCTCTATGTGGACTACGAGGCCCCGATCGACCGCCTGCGCGTCAGGCTCGAGGCCATCGCCCACGCCTCGCCCCTATGGGACGGCGACGTGGTGTCCCTGCAGGTCACCGACATCACCGACCGTGTGGCCCAGGTCCGCTGCCTGACCAGCGCCAAGAACGCCTCGATCGCCTTCGACCTTCGCTGCGAGGTGCGCGAGAAGATGCTGGTCTTTATGCGGGACGAATGCCCGCAGGCTCTGCCGCGTGACCGTTTCGACCTGAATCGCATCGACGATCAGCGCGGGCCGTCGATCTCGCCCCTCAGCAAGGCCTGACCCAGCTTGACGGCCTCGGCGACGGCCGCAGTATCCGCGGCGGGCGTATCTGAAGCGCAGGCGACAGCCGCCAGCTCCGCTGCGTCGCCGCCGGGACTGATGGCGTAGGGCGGCGAGGGCTCCGGCGTGATCGGCCCCTCGACGCCGTCGGCGCGCAGCGAGGCGAAGTCCAGCCGGTCTGCCGTTTGCGCTGCGCAGTCGAACCGCCACCACGACCAGCCGCCGGAATAGGCGATGTCGCCGATGACCAGGTCCGCCTCGCTGACTTGCAGGGATCGCATGCGCACGCCGTCGCCATCGGGCGTGACCGACGCGGCGTCGGCGAAGATGGCGAAGCGCCCGACGCCGGTCAGGACCAGGGCGTGATCCTGGGCCATCGCCGACGGCGCCGTCAGCATGGCGAGGGCGATCATCGTCGTCATGAGGGCTGGTTTCATCTCGGCGTCCCGTGCTTCGTTAACCGCATCCGCAAACCACGTGTTGAGACGCCGCGTCTATAGCCAAGCCATGTATCAAGAGCCGCTAGGAGCCGATCTCGCCAACGCCCCGCCCGACCGGCGGGCGCGGCCGCGTCGTCCGTTCCGGCAGAGGCGCAGACCTGAGGAACGCGTCCGCATCCTGGGCGAGACCGTGGACCTGATGCGCCCCGAGGAGGTCCTGCTGCATATCGAGCGCTGCGTCGAGGCGTGCGCGCGCAGCATCATCGCCAACCACAACCTGCACAGCCTCTACCTGCTGCCGCGCACGCCGGGGATGCGGCGGCTCTACGATATGGCGGACGTGGTCGAGCTGGATTCCACGCCGCTGATCCACTTCACGCGGCTGCTGGGCCTGCACAGCCGCCCCTTCCATCGCTGCACCTATCTGGACTGGCGCGATCAGTTCTGGAGCATGGCGAACCGCAAGGGCTGGCGTGTCCTCTATGTAGGGGGCGCAGAGGGCGTGGCGACGAGCGCCGCCGAACGGCTGAGCGCACGTTATCCGGGCGCGGTGATCAAGGGATTGTCCGGCTATTTCGACGCTACGCCGGGCTCGGCGGGCAATGCTGCGGTTCTGGCCGACGCGCGCGACTTCCAGCCCAGCATTCTCTTTGTCGGCATGGGCATGCCGCGACAGGAGCTGTGGATCGCCGACAACATCGAGGCCCTACCCGAAGCCGTCATCCTGCCGGTCGGCGCCGCCTTTGATTATGAGGCTGGCGTCCAGCAGGCGGCGCCACGCTGGATGGGGCGGATGGGCGTCGAATGGCTGTTCCGCCTGTTCGCCGACCCGAAACGCCTGTTCACCCGCTACTGCGTCGAGCCCTGGTTCCTGATCGGCCCAGCCATGGGCGACGTGCGCGCAGCGATGCAGCGACGCAAGCGCTGATATTTTTCCTCCTCACGCGTGGGGAGGGGGACCGCGGAGCGGTGGAGGGGCGATGCGCTAGGCTCAACCGAGCCCCTCCGTCTCGTCGGCTTCGCCGCCGATCCACCTCCCCATGAAGTGAGGAGGAGAAACCCGTTCTACGCCGCCACGATCTGCTCGGCCTGGTTCAGGTTGACGCTGACCAGCTGGCTCATGCCGCGCTCGGGCATGGTGACGCCGTACAGGCGGTCCATCCGGCTCATGGTCACCGGGTTGTGGGTGATGACGATGAAGCGGGTGTCGGTGCGGCTGCGCATCTCGTGCAGCATCCGGCAGAAGCGGTCCACGTTGGCGTCGTCCAGCGGCGCGTCCACCTCGTCCAGCACGCAGACGGGCGCCGGATTGGCCAGGAAGACGCCGAAGATCAGCGCCGCCGCCGTCAGGGCCTGCTCGCCGCCCGACATCAGGCTCATGACCGACAGGCGCTTGCCGGGCGGGCAGGCGTAGATTTCCAGACCGGCCTCCAGGGGATCGTCGCTCTCGACCAGCTTCAGCTCGGCCTGACCGCCGCCGAACAGGGCTTCGAACAGGGCCTTGAAGTTGGCGTTGATGACGTCGAACGCCGCCACCAGCCGCTCGCGGCCCTCAGCGTTCAATTCGTCGATGCCGTCGCGCAGCTTGGCGATCGCCTGGGTCAGGTCGATGCGCTCCGACTTCATGGCGCCCAGGCGCTCGTCATATTCAGCGGCCTCCTCCTCGGCGCGCAGGTTGACGGCGCCCAGAGCCTCGCGCTCGCGCTCCAGCCCCGTCAGCAGGCTTTCGGCGCCGGCGGTGTCCGGTGGGCGGGCGATGGCGTCGTCGATCAGCTTCTGGCCCAGTTCGTCCGGCGACATCTGCGCCGTCTCGCGGACGTTGGCCTCGGCCTCGGCCAGACGCTCGCTCGCGGCCTCGGCGCGGGCGGCGAGCCCAGCGCGGGCCTCGCGCGCGGCTCCGGCGGCGGCCTCGGCGGCGCGGCTGGCGCGGTCGCTTTCGCCAGCTGTGCTTTCGGCCAACGACAGGGCTTCTGCCGAGGCGCTCTTGCGCGCCTCGGCGGCGATCAGGGCGTCCATCAAGGTCCCGCGCTGCTCGGCGAAGCCCTGCGGCGCGATCTCGGCCTGTTTCAACAGGGCGGCGGTCTTGTCGGCGTCCTTGCCCAGGGCGGCGACGCGGGCGGCGCTCTCTTTCGACCGACCGGCCCAGCCCTCGTGGGCGCGGCTCAGGCTGCCTAGCCGCTGTTCGCGTCCGGCGCGGTCGCGGGCTTCCTCGTCCCGGGTCGAGCGGGCGGTCTGGGCCGCCTGCCGCGCGGCGTCAGCTGAGACACGGGCGGCGGCCAGTTCGTCGCGTAGCCCGGCGATGGTTTCCGACGGCGCCTCGACCGACTGCGCGGCCTCCAGCGCGGCCTTGGCTTCGGCCACCTCGCCGTCCAGCCGGGCGACGGTCTCGTCCAGCGCCTGGGCGCGGGCTTCGCGTCGGGTCTGGTCGCGCATCAGGCTTTCGACCCGATCACGAGCAGCGGTCACCGCCTTGTCGGCGGCGAAGGGCTTGAGGCGGGCGGTCTTCACCGTCTCTTCCGACGCACGGAAGGCTTCGGTCGCGGTCTTCAGAGCCGTCTGTGCAGCCTCCAGCGCGGGCTTGCCGGTGTCGATCTCGGCTTCCAGCTCGGCCAACCGCCTGCGCTGGGCCAGACGTACGGCGGCGGGACGCGGGGCCTCGGCGCGGCTGACGAAGCCGTCCCAGCGATAGAGATCGCCCTCCACCGTCACCAGGCGGGCGCCGGTCGGCAGGGCCTTGGCGAGGGCTGCGATCCGCTCTTTGGGCGCAACGCCGCACAGGGCCAGACGCGCGGCCAGTTCAGCGGGCGCGGTCACATGGGCGGCCAGCGGCGTCACGCCTTCTGGCCAGACTGGGGAGGGCGCGTCGGCCCCGGCCCAGTGGGCGGCGGCGCGGGCGTCCAGCGCGGCGTCCAGATCGTCGCCCAGAGCCGCAGCCAGCGCGGCCTCAAAACCCTTGGCCGCAGACACCTTGTCCAGAGCGGGCGGGTGGTCGCGCTTGCCGGTGACCAGCAGTTGCGCCAGTCCCCGCGCCTCGGTCTGCAACCGACCCAGACGGTCCTCAGCGGCGCGAGCCGCCGTGCGGGCCTCGGCCTCGACGCGGGCCAGATCGCCGCGCGCGGCCTCGGCGGCCTCGACGGCTTCGCGGGCGGCGACCAGTTCCGCCTGAGCCGCCTCAAGCGCGGTGCGGGCCTGGGCCAGTTCCGGGGTCTCGATGGGGCCGAGAGCCTCGCGTTCGCGTTTGGCCTGATCGTGCTGACCGACGACGCGGGCCAGACGCGCCTCGGCGTCGCGCTTCCTCGCGCTCTCGGCGTTGGCGCGGGCCTCGACGGCGGCCAGGGTCCCGGCAAGGCGTTCGACCTCGGCGTCGGCTGCCTTTCGGGCGTCCTCGGCGGTCAGCAGGGCCTTTTCCAGTTCCGGGCCGCGCTCGGGCGCGGCGGCGATCTCGGCCTTCAGCTTCGTCAGTTCGTGGTCCAGCCGGTCCAGTTCGCGTTTCGCGTCGGCGGCCATCCGCTCTTCACGCTCGACGTCGGCGGCTATCCGGGCTGCCTCGGCCTTCAGCCGGTCGACTTCGGCGCGGGCGGCCTGTTCCGCCATGTCGAGGCGGTCGCGCTCCAGCGTGGCTCGGTGCAGCAGGGCGCCGGCCACGGCGTCTTCCTCGCGCGCCGGCTTCATCGCCTCCTGCGCCTTCATGGCGTCGGCCTCGGCCTTGCCCGCTGCGGCGCCGGCCTCGGCTACCGCGCGGTCGGCGTCGCGCAGTTCCTGGGCCGCGACTTCCGCCGCAGTCTTGGCGTCGTTCCAGCGCACATAGAGCAGGGCGGCCTGCAGGGCGCGGATCTCGGCCGAAATCTTCTTGTACTTCTCGGCCTGCCGCGCCTCGCGCTTCAGCCGGTTCAGCGCCGTCTCCAGTTCCCGTCCGATGTCGTCCAGCCGGTCCAGATTGGTCTCGGCGGCTTTCAGGCGCAGTTCGGCCTCATGACGGCGGGTGTGCAGGCCGGCCACGCCGCCGGCCTCTTCCAGAATCCGGCGTCGGTTCTGCGGCTTGGCTGCGATCAGTTCCGAAATCTGGCCCTGACGCACCAGGGCCGGACTGTTGGCTCCGGTCGAGGCGTCGGCGAACAGCAGCTGGACGTCGCGGGCGCGGACCTCCTTGCCGTTGATCCGATAGGTCGAGCCCTGACCCCGGTCGATGCGGCGCGAGACCTCTAGAACGGGGCTGTCTGTAAAGGGCTGGGGCGCGCGCTTCTGGGCGTTGTCGATGGTCAGCACGACTTCGGCGTGGCTGCGCGGCGGACGCCCCGCAGCGCCGGCGAAGATGACGTCGTCCATGCCCTGGCCGCGCATGGCCTTGGCCGAGTTGGCGCCCATGACCCAACGCAGGCTTTCCAGCACGTTGGACTTGCCGCAACCGTTCGGCCCGACCACCCCGGTCAGGCCGGACTCGATCTGGACTTCCGCCGCGTCGACGAAGGATTTGAAGCCGACGAGCTTCAGTCTCTGAAATTGCATTGGCGGGGTGTCAGCGGCCCTTGATCAGCGGGTCGATGGCCGCCGACAGGGTTTCCAGCGAGTGGTCGGCCATGCGCCGGCCGTTGACGAAGAAGGTCGGCGTGCCGTCGACGCCGGCGGCGATGGCGCTCTCCACGTCCTCTTGCAGGGCCTTCTGCGTCTGGGGATCAGCGAGGCAGGCGTCGATCTGCGCCTCGGTGCGGCCGCTGACGCCGACGGCGCCCACGTACCAATCGCGCGCATTTCCGCTGGCGAAGGCGGCGGCCTGACCCGCCATGAAGTGACGCGCGACGTCGAAGAAGCGGTCCGGCGCCGCGCAGCGCGCGATGGCGGCGGCGGTGGCGGCGACCTGGGCCGGCTGTGTCGGCAGATCGCGGAACACCAGCTTGACCTTGCCGGTGTCGATGTAGCGCGCCTTGAACGTCGGCATGACGTCGTTCGTCCAAGCGGCGCAGTGGCTGCAGGTGAAGGAGGCGTACTCGATCACCGTGACCGGCGCGTCGGCGCTGCCTAGCACCCGGTCTGCGGCGGTCACCACCGGCACGGCGGCCACCGTTGAGGTGGTCGCCATGGCGGACGGGGTGTCGGCGGCGAAGGCGGCAGGCGCGGCGGCCAGAACAGCCCCGCTCATGGCCAGGGTCGTCAGGGTTCTGAACATGTCCGATCGCGCCTGCATCGTCGTTTACTTGGCCAGTTCGGCGTCGATGGCTTCAGACAGGCCCGACAGGCTGCTGTCCAGCACCTTGGTGCCATTGACCAGGAAGGTCGGGGTGCCGGTCACGCCGGCGTCGATGCCGGCCTTGATACGGTTGCTCATTTCCTCGATGGCGGCCTTGTCGCTGATGCAGGCCTCGGTCTGCTCCTGGCTCAGGCCTGCGGCGGCGGCGGCGCGGAACAGGGTGGTGCGCGGCGCGACGCCCGCCACCCACTCCTTCTGGCTGGCCATGATGTCGTGGACGACGTCGAAATACTTGTCGGGGCCGGCGCAGCGCGCGATCAGGAAGCCGGCGACGGCGATGTCCTGTGGCGGGGTCGGGAATTCGCGGAAGACGTAGCGGACCTTCTTGGTGTCCACATACTTGGTCTTGAACTCGGGCCAGACCTCCTCGTTCCAGACGGCGCAGTGGCCGCAGGTGACCGAGGCGTACTCGATGACCGTGACCTTGGCGTCTTCGCCAGCGCCCATGCCCATGTCGCCCTGGGCGGCGGCGCCGCCCTTGGCGGTGCAGCCGGCGACGGTGGCCATCGCGGCCAGCGCGGCGGCGGTCAGGGCCGCGCGGCGGCTCATCGAAGCGTAACGGAACGTAGCCATGGATCGTCCTTGGGCGAGAGTGTGACTCAAAAGGATGGCGCGATTCCCTGAGGCGCGCGCGATCCGCTTAGTTGTCGAGAACAGGTGCGGCGAAGGTTTGTCAACGGCGCTGGCTTTCCGGAGGCTGCGACAGCACCGCGCGTCCGAGCTTGCGCAAGGCGGCTTTCAGCCCATCCGGCGCGTTTTCGACGGAGGCGGCCAACTCCGTTTCGACCGAGGCCGGCAGGGGAGGCAGGACCATCTTGCCGCGCGCCCGGGGCTTGGCGCCGGCCACGGGCAGGGGCTTCACCGGCCCTTGGGCGATGCGCAGCCGCTCGACCGATCCGGCGCCGAGAAACAGGTTCACCCGCTGAATGATGTCTTCCGACTGATGCTGCACCAGCAGGGCGGCGGGACCGGCCACGCGCAGCTCCAGCGTGCCGCCGGCGGTCCCCCGGCCCTTGGTCAGCTTCTGGGGGCGGGTGACGCGCGCCAGGCGCTCGCCGACAATCTCGACCCAGCGCGGCTCCAGGGCGCCGGCGCCGCGTCCGAACTGGGCGTCCAGCTTCTTGATCAGCGGGGCCAGTGACCGGCCAGCCGGGGGCGGCGGGCGCAATTGCGGGCGCGTCCGGCGTCTGGCCAGGATTTCGCGGGCTTCGCTTTCGGTGGGCAGAGGACGACGCATTCGTCCTATATACCGCGACCCATGCCTGACGTCTCTTCCCTCCGCGCCGCCCTGCTTGATTGGTACGACGCCCATGCGCGGAGCCTGCCGTGGCGCGCGCCGCCGGGAAGCGCGACCCGCACGGACCCCTACCGGGTCTGGCTGTCCGAGGTCATGCTGCAACAGACGACAGTGCCGCACGCCGCCCCCTATTTCGAACGCTTCACGACGCGCTGGCCGACGGTCAGCGATCTGGCGGCGGTCGAGGACGGCGACCTGATGGCCGCCTGGGCGGGGCTGGGCTACTACGCCCGCGCGCGCAACCTGCTGGCCTGCGCCCGCGCCGTGGCCCGCGATCATGGCGGGGTGTTTCCCGATCAGGAGGCGGCGCTGCTGGCCCTGCCGGGGGTGGGCGCCTACACCGCCGCCGCCGTGGCGGCCATCGCCTTTGACCGACCGGCGAATGTCGTCGACGGCAATGTCGAGCGGGTCATGAGCCGCCTGTTCGCCGTCGAGACGCCGCTACCCGCCGCCAGGCCGGAACTGACGCGTCTGGCGGCCCTTTTCGTCAGCGATGACCGCCCCGGCGACTGGCCTCAGGCCCTGATGGACCTTGGCTCGGGCGTCTGCCGCCCCAAGTCGCCGTCCTGCGACCTCTGTCCGCTGGCGTTCGGCTGCGAGGCGTTGAAGACCGGCGAACCGGGCCGCTATCCGCTGAAGGCGAAGAAGGCCGAGCGCCCGCACCGTCTGGGCCACGCCTTCGTCCTGCGCGACGCCAGAGGGCGGATTGGTCTGGTGCGCCGACCGGACAAGGGGCTTCTGGGCGGCATGGTCGGGTTGCCCACCTCGGACTGGAGCGCATCGCCTGCGTTTCAGCCTCCGGTCGCCGCCGACTGGACCCAGGCGGGCGCGGTCGATCACGTCTTCACCCATTTCACGCTGACCCTGACCGTTCACGCCGGCGTGGGGGAAGGCGACTTCCTGTGGATGGACGCGCAGGAAGCGCTGGCCGCCCTGCCGACGGTGTTCAGGAAGGCGCTTGAGCGCGGCCTGGCGATCTAGCCCGTCACCCTCAGATTGACGATGCCGCTGCGTTCACGCGGCATGACGACGACCTGGCCGTCCAGCCTCTGGAAATGCAGGTCGATGATCCCGTCGCCGACCTGCAGCCGCGTGACGGACAGGCGATCCACGCCCGGCGGCAGGGTGGGGTCGGCCACCTCAACCAACTGCTCGTTGGCGTCGATCGACAGACCCAGCGCGGCCTGCAACATCAGGAAGACCGAGCCCGCCGCCCAGGCCTGGGGCAGGCAGGCGACCGGATAGGCGATGGGCGGCTCGCCCGTCTCGCGGATGAAGCCGCAGAACAGCTCCGGCAGGCGCAGCTGGAAATGGGCGGCCGCGCCATAAATCTCGCCCAGCAGCATGGCCACCGCCCGCCGCTCGCCGTAGCCCGCCATGCCCGCCGCCGCCATCGCCGTGTCGTGCGGCCAGACCGAGCCGTTGTGATAGCTCATCGGATTGAAGCGGGCCTGCCCCTTGGCCAGGGTCCGCAGCCCCCAGCCTGAGCGGAACTCCGCCGTCAGCATCCGGCGGGTCACCAGCCGGGCCCGTTCGGGCGACGGCAGACCGCTGAACAACAGGTGCCCGGCGTTTGAGCCGACCGCACGCATCTGTTTGCCGTCGCCGTCCAGCGCCACGGCGTAGAAGTTCTGATCCTCCATCCAGAACCGGTCCTCGACCAGCTTGCGCACGGTTTCGGCTCGCGCCCGCCAGTGGTCGGCCCGGTCGTCGCCCATGCGCCCGCCCATCTCGGCCAGGGCCGTCCAGGCGGCGAAGGCGTAGCCCTGCACCTCCAGCAGCGCGACAGGGCCCTTGGGAAAGCGGCCGTCGGTGTCGAAGATGGAGTCCTCGCTGTCCTTCCATCCCTGATTGGAAAGCCCGGTTTCGGCGCCCCGCGCATAGTCGATCAGGCCGTCGCCGTTGCTGTCGCCATAGTCGCTCATCCACCCCGCGGCCGCGATCAGGTTGGGCCATAGGGCGCGGATCGTGTCGAAATCCCCTGTGCGTCTGGCGTAGGCGCCCGCCAGGGCGATGAACAGGCAGGTGGTGTCGACCCCGCCGTAGTAAAGGCCGAAGGGCACCTCGCCGAGGACCGACATCTCGC
Source organism: Brevundimonas sp. UBA4553 (assembly GCF_002387245.1). GTDB lineage: Bacteria > Pseudomonadota > Alphaproteobacteria > Caulobacterales > Caulobacteraceae > Brevundimonas. Next base: position 222,569 of record NZ_DGLD01000002.1, read on the forward strand.
CGCCGCGCGTCTCGTGCATGATCTTGCCGGGCGCGGAATCCATGAAGGCGTCGACCTCGGTCGCCTGCCGCGAGGCCAGGTAGGTCAGGACGCCGCGGGCCAGGCTGGGGTCGACCCACAGCATCTGCCAGGCGGTGATGATCCCGTCTCGCCCGAACGGGGTCGAGAACCATGGCACCCCGGCATAGGGATAAGGGCCGGTCGGCAGGTCGGTGGTCAGCAGCGCGACGTCCGTCCGCGATTGGGTCAGCCAGTCGTTGATCCGCGGATCGCGGGGCGCTCGCACGCTGGCGCCGCGTCGCAGCCTGCGACGAATGGCCAGTCGCGCCTGGACGGCGTTCAGCCGCCAGCGGTCCTTGTCCGGCGTGTCGCAAACATCGACGCTGCATTCGATGTAGAGGTCCAGCTTCTTGCTTTTGGGCAGGCTGAACATGAACTCGGCCCGGTTTTCGCTCAGTCGCGCAGGGGGCTCCGAAAACGAAAGGCAACTGGTCCGCACGGTGTCGTCCAGCCCGGTATAGCGAAACGTGACGCGGCGACCGTCCATGACCGGCGGGTGAATGGTCCCGCGGCGCTTTCGGGGCGTGCCGCGCACCTGAAAGATGTCGGCGAAGTCGGCCCCGAATTCAAAGGCCAGCGGCAGCAGGATGTCCTCGATGCCGTGGTTGACCATGCGCACCCGCTCGAACAGCCGCTTGTCCCAGAGGAAACGCCTGCGCTCCAGATGCAGCACGCCCGCCGGCGCCGAGCGTCCGCCCATCGGCGGCAGCGGGCGATTGGTCGAGTGGCAGGTGAAGAAGACATTGTCTTCCGTCACGCCGGAACTGAGCCGCGACGGCCGCGCCCGCCCGACGGTCAGGACGAAATGCGACAACAGTCGGGTGTCGCGGTCGAACAGTCCGTCGGCCCCGCTTTTCACGTCGCCCCAGTGGTCCGCCACCAGAAAGGTGTCGGCGTCCTTCAGGGCCATCAGCGTTTCGAGACCGTCCTGGTCGTTGGTATCGGCGGCCGTGGTCTGGACCGAATAGGCGTCGTCCATGGTCTGCCTCGTTTCAGCGCGCTTATCCCCCCCTGAGAGAAATGGTCGAAGGCAGGAAGGGTTCAGCGGGAATACCTCCCGCAATCGCAAAGCTGCGCTCCTCGTTGGCGACGCGGGGCGGCGCCCGAACCCCGTCGAGGACGTGGGCGGCGTAAGGCCGTCGGGCCAGCAGGTCGCCGTAGACGTCGAGATAGCGTCGCGCCATCGCCGTGGCGGAGAAGCGCAGGTCGAACCGCGCCCGGATCGCTTCTCGGTCCAGACGGTGCGCCTGCTCGGCGGCGGCGACCGCCTGTTCCACCGTATCGACCAGGAAGCCGGTCGCGCCGTCTTCAATGATCTCGGGCGTCGATCCGCAGCGGAATGCGACCACGGGCGTGCCGCAGGCGATCGCCTCGATCATCACCAGGCCGAACGGCTCGGGCCAGTCGATGGGGAAGAGCAAAGCCTCCGCGCCGCCCAGGAAGGCGGACTTCTGATCGTCGCCGATCTCGCCGATGTATTCGACCAGGGGATGAGCGTCGATCATCGGCTTGATGACCGTGTCCCAATAGGCCTTGTCGGCAGCATCGACCTTGGCCGCCATCTTCAACGGCTTGCCGAGCCGCTTGGCGATCTCGATGGCGCGGTCAGGCCGCTTCTCCGGCGAGATGCGGCCGAGAAAGGCGAGGTAGCCCTGCGACGTCGGCGAAAACCGGTAGAGATCGCCGGGCATCCCATGATGCACCGTGGCCTTCCAGTTGGCGTACGGCAACGGGCGACGCTGGTCGTCGGAGATGGAGACCAGTCCGAACTCCGACCAGCGCTCATAGACGCCCGGCAGGTCCTTCAGGTCGAGCCGTCCATGCAGGGTGGTGAGGGTCTTGTCCGCCAAATCCCGGAAGAAGGGGAACTGGATCAGGTCGGTGTGGAAATGGATGACGTCGAAGTCGTCGGCGCGATCCAGAACCTCGGCCAGCAGGGTCATGTGCGCGGCCATGTCGGATTTGAGCGGCGCCGGGTCCAGCCGGATGGCCTGATCCCGCACGGCGACCAGCCTCGCCCGCGTCTCGGCGTCGGCGCTGGCGAACAGGGTGACGTCGTGACCCAGTTCGACCAGGGCGTCGGTCAGGTGGGCGACCACCCTTTCCGTTCCGCCGTAGAGGCGCGGGGGCACCGCCTCGTACAAGGGGGTCACCTGTGCGATCTTCATGTGCTGGCTCCAGCGCCCCCGATGGAGCACTGGAGTCGTCAACACGGGCTGCCGGTCGAAGTTCCAGCGTTGCCGGAACGATAAAATATCAGCTCGGCCGACGGCTTACCGCAGGTGCGAACGGGCGCGCCCTATTGCATCCCGGCGCGGATTTCGGTGCGCAGGGCGTCGATGGGTTTCAGGCCGGTGTCGGTCTTGAAGCGCCAGTAGGTCCAGCCGTTGCAGGCCGGGGCGTTTTCCAGCAGGGCGCCCAGCTTGTGGATCGAGCCGGTCATGGACCCGGACACCAGCGAGCCGTCGGCGCGGACACGGGCCTCGTGGTCGCCCTTGGGGCAGTAGAGCTTGTCGCCGGGGGCCAGCAGGCCCGCTTCGACCAGGGCGCCGAACGGCACCTTGGGTTCGGCCCGCTTGGAAGTCGTGACGACCAGGTCCTCGGGCGCGGCGGGGATGACCGCCTTGATGCGCTTCTCGGCGACCTTGGCGTAGCCCTCGTCGCGCTCGATGCCGATGAAGCGACGGCCCAGACGCTTGGCCGCGGCGCCCGTGGTGCCGGTGCCGAAGAAGGGATCCAGAATGACGTCGCCGACGCGGCTGGCCGACAGGATGACCCGGTGCAGCAGGGCTTCGGGCTTCTGGGTGGGGTGAGCCTTGTCGCCGTTCTCGTCCTTCAGGCGCTCGGCGCCGGTGCACAGGGCCAGGGTCCAGTCCGAACGCATCTGGGTGTCTTCATTGAAGGCCTTCAGCGCGTCGTAGTTGAAGGTGTACCGCTTCTGCTCGCGCGACTTGGCGGCCCAGATCAGGGTCTCATGGGCGTTGGTGAAGCGGGTGCCCTTGAAGTTCGGCATCGGGTTGGACTTGCGCCAGATGATGTCGTTCAGCACCCAGAAACCCAGGTCCTGCATCGCCGAGCCAAGTCGGAAGATGTTGTGGTAGCTGCCGATGACCCAGAGCGAGCCCTCGTCCTTCAGCACGCGGCGGCACTCGGTCAGCCAGGCGCGGGTGAAGGCGTCATAGGCGGCGAAGCTGTCGAACTTGTCCCATTCGTCATCGACCGCGTCGACCTTGGAATTGTCGGGACGCAGCAGGTCGCCGCCCAGCTGCAGGTTATAGGGCGGGTCGGCGAAGACCATGTCCACCGACTTGTCCGGCAGGCCTTTCAGCACCTCGATGCAGTCGCCACGCAGGATGACGTCGGTCTTCAACTCGGACATGGAATAAGCGGCCCCGGACAGATGAGGCGCTTATGGTGAATCCTTACGGTTAAGGCGGAGTAACCAGACTTAAGAACCCGACGGACCGAGAGAATCTCTCGGTCGGCAAAGATGGTGCAAATCGCAGGCTGTCTGAGCTATGAGGCGAAGATGATCGCACGCCTTCGCCCCGTTCCGTTCGCCCTAGGGCCTGTCCACTTCGTCGGTATCGGCGGCATCGGCATGAGCGGCATCGCCGAGATCATGCTGAAGATCGGCTATCAGGTGTCCGGATCGGACGCCAAGGCCAGCGCCAACACCGAGCGGCTGGAGCGCCTGGGCGCCCGCATCTACATCGGCCACGACGCCGCCCATGTGACCGAGGGCGTCTCTGCGGTGGTGTATTCCACCGCGGTCAAGGCGGCGAACCCCGAACTGGTCGTGGCGCGAGAGCGCCGCATCCCCCTGGTCCGCCGGGCCGAGATGCTGGCCGAGCTGATGCGTCTGCAGTTCTCGATCGGCGTGGGCGGCACCCACGGCAAGACCACGACGACCTCGATGGTTGCGGCCCTGCTGGACGCGGCGGGTCTGGACCCTACGGTGGTCAACGGCGGCATCATCAACGCCTACGGCACCAACGCCAAGGTGGGCGAGGGCGACTGGATCGTGGTCGAGGCCGACGAGAGCGACGGCAGCTTCCTGCGCCTGAAGTGCACGGTCGCCATCATCACCAATATCGACCCGGAACACCTGGATCACTACGGCGACTTTGACGCGGTCAAGAAGGCCTTCTGCGACTTCATCGAGGACATCCCCTTCTACGGTTTCGGCGTGGTCTGCCTGGACCATCCGGAAGTGCAGAAGCTGGCGGCCCAGATCGATAACCGCCGCCTTGTGACCTACGGCTTGAACCCGCAGGCCATGGTTCGCGCCGAGAACGTGCAGATGTCGCCCGACGGCGCCCGCTTCGACGTGGTGGTGCAGGGGCAGGGTTTGGCTGCGCTGGACGAGCCGACGCGGATCGAGGGCCTCTATCTGCCCATGGCCGGCTGGCACAATGTCTCCAATTCGCTGGCCGCCATTGCTGTGGCGCGGGAGCTGGGCGTGGACGACGACGCCCTGCGCGCCGGTCTGGCCGGCTTCGGCGGGGTAAAGCGCCGCTTCACCACCACGGGCGTGGTCGGCGGCGTGCGCGTCATCGACGACTACGGCCACCATCCTGTCGAGATCGCCGCCGTGCTGAAAGCCGCGCGCCAAGTCGTCCAGTCCGCCGAGAACCCCGGCCGCGTCATCGCCGTGGTCCAGCCGCACCGCTACACCCGACTGCGCGACCTGATGGAGGACTTCTCCACCTGCTTCGCCGACGCTGACAGCGTTCTGGTCGCCGACGTCTATCCGGCGGGCGAACAGCCGATCGAGGGCGTCGACAAGCACGCCCTGGCCGAGGGCATCCGCCGCTACGGTCATCGTCAGGTCGCCGCCCTGGAAAACGCCGCCGTCCTGCCGCGCGTCATCAAGGATGAAGCCAGGCCGGGCGATTTGGTCGTCCTGCTGGGCGCCGGCGACATCACCAGCTGGGCCTACGCCCTGCCGGCGCAACTTGAGGCCCTGGGTTGATCGACGCACCGTCGCTGCCTGATTTCTGCGCCGAGATGCAGCGGCTGGCCGGGGTCATCGGGGCCAGGCCGGAATTGCTTCCCGATTACGGCGCTCATGATCGAGGGGGGCTTCGGATCGAACTGGAAGGCGGCGTCTTTTTGCTCACCTATAGCGAGAAGGGCGTGACGGATGTCCTTGCTCGGAGCGCTGACGCGGACGCCGTTATGGAGCAGGTGTTTGTGCAAATCACAGAGCGCATGGCGGTTGAGGACCGATCGTCCGAAGCGCCAGTCATGGAGCCCCAGAACTTCAGCACGCCTTCAATTGGCGAGGTGCGAGCAGCTGCCATGCAACTCCAGAACGACAGCGGACTGATCAAGCTTAGATTGATGGCTCTGCTCAATGCTGAATGGGGCCGTCGGCAAGCCGAGCGGAATGCTGCGCGTGCACTGGAAATCCAACACTTCTTCAACGGGAGCCGCCCTTGACCATCACCCTCCCGACCGTGCGCGGCAAGCTGCTGCTGAATGAGCCGCTGGGGCCCTACACCTGGTTCCGCGTCGGAGGGGCGGCGGACGCCCTGTTCATTCCGGCGGACGCCGAGGATCTGGCTGACTTCCTGAAGGTCCTGCCGGAAAGCGTGCCTGTCACCATCATCGGCGTCGGCTCCAACCTGATCGTGCGCGACGGCGGGGTCGAGGGCGTGGTCATTCGTCTGGCCGGGCGCGCGTTCGCCGCCATCACGACCGAGGGCGAGACCATCACCACGGGCGCGGGCGCGCTGGACTCCATGGTGGCCAAGGCCTCGGCCAAGGCGGGCATCGCAGGACTGGAGTTCTACGCCGGCATCCCCGGCACCATCGGCGGCGCCCTGACCATGAACGCTGGCTGCTATGGTTCGGAGACGAAGGATGTTCTGGTCTCGGCCTGGGGCCTGACGCGTCAGGGTGAGCGGATCGAGCTGACGCTGGCCGACTTCGGCTACACCTATCGCCATTCCAACGCCCCGGCGGGCGTCATCTGGATGGAGGCGACCTATCGCGGGACATCTGACGCGCCCGAGGCCGTGGCCGCCCGCATCAACGAGATCACCAGCCGCCGCGAAACGACCCAGCCGATCCGTGAAAAGACCGGCGGCTCGACCTTTAAGAACCCCGAAGGCCATTCCTCGTGGAAGCTGGTCGACGAGGCCGGCTGGCGCGGCAAGCTGCACGCCGAAACCGGGGGCGGGGCCAAGTTCAGCGAGTTGCACTCCAACTTCATGATCAACCCGGGCGAGGCCACCGCCGCCGACATCGAAGGTCTGGGCGAGGCCGTCCGCGCCGACGTGCTGGCCAAGACCGGCGTCCAACTGGACTGGGAAATCAAGCGCATCGGCCGCAAGTAAGGCCCTTCTTCCCTTGTGGGAGGAGGTGGCCCGTCAGGGCCGGATGAGGGGTGTCGGCGTGACATTTCCATCCAATCGACAACCCAGCATCCGCGCACACCTTATCCGTCTTGCTCCGCAGCCCCCTTCTCCCTCAAGGGGATGGAGAAAGGGCGACGAATTCCCCGCCCGTCCCGCTATCGTTTCCAACCGGTTAACCGTATTCAGGGCATAGGGGCGGGCTAGTAGTCGGATCGTCCCATGCGCGCGCCCCTGAACACCCTTCATGTCGCTGTCCTGATGGGCGGCCTGTCGTCGGAACGCGAGGTCTCGCTGTCGTCCGGTCGCGGCTGCGCCGATGCTCTGGAGGGGCAGGTCGCCAAGGTCACGCGCGTCGACGCCGGCCGCGATCTGGCCCAGGTCCTGACCGCCCTGAAACCCGACGTCGTCTTCAACGCCCTGCACGGCGAATGGGGCGAAGACGGTTGCGTCCAGGGCATCCTCGAGACCCTGCGCCTTCCCTATACCCACTCTGGCGTCCTGGCCTCTGCCCTGGCCATGGACAAGGACAAGTCCAAGGCCGTGCTGCGCGCGGCGGGCGTGGTCGTTCCCGGCGGCGGCCTGTTCGACCGCAAGGCGGTGGCGGCGGGCCACGTCATTGCGCCCCCCTATGTCATCAAGCCGAACGCCGAAGGATCATCCGTCGGCGTCTATGTCATCCAGCCGGGCGACGCCCCCTGCGCCATCGTCGGCGACGACAGCTGGACCTATGGCGATCTTGTCATGGTCGAACCCTTCATCGCGGGCAAGGAACTGGCCGTCACGGTTCTGGGCGAAGCTGGCGGCCCGCGCGCCCTGACTGTCACCGACATCACCCCGACCAAGGGCTTCTACGACTATGAGGCCAAGTATGCGCCGGGCGGCTCCAAGCACGTCCTGCCTGCCGAACTGCCCGCCCACGTCTTCGAGAAGGCCCTGCGTCAGTCTGAACTGGCCCACACGGCCATGGGCTGCCGCGGCGTGTCGCGATCCGACTTCCGTTATGACGATGTTAACGACGTTCTCGTTCTTCTGGAGGTCAACACCCAGCCCGGCATGACGCCGACCTCACTCAGTCCCGAGCAGGCGGCCTATGTCGGAATGGCGTATCGTGATCTGGTTCGGTGGATGGTGGAGGACGCCTCATGCCCGCGGTAGTGCGTGGCGGTCGGCGACAAGGTTCGACGAAGGGCAGGGGCCCCCAGAAGGGCTCGCGGAACGCCCCGGCCACGCCGGGCAAGGTCGCCGCTATCGGTCGACTGGACCTGTCGCCACGGGCCGTCATGATCTCGATCGTGGCGGGCGTCGTGGTGCTGGGCGGGGTCCTGGCCACCGGGGCGCGGGCCGAGCGCATCTCCAGTTCGGTGTCCAGTCGCTTCGACAGCGTGACCTCCAGCATGGGGCTGAAGGTCAAGCAGGTCCACGTCACCGGGGCATCGCCGGAGGCCAAGGGGGCGATCCAGCAGGCCGTCGGCGTCAGCGCCGACCAGCCCATCGTCAGTCTGGATCTGAACGCTGTGCGCGACCGGGTGCAGGCGGTCGGCTGGGTCAAGGAGGCGCGTGTGGTGCGCCTGTTGCCCGACACCCTGATCGTCGACGTCAAGGAACACGATCGTCTGGCCGTCTGGCAGACCGCCGGCCACGCCTATGTCATCGACAGCGGCGGCAAGGTCATTCAGGGCGCCGACGCCGGCCGCTATCCCAAGCTGCCGCTGGTGGTGGGCAAGGGCGCGGACCAGACCGCGTCTGAAATCCTGCCGCTTCTGGCCCAGCGCCCGCGCCTGATGGCGCGCATCGAGGCCCTGGTCCGGGTGGACGAGCGCCGCTGGGACCTGCGTCTCAAGGATGGCAGCCTGATCCAGTTGCCCGCCGTCGATCAGGACAGCGCCCTGATCCGCCTCGACGCGCTGGACCAGCGCGAACGCCTTCTCGATCTGGGCTTCGCCCGGGTCGATCTCCGCACGCCCGAGGAGGTCGCCGTCCGGCCCTCCGAAGGCGCCGTCTGAACCGAACACCCAGGACACGATCAACATGGCCGGACGCAGCCGAGACACGAACACGGATCAAGCCAAGGGCGCCCCGCGCGCTCCGGCCGTGGCCGCGCTCGACCTGGGCCAGTCCAAGGTCGCCTGCTTCATCATGAAGCCCGAGGGCGTGCGCCATGCCGACCGCACCATCCGCGTCGCGGGCGCCAGCCACGTCCAGTCGCGCGGCGTGCGCGGCGGGGCCATCGTCAACATGGACGAGGCGGCCCAGGCCATCGGTCATGCGGTTGAGCGCGCCGAACGCGCCGCCGGCTCCCCCGTCTCCGGCGTCATCGTCACCACGGCCATCGGTCAGATGGCCAGCCACCGGGTCCAGGCCCGCGTCTCGCTCGGCGCCCATCCGATCAGCGACGGCGACCTGGCCCGCGCCATCGGCATGGCCTTGGCCCAGATCCGTCTGCCTAACCGCCGCCCCATCCACGTCCTGCCCATCGCCTGGTCGGTGGACGGGGCGCGCGGCGTCCATGATCCGCGCTCGATGCGTGGCGGCTCTCTGGGGCTGGACCTGCTGGTCGTCTCCATGTCCGAAGGCTCGTTCGGCGCCCTCAGCCATTGCCTCGAACTGGCTCACCTTGATCTGCAAGGCGTCGCCGCCGCCCCCGTCGTCTCATCGCTCGCCGCGCTGGAAGAGGACGAGATGGAGCTGGGCAGCGTCTGCATCGACATGGGCGGCGGTTCGACCTCGGCGGCCGTCTGGGGCGGGCGCAGCCTGCTGCACATCGAATCGCTGAACGTCGGCGGCGATCACGTCACCGCCGACATCGCGCGCGGCCTGTCGACCTCCAAGGTCGGCGCCGAACGCCTGAAGACCCTGCACGGCTCGGCCATGGCCTCGGCTAACGAGGACCGCGAGATGCTGGAGGCCCCGCCGCGCGGCGAGGACCCGTCCGCCGGCCCCGTCATCGTCCCGCGCGCCATGCTCAAGACCGTCATCGCTCCGCGCGTCGAGGAAACCCTTGAACTGCTGCGCGACCGGCTCAAGCACGCGGGCGTCGGCATGGACCCGGGGGCGGGCATCGTCCTGACCGGCGGCGCCAGCCAGTTGAACGGCGTGCGTGAACTGGCTGTGCGCGTCTTCGACCGCCCGGTCCGCCTGGGCAAGCCGCAACGTGCGCCCCACCTGGCCGACGCCGCCTCCGGCCCGGCCTTCTGCTCGGCCTCGGGCGTCCTGCTGCGCGCCGCCTACGGCCCGCGCGAAGCGGTCTCCGCCCGCAAGCTGATGTCCCGTCAGATCACCGCCGCCGACGCCCCCAAGGTGCACCGCGGCGGCATGGTGGCCCGCGCCGCCGGCTGGTTGCGCGACAACCTCTGAGTGTCGACGAGAGCGCTGTCGCCTGCGACAAGGCGAAGCGCCCCGGCTCATTTGAGCCCGATTTCGCCACACAATGTCCGATAAGCCGTTGTGGAAATGTCGCGTTTCCTCGCCTATTGCGCATGATTTGTGCGCCACACGGGGAAATAACGGAATGATCTGTGATCGAAGAACGCTCGTCGGTCATGTGTGACCTTAGTGTGGCCTCATTGTTACAGGTCTGACGCATGATGGCCCGATTTGGGTCACAAAGGTTGCCCCAGCGACATTATCGACTAGACGAGGTCTTCTGACATGCGGGCGTCTCCGGACGATTCCGCTGTGCTGTTAGTTCAAACTAGGCTGGGGGCCCTCCACATGCACTTGAAGCGCAACTATCTTTTCGGGACGACGATCCTGGCAGGCATGATCGCCATGTCGGCTCCGGCCTTCGCTCAGACGGCGCCGGCGGCGCAGGATGATCAGACAACTCAGGTCGAAGAGGTCGTGGTTACCGGTTCGCGCATTCGCCGCGATCCGAGCACCGTGGCCGCGCCGATCATCCAGATCGACGGCGCAGCGCTGCTGCAGACCGGTCTGCCGACGGTGATCGACTATCTCGCGACGATCCCTGCATTGTCCAACTCGCTGGTTCCCTCGGACACGACCGGTTCGGGTCTGAACGACGGCGGCCTTGAGTTCGCCAACCTGCGCTCGCTCGGGTCGGGCCGTACCCTGACGCTCGTCGATGGGCGTCGTCACGTCGGTTCTTCGGCAGGCTCGCTGTCGGTTGACGTCTCGATCATCCCGCGTCTTCTGATCCAGAACATCGAAATCATCACCGGCGGCGCCTCGTCGGTTTACGGCGCTGACGCTGTTTCGGGCGTGATCAACTACAGCCTGCGCAAGGATTTCGAAGGCCTCGAAATCGACGGCAACTACGGCCAGTTGGTGAAGGGCGGCGACGCCGCTACGCGTCGTCTGTCGGTTCTGGGCGGTATCAATCTGCTGGACGACCGTCTGAACCTCTATGCTCACGCCGAGTATGAAAAGGCCGATCAGGTTCGTTCTGACCAGATCGATTGGCTGCGTCGCGGTCGCGTGTCGCTCGGCATCGACGCCGACCCGACCAACGTGAACATTGGGCCGGCGGCCGACGGCTTCGTCGACGTGGGTGAGTTCTACAGCGCCCGTCGCCTGGATCGTCCGCTCTGGGGTTCGACCACCCTGGCCAACATGCAGCGTCCGAGCCCCTTCGGTGATCCCGATATTCCGGTCGCCGCCTGCCGCAGCTTCTCGACCTCGTCCAACTGCTTCAACGTTGATCCGGGCTACACCTACTGGTTCGACGGTACGACCGCCCGCCTGGCGAACTTCGGTCAGCGGATCGGCAACACCGGCGCCAGCCGCCCCTGGAACATCGGCGGCGACGGCGAACCGGCAAACCTGACGGCCTTCGACGCCTTGTCGCGCTTCCCTGAACAGGAATCGCAGCGGTATCAGGTCGGCGCCAACTTCACCGTCAACGACAATGTCCGCGCGTCGCTTGAAGCCAAGTACACGACCGAGGACGCCTACGACCAAGGTCAGTACTCCTTCTGGGACATCTTTATCGTCGACTCGGGGCTCGCCTGCGGCGGCACGCCCTTCGGCGGCGCCTCGCGGACCTGCAACAACGGGATGTCGCCTGGCCTGATTTCCGGCACCAGCTCGTTCGCGACGCGCACGGACAACGCCTTCCTGCCCGCCAACCTGGCCGCTGCGATCCGTGGCAACACCTTCATCCCTTATGCAGACCCGACGAACACCGCGCCGGGCGCTCCGGGAGCTGTTGTTTCGGCGCCGATCGCCTTGCACCGTGGCTTTGGCATCCCCCGCGATCAGACCAACAATCGTGAAGTGCAGCGTTATGTCGCCGCGATCGAGGGCAACTACGATCGTCTCGGCTTCATCACCAACGCCAACTGGGACCTGTCGGTCGTCTACGGCGAGATGAACAACCGGAACCGTGAAACCGGCCCGGACGCGATCCGCTTTGCTCATGCCATGGACGCGGTTGTCGACACCGCCGGTCTTGTCGCCGGGCGTCCCGGTCAGGTTGTTTGCCGGGTTCAACTGCTCGCCGCTCAAGGCATCACGATCCAGGAGCAGAACCCCAACACCGCCGCCACCGTCTACGCCGACCCGAAGACCAATCCGGAAATCGCGGGCTGCGTGCCTTTGAACGTGTTCGGCAATGGCAATCAGTCGCCTGAGGCGCTGGAGTACATCTCGGCTTCTGTGACGGTTCTTGAAAAGAACATTCAGGAAAGCGCGGTCGCGACCTTCAGCGGCGAGCTGGGCGACTTCTGGGGCGCGGGCCAAATCGGCTTCTCGCTGGGCGCCGAGTACCGTCGCGAATACACCGAAGGCATTGGTCGCAGCCGCGACACGGCCAACCGCTTGCTGCAGCTAAACACCGGCGCTGACTTCCTGGGCGCAGAGTATGAAACCAAGGAACTGTTCGCTGAAGTCGCCGTCCCGCTCTTCCGCGACAGCTGGATGGGCGAGTTCGCCGAAATCAGCGGTTCGTATCGTACCTTCGACTACACGACGTCGGGCACCGGTGACGTTTACGGCGTCAGCCTGGTCTATCGTCCGATCCCGGACATCACGTTCAAGTCCAGCTTCAACACGTCCTTCCGTGCACCGAACCTGAGCGAGAACTTCCGTCCGTACGCGCAGACCTTCGTGAACCCGCCGTTCTCGGATCCTTGCGATACGCGCGTCATCGCCGCATTCGCCGGCGCCAATGCGACGGAGATCAAGGCTAACCGTATCGCCAACTGCACCACCATGGCTGCAGCGCGCGGTCTGACCTATGACTTCAGCCAAGCGACGACCTCGATCGCCGACGACTATCGTCCGAACTATGCGTCGGGTATCGCCAGCGTCCTGGGGGGCAACCCGGACCTGCGTCCTGAAACGTCGGAATCCTTCACCTTCTCGACGGTGCTGCGTCCGCGCTTCATCCCGAACTTCAGCCTGGTTCTCGACTACTACGAGATCACGATTGATGACGTGATCGTCACGCCCAGCGGCCAGCAGGTTGCTGACCAGTGCGTGAACGGCCCGGAACTGGACGCCCTGGCTTGCAGCCTGGTCTTCCGCAACAATCCGAACAACGACGCGGATCCCTTCAATGTCTTCAAGATTGGTGCTCCGGTCGGCGATCCGATCGGCGGCTTCATCCTGCAGACGCTGAACTTCGCCAAGCTTGAAACCCGCGGCCTGGACATCTCGGTCAACTATCGTGTGGACACCGAAGAACTCTTCGGCGTCAACTGGGGCCGGTTTGACTATTCGCTCGGCGCTCTCTGGCTGATCGAGCAGAAGCAGTACACCAGCCTGACCAACCGCGAAACGTTTACGGATCTGGCGACGAACGTCTTCTACCCCCGTCTGGAAGGGACCTCGCGTCTTACCTGGTCGCCCAACGATCGCTTGAGCGTGAGCTGGTTGGCCGACTGGATGGCCTCGCAAGACCTCGTCAAGACTCGTGACGTCATGGTCAGCGGCAACTTCGACGGGCAGCCGACGGATTGGTACACGACGGGCAACTTCGTCCGCCACGACGTGAGCGCCAACTATCGCGTGAACGACGAAGTCACCTTCCGCGCAGGCGTCACGAACCTCACGAATGTCGAGCCGCCTGCATACCTGGGCTTTGCTTCGACCTTCGACCCCTACGGTCGTCGCTTCTTCGTGGGCTTCAACTACCGTCCCTGGTAAGTTGGGTTCGAACTGATACGGAAAGGGCGGCTCGCAAGAGCCGCCCTTTTTGTTTGCGCGAGAGCCTTTGCAGCAGAAAGTTCGGGAAAATCTGCGGCCAAGCTCAAGTCTCGGGCTTTTTTTCGTTCCGACTCATAGTAGGCCGGTAACCATCCGTTAACGCAGACAGGGTTTTCCTTAACGCGCTCATAACCAATGCGATTCGGCGGGGATTTCGCATTGGGGATAACGGGCAGGGTCGGAAGGTCGGAACAAGAAAATGTCTCTCTCGCTGGTGAAGCCGCAACACACAGAACTCAAGCCCCGGATCGTCGTCTTCGGCGTCGGCGGAGCGGGCGGAAACGCTGTGAACAACATGATCGACGCCGGCCTTGAAGGGGTCGAGTTCGTCGTCGCCAACACCGACGCCCAGCACCTGAGCTTCGCCAAGACCGACCGCCGCATCCAGCTGGGCGAGACCATCACCCAGGGCCTCGGCGCGGGCGCCCACCCCGAAGTCGGCATGAACGCCGCCGAGGAGAGCGCTGACGAGATTCACGCGCACCTGGACGGCGCGCACATGGTCTTCATCACCTGCGGCATGGGCGGCGGCACCGGCACCGGCGCAGCCCCCGTCATCGCCAAGTGCGCGCGCGACCGCGGCATCCTGACCGTCGGCGTTGTGACCAAGCCCTTCACCTTCGAAGGCCGTCACCGCATGCGTCTGGCCGACTCCGGCGTCGCCGAGCTGCAACGTTACGTCGACACCCTGATCGTCATCCCGAACCAGAACCTGTTCCGCGTCGCCAACGAGCGCACGACCTTCGCCGACGCCTTCGGCATGGCTGATCAGGTCCTGCACTCGGGCGTCCGTTCGATCACCGACCTGATGATCCTGCCGGGCCTGATCAACCTCGACTTCGCCGACGTCCGCGCCGTCATGTCCGAGATGGGCAAGGCGATGATGGGCACGGGCGAGGCCACGGGCGACGACCGCGCCCTGCTGGCCGCGCAGAACGCTATCGCCAACCCGCTGCTGGACGAGACCAGCCTCAAGGGCGCCAAGGCCGTGCTGGTGAACATCACCGGCGGTCTGGATATGACCCTGCTGGAAGTGGACGAGGCCGCCAACGCCATCGCCGCCGAGGTGGACGGCGACGCCAACATCATCTTCGGCGCCGCCTTCGACCCGGCTCTGGACGGCAAGATCCGCGTCTCGGTCGTCGCCACCGGCATGGACGAGGCGGTCATCCAGAAGATCGAGCCGCAGGGTTCGGCCTTCGCCGACCGCCGCCCGACCACGGCCGCCCCCGCCCCGCGTCAGCCGGAAGTCCGCATCGACCCGGTTCGCGAGCCCGTCCGCGCGCCTGAGCCGGCCCCGGCCTATGAGGCGCCGGCCGCTCGCGTCGCGCCTGAGCCGCGTCCGGAGCCCGTGATCCACGACGCGCCGCGCAATCTGGAACCGATCGTCGATCCCTGGGTCGAGGAGTACGAGTCCGGCGCCGTTCGCGCCGAGCCCGCCGCCGCCTCGCAGGGCGATCTCTACTTCGACCGCGGTCAGCAGCAACAGCCGCAAGCCCGTCCGGCCCCGCGTCGCGAAGAGCCGGTGGCTGAAGAAGAATACTACGACGACCGCGATCACCGCCGCAGCGGCTGGAGCCTGTTCGGCAAGAAGCGCCAGCAGCCGCAACAGCAGCAGCCGTCCTATGCGCCGCCGCCGTCGTCGAACCGCACCACCCAGCAACTGCGCCAAACGCAGGCGACCCAGCCGACCCAGGAGTATCAAGCGGGTCATGCTGAAGACGACGACCTGGAAATCCCTTCCTTTCTTCGCCGCCTCGCGAACTGATCGGACGAAGCGCTGATTGAACGCCCCGGAGCCTGGCTCCGGGGCGTTTCTCGTTGCCCGAGCCGGGCGTGACTTCGCGCCGTACCGAAACATTTCGAAACCCATCTTTCATTTCGGGCTTGAGCCGTCGTGGTTAAACGACAGGCGAGGCGAACTCCGCGCGACCATGCGGAGCCGTGCAACACAGAGAGTTTCCAGCTTGTCGGTCCGTCACGACCATCACGAACAGACCATCGTCGCTCCGGCCATCACGGCTGGCGTGGGCGTTCATACCGGCCAGCGGGTCAAGCTGGTCGTGCGCCCCGCTGCGCCCGGCGCAGGCGTCACCTTCGTGCGCACCGACATCACCGACCGCGACAACCGCATCCCCGTCTCGGGCGAGGCCGTGGTTGACGCGCGCCTGAACACCATGATCGAGAACGCGGCGGGCGTGCGCCTGTCGACCATCGAGCACCTGATGGCCGCGCTGTGCGCGCTGGGCGTCTCCAACGCCGTGATCGAGGTCGACGGCCCCGAGCTGCCGATCCTGGACGGCTCGGCCCTGCCGTTCGTCCAACTGCTGGATCGTGCCGGCTTCCGTCGTCAGGAGGCTCCGGTCCGCTACATCGAGATCCTGAAGCCGATCCGGGTGGAGGAGGGCGACAAGTCCGCCGTCCTCCTGCCCTGCGACCGCTACGAGATGCGCTTCGAGATCGACTTCCCCACGCCGGTCATCGGCAATCAGGTGGTGGATTTCGTCGTGGACGAGGCGACCTTCCGTTCGGACATCATGGCCGCCCGCACCTTCGGTTTCGCCCACGAGGTCGAGGCCCTGCGTCAGGCCGGCCTGGCTCGCGGCGGTTCGCTGGAGAACGCCGTGGTCATCGACGGCGACGAAATCCTGAACCCCGGCGGCCTGCGCATGGAACGCGAGTTCGTGCGCCACAAGGCCCTGGACGCCATCGGCGACCTCTACGTCCTCGGCGCGCCCCTGCTGGGTCGCTACGAAGGCGTCAAGGCAGGCCACGCCCTGAACAACAAGCTGGTCCGCGCCCTGCTGGCCCAGCCCGACGCCTGGCGCGTCACCACCCGCGTCCCCGACATGGCGATGGCGGGCTGATCTAGACTAGGCTGATCGTCGAGATCAGCCGCCCGAAATCCGGCTCTCCCGCCAGAAACGCGCGACGGTTCGAGTAGAAGCGCGTCGCGTCCGCGCGCGTGTCGTGACCGGTCCAGGCGGCATCGCCGACCCCCGCCTGCTCCAGCCGCCACAGCACAAAGCCGGGCAGGTTGAACAGGCGTTTGTCCTCCGTCGCGCCGGGGCCGAAGAAGCGTTCGCTGCCGGGGTCGTGGTGCGCGAAGCGCTCCTGATAATCGGCGCCCACCTCATAGCTGGCCTGGGCGATGCAGGGGCCGATGACGGCGACCATGCGCGCAGACCTGGCGCCAAGGGCCTCCATGGCCGTGACCGTCGAGTGGATGACCCCGCCCAGCGCTCCCTTCCAGCCGGCATGGGCCGCACCGACCACGCCCGCCTCAGCGTCGGCGAACAGGACCGGCGCGCAGTCGGCGGTCAGGATGGAAGCGATCGGGCCGCGCACGGCCGCGACCACGGCGTCGCCCTCGGGCCGTTCGCCCTTCCAGCCGGCCTCGGCTACGCGGGCCACGGCGGAGTGAATCTGATAGCAGCCGCACAGGTCATCCAGCCCGCCGCCCATCCATTCGGCCACGCGGCGACGGTTCTCGGCCACGGCCGCTGGATCATCCTTTGAGCCGACCCCGGTGTTCAGGCCGGCGTAGACGCCTTCCGATACGCCGCCCTCGCGGGTGAAGAAGCCGTGGCGAACCCCAATCTTGTCGAGCAGGGGGTGGGTGATCGGATTCAGGCTCATGCATCAAACCCCGGCAGGGCCAGCGAACGGGGAGAGAAGATCGCCGCCGCCTTGAACAACTCGCCCATCTGGTCCGGCGCGGTCAGTCGGTCCAGCTGGCGCTGGATGACCGGGGCGGCGTCGGGGCGGGCCTGCATCAACCGTTGGGCGCGGGCTTCGATCCCCAGGGCCTTCAGGAAGGCGCCTTGGCCGACGCAGCCGGTCACGTCGGCGCCGCTGCGCACAGCGGCCTCCAGCACCAGGGGGTAGTCGGCCCACTGCGTCAGGTCGGCTTCGCCCGGCGTCGTCAGCGGATCGACTTTCCGGTGTCGACGCAGGCCCTGCAGGGTGTCGCCCGCGCCCGGTTGGCTGCGGCCGTAGTCGATTAACAGGGCGGCGCCCGAGGCCGCCTTGACCAGCACGGCCAGATCGCGCGCGAAGGCGGCCTGCTGTTCCGAAATCTCGACCACCTGTCCCGCCTCAACCTCGTACTCCGGCCGCTCGAAGCCGCCGGAGATGGCGACCAGACCGAAGGTCAGTTCGTTGTCGTCGGTGACGCCGACCCGGCGCTCGGCCCAGCCGCCTTCGGTCTTCATGAACTGGCGGGCGGGCATACAGTCCAGCACCTCGTTGCCGATCAGGATGACCGGGGCGTCGGTCTCTATCTGATGCAGGGCGCTGAGCCAGCGCGGGTGAACGTCGGCGTCGGCCAGCCGCCGCGCCTGCTCGGCCCGCAGCGGGGCGCTTGGCTCGATCAGGATCAGGTCGACGGCCTCCAGAAAGCCGGGGACCAGCCGCGCGGCCCTCAGGGCGTCCGAGATCAGGGTCCCGTCGCCGGGGCCGACCTCGACCAGCCGCACCCGCTCCGGCGCGCCCAGACGGCTCCAGACCTCGATGGCCCACAGGCCGATCAACTCGCCGAACATCTGGCTGACCAGAGGCGCGGTGATGAAGTCGCCGCCTTCCCCCAGCGCCGGCCGGGTGGCGTAATAGCCGCCCTTCGGATCATGCAGGCAGCGGGTGACATAGTCCGCGATCGTCATCGGCCCGGTCAGCACGATCTCGCGGACCAGCCGGTCCTTGAGGGTCTCGGTCATGACGCCCTAGGCCTCCGAGACGGCCGGCTTCCTCAGCGCCCGCCAGATCAGCCAGGCGCCGACCAGCATCATCGGAATCGACAGGATCATGCCCATGGTCAGGCCTAGCGGCAGGTTCTCCAACCCGGCGTCAGGCTGGCGCACGTTTTCCAGTGCGGCGCGGCAGACGCCGTAGCCCAGCAGGAACAAGCCGGTGACAAAGCCCGGACGCTTGAGCATCTTCCATTTCCAGATGGCGAGCGACAGGATGACGAACAGCAGAAGGCCCTCAAGCCCCGCCTCGTATAGCTGGCTCGGGTGGCGCGGTTCGTTGCCGGCGGGGCAGAAGCCGTACATCTGTTCAATGCGGGCGTTGCAGAAGCGGATTGCCCAGGGGACGGTCGTCTCGCGGCCCCAAAGCTCGCCGTTGATGAAGTTGGCGATGCGGCCGAAGAACAGCCCCAGCGGCGCCACAGGCGCGATCAGGTCGCCCAGGCTCAGCGGATTGATCTTCTGACGGTTGGCGTAAAGCGCGAGGGCGATCACGACGCCCAGGAAGCCGCCGTGGAAGCTCATGCCGCCGGTCCAGAGCTGCAGCAGCTCCAGCCGCTCGCCCCAGCTGTCGCCGGTGAACAACTGGGCGAACATGGCCGGCTTGTAGAAGAGGGCGTAGCCGAAGCGGCCGCCCAGAATGACGCCCAGGGTGATCCACAGCACCAGGTCGTCCAACTGCGGTCCCGTCACTGGCGGTTTGCCGCCGCTCCACAGGCGCTCCGTCTTGGCCAGACGCGAGGCGTACCACCAGCCCAACACGATCCCCGCGACATAGGCCAGGGCGTACCAGCGGATGGGCAGCGGCCCGAGATGGATCAGGACAGGATCGAATTCGGGGAAGGGCACAGGGCCTCCGTCAGCGCCGTTTGGGACCCCAAATCATCTAGCAAGCGAGACTGCATTCGTCGCGCGCTTTTCCAGCGAAGCAGTTTATAGCCGGTTCGGACGGAAAGATTTTGTTCACCCAATTTACGACGCCATTAACCATATACTGGTGTGGCCAAGAGGCGAGATTTCATCATGCAGACGCGCAATCCGATCCTCGACGAGTTCGCCAAGCTGACCACCGGCGCCATGGGCCTGGCTCAGGCTGCGGGCGACGAAGCCAAGGCCGCCTGGCGCGCCCAGACCGACCGTTTCGTCGCCGAGATGGATCTGGTCCGCCGCGACGAGTTCGACGTGCTGAAGGACGAGATCGCCGCCCTGCGCGCCGAGTTGGCTGAGCTTAAGGCTCAGAAATCGCCCGCGAAAAAGACGTCTTCCGGAACGTCCACAGCCGCGAAGCCGGACGTCGATACAGCCGGTTGAGCCGAATCTGCGAACACGTTTACCGTTCGTTTGCAGGTCGTGAGTCGCGACCCTCGAGTAAGAATGTGAACCCCTGATGGATGCAGCCCGGCCCGAAGAGGTCGACGTTCCCTACGACCCCCTGGATGTCGTGGAGCACGTCCTCAACGCGGAGAACCTGCCGTTCGACCGCACGGACGACGGCGACCTCGCCTTCGCCCTCGCGGGCGACTGGAAGGACTATGAGCTGTGGTTCGCCTGGCGTCCCGAAGGCGACTGTCTTCAGCTGTGCTGTGCGCTTGACCTGCGGGTCATGAAGACGCGCCGCGCCGCCGCCTACGAACTGGTGTCGATGATCAACCAGCGCACCTGGTTGGGCCACTTCGAAGTCTGGCCGGACGAAGGCGAAATCGTCTTCCGTCATTCGTTGGCCCTGCCGCACAGCGAACGTCCGACCCTGGCCCAGGCGGCGTCCATGATCGACGCCGCGATCGAGGCGGCTGACCGCTACTATCCCGCCTTCGACTTCATGGTGCGCGGCTCCAAGAAGGCGCAGGAAGCCATCGACGCCTGCCTGTTCGAAACCGTCGGCACCGCCTGATGAGCCGCCCTGTCGTCCTGCAAGGCGTGGGGCGACTGGGCTCGGCCATCCTGGAGGGCTGGCTGAAGACCGGGGCGGTCGATCCCGCCGATCTCATTATCCTGACCCCGTCCGAGAAGCCCGCCGCCGAGGCGGCGCGAGCCTTGGGCGCGCGGATCAACCCGCCGCTGGAGGTGCTGGCCGACGCCCGCGCCTTCGTCATCGGCGTCAAGCCGGCCAAGTGGTCCGAGGCCTCTCGCCCCGCCCTGCCGCATCTGGCCCCTGACGCCGTGATCGTTTCGGTCATGGCCGGGGTGCGGGGTGACACGATTTCCGTGGGGTTCGACGGCCGTTCCGTTGTGCGCATCATGCCGACGACCGGCGTGGCCCAGGCTCAGGGCGTGGCGACCATCTGGGCCGCTGACGCCGCCGCCCGCGCCGTGGGCGAGGCCCTGTTCGCCCCCATCGCCGAGACCGTCCATCTGGACGACGAGGCCGCCATGCACGCTGCGACCGCCGTATCCGGCTGCGGTCCCGCCTATTATTTCGCCTTCACCCGCGCCCTTGCCCAGGCCGGGATCGAGGAGGGTTTGTCGCCCGAGGCGGCCGTGCGGCTGGCCCGCGCCACCCTGCGGTCCGCAGCGGCGGGGGTGGAGGGGGCTGAGGCGCTGGACGCCCTGATCGACCGCGTGGCCTCGCCCGGCGGCGTGACTCAGGCCGGCCTTGTGGCCCTGAACGCAGACGGCGCCCTCGACCGGGCGGTCGAGAGCGCCGTTCAGGCCGCGGTGGCCAAGTCCACTGAACTCAGTGGCTGATCCTCAACGTTTGACGTAGCGACCTTCGGCCAGGTTTCGCGACAGCCGATCGAAGGCGGTGCGCGCGTCCTGCCAGGTGCCGAAGCCGCGCACGTCGGCCAAGCTGGAGGAATAGTAGTCATACTTGACGGCCTGGGTGTCACCCGAGGCGGTCGTAATCGTGCCTTCAATCGCGGCGCCGCCGATCGAAACGCTGCGCATGGGGTCCAGGCCCGGCTTGTCCGAAATCTGCTGCATCGTCGGTCGATTGGGCTTGAGGTCAGTGATGACCAGTTCGATCCGGGCTTCAGACAGGGCGTGACGCTCCGTCAGGACGCGCTCGACCGTGCGGGTCAGGTCGTCGATCTGCTGCTGGACGTCTCGCTGGCCCAGTTCCTGGGCGGTCTTGGCGAAGTCGGGGCTGATGGTGACGACGACGGCGGAAGGCTGGGCCGCGACGCCGCCCGCGAGGGCGAGGGCGGCGACGAGCGGTGCGAAAAATGCGTAACGACGCATGAGGCGGACTCCTGATCCAGGCCCCCCTGGAACGGTTGCAAGATGGCGTCGTTCCACTGGCAAAGCTAGGGGGTGCGACGCTCGATCATCCCGGCAGACGAATCGACGCCTTCAGGCCGCCGAGGTCGCTTCGGCCCAGGGTGATGTCGCCGCCGTGGCCGCGCGCCACGTCGCGGGCGATGGCCAGGCCCAAACCGACGCCCTTGCTATTCTGGTTGCGCGAGGCGTCTAGCCGGGAAAAGGGACGGAAAGCCTCTTCGTGCATATCCTCGGGAATGCCGGGACCGTCATCCTCGACCGCGATCTCGATCCCGCCTGAGGGCAGGGGGCGGGCCGACAGCCGCACGTGCTCGCCGTGCACTGCGGCGTTGCCGGCCAGATTGTTCAACGCCCGGCGGAAGGCGAGGGGGCGGAGTTGGGCGTCCAGATCGTCCGGCGTCTCGACCGTGACCTCGGCGCCGGCGCGACGGGCGTCCTCCGCGGCGCGGCGCAGCATTTCAGGAACCGAGATCGTCTGCATCGGTTCGCCGGCCTCGCCCCGTGCAAAGGCCAGGTACTCGTCGATCATATGCTCCATCTCGTCCAGGTCGCCCTTCATCGCCTCGGCGCGCTTGAAGGGGGGCGCCAGCGCCAGTTCCAGCCGCAGGCGGGTCAGGGGCGTGCGCAGGTCGTGGCTGACCGAGGCGAGCAGAGCTGTGCGCTGTTCGATATGGCGCTGGATCCGGGCGCGCATGTCGAGGAAGGCGGAGGCCGCGGCCCGGACTTCACGCGCGCCGTGCGGCTTGAAACGGGGCACGCTCTCGCCCCGGCCGAAAGCTTCTGCGGCGTCGGCCAGTCGCTCGATCGCGCGCACCTGGTTGCGGATGAACAGGACCGCCACCCCCAACAGCAGGACGGTGGCGATCATCAGCCACAGGACGAAGATGTGGGCCTGGGTCGCCACGGCGCGTTCGCGCGGGGCGATGACGCGCAGCACGCCGTCGGGCTCCTGCACGCGGATGTCGACATAGGCGGGGTAGCGGGTGGTGTCGAACCAGAAGGGCTGATCCAGGCGCGACGCCAGGGCCTTCTCCATGGCGCGATCAACCACGCCGATGGCCCCGCGCCGCTGTTCCTTGGGCAGGCTGGCGCCCTCCTGGAAGGCGACGGACAACTGCATCGACCGTTCGGCCCGATCAGCGATGACGCTCAGGTTCTGCGGCGTCGGCTGGTCGCGATAGCTTTCCGCCGCCCAGGCCACGTCGCCGGCCAGCCCCTCCGAAAGGCGCGCGGTCACCGCCTGCCAGTGGGCGTCGAAAAAGGCCCAGGTCACCGCCCCCTGCATGATCAGCACGGGCAGGACGATGATCAGCAGCGACCGGCCCCAGAGCGAGGTCGGCAGTCGGCGCTTGATCATCCGCGCCCAGAGGGGAAGGGGCAGAAGCCGCATCGCTGGATCAGTCCGGGGCCAGCATATAGCCGATCCCGCGCACCGTCTGGAGATAGCGCGGGTTCTTGGGGTCGGCCTCCAGCTTGCGGCGCAGGCGCGTCACCTGGACGTCCACGGCCCGCCCGGTGATGTCGGCGGTGTCGGGCGACAGGTTCATGCGCTCGACCGGCGAATGGGCGTGGATGGCCAGGGTCTTCAGCAGTTGCGCCTCGGCTTCGGTCAGGCGTTGCAGGGCGCCGTCGCGGGTCAGCTCGAGCCGCTCCATGTCGAACACCGCCGGCCCCATACGGATCTCGCGCGGGGTCATCGGCTTGCCCCCGGTGCGGCGCAGGATGGCCTCGATCCGCAGGGCCAGTTCGCGGGGATCGAACGGCTTGGACATATAGTCGTCAGCGCCGCGTGACAGGCCCTCGATCCGATCGTCGGGATCGCCCTTGGCGGTCAGCAGCAGGACAGGCGTCCTGGACAGAGCCGCCTGGCTGCGGATCCAGGTCGTCAGGTCAAAACCGCTCTCGCCCGGCATCATGACGTCCAGCACGATCAGATCGAACTCGATCAGCTCGACCAGACGGCGCGCCGCGCCCGCATGGGCGGCGCCGGTGACGCGATAGCCTTCGCGCGCCAGGAACTCTTTCAGCAGTTCGCGGATTCTGTCGTCGTCGTCGACGACCAGCAAATGGCGGCCGGCGCCGGGTGCAGCGATGGGGCCGGAGCGGCCGTTCGAGCGCGTATCAGTCATGCTTTAGGCGATCCTGCCGAACGCAAGGCGTTGACGGCGGCGGGAGAGAAGAGTGTAACCGGACCACATCCCCGGGAGACGTTATTCAATGGCCTTCGTTCCTTTCGACGATCGTGACGGCTGGATCTGGTTTGACGGCGCGTTCGTGCCCTGGCGGGACGCGAAAACGCACGTTCTGACCCATGGCCTCCACTACGGCTCGTCGGTCTTCGAGGGTGAGCGTATGTACGGCGGCGAAATCTTCAAGCTGACGGCGCACAGCCAACGGCTGAAGCGCTCGGCCGAGCTGCTGGACTTCGACATTCCCTACAGCGTGGCCGAGATCGACGCCGCCTGCAAGGAAACCTGTGAAAAGAACGGTCTGACCGACTGCTACATCCGTCCGGTGGCCTATCTGGGCGCCGAGCAACTCAGCGTGTCCTCGCTGAACAGCAAGGTCCACCTGGCCATCGCCGCCTGGGAATGGCCCAGCTATTTCGATCCCGAGGTCAAGAAGAAGGGCATTCGCCTGGAGTGGGCCAAATGGCGCCGCCCCGACCCCGCCACCGCCCCGTCGACGGCCAAGGCCGGCGGCCTCTACATGATCTGCACCATGTCCAAGACGGCGGCCGAGAAGCGCGGCTACGCCGACGCCATGATGCTGGACTGGCGCGGCTATATCGCCGAGGCGACGGGCGCCAACGTCTTCTTCGTCCAGAACGGCGCCCTGCACACCCCGCGCGTCGACCACATCCTGGACGGCATCACCCGCCAGACGGTGATCGAGATGGCCCAGGCCAAGGGCATCGAGGTCGTGATCCGCGACATCCTGCCGGAAGAACTGTCGAACTTCTCGGAATGCTTCCTCACCGGCTCGGCCGCTGAGGTCACTCCGGTCAGCGAGATCGGCGACTACCGCTTCACGCCGGGCGAGCTGTCGCTGACCCTGATGGACGACTACGGCAAGCTGGTCCGCGGCCAGCTCTGATCGGATCAGGCGGAGGGATCACCCTCCGCCTTTTTCTTGCGCGCGGCTTCGGCGGCCCGGCGTTGCGCCGCGCGTTTCTGACGCCAGCGCCATCCCAGCCACGCCAGCGGCGCGACCACGAGGAGCAGGGGCAGGGCCCCTGCCAGCAGCATGATCAGTGCACCCAAGGTCGACATGAACAGATAGGCCGCCTGGCTCAGGGCGTCGGTCACGGGGCGCAGGGCGCTGTCGGGCGCCAACTGCCCTGCCGCGCGATAGGTCACGTCCAGCTTTGAGGTCTGCACCCGGGTCCGCATGACGGCCAGGGCCGAGCGCGTCGCGTCCAGTTCGCCCTGCACCCGCGCCAGTTCCCGCTCGACCTGAAGCAGTTGCTCGAGTGGGCCGCTGCGGGTGGCCAGAAGCTGTTGCAGCCGGTCGCGCAGGGTCTCCATCGCCCGCATCCGCGCCTCGGTGTCGACCAGTTGCCGGGTCAGGTCCTCGCTCTCGACCGATTGTTGCGCCACGCGCCCGCCCGCGCCCTTGGCCTCTCCGTCCAGCGCCGCCCGGAAACGGGCGACATAGGCGGGCGTGGCCCGCATCTCCAGGCTGGCCTCGACAGCGTCGCGGCCCACGCGGCTGGAGTTCGCGCCGATCACCTGACAGACCGACGGCCCAGCGGCGATGCAGGCCTGTTCATGCCGTCCCATCACGGCCGGCACGGCGTCCGCCGGAAGCTCCAGCCCGAACCGGTAGGCATAGGCGATGCTGGGCGCGACGACCGGGGTTGCGGCGCGGCCCGGCGCGGACGCGGCCTCGGCGGGCCGCGCCGGTTCCATCAGGACCATGTCCACAGACTCCTCGAGGTGCTGGGGCGACGCGTCCTGACATCCCGCGAGCAGCGCGCTCGCCGCCGCCGCCAAAACCAGACCCTTGCGCATCCGACCGCTCCCCGCTGATTGCGTAACGACGATTGGCGGCTCGCATAACGGCAAAGTTTAGACCGAGCCGAGGCCGTGGCGCGGCAGGACGCCGCATGCGCTCTTGACCAGCAGGCGCAGGGTAGCGTTCAAGCAGATTTTAAAGACGGTCCTCGGCCGTCGGCCGGTCGCGGAGCCGCCTTTTCCATGTTCAGCCTTCTGAACCTCCAGAGCCTTTTCGGCCTGATCGTCATCGTCGGCGTCTGCTGGGCCATATCCGAGAACCGCAAGGTCTTCCCCTGGCGGCTGGCCATAGGCGCGGTGCTGGTGCAAGCCGCCCTGGTGCTGGCGACCTTCGCCATACCCGGCTCGCAGGTGGTGCTGGACGGCATCAATAATGCGGTGAAGGGGCTCGAGCTGGCGACCGAGGAGGGCACCAAGTTCGTCTTCGGTTATCTGGCGGGCGGAGATCAGCCCTACGCCGTGGCCAATGAGGGGGCGTTGTTCACCTTCGCCTTCAAGGTCCTGCCGCTGATCCTGGTCATCTCGGCCCTGTCGGCCCTGCTGTGGCACTGGAAGATCCTGAAGTGGATCACGCTCGGCTTCGGCTTCCTGTTCCAGCGCACCATGGGTCTGGGCGGCGCCTCGGCCCTGGCGGTGGCGGCCAACGTCTTCCTGGGCATGATCGAAAGCCCCATCGTCATCCGCGCCTATCTGGACAAGCTGACCCGTTCGGAGCTGTTCCTGATGATGGTGGTGGGCCTGGCCACCGTCGCCGGCTCGACCATGGTGGCCTACGCCACCATTCTGGCGCCCGTCCTGACCAATGCGGCGGGCCATGTTCTGGTGGCCTCCATCGTCTCGGCTCCGGCGGGTGTCCTTCTGGCCCGCGTCATCATCCCCGAGAAGCCGGGCGAGGGCGGGGCGGTGGCCGACTACAACTCGGCGCTGAAATACGACAGCTCCATCGACGCCATCGTCAAGGGCACGTCGGACGGCCTGATGGTCGTGCTGAACATCTCGGCGGTGCTGATCGTCTTTGTGGCGCTTGTGGCCCTGGCCAACGTCATGCTGGGCGCCTTCTGGATTGGCGGCGAGGCGCTGAGCGTCGAGCGCATCCTGGGCGTGATCTTCGCGCCGGTCGCTTGGCTGACGGGCGTCGAATGGGCCGACGCCCACACGGCCGGCTGGCTGCTGGGCGTCAAGCTGACCCTGACCGAGTTCGTCGCCTTCATCCGGCTCGGCGAGGTTCCGGCGGGCGAAATGACCGAGCGCACCCGGATGCTGATGACCTACGCCCTGTGCGGCTTCGCCAACATCGGCTCGGTGGGCATTACGGTCACTGGCCTGTCCGTCCTGATGCCCGAGCGCCGGGAAGAGGTTCTGGGTCTGGTGTGGAAGGCGCTGTTCGCAGGCTTCCTGGCCACGCTGATGACCGCCTGCATCGTCGGGGCCATGCCGGCCTCTGTCTTCGGCCAGTAGCGGAAGCGTCTTTTCACGAACTGAGGGGTATCGTCCGATGAAGCTCTACACCTCGTATCGCGCGCCCAATCCGCGCCGGGTCCGCTGGGTCATGGCCGAGAAGGGCATCGACAATGTCGAGTTCGTCGAGATCGACCTGTTGTCCGGCCAGCACCGCACGGCCGAGTATCGCGCCCGGGTCGGCGTGCCGCACGTCCCGGCGCTGGAACTGGACGACGGGACCTGCCTCTCGGAATCCGTCGCCATCTGCCGCTATCTGGAGGCGCTGTATCCGGAGCCGAACCTGTTCGGTCATGATCCGAAGGAGCAGGCGCTGATCGAGATGTGGACGCGTCGCTGCGAAATCTATCTGGCCAACCCGATGATGCTGAACGTGCGCTTCAGCCATCCGGCTCTGGCCGCGCTGGAAGCGCCCCAGCCCCAGGTGGCCGAGTACAGCCGTGTGGGCGCCGAGAAGTTCATGCGTCTGCTGGACCGGCAATTGGCCGAACATCCCTTCATCGCCGCAGACCGCTTCACCATCGCTGACATTGTCGCGGCGGTGGGCCTGGATTTCGCCCGCCTGGTCAAATACCGCCCGCCCGAAGAGTTCACCCATCTGGCGCGCTGGATGGAGGATTGTCGCGCGCGCCCTGCGGCGAAGGCCGGGGTGTAAGGTGGCTTTTCCGCCGCCCGTCCTCGTGCCAAGCTGCACGGCATGAACAAAGTCGTCACGATCACTCTCGTCCTTGGCCTCGCCGCGTCGGCCGCCGCCTGTACGGACAGCCGTCGCGCGCGCAATGACGCCACCTGGAGCGACCGTCCCGCCGACATCACCTGCTGGACCTATGGCGTCGAGACCTTCAAGGGCCGCTCGACCGGCAAGGTCGAATACAACGACGGCGGCCGCATCGCCTTCGTGGACGCCGCCAACAACCGCTACACCACGGTCGATGGCGAATGCCGCGTGGTCTACGCAGCGCCGTCCAAATAGGCCGGGTCAGTCTCGTGGCGTGAACTTCCGGATCACGCCCGAGAAGGTCATCAGCAGCCGCTCGCCGGTGTTGATCTGGCCGCGCACGAAGATCAGGCTCTTGCCCGCCTTGGTCACCTGACCCGTCGCCTCGATCAGTTCGCCGACATAGGCCCCGTCGATGAAGGTGGAGTCCAGTTGCACCGTCACGCCCGACGCGCCTTCCATTTCCTGATAGGCGATCTGGAACATGGCGATGTCGGCGAAGGTCATCAGGCAGCCCCCGTGCATCCGGCCGCCGGCGTTCATGTGTTTCTGCTCGGCGCGGAAGGCGCAGCGCATGTGGCCGTCGGGATCCAGCTTGCCGTAGAAGGGGCCGACCACCACGTCAAAGGTGTCATGCAGGTCATAGGTCTGCCAGCCGGCGAACTCGCCTTCGGTGACTGTGATTTTCGCGACCATGCCGATTACGCCTTCTTTCCGATCTTGCGGTGCAGCATATAGACCCGATGAGCGATCCAATCGAAGCGGCCATTTTTGAAAAACTGGCCAAGGCCGACCCCAAGAACGTCGGCGGCAAGAGCATTGAACCTTCGGACGTGGCCAAGGAGCTGCAGCCCGAGCAATGGCAGCGGATGCTGCCCAAGGTGCGCGCCGTGGCGCTCGGCCTGATGCGTCAGGGCAAGCTGACCATCACCAAGAAGGGCAAGGCCGTCGATCCGAACGCCTTCAAGGGCGTGATCCGGTTGCGTCTGCCGACAGAGGCCGAAACGGCCGCAGCCCTGGCGGCTCTGCCGCCCGTCGAAGCCTCGGATGACGATTTCGACTGAGCCCGAGACCGGCCTAGACGCCGTCCTGGCCGACATCCGCGCCTGCCGGGCCTGCCTGGGACACCTGCCCCACACGCCGCGCCCGGTGGTCATGGTCGCGCCGGAGACGCGCCTGTTGATCTGCGGCCAGGCGCCGGGGCGACGGGTGCATGAAAGCGGTCTGCCCTTCACGGACCCGTCCGGCGTTCGTCTGCGCGGCTGGATGGGCGTGGACGAGGCGACCTTCTACGGCGATCCGCGTCTGGGCGTCGCGGCTCAGGCCTTCTGTTTTCCCGGCACGGACCCCAAGGGCGGAGACTATCCGCCCCCGCGCCGTTGCGCCGAGCTGTGGCGGCCCCGCCTGCTGGCCGAACTGCCCAAGGTCGAGCTGACCCTGCTGGTCGGCGGCTACGCCCAGGCCTGGGCCCTGGGCGACCGCGCCCGATCCACCATGACCGAGACGGTCCGCGCCTGGCGCGATTACGCTCCCGCCATCCTGCCCCTGCCGCACCCGTCCTGGCGCAATACGGCCTGGCTGCGGAAAAATCCGTGGTTCGAGGCCGAGGTTCTGCCCTACCTTCGCCAGAGGACAGCGGAGATTCTGGCGTGAGCATCGGACGAAGCGGACTGACGGCGGGCCTTCTGACGCTTTCCCTGGCCCTGTCCGCCTGCGCCACGCCGCATCTGCAGGGCCCACAGACGCCGCCGGCCGATTTCAGCGGTCCGCGCATCGAGGCTGGAACCGAAGGTCGTGGGGCCTTCGTGGTTCAGGACGGCGCCAGGCTGCCCTATCTGCGCTGGAGCCCTGAAAACGGCGAGCAACCCTGGGCCGTCATCGTCGCCCTGCACGGCTTCAACGACCACTACGCCTCCTTCCGCCTGGCCGGCCCGTGGTGGGCGACGCGCGGCATCGAGACCTGGGCTTACGACCAGCGCGGTTTCGGCCTGTCGCCCCATCGCGGAGAGTTCGCACCCGAAAGCCTGACCAGCGCCGACCTGCGCACCATCGTCGCGCTGGTCCGCGCCGAGCGTCCGGGCGCTCTGATCGTGGTGGCGGGGGAAAGCATGGGCGGATCCTCGACCATCGCCGCCTTCGGGGGCGAGAGCCCGCCCGACGCCGACCGCGTGGTTCTGCTGGCGCCCGGTGTCTGGGGGTGGTCAAGCCAGAGCCCCTTCAATCGCGCAGGCCTCTGGGCCGCCGCCCGGCTGATGGGGGACAGGGCGGTCGAGCCGCCGGCCTTCGCCGTCCGCAATATTCGCGCTTCCGACAACACGCTGGAATTGATCCGCAACGGACGTGATCCGGTCAGCATCATCTCCACCCGGTTCGATTCCATGAATGGTCTGGTCGACCTGATGGAGGCGGCGTCGGTGCGTCTTGGCGCTGTCGAGAAGCCGACCCTGCTGCTGTACGGGGCGCACGACCAGATCGTGCGCAAGGGGCCGATGCGCCTGGCCCTGGAGCGGGCGGGCGAGCGGCCGAACCTGAAGACGGCCTACTATCCCGACGGCTGGCACATCCTGAACCGGGACTTGCAGGGCGAGGTCATCTATCGCGATGTCGAGGCCTGGTTGCGCGACGCGGCGGCGCCCCTGCCATCCGGCGCCGGACCCGTGCTGCCGGTTCTGCAGGCCGACCCTCGCGCGCGCTGATCCGCCCAACCCCACCCTTTTCCTGACGCGAAACCGTCATGCTTGCCGTTTAGGCGGACGCGGCGTATCTCCTCGCGCAATAAAAAATACCCCAGGAAAGGCCTGTCATGGGCAAGACGCTGTTTGATTCCCCCTCTTTCGCGAACCATGAAGGCGTCCACGCCTTCCATGACGAGAAAACGGGCCTGAAGGCCATTGTCGCGGTTCACTCGACCGCGCGCGGCCCCGCCGTCGGCGGCACCCGTATGTGGAACTACGCCTCGTCCGCCGAAGCGCTGGAAGACGTGCTGCGCCTGTCCAAGGGCATGAGCTACAAGAACGCCGTGGCGGATCTGGAAATGGGCGGCGGCAAGTCGGTCATCATCGGCGACAGCCGCACCCAGAAGTCGCCGGAACTGTTCCGCGCCTTCGGTCGCGCCCTGAACGGCCTCGGCGGAAACTACTACGCCGCCGAAGACGTCGGCGTCTCGGTCGAGGATATCGCCGAGGCCCGCAAGGCGACCGAATACGTCCTGGGCCTGAAGGACGGCCCGGAGGCCTCGGGCGATCCCAGCCCCGTCACTGCTGAAGGCGTCTATCGTTCGACCCTGGCCGTCGCGCGCCGTCTGTGGAAGCAGGACGATCTGACCGGCCTGACCGTCGCTGTGCAAGGCGTCGGCCACGTCGGCGGCTACCTGGCTGACAAGCTGCACAAGGCCGGCGCCAAGCTGATCATGACCGACGTCAACACCGCCGTCCTGGCCGAGGTCGCCGCCCGCACGGACGCCGAAATCGTGGCCCCTGACGCCATCTATGACGTCAAGGCCGACATCTATGCGCCTTGCGCCCTCGGCGCGACGCTGAACCTGCAGACCCTGGATCGCATCACCGCCAAGGCCGTGGTCGGCGCTGCCAACAACCAGCTGGCCACCCCCGACATCGGCCAGATCCTGTTCGAGCGCGGCGTGCTTTATGCGCCCGACTACGTCGTCAACGGCGGCGGCATCATCAACGTCGCTTCCGAAATGAACGCCCGCCAGTCGGGCGGCGCCTATGACGCCTCATGGGTCGAAGGCAAGCTGTCGCGCCTGATGGAGACCTTCGAGGAAATCCTCGAGCGTTCGGTCTCCGAGAACAAGCCGACCCACCTGATCGCCGACGCCATCGCCGAAGCCCGCATCAAGGCGGCTGGCGACCTGAAGGCCGAGCTGCTGAAGGCGGCCTAAGGCGAAAGAGGGCCCTTCTCCCCTTGCGGGAGAAGGTGGGCGCCGCAGGCGCTCGGATGAGGGGTGTGGGCGCTGCCGTTTCCGGCGGGGCCGCACCCCTTTTTCGTGCTTCGCCGTCGGCGGTCGCGCCATCATCCCCTCATCCGTCTCGCCGCGCGAGCCGCCTTCACCCGCAGGGGGAGAAGGCAGGGGAGATTCCCCCAATCTTTAACGCCTCTTAACGCGGCGTTTACCATCCACGCGGCACTTTCTGCCTAGCGGGGCCAGTTCGACCCGCCAGTGGATGGGCGGGACGCGTGGGCGGCTTCACGGCGGCGTTGCAGAAGTTTGGGATCGGTCGTCTGGCCGCGGTGCTCGGCGTCGCCGCCGGCGTGGCCGCCGTGCTGGTCGCCGTCATGCTGCGAGTGGGTCAGGCCCCCGACGCTCTGCTCTATTCCAACCTTGATCTGCGTGAAGCCTCCGAGATCAGCGCCGCCCTGGATCAGGCGGGCATCAAGTATTCCTCCAAGGGCGACGGCTCGACCATCTTCGTCAGCCGCGACGAAGTCGGCACGGCGCGCCTGATGCTGGCGGGCAAGGGGCTCGTGACCTCGGGCAGCGTCGGCTACGAGATCTTCGACAACCAGTCGGTGCTGGGCCAGACCGAGTTCCAGCAGAACCTGAACGAGCAGCGCGCCCTGCAGGGCGAACTGTCGCGCACCATCATGTCGATGCGCGGCATCACCTCGGCCCGCGTCCACATCACCATGCCGCGCCGCGAAATGTTCCAGGCCGCCGCCACAGACCCCACCGCCGCCGTGGTCGTGGGCGTGGGCGGTCGCGACCTCAGCGCCGATCAGGTCCGCGCGATCCGCAACGTCGTCGCCTCCTCGGTGCCGAACCTGAAGCCGGACAAGGTCACGGTCACCGACCAGTCCAACCGCACCCTGGCCGCCGGCTCGGAAGACACCGGCTTCACCTCGGCCAACGCTGAGGCCGCCAAGGCGACGACCGAAGCCCAGCTTCAGACTCGCATCCAGGACATCGTCGAGGGCGTTGTCGGCGCGGGCGCGGCGCGGGTTCAGGTCACCGCCGACATCGACCACAGCCGCTCGACCACCCAGGAGCAGAGGTTCGACCCCGACGGCCAGGTCGTCCGCTCGACCTCGACCAACGGTTCGCAGTCTCAGGACACGACGGGCCAGGCCGACGGCGGCGTGACCGCCACCAACAACATCCCCGGCGGTCAGGCGCCGAACACGACCCCGGTCGGCTCGACCAACTCGGAAAACACCGAGACGACCAACTACGAGATCTCCAACACGACCACCACGACGGTGAAGGAGCCGGGCGAGGTCAAGAAGCTGTCGGTCTCGGTCGCCGTCGACGGCAAGTACACTCCGGCTGCTGACGGCAAGGGCGAGCCCACCTACGCTCCGCGCACCGCCGAGGAAGTCCAGCAGATCAAGACCCTGGTGGCCGCCGCCGTCGGTATCGATGAGACGCGTGGCGACAAGATCGAGGTGATCAACGTCCGCTTCAACCGTGAGCCCTCGGCCGCGCCGGGCGCGGATGAAGGCTCGTCGATGTTCAACTTCGACAAGAACGACATCATGCGCGGGGTCGAGCTGCTGGTGCTCCTGATCACCGGCCTGCTGCTGATCTTCTTCGTCGTGCGGCCCTTGTTGAAGACGGCTTCGGGCGGTGGGGGCGTGCCCGCTCTGGCCGGCGCCAACGGCACGCCGGTCACGCCGCTGGACACGCAACTGGTCGGCGGCGTCCTGCCCGGCGCGCCGCAGATGCTGGCTGGCCCCAGCGAGATGGACCAGCGCCTCGACATCGCGCGCATCGAGGGACAGGTGAAGGCGTCGTCGATCAAGAAGGTCGCCGACTTCGTCGACACCCATCCGGAGGAATCCACCGCGATCCTCCGCTCCTGGGTGCATGAAAGCTAATGACCCGTCTGGTGAGCAAGAAGGGGCCGGTCGACGACATCCGCAAGCTGACGGGGCCTGAGCGCGCGGCCGTCGTCCTGCTGTCGCTGGGCGAAGAGCACACCATCCTGTGGCAGCAGCTCGACGAGGAGGAGATCAAGGAGGTCTCCCAGGCCATGGCCGGTCTCGGCACCGTGGCGGCCTCGGTGGTCGAGGAAGTTTTGGTCGAGTTTGTTTCGGGCATCGGCGGCGCGGGCGCCCTGATGGGCAGCTACGAGCAGACCCAGCGCCTGCTGGCCTCCTTCATGCCGGGCGATCGCGTCGACGCCCTGATGGAGGAAATCCGCGGCCCTGCCGGCCGGACCATGTGGGACAAGCTCGGCAATGTGAACGAGGCCGTCCTCGCCAACTATCTGAAGAACGAATATCCGCAGACGGTGGCCGTGGTCCTGTCCAAGGTGAAGCCGGACCACGCCTCGCGCGTGCTGACGGCCCTGCCTGAGGATTTCGCCCTGGAGTGCGTCCAGCGCATGCTGCGCATGGAGCCGGTGCAGCGCGACATCCTCGACAAGATCGAGCAGACCCTGCGCACCGAGTTCATGTCCAACCTGGCGCGCACGTCCAAACGCGACAGCCATGAACTGATGGCCGACATCTTCAACAGCTTCGACCGCCAGACAGAGGCCCGGTTCATCGGCGCCCTGGAGGAACGCAGCCGCGATTCCGCCGAGCGAATCCGCTCGCTGATGTTCGTCTTCGAGGATCTGTTCAAGCTGGACCCCGGCGGCGTGCAGACCCTGCTGCGCGCGGTCGAGAAGGACCAGCTGGGTCTGGCTCTGAAAGGCGCCTCGGACTCCCTGCGCGAAATGTTCTTCTCCAACATGTCCGAGCGCGCCTCGAAGATCATGCGCGAGGACATGGAGTCGATGGGGCCGGTGCGCCTCAAGGACGTCGACGCCGCCCAGATGACCATGGTCCAGGTGGCCAAGGATCTGGCCGCGCGCGGCGACATCATGCTGGCCGGCCAGAGCGGCGACGACGAGTTGATCTACTGACATGACCGGCATCCCCTCCACCGCGCGTCCCTTCATCTTCGACACCGAGTTCGACGCTCAGGGCGACGTGGTGCGCCCCTCGGCCTGGCAGCCGGTCAAGCGGTCCTTCGCCCCCGCCGAGGTCGACGCCCTGGTCGCCCAGGCGCGCCTCGAGGCCCGCCAGCAGGCCCTGGCCGAGGTCGAGGCCCTGCGCGCCGACGCCCTGTCGACCCTGGCCCAGACGGTGGCCCACGCCGCCGGCGCCCTGAGCACGGTCGCCGAGGCCCACCGCCACCAGTCCGCCGAGCTGTCGGTCGCCGCCGCCCGAGTCCTGGCCTCCGCCGCCTTCGACCGTTTCCCGCGCCGCCCGCTGGAGGCCGCCATCGAGCAGTTGGGGCAGGAGATCGACGCCTCGCCTCGTCTGCTGGTTCGCGCCTCGGGTCTGGACACCGAGACGCGCGCCCATGTCGAGGCCCTGTGCGCCGACGCCGGCTTCACCGGCCTGATCGCCTTCCGCGAGGATGCGGGCGCCCCTGTCGCCGCCTTCGCCCTGGAATGGGCCGACGGTCGCGCCGAGTTCGATCCCGAGGGCGTCGCCGCCCGCGTTTCCGCCGCCCTTGAAGCCGCCCTCGCGGCTGAGGCCGGCCATGCTGAATCTCTCGACAGGAGCGCCTTCTGATGGCCACCGATGATCTCGCCCTGGAAGAATTCGGCGACTCCACCGCTCTGAACTTGGCGGACGAAGGCGGCGACAAGTCCGCCGCCGATCTGGCCACCGTCTTCGACGTCCCGGTCAACATCTCGGCCGTTCTGGGCAAGGCCCACATGTCGGTCGCCCAACTGCTGAAGCTGAACCGCGGCTCGGTGCTGGAGCTGGACCGCAAGGTCGGCGAGGCCATCGACATTTTCGTCAACAACCGTCTGGTCGCCCGCGGGGAGGTCGTCGTCGTCGAGGATCGCCTGGGCGTGACCATGACGGAAATCATCAAGACCGAGGACTCGGGCGCCTAAGCAATGCCGCGCAGGCATTGCGCAGCAAAGTGACGGCACGCCCGGTTTTCGCAGTAGAGATCTAGAGGAGAAGACCCATGCGGCTTCTGGTGGTTGGCAGGCTCAGCGGACAGCTGGCGACGGCGGTGAAGATGGCCATGGCGCACGGCGCCAAGGTCCAGCACGTCGAGCGCGCCGATCAGGCGACTGAGCAGCTGCGGCGCGGGCAGGGGGCCGACCTGATGATGGTCGACTACCGCATCGACATCGCCGCCCTGATCGCCGCCAACGACGCCGAGCGCATTCACGTCCCCGTCGTGGCCTGTGGCGTTGACGCCGACGCCCGCGAAGCCGCCGACGCCATCCGCGCCGGCGCCAAGGAGTTCATCCCTCTGCCGCCCGAGGCGGACCTGATCGCCGCCGTCCTGTCCGCCGTGGCCGACGACGAGCGTCCGATGATCTCGGCCGACCCGGCGATGAAGGCCGTCATCGGCCTGGCCGACCAGGTGGCGCGTTCCGACGCCTCCATCCTGATCACCGGTGAGAGCGGCGTCGGCAAGGAGGTGATGGCCCGCCACCTGCACACGGGTTCGAAGCGCGCCGACAAGCCCTTCATCAGCGTCAACTGCGCCGCCATTCCCGACAACCTGCTGGAATCCGAGCTGTTCGGCCACGAGAAGGGCGCCTTCACCGGCGCCGTGGCCCGCCGGATCGGCAAGTTCGAGGAAGCAGACGGCGGCACCCTGCTGCTGGACGAAATCAGCGAGATGGACGCCCGCCTGCAGGCCAAGCTGCTGCGCGCCATCCAGGAACGGGTCATCGACCGCGTCGGCGGCTCCAAGCCCGTGCCGGTCAACATCCGCATCATCGCCACCTCGAACCGCGACCTGGCCAAGGCCGTGGCCGAGGGCACGTTCCGCGAAGACCTGCTGTATCGTCTGAACGTGGTGAACCTGCGCCTGCCGTCCCTGCGCGAGCGTCCGGGCGACATCGCCGTCCTGTGCGACCACTTCATCCGCAAGTACGCCGCCGCCAACGGCGTGCCGCCGCGCCCCATTTCGTCGGACGCCCGCCGCGCCCTGGTCGGCCATCGCTGGCCCGGCAACGTGCGCGAGCTGGAAAACGCCATGCACCGCGCCGTCCTGCTGGCGACCGGCGCCGAGATCGACGTCGACGCCATCCGCCTGCCGGACGGCCGCCCCCTGCTGGAAGGCGGCTCGACCGCCCCGTCGCCGACCGCCTCGGTCTATGACGCCGGCGTCGCCGGTCATGCGGCCCAGATGGCGGACGCCATGACCCGCAGCTTCGTCGGTCAGACCGTGGCCGAGATGGAGAAGACCCTGATCCTCGACACCCTGAACCACTGCCTCGGCAACCGCACCCATGCGGCCACCATCCTGGGCATCTCCATCCGCACCCTGCGCAACAAGCTGAATGAATACGCCGACGAGGGCACGGCGATCCCGGCCCCGCAATCGGGCGTCGCCGCCGCCTACGGCGCGGCGGGCTAGGCCCATGCGCGCCGACCGCCGGACCGTTCTGCTGGGCGCAGCGGCTCTGACGCTGGCGGCTTGCTCGCGCGACGTGAAGTCGGCCGAGGCGGATCTGCACGCCGATATCGAGGACGCGGGAGCCC
Organism: Brevundimonas sp. UBA4553; assembly: GCF_002387245.1. Classification (GTDB taxonomy): domain Bacteria; phylum Pseudomonadota; class Alphaproteobacteria; order Caulobacterales; family Caulobacteraceae; genus Brevundimonas. Next base: position 259,788 of record NZ_DGLD01000002.1, read on the forward strand.
TGGATCTGGACCTGTCGGATCTGGAAGCCCGCCACGGCGGACGTCTGGGTCTGGCCATCGCCTCGGGCGCGATCAACGCCGCCTGGCGCGGCGACGAACGTTTCGTCTATTGCTCGACCTTCAAGATGTATCTGGCCGCCGCCACCTTGTTGCGGGTCCAGGCGGGGCAGGAGCGGCTGGACCGCGCCATCCCGATCACCCCCGCCGACATGATCAGCCACGCCCCGACCACGGAAAAGGCCGTGGGCTCGACCCTGACCGTCGAGCAGTTGATGCAGGCCACGGTCGAACTGAGCGACAACCCCGCCGCCAACATCCTGATCCGCGAGATGGGCGGGCTGGACGCTATGCGCGCCTTCTATCGGGGCATTGGCGACGACAGCACCCGCGTCGATCGTCTCGAGCCCGAAATGAACCGTCTCGACGGCGACAAGGACACCATCACCCCGATCCAGTCGGTGCAGAACATCAGCCGCCTGCTGGTCTCGCCCGAGACCCCGCTGAATGCGGCCTCCAAGGCCCTGCTGATGCGCTGGATGACCAATACGCCTACGGGTCAGGGCCGCATCAAGGCCGGCGTCCCCGCTGGCTGGACCGTGGCGCACAAGACCGGCACCGGCGGTTATGGCCCGACCAATGATATCGGCCTGATCCAGCCCCCCGAGGGCGCGCCCATCGTCATCGCCGTCTATTTCCACGCCACGCGGGATTCGACGGACGAGCAACGCGAAGCCGTCATCGCCGACGCCACCCGTCTGGCGCTGAAAGCCCTCGGCCATGGCTGAGACCGCGCGAATCCTGTCATCAGGCGGGATGCACTTCGTTCGCCGCCATGGTTGATGCGCCGATCCTGATGAAGGACGGCTACGCGCGCCCCACCGGGCGCGACGCGCTCGGCTGGCTGCTGCGCGGCGACGTGGGGCTGGCGGTCGGCGTGATCGCGGTCATCATGCTGCTGATCCTGCCGATCCCGAAGATGCTTCTGGATCTGCTGCTGGCCATCTCCCTGGTGTCCAGCGTGCTGATCCTGATGACCGCCGTGATGATGAAGCGGCCGCTGGACTTCGCCATCTTCCCGACGGTGCTGCTGGTCTCAACCCTGTTTCGTCTGGGCCTCAACCTGGCCTCGACGCGCCTGATCCTGACCCACGGCCAGGAAGGCCACGACAGCGCCGGTCAGGTCATCAACGCCTTCGGCGAACTGATGATGGGCGGCAACTTCATCATCGGGGTGATCATCTTCGCCATCATCCTGGTGGTGAACTTCGTCGTCATCACCAAGGGCTCGACCCGTATCGCCGAGGTCTCGGCCCGCTTCACCCTGGACTCCATGCCGGGCAAGCAGATGGCCATCGACGCCGACCTGTCGTCGGGCCTGATCACCGAGGACCAGGCCAAGCTGCGCCGCAAGGAGCTGGAGCAGGAATCCACCTTCTTCGGGGCCATGGACGGCGCCTCGAAGTTTGTGCGCGGCGACGCCGTGGCCGGCCTGATCATCACCTTCATCAACGCCATCGGCGGCCTGCTGATCGGCGTGATGCAGCACGGCATGCCGGTAGGCGAGGCGGCCAACACCTATGTTCAACTGACCGTCGGCGACGGTCTGGTGACCCAGATCCCCGCCATTATCGTCTCGGTCGCCGCCGGCTTCCTGGTGTCGAAGGCGGGCGTCGAGGGTTCTGCGGACAAGGCCCTGGTCAGCCAGTTGGCCAGCAACCCGGTCAGCCTGGGCGTCGTCTCCGGCGCGGCGGGCCTGATCGGGCTGATCCCCGGGATGCCGTTGATCCCCTTCGCAGCCCTGGCCCTGGGCTCGGGCTTCATGGCGTGGAAGCTGGGGCGTGACCGTCTGAAGCCGGCCGTGATCGAGCCTGTGGACCTGGGCAAGCCCAAGGAGGACGTCGAGGAGCCGATCTCCACCGCCCTGACCATCGACGAGGTGAAGATCGAGCTGGGCTACGCCCTGCTGTCGCTGATCAACGATCTGGAGGGCCGGCGCCTGACCGATCAGATCCGCGCCCTGCGCCGTTCGCTGGCTCAGGAGTACGGCTTCGTTATGCCCAGCGTGCGCATCCTCGACAATATGCGCCTGCCCAATCAGGGCTACGCCATCCGCATCAAGGAGATGGAGGCCGGGGCCGGCGAGGTGCGTCTGTCCTCGCTGATGGCCATGGATCCGGCGGGCCGTCAGGTCGAGCTGCCGGGCGAGCACACGCGTGAACCCGCCTTCGGTCTGCCCGCCACCTGGATCGACGAGAACCTGCGCGAAGAGGCCACCTTCCGCGGCTACACCCTGGTCGATCCCTCGACGGTGCTGACCACGCACCTGACCGAGATCCTCAAGGAGAACATGGCCGAGCTTCTGTCCTACGCCGAGGTGCAGAAACTGCTGAACGAACTGACCGGCGAAGAGAAGAAGCTGGTCGAGGAGTTGATCCCGACCGTCGTCACCGTCACCACCCTGCAGCGCGTGCTGCAGAGCCTGCTTCGCGAAAAGGTCTCGATCCGCGACCTGCCGGCCATCCTCGAAGGTCTGGCCGAGGCCGCGCCGCACACCACCAGCGTCACCACCCTGGTCGAGCACGTCCGCACCCGTCTGGCGCGCCAGCTGTGCTGGTCCAATCGCGGCGACGACGGCGCCCTGCCCATCGTCACCCTGTCGCCGGACTGGGAGCAGGCCTTCGCCGAGAGCCTGATCGGCCCGGGCGAGGACAAGCAGTTGGCCATGGCCCCCAGTCGCTTGCAGGACTTCATCCGCAACGTCCGCGACGTCTTCGAGCGCGCCGCCATGGCGGGTGAGAACCCGGTCCTGCTGACGGGACCCCAGGTCCGCCCCTATGTCCGCTCCATCATCGAGCGCTTCCGCGGCCAGACGGTGGTGATGAGCCAGAACGAGGTCCACCCCAAGGCTCGTCTGCGGACCGTCGGCACGGTCTGACCGGCGGCGAGGTTAACGACTGGACTCAAGGGGTTCGGGCGATAAGCTGGCGGACATGAAACGCATCCGGCCGGCCCTGCGCACCTTTGGCGCCTTCCTGCGCACGCCGACCCTCAGTCGTTCGATCATCGCCTTGCTGGCGCTGGCCATCCTGCTGCTGCTGGCGGTGAACGCCGCCACCTTCGTCATGATCCAGCGCACGACCGCCTATAACGACACGGTCGATCACAGCCAGCAGGTTCGTCTGGCGGCCAAGGACGTGCTGAGCCTGCTGATCGACGCCGAGACGGGTCAGCGAGGCTTCATGCTGACCGCGCGAACCGAATATCTGAACGTCCACGATCGGGCTGTCGCCGCCTTGCCCGATGTCCTGGCGCGGCTGGACGGTCTGATCGGAGACGACCCGGAACTTACGCCCCGGGTGGCGCGGGTGCAGACCTACTATCAGGAGCGTATGGCGCTGATGGATCGGACCATCGACCTGACGCGCACCGGGCGGATCGGCGAGGCGGTCTCCCTGATCCGCGGGGGGCGGGGCAAGGCGCTGATGGACGCCATGCGCGTCGAGCTGACGGCCATCGACGCTGTTCAGGCGCAGCGGCTGGTGGAGCGCACGCGTCAGTCGGAATGGGCGTCGGCGGTGACCGTGTCCGTCAACGCCCTCGCCGGCTTGTTGATCCTGATCCTGGCGGGGATCAGTGTCTGGCTGGTGCGCCGCTACGTCGAGGAAATCCAGACGGCGCATTTCGAACTCGATCGCGTCAACGCCGGTCTGGAAAACAAGGTGCGCGACCGCACCGCCGAACTGACCCGCGCCAACGAGGAGATCCAGCGCTTCGCCTATATCGTCAGCCATGACCTGCGGTCGCCTCTGGTCAATGTCATGGGCTACACCTCGGAACTCGAGCAGGTCGGTAAGGCGGTAGACGAAGAGCTGACCAGGCTGGATCAGTCTCATCCCGGCGCCATCGACCCGGAATCCATTCGCGCCGTGCGCGAGGACGTGCCGGAAGCCGTGAACTTCATCCGCGCGTCGACGACCAAGATGGACGGTCTGATCAAGGCGATCCTGCGTCTGTCGCGCGAGGGGCGCAGGGGCCTCGTGCCCGAGGTCCTGCCCATGACCGAACTGGTGCACGCCATCGCCGACAGCGTCAGCCACCAGGTCGTCGAAGTCGGCGGCTCCATCACGGTGCAGACCCTGCCGGAACTGGAAAGCGACCGCCTGTCGATCGAACAGATCTTCGGCAACCTGATCGACAACGCCGTCAAGTATCAGCAGCCGGGCCGCCCGATCCAGATCGTGGTCGAGGGCGAGGAGACGCCGGGCGGATGGATATCCTATCGCATCATCGACAACGGCCGCGGCGTGTCGGCGCGCGATCACGAGCGCATCTTCGAGCTGTTCCGACGCGCCGGGCGGCAGGACCAGCCCGGCGAGGGCCTCGGTCTGGCCTTCGTGCGCAACAGCGTGCGTCGCCTCGGCGGCTCCATCGAAGTCGAGTCAGAACTTGGACAAGGCTCGACTTTCCATCTGAAATTCCCCACACGACTGATCACGCTGGGCGACCAAGGAGACCGTTTGTGAGCCACTCGGTGAAGATCGTCATGGTCGAGGACGACCACGGCCACGCCAAGCTGATCGAGAAGAACATCCGGCGCGCCAATATCGGCAACGACATCGCCCACTTCGATCACGGCGACGCCGCGCTGGACTATCTGTTCAGCGAGGAGGTTCGCGCCAATGGTCCGCTGCTGATCCTGCTCGACCTGAACTTGCCCGATATGTCGGGCACGGACATCCTGGAAAAGGTCAAGTCGGACGAGCGGCTGCGGCGTGCGCCGGTCGTGGTCCTGACCACCACCGACGACCGGGCCGAGATCCAGCGCTGCTACGACCTCGGCTGCAATGTCTACATCACCAAGCCGGTCGACTACGAAGCCTTCGCGGGGGCGATCCGCCAGCTGGGCCTGTTCCTGTCCGTGATGCAGGCGCCGGAGATCTGAGCGGCGTGACCGAAGCGGCTGCTCCCATTCGCCTGCTCTATATCGACGACGACCGCGGACTGTCCCGGCTCGTCCAGAAGGAGCTGGGCCGTCACGGCTACACGGTGACCTGCGCGCCGGACGCCGACGCCGGCTATGAGGCCCTTCAGGCGGGGCAGTTCGACATCTGCGCCCTGGATCACTACATGCCGGGGCGCGAGGGGCTGGACGTCCTGCCGGACATCCTGGCCCTGCCGACGCCGCCGCCGGTGGTCTATGTCACCGGGGCTCAGGACGGGCGCATCGCCGTGGCCGCCCTGCGCGCCGGCGCGGCCGACTACGTCATCAAGGACGTGTCCGAGGACTTCACCGCCCTGCTGCGATCGGCGGTCGAGGACGCCCTTCTGCGCCGCCGCCTGGAGCGTGAGAACGAGGCGGTCCAGGAAGAGGTCCGCCTGGCCCGCGACCGCGCCGAGGCCATGCTGCGCGAGGTCAATCACCGGGTCGGCAACTCCCTGCAACTGGTGTCCAGCTTCATCTCCCTGCAGCTGCGCCAGCTGGCGGACGAGGGGGCCCGTTCGGCCCTGCGCGAGGCCCAGGTTCGCATCGAGGCCGTGGCCCACGTCCACCGTCGTCTCTACACATCGTCCGATCTCGGGACCGTGGCGATGGATGAGTATCTGGCGGGGCTGGTCGAGGAGCTGGGCAAGTCCGTCGGGCCCGGCGACGGCTCGCCGCGGCTGGCGCTGCGGGCCGAGCCGATGCGCGTCACCACCGATCAGGCCGTGTCCCTCGGCGTCATCGTCACCGAACTGGTCACCAACGCCGTCAAATACGCCTACGCGCCGGGCGAGGGCGGTGAAATCCGTGTGGTGCTGGAGGGCGCCGTCGAAGGGCGGGCTATCCTGACGGTCGAGGACGACGGTCCCGGTCTGGGCGACGGTACGCCAAAGGGCACTGGCCTGGGCTCGAAGATCGTATCGGCCATGGCCGGGGGGCTGCGTTCGGCGGTTGAGTTCGACGCCGATCATCCGGGCGTGCGAGCGCGACTGGTCTTTGATCTTTAGGGTCTTTCGCACCCTCGGACAGACGCGTTAGTCTGCCGCGATGAAGCTTCAGTTTGGAACGGCCCGTCCGGGCCTCGATTACATTCATCGCCCCGCCGCCTTTGGTCTGGCTGAGCGTGAAGGGCGACTGGCCTGCGTCCGCGTGGACCGGGGCGAGGGCAGCTACTTCGATCTGCCTGGCGGCGCCGTCGATGGCGAGGAAAGCGAGCAGCAGGCCCTGGTCCGCGAGTTTGCAGAAGAGACGGGGCTGATTATCCAACCCGAGGATCGTCTGGTCGAAGCCGCCCAGTATTTCCGTAAGACGGACGGTTCTCCGGTCAACAACGCTGGCGGGTTCTGGACCGCGCGCATCACCGGCTTCGACGCCTCGGCGCAATGCGAAGCCGACCATGAGCTGGTCTGGCTGGACCCGTTGGAGGCCGTGTCGCGCCTGCGCCACGAAGCGCACGCCTGGGCGGTGGCCAGATGGCTGAGGTCGAAAATCTAGGGAACCTGGACGGCGGCGAACGGTTGTTTCTGTCGAGCGCCGTCAGGTGGGCGGCGTCCCAACATGGAGTTTCCTATGCCGGATCAAGACCGTATCGAGGGCGCCGCCAAGAACATGGGCGGCAAGATCAAGGAAGCCGCCGGCAAGGTGACCGGCGACGAAAAACTGAAGGCCGAAGGCCGCGCCGATCAGGTCGAAGGCAAGGTCCAGAACGCCGTGGGCGGCCTCAAGGACACCCTGCGCGACGGCAAACACTAAACGCCCGTTTGCACCGATCAGGCCGTCGCCCGAAAAGGGCGACGGCTTTTTCATGCGCGGATCAGTCGCCGCCCAGGCGGATACGCAGGCCCTCCGGCTCACGCTGTTCGCCCGCCGCCGGGCGACAGTCGCTGTTGAAGGCGAGTGCGCCGCTGGGCGTGCGCTGGGGACGGCTGTCGCAGACCTTTTCCTGCGGCGCGGGCGTGCCGAGCGCGGCGACCGGCCGGGGCCCGCACTGCATGGCATAGCCGTTCGCCGCCGTGCCGGGCGTGCAGTTTTCCAGCGCCGCAGAGGGGCGCAGACCATCAGGCAGGCGATCGCCCATGGCGGCGGCCAACGTCACCCTGACCCGCGCCTGGCAATGCTCCAGCGGTTCATCCTTGCGAATGAAGGGGCTGCACTGGGACCGCTCCCAACCATAGGGGTCGGCCAGGGCGTGGGCGGTCAGGACGGGGGCGGGGGTCGCCTCGGCGATCTCTTCGACGGGGGCGGGGGGATCGTCGGACCAGATCACGACCGGCGTGGCCTGTTGCAGCGCCAGAGCGAAAAGCAGAGCCGTCGTCATCGCGTCCCTCCTTGATGTGAAGCCTTCCCGGCTCAGACCTCTACCGTGTCAGCGCCCGCATGGCCTTGTCCAGCCCGTCCAGCGTCAGGGGATACATTCGTTGGTCCATGACCTCCCGGATCAGGCCGACCGACTGGGTATAGCTCCAGTAGCGCTCGGTGACGGGGTTCAGCCAGACCGACTTGTCCCATTGCTGGCGGGCGCGTTTCAGCCAGACGGCGCCGGCCTCCTCGTTCCAGTGCTCGACCGAACCGCCCGGCATGGTGATCTCATAGGGGCTCATGGTGGCGTCGCCGACGAAGATGGCGCGCCAGTCGCCGGGATATTTGTTCAGCACGTCCCAGGTCGGGATCTTCTCGCTGTGCCGCCGCCGATTGTCCTTCCACACCCCTTCATAGAGGCAGTTGTGGAAGTAGAAGAACTCCAGGTTCTTGAACTCGGTCTTGGCCGCCGAGAACAGCTCCTCGCACAGCTTGATATGGCCATCCATCGAGCCGCCGATGTCGAGGAACAGCAGGACCTTGATCGTATTGCGCCGCTCGGGCCGCATCTGGATATCCAGCCAGCCCTGACGCGCCGTGCCGTCGATGGTGCCGTCCATGTCCAGCTCGTCGGCCGCGCCTTCACGCGCGAACCGGCGTAGACGGCGCAGGGCGACCTTGATGTTGCGGGTGCCCAGTTCGACCGTGTCGTCCAGGTTCCTGTATTCGCGCTTCTCCCAGACCTTGACCGCGCGGCCCTGCTTGCCGGGCCCGCCGATGCGCACGCCTTCAGGATTATAGCCGCCGTGGCCGAAGGGGCTGGTCCCGCCCGTGCCGATCCAGCGGTTGCCGCCTTCGTGGCGGCCCTTCTGCTCCTCCAGGCGCTGCTTCAGCGTCTCCATCAGCTTGTCGAAGCCGCCCAGCGCCTCGATCTGGGCCTTTTCCTCGTCGGTCAGGAACTTCTCGGTCAGCAGCCGCAGCCAGTCCTCGGGAATGTCGGTGGTCAGGTCCTCGCCCGCGCCGACCGTCTCCAACCCCTTGAACACCTTGCCGAAGACCTGATCGAACCGATCATAGTGCTTCTCGTCCTTGACCAGCACCGCCCGCGACAGGTGGTAGAAGGCCTCGACGTCCCGCCCCGCCACGTCCTTGTCCATGGCCTCCATCAGATGGAGCCATTCCTTCAGCGAAACCGGAACACGGGCTTCGCGCAGGGCGGTGAAGAAGGGCAGGAGCATAGGCTCAGACTGGGCCGCGATCAGCCGCGCCGCAAGATGAACTCGTGGTCGTTCCAGGCGCCGACCGGGTAATCGTACTCGCCCGCCTTCTCGAAGCCGTAGGCGGCGTAGAGCTTCCGGGCCTTTTCGTTGCCGCTCCACACGCCGATCCACAGGGGGCCGTCGGTATTGGCCTCCATCCATTCCAGCGCCAGCTTCAGCAGCTTCGTTCCCAGGCCCAGACCCTGCGCGTCGCGGCTGATGTAGAGGCGGCGCAGCTCGACGTCGCCCGAATGGGCGTCGGGATGGGGCAGGGTGTTCGGCCCGGTGTTGGCGAAACCCAGAATCTCGCCGTCGCGGTCGGCCACCCACCAGGCGGCGCCGGGTTCGGCCAGTTTGGTCTGGAGGGTCTCGACGCTGAAGCTCTTGTCGAGGAAGGCGGCCAGGTCGTCGGCGGGGTAGGGGATGCCGAAACCCTCGACAAAGGTGTCCACAAAGGTCTGTCGACCCAGCGCGGCCAGGGCGGCGGCGTCGTCGGGTCGGGCGGGGCGGATCACGGGCTCGGTCATGTCCCGGCCATAGCGCCGAGCGACCCGGCGGTCGAGAGCGGGCAGGGCGCTCGCGAGGCTGTCATCGCTTGGTGGTTGCAGGGGCGCGCGCCGGGGGCTACGACCATAGTCCAAGGGGTCGACAAAACGCTGGCCTCGTCAACCGCAATCGGGGGGATTGAGGGACGCCAAAGCCTTGATTTCACAGGCCGCTCCCCGTGCTATGACGTCTCCCGCTCTCATGACCCACACCGAATCCGTTGCATCCACGCCTTCTGAGGCGCCCCGCGCCGTTCAGGCGGAGCCGGTGTTCGGCGCGATCATTCTGGCGCGCCATGGCGAGCCCGCCCTGTCGCGTAAATGCCTGATCAGTTCGGACGAATATCGCGACTGGTGGGGACGCTACGAAGTCGGCGGCTTGCGCGCCGGCCAGACGCCGCCGCAGACCCTGTTGAGCGCCGCCGAGGGCGCGGGCGCCATCTACGCCTCGTCGCGTCGGCGCGCCCAGGAAACGGCTCGCGCCGTGGCCCGCGACCGCGAGGTCCTGGTCGACGCCCTGTTTATCGAGGCCCCTCTGCCGCCGCCGCATTTCCCGTCGTGGATCAAGCTGTCGCCACGCTACTGGGGCGTGATTTCGCGCTTCTGGTGGCATGTCTTCAACCACCACGAAGGCCAGGAAACCCGCGCCGAGGCCGAGGTTCGGGCCGATCAGGCCGCTCGCATCCTGATCGCCCGAGCGTCGGAGGGGCACGACGTCCTGGTGCTGGCCCACGGCTACTTCAACCACATGGTCGGCCAGAAGCTGAAGCTGCACGGCTGGCGTCTGGCCCACAACCAGGGCTTCAAATACTGGTCACAACGTCGCTACGAGAAGCGCTGACGCCTTTCGTCGTTGATGCGCCGCGCGGGCGTCTCTAGGTTGCCCGCATCATGACCGACGCCTCCGCCTCCCCCGCCGTTTCCGCCGATCTCAGCTTCGAGGACGCCCTGTCCCGTCTGGAGGGCATCGTCTCGCGACTGGAGTCGGGTCAGGCCCCCCTGGAAGAATCCATCGCCCTGTATGAAGAGGGGGCGCGTCTCAAGGCGCATTGCGAGGCTCGGCTCAAGGCCGCCCAACTGCGCGTCGAGAAGATCGTCGTCGGCGCCGACGGTCAGGCCAAGGGCGTCGAACCGGCCGAGTTCGGCTGACGGCCAGACTGTGACCCTGCTCGCCGCCAACTCTCCGGAACAGGCCGTCATCGACCGGGTGGCCGAAATCGCCGATCTGGTCACTGTCGCCCTCGACGAACTGCTGCCCCGCGCCGACGGCCCCGAGGCCCGGCTGACCGAGGCCATGCGCTATGCGGCGCTCGGACCGGGCAAGCGCCTGCGTCCCTTCTTCGCCATCGAGGCCGGCCGGATGCTGGAGGTCGATGAGCGCGCCGTCCTGCGCGCGGCCTGCGCCCTGGAATGCGTCCACGCCTATTCCCTGGTGCATGACGATCTGCCGGCCATGGACGACGACGACGTGCGGCGCGGCCGTCCGACTCTGCACATCGCCTATGATGAGGCGACCGCGATTCTGGCCGGCGACGCGCTTCAGACCGCCGCCTTCGACATCATCCTGGACGAAGACACCCACGACGACGCTGGCGTGCGCTGCGAGCTGGCGCGGCGGCTGTCCTTCGCCTCCGGGGCGCGCGGCATGGCTGGCGGCCAGATGATCGACCTCCTGGGCGTGCGCGACGACCTTGGCGGCGTCGCCCGGATGCAGCGCCTGAAGACCGGCGCCCTGTTCGCCTACGCCTTCGAGATCCCGTTGATCATCTCGCGCGGGGGCGAGGACGCCTGGCACGCCCTGACCAGCTTCGCCCATGATGTTGGCCTGGCCTATCAGATCATCGACGATGTTCTGGACGCGGAAGGTTCGGCCGAGGAGATGGGCAAGGCCGCGGGCGGCAAGGACGCCGCGCTGGGCAAGACCAACTTCGTCACCCTGTTGGGCGTCGATGCGGCGCGACAGAGGGTCGCGCACCTGGCCGATCAGGCCCGCTCGCACCTTGACCTGTTCGGCCATGAGGCCGAAATCCTCAAGGCCAGCGTGGACTTTGTGCTCAAACGCCGGTCCTGATAGGAAACGCGCCCGCCGCCCGCGGGTTACTGAATGACGTCCTGCGTCAAAGGCCCCCGATCCCTATGCCCGACACCCCCGTTCTCGACACCGTCACCGTTCCCGCCGACATGCGCGGGTTCGACATCGCGCGGCTGAAGCAGTTGGCCGACGACGTGCGGACCGAGACCATCGACGCCGTCTCCGTCACCGGCGGCCACCTGGGCTCGGCGCTGGGCGTGGTCGAGCTGACGGTCGCCCTGCACCATGTGTTCGAGACGCCGAAGGACATCCTGATCTGGGACGTCGGCCATCAGTGCTATCCGCACAAGATCCTGACCGGGCGCCGCGACCGCATCCGCACCCTGCGCCAGGGCGGCGGCCTGTCGGGCTTCACCAAGCGGGCCGAGAGCGAATACGACCCCTTCGGCGCGGCCCACGCCTCGACCTCGATTTCGGCGGCGCTGGGCTTCGCCGCCGCCCGCGACGCCAAGGGCGAGAAGAACCGCGTCGTGGCCGTCATCGGCGACGGCTCCATGTCGGCGGGCATGGCCTATGAGGCGATGAACAACGCCGCCGAGGCCACCAACGGCCAGTTGATGGTCATCCTGAACGACAACGACATGTCGATCGCCCCGCCCGTCGGCGGCATGAGCGCCTATCTGGCCAAACAGGTCTCGGGCGGCGCCTATCAGAACATCCGCAAGGTCGGAAAGAAGTTCGTCGACCACATGCCGCGCCCCTTCCGCGACGCGGCGCGCAAGGCCGAGGAATACGCCCGCGGCATGATCGTCGGCGGCACCTTCTTCGAGGAGCTGGGCTTCTACTACATCGGGCCGATCGACGGTCACGACATGGAGAATCTGGTCCCGATCCTGAAGAATGCGGCCGCTATCACCGACCGTCCGGTGCTGGTCCACGTCGTCACGCAGAAGGGCAAGGGCTACGCCCCGGCCGAGAACAGCGCCGACAAGTATCACGGCGTGGTCAAGTTCGACGTGGTCTCGGGCAAGCAGGCCAAGTCGGTCTCCAACGCCCCCAGCTACACCAAGGTCTTCGGCACAGAGCTGATCAAGCACGCGCAGATCGATCCCAGCATCGTGGCCATCACCGCCGCCATGCCGACCGGCACCGGGCTGGACCTGTTCGGTCAGGCCTTCCCGGACCGCACCTTCGACGTCGGCATCGCCGAGCAGCACGCCGTTACCTTCGCCGCCGGTCTGGCGGCTGACGGGATGAAGCCGGTCTGCGCCATCTATTCGACCTTCCTGCAGCGCGGCTATGACCAGGTCGTCCACGACGTGGCCATCCAGTCCCTGCCGGTGCGCTTCGCCATGGACCGGGCAGGTCTGGTCGGCGCCGACGGCGCGACCCATGCGGGCAGCTTCGACATCGGTTTCATGGGGGCTCTGCCCGGCATGGTGCTGATGGCCGCCGCTGACGAGGCCGAACTGGCCGCCATGATCTCGACCTCCCTGGCCATCGACGACCGCCCTTCGGCGTTCAGATATCCGCGCGGCGACGGCGTCGGCGTGGAGATTCCCGAACTGGCCGCCCCGCTGGAAATCGGCAAGGGGCGCATCGTCCGCGAAGGCACGTCGGTCGCCATCCTGTCGCTGGGCACCCGCCTGCAGGAATCGCTGAAAGCCGCCGACCTGCTGGCCGCACGCGGCGTCTCGGCCACCGTCGCGGACGCCCGCTTCGCCAAACCGCTGGACGCCGACATGATCCTGCGCCTGGCGCGCGAGCACGAATGCCTGGTCACGGTGGAAGAGGGGGCGATGGGCGGCTTCGGCGCCTTCGTCCTGCAACTGCTGGCCGAGAAGGGCGCGCTGGATTCGGGTCTGAAAATCCGCACGCTGACCCTGCCCGACGTCTTCCAGGACCAGGACAAGCCCGAGATCATGTACGCCCAGGCCGGCCTCGACGCCGATCACATCGCGGCGACCGCCCTGACCGCCCTCGGCGTAGACGCCAGCCGGGCGGTGCGGGCGTAACCTTGATGGCCTTCTCCCCTTGCGGGAGAAGGTGGCAGCCGGAGGCTGACGGATGAGGGGTCTCGCGACGCCTGCCGACCACCGGCTCTCATCCAGCCGCCAGCACCCCCTCATCCGAGCCCTTCGGGCCCACCTTTTCCCGCAAGGGGAGAAGGGAACAGTGCGCGCATCACCCGTCGCCAATCCCTGAAAATCAGCGGCATTGACCGGCGCCGGCCCCAATCCACGCGCCGCACCCTCGACATCCCCCATGCTAATCCCGTCCCGTCGCAAGGGAGGGCTCGCTCGGCCGGCGAACCGAAGCGGCGACGGGGGCGGAGAGAACGGGGGTCTTGTCGAACTGCTCGTCTTCCATCGCGCGCGCCGGACAAGGGCAGGAGCCCAGCGGAAGGCGGCGACGGAGCGCGGACGGTTCTCCATGCGACGTCTCAGGACAGCGCATGACGTGGTCTCAAGCAGCGCGAACGCGCGTT
>NZ_DGLD01000002.1:273514-452259 GCF_002387245.1 Brevundimonas sp. UBA4553
GGAGCGCGGACGGTTCTCCATACGACGTCTCAGGACAGCGCATGACGTGGTCTCAAGCCGCGCGAACGCGCGATAGACCACAAGAAAGACAAGACGCCGCAGGGGCCTAGAGACGGTGCGTTCGACCCGTCCGCCAGAGAGGTCCCGGTCAGGGGCGCGGGGGTTACGCGGACCGTTCCAGGACTGCACGCCGGTGCAGCCTGCTCGTCATGGGCGCCGGGGGTAGCCGCAAAGAACGGCGCCTGCCCCGAGCTCATGTCCAACTCTTCGCGCGGGGCGTCGGTCTTCGTCGAAACGGTAAAACCAAATCACTCCGGGCGAAGGCCCGGCGCCCCGCCCAGCCCTCCACCGCCCGCTGCGTCAGCGAGGCGGGCAAGCGTGTTCCGTCTCCCGCAGGGGGGAGAAGGCGCCGCACCCGCTTGCGCCCGCAGGCCCGCGCCCCCACAACCAAGGGCATGAACGCGCCCATGAAGACGACCGATTTCACCGACGCCCCGCTGTGGGACCTGTCCGACCTCTACGCCTCGCGCGAGGATGCGCGCATCGCCGCCGACCTGGATCGGGCCAAGACCCTGGTGGACCAGATGAACGCCTTTCAGGGCCAGCTGGTCCGCCAACGTGGCGACGCGGCGGCTCTGGGACAGTCGCTGGATCAGACCATCGCCCTCTATGAGCAGGCGGCGGACGTCATGGGCGGTCTGGGCGCCTACGCCTTCCTCGCCGCCTCGACCGCGCGCGACGATGCGGGCGCGCAAGGCTTCGAGGCCAATATCCGCGAGAAGATGACGGTCATCGCCACCCCTACCGTCTGGCTGACGCTGGAGATCAACCAGCTTGAAGAGGCCGAGATCGAAGCGGCCCTGACGGCTCATCCCGCCGCCGCGCGCTGGTCGCCCTGGTTGCGCCGGGTGCGGTCGATGAAGCCGCATGAGCTGTCCACGGAGCTTGAAACCTTCATCGCCGAACGCGGCCCCATTCAGGCCCAGTGGCCGCGCCTGTTCGACGAGACCCTGGCGGCGCTGCGGGCCGAGGCCGAGGGCGAGAGCCTGACCCTGTCGGAGGCTCTGAACCGCCTCAGCGACGCCGACGCCGCCAAGCGCGCCTCCGCCGCCGAGGGCCTGTCGAAGGCCTTCGCCGACAAGGCCCAGACCATGGCCATGGTCATGAACACCGTCGCCGCCGACAAGGCGCTGGAGGACAGGTGGCGCGGCTTCAAACGCCCCGCCGACAGCCGCCACCTCGGCAACGAGGTCGACGGCGAGAGCGTCGACGCCATGGCCGAGGCCGTGGCCGAAGCCTATCCGCGCATCTCGCACCGGTATTACGCGCTCAAGGCCAAGGCCATGGGCAAGACGGCGCTGGACCACTGGGACCGCAACGCCCCCATCGAGGCGACGCCGCCGCGCACCTATGACTGGGCGCAGGCCCGCGCGGTGGTGCTGGCCAGCTTCGCGGACCTCGGCGGCGACTTCGCCGATCGCGCCGCCTGGTTCTTCGACCGGCCGTGGATCGACGCCAGGGCCCGACCGAGCAAGCAGTCGGGCGCCTATGCCCACCCGGTGACGGCCGACCGTCACCCCTATGTCTTCCTGAACTGGATGGGCGAGCGGCGCGACCTGCTGACCCTGGCCCACGAACTGGGCCACGGGGTGCACCAGACCCTGGCGGCGGCGCAGGGCTCGCTGCTGGCGGACACCCCTCTGACCCTGGCCGAAACCGCGTCCATCTTCGCCGAGGGGCTGACCTTCGACCGTCTGCTGGCCGAGGCGACGCCTGCCGATCAGCGCGCCCTGCTGGCGGGCCGTATCGAGGACGGCCTGAACACCGTGGTGCGCCAGATCGCCTTCCACCGCTTCGAAACCCGCTTCCACGACGAGCGCGCGGCGGGCGAGGTTTCGGTCGAGCGCATTGGCGAGATCTGGATGGAGGAACTGGGCGCCAGCCTCGGCCCGGCGGTGACGCTGAACCCCGGCTACGAGAACTGGTGGGCCTACGTCAGCCACTTCGTCCACTCGCCCTTCTATGTCTACGCCTACGCCTTCGGCGACCTGCTGGTCGCGGCCCTGATGGAGACGCGGGCCAAGGACCCTGCGGCCTTCACGCCCCTTTATCGCGACCTGCTGTCGGGCGGCGGCGCCCACACCTATGTCGAGGCGCTGAAGCCGTTCGGCCTCAATCCCCGCGACCCGGCCTTCTGGACCATCGGGACCAAGCGTCTGGAACGTCTGGTCGATCAGTTCGAGGCGCTCGGCTAGGTCTGGCGCACCACCAGAACGTCGCAGGGGAGACGCTTCAGCAGGGTCGAGGCCTGGCTGCCCAGCGTCGCCTGCACCAGGCCGCTGCGTCCGTGCGAGCCTATGACGACCAGGTCTGGCGCGTCCCTGCGGACGCGTTGTTCCACGACCGTTTCGACATCGCCCTTGAGCACGAGGCTGTGGATGGCGTCGGGCCTTGCCGGCGCCGCCCGTTTGACGAAGGCGGCCATCTCGGCCTCCGCCTCCTCGCGCGCTGCCTCCGCCACATCGGCGGAGGGCATGCGCGCCTCGAAGGGCACGCTGTAGGCGTTGACGATCTCGAAGCGCGCATCCGGGAACAGCTGCAACGCCGTCTGGAACGCCTGCTGGGCGCCCTCGGAATAGTCGGTGGCCACCAGGATGGAGCGATACGGGCCGTCGGCGCGACGCTTCACCACCAGCACTGGCTGCTCGGCGTGCCGCACAAGGTGATCGACCGCAGTGCCCAGGAAGAAGTCGCTCAGACCGTTGTAGCGTCCGGCGCCGGTGACGATCAGATCCGCGCCCTGACCCGCGGCGAGGGCGGCCAGAACCTTGGGCGCTGCGCCGTGGTCAGAGATGACCGTCGCTTCGGACAGCGACGGCGGCAGCGCGTCGCGCACGGCGTGCAGGATCTCTTCGTCGCGCTCGCGATCGAAGCCGGGACCCTCGACGACATGGGCGACCGTGACCGAGGCCCCGATCTGCTCCGCCAGCAGGGCGGCGCGGTCCAGCGGACGATCGCTGCGCGCGGTCAGGTCGGTGGCGACGAGGACGGTCGAGGCTGGCATGGCGGCTCCTTGATCCGGCGGGACGATGGCAGGCCATCATGAACGCTGGTCGATGGGCGTCAACGCGTTGACAGGTCGCGTCAGGCTGCGAAGCTTGCGGCATGATGACCCTGTCCCGTTTCGCGACCATCGCGACCGCCCTGTCTCTGGCGAGCGCGGCTGCCGCCCAGACGCCGCCGACATCCTCCGCGTCGGCGACCCCGACCCATCGCGCGCTTGCGGCCGGCTACAAGGCCCTGACGGTCTGCAGCGCGGTCTTCACGGCGCGGGAAGCGGGCGCGGATCGGACACCGGCCAGTGTCGAAGCGAACGAACTCGTCGGCATCTATCCCGAACTTCAGCCTCTGATCGGCGCTATGTCGGTTGAAATGACAGCCGACGCCGTCTCTGTCGCCTGGGACGAGGCGGCGCCGCCGCGCATCGCCACCTACGCGGCGGGCCGGGGGTGCGTGATCGAGCCGATGGGGGCGACGCAGACGTCCCGGCGCCCGCCGCTGGCCCGCTCGACCTCGACGTCGGAGCTTCCCACGGCCGCGCCGCGCGGCGATGCGACGGCCTTGAACAGTGCGGTCGATCGCGCCTTCGCTGGCGGCTTCGGCGTCGGAACCAATACGACCGGCGTGGTCGTGCTGCAGGACGGCCGCATCGTCGCCGAACATTACGCTGCCGATTTCGGACCCCATGTGCCGCAGCGCACATGGTCGGTGGCCAAGAGTCTGGCGGGGACCCTGATCGGAGCGGCGGTCCATCGCGGCGAGGTCGACGTGACTGCGCCGGCGGCCATCGCCAACTGGCGCGCCCCGGGCGATCCGCGCGCCGCCATCACGCTGGAAGCCCTGATGCGAATGTCGTCAGGCCTGACCAGCGACACGGCGGGCAACCGCACCGACGGCCTGTATTTCGGCGGCACCACCGTGGACGAACAGGCGCCGGGCTGGCCGCTGCTGGCGCCGGTCGGTTCAACCTATCGCTACGCCAACAACGACACCCTGCTGGCGGTTATGGCTATATCGCCGACGTTCGAGGCGCACCCGCCGGCCGAGCTGTTCGACCGCCTGGGCATGACGCATACGTTCGCCGAGACGGACTGGCGCGGGAACTACATCCTGTCCAGCCAGGTCTGGACCACGGCGCGCGATCTGGCGCGGTTCGGCCAGCTCTATGTTCAAAACGGCGTGTGGGAGGGCGAACGCATCCTGCCAGAGGGCTGGGGGACCTTTGTCTCGACGACGTCGGGCCCGCAGCCGCCGACCGGCGCCTTCGGCTATGGCGCGACCTTCTGGGTGATGAACCGCTCGGACGGCGTGCCCGCCGACGCCTTCGCGGCCTTCGGCAATCGCGGGCAGTACGTGGTTATCGTGCCCAGTCGCAACCTCGTCATCGTGCGGCGCGGCGAGGACCCCGCGGGCAAGGGTTTCGACATCGCCGCCTTCGCACGCGATGTTCTGGCGGCGCTTGATTGAGCCCGGCCCTTGAGCGCCGCGCCCCGACCGCTATAAGAGCCGTCGAAATCTCGACTCTTTTTCGGAAGACCTGAATGGCCGACCAGCACGCTGACAACGCCGACCACGCCTATGTGCATGGCGCGATGGAAATCTCCGAACAGGTCTCGACCTGGCATCTGTTCATGTTCATGGCCAAGTGGGGTTCGCTGCTGACCGCCGCCCTTCTGGTGCTGCTGACCGTGTGGTTCGCCGTCGGCGCGGGCTTCATCGCCGGCGCCATCAGCGGCGTGGCCGTGTTTGTGATCGGCTTCGTCGCCCTGCGCTCCAAGCCCGCTCACTGAGATCGGACCGCCTCGCGGTCTAGGAATCCAGCCCGTCGAGCTTTGCGCTTGGCGGGCTTTTTCGTGCCGTTCGCCTCGCGTCGGGCGGTGGAAATTTGCGTCCGTGAGGGAGAAACTCTGGCGGGTCGCAACAAAATGTCAGGCTGAGGGGCGGTTTGCGCTTTGACGCCCCCTTTCGCTTCGTCCTAACGTTCAGGTCCTGGGGGATTTGGGAGGGATTCGCTTGGCTGTCGCCATCGCCGTGACCCGCGAGCGCCGTGAAGGCGAAACGCGTTGCGCTGTAACGCCGGAGACGGTGAAGAAGCTGATCGCCCTGGGCGCGACCGTCTCGGTCGAGGCCGGGACGGGGATCGGCTCGTCCATTCCCGACGCCGACTATGCCGAGGCTGGCGCCACGGTGAAGCCCGACACCCGCGCTGTGCTGGACGGCGCCGACATCGTGCTGAAGGTGCGCGGCCCGACAGCGCAGGAGACCAGCGCGCTGAAGTCCGGCGCTATCGTCGTCGCCATGCTGGACGCTTATCGCGAGAAGGCTGCGGTCGAGGCGCTGAAGGGCGCCAATGTCACCGCCTTCGCCATGGAGTTCGTACCGCGCATCACCCGCGCCCAGGTCATGGACGTGCTGTCGTCCCAGGCCAATCTGGCCGGCTATCGCGCGGTGATCGAGGCGGCCTACGCCTTCGGCAAGGGGTTCCCGATGATGATGACGGCGGCGGGCACGGTCGCCCCGGCCAAGGTCTTCGTCATGGGCGTGGGCGTGGCGGGGCTGCAGGCCATCGCCACGGCGCGGCGTCTGGGCGCGGTCGTCACGGCCACCGACGTGCGTCCGGCCACCAAGGAACAGGTCGAGAGCCTGGGCGCCAAGTTCCTGGCGGTCGAGGACGAGGAGTTCAAGAACGCCCAGACGGCGGGCGGCTACGCCAAGCCGATGTCGCCGGAATATCAGGCCAAGCAGGCCGTCCTGACCGGCGAACACATCAGGAAGCAGGACATCGTCATCACCACGGCTCTGATCCCGGGCCGCGCGGCGCCGGTTCTGGTCAGCGCCGAACAGGTGGCCTCGATGAAGCCCGGCTCGGTCCTGATCGATCTGGCGGTCGAGGCGGGCGGCAATGTCGCGGGCGCCAAGGCGGGCGAGGTCGTGACCACGGCGAACGGCGTATCCATCGTCGGCTACACCAACCTGCCCGGTCGGATCGCGGCGGACGCCAGCGCCCTCTATGCGCGCAACCTCGCGGCCTTCGTCGGATTGATGCTCAAGGACGGCGTCGTGACGCTGGACCTGGACGACGAAATCCTCAAGGCCGCCGTCGTCACCCACGGCGGGGCCGTGGTGCATGAAGGTGTGAAGGGATGATGAGCGATAACTTGCGCGGCTTTTTCGGGGCTGCGGCTTGGTTGTTAATCGTGATCGGCGTCATCATCGCGGTAGGGCACGGCCTTCGGATGTTTGGCTTTTTCAGCCCGCCAATCGTGTCTGTGAACCAAGGGGCGGTGTTTCAGGGGCTGTCCGTGATAGGGGCGATTTTCGCTCCCATCGTTCAGGGCGGGATGCTGTTGAGCTTGCTGAGTATCGACGAACGCATTCAGAACAGGGGACAATGATGGAACACGTCGATCCCACGATCTTCCGCCTGGCCATCTTCGTGCTGGCCATCTTCGTCGGCTACTATGTGGTGTGGAGCGTGACGCCTGCGCTGCACACGCCGCTGATGGCCGTGACCAACGCCATTTCCAGCGTCATCATCGTCGGCGGCCTGATCGCCGCCGCGGCGCTCAGCCCTGAGGCGGCTGGTCCGAACGCCTGGATCGCCAAGGGCGCGGGCGTGGTCGCCGTGACGCTGGCCAGCGTCAACATCTTCGGCGGCTTCATGGTCACGCGACGGATGCTGGCCATGTACAAGAAGAAGGAAAGGCCCAAGGCCTCGTGATCTTCTCGCCGACCCTGTTCGCCTTTTATGTCTCCTGGGCCGTCACCGGTCTGGGCGTGGGCCTGTGGATCTGGAGCTGGGTGCGAGTGAAGGACCCCATCGGCAAGCTGCGGTTCCAGGACTGCGGCGTGGTGCTGGTCTTCGCCGCCGTCCTGACGCGTATCGTCATTCAGAACCGAGAGATGACGATCTTCGACTGGGCCATGATATTCCTGGGGCCGCTGTTCATCGCCGCCGCACTGTGGCGGCTGACCCGCACCCAAAGTCTGACCAAACGCTAAGAGTAACCGTGATGAAATCCACCCTGATTTTCGCCGCTGTCCTGACCGCCGCCGTCGGCGCGTCGGGCGCCGCCTCGGCTCAAAAGACCGAAGAGGTCGGGCAGAACCCTTACGGCGGCCTGCACTGGTCCGTCGCCGCGCCGCAAGGCGCCAGCTGGACCCTGCAGTGCCAGTTCTCGCCCGTGACCATTCGCGGCATCCACATGAACCGCATCAACCACACGGGCACGGGCCGCATGGCCGGCCGCCTGCCCAGCGACAACGGCAGCTGCCGCGTGACCAAGACGGGCGGCGAGGGCGGCGTCGGCGTCGCCGTCGTCAAGAACGGGGTGGCGACCGCCGCAGGCACCAATGACCCGGCCGCGCCGGCCGTCGTCAACGTCTTCTGATCTGAAATGACCGACTGACATGACCCTTGGGGAGGGGATCTGATGAACGCATCCATAGCCGCGCTGGCCTATCTGGCCGCGGGGGTCCTGTTCATCCTCTCGCTCAGGGGCTTGTCCAGCCCCGAGACCAGCCGTCGAGGCAATACGCTTGGCATGATCGGCATGGGTCTGGCCGTCGGCGTGACCCTGCTGACGCTGGGAACCTCGGGCGCGCTCGACTTGCTGACCCTGGCCCTGATCGGCGGAGGCGTCGTGGTCGGTGGCGGCGCGGGCGCCCTGATCGCCAAGCGGGTGCCGATGACGGCCATGCCGCAGCTGGTCGCAGCCTTCCACTCACTGGTGGGTCTGGCCGCCTGTCTTGTGGCTGTCGGCGCCGTCTATGCCCCTGACGCCTTCGGCATCATGACGGCGGAGGGCGGCATCAAGACCCTGTCGATCGTCGAGCTGTCGCTGGGCGTGGCCATCGGTGCGATCACCTTCACCGGCTCGGTCATCGCCTTCGCAAAGCTGGACGGCCGGATGAGCGGCTCGCCCATCCTGCTGCCGGCGCGCCACCTGATCAACATCGGTCTGGCCCTGGCTCTGGTCTTCCTGATCGGGGTGCTGATCGGCACCGGCGGCACGGCCATCTGGGCCTTCTGGGGCGTGTTCGCCATCGCCCTGATCCTGGGCGCGACCCTGATCATTCCCATCGGCGGCGCCGACATGCCGGTCGTGGTGTCGATGCTGAACTCCTATTCCGGCTGGGCCGCGGCGGCCCTGGGCTTCACGCTGGAGAACATCGCCCTGATCATCACCGGCGCCCTGGTCGGGTCGTCGGGCGCCATCCTCAGCTACATCATGTGCAAGGGCATGAACCGCAGCTTCATCAGCGTCATCCTGGGCGGCTTTGGCGGTGGTGATGCCGCCGCAACCGGTGGCGGCGTGGTCGAGACGCGTCCCGTCAAGCAGGGCTCGGCCGAGGACGCCGCCTTCATCATGAAGAACGCTTCCAAGGTCATCATCGTCCCCGGCTACGGCATGGCGGTCGCTCAGGCCCAACACGCCCTGCGTGAAATGGCCGATAAGCTGAAGGAAGAGGGCGTCGAGGTAAAATACGCCATCCACCCCGTCGCGGGCCGGATGCCGGGCCACATGAACGTCCTGCTGGCCGAGGCCAATGTCCCCTATGACGAGGTGTTCGAGCTGGAGGACATCAACTCCGAATTCTCGTCCGCCGACGTGGCCTTCGTCATCGGTGCCAACGACGTCACCAACCCCGCCGCCAAGACCGACCCGCAATCGCCCATCTACGGCATGCCGGTTCTGGACGTGGAGAAGGCGGGCACTGTTCTTTTCATCAAGCGCGGCATGGCGGCGGGCTACGCTGGGGTCGAGAACGAGCTCTTCTTCCGCGACAACACCATGATGCTGTTCGCCGACGCCAAGAAGATGGTCGAGGGTATTGTGAAGGCGCTCTAGCAGTCGCGAGCGAACAGATCATCAGCCGTGGAGAGACCATGACCGTATTGCAGCGCCTGAAGTCAGTCGCCGTCCTCGGCCTCCTGGCGGGACTGGCCGCCTGCGGGCAGGGAGACAAGGCGGTCGGAAACGCTGATGCCGCCTCGGTTGAGCCGACGCCGGCGAGCGCGTCCGACGTCGCGCCGGCCTCCAGTGCGGACCGCGCGGTGTCCATCAGTCGGATGATGGGCGTTCAGGTCGCTTACCTGGAATCCAAGCTGGGTCCCGCTCGCACGATCCAGGACAAGGAAAGGACCTATGAGATCGGCGGCTGCACGGTGCGGGTCCAGGCCGAGGGCGGCGAAGTCGTTGGCTATGTCGTGCCTATGACCGAGGCCTGCTCGGCCCAGGCCCTTGCGGCGCTGAAGGACTATGATCTGCCGCAGAAGATCACCCTGACCATGGGTGAATTCGCCGCCGCGCGCGGCAACGCCGACTTCAAGGCCGACTGCTTGACGCTGTGCGGCAATGCGGCTGATCCGTGGGTCTACCTGGAAAGCGCCGGGCCGCGCGTCTCGCCGGGCATCCGTGCCTCGGCCGTGATGGTCAGCGACGCCACCATCGACGCCTCTTTCCGCATTCGGGACGCCATCAAGGCGGCCAAGGGCGAGGATTACGTGATCGACACCGGCTTCAACTGCTCCTCCGAATTCGACCAGATGGCGGTGCGCGAACTGAAGAACGTCCGCATCGACGAGATCGAGGTCGGCTACGTCCCTTACGGCGTGTGCTGAGGCGCGGTGCAGGCTGGCGCAACGGTGCCGCTCTGGCGACGGCGGCAGTCGTCCTGGCCGCCTGCTCGGCCATGATCCCGGTGACGATCAGCGGTTCGCTGGATCGTCCGATGGCAACCTTCGGCGTGGACCCCGCAAGCCCCGAGAAAGCCTGCCTCAGCGGCCTCGCCGTGCATGAAACGTCCAACGCCATGATGCGGCCCGTCTGGACCATCAGCGCCACGGGCCACGAGTGCCGCCAACTGACCCGGGTCGTTTTCGGCGAAGCGCCCGAGGGGTTTGTCACGGACGTCCCGGCGACGGCGCTGAAGTCTGGCGTGCGCTACGTCGTAGTCGGCTACGGCTGGACGGGGTGGCCCGCCGCTGTTCCCTGGCGCGGCGGCGGCGAGTTCATGTTCGAAAATGGTCAGTGGCGTCAGGCTCCGCCTTTCACGCCCAGCCGTTGAGTCTCGCTCCGAACAGCGCCATCAAGGCCCTGAGTTCACCAGCGAGGCGGCCATGGAGGAGGGGGAGATCGTGTTCAGCGCGGACGAGATCATCGCCAACTTGTCGCTGACGCCGCATCCCGAGGGCGGGCATTTCCGGCCGATGGCGCGCGATTCGGGGCTGGCGGCCTGTGGATCGGAGGCCGCGACCGAGTACCGGCTTCTGACAGGGGGCGCTACGGACGACTGGCGTCCGGTCGAGGCGACCGAGATCTGGGCCTTCTACATGGGTGCGCCCCTGACGCTGGAACTCGCCACGGATCAGGGGCTGAGGCCCCTGGTGCTGGGGCCGGACCAGAAGCAGGTCGCCGCGCCCGCGGGGGCCTGGCGGCGCATGCGCAGTCAGGGCGACTGGACCCTGGCCTCCTGTTCGACGGCGCCGGGTCTGGCCATCGAGGCCGTGGAGACGCCGCATGTCTGAACCGAAGACCCTGCCGACAGATGCTTGCGTCGAGGATTTCCTGGCCGCCGTCGAACCGGCGCGGCGCCGCGAGGAGGGGCGCGTCCTCTGCGCACTGATGCAGGAGGTGACGGGCGAGGCGGCCGTGATGTGGGGGCCGTCCATTGTCGGCTTCGGCCGCTACGCCAATGTCACCGCCAACGGCAAGAGCGCCGACTGGCCGCGCATGGGCTTCTCGCCACGCAAGGCAGCCCTGACCCTCTATCTCGCCACGACGGACGAGAACGAGGATCTGTTGGCCCGGCTGGGGCCGCACACGACCAGCGTCGCCTGCCTCTACATCAAGCGGTTGGATCAGGTGGACATGGACGTGTTGCGCGACCTGTGCGTCGCCAGCCGGGACGAGATGAACCGCCGCTATCCCTGAATCGCTTGTTCCGGGTGCGGAGCGGCGTATAGCGGATGCCCATGCGCACCTTCCTGATCGTCGCCGCCGCCGCCCTGTTATCCGCCTGCGCCACGGCGCCGCTGACGGCTGTTGAAACGCCGGTCGAGACGGTCGACCTGCTTCTGACCTCGGCCACGGTGGTGGATGTCGAGAAGGGGGCGGCGACCCCTGATCAACTGGTGGCCGTGCGCGGCGGCGACATCGTCGCCGTCCTGCCCGAGGGACAGGCCAGCCGCTACCGGGCGACGCGGACGATGGACCTGGGCGACCGCTACGTCATGCCCGGTCTGTGGGACATGCACGTCCACTTCGGCGGGGGCGAGGCCTTGATCGAGGAGAACGCCGAACTGATGCCGCTCTATGTCGTCAACGGCGTGGTGGCGGTGCGCGACGCGGCGGGCGATCTGGCGCAGCAGGTGTTGGACTGGCGCGACGCCCCGCCGACGCCTGACAGCCCGCGCATCTTCACCTCCGGTCCCAAGATCGAGGGCATCGCCCCGGTCTGGAAGGGCGTGATCGAGACCGGCAGCGAGGCCGATGTGGACGCCGCTCTGGACCGCCTGCAGGCCCTCCGCGTCGACTTCGTCAAGATCACCGACAACACTCTGAAGCCCGAACTCTTCCTCTACGCCGTACGCGAGGCGAAGAAGCGGGGCATGAAGACCTCGGCCCACATCCCGGCCAGCATCACTGTGCTGGAGGCCGCCGAGGCGGGCCTGTCGTCGATCGAACATCTCGACTACGCCATGAAGGCGGGTTCGCGCGATGAGGCCGCCATCGCCGCCGACTATCTGGCGGGCAAGTACACCTACGCCCAGACCATGCGGCGCTACGCCGACACCTTCGATGTCGAGACGGCGCGGCGGGTCTATGCCCGACTGCGAGAGCTGGGCACGGCGGTTTCGCCGACCCTCTATGGCTCGACCACCCTGGCCAATCTTGACCTGGACGATCACTCGCACGATGACGGCCTGGCCTATGTCGGGCCGGGGATCCGCGCCACCTATGCCTGGCGCGTCGAGCGCGCGGCCAAGGCTACGCCGCAGCAGGTGGCCGACCGCCACTTCGTCAAGGACGTGACCGCCCGCACCCTGCCCATGCTGCGCGATGCGGGGGTGACCATTCTGACCGGGACGGACGCGGGCTTCCTCAACTCGTTCAACTATCCGGGCTTCTCGCTGCATGACGAACTGGAGCTTTACGTCACGCTGGGTCTGACCCCGCGCGAGGCCCTGATGGGTTCGGTCGTGGACGGGCCGCGCTTCCTCAACCAAGGCGAACGTTATGGCGCGGTGGCGGCGGGCAAGTCTGCCGACCTGCTGGTGCTGGAGGCGGATCCGCTGAAGGACGTGTCGGCGACGCGTCGCATCGCTGACGTGGTGCTGCGTGGCCGTCTGATCGAGGCGAGCGAACTTGAGCGGATGCGCGGGGAGATCCGCGCCCGCGTCGTTGCCCGCAACGCCCGCTTTACGCCTTCGCCAGCGTCCTGACCCGGAAGGCCAGGAAGATCAACAGGCCGCCGAAAAGGATGGCCCAGGCGGCGATC
The DNA here is from genome assembly GCF_002387245.1 of Brevundimonas sp. UBA4553. GTDB lineage: Bacteria > Pseudomonadota > Alphaproteobacteria > Caulobacterales > Caulobacteraceae > Brevundimonas. The sequence goes on from NZ_DGLD01000002.1 coordinate 286,079, forward strand.
AGCCACAGTAGGCCCATGGCTCCGGCGCCCGGCGCGAAGACCAGGATCAGGCCGAAGATGACCGACAGGGCGCCGGCCGCGATCAGCGTCCACTCATTGGCGATTTCCTTGCGCAGGCGGATGGCGCCGAAAATCTCGAGCGCCCCGCGCATGATCGACCAGAAGCCGATCAGGTAGATCAGAACCAGCGCGGTCAGTCCGGGCCAGACGAAGGCCAGCGCGCCGGCCAGAATGCTGATCACCCCGCCCAGCGCCAGCCACCAGCGCGGGGCGATCCCCCCTCCGCGAATGGCGGCGATCAGGGCCAGAACGCCGTCCGCCACGGCGTAGATTCCATAGACCAGGATCAGGCTGAGCAAGCTGATCTGCGGCCAGACGAAGGTCGCGACGCCGAAGGCGATAGCGATGAGCCCGCGTAGCAGCAACAGCCACCAGGACCGTTGAAGAGCCGATCTGACAATGCTCTCAAGCGAAGGCGCGGCGGAATGGGACGATGTCATCAGCAGTTCCCCCTCTGGCGAGACCGAAACGGTCACGCTGGGGCGAACGCAAGAACACCGAACGCGGTTCCATCAGGCCGCCATTCGCCAGTCGGACTGGGAAACGACGGCGGGGGCGTGGAACTCGTCCCACAGTGCGTCTTCGTCCGAGTAGCGGCTGCTGGCCGAGGCGGAGATGACATCCACGACCTGTTCCTCCTGACGGTCCCAGATCACGGCCAGATCGCCCTCGGCCTCGCACGGCACGATCATGTACCGGTCGGCGAAGGTCTTTTTGGCGGGCTTTTGAACCGTCGGGGTGCGGGCGAAGGCCATGTCGTGATCTCCTGAAGCGATTGCCTCTTGCTGATGTTGAGAGGATGCGACAGCATTGCGTCAGTTTCGGACGTATCTCTGTGGAGAAGTTTCTTGCGGCACGACAAGGCGGCGATGGTCATCGACCTAGCGCGCGGCATGGCGGCCAGCGCTGAGGGGCTGACGCTGAACGAGATGGCCGGACAACTCAGGGTCGGGCGGCGCACGGCCGAGCGGATGCGCGACGCCGTCCTGATGCTGTTTCCGCAGGTCGAGGAGATCAGCGATCCGCCCAGCAAGCGCTGGCGCATTCGCGGCGGCCTGTCGGCCTTCGAGCAGGCCCCGACCGCCACCGAGATTCTGGAGCTGACGAAGGCGGCTGCGGCCCTGCGTGCGGCGGGCGAACCGGCGCGGGCGACGGCGCTGGAGGGGCTGGAGCGCAAGGTCAAGGCGGCCATGCGCTCGACCACTCTGAATCGCATGGCCCCCGATCTGGAGGCCTTGGTCCGGGCCGAGACCATCGCCGTCCAGGCTGGACCGCGCCCCACCGCCGACGAGACGGTGCTGGCCGAGATCCGCGGGGCGGTCCTGGCCGAGCGGCCGCTGAGCTTCATCTACGCCCGCCCGGGCGCCGAGGCGCGCAGCCGCAGCGTGGCGCCGTGCGGTCTGATGTTCGGGCGCGCCAACTATCTGGTGGCGGCGGACCGTGAGAGCGGGCGCATCCAGACTTTCCGCCTGGATCGTATGTCCTCGGTCGAGGCGGGCGAGGGGACGGCGCGTCCACCCTCCGATTTCGATCTGGCCGCCTTCGCCAGCCAGTCTTTCGGCATCTATCAGGATGAGATCGAAGAGGTGGTGCTGCGCATTGCGCCTCAAGGCGCGGCCGAGGCGCGCGGCTGGCGCTGGCACCCGACCCAGACGATCGAGGATCAAACCGACGGATCGGTCCTGGTGCGGTTTCGCGCCTCGGGCATGCGCGAACTGGCCTGGCACCTGTTCACCTGGGGCGAGCAGGTGGCCATCGAGGCGCCGCAGAGGCTGAAGGCCGTGATGGCTGGCGAACTGGCGGCCGCGACGCGCGCCCTCGAACGAACCAAAGCATGAGGGAACGGTAAGCTGACGCCGGCATTGCGTCGCCTATGCTCAAGCGGAACTGTTCGGAGTCTGTCGCCTTGCGTCTAAAAGTCCTCGCCGTCTCAACCTTGCTGACCGCCGCTCTGCTGGGCGCCTGCGCCGCCGCTCCCCTGCCGCCAGGCACCTGGGACGCGCGGGCCGCGCCGAGCGTCGAGGTGGTCCGTGACGGCGACCGGTGGACCGTCGACTATGTTTTCCACCGCGCGGCCCCGGTCTGGGCCTTCATGGATTCGGCGTTGATGGCGGATGGCCGTCAGCCTTGGCGACCGCAACAGTGGACGCTCGAGACGCCGGGCGTCGTTATGGAGCGGCGAGGCCACTACGACGTGATCCGCAGCACGGACGGCGGGCCTGTGCCGAGCCGCGTTCGCTTCTCGATCCGGCCCAAGGGGGTGGAACTGGAGGCGGAATACGGCGCGCTGACCTTCTCCGACGGCGCGGTGGCCCTGCCGACGCGGCAGTTCGATGTCTTCGCTCTGCCGTCGGTCGAGGCGGCAGAGGCGATGCCCGCCGACCTGAACGGCGTTGATCTGGAGGGCGGGCCTTCCGCCGTGACCTGGCGGGACACGGCCGGGCCTGTGCTGTTCAACGGTGAACGTCGCGCCTCTCTGACCACCACGACCGAACGGTCCTATGTTCTGCTGGGCCAGGCGCGGGTGACGCCCAGCGAAGGCCTGACGACCGTTATCGACCCCAATCTGCCGCCATGGATCGGGGAGGAGATTCGCAATTTCGCCCCGCGCATCGACGACTACTACCTTCGCCGTCTTGGGCCCCCGGGCGCCGGCAGCGAGGCCTCGACGGTCATGGTCAGTTGGAACGGGCCGACCGCACGGCTTTCAAGCATGGGCGGTAGCGTCCTGCCCGGCCTGATTGTCATGAAGTTCGAGGGCGTCGGCGTTCTGAATCCCAGCCAGGAAGTGCTGGAACGCTCGCGATGGTTCATCGGCCACGAAAGCGCGCATTTCTGGTTGGGACAGGCGGTGCGTTATCAGTTCGCGCGCGACGCCTGGATCACCGAGGGCGGGGCGGACCTGATGGCGGTGCGCGGGTTCAAGGCATTGGATTCGGCCTATGATGCGCGCGCCGAGCTTCAGACCGAGGTGGACAACTGCATTGATCTGGCCCGCGGCAGGCCCGTGGCCGAGGCGGGCGAGCGGGGCGAGCACCGCGCCTACTACGCCTGCGGGGCCGTCTTCGCCATGGTCGCCGAGGGCGCGCAGAAGCGGCACGACGGCGGCGACTGGTTCGACTTCCTGCGGCCGGTTCTGATCGCCAACCGCGAAGACGGCGTCCTGACCCGCGCCGAATGGCTGGACGCCCTGACCCGCGTCTCCGGCGAACCTTCGCTGGCGGCGACCATCGCGCGGATGCTGGATCAGGGCGTTGCCGATCCCTCATCCGAAATAGCGAGCCTGTTTCGCGAGACCGGAGTCCCGCACCGGGTAGAGAACGGCCGGGTGGTGTTGTTGTGATCGCCGTTATTTGATCGGCATCAAGGACCGGCGTCCGGTTCGGACGTTCTATCCTTCTGGAATAAGAGGAGGCCGCCATGACCTGGTCCAGTCTGATCGTCTATGTCGATGACGAGCCTGACAACATCCAGCGGATCGAACAGGCCGCAACCTTGGCCAAGGCGCACGGCGCCCACCTGATCGGCGTGTCGGCCTGCGCGCCTGAGACGCCGCTGGCCGACGCCTACGGCGCGGGCATTCTGATGGGTGAAGTGCTGACGGCGCAGCACGAGAGGGCCGAAAGCGCGCTGAAGGGGGCCGAGGGCAGGTTCCGTGAGGCGGCGACCAGGGCGGGCCTGTCGTGCGAGTGGCGGGCCGACGTGGGCGACCCGACGGGGCTGCTGGTCAAGCGTGCCCGCGCGGCCGACATCCTGATCGTCGGGCGCGACGCGGCCAACGCCAGCGGCTGGCGCGCCCCGCACCCGGCCGATCTGACCATGAGGGCCGGTCGGCCGGTGCTGATCGTGCCGCCCAATCCGGCGCCCTCGGTCTCCGGTGCGCCGGTGTTGCTGGCCTGGACCGACAGCCGCGAGAGCCGACTGGCGGCGGCGGCCGCCATCCCCCTGCTGCGCGAGGCCGAAGGCGTGCGCGTGCTGGAACTTTGCGACCCTGAAGACATGGACGGCGCGCGACTACGCACCGCCGATGTGGTGAACTGGTTGAAGCGTCACGGCGTCAAGGCTGAGGCGGACGCCCGGGCTCATGACGACCGCGCGGCCGGACGCCGCCTGCTGGACTGCGCCGTCGAGCTGAAGGTCGGCGTCATCGTCAGCGGCGCGTGGGGCCATGCGCGGATGCGGCAATGGATCTTCGGCGGGGTGACGCAGACCCTGATCACCGAAAGCCCGGTGGCCCTGCTGCTGGCGCACTGAGTCGTCAGGCGAATGGATAGGGGCTGACCGACTTCGACCAGTCGTCCACCGTCAGCGCGCGCCCGACCGGCGGGGCGGCGCGTTCGGCGCAGGGGTGGCGTTCACACAGGCGACAGGCCGGGCCGATGGGCGTGACCTCGGGCTTTTGCAGGTCCAGACCGCGCGCGTAGATCAGGCGGTGGGCGTGTTTCAGCTCGCAGCCCAGGCCGATGGCCAGGTCCTGGCCCTCGGTGAAGGCGTCCTGACCCTGGCGGTCGACGGTGCGGGCCAGGGTGAACCAGCGCGATCCGTCCGGCGTCTCGATGATCTGGGTGACGATCCGGCCCGGGGTGCGGAAGGCCGAGTGCAGCCGCCAGCGCGGACAGGCCCCGCCGAAGCGAGAGAACGGAAAGGCGCCCGAGGCGTAGCGCTTGGACACATTGCCCGCCTGATCGACCCGCATCAGGAAGAAGGGCACGCCGCGCGCCGTGGGCCGCGACAGCGTCGTCAGCCGGTGCGCTGCCTGCTCGAAGCCGACGCCGAAGCGGGCCTGCAGCCGGGCCAGATCATAGCCGGTCTCTTCCGCCGTGCGCTGGAAGGCGGCGTAGGGCATGAGGATGGCGGCGGCCAGGCTATTGGTCAGCGAGGCCTTCAGCAGGTTGCGCGTCGGGGCGTCGGGCGGATTGGCCGCCTCGGTCAAGGCCTGAAGCTCGGCCCCATGCTCCATCAGCGCCAGTTGACAGGCGACGGCGAAGGCGCGCGACGACGGACCGAGCGTGTCGGACAGTAGCAGCCGCCCCCGATGCGGGTCGAAACGGCGGGTCCATTCGACCATAACCTCGGCGGGTAGGGTGCGGACCGTCAGGCCGTGGCGGGCGAACAACCGCGCCCGGGCCAGGGCCTCGAAGTTTTCGTCCGGCGACGAGGCTTCGGCTTTCAGGGCTTCATGCAGAGCTTCGCCGAGCGCATCCAGCTCGGGAACATGGTTGTGGCGACTCTGGATGTATTCGCGCACCCATTCCGACGGGCTGTCGGTCGGAGCAGCGCCGCCCCCGGCCTCGGTCTCGGCGCGGTCACGCACGCGGCGGTCGGAGAAGGCGCGATAAAGTCGCAGGATGGCGTCGGCGGCGGCGGGCTGATCCTCGGCCAGTTGCACGATCTCGTGGCGCGGCACGGCCAGGCCTTGGAACAGGGGGTCGGCGAAGGCCTCGGCCAGTTCGGCTTCGGACGCCGGACCGCCCGACTGGCCCAAGTTCCTCAGGTCCACGTCATAGGTCTCGGCCAGACGCAGCAGCAGCTGGGCCGAGACGGGGCGCTGATTGCGCTCGATGTGGTTCAGATAGGAGGGCGAGACGCCCAGGTCGCTCGCCATCGCCGTTTGCGACAGGCCGAGATCGCGCCGCAGCCGTTTCAGGCGCCCGCCGAGGAAGAGTTTGCGATCAGCGGCGGCGTTCATGGCGCGATGATGTCACGATATGACTCAATTACAAGTGTCATGATGTGACTGTTTGACTTGAATGTCGAAGGTCTTTCGGTGTCATTCGTGACGGTGGCGTGTTCTGGTCTCGGCAGCGGCGGCCCATTCTTCGTTCTTGAGGCCGCGCCCATCAAAAGCCGAGACGAACATGACGACCTTCGCCGATCTGGTTCCTTCGCCCGCCGGCCGTTTTGACGGTATCGAACGCCCCTATACGCCTGAGGACGTCCTGCGCCTGCGCGGCTCGGTGCCGATCACCCATACGCTGGCCGAGCGCGGCGCCAACCGCCTGTGGGAACTCCTGCACACCGAGCCCTTCATCAACGCCTTGGGCGCCGTCACCGGCAATCAGGCGATGCAGATGGTCCGCGCCGGGCTGAAGGCCATCTATCTGTCGGGCTGGCAGGTCGCCGCCGACGCTAACACGGCCGGGGCCATGTATCCTGACCAGTCGCTGTATCCCGCCAACGCCGCGCCCGAGCTGTGCCGTCGCATCAATCGCACCCTGCAACGCGCCGACCAGATCGAGCACGCGGAAGGCGGCGCCAAGCGCGACTGGTTCGCCCCTATCGTCGCCGACGCCGAGGCTGGATTCGGCGGGCCGCTGAACAGCTTCGAGATCATGAAGGCCTTCATCGAGGCGGGCGCCGCGGGCGTCCACTTCGAGGACCAACTGGCCAGCGAGAAAAAGTGCGGCCATCTGGGCGGCAAGGTGCTGATCCCGACTCAGGCGCATGAGCGTAATCTGGTCGCCGCCCGTCTAGCCGCTGACGTCATGGGCACGCCGACCATCACGGTCGCCCGCACCGACGCCGAGAGCGCGCAACTGATCACCTCGGACATCGACGAGCGCGACCAGCCCTTTATCGACCGCGACAACCGCACGCCCGAGGGCTTCTTCCGCCTGAAGGAAGGCACCGGCCTGGATCACTGCATCGCGCGCGGCCTGTCCTACGCCAACATCGCCGACCTGCTGTGGTGGGAAACCTCGCACCCCGATCTGGACGACGCCAAGAAGTTCGCCGAGGCGATCCAGAAGGCGCATCCGGGCAAGCTGATGGCCTACAATTGCTCGCCCTCCTTCAACTGGAAGGCCAAGCTGGACGACGCCACCATCGCCAAGTTCCAGCGCGAGCTGGGGGCCATGGGCTACAAGTTCCAGTTCGTGACCCTGGCCGGCTTCCACAGCCTGAACAACGGCATGTTTGAGCTGGCCGACGGCTATCGCGATCGCGGCATGGCGGCCTATTCCGAGCTGCAACAGCGCGAGTTCGCCAACGAGGCCATCGGCTACACCGCCACGCGTCACCAGCGCGAGGTCGGCACCGGCTACTTCGACCAGGTCGCGACCGTCATTTCCAACGGGCAGTCGTCCACGACCGCCATGAAGGAATCCACCGAGACCGCCCAGTTCCACGCCGCTTAGGAAAGGATAGAGCTATGGAACCTCTGAACCGACCCCACGCGATCATCGAATTCTGCCTGGCGCCGCTTGGGCTCGACCCGGACGCCGAGGCGACGAAGGAGGTTCGCAAGCGGCTGGAACACGTCATCAAGACGTTTCAGGCCAAGGCGACGAAGCCGGTCAGCATCGACTTCTCAACCATGCCATCACAGGTCATCAACGAAGCCGCGCACGGCTACGAGTAGAAGACGAAACCCTCAGGCCGCCTGAAAAGCGGCCTGAGGCGCGTCCGATGTCAGCTCCGCCACCATGGCCAGCAGGGCGTCGACGCTGAAAGGCTTCGCCAGATGGCGATCGGCGCCGGCGTCAAGGCCAGCCGCTATGTGTTCGGGCAGGGCGTTGGCGGTCAGCATGACGACCGGCGTACGCGGCATGCCCATGGCCACCTCATGCAGGCGGATCTCGCGGGTCGCCGTCAGCCCGTCCATGACCGGCATCTGCATATCCATCAGCACCAGATCGAAGACGCTGGCGCGGCAGGCCTCGACGGCCTGAACACCGTCCTCGACCGAGACCAGTTCAACGGCTTCCTGATCCAGGATCAGCTCGACCACGCGGCGATTGGTCGGATGGTCGTCGGCCACCAGAATACGCAGGCGGCGAGCCTTCTCGACCAGGCGTGCGTGGTCCGGCGCCACGAGGGTCGGTGTCGACGCCGCGGGCGCTGCGGCCGGGCGCAGGGGCAGGGTCAGGATAAAGGCGGCGCCGCCTCCCGGTTCGCTTTCACAGCCAAGGTCCCCGCCCATCATGGCCGCCAGCTCGCGACTGATCGCCAAGCCCAGACCGGAGCCGCCGAAGCGACGTGTGATGTCGCCATCGGCCTGTTCGAAGCGGCTGAACAACCGGTCGCGGGTCTCGGCGTCAAAACCTATGCCTGTATCCTGAATCACGAACCGCAGCCCCTGAGGTCCGGCGTCCACCGTCAGGCTGACGAAGCCCGAAGCGGTGAACTTGACGGCGTTGGAGACCAGATTGGTCAGAACCTGCTTCAGGCGGATGGCGTCGCCCTGCACCCATATGCGGGCTTCGGGCGCGACCTCGACCAGGAATTGCAGCCCCTTGTCGCGTGCGGCGGCGGCGTAGAGTTGCGCCGCTTCCTCGGTCGCGCGCGCCAGATCGAAGGCTTCATCGCTCAACTCCAGGCGACCGGATTCGACGCGGGCCAGATCAAGGATGTCGCTCAACAGGGTCTGCAGCGTGCGGCTGGATGAGTGGATCAGGTCCAGCATCTCTCGCTGTTGTTCATCAAGGTCGGTGCGCGCCAGCGCCTGAGCCACGCCGATGACCCCGTTCAGGGGGGTGCGAATCTCGTGGCTCATATTGGCGAGGAACTGGCTCTTTGCGCGATTGGCGGTGTCGGCGGCGTCGCGGGCTTCGGCCAGGGCCTGGGCGTCGCGTTTCAGATCGGTGATGTCGGAGCAGACCGTGACCGTGCCCTTTTCGGAGGTGCGGCGGTCCTGCACCCGGAGCCAGCGGTCGCCGACATTCTGTTCCATCGCGCCCAAGGGACGGCGTCTGTTGGCCAGGCGCTCGGCCATCCAGGCTTGCTCGCGCCCTTCGGCGCAGGGATAGATGCCAGCCCTGAGCCCTGTCTCAAGGATTTCGCGGAAGGTGACGCCGACCTTCAGGGCCGAGGCGATCTCCGGATTGACCTCGGCGTAGCGCTGGTTCCAGATCGCCAGCCGATCGTCGGCGTCATAGAAGCCCAGGCCGTCGGGCATGGCCTCGATGGCCTCGCGAAGTTGGCCCAGAGCGCTGTGGCGCGACCACCAGACCATGCCGGTCAGGAAGGCGGCGATGATGGCCAAAAGGCCGACGCTGGCTCCTATCCACAGCGTCAGGGTCGCCTCGGCAGCCGCAGCGGCGGGCAGCAGCACGCCGGGCGTCGGCGTTATGATCACGGCGCTCATGGCGACAAAGTGGAGCCAGCAGACGCCCAGAGCGCCAAGAAACGTGGCGAGAAACACGCGCCTTGCGCCTACACGCCATGGCAGCAGGGCGATGGCGCTGACGAGCAGCATCCCGCCGGCCAACGCGATCACGACCAGAAGCGGGTTCCACGACAGCATTGCGCCCGACAGGCGCAGGCCCGCCATGCCCAGGAAATGCATGGAGGCGACGCCAAGGCCGCAGGTCAGAGCGGCGACCACGCGACTGACCCGGCCGGCCTCGGCCAGGGCCAGATGCATGGCGGCGTAGAAGGCGATCACCACCACGCCGAGCGAGAGAGCGGTCTCCTCGATATCGTAGCGCACCGGCACCCCGACATCATAGGCCTTCATGGCGATGAAATGGGTGCTCCACACGCCCAGACCGGCGACCAGAGGCGCGGCGATCAGATAGACGCGTCGAGAGCGCCGAGCGACGTTGCGGGCGCGATCAAACAGGGACAGTGCGATCAGCAGGCTGAAGACCGAGACGAGCAGTGCGAATGGCAGAATGCGCCAGTCGTGCTGCTGAACCAGGCAGTTCAGGATCGTATTCACTTCAAAAGCCCCTCCAGCCCCTCGAAAAGACTGCCGCAAATCGGTGAACAAAATACGTTATGCGCGAGAATCCTCGCCCATCCGGTCGCTCTTCGAACAGGCTTCAGCATAGGGTGCGGTCGCTGAACAATGAGATAACGTCGATTTTCATGCCGTACGAGCATTCGCCTTCGCCGGTCGCACCCACCGCTTCGTCCAGACTTTGGACGGCAGGCGCCAGCGGCGGCGTGGCGATTCTGGTGATGGCGGTGCTCGCGGTGATGAAGCCGGAGCTCGCGGGCTGGCTGGCCGCCGGCGCCTTGGCGGTCGCGGCGGCGACCTGGCTGGTCAACCGCCGCCCGCCCGCCCTGGTCAGCATCAGCGATCTGGACGGCAGCGGCCCCGCCGATGTGGCGCCCGATGGCGCTCTGTTGGGCGATGTCTTTGAAGCCCTGGCCGATCCGATCCTGATCATCAGCGGAGGGGAGGCCGACGACATCGCCGGGCGGCGCATCGCCCTGGCCAACGCGGCTGCACGTGAGCTGTTTCGACTCCAGGGGACCGGGGCCGGGCTTCTGGTGTCGGTGATCCGCGATCCCAAGGTGCTGGAGGCGGTCGACGAGGCCCTGTTCGGCGAGTTCAGCAGCACGGTGGACTACGTCGGCGGCGGCGCTCAGGAACGGCACTGGCGGGCTTTCATTCGTCCTCTGCCTGAGCGGGACGCTCATCTGTGGGGCGCGGGGGCGATGGCGCTTCTGGCGCTGCGCGACGAGACCGACGCCCGCCGCATGGAGATGATGCGGGTCGACTTCCTGGCCAACGCCAGCCACGAGTTGCGCACGCCGCTGGCCTCATTGTCAGGCTTCATCGAGACGCTGAAGGGGCACGCCAAGGACGATCCAAAGGCGCGGGACAAGTTTCTCGACATCATGGCCATTCAGGCTGACCGGATGGGGCGCCTGGTCGCTGACCTGCTGTCTCTGAGCCGCATCGAATTGAACGAGCACATCGCGCCGCTGGGCCGCGTCGACCTGGCCCGAGCCGCTTCAGACGTGGTGGACGCCGTCAGCGTCATCTCACGCGAGCGCGGCGTGACGATCAAAGCCGACCTGGGGCAGGGCGGGGCGACCGTGACGGGCGACCGGGATGAAATTGTTCAAGTCATCCAGAACCTGATCGACAACGCCCTGAAGTATTCCAGCAACAGCGGCGTGGTGGAGTTGTCCATCGACCGCGATCGCACGCTGGACGAGGCCATGGCGGCGCGTATGCCCGAAGGCACGCGCCTTTCGCTGGTTACGCCGGATCGGGAGGCCGGTCAGAGGTATGCGGTGGTCACAGTGCGCGATCACGGCCCCGGCATGGCGCGTGAGCATCTGCCGCGGCTAACCGAGCGATTCTATCGCGTGGAAGGCCAGAAAAGCGGCGAGCGCCAGGGCACCGGTCTGGGGCTGGCGATCGTGCGGCACATCATCATTCGCCACCGAGGCGGACTGGCGGTCGACAGCGCCCTGGGGCAGGGCGCGATCTTCGCGGCCTGCTTCCCGTTGGCGCTTACGCGTGATGCCGAAACTGTGGGCGGATCTACGCCGTAACAGAACTGTCACGCCGCCGTCTTAATCCGCTCGCCAATCGCAGGCAGGTTCCCGGCCGAAACGCGCCGGACCCGGCACGTTAATGATTCACGCGTGCACGGACCCGGATGATCTGGATTTTCCTGTTACTGCTGATCGCCTTCTCCGGGCTCGCCTATCTGGGCGGGCGCAGGTTGGCCGCGCGCCGCAGCCTGGGCGTCAGGGCGCATTCGCGTCCCGGCCAGCATGGCCTCTACGCCCTGATCTGGGTCGGCATGCCGGCCCTGGCGGTGCTGATCGCCGCCTCGACCTTCTCCACGCCGTTGGAGCGCCAGATGATGGCGGCGGGCGCGCCGGAGGCTGTGGCCCAACTGGAGCCGTTCCGCCGTGAGGCCTTCTTCTCGGACGCGCGCCGCATCGGCGACGGTCTGGAGGCCCAGCAGATCTGGCCGGCCCCCTATGCCGAGGAACTGCCGGCTGAGGGACGTCGTGCTCACCGTATCTCTTCCGTTCTGGACTGGGGCGGCGGGGTTGCAGCCCTGATCGCAGCCGTTCTGGGCGGCGTCTTCGTCTTCGTGCGCATCCGTCCCGACCTGCGTGCGCGCAATCGGGTTGAAAGCTGGATCAGCATCGTTCTGTTCGCCTGCTCGGCCGTGGCCGTGCTGACGACTGTGGGCATCATCTTCTCCCTGGTGTGGGACAGTCTCCGCTTCTTCGCCTCAGTGCCGATCACGGAGTTCCTGTTCGGCACCAAGTGGAGCCCGCAGATGGCCATCCGCGCCGACCAGATCGGCTCGTCGGGCGCCTTTGGGGCCGTGCCGCTGTTCGCCGGCACCTTCCTGATCATGATGATCGCCATGCTCGTGGCCGGACCGATCGGCCTGTTCTCGGCCATCTATCTGTCGGAATACGCCGGTCGTCGCACTCGCGCGGTGGTCAAGCCCATGCTCGAGGTCCTGGCCGGGGTTCCGACGGTGGTCTACGGCTTCTTCGCCGCCCTGACGGTGGGGCCGGCCTTCCGCGTCTTCTTCAACACCATCGGGGGCTGGCTGGTCGGCGGACCGCTGGATGGCATGGGCCAATACCTGCTGCTGGTGCAGAACCAGATGGCCCTGGTGGCCGGCGCCGTCATGGGCATCATGCTGATCCCCTTCGTCAGCTCCCTGTCCGACGACATCATGAACGCAGTGCCGCAATCGCTGCGAGACGGTTCCTACGCCATGGGCGCGACCAAGTCCGAAACGGTCAAGAAGGTGCTGCTGCCCGCCGCCCTGCCGGGCATTGCGGGGGCCTTCCTGCTGGCCATCTCGCGCGCTATCGGCGAGACCATGATCGTGACCATGGCCGCCGGTCTGGCGGCCAAGCTGACGCTGAACCCGCTGGACACGGTGACGACCGTCACGGTGCAGATCGTCACTCTTCTGACCGGGGATCAGGAGTTCAACAGTCCCAAGACCCTGGCTGCCTTTGGTCTGGGCCTGACCCTGTTTGTCGTAACCCTGCTGCTCAACATTGTCGCCATGCGCATCGTGCAAGCCTATCGGGAACAATATGACTGACGCGCCCGTCGATATTGGCGTGAAGACGAGCGCCGTCAGCCCACGGACCGAGCGTCTGCAGGCGCGCCTGCGTGGCCGCTACGCCCGCGAGACTCGCTTCAAGTGGTATGGCCGCGCGGCCATCGGCTTCGCCCTGGTCTTCCTGGTGATCCTTCTGGGCAGCATCATCCTGCAGGGCCGCACGGCCTTCTACAGCCACAGCGTGACCCTGCCGGTCCATATGGATGCGTCGCGGATCGACCGCGCCTATCCGCAGGGCGCCAACTTCGAGCAGATCGTCGCCGAGCAGCAGTTGCGCCGTCTGGGTATTCCCGACGACGCCCAGGGCTCCAAGGCGGCGGCGATGAAGGCTCTGTTCTCGTCGGAGCTGAAGTTCCAGGCGGCGGGCATGATCACCCGCCAGCCCAGCTTGCTGGGCCAGACCGTGCCGGTGACCGCGCCCCTGTCCGACAACGCCGATCTTTATCTGAAGGGCGAAATCTCCAAGGCCACGCCTGAGGATCAGCGTCGCATCAGCAATGAGCAGATGGCTTGGCTGGACCGCATGAAGGCCTCGGGTGCGGTGCGCGCCCACTTCAACAGCGCCCTGTTCACCAAGGGCGACTCGACCCAGCCCGAGCTGGCGGGTCTGCTGGGTGCGGTAGTCGGTTCGGCCCTGATGCTGCTGGTTACGGCCCTGATCGCCATTCCGGTCGGCGTCGGCGCCGCTGTCTGGCTGGAAGAATACTCGCCGCGCAACCGGCTGACCGCGATCATCGAGGTCAACATCAACAACCTCGCCGCCGTGCCGTCGATCGTTTACGGCCTGCTGGGTTTGGCCCTCTTCATCAACTTCATGCACCTGCCGCGCGCCAGCCCGCTGGTCGGCGGTCTGGTTCTGGCCCTGATGGCTCTGCCGACCGTTATCATCGCCACGCGTTCGTCGCTGAAGGCCGTGCCGCCCTCGATCCGCGAGGCCGCCCTGGCCATGGGCGCCAGCCGCACCCAGACGGTGTTCGGTCACGTCCTGCCCCTGGCCATGCCGGGGGTCATGACGGGTTCGATCATCGCCATGGCGCATGCCCTGGGCGAAACGGCGCCCCTGCTGCTGATCGGCATGATCAGCTTCGTCCCCGGCGTGCCCCACGCCATCGACGAGCCGGTCGGCGCTCTGCCTTCGCTGATCTATATCTGGGAGAACGCCTCGGAGCGCGCGTTCCACGAGCGGACCGCCGCCGCCATCCTTGTGCTCCTCGCCTTCATGATCGTCATGAACGCCGCCGCGATCCTGCTGCGTCGGCGCTTTGAACGCCGGTGGTAGTCTTATGAAGTTCAATATTCTCCGCGCCCCCGAGGGCCAGGGCGGCGGCTCCGCCGCAGCCGAGCCCTCGACCCTGTCGACCGCCCCCGTCGTCGGCGCTCACGCCTCGGCGCCGCTTGGCCCGATCAAGATCGCCGCGCGCGACGTTTCCGTCTTCTACGGTGAGAAGCAGGCCCTGTTCGGCGTCTCGCTGGACATCCCGGACAAGACCGTCACGGCCCTGATCGGCCCGTCGGGCTGCGGCAAGTCGACCTTCCTGCGGACCATGAACCGCATGAACGACACCATCCCGGGCTGCCGTGTCACCGGCGAGATCGAGATGGACGGCGGCGACATCAATGACCGCAAGATCGACCCTGTGCTGCTGCGCGCTCAGGTTGGCATGGTGTTCCAGAAGCCCAATCCCTTCCCCAAGACGATCTACGAGAACGTCGCCTATGGGCCGAAGATCCACGGTCTGGCTTCGTCCAAGGGCGAACTGGACGACATCGTCCAGAAGGCTCTGAAACGCGCCGGTCTGTGGGATGAGGTCGCCGACCGTCTGCACTCGCCGGGCACCGGCCTGTCGGGCGGTCAGCAGCAGCGTCTGGTCATCGCCCGCGCCATCGCGGTCGAACCCGAAGTCATCCTGATGGACGAACCCTGCTCGGCGCTGGACCCCATCGCCACGGCCAAGATCGAGGAACTGATCGACGAACTGCGCGAGCGCTACTGCATCGTCATCGTCACCCACTCCATGGCCCAGGCGGCCCGCGTGTCGCAACGCACGGCTTTCTTCCACATGGGCAAGCTGGTCGAGACCGGCGACACCGAAGAGATCTTCACCAATCCGCGCGAGCGTCGCACGCTCGACTACATCACCGGCCGCTTCGGCTAAGGGCAGTCATGAACCAGCATACGGTCAAGGCTTACGGCGACGAACTGAACCAACTGACGGCCGAGGTCGTCCGCATGGGCGGTCTGGCCGAGGCCCAGGTGGCGGACGCCATCGAATCCGTCGCTCGCCGGGATGTGGCCCTGGCGAAGGCGGTGGTCGAACGTGACAACCGGCTCGACGCCCTGCATCGCGACATCGAGAAGAAGTCGATTCGTCTGATCGCCCTGCGTCAGCCGGTGGCCTCGGACTTACGGCGCACGCTGGGGGCCATGAAGCTGGCCTCGGATCTGGAACGCACCGGCGATCTGGCCAAGAACATCGCCAAGCGGGCGCTGATCCTGGCCGAGGGCGAGCCCATGCAGCCCCTGACCCGTTCGATCGAGCGGATGGGCCGCCTGGTTTCGACCCGTCTGCGCGACGTCCTGGACGCCTATACGGCGTCGGAGATTGAACGGGCCCTGTCGGTGTGGAGCACCGATGACGAGGTGGACGAGCACTACAACGCCCTGTTCCGCGAGTTGCTGACCTACATGATGGGCGACCCGCGCACGATCACGGCCTGCACCCATCTGCTGTTTATGGCCAAGAACCTGGAGCGGATCGGCGACCACGCGACCAATATCGCCGAGACGGTCCACTATGAGATCACTGGCGAGGAAATGCTGGGCGAGCGGCCAAAGGCCGTCCCCGGTCCGGGCGAGGAACAAACGCCCACCCCGCATATCTCGACCCCGCCGCCGTCCGACACGGCGGCTGACTGAACCTTCCTGCTGACGACTTCGACCGACCGGAGAGCCTGACGTGCAACCCTATATTCTGGTGATGGAAGACGAGGACGCCCTGGCCACCCTGCTTCAGTACAATCTGGAGAAGGAGGGCTATGACGTGACCGTGGCGGCGGACGGGGAGGAGGGGCTGCTCCAGGTCGACGAGCGCCTGCCCGATCTGGTGCTGCTGGACTGGATGCTGCCCAAGCTGTCGGGCATCGAGGTTTGCCGCCGCCTGCGCGGCCGGGCCGAGACCCGCAACCTGCCGATCATCATGCTGACGGCGCGCGGCGAGGAAACCGACCGCGTGCGCGGCTTGGACACCGGCGCCGACGACTACATGACCAAGCCCTTCTCGATGACCGAGCTGACGGCCCGCATCCGCGCCGTCCTGCGTCGTATCCGTCCGGGTCTGGCCGATGACCGCATCAACCACGCTGACATTGTCATCGACCGCGTCGCCCACCGCGTCCGTCGTGCAGGCAAGGAGGTCCACCTCGGCCCGACCGAGTTCCGCCTGCTGGATCACCTGATGAAGCATCCGGGGCGCGTGTTCAGCCGCGAGCAGCTGCTGGACGCCGTCTGGGGCTCGGACGTCTATGTCGAGGCGCGCACCGTGGATGTCCACGTCGGCCGCCTGCGCAAGGCGCTGAACGTCGAGGGCACGGTCAACCCTATCCGCACCGTCCGTTCGGCCGGCTACTCGCTGGACCTGAACAGCTAGAACGTCGCTGGTTCGGCCGGCGCGTTAAATTTCAGTCATCCGCATCCACTGACGGCGCCGCCTGCCTCATGACGACAGGTCATGGGGAGAGGCGGAATGCCGGACGCGATCATTGCAATGCTGGGCTGGATCGGAGCGGTCGCCCTGGGCGGGGTGGCGGCCGCCGTTCTTGTGAAGGGACGCGTGCGGTGGGGGTGGCTGATCGCCGCCCTGTTGCTGATGGCGGTCTATGACGCGGTGCTGACACGCGGTTACGGCCATATTCCCCTGTCGTTTGGCCCTTCGAACTGGAACTGGGAGGGCAAAGCCATGGCCGCCCTTCTTTCATTGGCCGTGGCCAGCCTGCCTGTCATCGGCTGGAAGCGGGCGGGTCTGACGCTGAAGCAGGATCGCCGGGGCCTGACGGGCGCCTTGGTCATGTCGGGTTTGCTGGTCGCCCTGTTCCTTGGGCTAGCCCTCTATTTCCCAGGGCAGGGGTTCGACCTCGACAGCCTCGCCTTCCAGTTGACGATGCCGGGTCTGGACGAGGAACTCTTCTATCGCGGCGTGCTGCTGCTGATGCTGAACGAGGTGTTCGGCAAGCCGGTGCGCATTCTGGGCGCATGGATGGGTTGGGGCGCGGTGCTGTCGTCGCTGGCCTTCGGTCTGACCCATGCTCTGGGCTATTCCGACGGCGGCTTCACCTTTGAGCCTTTGCTGATGGCGACGACCGGCGGCGCCGCCCTGCTGCTCGTCTGGCTGCGCGAGAAGACCGGCAGCGTCCTGCTGCCGATCCTCCTGCACAACTACGGCAATGCGATCTTCATGCTGGTCTAGGCGACCGGCTGTTCGATCTCGCTCGGGTCGATCTCATAGACGGTCGAGCAGTACTCGCACGTCGCATGGATCTTGCCGTCATCCTCGATCATCTCGGCGCGGTCTTCGACAGGGAAGGACTGCATTACGGCGACGATCCGCTCTCTGGAGCAGCGGCAGACAGCCGCGAGCGCCTTGGCGCCCTCCAGCCGCACGCCGTCTTCGTGGAACAGACGATACAGCAGGGTCTCGGCGCTGATGGTTGGGTCGATCAGTTCGTCGTCGCCCAGGGTGAAGAACAGGGCGCGCGTGCGTTCCCAGACGTCTTCGGTCGAACCGCGCGCGTCGTCGCTGGCGATCACCTGGATCATGGCACCGCCCGCGCGCCAGGATGTGCCCGCCTCGGTGGTGACCTGGCCCACGGCCAGACGCACCTTGGTCGGGACCTGTTCGGACTGGGTGAAGTAGTGCTCGGCGCACAGGGACAGGCTTTCCCCTTCGATAGGGGTGATGCCCTGGGTGCGCTCGAAGTCTTCGCCCCGGTCGATGGTCATCATGAAGACGCCCTTGCCCAGCAGCGTCTGGGCGCCGGGACGAACGAAGCCCTCGGATGCGGCGGCGACGCCTTCGGGATCAAAGCGGCAGAAGCCGCGCAGCGTCCCCGCCGTGTCGTAGTCGGCCACGACATAGCGCACCGGACCGTCGCCCTGAGCCTGGACGATGAGCCGCCCTTCGAACTTCAGCGCCGATCCGACGATGGCCGCCAGCACGCAGGCTTCGCCCAGCAGGGCTGCCACGGGCTCGGGATAGTCATGGGCCGAAAGAACCGTGTTGACCGCTTCGCCCAACCGGACCAGGCGACCGCGCACCGGCCAGCCTTCGATCTGGAAAGCGGCGGCGAAGTCGTCGGAAGGAACGGCGGCTGGTTGTGCGGCGGGCGCGTGATCGGTCACGGCGGAAATCCTGAAAAAGGCGAAACTGTTCGGAAGCGGCGCAACATAGGGAGGCGACGGTCAAATGGTAAGAGGCGGGTCCTCGCGCTTGCAGCTTGGCCGTTTGTAGCGGAACCTCTTTCGGCCCGGTTCGCTCCTGTCACACGACGGTTTCGACAAGAAGAGGTTTGGTTGCCCATGGTTCGACAGTTCAACGCCGTGGACGAAGTCCGCAAACATCCCGGGATCACGGCCGGCGTGGTCGCTGTTCTGGCGGGCGTGGGCCTGGCCGCTCTGCTGCTGAACCAGTGCAGCGGCCCCACGCGATACGAACGTCTGCGCGATCGGGTCGATCCACGCGGTTGGTTTGACGCCGAGGCTCTGCGGCATCGGTTTGACGACATCGCACGCGGCGTTCGCCACGGCGCCGACGATCTGACCCATCGTGCTGCTGAACTGGGCGACTATGCGGGCGAGCGGGCAGGGCGGTTTGGTCATGGCGCCCGCGCCCAGGCCGAGCATTGGCTGCAACGCTCGCGCGCCAAGTCGCGCAAGCCCATGAAACGTTACGCCAAGCAGGCGCGGCGCTACGCCGAGGACGCAGGTGACTTCGCCCGCGATCATGCGAAAGAGGGCGGCGCCTTGCTGGCCGTGGCCACGATCGCCGCTGCGATCGGCGCCGCTGCTCTGGAAAGCCGTCGCAAGGGCGGTTTCGGCAAGCTGTAGGCCGGTTGGAAAATTCGTGCGGAAAGGGGGGCTGGTGTCCCCCTTTTTATTGCTGCAGGTGCGAAGCTGGGCTAGGTCCGGCGCATGACTTCGCCTGTCTTCATCTTTGATTTCGATTCCACTCTGGTGCGCATCGAGACGCTGGAAGCGCTCGCTGACATCGCCCTGTCGGACGCTCCCGACGCCGCGACGCGCAAGGCCGAGATCGCGGCCCTGACCGATCAGGCGATGTCGGGGCAGGTGGATTTCGGCACGGCGCTGCGCCGCCGGTTGGAGTTGTTGGCCCTGCGCCGCAGCCATGTCGAAACCCTGACCGACCGGATTCTGGACGAGGCCAGCGCCTCGATCCGCCGCAACGTCGACTTCTTCGAACGCCACGCCGAGCGGGTCTACATCCTGTCAGGCGGTTTCCGTGAGGTGATCGCGCCCTTGGCCGCCCGTCTCGGAATCGCCGCAGATCACGTCCTGGCCAACGACCTGATCTATGACGCCGAGGATCGCGTCACGGGCGTGGACGACGCCAACCCCCTGTCGCGCGACAACGGCAAGCCCGAGGTCATCAAGGCCCTGAACCTGACCGGCCCTGTGGTCATGGTCGGCGACGGCTGGACCGACGCCGAGGTCAAGCTGGCCGGCGCCGCCGATCGCTTCTACGCCTTCACCGAAGTGGTGAACCGTCAGAAGGTCGTAGAGGTCGCCGACGCGACAGCCGCCTCTCTGGATGAGGTGTTGTTCGCCGAAGGCGTCGCCGGGCGTTGGTCCTATCCGCGCAACCGCATCAAGATGCTGCTGCTGGAGAACATCCACGCCGCCGCCGTCGAGCGGCTGGAGGAGGCGGGTTACACTGTCGAGACGATGAAGGGCGCGCTGGACGAGGACGACCTGATCGAGGCGATCAAGGGCGTCCATGTTCTGGGCATTCGCTCCAAGACCAATGTCAGCAAGCGGGTTCTGGAGCACGCCGACCGCCTGCTGGCCGTCGCCGCCTTCTGCATCGGCACCAACCAGATCGATCTGGACGCCGCCGCAGCGCACGGCGTGGCGGTATTTAATGCTCCGTATTCCAACACCCGTTCGGTGGTCGAGCTGGCTATCGGCCTGACCATCGTCCTGATGCGCGATGTGACCGACAAGTCGGCGGCCATGCACCAGGGCCAGTGGAACAAGTCGGCGACCGGTTCGCGCGAGCTGCGCGGCAAGACCCTGGGCATCGTCGGCTACGGCGCTATCGGCTCGCAGCTGTCGGTTCTGGCCGAGGGTCTGGGAATGCGGGTTATCTTCCACGATCTGTCGGAACGTCTGGCCCTGGGCAACGCTCGGAGAATGCGCTCGCTTGACGCCCTGCTGGCCGAGGCTGACGTGGTCAGCCTCCACGTCGACGGGCGCAAGGACAACGCCGACGTCATCGGCGCGGCCCAGTTCGCCAGGATGAAGCCTGGCGCCCTGTTCCTGAACCTGTCGCGCGGTCACGTCGTTGATGTCGACGCCTTGGCCGAGGCGGTGAAGTCGGGTCGGATCGCCGGCGCAGCGGTCGACGTCTTCCCCGAGGAGCCGCGCACCAACGCCGATCCCTTCGCCAGCCCCTTGCAGGGCCTGAAGAACGTCATCCTGTCCCCCCACATCGGCGGTTCGACCGAGGAGGCGCAGGAAGCCATAGCCGAGTTCGCGGCCGAGCGACTGCTGGGCTATCTCAACCGGGGCGACACCACATTCTGCGTCAACCTGCCGAACGTGCAATTGGCCGAGGTCTCGCGCGCCCACCGCCTGCTGCACATCCACCGGAATCAACCGGGGGTTCTGGCCGAGCTCAACCGGGCCTTGTCGTCGGCAGGCCTCAATATCCTGGGCCAGCATCTGAAAACCGACGAACAGACAGGCTATGTGATCACCGACGTGGATCGGGGCTATGATCCCGAGGTGCTGAAGGTTCTGCGTGACTTGCCGGGCACAGTCCGCTTCAGAATCCTTCACTGATCACTGTTCAGATTCCCTAGGGGCATCTTGCGCTTGCGGCAAAGCAGCGCATCCTCCCGCATAACGACCGCACACTGACGGTCGAGGGAGGAACACCGATGTCTCGTTTTCTTCGTGGAGCGGCCGTCGCCGCATTGAGTCTGGCGGCCCTGTCGACGGCGAGCGCCGCCGGGGCGCAAACCTATAATCGGCTGGTCGTTTTCGGCGACAGCCTGTCCGACAACGGCAACCTCTATCTGGCGTCGGGTCGGACGACGCCAGCGTCGCCGCCCTATTATCAGGGTCGTTTCTCCAGCGGGCCGGTCTTCACCGAGCGGCTGGGCTTCAATGCTGCGAACTTCACGGGTCCGGTGACGGGCAGCATAAACTACGCCTTTGGCGGCGCGCGCACCGACAGCCAGGCTTCTCCTCTGGGGATGCGGTTGCAGCTTTCTCAGTATCAGTCGCGGGGCGGAACGTTCGGCGCCGGGGATCTGGTCAGTATTCTGGGCGGGGCCAACAACATATTCCAGGGCCTGCCGGCGGCGGGCGCTTCGGCCAATCCCCAGGGCAGCATCGCGCCGGTGGCGCTGAGCGCCGCCTCGGACATCAACTTCATCGTCGGTGGCGTGGCCCAGGCCGGGGCGGGAACCATTCTGGTCACCAACCTGCCCAAGCTGAGCCTCACGCCGCAGTTTCGCGGCACGGCCGCAGCGCCTCTGGCCGACTACGCCGTGACCACCTTCAACGGCGCTCTGCTGACGGGGCTGAACGCCACGGCGGCGGCGCGTCCCGGCACCAACATCATCATGATGGACCTGTTCAAGATCGGTGACGTCATCGCCGCCAATCCCAGCGCATTCGGCGTGAGCAACGTCACTCAGCCCTGCTTCAACGGGGTGACCGTCTGCTCCAATCCCAATGACTATTTCTATTTCGACGGGGTGCATCCCACCGCAGCAGGCCATGCTGCGATCGCGCGTCTGGCCAACGACTATCTGTACTACGGCGACCTCGGGTCCCAGACCTCCCTGCTGGGCGAGACAGCCGGGCGACACCGAGAGGACGCTCTGGACGACGCCACCGCCGGCCTGTCGGAGCGAGAGGCCTGGACCGCCGGCACATCCATTTCCGTCTCGGCCCTGGTGGATCGAACCAAGACGGACGCGCGCGAAGCCATCGGCGAGGCGACCTCGGACGGCTATGGCGTCCGGATCGCGTTGGAAGGCGGCAGCGAGACGCTGAAATTCGGTCTGGCGGGCAGCTATCGCAACGCTGACGTGGACGCTGGCAGCCTGAACTTCGATCTGGATACCTTTGGCCTGGACATCTACGGCGGCTGGCGCTCCGGGGATGTGTTCATCAACGCTGCAGCAGGCGTGGCCCAGGACGATTTCAACGACGTCAGCCGACTGACCTCGCTCGCTCCCGTGGTTCACACCGGCTCGACCCGTGGCGTGTCGACGGGCGCGCGTCTGCAAGGCGGGATGTGGTTCGACGTGGGCGGCATCGCTCTGTCGCCGCGTGCAGCCGTGGTGTGGGTCAACAGCGACGTTGACGGCTTCACCGAGCAAGGGCCGGCGGCGCAGTACGACTACAAGGATCGTGCCGTGCAATCCACGACGGCTGAGGTGGTTCTGCGCGCCGAGCTGGAGCTTGATCAGTTCCAGTTCTACGCCGAGGGCGGCTATCGCGACTCTCTGAGCGACGACAGCGCCGCCGTACGCACGGGAATCGCGGGCAATCCCGCCCAGGTCCTGTCGCGCGAGATCGAGGACCCCTGGGGCGGTCAGTTCCTCGCGTCGGTTGGGATCGAAGGCACGGTGATGGACCGGCTGAAGGTTTCCGTCGGATACAAGGGCCGCTTTGGCGATGCGGCTGACAGCCACATGGGCGGGATCATGTTGACCCTGCCGCTGTAGAGCGTTCCGCTAGATAATCGGAAAGGCCGCGCGGCTCGTCTGCGCTGCCTTTCTCGTTCCGGGTTCCTTTGGTGCGACGCCTTGTCGCCCCGACGCGGCCCCATTCGCGTCCCGGTGTGATGGCAAAAGGCGATCAACCCCGGCCGTCGGCGAGCGTTTCCGCCACCAGCGCACCTCTTTTCGCGTGACCAAGACGGCCCTCCCGCTCGTGGATCGAGCGCCTGGAGTGCAGTTTCAGTATGCGTTTTTTTCCTCCGGCCGTGAGGCCGCTGGCGATCCGCTTTGGTCAAACCAGCGTTGTCGCCGTTACCGCCGTTCTCGCCATGGCCGGCGCGCCCCTCGGCGCGGCCAGCCTGCCGTCGGACACGGCTGAACCCCTGTCCGCGCCCGCCGCCCCGCCGGTTCAGGCGGTGGCCAAGCCCGCAGGCCCGGTCACGCGCAAGGTGCAGTTTGACGCGCCGGTGAAGGGCTACCGCGTCAACTCGGCGTTCGGTCTTCGCAAGCTGACGATCGAGGCCAAGGCGCGTGCGCACAAGGGCGTGGACATCGCGGCGCCCCAGGGCACCAGCGTCTACACCACGGCCGAGGGGCGGGTGGTCCGGGCGGGCTTTCAGGCCGGCGGCTACGGCAACTTTATCGAGGTCAAACACCCGAATGGCATGAGCAGCGTCTACGGCCATCTGAGCCGCATCGACGTCCATGTGGGTCAGGCGGTGGCCTCGGACGAGCGCATCGGGCTGGTCGGCTCGACCGGCTATTCCACGGGGCCGCATCTGCATTTCGAGGTGCGACGAAATGGCGGTCAGGTGAACCCCGCCAAGGTCGTGGGGCAGGCTTTCGACGTGAAGGTCAGCGCGCCCAAATAGGTGGCTTCGGCTTCATGACCGAACTGTAATGTAAAATGCCCTTTCCATTTGCGCCGTCGCCCCGTTAGGATTCGCTCCGACGCTTGCGAGGGGAATGGCATGGTTGCGGCGCTGACGCTGGACGGGATCAGCAAGACCTATGGCGGCTTTCAGGCCGTTTCCGACCTCAGTTTCGAGGTGGAGAAGGGCACGATCTGCGGCTTTCTCGGCCCCAACGGCGCGGGCAAGACCTCGACCCTGCGCATGATCTTGGGCCTGCAGCCGGCCACCTCGGGTCGTATTGAAATCCTCGGCGCCGACGATGGGCGCAAGGTGCGCGACCGGATCGGCTTCCTGCCGGAGGAGCGCGGCCTCTACAAGAAGATGACGCCCGTGGACGCCATCGCCTTCTTCGGCGGCCTCAAGGGCGTGCCCGCGTCCGAGGGGCGCAAGCGCGCCCGCGAGATGCTGACGCAGATGGGGCTGGGCGACGCCCAGAAGAAGAAGATGAAAGAGCTGTCCAAGGGGATGGCTCAGAAGGTCCAGTTGATCGCCTCGGTCGTGCATCGCCCCGAATTCGTGATCCTGGACGAGCCGTTTTCCGGGCTGGATCCGATGAATCAGCAAGGGCTGGAAGCCATGATCCGCGCCCTGGCCGCCGACGGGGCGACGGTCCTGTTCTCGACCCACGTCATGCAGCACGCCGAGCGTCTGTGCGACAAGGTGGTGCTCCTGGCGCGCGGCAGGAAGGCCTTTGAGGGCACGGTGGATCAGGCGCGTGCGACCTCGCCCCGCTTCCTGGAATTGGAGGGCGCGCTGGATGTCGCTTCTGTTTCCGCACTGCCGGGGGTGAGCGGCGTCGAGGTTCTGACCGAGCAGGACGGCGCGCGCACGCTGCGCGCCGGGTTGGCGCCAGGCGCAGGCGGGCAGGAGGCGTTGAAGTCGGCCTTCTTGAGCGGCCTCGACGTGCGCCGTTTCCAGATCAAGGAACCGACCTTGCATGACGCCTTCATCGCCCTGACCGGCGATCATCCCGATGAGGATCAGAGCGTCGCTCGCGACGCCGTCAAGGCGGAGGTCGCCCGATGAACCGCACCCTTCTGATCGCACGCCGCGAGTTCATGGCCTACGCCAAAACCGTCGGTTTCTGGCTGTCGTTGCTGGCCTTCCCCCTGTTCGGGGTGCTGGGCGGCGCCATTCCCATCCTGATGAGCCACGCTGAACCCGTGCGGCAGGTCGCGCTCGTCGATGAAGCGCCGACGGGGTCTGGCCTTGCCGCCGCCGTGCGTCAGTCTCTGGAAAACGAACAGGCGAGACGCGACATCAGCGCCCTGCGCATGGCCGCCATTCCTGAAGCCGGCGTGGCGGGCGGCGATCGGGTGCGCCAGGTCGCCGAGGCGGAGGGCTATGAGGCTGGTCTGGCCGCGTTGAAGCGCGAAGCCCCCAGGGCGGGCGCGGCCTTCGAGACGCCGAAACGCAGCCTGACCTTGGTCGCGCCACCGGCGGACATCCTGGCTGCCGCGCCGGGCGAGGCCCGCGACGCCTTGGCCCGTCGATATCTGGGCGATGACGCGTCGCAAGGACAGAAGCTGAGCAGCGTCGTCTTCCTGACCGAAGTGAACGGTCAGCCAGGCGCCCGCGTCTGGACCGCCCGCGCCACCGACGACGCGGTCGAGGACGCCGTGCGCGATGCGCTGAAGGACGTCAATCGACGTCAGGTTTTCGCCGCCAGCGGCATCGATCCCAGCGTGGTGGCTCAGACGGATCGCTTCCGTCCCGACCTGTCGGTCTTCTCGCCCAAGGCGCGATCGGGTGGAGAGGTCTCGTTCCGCGACAAGCTGCCGACTGTGGTCGGTCTGGCGGTGGGCTTCATCCTGTGGTCGCTGATCATCACAGGGGCCTCCATCCTGCTGAACAGCGTCATGGAGGAAAAGTCGAACAAGATCCTGGAAGTTCTGCTGTCCTCGGCCTCGGCCACCGAAATCCTGACGGGCAAGGTGCTGGGCGTGGCCCTGTTGACGTTGACCGTGCTGGCCGCCTGGGGCGGACTGGGCGGCATCGGTCTGGTCGTGGCTGCGCCGGACATGGCGCGCGACATCGGCTCGGTTCTGATGAGCAACGGCCTGCTGATCTACTTCCTGCTGTTCATGGTCGGCGGCTATCTGATGTACGCGGTCCTGTTCGCGGCCATCGGCGCCTTCTGCGAGACGCCGCGCGACGCCCAGACCCTGATGGGACCGATCATGATGGTGCTGTTTGTCCCGCTGATCGTCATGCAGATGGCCATTCGCACGCCCGATGCGACGGTGGTCAAGGTGATGAGCCTGATCCCGCCTTTCACGCCCTTCGTCATGGCTGCGCGCGCGCCCAGCGGCCCGCCGCTGATCGAGATCATCGGCGCCTTGATCGGTATGTTCCTGTTCGCCGCCCTGATGGTCTGGGTCGCTGGCCGGGCTTTCCGCGCTGGCGCCCTGTCGGATGTGAAGTTGAACTGGAAGAGCTTCCTCGGCGCCGTGCGCGGGGGAAGTTAAGGCGGTGAAGGTCCCGTCGCCCCTTCGCCCCTTCAATGGGGCGGGGCGCTCCCTGTCGGACAAAGAAAAGGCCCGCTCCAGTTTCCTGGAGCGGGCCTTGATCTTTTAGCCTAGGGCTGGGGCCGTATTAACGGCCGCCCGGAACCCGGGGCTTCGGAGCCGGCAGCAGACCCTCGCGCTGAGCGCGCTTGCGGGCCAGCTTGCGGGCGCGACGGACAGCTTCAGCCTTTTGACGGGCGCGCTTTTCCGACGGCTTTTCGAAGTGCACGTGGCGCTTCATTTCACGGAAGCTGCCTTCGCGTTGCATCTTCTTCTTCAGGGCCTTGAGCGCCTGATCGACATTGTTGTCGCGGACGAAAATCTGAACCAGGGTTATCTCTCCTTTGGCCGCCCGCCGCGTCCTTTCGAAGGGAGACGGGCAGACAAAATAAAAACTCTCCCGAAAGACAGGGCTCTCGGATGAAGGCGCGCTGATACACGACCCACGGGGGCCTGTCCAGATCGACACAGGCAATCGTGATGGGTCGAAAAGCCCGGAAGACCGGACTATTCTGGGGATATGATCCAGATCGCAGACACCGTTCCCAAGACCGACTGGGCCTCTCGCATGGAGCAGGTCGTCCTGGACGCCGTCATTGAACGTGCGCCTGCGCTGGGCTGGAACAGCCGGCTGGTGCGCGCGGCCTGCGAGGCCAACGGCCTGTCGCTGGGCGACGAGGAACTGCTTTTGCCCAATGGCGCGCGGGACCTGGCCGTCCTGCTGTCGCGGCGTCACGACGCCAAGGCGCTAAAGGCGCTGGAGGCGACGCCGCCCGAGACCATGAAGATTCGCGAGAGAATCGCCGCCGCCGTCTCGGCGCGGATGGAGGCGGGCGCCGAAGATCTCGAGGCGGCCAAGCGTTGCGCCGGTTTTCTGGCCCTCCCGACCAACATGGACTTGGGGTTCAAGCTGGCGTGGGAGAGCGCCGACGATCTGTGGCGCTGGGCCGGCGATACGGCGACAGACCAGAATCACTATTCCAAGCGCGCCATTCTGGGTGGCATCCTGATCCCGGCCCTGACCATGCGCTGGTTCGATGGGCGTGAGGCGGCCGAGGCCTTCGTCGCCCGCCGCATCGAGAACGTCATGGCCTTCGAGAAGTGGAAGGCGGGCAAGGACTTTGACGCACCGATCAAGGCGGTCACGGACGCACTGGGGCGGCTGCGCTACGGAGCGAAGGAAGAGACTCCTTCGCCCTGAAAGGTCAGATCGAGCCCATCACCCGGTTCACGTGCGCCATCTTGCGACCTGCGCGCGCCTCGTGCTTGCCGTAGAGGTGCAGACGGGCGTTGGGCTCGGCGGCCAGAGCGCGCCACTGATCGACCTCGTCGCCCAGCAGGTTGGTCATCTCGATGCGGACGTGGGCTTCGGTGGGGCCAAGCGGCCAGCCGACGATGGCGCGGATGTGCTGTTCGAACTGGTCGCAGACGCAGCCGTCCTGGGTCCAGTGGCCGGTGTTATGGACGCGCGGAGCGACCTCGTTCACCAGCAGAACGGGCTTTCCTTCAGAGTCGGTCCCCATGTCGAACAGCTCAATCCCCATGACGCCGACGTAGTCGAGGCCGTCGAGGACGGCGGCGGCGATTTCATGGGCGCGGGCCTGGGTCCTAGCGTCGACCGCGGCCGGGGCCAGGGTGGTCTTCAGCACGCCGTTGGCGTGGATGTTCTCGCCCAGGGGATAGACGGCGACTTCGCCGTCATGGCCACGCGCGGCGATCACCGACAGTTCGCGGTTGAAGACGGCGGCGGCTTCCAAAACGGCGGGGCGGCGGCCGATGGCGTTGAAGGCGGCCTCAGCGTCGGCGGCGTCACGGATCCAGACCTGGCCCTTGCCGTCATAGCCCTCGCGGCGGGTCTTCAGCACGGCGGGCAGACCAAGCTTGCTGATGGCGGCGGTCAGGTCGTCCAGGGTCGTGACGGCGGCGAAGTCGGCGGTCACGGCGCCGACAGCGTTGAGATAGGTCTTCTCGTCTACCCGGTCCTGCGCCACGGCGAGCGCGGTTGGCCCAGGCGCGACCAGGGCACCGGCCTCGGCCAGGGTCTCGACCGAGGAAGCGGGGACGTTCTCGAACTCGAAGGTGACGACGTCGCACAGGCGGCCGAGGGCCTGCAGCGCGTCGGGGTCGTCATAGGGCGCAGTGATCTGCGCGCGCGAGACGCGGGCGGCCGGGCAGTCCGGCTGAGGATCGAGGATCACCACGTCGAAGCCGAGGCGTGAGGCGGCCTGGCTCAGCATCCGGCCCAACTGGCCCCCGCCGAGAATGCCGAGGGTCGATCCGGGGCTCAGGGGCAACTGGGGCAAGTCAGTCCTCGACGGTTTCGGCGACGGATAGGGTCTGCGCGGCGCGGAAGGCGTTGAGGCGCTCGGCCAATGCAGGATCGGACAATGCCAGGATCTGCGCCGCTAGGATGCCTGCGTTGGCGGCGCCCGCCTCGCCGATGGCCAGGGTGGCGACCGGCACGCCGCCGGGCATCTGGACGATGGAGAGCAGGCTATCCATGCCCTTCAGCGCCTTGGACTGCACCGGCACGCCCAGGACCGGCAGGTCTGTCATCGAGGCGGCCATTCCGGGCAGGTGGGCAGCGCCGCCGGCGCCCGCGATGATGACCTTGTGGCCGTTGGCCCTGGCGTTCGTCGCGAAGTCATAGAGGCGTTGGGGGGTGCGGTGGGCGCTGACGACCTTGGCTTCCCAGGCGACGCCCAGTTGATCC
Organism: Brevundimonas sp. UBA4553; assembly: GCF_002387245.1. Taxonomy (GTDB): domain Bacteria; phylum Pseudomonadota; class Alphaproteobacteria; order Caulobacterales; family Caulobacteraceae; genus Brevundimonas. Next base: position 315,036 of record NZ_DGLD01000002.1, read on the forward strand.
AGGCGTTCGGCGGCCAGCTTCATGGTCGGCCAGTCGGACCGGCTGCCCATGATGATGGCGACGGGTGGCGTCGAGGCGGTCATGCGAAGGCTCCCCACACGGAAAGCGGCCCGTTACAGCACGCGCGTTGCGCCCGCAACCAAGGTCGCTAGAATCATCTCCGTCGCATGGCCCTGAGTCGGCCTTGATTCGCGACGCCGGAGCCTGACTTGAATCACGTGGCCGAACCGACTGCAGGCATTGATCTGCACGCCGAGATCGAACGGCTGCGCGCCGAAGTCGCCGCCCTGACCGTGCGCGCCGAGACAGCTGAGGCCCTGGCTGACCACGACGTTCTGACGCCGGCGTTGAACCGGCGCGGCTTCATGAGCGTGCTTAACCGCAGCATGGCCTATTGCCGCCGTCATGAGGTGGAGGCGGCGCTGCTCTATCTCGACATGGATGGGTTCAAGGGCGTCAACGATGGTCTGGGGCACGCTGCGGGCGACGCCGCCCTGATGGCCGTCGCGGACCTGCTGCTGGCCAATGTGCGCGAGTCCGACGCCGTAGGGCGCCTGGGTGGGGACGAGTTCGCGCTTCTACTGATGAACGCCGGCGCGGACGAGGGGCGAGAGAAGGCGAAACGTCTGGCCGCGTCGCTGGAAACCGAAGGCTTTGTCTGGGACGGTTCGACCGTGGCGCTGGGCGGCTCGTTCGGCGTTCGCGCCTATGCCGGCCAGACCGACCCCGAGGTCTGGCTGTCCGAAGCCGACGCCGCCATGTGGTTACGGAAAAAGGCCCGCTAAGCCTTTCGCCGGCCTAGGCGATGATGTCGGGCAGGATGCGGTCTTCGATCTTCACGATCTCGTCGCGCAGGGCCAGCTTCTTGCGCTTGAGGCGCGCGATCCGCAGTTGATCGGGAATGGGCATGTGGCCCAGCGCCTCGATGGAGGCGTCAAGATCGGCATGCTCCTGCTGGAGCGCCTTCAACTGGTCCCGAAGCTGCTGGTCCTCATCGGACAGGAAAGGTTGATCGTCGTTCATGGCTCGCCCCGGACGTCCTTGTTCATAGCCGACTGAGGCTCAGGCGGGAAGGCGATCGGCCAATGTCGTAAGCGCTGGGCGCGGCACGACCCGCGCCCACAACTTCGCCGTCTCGGCCAGGCCGTCGATGGCGCGGCGTGGGGCGCCCGAGGGCGTAGGAGCCAGGGCCTCCAACTCCAGCATCAGTCGGCGCTCAGCGTCCAGCTCCAGCGCCTTGACCTGCTGGCGCAGGGCCTCGCGGTGGTCATTGTCGATGTCGGGAATGGGCGCCTTCAGCGTGCGGCGCACGGCGCGCAGCTGGGCGACGATGACGGAGTCATAGGCGCGGGCGGCGTCGCAGGCGGCCTCGATCGTTTCCTCATCCGGGCGACGGCCGGTGACGGCGACCCAGGCGGCCCAGAGCAGCAGGGGCACGTTCTGTTCGTTATGGTCCTGCAGACTCAGGCAGGCCTCGGCCACGCCCGGCGCCTCATAGGCCGCGACCGCCCAGGTCCAGAAGTCGCTCATGCCGATGTGCCAGCGTTCAGACCTTCCCAGCGGCGCACGGCGGACCAGTCCAGACCGAACAGGTCCAGCGCCCGGCCGACCGACTGGTCCACCATGTCGGCGATGCTCGCGGGGCGGGCGTAGAAGGCGGGCAGGGGCGGGGCGATGGTGGCGCCCATTTCGGCCAGGGCTGTCATGGTGCGCAGGTGGCCAAGGTGCAGCGGGGTCTCGCGCACCATCAGCACCAGGGGGCGGCGCTCTTTCAACACGACGTCGGCGGCGCGGGTCAGCAGGGTCGAGGTCACGCCGGTGGCTATCTCGCTCATGGTCCGGACCGAACAGGGGGCCACGATCATGCCCATCGTGCGGAAGGAACCCGAGGCGATGGCGGCGCCGACATCGGCGAGCTTGTAGGCGACGTCCGCCTTCGACATCAGATCGTCAGGCGACAGATCCGTCTCCTGCGACAATGTGAGCAGGGCGGCCTTGGTGACCACCAGATGGCTCTCGACACCCAGTTCGCGCAGGGCGTCGAGGACGCGCGCGCCATAGATCACGCCCGAAGCGCCAGAGATTCCAACGACCAACCGCGACGGCTTCGGGTTCCGTATGGTCGAGTTCACATCATCGGCCATTTTGACTTCCACAGTGTCCGTGTTCGGAGCGGCTGAGGGTCACCGCAATGTGATTCCACAGGCCGTCGTTCCGAGCGTTCTGTGTAGTGGTCCCTTAGACATGGAGGCGCAAGCCATGACCATCGAGGCTCGTATTCGCGAACTGGGAAACAGGCACCGGTCGCTGGATGAAATGATCCAGCAGGAGTCGCGGAGACCCACCGCGGACCCGATCCAGATCAGGGAACTCAAGCAACGAAAGCTCAGGCTGAAGGAAGAGATCACCAGTCTGGAGGCCAGAACCCACTAGGGCGGCCTCCCGAAAACAACAACGGCCCCGAAGATCGATCTTCGGGGCCGTTTTCATGTTCCGGCGAAGGATCAGTCGTTCTTGCCGAAGACCGATTCGGCGGTCGGCTCGGCGCCAGGGCGCACGCGCTCTTCCGGCACGAACTCGGGCTCCTCGGGCTCGGCCTCGATGGCCTGCAGAACGCCGCCGCCCGACTTGGCGTCGTCCTTGGCCTTCTTGTCGGCGGCCTTCTTGACGATCTCGTCGAGCTGCAACTGACCGATCAGGCCCAGGGTCACCGGATCGACCGGCTTGATGTTCGCCGAGTTCCAGTGGGTGCGGTTGCGCACGCTCTCGATGGTGGACTTGGTCGTGCCCAGCAGCTTGGCGATCTGGGCGTCGGTCACTTCCGGGTGGTTGCGCACGAACCAGGAGATGGCGTCCGGGCGGTCCTGACGACGCGAGACGGGGGTGTATTTCGGTCCGGTCTTGGACGGCTTCAGCAGTTCGGCATGGCGGCTGATGACGGCCTTCATGCGGTAGTCGGGGTTGTCCTGGGCTTTTTCCAGTTCTTCGCGCGTCAATTGACCGCCGGTGACCGGATCCACGCCGCGAATGTCGCGCGCCACGTCGCCGTCGGCGATGCCGCGCACTTCAAGCGGGTGCAGTCCGCAAAAATCAGCGATCTGCTCGAACGAGAGCGAGGTGTTGTCCACCAGCCAGACCGCGGTGGCCTTGGGCATCAGGATGTCGGTCATGGGGCGTGCGTCCCGGCGTTTGCGGCCCGAAAGTCGGGCGTTTGAATCGACGGCGCCCGACCTTTCGGCCGGGCGCTGAGAACCTCTGTATAGGCCCATTCATGATAAAAGAAAACGCCGTCTGGCCGCGCCATACAGCCAAGGTTCATCTGATCTGTTGAACTGTGAGGCTAAGGGCGCGTTGTGCGCCGTGGGAGATGCGGAGGAGACCGTCCCATGAAAAGGTTCTTGATTGCAGCCGCTGGCGTGATTGCAGCAACCGGCGGACTGTCGGCGGTCAACGTCACCCCGGCCGAAGCCCAGGCGCAGGCCCGGGGTGCGCCGCGCGGCAGCTATGCTCAAAGCTGCACTGGGAGCTACGTCAACCAGGGCCGGCTGTACGCCGACTGTCGCGACACCCGAAACCGGATGCGCGAGACCTCCATCGAACTGGCGCGGTGCTCCAGCAGCGACATCGCCAATGACAACGGCCTGCTGGTCTGCCAGGGGCATCGCGGGGATTTCGAGGACGGTGGTCGCCCCGGAGGCGGTAATGGCAACAACCCCGGCTGGCCCGGCGGCCCCGGCGGCGGCAACGGCGGACCCGGCTGGGGCGATACGACCATCACGGTCTATCAGGACGCGAATTTCCGCGGACGCTCGATGACCTTCCGGGAGGCCATTCCTAACCTTCGCAACAGCGGCCTGAACGACGCCATCAGTTCGATGCGCCTGGGACGCGGCAGCTGGGAAGTGTGCGAAGACGCCAACTATCGCGGCCGCTGCCAGGTCATAAGCAATGACGTGCGTGATCTGGCGCGCACCGGCATGAACGACCGGATTTCGTCGCTGCGTCCCGCGCGTCGCGGCGGCAACTGGTAGGCAGGGAAACGGGAGGTTTCGGCCTCCCGTTTTTGTCTGGCGCTCAGAGCGTCAGAACGATCTTGCCGATGTGGTCGCCGGCCTCGAGGCGTCGATGGGCGGCGGCGGCCTGTTCCAGAGGGAAGGTCGCCTCCACCCTGGCGCGCACCGCGCCGGCCGCAACCCAGGGCCAGACCGTCTGGTGGACGACGCTGGCCAGGCGCGCCTTTTCATCAGTGCGGCGGCTGCGCAGGGTCGAGCCGGTGAGCATGATCCGTTTCAGCATGACCCGCATCAAGTCGATCTGGGCCAGGGCGCCGGTCAATGTGGCGATGACCACCCAGCGTCCGCCGGGTTTGAGCGCATTCAGGTTCAACTCGGCGTAGGCCGCGCCCACCATGTCCAGCACGACGTCGGCACCACCTGCCGCCTTGATTCCAGCCAGCAGATCGCCCGTGGTGGCGTCCAGGCTGACGTCGGCACCCAGAGCTAGGGCGGCCTGTGCCTTGGCCGCGCCGCGCGAGGTGGCGATGACGCGGGCGCCCGCCGCCTTGGCCATCTGGATCGCCATGACGCCGATGCCGCTGGTGGCACCGTGTATCAGCAGGGTCTCGCCCGCCTTCAGCCCGCCGCCTTCGAAGACGTTGGCGAAGACCGTGAAGGCGGTCTCCGGCAGGGCTGCAGCCTGCGTGAAATCGAGACCGTCGGGCATGGGCAGGGCGTGGCGGGCGTCGACCACGGCGTAGTCGGCGTAGCCCCCGCCGCCCAGCAGGGCGCACACCCTGTCGCCGACGCGCCAGCGGGTCACATCCTGTCCCACGGCCTCGACCTCGCCGGCGATTTCCAGGCCCAGGATGTCCGAAGCGCCGGGCGGCGGCGGATAATGCCCCAGCCGCTGGACGATGTCGGGCCGATTGACGCCGGCGGCCCGCACGCGAACGCGAATCTCGCCGGGGCCAGGCGTCGGCTGCGGTCGTTCCGCCAGACGCAAGGCCTCGGCCGGTCCCTGGCCGCCTTCAATCTCGATGACCCGCATGATGCCTCCGCCGCTTGCAATCGTCGTCATTGGGGCGTTTTCATACGGGTTCGTGTGGAATCTGGCCACGGAGGCGGTGATGACGTTCGAAGACCTGGAACCCCGACCCCAGGGCGGCGAGGCGCTGAGAGCGCTGGGGCGTGAGGACCTCGACCTCTACGCGGTGGACGAACTGCATGAGCGCATCACGGCCTTGGAGGCCGAGATCGCGCGCTCCAGAACCGCCATCGAGGGCAAGTCCTCCAAGCGTAGCGCGGCGGACGCCCTGTTCAATTTCCGCTGACAAGCCTCTCCCGCGATCCGGTAATCCGTGGCATGACGATTGCAGTTCCAGTCCGTGCGGAGTCGTTGTGACCCGCGAGTTTGACGGACGCGCGTGACACTTCATGGGTAGAACCGAGTTGACTGCCATCGACGCTGACATGGTCGGATCGCGTTCGCGCAGCGCTGAGGTGCTGGATTTCGCGCGCTCGGAACTGTTTGACCGTACGTTTCGCGAGGGGATGGAGCTGGTCGAAGAGACCGCCGCCTATCTCGATGGCGATGGTCGCCAGGATTCGAGGCTGCTGTCTCGCGCTGCGGCGCTGGCCTATGCGGGCGAGAGCATGAAGCTGACCACCCGCTTGATGCAGATCGCCTCCTGGCTGCTGGTGCAGCGCGCCGTGCGCGAAGACGACATGAGCGCCGACGCCGCCTGTGAGCCGCGCTACAGGCTGGCGGACCGCAAGGTCGAAGGCGAGCCCAGCCATCGCGAACTGCCGATCGCCCTGATCGAATACGCGGTGCGGGCCGAGAAGCTGTACGATCGGGTCCTGCACCTGGACCAGCGTATGTATCTGGGAGGCGATGAGGTCCAACCCGTCAATCCGGTGCAGAGCCAGCTGGATCGCCTGCAGGCGGCGTTCGGGGGCTGAGCCCCCGAATCCTTGAAATCCGGTCCTAGGGCCCGACGTCGTTGGCGTCGCTGGGCCCGTCGGCGACGACGCGCGGCAGGCTGACCGCAATGCCGAGCGCCTGGGCCAGCTTTTCATCGCGACGATAGACGTCCTCGCGGAAGGCCACGCGGCCCTGACCATCGACGAAGGCGGTCCAGTAGAGCAGGCGGACGGCGATTTCGCGCCCGGTGGTGACCCGGGTGGTCTCGCGGCTGTCCTGCGCCGTGTCGAACTCGGCCAGCTTGGCCGGGTCGGGTTGCAGCAACAGGCGGGCGAATTCGACGGCGTTCTGAACCCGGACGCAGCCATGGCTGCGCTGGCGCACCGAAAGGTTGAAGGCGCCCTTGGACGGAGTGTCGTGCAGGAAGATGGCGTAGCTGTCGCGCAGCTCGAACTTCACATAGCCCAGGGAGGATTGAGGGCCGGCGCGCTGCACCACCCAGCCGTCCTTGTTGATGTACATGTCATGGGCGGCCAAGTACCCCGGCCCCTTGGGCAGGATTTCGCGGCGGGCGATGCCCATGGGCACGGTCCAGGGCGGGTTGGCCACGACCGAGGCGAAGGGCTTTTCCAGGCTGGGGGTCTGGTTCTCGGCCGAGCCGACCACGACGCGGTTGGAGTGAACCGGCTTGCCGTCCTTCCAGTAGACCATGATGGCGGCGGCGGTGTTGACCTCGATCCGCTCGGGATTCAGGTCACGCTTCAGCCAGCGGCGGCGCTCCAGATTGAGGGCGATCTGACGGGCGCGGTCTTCGGCCGAGGCGCCGAGCGAGCGCTGCGTCCCCGCGCCGATGCGACCGTCCGAGCCCAGGCCATGGCGGGTCTGGAAGCTGCGAACGGCCTGCTGCAGCTCGGTTCCGTAGACGAGGTTGCCTTTCAGGCGCTCGCCGGCGGCGGCGCTGAGGTCGCCCTCGGCCACCAGACGGGCGATCAGGGCCGGGATGCGGTTGTCGCTGGTCCCAGGCTCGATCGTGCCGCCCTGACGGAAGGCGGGCCAGCCGCCGGCGCGGGTGAGGCGGCGATAGCGGGCGTAACCGGCCGACAGATTGGTGTAGCCGATGTCGGTGGGGGCCAGGTTGTCGAACCACTGGCCCAACTGATTGGCGGTGACCGCCTGGGTCAGGCCGCGAGGGATGTCGACGCTGTTCTTCTGCATCTCCCACAGCTCCTCGACCGTTTCGGGGCGAACGCGCCCCTCGGCCAGGACGCGGGCATAGGTGACGGCGGCGGCGGTGGTGCGGATCTCGGCCGAACTGGGGTCGGCGGCCAGGCCCACGAAGTCGAAGAAGTCGCTGACGGGCAGGGCGTGGCGCTCGGCGCCGGCGGCGACCTCCTGCAGGATGCGGAGGCGGTCAGCGGTCCAGATCGGCTTGCCGCCGGTCAGTTGATAGACGGCGCGGACGTCGGCCTGAACCGACTCGGGCAGACGAGCCGCCTGAGCGTCGAAGCCGGCGATGAAGACCTGGGGATCGACCGGCCGGTTCTGCGCCATGGCGGCCGAGGCCGCGCCAAGGGTCAGGGTCGTCGTCGCGACGCCAAAGCCCAATTCCCGTCGGTTCATTCTCAAAACTCTTAGTCCGGTCCGGCGCCAGACCCGTCGCCTGCGCCCCGAAGGATCGAACGCCCCCATGTTATCGACGTTCCGGGCAAACAAAAAGCGCCGGCCCATCGGACCGGCGCTTCTGTGGCGACTATGTCGCAGGCCCTGCGAAGGGCCCAGAGGCTTACTTCTTGATGAAGCCGCCGAACTTGTTGTTGAAGCGCGACACGCGGCCGCCGCGGTCCAGCATCTGGGCGTTGCCGCCGGTCCAGGCGGGGTGGGTCGACGGGTCGATGTCGAGGGCCAGCGAGGCGCCTTCCTTGCCGTAGGTCGAACGGGTCTGGAAGGTGCTTCCGTCGGGCTTCACTACCGTGATGAAGTGGTAGTCGGGGTGCGTGTCCGCTTTCATCGATCTAATCCGTCTCTGCGCGGCGACGATGCCGACCGTCAATGCGCGTAAATAGAGAAACCCGCCGAGGCTGCGGCGGGAATGAGGGGCGGCGTTTACACCGGGGGGCGTTCCGGGGCAAGAGCGCGGGCATGACCCAAGTTTCCACGCCTTCCGTCTCTCAAGAAGCCAGTTCAGCGGCGAGGGGCCGCCCCGGCGCCGGCGCCCTGCTGGTCGAGCAGATGGACGAGGCGGGCGGCAAGCGGGCCAAGACCCGCAACATCAGGCCGCTGGGGCGGCTGCTGCCCTTCATGATGCGGCACAGGCTGGATGCGGGAATCGCCGGTCTGTGGCTGCTGTTCTCGACGGCGGCGTCGCTGGGGCTGACGGCGACGGCGCGCGGGGCCATCGACAACGGTTTCGAGAACGGCGGGCGCGACATCGACCTGTGGTTCCTGATCCTGGGCGCCAACGCCCTGATTCTGGGGCTGGCGACGGCCCTGCGATATTTCTACGTGACCAAGACCGGCGAGCGGGTCATCGCCGATCTGAGGACCGCCCTGTTCAAGCGCATCCTGACGCTGGACCCGGTCTTCTTCGCCCATATGCGGACCGGGGAGGTGCTGTCGCGCCTGACGACGGACATCCAACTGGTCGACACCCTGCTGACCACCTCGGTCAGCTACGCCCTGCGCAACTTCTTCACCCTGATCGGCGGGGTCATCCTGCTGTTCTTCGTCAGCCCCAAGCTGACCGGCTTCGTGCTGCTGATCGTGCCGGTGCTGATCGTGCCGCTGTTCATCTTTGGCCGGCAGGTGCGCAAGCTGACGGTCAAGTCGCAGGACACCTTCGCCAACGCCGTCGGCTTCGCTGGCGAGAGCGTGGACGCCATCGAGACGGTTCAGGCCTTTGGCCGTGAGAAGAGCGCCATCGGCCGTTTCGGCGCGGCGGTGGAGGAGGCCTTCGGCGTCTCCCTGATCCGGATGCGGGCGCGGGCGGTCATGACGGCCATGATCATCGTGGTCATGTTCGGCGGCGTGACCCTGGTGCTGTGGCTGGGGGCGCAGGACGTGATCGCCGGGACCATGACGCCGGGCGCTCTGTTGCAGTTCGTCCTGCTGTCGGTCTTCGCCGCCGGGGCCGTGGGGGCGCTGGGCGAAAGCTGGGGCGACGTGCAGAAGGCCGCCGGGGCCATGGAGCGGATCGACGAGCTGATGCGGGCCGTGCCCGCCATCGCCCCGCCCGCGACGCCGGTCGCCCTGCCGCAGCCGCCGCTGGGCGAGGTGTCGATGTCGGCCGTGGACTTCGCCTATCCGGGCCGTCCCGACCTGCCGGCGCTGAAGGGCTTCAGCCTGACCGTGCGTCCGGGCGAGACCGTGGCCCTGGTCGGGCCGTCGGGCGCGGGCAAGTCGACCGTTTTCCGCCTGCTGCTGCGCTTCTATGATCCGCAATCGGGCCTGGTGTCCGTGGACGGGGTGGACGTGCGCGCCGCCGATCCGGTCGAGGTGCGGGACCGTTTCGCCTGGGTGTCGCAGGAGGCGCCCCTGTTCTCGGGGTCGGCGCTGGAGAACATCCGCTTCGGTCGCGAGGCTGCGACCCTGGAGGAGGCCCGGATGGTCGCCGACGAGGCCCAGGCCCTGGGCTTCATCGACGCCCTGCCGCAGGGCTTCGACACGCCGCTGGGCGAGCGCGGCAAGAGCCTGTCGGGCGGCCAGAGGCAACGCCTGGCCATCGCGCGGGCTCTGGTCCGCGAAGCGCCGATCCTGCTGCTGGACGAAGCCACCAGCGCGCTGGACGCCGAAAACGAGCGTCTGGTGCAGGCGGCGCTGGATCAGGCCATGGAGACACGCACCACCCTGGTCATCGCCCACCGTCTGGCCACCGTCCTGCGCGCCGACCGCATCGCCGTCATGGACGGCGGCAAGGTGGTCGAGGAGGGCACGCACGCCGAGCTGACCGCGCGCGGCGGGCTGTATGCGCGGCTGGCGGCGCTGCAGTTCCAGGGGAGCTAGGCGGGGCGTTGCACTGCGATTGGAAAAAAAACAGTGCAATTGGTGCAATGCTCGAGATGACGATCCTCGCCTGAGGAGCGGGAGGATCGAAGGGTGTTTGCGGCTGCAACGATGTCAAAGAACGCGAGCATGATAACGCGGCTGGAGGCGGCGCCATGAGTTGCGCGTCGAGACGGCGAAAAAGCCTTTGAGATCAAGGCGCGAGGCAGCGTCGTTGTGATGGCTAGCGCGCCGCGACCGCCGTACCCGGAAAGTCGCTGAACACGGCGTCGACGCCGAGGGCGTAGAAGGCCTTGAGGTAGCTGGTCAGGTCGCCGTGATCCGCAGGGGCGTCGCCGTGGCGGTGTTCCAGCGGCAGGAAGAGGTTCTCGGCGCGGAAGGTCCAGACCACGACCCGCAGGCCTGCTGCATGGGCGTCGGCGACCAGAGACGTGGCGGGCAGGCTGCGGGCCATGTCATCGCGCGGGAGGATAAGCCCGGTCTCGACACCGACGGCGTCGGCGTAGGCGACGATGGCGCGCAGACCTTCGGGGCGGCTCATGGCGGCGTAGGTCAGGTCGGGACGGTCGGCGGGGCCGCCGCTGACGCTCATCAACTGCAGCAAGGGCGCGTCGATGCGGGCCTTGAGCCGTTGCAGCGCGCCGATTTCGAAGCACTGGATCAGGATGGCGGAGTCCGCGCCGGTCAGGTCATGACGCTGCAGCGCCTCGACAAGGGCGTCTTCCATCGGCAGGCCGAGGCCTGCGAAATAGGAGGGGTGCTTCAGTTCAGGCGCGACACCGATGACGCGGCCGGTGCGGGCGCTCTCCGCACGGGCGATGGCCACGACCTCGTCGAAGGTCAGGATGGGGTCCTGGCCGTCGTGAGCGGCGTTGGTCGGACGCAGCAGGGGCAGACGCTCGCGGGCGCGCAAGGTCTTCAACTCGGCCAGGGTGAAGTCTTCGGTGAACCAGCCGGTGATCTGCTGGCCGTCGATGATTTTGGCGGTCCTGCGGGCGGCGAACTCGGGCCGGTCGGCCACGTCGGTCGTGCCGCCGATCTCGTTCTCGTGCCGGACGACGAACTGGCCGTCGCGAGTCATGACCAGGTCGGGCTCGATGAAATCCGCGCCCTGTTCGACGGCCAGACGATAGGCCGAGGCCGTGTGCTCGGGTCGTTCGCCGGACGCGCCGCGGTGGGCGATGACTTGAGGAGCGGGCGCAGATATGGCCGGGGTTCCGCTGAGGAGGAGGGCGGCGGTCAGGATGAAGCGGATCATGCCGGGACGGTAGGGGCATGAGGTGACGGGCGTGTGATTGAAGCGATCCTCCCCTGCGAAGCGGGGGAGGATCAGGGGGTCTTACGCGCCTTGCAGGATCTTGCGCAGCTGCGGCTGCAGTTCCGGGTTGGCGGCGACGATCTGCTTGCCGTTCTTGGGATCGCCGTCGATGTCGATGGTGGTGACCACGCCGCCCGCCTCGGTGACGAACAGGATGCCCGCCGCCACGTCCCAAGGCTGCAGGTTACGCTCGAAGAAGGCGTCGTAGCGGCCGGCGGCGACCCAGGCGAAGTCCAGCGAGGCGGCGCCCAGGCGACGGATGCCGGCGACGCGTTGGCCGACCGCGTGGATGTCCTTGATGGCTTGCGAGTGGCCGGTCTTGCCGATGAAGGGCAGGCCGGTCGAGATCAGGCTTTCCGACAGATCACGACGGCCCGAGACGCGGATGCGCTGGTCGTTCAGGTAGCAGCCCTTGCCCTTTTCGGCCCAGAACAGCTCGTTCATCACCGGGTTGTAGGTGACGCCGGCGACGATCTCGGACGAGCCGTCGGGATGCTTGCGCTCCAGACCCACCGTGATGGCGAAGTGGGGCATGGCGTGCATGAAGTTGGTGGTGCCGTCGATCGGGTCGACGATCCAGGTGTGCGACTTGTCGGTGCCCTCGACCAGGCCGCGTTCCTCGCCGAGGAAGCCGTAGCCGGGGCGGGCCTTCATCAGCAGTTCGTAGAGGGTGTCTTCGGCCTTCAGGTCGGCGGCCGTGACGAAATCGCCGGGCCCTTTGCGCGAAACCTGAAGCTGGGCGACTTCGCCGAAGTCGCGAAGCATGGGGCGGGCGGTCTTGCGCACCGCGCTGATGATGACCTGAACGAGAGCAGAGGCGAGGGCCATGGGGTTCTCCTGGTCCGGCTGTCCTTGAAGGCCCTGTCGGCCCGGAGAGACGGAGAAGCAAAAGGGGCGCGGACCATCCGCGCCCCTGTAGATTACGTCTTAAGCATCCGACCTTGGCCGGGGAAGACGGCGTTTGTTAGTCGGCGCGGCGGACGTATTCGCCGGTCGTGGTGTCGACGATGATGCGTTCGCCGGCCGACATGTAGGGCGGGATCATGATGCGGACGCCGTTGGAGGCGATCGCAGGCTTGTAGGAGGACGAAGCCGTCTGGCCCTTCACGGTGGGTTCGGTCTCGGCGACTTCCAGCGTGACCTGCTCCGGCAGTTCCAGGCCGATCGGACGCTCTTCGTGCATCTCGATGATGACCTTCATGCCCTCTTGCAGATAGGGGATGCGCTCGTCGCCGACCCAGCCCTTTTGCAGTTCGATCTGCTCGTAGGTGGCGTCGTCCATGAAGACCAGGCTGTCGCCGTTGTCGAACAGGTAGGAGAAGTCCTTCTGCTCCAGGGTGACGCGCTCGACCTTGTCTTCCGAACGGAAGCGTTCGTTCAGCTTGTTGCCGGTCTCGAGGTTCTTGGCTTCCACGTTGGCGAAGGCGCCGCCCTTGCCGGGTTTGACGTGGCTGGCCTTGGTGACGACCCAGAGGCCGCCGTTGTGTTGCAGGACCATGCCGGGCTTGATGGTGTTGCCGTTGATTTTCATAGAAACCGCTGGATGTGAGGGCTGGAGGCGGCCCGGCCGCTCGTGGGCGGGCGCGCGAAATCGCGGCGAGCCGTAGAGGAACAGCGGAAAAAGGGCAATGGGCGCCGATCGTCGGTCTGCGGATCTAGTGGACGGTGGGGCCTTCGCGCAGCCTGGCCTCGGCGCGGTTGGCCAGGCGGACGCCCATGCCGGTGGGGGAGGCCAGCTTGCCCGCGCCGGGGTCCAGCTTGCGCGCCTCGTGGGCGAAGGCCGCCGCCAGACCCGCCGAGGACATGGCGGCGGCGATCTGGGTGCCGCGCTGCGTGGGGCGAACCGCCAGCCAGACGGCGCTGACGGCCTGGGCCGCGATCCACAGGGCCATGGCGGTTCGACGTTCCGGGCGGGCAGGCGCGTTCCAGACCCGCACGGCGGACAGGGTGGTGGCCGAGAAGACGGCCGGCAGGATCAGGCTGAGAGGGCCGCGCGGCCGCTCGGTGATCGGCGCGTCTCCGCCCAGAGGCTGAAGCGCACGGCGAGGCTGTGGCCGGATCAGCTTTGACGCCGCCGTCGTCGCCGCCAGGGCGAAGCCGGCGGTCAGGGCCACGCCCAGCGCCACATGAGTCCAGTTGCGGCCGTCGGCGTTGAGGAAGTCTGCGGCCTGGTCGCGGGCGGTGTCGAGGGCGTCTTCGATGCGGGTCATGGGACCGGAATGGCCGGACGGGGAAACTCGTTCCCGCGCCCGGCGTCCGGAAGGCGGATCAGTTGCCGGTGGCGGCGCCGTCGGTCTTGATCTCGCTCATGGCGGACTGAAGATAGTTCTGGGCGCCCAGCAGTTCGATCAGCTTGTGCTGGTTCTCCAGGAAGTCGACGTGCTCCTCGGTGTCGGCCAGGATCTTCATCAGCAGGTCGCGGCTGACGTAGTCGCGGGCCGCCTCGCACTGGGTGACGGCGTCGCGGGTCGTGGCCCGGCTGTCGATCTCCAACTGCAGATCGGCCCCCAGGCATTCGATCGGCTCTTCGCCGACCTTGAGCTTGTGCAGGTCCTGCAGGTTGGGAAGGCCGTCGAGGAAGAGGATGCGCTTGATCAGCATGTCGGCGTGTTTCATCTCGCCGATGGATTCCTGATAGATCACGTCGCCCAGGTGGCTGAGGCCCCAGCTTTCGAACATGCGGGCGTGCAGGAAATACTGGTTCACCGCCGTCAGTTCATTGGTCAGAACTGCGTTCAGGGTGCGGATGATCGCCGGATCGCCCTTCATGGTCGTCGCCTTTCGTCATGGGCGGCGACGGGAGGCCAGGGAAAGGCGCTCCAGACTCGATCGCTGCCGGATGCGCAGGCTTTTACCACGGCGAAGGCGTCGTGGATTACTTGCGAGTACTTATCACTGCATTGATAGTGCGAGTGAATTTCGCTTCAGGCGGTGTCGCGGCTATTCGGCGGCGAGGGCGAAGGCGGCCTGGGTGTCCTGAATCATCTGGCGCATTTCACAGACGCATTTGGCGCACTGGGCAGCGCATTGATTGGACGCGAAAATATCCTTGGGACGGGTCGCGCCCGCCTCGATGGCTTGGGCGACGTCGCGTCGGCGAAGGCCGTTACAGTTGCAGACGTACAAGGCGGCGAGCCCCGAAGCAGTTACTGAGAATGGCTCGCTATAGCATTTCTTAAGGCGAGTGCAAATCGTTCGCATGAGTTTGCGAGATTGACGACCGGCGCGGGGACGGGCAGGGCGGGGTCATGGCTCGTCAACCTGCAACTCCCGCCCGCCCGCCCTGTCAGCTGTATCTGATCACGCCGCCGGCGCTCGCCGACCTGGAGGCCTTTGCGGGCCTGCTGGAGCAGGCGTTGTCGGCCGGCCCCGTGGCGGCCCTGCAGATCCGGCTGAAGGACGCCCCGGACGATCAGATCCGGGCCGCCGTAGCGCGGCTGGCGCCGGTCGCCCAGGCGCACGGCGTGGCGGTGATCCTCAACGACCGCCCGGACCTGGCCAGGGCGACCGGCTGCGACGGCGTGCATGTGGGGCAGGAGGATGCGCCGGTGGCCGAGGCGCGGCGCATCATGGGCCCGGACGCCATGATCGGCGCCACCTGCCATGACAGCCGCCATCTGGCGATGGAGGCGGCCGAGGCCGGCGCGGATTACGTCGCCTTCGGCGCCTTCTTCCCGACCGACACGAAGGCCACCACGCACCGGCCGGAGCTGGTCGAGCTGACCATCTGGCAGGAAACCATGGAGACCCCCTGCGTCGCCATCGGCGGGATCACGGTCGAGAACGCCGCCCAGGTCGCGGCCGCCGGGGCCGATTTCGTCGCGGTCAGCGCCGGCGTCTGGAACCATCCCGAGGGGCCGGCGGCGGCGGTTCGGGCCTTCAATGCGGTGCTCGAAAGCGCCTTCTGACTTCAGAGGATATTTAGGAAGCTCGGTCAGGGTAGGGTGTTAGTCGCGTATATCGGACCCGATCATGAACATGAGCCGAGCGCTCGACAGGGCTGAAACCGTGCTTGCCGCCTCCGTGGACGGCGACGCCCCCCTGACTGCGCCTAACGCCGCCTTCTTCCGCCAGCCCCTGGCGCCGATCCTGACGGCGGTGGGCATGGCCGTGCTGGTGGTGCTGGCGATCAGCTTTGCCCGCACGAACGGCCTGGTCGCCGCCCTCTGGGGCGCGGGCGGGCTGGCCATGGCGGTCTGGCTGCGCGGCGGTCGCGGCATGACCTATGATCTGGCGTTCGGCGCCCTGGTGTCCGTCGGCGTGCTGGCCGGCGAGTTCCTGGTCGGCAACGGTCCGGCGCTGTCCGTCATGTTCACCGCCGTGAACCTGCTGGAGATCAGTCTGGCCGTGGTTCTGGCGCGCCGTTTCGTCCCCGGGTTGAGCGTCAATTCCGTCGAGGGTCTGGCGCGGTTCCTGGTGGTCTGCGCGGTCGCGCCGCTGCCGTCCGCGATCCTGAGCGCCGTGGCGCTGGACGCCATGGTGGGCGCGAGCCCGATCGACGGCTTCCGCATCTGGTGGTGCGGCCATGCTCTCGGACTGGCGGTGCTGGGCGCCTTTGGCCTGGCGGTGCAGCGCCGTCATCTGGTGATCGTTCGTCGCCCGGCCCGTCTGGCCGAGGGGGGCGCCCTGCTGGGGCTGATCGGCGCGGCCTGCTATGCGATCTTCTCACATCTGAGCCTGCCTTACGGCTTCTTGCTGATGCCGCTTCTGCTGATGATGGCGGTCAGGTTCCGGGTGGCCGGCATTGCTGCTGCTCTGGTCGTGGTGACGATCATGGCCATTGGCGGCACCATGGCGGGGCACGGTCCCTATCATTCCTTCAACGCCCAGAACCGCGCCCTGCTGGCGCAGCTTCTGGTGCTGCTGGGCTATATGCCCATTCTGATGGTGGCCGCCCTGCTGGAAGAGCGGGACCGGTTGGCCGAGCGCGCGCGGGCGGGGCGGGAGCGGGCCGAACGGGCCTCGGCCGCCAAATCCCGGCTGCTGGCCAATGTGGCGCATGAGATCAAAAGCCCGGTCGGGGGCATCATCGGCATCGGCGAACTGTGGGCCGGCGGCCAACTGGGCGCGACCTCGGCTGAACAGGTCGAGATGGCGCAGATGCTGGTCAAGACGGCGCGTCAGGTGGAGACCCTGGCCCATGACCTGCTGGACGTGGCGCGCGCCGAGTCCGGAGCGGTCAAGGTCGAACTGCGTCCCACCGATGTCGCGGGGCTGCTGGAAGACGTGCGACGCGGCCTGATCCTGAAATCTGAAACACGCGGCATCAACGTCGAAGTCCTGGTCGAGGGCGACGCCCTGATCGCGCAGGCGGACTCGCAGCGTCTGGCCCAGGTCATCGGCAACCTGGCGGGAAATGCGGTCAAGTATGGCGCGTCCGGCGGTCGGGTTCTGCTGAGGACCGCCTGGGCCGACGACCGCGTGCGGATCGAGGTGGTGGACTTTGGTCCGGGCCTGACGCTGGAAAAACAGGCGCAGTTGTTCGAGCCGTTCAATCGCCTGGGGCTGGAACGCTCCGCCATCGAAGGACACGGCATCGGCCTGGCGCTGGCCAAGCGTCTGACCGAACTGCAGGGCGGCGAGATCGGCGTCATTTCGGCGCCGGGGCAGGGCGCGACCTTCTGGGTAGAGCTGGCGGCGGCTTGACCGTCGGGCGGCGCGGGGGCCAAGGTTCTGTGATGAAAACCATCCTCCTCGCCTCGATCCTTTTGAGCACGGCGCCCGTCATAGCTCAGGCTCAGTCCCAGAGCGCTGAAGACCTGACCCGGCGGCTGAACGGCGGGCCGCCCGCCGCAGCCCAGGCCGCGCCGCAAGCGCAGGCTCCGGCGGCACGCCCGGCGCCTGCGACGCCTACGTCAAGCACTGCAGCATCAGCGGCGCGGCCAGCCCCGGCCCCGACAGCTGCCGCCACGCCCGTGCGCAGGCCCGCCGCTGCCCCGTCGGCTGCGGCCACATCGGCTGCGGCTCCGCCTGCGACGACGCCGAGAGCACCCGTGACGGCCCCCGCTGCGGCGCCTGTCGCTGCGTCCCAGACGCCGCCTGCCGCTGCGCCCGCCGCCGGCGCGCTGAACGCCGCGGCGATCGCCGGCCTGCCGTTCCGCATCGAACTGCCGAGCGGCGTCCAACTGTTCGAGGGGCGTGCGGCGCCGAACGCCAAGGTCTGGTCCGTCCGTAAGGCGGGCAAGACGCTGGCCATGATCTACGCCGGGCCGTCGTCGCAGTTTCCGATCTACCACGGCGAGCAGGTGACGGCGGCGGGCCGCGTTTCGGTGGTCGTGCCCGAGGGGACGCGTCGCGTCGCCATGGAGCATCTGTTCCAGCGCCCGGTCGCTCCGACCGAAATCCACGTCTGGGTCATGAGCCCGGATGGCGCCGACCGTGACGCCGCCGAGCGCATCGCTCAATCGGTGGATCCCAAGTAGCGCGACGGCTACTCGGACCAGACGGCCAGGTCGTTGCCGGACGGATCTCGGAAGTGGAAGCGCCGTCCGCCCGGGAAGGCGAAGATCGGGTGGGTGATTTCCCCGCCCGCCGCCTGAACCCGGGCCAGCATGGCCTCCAGATCCTGTGCGTAGAGGATGGGCAGCGGCTTGGGCGTCATGGCCTCAGTGGTGAAGCCGCCGTCCAGCCCCTCGCCGAAGGCGGCGTAGCCCGGGCCGTAGTCCTGAAACGCCCAGCCGAAAGCCGAGGCGTAAAAGGCCTTGTGCGCCGCCATGTCGGTGGCGGGCAGTTCGAGATAGTCCAGTTTTCCGTCTTCGCGCATGGAGCGCTCCTCTCAGGCTGTCGAAGTTGACGCTTGCACAGCGTCCGACTCTGCGCAAACCTGCAATTGGTTCGCAAATGCAGGAGTCGCCCATGATCGTCCTGAGTGCAGGATGCGCTTCGCTGGCGCAGTTGATGCGCGCCGACCAGGGGGCGCAGACCTTGTCGTTGACCGCGCCGACGCCCTCCAATCGAACGCGATCGGAAGGGCGTCCCCGGTTGGCGGTCTGCGTCTCGCCGGCGCGCCAGACGCGATAGGCTCAGACCAGTTCCACGGCCATGGCCACGGCTTCGCCGCCGCCGATGCAGAGGGAAGCCACGCCCTTCTTGCCGCCGCGCGCCTGAAGCGCCGCCAGCAGGGTGGAGAGGATGCGCGCGCCCGAGGCGCCGATGGGGTGGCCCAGAGCGGTCGCGCCGCCGTTGACGTTCAACTTGGCGCGGTCGATGCCGAGTTCCTGCTGAGCGATCATGGCGACGACGGCGAAGGCCTCGTTGACCTCCCACAGGTCCACGTCCTCGACCGACCAGCCGGCCTTCTTCAAGGCCTTCTGCATGGCGGGGACCGGGGCGGTGGTGAACAGGCCCGGCTCATGGGCGTGGGCGGCGTGGGCGACGACACGGGCGACGATGGGCAGGCCGAGCGTCTTGGCCGTGCTTTCGCGGGTCATGACCAGGGCCGCCGCGCCATCCGAGATCGAGGAGGCGTTGGCGGCGGTGATGGCGCCGTCCTTGGTGAAGGCAGGACGCAGGGTCGGGATCTTGGCGGGGTCGGCCTTGCCGGGCTGTTCGTCCTCGCTGACCGTCACGGGGCCTTTGCGCGTGGCGACCTCGACCGGGACGATCTCGGCCTTGAAGGCGCCCGAGGCGATGGCGGCCTGGGCGCGGGTCAGGCTCTCGATGGCGTATTCGTCCATCGCTTCGCGCGTGAACTGATACTGGGCGGCGGCGTCCTCGGCGAAGACGCCCATGGCCTTGCCGGGGGAGTAGGCGTCTTCCAGACCGTCCATCATCATGCTGTCGACGATGACGTCGTGGCCGATGCGGGCGCCGCCGCGGTGCTTGTTCATCAGGTAGGGGGCGCCGGTCATGGACTCCATTCCGCCGGCGACGATGACCTCGGCGGTGCCGGCCAGCAGGGCGTCATGCGCCATCATGGCGGCCTGCAGACCCGAGCCGCACATCTTGTTCACGGTGGTGGCCTCGACGTGCTTGCCGAGGCCAGCGCCGATGGCGGCCTGACGGGCCGGGGCCTGACCCAGACCGGCCGGCAGGACGCAGCCCATGAAGATCTGCTCGACCTTTTCAGGAGCGACGCCGGCGCGCTCGACGGCGGCCTTGACCGCGGCGGCGCCCAGGTCGGTGGCCTTGACCGGCGACAGCGCGCCCTGGAAGCCGCCCATGGGCGTGCGGGCGAAGGAGACGATGACGACGGGATCGGATGCGGCGGTCATGAGGGGCGTTTCCAGTATGAATCGTTTCGCCGGGGATTAGGGGAGGCGAAGGGGCGCTGGCAAGGTCAGAGCAGCTTGCGGCGCTGGCGGGCCAGGGCCAGGGGCCGGCCATCCGCGCCCCAGGCGACGGCTTCGTCCACCGACCAGCCGAGGCCGTGGTCCAGCAGCCGGTACTCGAAGAAGGCCCAGCCGTCGGGCGCGGTCTCCGGCGTCGGATCGGCCAGGAAGTCGTAGCGCAGATCGACCGTGGTCATCATCGGCGGCGCCGTGAAGGCGGTCCAGGCGGGCGGGTAGAGGGCGTCCAGCAGGTAGCAGAGCCGCAGTTCGTCCAGCGGCGCGCCGTCCTTCGTTCGCATCCACACCCGCTCGACGACGGGCTTGCCCTCGTTGCCGCCGAGGATGTTGGGACCGCCGTCGAAGCGATAGTCGACGTGCTGGGAAAAGCGCGGGGCCAGCGGGCCGCTGATGCCGGGCGCGTGCTTGAGGCTGTCAAGGGACGGGGGCGCGGCGAGCAGGGGGCTAAGCGGCTGGGGCGTTTCGCCATCGGCGCCATAGGTGGCGCTGGCGTGGTGGGTCAGGCGCGCGCCCTGGCCCCCCTCGACCACGGCGTAGGCGACGTTGCGGCCGCCGCGCAGCAGACGGGGGCGGAACTGGATGGCCTGACCGTAGCGGGCGGCGGCCAGATACTGGACGTTGAGGCTGCGCAGCGGCGCCTTCAGGTCCAGGCCCTGACGCATGGCCCCGGCGCAGAGAGCCGCCAGCAGGCCGCCGAAGGGAAAGCCCGCCTCGGGCGGGGCGCTGATCGGGCCGTTGGAGAAGTCGCCGGTCAGATGGGCCGACAGGCCCTGATCCGAAGGCGTCAGGGTCAGGGCGTCGTTCAGCAGGTCGGCTTCGGTCATTGGTCCACGCAACAGGCGAAAGAGGCGGGCGGAGACTGGAGCGTCCCCACCCGCAAGTCGAGGAATGCAGAAACCGCGACCGGGGAGCCGCTAGTTCGTTGCCAAAAGAAACTGACAAACTGCGTCCCGATTGGCAACCCACTTGTCAAAAGCCTGACGCGGGGTCACTTTCCGTCCATGGGACGCACCGCCGACTATAGCCGCCAGAGCTGCTCGATCGCCGCCACGCTGGAGGTGATCGGCGACCCGTGGACCCTGCTGGTCATCCGCGACGCCTTCAACGGCGTGCGTCGGTTCGAACAGTGGCAGGACCGGCTGGGCGTGGCCCGCAACGTCCTGGCGGCGCGGCTGAAGTCGCTGGTGCAGCACGGGGTGCTGGAGCCGCAGCTCTATTCCGAACGCCCGCCGCGCAACGAATATATCCTGACCGCCAAGGGCAAGGACCTGTACGGGGTGCTGGTGACCCTGCACGCCTGGGGCGAGAAGCACGTCTATGGCGAGGCCGACAGCGGCATCTCCATGGTCCACAAGACCTGCGGCCACGACCTCAAGCCCCGCATCGCCTGCGGCCATTGCAACGAGATCGTCAAACCCCGCGACATCGAACTGACCTGGGCCGAGAACCGCCCGACCGTGGGGGATGTCCTGCCGAAGGACGAGGCGGCCTAGGCGGCAAGCGGACCATCTGGAGGTCCGCTATGGGTGGGAAGCGGAAGTGATCAATCCCGAAGGGGTGCGTCAGCACCCTGCCGTGGCGCACGAATCCAAAACACTGCCCATCATTGCCAACCAAAATGCGACGACTACTATCGGTGCCAATAGAAGAACGCGCAGGCCTTTTCGGCCATTCTTGCGGACGTCGAAAACCGCAAGTGCGATCCACGCGATAGCTATCGCGACCTGGAGGTAAAGCCAGGGCGGTTCCGCTATCGGAAGAATGTAGAACAGCATTGTCGCCACCCCGGATTGGAGTGACGATAATCACCGGCTAGCAAGGCGTGCGCAATGTCCGCCATCGGTCGTGAAGCGAAGTTCGCTTAAGGGTGGAAAGCGGACTTCGGCGACGCAGGATTGCTAGATGGGTTCGGCCTTCGGAAACTCCCAGAGGCCGCTGAGAACATCGGGCCGGGGCCGGTAGAGCCGGACCATATAGTTCCAGCCGGGCATGATCGGCAGGCAGTTCGCGACCTTGCTGTCGCAGCCCCCGAACTGGATCACTACCGATCCGTCAGCTTCCTTCGTGGCGGTCAGGCTGTTGATCGAATAGGCGTTCTGTGGGTTCGCTTCGAAGTAGCCTTCCTTGCTGTAAAGGCTGATCGACCAGAAGCCGTCGACCGGCACGTCGCGGATGCGAAGGCGATGGACGGTCTTGCCGTCGTTCAGGGTCGGAACGACGTTGAGATAGATGGCGTCCTTCGGCGGATTGAGACCCCATCCAGTTGCGGTGACGATGAGGTGATGGATCGGGTCCACCTCCTCCGGAGTTCCCGCCGCTTCGCGCCAGTCCGGCAACGTGGCGCCAAGGATGGTAAGGGCATCCGCAATCGTCTTTCGGCTGTCTGGATCCCAGTTGGGGATATCGAACTCGCCGGCGCTCGCTTGCTCGACGACAATCGCGTCCTGGAGCGCGTGAACCTTCGCGAGATCGTCTTGATCACCTGGGTCGACCATCGTGCGGACCGTGATCTGTGCATAGCGAGAGCCGACGTCTTCCTCCCGGATCACATGCGGGCCGCGCCCATAGAGTGATCCTGCCGTGTAGTGATCCTGGCTAAATGCGGTCACGGACATGAAACGTTCGCCCGCGTCGGGAAGGGTGATCGTAACGGGCCCGGCCGCCAGATCGAATACGCTGGCCGAATAAAGCGTATCGCGATTGCCGCGCTGGACGATGTGATCCTCGATGGGCACGAGCTCGCGATTGTGACGGAACTTCCCAAACGCGTCTGGCACGAACCCGGCCAGCACCCGATCGCTTTCTGCCCGGACGAAGTTATCGACGGTGACAGGAATGAGAGGCTGAGTGTCCGACATTTTCCCTCCGTAGTCCCCCTGTCTAGGGTGGGGCGCTGCCGACTTGAACGTGAAGGGGAGTATGAGCGGCACCGAAGGTTCCCGCCATGAGGGCAAACCCCGAGCCTTGAGCCGAGCAGGCCCGAATGTCCGCTAAGGGTCGAAAGCAGACTTCAGCGTCCGGCGGCAAGTGGAACGAACGGTCTGACCGGCGGTTGAGGCCACCATACGCGGCGCGAGGAGATGGCTGGTGCGCAGGGTGATCGGTGCGGCCTTCGTGTCGCTGGACGGGGTGATGCAGGCGCCGGGCGGTCCCGAGGAGGATCGGACGGGCGGGTTCGATCTGGGCGGCTGGCTGTTTTCCTACTTCGACGAAGCGGGCGGACGGCGGATCGACGCCCTGTTCAGCCAACCGTTCGACCTGCTGCTGGGACGGCGGACCTACGACATCTTCGCCGCCTACTGGCCGTTCGTCGAAGGCGAGGACGCGGCGCTGGGCGAGCGGTTCGATCGCGCGGGGAAATACGTCCTGACGCGCGGCGCTCAGCCGCTGTCGTGGGCGAACAGCCATCGGTTGACGGGTCTGGACGCGCTGGCCGAGGTGAAGCGTGAGGAAGGGCCGGACCTGATCATCCAGGGCAGCAGCACGCTCTATCCGCAGCTTCTGGCCGCCGGTCTGATCGACCGGCTGATCCTGATGACCTTTCCGGTGGTGCTGGGCGGCGGCAAGCGACTGTTCGGGGAGGGCGCGCCGCCCCGCTCGATGCGGATGGTCGATCACGAGGTCACGCCTCGCGGCGTCGTCATCGCCACCTATGAACCGGACGGCCCGATCGAACCCGGCGACTTCGGCGCGGCCACGACGCCTAGCCCCGCCGAAGTGGAACGCCGCGCCCGGGTCGCCGCCGGGACGTGGTGACGGCGGTCCCGCGAGGCAGCGGAACCGCCGATTCGGTCAGTCCGCCTTGCGAACGTACTGGTTCAGGAAGGCCAGATAGGCTTCCTGGGCGGTGATGCGGTTGGCGCGGCGCTGGAAGCCGTGGCCTTCGTCCGGGAAGACGACGTATTCGACCGGGACGTTGTTGGCGCGGACCTTCTCGACCAGTTCATCGCTTTCGACCTGCAGGACGCGCGGGTCGTTGGCGCCCTGAACCACCAGCAGGGGGCGGCGGATCTTGTCGGCGTGGAACAGGGGCGAGATGGCGCGGTGGCGCTCGGCGTCGGTCGCCGGATCGCCCATTTCGTCGAACAGGGCCACGCGCTGCGCCCCCCACCAGGCGGGAATGGATTCCAGCGTCCGCACCCAGTTGGTCACGCCGAAGATGTCGATGCCGGCCTCGAACTTCTCGGGGTGGAAGGCCAGGGCCGCGGCGGTGATGTAGCCGCCGTAGGAGCCGCCCATGACCGCCACCTGATCGTCGGCCACCCAATCCTGGGCCCGCAGCCAGTCGCCGCCGGCGACGATGTCGCGCAGGTCGGCCTCGCCATGCTTCTTGTCGTCCATGTGGAAGAAGGTCTTGCCGTAACCGGACGAGCCACGGTTGTTGGCGCCTAGCACCGCATAGCCGTGATTGACCAGGTGCTGGACCATGGCGGAATAGCCGCGCCGCGTCTGGCCGCCCGGCCCGCCGTGGACCAGGACGACCGCCGGGGCCGGATTGGCCGCCGAGGCGCCTTTGGGACGATAGAGGACCGCCGGGACCTGCACTCCCCCTTCGCCCGGGTAGCGGACGATGGTCGCCTCGACCAGATCGCTTTCCTGGATGGCCGGGTTCAGGGCGGAGGTCAGACGTCGGGCCTGTCCGGTCGACAGGTCGGCTACGAAGACGTCGGCCGGCGAGGTGTCGGACACGACGGTGAAGGCGGCCAGATCGGCGCCGGGATCGAAACGGACGCCGGTGATGTCGCCCTGGGGCAGGCCGGTCAGGCGGACCGGGGCGCGGGACTGGGCGTCCTCGATGGTCAGTTCGGTGGAGGCGTCAGCGTTGACCGCCGTGACCCGGTAGCGGCCGTTAGGCGAATAGGAGACATACATGACGTCCCAGTCGGCCTGGGTCGTGCGGTTGTGGGCCTTGTTGGCGATGTCATAGGCGTAGGCCTGACTGAACTCGCCGTCCTGATCGCTGGTGTAGAGCAGGGTGGCGCTGTGCGGACCGAAGCCGGTGACGTCGTAGGCCACGTCGCCGTCATGCTGCGAAATCAGATAGGGCTCGCCCCCCGCCCGCAGGTCCGCCAGATAGATGTCGGAGTTGGCGCTGGTATGGGACTTGATCAGGGCGACCAGGGCGCCGTCGCCGGATACGGCCGCCACGTTGAGGCCCGGGTTCTGGAACACCAGCTTGCGCTCGTAAGTGGCGGCGTCATAGGCGTAGACGTCGAAGGCCGAGGCGTCGCGCTCGTTGCTGGTCAGCCAGAAGGTGCGGCCGTCATCGCTGAAACCGACGAAGCCAGCCTTGAGCTTGTCGCCCGGCGTCAGGTCACGCAGGGTCCCGTCGGTCTCGCGCACGTAGACGTGGGTCAGTTCGTTGCCGCCCTGATCCGCCGACACAAGCACGCGGCGTCCATCCGGGAAGTAGCTCTGGGCGAAGGTGGCGTTGGCGGTCGAGGCCGTCAGAGGCACAGGGTCGCCGCCGCCGACCGGCAGGGCGTAGGCGTTGAAAACCCCCGTCTTGTCAGAGGAGATCAGGATGTGGCTGCGACCCTCCGAGAAGGCCAGGCCGTCCGGATTGGCCATCGAGAAGCTGGTGGTCTCGAAGAACTGGGCGGCGGTGTAGGGCGTGGCGGCGGCGGATGCGGCCTGGGCTGGAACTACCGACTCGGTCGCAGCGAGGGCAGGGGCGGCGGCGACAAGCGCCAGGGCGGAAACCATGCAGGCGAAGGAGCGCATTCTGAGCCTCGTAGGGTGCGTGATAGCCGGATGAGGCGTCACCATGGCCGTATGGATGCAGTCTGTCTTCTATTTAATGATCGCCGTTCTTTGACGTCAGCGTCCAGCGCCGCCTTTTAACGCCATCAGGGGGATGACGATGTCTTCCTCGTCGTCGAGGTGGCGGATCAGACCGGGCGCCGCGCGGTCCAGCACGTCGGCCAGACGGTTGGCCTGGTCGGGGGCGTCGGACGACTGGCCCGCGACGGCCTGATGGAAGGCGACGGCGGCATGGTAGAGGGCGTCCAGATCGGCGTGGATGGCGTCGTGATCGCGGTCCAGCAGGTCGAGGCCGGCTTGGATGCGCGGCTCGATCAGGCGAAACTGCGGAAAGTAATGGCCGCTCTCAACGCGGTGGTGGCCGTCCAGATGGCCGAGGAAGGCCTGCAAGGTCGGGATCAGGGCGGCGTGCAGGCCGCGCGGGTCGAGCGCGCCAGAGCGCCAGCGCGTCGCGGCCAGGGCCATCTGCGCCTGCTGGGCGCGGAAGCCAGCGTGCATCTGCAGCCAGAAGGCGGCGGTTTCGGGCAGGGCGTCGGTCCAGCGCTCACGCGGGAAGGCGTCGCGCAGATACAGCATATCGTCGGGCAGGCAGGCGCGGACGCCCAGCGCCTGCGTGTCGTCGTGCGCGTCAGGCGACAGCGGTGGTGCTCCGGATGAAGCCGCCGCCCAGGACGCGATCCGGGTCAGTCGGATCGTAGAGGGCGCAGGCCTGGCCGGGAGCGACGCCTTCCTCGCCCTGATCGAAGACGACCGAGACGATGTCGTCATCGTCCAGCGTCAGACGGGCGGGTGACGGCTGACGGGTCGAACGGACGCGGGCCAGGACCGGGGCACCGTCGCGGGCGGCTTCCTCGATCGTGGCCTGATCGCCCAGCCAGTTGGTTTCTTCCAGCGTCAGGCTGGCGGTCAGCAGGGCCTCGCGCGGGCCGACAATGACGCGGCGGTTGTCGGGGTCGAGTTTGGTGACGAACAGGGGCTCGCCCACGGCGACGTTCAGGCCCCGGCGCTGGCCGATGGTGTAGTCGGTGATGCCGCCGTGCTGACCCAGAACCCGCCCGTCCATGTGGACGATCTCGCCGGCTTCACGGCCCTGCGGGCGCAGGCGGTCGATCAGGGTGCGATAGTCGCCGGACGGCACGAAGCAGATGTCCTGGCTGTCCGGCTTGGCGGCGATGCGCAGGCCGAGCGCTGCGGCTACGCCGCGCACCTGGGGCTTTTCCAGATCGGCCAGGGGGAAGCGCAGGTAGTCGAGCTGATCCTGGGTCGTGGCGAACAGGAAGTAGGACTGGTCGCGCGAGTGGTCGATCGCCTTGCGCATCTGCGAGCGATTGCCGACGGCTGCGCGGCGGACGTAGTGGCCGGTAGCCATGGCCTCGGCGCCGAGGTCGCGGGCCACGTCCAGCAGGTCGCGGAACTTCACCGTCTGATTGCAGCGGATGCAGGGGACCGGGGTCTGACCCTTCAGATAGCTGTCCGCGAACTGGTCGATCACGGCGTCCTTGAAGCGGCTCTCGTAGTCGAGGACGTAGTGAGGGATGCCGATGAGCTCTGCGGCCAGACGGGCGTCGTGAATGTCCTGACCAGCGCAGCAGGCGCCCTTTTTCTTGAGCGCCGCGCCGTGATCGTAAAGCTGGAGCGTGACCCCGACCACGTCATAGCCGGCCTTGGCCAGCAGGGCGGCGACGACGGTGGAATCCACGCCGCCCGACATGGCGGCGACCACGCGCGATCCGACGGGCAGGCCGACGGCCTGTCGCGCGCTCTCGATCGCAGCGTCCATGTCGGCGGCGCCGGACATGGGGGCGATGGTCGGAACGGGGCAAATGTCGTCAGCCAGGGTCATCGCCGCCATATAGAGGCCCTCGCGTTCGATTTCGAGGCAGGGACGTTAAAACGACAAAGGCCGCCTCCCTGACGGGAAGCGGCCTTTATCCTTGGGCCTATCGCGCTTCTCGCTACTTGAGGCCCATCAATCCCGGTAGCTCTGGATGCGCGTGGTGCGCAGTCCTTGCATGCCCCATTTGTCGATCGCCTGTTGCCAGGCGATGAATTCCTCGGCCGTCAGACGATATTTCGTCAGGGCGTCCTCGAGGCTGATCAGGCCGCCGCGAACGGCGGCGACGACTTCGGCCTTGCGACGGATCACCCAGCGGTTCGTTTCCGCGGGCGGGAGATCCCGCAGGGTCAGCGGCGTGCCCGTCGGGCCGACCACATATTGTTCGCCTCTGCTATTCAGGCGTCGCTCTTGCAGCATGGGCTTAAGCCTCTTTCACCACCACCATCGACGCGTAACCTAGGCCCGTCCCGGCTAAGGGGCGTTTAAGCGTCGTGGTGAAGGAATGGCTAAGACGCATCCTCCGTCCCCGGCGCATGAAACGCGCCGGAAACGAAGGATTCATCGAGTCTAACGGAGGCTTACTCATCGATTCCGGTTAGCCGATCAGCGCTTGATGCTGAGCAGTTCGGCCAGCATTTCGTCCGCCGTCGTGATGATCTTGGACGAGGCCGAATAGGCGCGCTGGGTGGTGATCAGGCTGGTGAACTCGGCCGAGAGGTCGACGGTCGAGGATTCCAGCTGCTGGGCGGCCAGCATGCCGGCGCCGCCCGTGCCCGCCGCCTTCAGGTTGAAGGTGCCGCTTTCCAGGCTGACGCGGAAGGCGTTGCCCGAAACCTGGCGCAGGCTGTCGGGGCTGGGGAAGGTGGCCAGGGCGACCTGGGCGATCCGGCGCATGACGCCGTTGTCGAAGATGGCGGTGACGAAGCCGCTTTCATCGATCTTGATCTCGGACAGGTTGCCGAAGGCGGTGCCGTTGGTGACCGTGGACTGGACGATCGAAGCGGTGTTCAGCTGGCTGAGGCCGCCCGCCGAGGTGTTCAGGTCCAGGGTCAGGATTTGATCGGAGATGCCGAGGCCGTCCGCCCACTTGATCCGCTGGCTGTTGGCCGGGAGCGTCAAATCGACGGCGGAGTCGGAGGCTTCGAAATCGATGGTGGCGTTGTTGGGGTCGTCGAACAGGCCGGTGCCGGCGGGCCAGCCCTGCATGGTGGAGACGTCGAGGCGACCCGAGGGCGTGAAGGCGATCAGACCCTTCTTGATCTGGCCGTTGGAATAGGCGCCGCCGGTGATCACGTCATCGGCCGGGACGGCGACGATTTCGGCGTACCACTGGTTCGCCACGTCGCTCTTCAGCAGACGGACTTCGACATTGCGCTGGCCGCCCTTGGAGTCCGAGACCGGGATGTTGATCTTGAAGTCCGGCTTGATGCCGACCGGGTTCTCGTCGTCGCCATTGTACATGGCCATGGAGTTGACCGACGAGTCGTACTTGGTCTTGGCGATGTTGTCGTTCGCGAGGCCCAGGCCGGGCGAGCCCATGGCGACGGTGACGCCGCCGCCCAGGTCCAGATCGGTCAGGGACTGGGCCACGCCGCCCACCGTGAAGCCGGTCAGTGCGCCGGCGGCGTCATAGGTGGCGACGCCGTTGATGGTCTGGGCGCCGCTCTTGACGGTCACATTGTATTCGCCGGTCGTTCCGGTGGGGGCGTAGCGGACCGAGAAGTCCTTCGGGCCGGAAGCGGCGGGGACCACGGCGACGTTGGCGTACTTCTGCGGGCTGGCGGCGGTCGAGACGACCTGGCCGGAATAGAGGTTGGCGTTGATCTGGGCGCGGGTGGTCTTTTCAGCCGTGCCGCCGACGGTGCCGATGTTGATCGAGCGCAGGCGCGTCAGATCGGACGGGTCGGTGGCGATGTCGCCGTTGGAATCGACGGGCCAGCCCTGCAGATACAGCCCGGCGCTGTTCTTCAGATAGCCCAGGTTGTCGATGCGGAAGGCGCCCGCGCGGGTGAACAGGCGGCTGTCGGTGGCGCCGACACCCTCGGCCTTTTCGGTGGTGACGAAGAAGCCCTGGCCGTCGATGGCCAGGTCGGTGCTCTCGGTCGTGCGCTGAAGCTGGCCTTCCTGGCTGATGAAGTGGCGCGCCGTGGTGATGACGCCGCCTGCGGCGTAGCCGCCGCCGGTCTTGGCCTGGCTGTTGACCAGGGTCTGGAACTCGCCCTGGGTGCGCTTGTAACCGATGGTGTTCACGTTCGCGATGTTCTGCGAGATCGCGGCCAGGGCGGCGGAGTTGGCGGAGAGGCCGGAAACGCCGGCCTGCATGGCGCTGTTGATGCTCATTGTAACGGCTCCTTAGGCGGAAACTGGATGGGGGAGAGGGACGCCGTTCAGGCGTCGGTCTCCGGCGTGATGGGGGGCTGAACGCTGGCGTTTTTCTCGTCGAGCGCGATGATGCTGGAGAGCGGCATGACCGAGCTGCCGATCGTGACGTAGGGTTCGTCGGCGTACATCTCGACGCCCGTGATGCGGCCGCGCATCAGGACCTGGGCGTCGACCTTGCCGCCGGTGGCGTCTTTGGCCGTGACCTTCAGCGTGTAGACGCTGCCGTCCTGGCCTTCGGTCCAGTTGAAGTCGTGCACGCCGGCGCCGGCTTCGGGCGCCGGGCCCTTCCAGACGACCTGGCCGGAGGCGTTCAGGACCTGAAGCTCGACATCCGAAGCGTTCGTGCCCAGCTCGTAGCTCCACGAGGCCTTGCCGTCGGCGGCCTTGGTCGCGTCCCAGACAGCGGTGGCGTCCTTGCCGATATAGTTGGAGGCGCTGGCCAGACCGTCGCCCTTCTGGCCGTTCAGCAGGGCGGTTAGCAACTGGTTGGACAGCAGTTGCTGCTCGACACCCGCCATCTGGGTCAACTGGGCGGTGAACTGATTGGAATCCATCGGCGACAAGGGATCCTGGTTCTTCAACTGGGCGGTCAACAACGAGAGGAAGGTCTCGAAGTTCGACGCCAGCATGGTCGAGCCGGTGTTGATCTTGTCGTTGGCGGTATTGGCTGTGACGGCGGTGACCATCGGTCAGACCTTCATATCGACGCGGTCAGGCGTCAGCGAAAGGGAGGCCCAGGGGCCGGAAGGCGGCAGGGCCGTATCGGCCTGGGCGGCCAGGCGGGCGGCGCCGGCGAAGGCGCGGCGGTCAGGGGCGCGGTCAAAGGCGCCTCCGCCGCCGAAGCCCGACGAGGGGTTGCGCTCCGAGAACTCCAGCGAGTCCTGGGTCAACTGGAAACCGGCGTCCTGAAGCTGACGGCGCAGCTCGTCGGCGCGGCTGCGTAGATCGGTGGCGGCGGCGGGATTGTCGAAGGCGAGGCGAGCGGAGAGACGCCCCTCGGAATCGATCTCCATGCTGACGTCGACGCGACCCAGCCCCTCGGGCGTCAGCGCCATGTCGAAGCGTGTCGAGCGGCCGTCCAGCTTCTTCAGGATCTGTGCGGCGATCTGGGCCGTGGTTTCGACGGTCGCGCGAGAGAGTTGCGACAGGCCGAGGTCGCGGGTCGGCGCAGGCGTTGCGTCCTGGAGCTCCGAAACCTGAGACGGGAGCGGAGCCTCGGGCGCGGCAGGCGTGTCGAGCAGGGGCGCCTCGGCGGGCGCGAGCGTCTGGCCGGCGGTCTTGTCGCTCACGGCGGGCGCAGGCGCTGCGGCGGTCTGGGCCGTTGCAGTCGAACCCGTCGGACGGGCGGTGCTCAGCCCGGTTTCGGCGGGCGCGTCGGATGAGGCGGCGTTGGAAGGACGCTCGTCCAGCCGGGCGGAGCCGTTGCGGGGCGGCGTGGCGTGAGGCGGCGTCGTCGCGGGCGTCGGCGCGGCCGTTGCGGGGGCGGCCGTCGAGGTCGAGGTCGAGGTCGGGGCGGCGGGCGGCGTGGCAGCGGCCTGCTGGGCCTTTGCGGGGGCGGCTTCGCTGTCGCCGTCCGCAAGGATGGGCAGCGGCGCCTGCTCGGGCGTCGTTTCGGTCACGACCACGGGGGCGGTCGGCGCGGGGGACGGCGACGGCATCGGCGGCCGGGACGCGGTCGCGGCGGCGGGGCGCAGGATGGTTTCGCTCGGCGTCGCGGCGTCTGGCGACGGGGCGTTGACGACTGTTTCCGAGACTTCGGCCTTCGGCTTCGAAGGCGCGGCGACTTCGGGCGACGTCATGCTGGAGGCGGCGCCCGCGGGTGGAGCGCCCGTTGCGGCGGAGGCCGCCCTGACGATCTGCGGCGTCTGGGGCGCCGGTCGCATGGCGGGCTTGTCAGCCTGCGGGACGGACGCGTCACTGACAGCGGCTTCAGCGGCCGGGGCGGGGGAAGTCTTGTCGTTGGACGGCGTCGAAACCGGAGACGCGGCCTGACGCGGGGCGAGCGGGGAGGTCTCGACCGGGCGCGAAGGGGGCGGCGTCGGGGCTTCAGAAGCGGGCGGGACGGACCGATCGGGGCGCACGGCGGCGTCGGCTTGAGCCGGCGGCTGAGGGGCTTGCTCGATCGTCGGGGTGTTCTGGCCCGGTTGAGCGATCTGCCCGGCGCTCGGCTCGACTGGCTCAAGCGATCCGTTGGGCGCTGCAGCGGGCGCGGCCGCTTGCGGCGGGAGCGGCGTTTCGCCCTGGTCAGCCGAATTCGGGAGGGGAGCGGAAGCCGGCGCAGGCGGCGTCTCCGAACCCTCGACTACGTCAGGCGCTGCGGTCTCGACGGCGAGGGCCGGAACGGCCGCGATCAGGGGGAGCGGGGGCCAGGGCGATGCCGGCACGACGGCGTCCGGGGCCAGGGCGTCGCTGGTATCGGCCGTCAGCGTCGCGTCTGATTCCGCCTCGGCGTCCTTGTCCGAGCCGCTGGTCGTGGCGGCCACCAGACCTGCGAACAGGTCGTCGTTCGCCGACGCCCCGGCGGGCGCCGGGGTCGCGCCGCCGGGGGCGGGCGAGACGAGGGATGACAGGACGCTCAGCGCGGACATGGACTGCGACAAGGCTTTCGCGAGGTGGATCGGCGCCTACTGCACCCGGGCTGTTCGCAAGGGCCGTCGCAAGGGCTGGGCCAAGTCCATGGCCTACGCTCAAATATTTGAAAATCATCGACAAATACCGATTTCGCGGGGGCGAGGCGCCTCGATCGGGCTCGGTCTTTCTTGCCGCGCCGCTACGCTTTTTGCCGAGCGGGGCCGGCGGGTTCGGCATGGCCCGCGATTTGCGGCCTGTGATGCGAACGCACAGGGGCTGAAAAGCCGATGATAAGTAAAATCAAGGAATTGGCTAGAATGGCTGACCGGAAAGCCGGGCAAGATTTGCGCGCAGGCCAGCAAGGCTTGCCGGGCGCGGCCCTGCATGGAGCCCGTATCTGATGTCCCTGAACTCGATCATGAACATCGCCACCTCGGGCATGAACGCCGCCCAGACCCAGTTGAGGGTGGTTTCCGACAACGTCTCGAACGTCAACACGCCTGGCTATATCCGCAAGGTTGCGGATCAGCAGTCCGTGGCCAGCCAGGGCATGGGCGCGGGGGTCGAGATCGCCCGCATGCGTCTGGCCACGGACCGCTTTCTTCAATCGGCTAGCCTGACCGCCGGGGCCGACGCCGGCCGGCAGTCCGTTCGTTATGAGCTGTTCGACCAGATCCAGTCGCTGTTCGGCGATCCCGGTGCGGACAGCGGCTTCTTCTCGCAACTCGACAACATCTTCGCCGCCTTCTCTACGTCCGCTGAGAACGCGACCTCGGGGGCGTTGCGGCAGGACGCCGTCTGGAAGACCCAGGCCGCGTTCGATGAAGCGGCCCGCATCAGCAAGAGCATCCAGGGCGCGCGCGAGGAGGCCGACAGCCGAATCCGCAGCGCGGTGGATCGCACCAATGGCCTGCTGGAGCAGATCGAGAAGCTGAACGTCGACATCGCCAAGGCCAATGTGGTCGGTACGGATTCCACCGGGGCCCAGACGATCCAGGCCACCCTGATCAACGAACTGGCCGAGATCATGGACGTCCGGATCACCACCCGCTCGGTCGGCGGCGTGGAGGTGCGCACGGGGGCGGGCATTCTGCTGGCGGGGCAGGGCGCGACCAAACTGGAATACAAGCCGGCGGGCGTGGTGTCGTCCGAGACGGTCTTCAACCAGATCATGGTCACGGAGCCCAATGGTCAGAAGCGGCCGCTGACCGAAGGTCTGGCCTCGGGCGAGCTCAAGGGGTTGCTGGAACTGCGTGACATCGACGCCCCGGCCGCCGCGGAGCGCCTGGGCGAGTTGATGACCCGCCTGGCCGACGAACTGAACCGGGCGCACAACGCGTCCTCCGCCGTGCCGGCGCCATCGGTGCTGAACGGCCGCAACACCGGGCAGTCGCTGGAGACGGCGCTGGCGGGATTCACCGGGACGACCACCATCACCACGGTGGACGCCCAGGGCGTGATCCAGAACTCGGCCCGGATCGTTTTTTCCGGCGGGGGCATGACCATCAACGGGGTGGCGGCCACGCCCGCGACCTTCCTGAGCACCCTCAACGCGCAGCTGGGCGGCGCGACCGCCAGTTTCGCCAACGGCCAGCTGAAGATCGAGGCCCCGGCCGGCAGCGGCGTGGCCATCGCCGATGACGCGACCAACCCGAGCCTGAAGGCCGGGCGCGGCTTCTCTCACTACTTCGGACTGAACGACCTCGTCACGACGGCGAGGCCCGCCCTCTACGACACGGGCCTGACGGCGGGGTCCCAGCACGGGTTCACCCCGGGCGAGACGATCAAGTTCCGCTTCACCGACGCCACGGGAACCCGCATTCGCGACATCGCCGTGGCCGTGCCGGCAGGGGCGGGCACCATGTCCGAGATGCTCGCGGCGTTGAATAATCCCGTCACCGGCGTCGGCAATCAGGGCAGCTTCAGCCTGAATCCGGCCGGGGAGCTGATCTTCACCGGCAACGGGACGCCGCCCTCGACGCTGTCAGTGGTGGAGGACGGCACCGCCCAGGTTCCGTCGGGCGTGGCGATGAGCGACCTGTTCGGCCTGGGCGGCGCGCGCGCCGCACGCGCCGGCGGCTTCTCGATCCGCGCCGACATCGCCAAGGATCCGGCTAACCTGGCCCTGGCTCAACTCAACCTCGCGGCGGCGCCCGGCACGATCGCCCTGAGCCGCAACGACGGCAGCGGCGGCCGGCTGTTGTCCAAGGCGGACCAGAACACCACCATCTTCTCGGCGGCGGGCGGGGCGGCAGGCGGTTCGCTGTCCCTGTCGCGCTATGCGTCGGAATTTTCGGGCGAGATCGGCGGCAAGGCCAGCACGGCCAAGACCCGCGCCACCAGCGCCGGCGCGCTCTATCAGGAGGCGATGTCCCGGAGAAGTTCGGCCGAAGGCGTGAACATGGACGAGGAACTGGTGCTGATGACGACCTATCAGCAAGCCTTTAACGCTTCGGCGCGTCTGATCCAGGCCGCGTCGGAAATGTACGACACCCTGATCGGAATGATGCGATGACCCGCGTTTCGACCTTTGGAAACTATCAGTCGGCCCTGCTGCATCTGATGTCGGCGCAATCGCGCGGTGAAGAGGCGCAGAACAAGGTCAACACCAAGAAGAACGCCACCGATCTGGTGGGTTTCGGCCGAACGTCCGAAACGGTCAGCGCGCTGAAGTCGAGCCAGACGCGCATTCAGGGCTTTATCGACACCTCCAAGACCGTGGCCGATCGGCTGGCGTCGCAGGATCTTGGGCTGGATCGGGTGGCGGACGCCGCGACCGCCGGCCGCCTGGCCATCGCCAACGCCATCGCCGCCGGGCGCATGGACGGCCTGATGGCGGCGATGGAGACCGAGTTCAAGATGGCCCAGGACGGCCTGAACATGAAGCATCAGGGCAAGTTCGTCTTCTCGGGCGGCGCGGTGGACCAGCAGGCGGTCGTCATGCCCGCCGCCCCCGCCGGCACGGATCTGGAGAAGCTGGCCGCGCTGCCGGCGGCGGGCGACGTCTTTCGCAACGACCCGCTGAAGCAGAAGTCGTGGCTGGACGAGAACGTGACGATGGACACGGGTTTCCTGGCCAATGAGGTCGGTCAGGAGCTGTTCGACGTCTTCCGTGATCTGCAGTTGCTGCATCAGGCCACGCCGCTGGAAGGCCAGATGACGGACGCGCAGAAGACCGCCCTGACCACCCTGATGACCCGGTTCGAGAACGCGGCCAAGGGCGTGGTCGATGTCCAGTCACGGAACGGGGCCATGCAGGCCCGCGTCGAGACCCTGCTGGAGTCGCAGGAGGGACGGAAAATCTCGATCGACACCATCCTGTCCGGCAAGACAGACGCCAACATGGCCCAGGCGGTGACCGAGCTGGAGATGTCCCAGATCGCCATTCAGGCCTCGGCCCAGGTCATCAGCCAGCTGCGTCAGGTGTCGCTGCTCAACTATCTGAGCTGATCCGAAGCCTTCGTCCTGCGTATTGAACGATAACGGTTTCGGCGCGTTCGCCTCTTCCACGAGCTTCGCCATGGGCGATCAGGCGAAGCTCGGCTAAAGGGTGGGCATGGACGTAGCGGATTTCCAGATCGAGGACGGACCGGAAGGCGGCGCCAGACTGCGCCTGACGGGCGACTGGACCACCATGGGCGTGGCCCGGACCGCGCGACGCCTGTCCAGCGATCTGGACGGGCGCAAGGTCGATGCGCTGGTGCTGGAGGACCTGGGCCGGTTCGATACGGCCGGGGCGTTGGCCATCGTTCAAAGCCTGTCCCAGCCTCTACCCAAATCCGCCTGGCGCGACCGGCCGGAAGCGGGTCGCATCTACGCCATGGTGGAGAAGCTGGAACGCGAGTCCAGTCCGCCGCCTCGCCGCCCGCACGCCCTGACGCGCACCTTCGCCAAGATCGGTCGGGGCGTTTACGACTTTGGGGCCGAGGCGATGTTGTCCCTGGCCTTCCTGGGACGGCTGATCGTGGCCGTGGGTTCGGCGTTGAGACATCCCGGCGCCATTCGCTGGCCCGCCTGGTTCAGTCAGGCGGAGCGTTCAGGGCTGGACGCCATCCCGATCATCGCCGTGACCAATTTCTTCATCGGCGCAGTCATCGCCTTCCTGGGGGCCAATCTGCTGACCCAGTTCGGGGCCGGCGTGTTCACCGTCCAATTGGTGGCCGTCTCGGTGCTGCGTGAGTTCGCCGTGGTCATCACCTCGGTCCTGCTGGCGGGCCGGTCCGCATCCTCGTTCGCCGCCGAGATCGGCTCGATGCGCATGAACCAGGAGGTCGACGCCATGCAGGTCATGGGCGTCAATCCGTTCCAGGCCCTGGTGATCCCGCGTCTGGCGGCCATGCTGCTGATGCTGCCTCTGCTGACGTTCGTCGGCATGGTCGCGGGCATGTTCGGCGGCATGCTGGTGACGTGGAGCGAGCTGTCCTACGGGCCCTCCTTCTTCGTTCAGCGCGTCACCGAGGACCCGATGATGGGCACGCACCTGATGGTCGGTCTGGTCAAGGCGCCGGTCTTCGCTGTCGTCGTGGCCGCCATCGGCTGTCGTCAGGGCATGTCTGTGGCGGGGGATGTGGAAAGCCTGGGGCGCCGCGTGACGGCGGCCGTGGTGCAGGCGATCTTCGCCATCATCTTCCTGGACGCCGTGTTCGCCATGCTGTTCCTGGAGTTGAACCTGTGAGCGCGCCGACCGAAAAGCCGATGCGCGAGACCGTCATCGAGGTGCGCGGCCTGCTGAGTCAGTTCGGCGACCGCACGATCCACGAAGATCTCGACCTGGACGTGCAGCGGGGCGAGGTTCTGGGCGTGGTGGGCGGTTCGGGCACCGGGAAGACGGTGTTGCTGAACTCGATCATCGGCCTGAAACAGCCCGAAGGCGGGTCGGTGAGGCTGTTCGGCTATGAGCGGGACACGCTGACCAAGGCCGAGGCCGCCGAGATCGAGCGGCGCACGGGCGTGCTGTTTCAGCAGGGAGCCCTGTTTTCGGCCCTGTCTGTCCTCGACAATGTCGCCTCGCCGCTGGTGGAGCACACGAACCTGCCGCGCGACACGATCCGCGAACTGGCCGAGATGAAGATCGCCATGGTCGGGCTGAAGCCGGAGGCGCACCACCTGAAGCCCGCCGAACTGTCGGGCGGCATGCGCAAGCGCGTGGGGCTGGCGCGCGCCCTGGCCCTGGACCCGGAGCTGATCTTTCTGGACGAGCCGACCGCGGGGCTGGACCCCATCGGAGCGGCCGCCTTCGACGATCTGATCCGTCAGCTGTCGGACGATCTGGACCTGACGGTCTTCATGATCACCCACGATCTCGATAGCCTGTACGCCATCTGCGACAAGGTGGCGGTGCTGGCCGACAAGCATGTTGTCGCAAAAGCCACGGTTCAGGAACTGGAGCGTTCCGACCATCCGTGGATCAAGGAATACTTCCTGGGGCCGCGCGGTCGCGCCGCTCACCAGAGCGCCGCCTGAGGAGAGCGGGACGAGATGGAAAGAGACGCCCACTACGCCGCCGTCGGCATCGCCACCGTCGCCCTGTTGCTGGCGCTGGCCGTGTTCACGATCTGGCTGGCCCGATTGCAGTTCAACAATGACTTCGATGTCTACGACATCGTCTTCTACGGCCCGGTGCGTGGTCTGTCCGAAGGGGGCGAGGTCCACTTCAACGGCATTCGCGTGGGCGAGGTCACGGCCCTGAACCTGGACCCGCAGAAAGGCGACCAGGTCATCGCCCGGGTTCGCCTGAACGGCACCACGCCGGTTCGCGTCACCTCGCGCGCCCAACTGGAGCCGCAGGGCATTACCGGCCTAAATTACATCCAGATCACCGCGGGCGAGCCCAACAGCGCCCTGTTGAAGTCGCAGTACCCCGAGAACGTCGTGCCGGTGATCCAGAGCCAGCCCAGCCCGATCGCGGAACTGCTGAGCGGATCTGGCACCGTGCTGGCCCAGACGGTGGACGCCCTGAACCGCATCAATCGCGTGATGTCGGACGACAACATCCGGTCCTTCTCCACAAGCATCAAGAACGTCGAAGGGCTGACGGCCGAACTGGAAGCGCGCAAGGGCATGTTCCAGCAGCTGGAAGAGACGATCACCAAGGCCAACGCCGCCGTCGGCGAATATCAGCAGCTGGGCGCCACTACGCGGCAACTGGTGGATACGGACGGGCGCCAGGCCATCGCCAACATCAACAAGGCGACGCAGGAGGCCCAGGCCGCCATCGCCTCGATCAACCGCTCGGCCACCGGGCTGGAGGGCCCGTTGGGCGACTTCGGCACCCAGACCGTGCCGCAGTTGAACGACACCATCCGTCAGCTGGATCAGGCGACGCGTTCGCTGCAGTCCCTGATCGACAACGTGCGTGAAAGCCCGCGCGACTTCATCGCCAAGGCGCCGTCCAGGGAAATCGAGGTGCAGCCGTGATCCGTTCAAGCCTTTTGATCGCCGCCGCTTCCGTCGCGGTGTCCGGCTGCGCCCTGTTGTCGTCGCCCGACCCCGTCCAGCTGTACCGTTTCGGCGGCGCCTCGGCCTTCGCCGGGACCGGCGCGACCTCGGCCTGTCCCGATGTCCAGGTCTCCATGCGACGCGTGGAGTTTCCCGAAGCCTCGCGCGGCGACCGTGTGCTGGCCGTAACCGGAGCGGAGGCGGCCTACATCAAGGGCGCGCGCTGGGTGTCGCCGGCCGAGACCCTGTTCGAGGAAAGCCTGCGCAACGCCTTCCTCGACGGCGCGACCTGTACTGTCCTGAGCAGCGGGCCGCTGACGCGCGACGGCCTGTTGCTGAGCGTGGACGTTCGTCGCTTCGAGGCCGCCTACGCCGCGCCGGGCGCCGTGCCGGACGCCAACATCGTGGTGCTGCTGCGTCTGGTCCGGCCCGGTGATCGCTCCATCGTGGCCGAGGACCGCATCTCGGTCAGCGAGAGCGCGGGCGAAAACCGCCAGTCGGCCATCGTCGCCGCCTTCGACCGGGCCACGGCCGAGGCCAGCCGCCAGATCGTTCTCTGGACCGACCAACAGGGTTTCCAGGCGACGCGGAGCTAAGGACCGGCTCTAGCATTCAACGCAAAGAAAAACCCCGGCGGCCTCGCGGTCGCCGGGGTTTCTGTTTTCAGTGGAACAGGGCGGTTCAGCCCAGGTTCGCCGCCACCGTGTAGTCAGCTTCGGTCTTGGCTGCGACCTCCTCCAGCGTCACGCCGTCGGCCAGTTCGATCAGCTCCAGACCCGAGCCGTCCGGCTTGACGTCGAAGACAGCCAGGTCGGTGATGATGCGGCTGACCACGCCTGTGCCGGTCAGGGGAAGGGTGCATGCCTTCAAGACCTTGGACTGGCCGTGCTTGTTGGCGTGGTCCATGACCACGACCACGCGCTTGACGCCGGCCACCAGGTCCATGGCGCCGCCCATGCCCTTCACCAGCTTGCCGGGGATCATCCAGTTGGCGATGTCGCCGTTCTGGGCCACTTCCATCGCGCCGAGGATCGACAGGTTGATATGGCCGCCACGGATCATGGCGAAGCTGTCGGCCGACGAGAAGTAGGCGGACTCGGGGATCTCGGTGATCGTCTGCTTGCCGGCGTTGATCAGGTCGGGGTCTTCCTCGCCCTCATAGGGGAAGGGGCCCATGCCCAGCATGCCGTTCTCGGACTGCAGGGTCACGACCATGCCGTCGGGGATGTAGTTGGCCACCAGGGTCGGGATGCCGATGCCGAGGTTGACGTAGAAGCCGTCCTGCAGCTCTTTCGCGGCGCGTTCAGCCAGTTGTTCGCGAGTACGAGCCATGGATCAGGCCTCCTTCTGGCGGACGGTGCGCTGTTCGATGCGCTTTTCGGATACGGTCTGGATCAGGCGATCGACATAGACGCCCGGCGTATGGATGCAGTCGGGGTCCAGCGAACCGGTCGGCACGATCTCCTCGACCTCGACGACCGTGACCTTGCCGGCGGTGGCCATCATCGGGTTGAAGTTGCGGGCCGTCTTGCGGAAGATCAGATTGCCACGCTCATCGGCCTTCCAGGCCTTGATGATGGCGAGGTCGGCGACCAGGCCGGTTTCCATGACGTAGTCGCGGCCGTCGAAGTTGCGCACTTCCTTGCCTTCGGCGACCAGGGTGCCGACGCCGGTGGCGGTGAAGAAGGCGGGGATGCCCGCGCCGCCCGCGCGGATGCGCTCGGCCAGGGTGCCCTGAGGGTTGAACTCCAGCTGCAGTTCGCCAGCGAGGTATTGACGCTCGAACTCCTTGTTCTCGCCGACGTAGGACGAGATCATCTTGGCGATCTGCTTGGTCTCGAGCAACTGGCCGAGGCCGAAGCCGTCCACCCCTGCGTTGTTCGAGATGACGGTCAGTCCCTTGACGCCCGAGGCCTTCAGGCCCGCGATCAGGTTTTCGGGAATGCCGCACA
The DNA here is from genome assembly GCF_002387245.1 of Brevundimonas sp. UBA4553. Taxonomy (GTDB): domain Bacteria; phylum Pseudomonadota; class Alphaproteobacteria; order Caulobacterales; family Caulobacteraceae; genus Brevundimonas. The sequence goes on from NZ_DGLD01000002.1 coordinate 355,506, forward strand.
GGCCGAAGCCGCCGGACATGACGGTCATCCCGTCAAAGGTCAGGCCCTCCAGCGCGGACGTGACGTCAGCGTAGATCTTGCGCATCGCTCTCCCTTTTTCACCGTCTGATGAATATTGCGGTCTTATCCCGTCCTTAAAGCGGGCGAGGGCGGGGAGCAAGCGTCGGTTGGCGACCTTGACGGTTGACCCTGTCCGCAATCATTCGTCTAAACAGGCAAGGCCGTGTCGACGGCGGAACTCTGGGGAATAATTCATGCGCAACACGATCCTGCGAGCCGCCCTGCCGGCGGTGGTCCTGCTGGCCGCCGTCCCGGCTCTGGCCCAGCCCGCCTCGGCGCAAGCCGTAGCCGCCGCCCCGACCTATCAGCAGCCGCCGCAGCCGATCGCCCAGATTCTGGACGCCAAGCCCAACCCCACGGCTAGCCTGAGCCCGGATCGCAAGACCCTGCTGCTGCAGGACCGCTCCAGCCTGCCGAGCATCGCCGAACTGGCCGAGCCCATGCTGCGCCTGGCCGGCTATCGCATGAACCCGCAGAACAACGGCCCCGCCAATAGCCGCGTCGCCTGGCTCACCGGTCTCAGCTTCCAGACGGTCGAGGGCGGCGCCGCGCGCGCCGTGGCGGGGCTGCCCGCCAACGCCCGTCTGACCTTTGTCAGCTGGGCGCCGAACGGGAAGGCGGTGGCCTTCCTGCTGAACACCCCGACCGGGCTGGAGCTGTGGACCGCCGATGTGGCCTCGACCCAGGCGCGCCGCCTGACGGGACCGACCGTCAACGCCGCAAACGGCTCGGGCTTCAGCTGGCTGCCAGACTCTTCGGGTCTTCTGGTTCAGGCGGTGCCCGCCGGCCGTCGTTCCGCGCCGGACGTGACGCGTCCGCCGTCGGGTCCCACCGTGGCCGAGACCGGCGGCCGTGCGGCCCCGGTGCGGACCTATCAGGACCTGCTGTCCGATGCGGGCGACGAGGCCCTGTTCGAGCACTACTTCACCAGCCAGCTGACCATCGTGCCGCTGAACGGTCGTGCCCGGACCCTGGGCCAGCCCGGCGTCTTCCTGAACGCCTCTGTGTCGCCTGACGGTCGCTTCATCCTGCAGACGCGGGTCAAGAAGCCTTACAGCTACGTCGTCCCGGCCAGCCTGTTCCCGGCCGACGTGATCATCACGGATCTGAACGGACGCGAGGTCCACCGCGTCGCCGATCTGCCGCTGCGCGACAACGTGCCGACGCCGTTCGACGCCGTGGCCCCCGGCCCGCGCTCGGCCCAGTGGCGCGCCGACGCCGACGCCACCCTGGTCTGGGTCGAGGCCCAGGACGGCGGCGACCCGCGCAACGCCGCCGAGGTGCGCGACCGGGTCTTCATGCTGCCCGCGCCCTTCAACGACCGTCCGCGCACCCTGATCGACCTCAAGGAGCGCTATGCCGGCGTGCAGTGGGGCCGCGAAGATGTCGCCATCGTCAACACGCGCTGGTTCAACACCCGCCACGAGACCCGCACCCTGGTCGATCCGTCCAACCCCGGCGCAGGCCGCGTTCTGGTCGATCGCAACTATCAGGACCGCTACAACGACCCCGGCTCGGTGGTTGTCGAGCCGAACGCGCGCGGCCGTTCGACCATCCGCTTCACCGCCGACGGCTCCAAGGTCTTCGTTGAGGGCGACGGCGCGACGCGTCAGGGCGAGTATCCCTTCCTCGACACGCTGGACCTGAAGACCGGCGAGACCGAGCGTCTGTGGCGTTCGGCCCAGGGCGAGTTCGAAACCGTCGTCGGCATTCTGGACGAGAACGGCCGCAAGCTGGTCACCTATCGCGAGAGCAGCGTCGATCCGGCCAACCTGCGTTTGCGGGACCTGGACGGCGGCGTGACGCAACTGACCCAGTTCCCCGATCCGGCGCCGCAACTGGCCGACGTGAAGCGCGAACTGATCACCTATACCCGCGACGACGGCGTGCAGTTGTCGGGCACCCTCTATCTGCCCGCCGGCTACGACAAGGATCGCGACGGCCCGCTGCCGCTGGTGATGTGGGCCTATCCGGCTGAGTTCACAGACGCTGCGGTGGCGGGTCAGGTCGTGGACACCGACAACCGCTTCGTGCGTCCCGGCGGCATCAGCCACCTGTTCCTGCTGACCCAGGGCTATGCCGTCCTGGACGATCCGACCATGCCGATCATCGGCAAGGACGGGGCGGAGCCAAACGACACCTACATCGAGCAACTGTCGGCTAGCGCCAAGGCGGCGGTCGATGCGGTGGTGGCCCTGGGCGTCGCCGATCGCGACCGGATCGCCGTGGGCGGGCACTCCTACGGCGCCTTCATGACGGCCAACCTGCTGGCCCACACCGACCTGTTCAAGACGGGCATCGCGCGCTCGGGCGCCTATAACCGCACGCTGACGCCGTTCGGGTTCCAGGCCGAGCAGCGGTCGTACTGGGAGGCGACCGAGACCTATACGGAGATGTCGCCCTTCACCTACGCCAACAAGGTCAATGAGCCGATCCTGCTGATCCACGGCGGGGCCGACGACAACTCGGGCACCTTCCCGGTGCAATCCGAGCGCTTCTATGCGGCGCTGAAGGGCAATGGCGCGACGGTGCGTTATGTCGTCCTGCCGCTGGAAGCCCACGGCTATCGCGCGCGGGAATCGGTCGGCCACACCCAGTGGGAAATGGTCACCTGGCTGGATCGCTACCTGAAGCCGAAAACGGCGACGACGGCGCAGTAATACGGACCCTTCTCCCCTTGAGGGAGAAGGTGGCCCGTGAGGGCCGGATGAGGGGTGTCGGCGCGACCTTCGATGGGATGCCGTGAGCCTGGCGTCTTAGCACCCCTTATCCGTCTTGCTTGGCAATCCACCTTCTCCCTCAAGGGGAGAAGGAAGGCGTCATTTGTCCCATTCTGGCACATCGCCATAGAGGCCGGCCAGAAAGACGATGAAGGCGCGCACCCGGTTTTCGGCGCGGGCCCGTCCGGCGGTCAGGGCGAAGATGGCCACGTCCGAGGCCCCCGCATACTGCGGCAGGACCACCTGCAGCCGCCCGTCGCGCAGCTCATCTCCCACGTCCCAGGTCGAGCGCAGGGCGATGCCGGCGCCGGCCAGCACCAGTTCACGCGCCACCTCGGATGAATTGGTCCGCACCCGGCTGCGGGCGCGGAAGGTGACGGGACCGTCGGGGCCTTCCAGCCGCCAGGCCGACTGGTTCTCGGCCGCCAACTGGGCGTGGGCGCGCAGATCGTCGAGGGTCTGCGGCGCGCCGTGTTCCGCCAGATAGGCGGGGGCGGCGCACAGGACGCGTCGATTGGGGGCCAGCCGGTGCATGGCGGGATCGCCCGCCTCATAGCTGCCGATGCGGACCGCCACATCGACGTCCTCTGCCATCAGGTCGACGAAGGCGTCGGTCAGGTTCAGTTCCAGTGTCAGTCGCGGGTGGGCTTCGAGGAAGGGTGTCAGCAGCGGGGCCAGTCGTCGTCGTCCGAACGAGGTCGGGGCCGAGACCCGCAGCAGGCCGCGCGCCTGGGTCGTGCGGCGCGACACCAGGGCCTCCAGATCCTCGACCCCGTCCAGAAGCTGCATGGCGCGGTCATAGACCAGCCGTCCGGCCTCGGTCGGGGCCAGTCGCCGCGAGGTGCGCTCGATCAGTCGCACCCCCAGCCGATCTTCCAGCCGCGCCAGTCGCCGCGAGGCCACGGCCGGCGACAGGTCCAGCCGCCGGGCGGCGGCGGACAGGCTGCCTTCCTCCAGCGCACGGACGAAGATCTCATACTCGGCCAGCATGGCGGGGCCTCATCGTTGCTGTTTGTGCAAAGATAGGCGTCGATCTTCGCCGTGGCTAGGCGGCGGACGCGCCGCTAGGGTTCAGGCTCAAGGAGAGACCGCCATGTCCACCGCATATGTCCGCCACGGAAGCCTGAGCGTCGCCGCCGAACTGGACGCCTTTGTCCGCGACGAGGCCGCGCCGGGTACGGGGGTGACGCCCGACGCCTTTTGGGCCGGGCTGGAAGGGCTGCTGGATGCTTATGGACCCAAGAACCGCGCGCTGCTGGCGCGCCGCGATGATCTGCAGGCGAAGCTGGACGACTGGCACCGCGCCCATCCCGGCCAGCCGGACCCCGAGGCCTATCAGGCCTTCCTGCGCGAGATCGGCTACATCGAACCCGAACGCACGGATGTTCGTGCCGAGACGGCCAATGTCGATCCCGAGATCGCTGCGATGGCCGGGCCGCAGCTGGTCGTGCCGCTGACCAACGCCCGCTATCTGCTGAACGCCGCCAATGCGCGCTGGGGCAGTCTGTATGATGCGCTGTATGGCACGGATGCTCTGGGCGAGGCACCCAAGGGTGGCGGTTATGACGCCGAGCGCGGAGGCAGGGTCATCGCCCGCGCCCGCGCCCTACTGGATCAGGCGGCGCCTCTGGCCGAGGGCGGTCATGCCGAGGCCGTGGAATACCGTGTTGAAGGCGGGCGGTTGATCGTCGCCCTGTCCGGCGGGCGGACCACGGGGCTGACCGATCCGGCGGTCTTTGTCGGCCATGCGGGCGAGGGGGCGGCGCCCTCGGGCGTCCTGTTGCACCACAACGGCCTGCATCTGGAGATCGTCATCGATCGTGATCACCGCATCGGGCGCTCCGATCCGGCGGGCGTGGCCGACGTCGTGGTCGAGGCGGCCCTGTCGGTCATCGCCGACGCCGAGGACAGCGTCGCGGCCGTGGACGCCGAGGACAAGCGGCTAGTCTACGCCAACTGGCTGGGTCTGATGCGCGGCGACCTGTCGGCGGGCTTCGTCAAGGACGGCCAGACGATGCAGCGACGCATGAACGGCGACCGGGCCTATACGGCGGTCGATGGTTCAGTCCTGACGTTGAAGGGGCGCAGCCTGCTGATGGTCCGTAACGTCGGCCTGCACCTGGCGACCGACGCTGTGCTGGACGGGGAGGGGCGCGAAATTCCGGAAAGCCTGCTCGACATCGCCATGACCGGCCTGATCGGTCTGCACGACCTGAAGCGCCCGGCGGATCAGCGCAACAGCCCGGCGGGCTCCATATATGTGGTGCGGCCCAAGATGCATGGCTCGGAGGAAGTCGCCTTCGCCGATGCGGTGTTCGGTGCGGTCGAGGCCATGGTCGGCCTGCCGCCGCTGACGCTGAAGATGGGCATCATGGACGAGGAGCGGCGCACCAGCGTCAACCTGGCCAACTGCATCGCGGCGGCCAAGGGGCGGGTGGCTTTCATCAACACCGGCTTCCTGGACCGCACCGGCGACGAGATCCATTCAGTGATGGAGGGCGGGCCGGTGGTCCGTAAGGAGGCCGTGCGCAACACGGGCTGGATCAAGGCCTATGAGGATCGCAACGTCGACATCGGCCTGAAGGCCGGGTTGTCGGGGCGCGCCCAGATCGGCAAGGGCATGTGGGCCGCGCCCGACCGCATGGGCGAGATGCTGGCGACCAAGGCGGGGCATCCGCGCGCGGGGGCCTCGACCGCCTGGGTCCCGTCGCCGACGGCGGCGACCCTGCACGCCCTGCACTATCACGAGGTCGACGTCTGGGCGCGTCAGGCCGAGATCGCCGAACGTGCCGCCACCGGACTGACGCCGCTGCTGACCCCGCCGTTCGCGACGGAGGCGTCGGGCGCCGATGAGATTCGGCAGGAGTTGGATAACAACGCGCAGGGCATCTTGGGCTATGTCGTGCGCTGGATCGATCAGGGCGTCGGCTGCTCCAAGGTGCCGGACATCCATGACGTCGGGCTGATGGAAGACCGGGCCACGCTGCGCATCTCCAGTCAGCACCTAGCCAACTGGCTGCGCCACGGCGTGGTCACCGAGGGCGAGGCAAAGGCGGCGCTGGAGCGGATGGCGGTGGTGGTCGATCATCAGAACGCTGGGGACGCCGCCTATCGCCCGCTGGCCCCTGGCTACGATGGTCCTGCGTGGAACGCTGCTTGCGATCTGGTGTTCAAGGGACGCGAGCAGCCCAACGGCTATACCGAACACCTGCTGACCGCCTGGCGGCGCCGCGCCAAGGCCGGTTGATTTCCCACAGAAAATACCCGCGCTGTCCCAAAATGAAGCGAAAGCTTGTCAAACCTTAACGGCGCTCGTAGAACCGCGGTCGTTAACGTTTCATTAACGCTTGCGGGCCGGGGCTGAGGTCTTGCCCGCTGCGGGCATGTGCCAAAATGGGATGGCACGTCTCTTGGAACGCTGACAACGAAACCCCCTCCTGATGGCGGGGGAGCGACCGTTAGCGGTTCGGGGAGGCTTCTTGTGGGTTGGCTGGGTAATGCCTTTGGCAGTGATGTCTTGCGTGTCGGCCTTGTCGGTCTGACGTTGGCGGCGGCTGCCGGCGCGTCGCCTGCTGCGGCTCATACGTCGTTGCCGGGCAACGTAAGCAATAGCTTGCGCATCAAGGTAGTCGGCGAAGTCGCGCCGAGCTGCGCGCTGAGCCAGACAGTTCATGAGGACGAGTTCGACGTGCTGGACGACGCCACGGGCGGCTCCCGCGACGCTTCGATCTATCTGCCTTTCGCAGTCGACTGCAACGCAGCCTTCGACATGAAGCTGAGCTCTCTTAACGGGTCGCTCGATTTCAAGGGCGTCAGCGCGGCGACGGCGGCGTTCCGCCGGTCCATCGCCTATAGCGCCGAGGTTCGCCTGCCGGGCGGCGTCGGCGGCGTCATGAGCTGCGGCAGCGCGGCCATGGAGCGGCGCGGCGGATGTAAAACGGCCATCGCGACGGACGACGTGGTCCAAGGCGCGGGCTCGATCAAGGTTTCGGTAGCGCGTGACGGACAGCCGCTTCTGCGCGGCATCTACAGCGACACCCTCACACTTACGCTTCAACCCCGATTGGGAGGGGGAGAGCGTGACTGAATGACCGCATTCCTACGCGGATAGCGGCATTGCCGGGAAACCGGCGAACAAAAGCCATCGCATGACGCGGCGGCGATCACTTGGAGAGAAGACATGAAAAAGATCCTGATGGCCGCTCTGGCTCTGTCCACCCTGGCCGCTCCGGTCATGGCTCAAACCTGGCAGGGCAAGACCTACGCCGACGGCGTCGCTACCTATGACGTCAACGCCAAGGCTGCGTCGTTCTGCAAGTTCGGCACGAACAACAACGATGCTGGCCAAGTCAACGCTGCCGGTTCGAACCGTTCGATCAGCCTGGCCGAAGGCGACCGCACCTTCAATATGGATGTCCAAAACCCCAGCGACAACACGGTTCGTGCCGCCACGATCAGCTTCGTGTTCAACCACGCTGTCTGCAACGCGCCGTTCACCGTCAAGGCCACCTCGACCAATGGCGGCATGAAGTACAGCGGCTCGTTCACGGGCTCGACCAACGATTTCTTGACGGTCATCCCTTATGCCTACAGCTTGAACTTTGGCGGTGGCGGCGACGGCCACCTGCTCGCTACGACCGGCCAGCGTACCCTGCTGGACAGCAGCACGGCGCGGGCAGGTTCGGCCACGCTTCGCTTCTCGGTTGACCCCCAAGACAAGCTCCTGCTGCAGGGCGACTACACGGACAACGTGGTAGTCACCATGACGCCCAAGGCCTAATCATGGCCTGAATGCGGCCTGGCGCATGATTGTGCGCCAGGCTGTCTTCACGGGGATTTAAGGCCGGTAGGGCGACCTTCGTAGGCTTACCTGCGTTTTTTTGGGGGATTTCGAATGTCGCTGCGCACCTGGTTCGCGGCTGTTGGTTGTGCGAGCGCCTTGGCGGCGATCGCTGCGGCTTGGCCTGCTCTTGCTCTTCTGGTGAAGCCGATCGTCATTGAAATGACGACGGCCGGCGCCGGGGCCAACGCCACCGTCGAGGTCGTCAACGATCGAAATACGCCCGTCACCGTCGAACTGACCGTCGAGAAGCTCAATGTGCCCGAGCGCGGCGCCGTAGAGACCGAGGCTGACGCCGGCGACGATTTCCTAATCTTCCCACCTCAGGCGATCATCGCGCCGGGCGGCCGTCAGAATTTCCGGGTCCGCTGGGTCGGAGACCCGCAGATCGCCAAAACCAAGCTGTTCATGTTCACGACGTCTGAACTGCCTGTGGAAATCGCTGAGGGCACCACGGGCGTCCAGCTCTATTACGCCGTCCAGTCGGTCGTGGCTGTCAGCCCGCCCGGCGCCAAGGCCGAGGTGAGCATTAGCCAGGTCGAACGTTCGCAGATCGGCGAGGAGAACGGCGTTCTGGTCAGCTTTGCGAACCAGGGGGCGAAACACGCCTTCATCTCGGGCGCCCAGATCGAGCTGCGTTCCGGCACCTGGCGCAAAATCTTGACAGACCAGGACCTGTCGGCCGCCTTTGGGCTGGGGCTGGTCCCGGCTGCCGGCTCGCGCACCATGTTCATGCCTGTCGCAGACGTCCCGGCTGATGGCGTGATCACTTGGACCTATACCCCGACTGCGCCGCGATGAGGTTGAGCCTTTCCACCGAACGCGCGGGGCGGGGGCGCCGTTTCCGCGATGTCGCCCTATGTTCCGCGACGCTGCTGGCCTTCCAGTCGCGCAGCGAAGCGGCTGCGGCTGCGGCTTATGACCAGGCGACGGATACGCCGATCGTCACTCAGGCACCGAGCCAGAAATTGAACCCGACGTCGCGGGACGTCATTCTGGATGTGCCGCTGCGCGAGCGGGGGCCGCTGGGCCAGGTCGGCATCAAGATCACGCCCGACGATACTGTCCTGTATTCCGGCCAGGATTTCCAGAATGCGCTGTCCCGCGTCGTGACGCCGGATGTCCGCAACGCTCTGGCGGCCCAAGCGCAGGCCGATGGATGGCTGACCGAGGACGCCCTACGCTCGCTTGGCTTCGGGATTGTGTACGATCCGGCCTTGGTTGAGCTTCAACTGCAACTTCCCAACAGCGCGCGCCAGAGCCAGCGCGTCGATCTCGGGTTCAGCAATAGCGAAGACCCGGTGGTCGGCCCCGATCTGTCGTCGGCATTTTCGGCCTATCTGTCCTATCGTGCGTCGCTGGACTATGTTCATGAAGGTCAGGATGCGGGCCTCCAGACGCCGCGCGTCGATCTTGATTTCAACGGCCGCCTGTTCCGTCGTTTCGCCTTCGAAAATCAGTTTAGCTATGACGCCTCGTTGGATGATCCCTTCATTCGTCAGGCGTCGCGCCTCACCTATGATCAGCCCGGAAAGAACCTGCGCTGGGTCGGCGGGGATTTGAGCTCCAATCCCGTGTCGTTCCAGGGGCAGGAGAGCGTCGCGGGTCTGGGCGTGCAGCGCTACTATCGCGGGTTCACCAGCGGGCGCAGCGTCAGTTCGACCTCCGCGCGCAGGTTGACGCTGGAGCGCAACGCGACGGTCGAAGTCTATATCAACGGATCGCGCGTTCGGACCCTGCAACTCGCGCCGGGCAATTATGACGTGGCCGATCTGCCGCTGACGGCCGGCGCCAACAATGTTCAACTGGTCGTCCTGGATGAACTGGGCGGACGTGAAGTCGTCAGCTTCGATTTCTTCTCGGACCTGCTGTTGTTGGCTCCTGGGGTCGACGAGTTCGATTTCAAGTTCGGGGTGCGCGCGCCCTTCGAGAACGGCAGCCGTGATTATCGCGGCGATCAGGCTATTACGTCCGGCTACTATCGGCGCGGCGTCAATGAGGTTCTGACGCTGGGCGGCAATTTCCAGATCATGCAGGATATCCAGCAGATCGGCGCTGAAGCTGTGTTCGGGACACGCATGGGTCTGTTCAGGACCGACCTGTCCATGAGCGAGACGTCGCGCGGAGGATCGGGCTACGCCGCTCGTGTCGAGTATCGCTACACCAAGATACTGCCGGAACTTTCGGGCGTGCGTCGCTTGGATGCGTCGTTCGAGACCCGCAGCCGAAATTTCGGGTCTGTGGATGTTCTCGATCCGAACAATCCTTTCGCCTACACGGCGCTGGTTCGTTACTCTCAGCCGCTGGCTGAGCGCTGGAACGCGTCCGTCGGCGCCGATTATTCCAAGGGGCGGGGCAGCGAGAAGGATCGCTATGGCGCCTCGACCTTCGTGGCCTACGATTTCTCACCCAACACTAATCTGACCTTCGGCGTTACCTACCAGAAGGGCGGCGTGGCGGATGAAACGAGCGCTCGCTTTGAAATCATCCACCGCTTCGGCGTGAGAGCCAGCGCGGCGGCGTCGTACGAAACCGCCCAGGAGCGGCTGCGCGCCAATTATACGCGTGCGCCTCAGCGCTCGCTGAACGACTACGCCATAACTGCGGATTTGCAGCGGACGCGCGACGACCTGGCCGTTAACGGGACCATCGCCTACCTCGGCAACCGCGGCGACCTCGAACTGTCGCATCAGACAGCCTTCGATCAGACCGAAAATGAGATCGTCGGGCAGACCACGTCCGTTCGCGCCACAGGCTCGATCGCCTTCGCCAATGGCCGCGTCGCCGTTGGGCGGCGTCTGTATGATTCCTTCGCGATCATTCGTCCGCATGAAAGCCTGGAGGGCCGGCCGGTTGAAATCCGCGCGGCCTTCACCCAGGACGCGATCGCCCGTTCCGGCATGTTTGGTCCGGCTCTGGTGCCGTTGTCTTCCTATTCCAGCCAGACCATTCCCTATGATGTGGCGGATGCACCCATCGGTTATGATTTGGGGCTGGGCCATTTCGAGTTCTATCCTTGGCTCGACTCCGGCTTCTCGCGGGTCGTGGGCTCTGACTTCAATGTCACCGTCACCGGCGAACTGTTGGGTCCTGACGGCGCTCCGTTGGCGCTCGCGTTCGGGATCGCTCGGTCGCTGGATATTCAAGGCGCGCCCGAGGTCCAGATGTTCACCAACCGCGTGGGACGCTTTGGTGCATCCGGTCTGGCACCGGGGCGTTGGCGGCTAAGCATGAACGGCGGATTGAATTTTGATATGGAAATCCGAAAGGAACAGGGCAACCTGATCCGTATCGGCGCTTTGAGACCTAATAATGAGGAGAACGCGCCATGAAGCCTGTGCTTTGGCTGCTTGCGGCCACCGCTGCTACCTTCGGCGTTTCTAGGCCCGCAATGGCCGAATGTGAGGTCACGTCCGTCAGCGTGACGGGCGGTCAACTTGTCGCCGACTATGATGGCCTTCAACAGTCCGACCTCCGGCTTAACGCTCCGCTGCGCATCGTCGCCAACCGGGACTGCCGACGCGAGGACGTCGCGGTGGTCATCATGGCGGATGCAGGTGGGAGCCAACCAATCGGCTCCAGCATTCTGTTGGAATCGCCCAGCGGCGTTCTGCGCGCCAATCTGAGGGCGGGACGCTCATCTCAACCTCGGCCATCCGGAGCGGAAGACAGCGACAAGGTCGGCGATGTGCAGGTCGACGGCACCGGCGGCGGGCTCGACAGCGAACTGATTCTGACGGTCCCGGCGGGGCAGGATGTTGCTCCAGGCGACTACAAGACACGCGTTCGTCTGGCGGCTTCGGAAAAACGTGGGCGTGCAGGCGACCATCTGGATATCATCGTGCGGGTGCGTCCCTTCGTCGGCCTCGCTGCAGGCAGCGGCACGACCCTGGACCTGGGTGTGCTGAACAGCGGATCTCAGGCGCAGAATGCCATTACCTTCAGGACATACGCCAACACGCCTTATCGGATCGTCCTGTCGTCGGACAATGACTGGAAACTGGAACGCGAACGCACGTCCGGCAGCGTCGCCTATGATCCGATGCTGGGCGGCGTCGCCCTGACGGGCGGCAGTGAACGCGTGGCTCGCTATGGCTACGTCCCTGGCGGTTCGGAGGTCATTCGGTTCAATGCGAAGGTTGGCGATCTGCCTCTCGTTCCAGCCGGTCGATACTCTGACTGGGTCACGGTTCGCATCGCGGCCGATCTCGGCCGCTGAGGTCAGAGGTCTGCAAACAAAAACAGCCGTGGTTCAGGTATCCTGGGACCTCGCACCACGGCTGACAATTTTTGGTGAGTTCGGGGGAGCTAGGTCCAGTCGACATTCAGGGATTCCCGCCGGTCTGGATGCGTGATTCATAGGTCTCCGTTTTGGCGGAGTTGCATGATGTGCGTGAAGCGGTACGAGCTGAGCGATACGCAGTGGGAGCGGATCGCGCCGCTGTTGCCGGGCAAGGCGGGCGATCCCGGCCGCACGGTGTCCAACAACCGGCTGTTTGTGAACGCGGTGCTGTGGGTTCTGAGGTCGGGCGCTCACTGGCCTGACCTGCCGGAGCGCTACGGCAAGTGGAAGACGGCGCATCAGCGGTTCAGCCGCTGGTCGCGGGCCGGCGTCTGGGAGCGGGTGTTCGCCGATCTGATCAAGGACCGGGACAACCAATATCTGATGCTCGATTCCACCCTGGTCCGGGCGCACCAGCAGGCGACGACGGGTCGGGGCTCCGGCCCAATAAAGGGGCCTCGATCCGGCTGTGGGGAGTTTCCGAGGTGGACTGACGACCAAGATCCACATGGCCTGCGACAGCCTGGGGCGGTCCGTCCGCTTCCTGCTCGCCGCCGGCCAGAGCCACGACATCCTCGCCGCACCAGCCCTGATCGAAGGCATGACGCCGCAAACCCTCATGGCCGATCGCGCTTATGATTCAAGCGCCTTCAGACAGGCCATCGCCAGCCTGGGGGCCAAAGCCGTCATCCCTTCCACCCGCTCAAGAAAGACCCCGATCCCACACGATCCGGTTCTCTACCCACTGCGCAACCGCATCGAGCGCTGCTTCAACAAGCTCAAGCACTTCCGGCGGTTCGCAACCCGCTACGACCGACTCGCCAGACACTTCCTGGCCTTCGCTCAGTTCGCCGTTTCCATGATCTGGATGCGGTGAATGTCGATTCGTCCTAGCCCGCAAGTCGAGGTCTCGTCGCTGCGGGCGATCTCTGGACTCGTTTGAGGCGTGACCCTAGAGCGGCGAAATCGACAGGCGCACCAGGATCGGCTCGTCCGAGGCCGTCGTCTCGAAGTCGGCAAGACGCCACAGCTGCACCTGACGGGCCGCTTGGGGATTGGTGTAGAACGCCACGCCGTCGGTGACATTTCTTGGTGTTTCATCGATCATCAATGTGCCCGAGCGCACGTTCATGAAGCGGGCTTCGACACGATAGCCGGAACCGCTGTTGCATATTTCTCGGACCGCACCGAGGTCGATGCTGTTGTCCTGAACGGAGGAAGAGGGCACCGGAAGGCCGTCGAACGGCGCGCTGATGCGGCAGAACGAGGCCACACGAGCGTTAAGCCTGAACGTCATGCTCGGTCCGTCGGCCGCATTGGCGACAGGCACCATCCCGAAGGTGATGGCAGCGCCGGCGGCGATCGCCAGATATGTACGGCGTTTTGCCGAGATACTCTTGATCATGACGTCCTCATCACCCTTGATTTCAAGTGGACGATACTTGGCGGCTCTTAACTTCAGGCGATCAGACAGGCTTAGCCGGGGCTTAAGTTCTATCGTAAACCGTCGCTAACCTTGTTGATCTGGGAGCGCCGGATACGGCGACGGTCGGGGGCTGGAACGCATGAAAAAGGGGGCGCGATCCGGATCGCGCCCCCAATAAGATGGGTTAGCCTGTATGGGTGGCGTCAGGTCTTGGCGCCGGCTCGACCCTTGCCCAGTTCGCGGTTCAGCCATAGGGCCAGCAGGGTGCAGATGGCGCCCGACAGAAGGTAGCCGCCGCCGGCGATCAGGCCGAACCTGCCCGACAGGGCCAAGGCCGCCAGTGGGGCAAAACCGGCGCCGAACAGCCAGGCCAGGTCCGAGGTCAGGGCCGAGGCGGTGTAGCGGTTGCTCAGGCTGAAGCTGGAGGCGATGGAGCCGGAGGCCTGGCCGAACGAGAGACCCAGCAGGACGAAGCCGAGGATCATGTAGGCCAGTTCGCCGATCGGGCCGCCGTCCAGCATCTGGGGCGCGAAGCCCGAGAAGGCCGCGATGCCCGCGGCGGTGACCGCCAGCAGGGCGCGACGGCCGTAGCGGTCAGCCAGCCAGCCCGAAGCCAGGATGGCGACCAGGCCGAAGACGGCGCCGACGAGCTCGATCATCAGGAAGCGGCTGGGCGCCTCTTCGGTGTAGAGGAAGACCCACGACAGCGGGAACACCGTCACCATGTGGAACATGGCGAAGCTGGCCAGGGGGGCGAAGGCGCCGATGACGATGCCGCCGCCTTCTTCGCGCACGGTCTTGCTCACAGGGGAGGGGTGCAGCTCCAGCGTCTCGAACGCGGCCTGGAAGGCGGGCGTCACCACGATGCGCAGGCGGGCGAACAGGGCCACCACGTTGATGGCGAAGGCCACGAAGAAGGGGTAGCGCCAGCCCCAGTCGAGGAAGTCGGCGGCCGACAGCTTGCTGAGGAAATAGGCGAACAGGGCGCTGGCGACGATCAGGCCGAAGGGCGCGCCGAGTTGCGGCACCATGGCGTACCAGCCGCGACGGTTCTCCGGCGCGCTGACGGCCAGAAGGGAGGCCATGCCGTCCCAGGCCCCGCCCAGAGCCACGCCCTGGCCGATGCGCAGCACGATCAACATGACCGCCGCCCAGTGACCGACCTGATCAAAGCTGGGCAGGAAGCCGAGCGCGACGGTTGAAATCCCCATCAGGAACAGGGCGATGGTCAGCTTGGTGCCGCGCCCGAAGCGTCGGTCGATCTCGATGAACAGGGCCGTGCCAAAGGGACGGGCGATGAAGGCCACCGCGAAGACGGCGAAGGACAGCAGGGTGCCGCCCAGCGGTCCTGCATAGGGGAAGACCAACTGCGGGAAGACCACGACCGAGGCGATCGCATAGACGAAGAAGTCGAAGAATTCCGACGTGCGACCGATGATCACGCCGATCGCGATTTCTCCGGCGTCGATTTTGCCGTGTCGCGCGTTGATCTGGCTGGCGTCCCGCTCGAGGGGCTCTGAAGAAGGCGCGCCGCTGGTGGCGTTCATGACCGATGACGTTCCCTGGACCCGGGCGCGACAGACGCGCCGACATGGTAAGAATGGCGAAAGCCGTCATTTGCTCCCGATCGTCTGCGGGGGGGATAGGACGGATTGTCCAATGTCGTCCCTCGGCGGGCGGCGCTACGGGCCGGGCACCATGACCGTGCCAGCACCCCATTTCCGGACAGGAGCCGCCGTGCGCCGCCTGCGACCTCTCTTGCTGTTGCCCCTTCTGGCCTTGCTGCCGGGGTGCGAAGCCGTCGTCCTGTCGCCGGCCGGCGATATCGCCGCCCAGCAGCGCGACCTGCTGGTCTGGTCGGTGGTGCTGATGCTGATCATCGTCATCCCGGTGATGGCGATGGTGATCTTCTTCGCCTGGAAATACCGGGAATCGAACAAGGAAGCCCGTTACGAGCCGGACTGGGATCACTCCACCCACCTGGAGCTGGTGATCTGGGCGGCGCCGCTGCTGATCATCATCTGCCTGGGCGCCATCACCTGGTCGGGCACCCACCTGCTGGACCCCTATCGGTCGCTGGACCGGATCAACAAGGGGCAGGCGATCGCCGAAGGCGTCGAGCCCTTGCAGGTCAACGTGGTCGCTCTGGATTGGAAGTGGCTGTTTATCTACCCGGAGTACGGGATCGCCACGGTCAATGAACTGGCCGCGCCGGTGGATCGGCCGATCCGTTTCCACATCACGTCGTCGGGCGTGATGAACTCCTTCTACATTCCTGCCCTGGCCGGTCAGATCTACGCCATGCCGGGCATGGAGACGAAGCTGCACGCCGTGATCAACCATCCGGGCGAGTACGTCGGCTTCTCGGCCAACTATTCCGGCGACGGCTTCTCCAACATGCGTTTCGCCTTCCACGGTCTGGATCAGGCGGGCTTCGATCAGTGGGTCGCCGGCGTTCGCGCTGACAGCAAGAGTCTGGACCGCGAGACCTATCTGGAGCTGGAGAAGCCCAGCGAGAAGGTGCCGGTTCTGCACTACGCCACGGTGGACGAGGGTCTGTTCGACGCGGTGCTGAACATGTGCGTCGAGCCGGGCAAGATGTGCATGGGCGAGATGATGGCCATCGACAAGAAGGGCGGCCTGGGTCTGACCGCCGTTCACGCCACCTGGCCGCTGGTTCACGACAAGTACGCCCGCCGCGGTGAAGCGGTCCTGGGTTCGGGTGATTCCTACGTCATGGCCGTCTGCACGCCGCTGGAGGCCGAGAAGGCCGCCGTGGACGCGGCCCGCCGCCGTCAGGAACTGGCCGTCCAGATGGAGCGTTCGGCGCCGGTCGCCCGCATGACCGGCGCAGGCCTGTCGCGTCCGGGGCAGCCGACCGCCCTGGCCCAGGCCGCTCCGTCCTTCGTCTCCGCTTTCACCGCGCCGACTGTCGCCGACGCGTCCGCGTCGCAATCCTGAGCGCCTGACCGACATGTCTATTGATCAAATCGCATCCATGATCTTCGGCCGGCTGGACTGGAACGCCCTGCCGTTCCACGAGCCGATCCTGGTCGCCACTTTTTCCGTCGTCGTGCTGGGCGGTCTGGCGACTCTGGCCCTGATCACCCGGTTCAAGCTGTGGGGCTATCTCTGGACCGAGTGGTTCACCACGGTCGACCACAAGAAGATCGGGATCATGTACATGATCCTGGGCCTCGTCATGTTCCTGCGCGGCTTCGCCGATGCGGTGATGATGCGTCTGCAGCAGGCCATGGCCTTCGGCGGCGCCGAGGGCTACCTGAACGCGCACCACTATGATCAGATCTTCACCGCCCACGGCGTGATCATGATCTTCTTCGTGGCCATGCCCCTGATCACCGGCCTGATGAACTATCTGGTGCCGTTGCAGATCGGGGCGCGGGACGTGTCGTTCCCCTTCCTGAACAATTTCAGCTTCTGGATGACTACGGCGGGCGCGGTGCTGGTCATGGCCTCGCTGTTCATCGGCGAGTTCGCCCGCACGGGCTGGCTGGCTTACCCGCCGCTGTCGGGCATCGGCTACAGTCCGGGCGTCGGCGTCGACTATTACATATGGTCGCTGCAGATCGCCGGGGTGGGGACCACCCTGTCGGGCATCAACCTGATCGCGACCATCGTGAAGATGCGCGCGCCGGGCATGGGCCTGATGAAGATGCCGGTCTTCACCTGGACCTCGCTGTGCGCCAACGTCCTGATCGTGGCCTCCTTCCCGGTGCTGACCGCCGTGCTGGCTCTGCTGACGGCTGACCGCTACATCGGCACCAACTTCTTCACGAACGACTTCGGCGGCAACCCGATGATGTACGTGAACCTGATCTGGATCTGGGGTCACCCGGAGGTCTACATCCTGATCCTGCCGCTGTTCGGCGTCTTCTCCGAAGTCACCTCGACCTTCTCGGGCAAGAAGCTCTTTGGCTACACCTCCATGGTCTATGCGACGGTGGTGATCACCATCCTGTCCTACCTGGTGTGGCTGCACCACTTCTTCACCATGGGCTCGGGCGCGTCCGTGAACTCCTTCTTCGGGATCACGACGATGATCATCTCGATCCCGACAGGGGCCAAGTTGTTCAACTGGCTGTTCACCATGTATCGCGGCCGCATCCGCTTCGAGCTGCCGATGATGTGGACGGTCGCCTTCATGTTGACCTTCGTGATCGGCGGGATGACAGGCGTCATGCTGGCGGTGCCGCCGGCCGACTTCGTCCTGCACAACTCGCTGTTCCTGATCGCCCACTTCCACAACGTCATCATCGGCGGGGTGCTGTTCGGCCTGTTCGCCGCCATCAACTACTGGTGGCCCAAGGCCTTCGGCTTCAAGCTGGACAAGAAGTGGGGCCTGGTCAGCTTCTGGTGCTGGGTCGTCGGCTTCTGGATGGCCTTCCTGCCGCTCTACGTCCTGGGCTTCATGGGCGTGACGCGCCGGATGCGCGTCTTTGACGATCCGTCGTATCAGATCTGGTTCATCATCGCGGCGGTCGGCGTGGGCGTCATCGCCATCGGCATCCTCGCCATGTTCGTCCAGTTCGCGGTCTCGATCATCAATCGCGACAAGCTGCGCGACGAGACGGGCGACCCCTGGCACGGGCGCACCCTTGAGTGGGCCACGTCCTCGCCGCCGCCGGACTATAACTTCGCCAAGACGCCGATCATCCACGACTCGGATGCCTGGTGGGACATGAAGGCGCGCGGCTACGAGCGCCCGATCACCGGCTTCAAGGCCATCCACATGCCATCCAACACGGGTGCAGGCGTGATCCTTTCCGGCCTGGCTCTGGTCGTGGGCTTCGCCCTGATCTGGTACATGTGGTGGCTGGCGGCGCTCGGCTTCTTCGCCCTGATCGCCTACGCCATCTTCCACACCTTCAACTACAAGCGCGACTACTACATCCCGGCCGAGACAGTGCAGGCGACGGAAGACGCACACACCAAGGTTCTGGCCGAGGCCCTGACCGCCGCAGCGACGAAGGGGTGAACCGATGAGCCACGCAGCCTCCCTGAACCCTGACTACGTCGACGAGGCCGGCCGGCCGATCTACCACCCGGTCGAGGAGCCGCATCACCCGGAAGGCCACAGCACCATGCTGGGCTTCTGGATGTATCTGATGAGCGACTGCCTCATCTTCGCGATGCTGTTCGCCGTCTATGCGGTCATCGGCGCGAACTACGCCGCCGGCCCGGCGCCCAAGGACCTGTTCGACCTGCCGCTGGTGGCGCTGAACACCTCCATGCTGCTGCTGTCGTCGATCACCTACGGCTTCGCCATGCTGGCCATGGTCAAGAACCGCACGGCCCAGATGCAGACATGGCTGGCGATCACCGGCGTCTTCGGCCTCTGCTTCCTGGGGATCGAGCTCTATGAGTTCGCCCACATGATCCATCTGGGAGCCACGCCTCAGCGCAGCGGCTTCCTGTCGGCCTTCTTCGTGCTGGTGGGCACCCACGGCCTGCACGTCACCTTCGGCTGCATCTGGCTGGTCACGCTGATGATCCAGGTCTGGCAGAAGGGGCTGATCCCGGCCAACAAGCGCCGACTGATGTGCCTCAGCCTGTTCTGGCACTTCCTGGACGTCATCTGGATCGGCGTCTTCACCTTCGTCTATCTGTTCGGGATGCTGCGATGAGCGCCGAGGCCCACAACGACCACGCGGTCGATCACCACGACGATCACCACCACGGCGACGATCACGATCACGGCTCGTTCAAGACCTATATGACCGGTTTCCTGCTGTCGGTCGTGCTGACGGCGATCCCGTTCTGGCTGGTCATGACCGACGCCCTGCCGGCGGCGACCACCGGCCTGATCATCACGGCATTCGCCGTGGTGCAGATCGTGGTGCACATGATCTTCTTCCTGCACATGAACCATAAGTCCGAGGGCGGGTGGAACATGCTGGCCCTGATCTTCACCATCGTGGTGGTGGTGATCGCGGTCGCGGGCTCGGTCTGGGTTATGTATCATCTGAACGTCAACATGATGCCCACCCACGACATGCAGGGCATGGGCTGAGCCTGATCGGCGAGGCCAGGGGAGAAGCGCCATAGAGCCGTCGTCGCGACCTGCCCGGCCGCCGCGCGCCATGACCGTCCTGATCCTGGGCGCGGTCATGTTCGCCGTCCTGTTTGCAGGATTTTCGGCGCTGGGCGTGTGGCAGGTTCAGCGCCTTCTTTGGAAGCAGGACCTGATCCGTCAGGTCGACGCCCGCATCCACGCCGCGCCTGTGGCCGCGCCGCCGCCGGATCAGCTCGTCACGCGTCAGGCGGATCAGTACCGTCGGGTCGTCGTCAGCGGTCGTTTCGACCATGCGCGCGAGGCGCGGGTGAAGGCGGTGACGGATCTGGGCCCGGGCTACTGGGTGCTGACCCCGCTGATGACCGATCGCGATTTCACCGTCCTGATCAATCGAGGGTTCGTCCCGTCCGAGCGCCAGCAACCGGCTGATCGCGCGGCAGGGCAGGTCGAGGGGGTGGCCCGCGTCGTCGGCCTGCTGCGGCTGACCGAGCCGGACGGCGGCTTCCTGCGCGCCAATGACCCGGCGGGCGACCGCTGGTTCTCGCGCGACGTGGCCGGGATCGTTCAGGCCAAGGGCGTGCAGGGGCCGGTCGCCTCCTATTTCATCGACGCAGACGCGACGCCCAACCCCGGCGGCTGGCCGCGCGGCGGGTTGACGGTTGTGCGCTTCGCCAACAGCCACCTGATCTACGCCTTGACCTGGTTCGGCCTGGCCCTGATGTCGGCGGCGGGTCTTGTTCTGTTCCTACGCGAGGAGAAGAGGCGGAGGGCCGGGCGATGAACGCGATGCGGTCGCCGCGAGGCCTGTTGGGTTTGGACGACGGGGCCGAGGCCCCTGTGTCGCCAGGGGCGGCCGGGCGCCGGAACATGCTGCTGCTGATCCAACTGCGCTGGC
The DNA here is from genome assembly GCF_002387245.1 of Brevundimonas sp. UBA4553. Lineage (GTDB taxonomy): Bacteria > Pseudomonadota > Alphaproteobacteria > Caulobacterales > Caulobacteraceae > Brevundimonas. The sequence continues at coordinate 375,763 of NZ_DGLD01000002.1, forward strand.
TGGCCGTGGTGGGGCAGGTCGTGACCATCGCCGTGGTCCACTGGGGGCTGAAGATCCCGCTGCCGCTAGGCATGCTGCTGCTGGCGCCGGCCGGGCTGGCGCTGATGAACCTGGCCAGCGCGCCGGTCACCCTGCGCCGCCAGAGCGTGACCGATCCTGAATTGCTGCTGGCCCTGTTCGTGGATGTTGCGGCGCTCAGCTGGCTGCTGTTCTTCAGCGGAGGCGCCGGCAATCCCTTCGCCGCCCTCTATCTGATGCAGATCGTGCTGGCGGCGGTGCTGCTGAGACCGCCCTACGCCTGGGGCTTTGTTCTGGTCACCAGCGCCTGCCTGGCCTTCCTGGCGGTCTGGCACCAGCCCCTGCTGTTGCCGCCCAGCGCCGATGCGCGGCTGAGCCTCATTCAGGCGGGCGCCCTGGTCAACTTCATCCTGATCGCCGTGCTTCTGGTCGCCTTCGTCACCCGCACGACCCAGAACGTCCGCGCCCGGGACGCCTATCTGGCCGACGCCCGCCAGCAGGCGGCGGAGCAGGATCACATCGTCCGCATGGGGCTGTTGGCCTCGGGCGCCGCGCACGAGCTGGGGACGCCGCTGGCCTCGCTGTCGGTCATCCTCAGCGACTGGAAACGGATGCCGGAACTGACCGCCAGCGCCGACCTGACCTCCGACATCGCCGAGATGCAGGCCGAGGTCGAGCGCTGCAAGACCATCGTCACCGGCATCCTGATGTCGGCGGGCGAGGCGCGCGGCGAGGCGCCGACCATCACCACCCTGGGCGCCTTCCTGTCCGAGATCGTCGCCGACTGGCGCGAGAAATCGAATGACGCCATGGCCATAATACTGCGCGGCCCGGCGCGCGATCCACGCATCATCGCCGACCCGGCCCTGAAGCAGGTGTTCAGCGCCCTGCTGGACAATGCTCACGAGGCGGGGGCCGAGCGGATGATCATCGCCGCAGCGCTGGATGACGACCTGCTCTCGGTCGAGTTCAACGACGACGGTCCGGGGTTCGCCCCCGACATCCTCGACCGCGTGGGTCAGCCCTATCAGTCGACCAAGGGGCGGGCAGGCGCCGGCCTGGGGCTGTTCCTGCTAGTCAATGTCATGCGCAAGCTGGGCGGCGGCGTCGTCGCCGCCAATCGACGCGACGGCGGCGGCAGCGTCCGCCTGACCCTGCCTCTGGAGGCCTTGGCGCCCAAATGACCCAACCGACCGACGCGCCCCGCCAATTGCTGATCGTCGAGGACGATGAGGCCTTCGCCAAAACCCTGCGCAAGTCGTTCGAGCGGCGGGGCTATGAGGTGGTTTCGGCGCGCAGCCATGAGCAGTTGCTCGAACTGCTGGCGATTCATCATCCGCAATACGCCGTGGTGGACCTGAAGCTGGGGGCGGCTTCGGGTCTGACCTGCGTCCAGACCCTGCACGCCTTCGATCCCGATCTGGACATCGTGGTCCTGACGGGTTTCGCCAGCATCGCGACGGCGGTCGAGGCGATCAAGCTGGGCGCCCGCCATTACCTGGCCAAACCCGCGGGCACGGACGAGATCGAGGCCGCCTTCGCCCGTCAGGACGGCGATCCTGACGCGGCGCTGAGCGCGCGCCCCACCTCGATCAAGACGCTGGAGTGGGAGCGCATCCACGAGGTTCTGGCCGAGACCAACTTCAACATTTCCGAGACCGCGCGCCGTCTGGGAATGCATCGCCGCACCCTGGCGCGGAAACTGGAAAAGCGTCAGGTGACCTGACGACCGTCAGTGCGCGCCGCGCCCGAACAGGCGCAGGGTTTGATGCAGCCCGACAGCGAGGATCGCGCCGACGATCAGGCCCAGAAGGCCCGAAATCAGGGCCGTCGTGGTCCAACTGACGGCTGCGCCCAGAGGGCCGAACAGGCCGCCGGCGGCGTGAGCCAGATGCTCCACCGGCTCAGCCGGCCAGGCCAGGCCCAGCGTATGCGTGCCATGCAGCAGTATGCCGCCGCCGACCCACAGCATCGCCACGGTGCCGATGACCGACAGGGACGCAAAGATCGTCGGCATGGCCTTGACCAGACCACGCCCGATCGCCTGGCTGGTCCTTGAGGGACGCTCGGCCATGTGCAGGCCGATGTCGTCCAGCTTCACCAGCAGGCCCACCGCGCCATAGACCGCGACCGTCATGGCCAAGCCCACGACGATCAGGACGCCCGCCTGCGTAAGAAGGGGCGCGTTGGAGACGTCGGCGAGGGCGATGGTCATGATCTCGGCGGACAGGATCAGATCCGTGCGAACCGCGCCGGACACCGTGGCGGCCTCCAGATGGGCCGGGTCGTCGCTCACGGGTTTTTCCTCGGCGTCGTGGCCGCCGAACATCTCCATCACCTTCTCCGCGCCCTCGAAGCACAGATAGGCTCCCCCGCACATCAGCAGCGGGGTGATGGCCCAGGGGGCGAAGGCGGTCAGCAGCAGGGCGACCGGCAGGATCAGCAGCAGCTTGTTGCGGATGGAGCCAACGGCGATCTTGCCGATGATGGGCAGTTCGCGGCTGGGCGACAGGCCGGTGACGTATTTCGGCGTCACGGCGGCGTCGTCGACCACGACCCCTGCGGCCTTGGTCGCGGCCTTGCTAGAGGCGGCGCCGATGTCGTCGATGGAGGCGGCGGCCAGTTTGGCGATGCCCGCGACGTCGTCGATCAGGGCCATCAGTCCAGAAGGCATGGGGAAACACCAGCAGAAGGGAAGGGAGCGCCAGTCCTTCCTGCCTGCGACAATGCGTCTTGGAAAGAGGCAAGGGCGCACGTCAGCTACGCAGCGACGAGCGCGTCAGCGTCCTGTGGTCGGGCTATGTTGTCGAAACAGGAAAAAGAGGACGATGGTGGGTGATGTAGGGTTCGAACCTACGACCCGCTGATTAAGAGTCAGCTGCTCTACCAACTGAGCTAATCACCCGTACCGTCGTCTGCGCCGTTGGTGCGGCGCCGGTCTTCGCGGCGACCCGTAGAGGTTGCCCGAAGGGCGCTCCTATTACTCAGGAAGCAGCGGAGGCGCAAGCGTTGATTGCGGCATTTTCTAAAGTTTGTCCCGCGCGCTAAGGTCCGGCCGGAATCAGCCGCCGGCAGATGCGGCCAAGGGGAAACGTAGATATGGCGTTTTGGAACCGTCGACGCTCGATCGATGCGATGCTCGCTCCGCACACGGGGCCGGCGTTGAAGAAGACGCTGAGCTGGCCGCACCTGATGGCTCTGGGCGTCGGCGCCATTGTCGGCACCGGCATCCTGACCCTGATCGGGGTCGGCGCCGGACTGGCCGGTCCCGCGGTGCTGATCAGCTTCGCCCTGGCGGGTCTGGTCTGCGCCTGCGCCGCACTAGCCTACGCCGAGTTGTCGACCATCATGCCCGCCTCGGGCAGCGCCTACACCTATTCCTACGCCGCGCTTGGCGAGATCTTCGCCTGGGTCGTGGGGTGGAGCCTGATCCTGGAATATTCGCTGGTGGTGTCGGCGGTGGCCGTGGGCTGGTCGGGCTACGCCATTCCCTTCCTGGCGGGCATGGGTATCGACCTGCCGCTGGCCCTGACGGTCGGGCCCCACGTCGAGGGCGGCCTGATCAACCTGCCTGCCGTCTTCATCATCGCCGTGGTGACCGGTCTTCTGCTGATGGGCACCAGGGAAAGCGCCACGCTGAACGCGGTGCTGGTCGTGATCAAGATCGCCGCCCTGGTGGCCTTCGTCGCCATCGCCCTACCGCGCTTCGACGCCGCCAACTTCACGCCCTTCATGCCGCACGGTTTCGGCGCGCCCTTCGTTCAGACGGGGGTCATGACTGCGGCGGCCATCATCTTCTTCGCCTTCTATGGCTTCGACGCCATCGCCACGGCGGCGGAGGAGACCAAGAAGCCCGAGCGCGACCTGGCCATCGGCATTGTTGGTTCGATGGTGATCTGCACCGTCCTCTATATCGCCGTTGCCGCGGCGGCGATCGGCGCGGCCCCAGTGTCGTCCTTCGCCGACAGCCCTGAGCCTCTGGCCCACATCATGCGCGGTCTCGGCCAGGGCGTCGCCGCCCAGTGGATCGCGGCGGCCGCCGTCGTCGCCCTGCCGACCGTGTTGCTGGCCTTCCTGTTCGGCCAGAGCCGGATCTTCCTGGGTATGGCGCGCGACGGCCTGCTGCCCAACCGTCTGGCCCGGATCTCGAACCGAGGCGTGCCGACGGTGGTGACGATCTTCACCGCCATCGTCGTGGCCGTTCTGGCCGGCATCATGCGTCTGGACGAACTCGCATCGTTGGCGAACGCCGGCACCCTGATGGCCTTCATGGCCGTGGGCGTCAGCCTGATCGTGCTGCGGGTGCGTGAGCCGAACCGCGAGCGCAAGTTCAAGGCGCCGCTATGGTGGCTGGTCGGCGGCGTGGCCATCGTGGGCTGCATCATCTTCTTCTTCAGCCTGAAGGCCTCGACACAGCTCTATTTCCTGCTGTGGAACCTGGGCGGCCTGGCCATCTATCTGCTGTGGTCGTCGCGCAACGCGCGTCTGGCCAAGAGCGGCGAAGCCTGATGGCGGCGCGTGATCTGACGGGGGCGGTGGACTTCACCGTCCTTGAAACCATGACCGGCGGCCTGGACGACATCACGGAAGAGGTGTTGGGGCTGTTTGTGCAGCAGGCCGTCCTGTGGTCGCCCATGCTCGACGCCACGTCCGAAGGATGGCGCGATGCGGTGCACACTATCCGGGGGGCGGGCGCGGGGATTGGCGCACGTGACCTGGCCGCAGTCTGCGCCGAGGTCGAGCATGGCGACCAGACCCTGGCGCCCGCCGGCCTGGAGCGGGTCAGGACGGCCCTGGACGCCGTGTTGACCGACATCGCCGCCTATCGGCACGAACTGGCCTTGAGGAGCCTGAAGGGCTGAAGGCGGGGCGTCAGCCTCGCGTCTGGTCGAACCGGGCGAACTCGTGGGCGATGCAGCGGTCGATCAGCAGGCGCCAGACCGGCTCGGCGATGTCGGGCGACAGGCCGGCGGGTTGGGCGGCGGCCAGGACCTTTGTCACCACATCGTCGATGCGGGCCTGGTCGAAGACGGCGTCGCGGTTCGGCTTGATGCGGGCGGCGGCGTCCATGTAGCGCTGACGCTCGGCCAGAAGCGTCACCAGAGCCCGGTCCAGCGCATCCACGCCCTGACGCACGTCGAGCATGGTGGCGCAGTCTTCCGGGGCCTTGCGCTCGTCGATGGCGACGGTGCGAGGGGCGGTCATTAGATCAGCCGACAAAGGCGCGCTCCAGAACATAGTCGCCGGGCTCGGCGTTCGAGCCTTCTTTCAGGCCGTAGGATTCCAGCAGTTCGCCGGTTTCCTTGATCATGGCCATCGAGCCGCACAGCATGACGCGATCGCTGTTGGGTGAGAAGCCGATGGGCAGTTGCAGGTCGGCGAAGACGTCGCCCGACTTGATGCGGTCGGTGATGCGGCCCGGGGTCTCGAAACGCTCGCGCGTCACGGTCGGATAATAGGTCAGCTGCGCCCGGGCCTCGTCGCCGATCAGCGGATCGTCGTGGATCTCGTGACTGAAGAAATCGCGATAGGCCAGGTCGGCGACGTTGCGCACGGTGTGGCAGACGATGACCTGCTTGAAGCGCGAATAGGTCTCGGGATCGCGCGCCACGGACAACCAGGGCGCCAGGCCCGTGCCGGTGCCGATCAGCCACAGGCGCTCGCCGCCGGTCAGGGCGTCCAGCACCAGGGTGCCGGTCGGCTTCTTGCCCATCAGAACGCTGTCGCCCGCGACGATCTTCTGCAGGCGCGAGGTCAGCGGGCCATCCTCGACCTTGATCGAGAAGAACTCGAGTTCCTCCGCCCAGAAGGGGCTGGCGATGGAATAGGCGCGCAGCACCGGCTTGCCGCCATCCTCGCCGGGCAGGCCGATCATGACGAACTCGCCCGAACGGAAACGGAAGTCCTCAGGGCGTTTCAGACCGAAGCTGAACAGCTGATCGTTCCAGTGGCGGACCCACAGGACCTCGAGGTCGTGGAAGGGGCTGGCCTTGGCGGGCGGCGCGGAAGGGGAGGCGTCGGACATGGCGACTACCTAGGCCGTCACGGGCGAATGCGAAAGGCTCGCGGGCGTCGCAGACGTGCAGATTTGCGGATGACGGCGGCGGATTCCGTCTCTAGCTTCGCCGCCATGCGCACATTTCTTCTTGCTTCGACGATCCTGATGGCTGCGACCTCGGCCTTCGCCCAATCCTCTCCCCAGCCCGTGACGCCCCCTGCCGCAACGGCGCCGGCGTCTTCGATCCTGACGGTCGAGCGGGTCTTCGCCAATCCGTCTCTGTCCGGGCCGGTGGCCAAGGGCGTCAGCCTGTCGCCGGACGGCGAACTGCTCGCCTTCCTGCGTTCGCGCGAGGACGACGTGGACGTGCTGGACCTGTGGGCCGCGCCGGTGAAGGGCGGCGAGCCGTTCAAGCTGATCGACGCCCGCGCCCTGGCGCCCGACGCCGGCGAACTGTCCGAGGCTGAGAAGGCGCGGCGCGAGCGCATGCGCATCAGCCAGCGCGGCGTGGTCGAGTATTCGTGGGACGAACAGGGGCGCTACATCCTGGCGCCGCTGGAAGGCGACATCTTCCTGGCCAACCGCGCCGATGGTTCGGTGCGTCGTCTGACGGAAACCACGGCGGACGAGATCGACGCCAAGGTCTCGCCCAAGGGCTCCTTCGTCAGCTTCGTGCGAGATCAGGATCTGGTTGTTATCAATCTGGCGTCAGGCGCCGAGCAGGCGATCACCAGCGACGGCGACGGCCTGATCACCTGGGCCACGGCGGAGTTCATCGCCCAGGAAGAGCTGGATCGCGACACCGGCTACTGGTGGAGCCCGGACGAGCGCTTCATCGCCCTCCAACGCACGGACGAAACCCAGGTCGACGTCATTCCGCGCCTGGACATCACCGGGGGCGGCGCATCCGTGATCGAGCAGCGCTACCCGCGCGCGGGGCGTCCCAACGCCGTGGTCGAGCTCTATGTGCAGGACGTTCAGGCCGGCAAGCGGGTCAAGGTCGACCTGGGCGCGAATACCGACATCTATCTGGGCCGCGTCAACTGGGCCAAGGACGGGCGGACCATGTACGTCCAGCGCCTGTCGCGCGACCAGAAGACCCTGGATCTGTTGAGCGTCGATCCGGCTACCGGCGCCAGCCGCGTCATCGTCACCCAGCGCTCGGACGCCTGGGTGCCGTTGAACCATGACTTCAAGCCGCTGACGAACGGCGACTTCATCTGGGCTTCGGAAGAGAGCGGCTGGAAGCACTTTTACCTCCACACCCGGGACGGTCGTCGCCTGCGCGCGATCACGCGCGGCGACTATCCGGTCAAGTCGCTGGAAGGCGTCAACGAGGCGACGGGCGAGGTCTTCTTCACCGCCTCGATGCGCGACGGCAAGGAATATCCGATCGAGCAGCAGCTGTTCCGCGCCAGCTACAAGCGGACCGTGACGCCCACCGAAATCACCCCGCGCGGCGGCTGGTGGAGCGCTTCGGTCAACCGCACCGGCACGGCCTATGTCGGCAACTATACCGACGTGAACACCCCGGCCCAGTCGGCCCTCTATTCGATCGACGGAGCGCGTGTGCGCTGGATCGAAGAGAACAGGCTGCAGCCCGGCCACCCCTTCTGGCCCTATGCGGAGCGCCAGCAGAAACCGACCTTCGGCACGCTGCAAAGCCACGGCGAGACGCTGATGTGGCAGATGACCACGCCGCCGGGCTTTGACCCGACCAAGACCTATCCGGTCGTCATGCAGGTTTACGGCGGCCCGTCGGGCGGCGGGGTCAAGAACGCCTGGCAGGGCGCGACCAACCAGCTTCTGACCGAGGCCGGCTATATCGTCTTCCGCATGGACAATCGGGGCGAGGGCGATCGATCGGCCGCCTTCAAGCAGGCCCTCTATCTGAAGATGGGCCAGCCCGAGATCGAGGATCAGGTCATCGCCGCTGACTATCTGCGGTCGCTGCCCTACGTCGACGACAGCCGCATCGCCATGATGGGCTGGTCCTATGGCGGCTTCATGAGCCTGATGGCCCTGACCGAGCCGAAGATGGGTCTGGCCTCGGCCTTGGCCGGTGCGCCGCCGACCGAGTGGAGCCTCTACGACACCGCCTACACCGAGCGTTACATGTCGACGCCGCAAGCCAATGTGGAAGGCTATGCCGCCTCCGACGTGCTGGGCCGTCTCGACAACCTGACCGGGCGTCTGCTGCTGCTGCACGGCATGGCCGACGACAACGTCATCTTCGAGAACACCACGCGGGTGCTGAACGCCCTGCAGGAAAAGAGCATTCCCTTCGAGACCATGCTCTATCCGGGGCAGCGCCACGGCGTGCGCGGCAATGATCGCCAGCTTCACCTGTGGCGCACCTACCTCGACTTCCTGGACCGCACCATCGGCGCGCGCGCGCCTGAAGCAGACAAATAGCCTGATCCTGTCCCGGCGGAACAAGCGGCAAGCGCCGCCGTTCCGCCGGAATGGAAAAGCTGTTCAACCATTTCGCCAATGCGACGGCCAAGATCACCGGCCGTCCGTGGACCTTTATCGCCTGTCTGTTGCTGGTCCTAGTGTGGGCGGCGACCGGGCCGGTCTTTCAGTTCAATGAGACCTGGCAACTGGTGATCAACACCGGCACGACCATCATCACCTTCCTGATGGTCTTCCTGATCCAGAACACCCAGAACCGCGACGCGGCCGCCATGCACGCCAAGATGGACGAGCTGATCTATGCGGTCAGGAAGGCCGACGCCCGTTTCATCGGCATCGAACACCTGACGGACAAGGAACTGGCCCTGATCCTCGCGGAGGTTGAACAGCGGGCGTTGGCGATCCATGCGGGCAAGCCGGCGCAGGCGATCAAGGGCAAGCCGGCTGCGCGGGCTGATGAGATCGAGGCCGAACAGCCCCCGAAGGCGCGAACCGCCAGGCGAGCGTCCGCAAAGGCCCGATCGTGAGCGCCTTGGTCGCCAATGTCGTGGGTACGGCGGCGGCCCTATGTTCGATCACAAGTTTCGCGCCCCAGATGATCAAGATCTGGAAAACGCGAGACGCCTCATGCGTCTCGCTGAAAACCTATTCGCTGACCGTCACATGCTTCTTGTTGTGGACCGCCTATGGCGTGATGATCGGCGCCTGGCCGGTCGCCGTGGCCAACGCCTGCGCGTTGATCATGGCGGCCGGGGTGCTGGTGATGAAGTGGCGCTTCAGTCGCGGTAGTTGAGCGCTGGAGCGCGGTCGCCGAGCAGGGCCTGATACTGGAAGTCCGGGCCGCGACGGCGTTCGAACTCGACCTTGGCCGCCGCGATGGTGTCAGGGCTCTGGAACAGTTCGGCGGTGGTCAGGGCCAGGGTCTTGGCGGCCAGATGGGCGCCCTTCAGGCCGATGGTCGAACCGGCCGCCACGACGTTCTGCCAGCTGTGGCCGGCCGAGCCGGGGACGAAGGTGGCGGTGGACAGGCCGACCGTCGGCGTGACCCAGGACACATCGGAAACGTCGGTCGAGCCGCCGAAGTCGCCGCCGATCACGGCCGGTTCGATCTGACCGACGCTGGCCAGGTCGGGCTTGGTCGGCAGGGTCTTCTGGATCTCGGTCGCCAGGGCGACTTCCTCGGGCGTCCAGGTGATGCCGCCGACATGGCGCAGATTGCGGTCCATGACGTTCATCAGGGCCTCGTTCGGCAGCATGGAATAGACGCCGCCGATAGCCTCGAACTCGACGCGGGTGCCGGTGCCCAGCGCCGCGCCCTCAGCCGCCTTCTTCACCCGTTCCAGCACGTCGCGAACGATCTGCGGGTCGTTGTGGCGGACATAGTAGTAGCTCTCGGCGAAGGCCGGGACGACGTTGGGGGCCTTGGCCCCGTCGGTGATGGCGTAGTGGATGCGGGTGCGGTCAGGCACGTGTTCGCGCATCAGGTTGACCATGGCGTTCATGGCCTCGACCCCGTCCAGGGCCGAGCGACCCTTGTCGGGCGCCGCAGCGGCGTGGGACGAGACGCCGTAGAAGCGGAACTTGCCCGAGACATTGGACATGGTGTCGCCCTGGCGGGCGCTGTTGACGTTGCCGGGATGCCAGTGGACGGCCACGTCAACGTCGTCGAACAGGCCGTCGCGGACCATGTAGACCTTGCCCGAACCGCCTTCCTCGGCGGGGGTGCCATAGACCCGAAGTTCGCCCTTGATGTTGTTGGCGACCATCCAGTCCTTGACCGCGATGGCGGCATGGACGGAGGCCGCGCCGAACAGGTTGTGACCGCAGCCGTGACCGGCGTGGCCCCCAGCGGATTCCTGCATCGGGTTCAGGGTCTGCGACAGGCCGGGCAGGGCGTCGTACTCGGCCAGCACGGCGATGACCGGGCCGTCGCCGTTCTTGAAGCTGGCCAGGAAGGCGGTCGGCTCGTTGGCGATGCCGGGCGTGACCTGGAAGCCCGCCTCGGTCAGTTGCCCTTGCAGGAGTGCGGAGCTCTGAGTCTCCTGGTAGCCCAGCTCGGCGAACTTCCAGATTTCGAGCGCGGCGTGGTCCAGGGCAGGCTGGTTGCGCTCGACTGCACCGGTGATCTGGGCCCGGGCCTGGGGCGACAGTTCGGCCGCCTGCGCCGGAAGAACGGCGACGCTGGCCAGGGCGGCGGCCACGGCCAGCACGCGCATCGAGACGGGTTTCATCAGGAACTCCACAAGGGCATCAGAATAGTCGGAAGGGCGAGAGGCGACGTCGCGCCTCCCGCCCTGGATCGGTTCGTCAGGTCAGAACGACTTGCGGACGCTGGCGTACCAGTAGCGGCCGTAGGGCTGGTGAACGGTGCCGAGGTAGCCGTCCACGGCCAGAGGCGGCGCCTCGTCCGTCAGGTTGCGCACGCCGATGCGGATGGCGGTTCCGCTCATGCGGCCGTCTTCCCACTCGTATTCGCCATACAGGTTTCCGGTGATCTGCGAGTCGACGGTCCAGACCTCGCCGGCGGCGTTGGTGAGCGTGTCCTGATCGACGCTGCCGATGTAGGTGGTGTAGGCGCCGACAGTGATGTTCTGATAGCGCCAGGTCGCCGTGCCGGACCATTTCCACTCGGGACGCCCGCCCGAGCGGACCAGATCGCCCGCGCTGCCGCTGAAGGCGACGACCGGATCAATCTCGCCCCGGGCCTTGGCCTCCATGAGGGCCTGAACGCCCGGCGAGGGCTCCAGATAGTATTTCAGCAGGTGCGAGACGCTCAGATTGACGTTGAAGTCGCCCATCCGGGTGCCGCGCAGGCTCCACATGACGCCGAGGTCGACACCCTCGACTTCCTGAGGCTGGAGGTTGTCGTACAGATCCTTGACGTAGAGGATTTCGCCAGCGGCCTGCAGGCCGGTGCCGGCGAAGATGGCTACGTCTTCCGGCGTCGGCGCGGCGCGGACCACGTTCGGATTGGAGCTGCCCTGCTTGCGCAGCAGGTAGTCCAGCGTCAGGGCGTTCTGACCGCGGAAGACGCCGACCATGCCGGTCTGCTTCACGTTCCACCAGTCGATCGTGATGGTGAAGTCGCCCAGTTGGGCCGGGGTGAAGTCGGGCTGGATGACCGTGCCGAACGACAGGGTTTCGGACTCTTCCGGCTGCAGGTCGGGGTTGCCAGCGCGTTGCTCGGCGACGTTGCGGCGGATGCGGGCGGTGTTGACCGAGGCGGCGTCCGAGAAGCCGGGGCGGATCGTCGGGCTGACGCAGCTGCCCAGGCCGGCGATCGCGGTGCGCCGGGTCAGCGCCTCGCAATAGGTCCAGTCGGTGCTGCTGTTCGAGCGGGTGACGATGCTGGCGTTGATCTGCTCCAGGTTGGGGGCGCGGAAGCCCTGGGCCCAGGAACCGCGCAGCCGCAGGCCTTCGGCCAGGTCCCAGGCCACGGCGACCTTGGGCTTGGCGATGTCGCCGAAGTCCGAATAGTGCTCGTAACGACCGGCGATCTGGGCTTCCAGATTTCGTACGAACGGGATGTTCATCTCGGGCGAGATGATGGGCACGGCCAGTTCAGCGTAGGCCGAGTAGACCGTGCGGTCGCCCTCGGTGTCCGGGTTCATCGACGAGTTGATCAGGTCGCCATAGACCGCGCCCGAGGCGTCGGTGAAGGTGATGGTTCCGTCGATCCGGGCGTCGCGGTCGTCCAGCTGGGTCTCGCGACGAGCTTCGACGCCGGCCGCCATGCCCAGGTCGCCGGCGGGCAGGGTGAAGAGATCGGGGCGCGACACCTTGAAGTCCCACAGCGCCAGGCTGGTTTCCGTGTAGCGCCGCAATTTCTGGCGGATGGCGTCGAGCGCGGCCTGGCTGCTAGGCGTGCCGTCGCCGAAGCTGGGATTGTTCAGATCGCCGCCGTTGAAGGGGTTGTAGGCGTCGGGCGTCGACAGGGCGAGCTGCTTCTGCAGAGCCGTGGTCGAGACGTTGTCGCTGATGTCCTCGGCGCTGGCCTCGGAATAAAGGAGGGCGCTTTCCCAGTCCCAGCCGGCGAACTCTCCGCGCAGGCCGCCCAGGACGCGGTACTGCTTGTTGGTGACGTTGACCTCGATCGGGCCGAGGTCGTCGAAGCGATAGCCGCTGAGCAGCAGGTCGACGCCGCCGGCGGGGGCGGTGATGCCTGGCAGTCGATTGGGATTGGCCGCGCCCCCCGGCAGGGTTGTGGCCCCGAACGGGTTGTAGAAATTGGTCTTGGGAATGGTCAGGACGATCGACGACAGGGTGCTGATCGGCGCCTGATAGGCAGTCGTTTCCGCCTGATAATAGCCCAGCTCGCCGAAGGCCTCGACGCTGTCGTTCAGCCGATACTTGCCGTTCAGGAAGACGTTGAGCCGTTCGACCTTGGGCATGACGCTGACGCCCTGGGCGGCCGAGTCCGAATAGAGGCGCGAATCGATTGCGGTGCCGGACTTGAGGCACAGACCGGAGCCCAGCGCGGCGCTGCAGCCGGCGAAGCTCGACGGTTGCGTGCTGAAGGCTGTCAGGTTGGACGTGGCGCCGGGCAGGCGCACCGTGCCGCCGGTGGGGCGGAACAGGCCCCAGGCCGTCAGGGACGAGCGGCTGTTAAGCGTGGTGGCGGTTTCATAGCCGGTGCCGGCGAACAACGGGCGCTTGTCCAGCGACGCCGTGTAGTCCTGATCCGTCGTCGACAGTTCGGTGCGATGGTCATAGTTCAGGAAGGCCGAGAGATTGCCTCGTCCGTCGTTGAAGTCGCGACCGCCATAGGCGCTGAAGTTGGTTTCACGCATGCCGGTGCCTTCGGCCCCGCCGTACTGGGCCGAGACGGTCAGGCCGTTCAGGTCGTCGCGCAGTACGGTGTTGATCACGCCAGCCACCGCATCGGCGCCGTAGATGGCCGCAGCGCCGTCGCGCAGCACCTCCAGGCGCCGCAGACCGGTCACCGGAATGGCGTTGGTGTTGTAGGTCAGAACCGGGACCAGGTGTTCGTTGGCCTGGCTGGTCGGGTGCCCGACGACGCGACGGCCGTTCAGCAGCACCAGGGTGTTGCCGATGCCGAGGCTGCGCAGGTTGACCGAGCTGGTGTCGCCGCGCGCCGAGTTCGAGCTGGCCGGCAGGTAGGCCGAGTTGAACGTCACGTCGCCCATCTGGGGAATGGACCGCATCAGGTCGTCGCCCGACGTCGCGGCGACCGCCAGGATCTGCTCTTCGTTGACCACGGACACGGGCAGGGCCGCCGTCACCTTGGCCCCGCGGATCTGCGAGCCGACGACGACGATCTCGTCGACCTGTGTGGCCTGCGGCTCCTGAGCGTCCTGGGCGACGGCGCCCGTGGCGGCGCCGAACAACGCCGTGGTGGCCAACATGGCCGTCTTCAGGCTTCGACGAGCGAAGGCTTCACGCATGGTCTGGTAGTCCCCGTTGGTGGTCATCGAACCCGGCATCCCCGATGTTCGCTTGGCGGCGGTTTTTCAGGCGCGAGGCGTCCGTCCCGGAATGCGCGATTGAAGTGAACTGCGTCTGACCCGGAGCTTTCCCCTCAGTCAGGACTAGAAACGGACACAATCCCGCCGTCAACCGTTTCAGGTTAAATATTGCTGTTATTCAATATAATGGGCAAGGTAATCACTTTTAATCACCCTTGAGTTCGTCATTTGAGCAATGCTATCGCTCGATCAGATGCGTCGGCATGTGATGTGAGTTTAAGCTTTCGTCCCGTCGTCGGATGAAATCATGCGAATTGTGACGGGGTGGCTATGCGTTCTCATCTGACAGTTCTGGCGGTCGCGGCGGCGGCCTTGATTGCGGCGGCGCCCGCCCTGGCGCAGCAGGCCCCGGTCCAGACCCGGCCAGCGGTCGGCAGCGGCGGCGACATCGTCAACTACGGCCAGATCCACAGCCCGACGATCGGGCGGGGCGGCATGGTGGTGAGCCAGAGCGCGCTGGCGACCCAGGTCGGGGTGGATATCCTGAAGCAGGGTGGCAACGCCGTGGACGCGGCCGTGGCCGTGGCCTTCGCCGAGGCGGTGACCCTGCCGCGCGCGGGCAATATCGGCGGCGGCGGCTATATGATCGTGCACATGGCGGCGACGGCGGACCGCCCGGCCCAGGACATCGCCATCAACTATTACGGCACGGCGCCGCGCGCCACGACGCCGGACTTCCTGCTGGACGACAGCGGCAAGTTCGACCGCCGCGCCCCCTCCAGCTTCCGAAACGTCTCGGTGCCCGGCACGGTCGCGGGCATGTGGGAGGCGCACAAGCGGTTCGGCGCCCTGACCTGGGCCCAGGTAGTGGCGCCTTCGGTCAAGCTGGCCGAGGACGGCGTGATCCTGTCGGACGGCGAAGCGGACGCCACCGCCGGCCGCGCCACGGTTCTGGCCACCGACCCCGGCGCGCGCGAAGCCTATCTGAAGGCCGACGGCACGCCCTATCGCGCGGGCGAACTGTTCAAGCAGCCGCAACTGGCGTGGAGCCTGCGTCAGGTGCAGCAGGGCGGAGCAGACGCCTTCTATCGCGGCGAGTTGGCCAAGAAGATCGTCGAGGGCGTGCAGGCGCGCGGCGGCATCATGGATGCGCAGGACATGGCCGATTACCGCGCCGACGTGACCGCGCCGATCTGGTCCACCTATCGCGATCACCGCATCGCCTACATGCCGCCGACCGCTTCGGGCGTCAGCGTGGCCGAGGGGCTGAACCTGCTGGAGCACTTCCCCATGCGCGAACTGCGCTGGGGCAGCGTCGACAGCCTGCATCTGATTTCCGAGGCGATGAAGATCGTCTCGTCGGACCGCCGCCTGATCGGAGGCGCGCCGCAGTGGACGACGCCCGCGCAAGGTCTCGCCAGCAAGGAATTCGCCGCCGAACGGGTCAAACTGATCCAGATGGATCGTTCGCTGGCCGCCGCCGACATCCCGGAGGGCAACCCCTATCCGTATGAGAGCCAGGACACGACCCACTATTCGGTGGCCGATGCTCACGGCAATGCGGTGTCGAACACCTACACCCTGTCCAACTCCTATGGCGCGCATGTCGCCCCGGTCGGGACCGGCATCCTGCTGAACAACTCGCTCGACAACTTCTCGTGGGGGACGCGGGGCGAGCCAAACTCGCCAGCGCCGGGCAAGCGTCTGGGCTCGACCATCACGCCGATGATCGTGTTCGATGACGACAAGCCCTGGCTGGTCACCGGCACGCCGGGCGGCGGCTACATCATCGCCACCATGGTGCAGCTGATTTCCAACGTCATCGACCATCAGTTGAACATCGCCGAGGCGGCCATGCGCCCGCGCCTGAACCAGGGCGGCGGCGACAGTCCGCTGGAACTGGAGGGCGGCTTCTCGCCCGACGTCGAACGCCTGCTGGAGGCGCGCGGCCACACCGTTCGTCCATCCATGACAATGGGCAGCACCCAGTCCATCATGATCGAGGGCGATCGATTCCTGGGCGCGGCGGACACGCGTCGGCCCGACGCCCTGGCGCTGGGCGTCCAGTAAGCCGTTCAGTTTCAGTCAACCGCGGGGGCGGCCTATGGTGCGCGAAATTCTGCTGGCGAGCGTCGCCAGCCTGGTTCTGGTCGCGGGCGCCGGGCCCGTCATGGCTCAGACGGCTAGCGGGCGTCCCGCTGCGAGCGCCGCCTTCCAGGAGGGGCCGTTCGGCGTCCGTGTGGATCGCGAGAAGGGCAAGGTTCTGGTGCGACTGCCGGCGCCGGACGAAGGCGGGGTTTTGGGCCGCTACCTCTATCAGCCCGGCCTGTCTGCGGGTCTGGGCATGGACGGGGTCGGGCTGGACCGTTCGGGTCTGGGCCAGACCCAGATCATCGCCTTCCAGAAGGTCGGCAACCGCGTTCTGGCGCGGTTCGAGAACAACCGCTTTCGCGCCGTCGGCGCCGGGGCGGACCAGCAGAACGCCGTGACGGCCTCGTTCGCCCCGTCGGTGATCTGGGCGACCGATGTCGCCGAGACCCACGCCGACGGCTCGGTCACGGTGGACCTGTCCAGCTTTCTCGAACGCGATGCGGTCAACGCCGCCGCACGGTTGAAGCGCGGGCGGCAGGGCACGTTCAAGGCGGCGCCGACGCTGGGCTATCTCGATCTCGATCAGACCCTGGTCTTCCCCGACAACGTCGAGTTCCAGAGCGTCCAGACTTTCACCAGCGACGAACCGGGCATGGAGTTGTCGCGGGTGGCGCCGGATCCCCGCTCGGTGACCATCGCCGTGCGCCATTCCTTCATACGGTTGCCCGACGACGGGTTCGTCA
This sequence comes from Brevundimonas sp. UBA4553, assembly GCF_002387245.1. Lineage (GTDB taxonomy): Bacteria > Pseudomonadota > Alphaproteobacteria > Caulobacterales > Caulobacteraceae > Brevundimonas. Next base: position 392,454 of record NZ_DGLD01000002.1, read on the forward strand.
GCGTGCCGCACGATCCGCGCTCCGGCACCTCGGCCCAGATTCTGGTGACGGATTTCGCCGCCGATCTGGATCAGCCGGTGGTCAGCCGTCTGGCGCGCCGCTTCCGTCTGGAGAAGACCGATCCGACCGCCGCGCGCTCGACGGTGAAGAAGCCCATTGTCTTCTATGTGGACCGCGCCGCGCCCCAAGCCATCCGTGAGGCCTTGATCGACGGCGGCAATTGGTGGGCGCAAGCCTTTGATCGCGCAGGCTACGTGGACGCCTTTCGCGTGGAGCTGCTGCCCAAGGGCGCGCACCCGATGGACGCGCGCTACAACATCGTTTCCTGGGTCCACCGCGAGACGCGCGGCTGGTCCACGGGCACCAGCGTCAATGATCCGCGCACCGGAGAGATCGTGCGAGGGGTGGTGCAACTGGGCTCGCTGCGGGACCGTCAGGACAAGATGATCTTCGAGGGCCTGGTCGGCGCCGACCGCAGCGGCACGGGGGGCGAGGACGACCCCGACCGTCTGGCCTATCAGCGCCTGCGCCACCTGTCGGCGCACGAGATCGGTCACGCCCTGGGCATCGCTCACAACTTCGCCGCTTCGACCTATGAGGATCGCGCCTCGGTCATGGATTATCCGGCCCCCTGGGTGATCGCTGACGGCGATCGTCTGGACTTCAGTCGCGCCTATACGACCGGGGTCGGGGCCTGGGACCGATACGTGGTGGACTGGCTGTATGGGGACGCGCCGGGGCAGGATCCGGTCGCACGCCGCGCCGCCCTGGCGGCCGACTCTCAGGCCAAGGGGTATCGCTTCGTTTCGGACAGCGACACGCGGGCGCTGGGCGGGGCCCAGCCCTACAGCGCCATGTGGGACAACGGGACGGATCCGGTGGCCGAGTTCGCCAACGTCATGGCGGTGCGCAAGATCGCGCTGGACCGTTTCGGCCTCGACAACATCCCCGACGGCGCGGCGGCGGCGGACCTGCAAAGGGTGATCGTGCCCATCTACCTTTATCACCGCTATCAGACGACGGCGGTGGCGCGCCTGATCGCGGGGGTGGACTACCGCTATGCGGTCAAGGGCGATGGGAACGAGACCGCGGAGGTCGTGCCCGCCGAACGCCAGCGCGCGGCGCTGGGCGCCCTGATGCAGGCCCTGTCGCCCGAGGCGCTGGATCTGCGCGATCTCTTGATCGACCTGCTGTCGTCGGGTCAGTCAGGCAATAGTGATCGCCAGACCGACATCGAACTGTTTGCGGGCAAGACCGACGCCGTGTTCGACCCGTCCTCGGCGGCGGCGACGGCCTCGGAGGTGGTGTTCGAATCCCTGCTGGCGCCCGAACGTCTGAACCGCCTGGTCGAGCAGCAGCGTCGCGATGAGGGGCAACTGGGCCTGCCCGAGACGCTGGATCGCGTGGCGGCGACGGTTGGCGGCGGCGTTGCGCTCAGTCCGCGCCAGATGGAGCTGCGTCGTGCGGTGCGCGCGCGTTACGTCGCCGGTCTGGCGACCCTGATCCAGGGCAAGGACCTGTCGTCGACGGCCCAAGGCGTGGTGCGAGACCATGCGCGGCGCTTTGGCGAGCAGTTGAAACGCTGCCGTGGCGACCGGCTGGAGACGGCCCAGTGCGCCTATCTGGGCGGGCTGCTGACCGGGCCGGTCGAGGATCTGAAAGCCCTGACCGAAGGGGAGCGGGCGGTTCAGCCCATTCCCCCCGGCGCCCCGATCGGCAGCGACGACTGGCTGTAGATCCCCCAGCCGCCGGGCGAGGGCTTACAGCTCCCGCCAGGTCTGGCCGGTCTGACCTTCGTAGTTGGCGGCGTGATAGACGCCGCGGGCGATGGCGCGGGCCAGCACGTCCGCGGCGACATTGCCGAGCTGCGCCACCGCGACCTGACGCATGGCCGGGTTGTCGATGACCTTCTTGCCGGTCGACAGGCAGAACAGGGTGTCGCCGTCGAAGGGGGCGTGGCTGGGGCGGATGGCGCGGGCCATGCCGTCCTGGGCCATGATCGCCAGACGCTGACACTCCACGCGGGTCAGGGCCACGTCGGTGGCGATGCAGGCGATGGTGGTGTTTTCGCGCGGACGGGCGCGGCCTTTCGACAGGCCCCAGTCCTCGGCCGAGGCGGCGAGGCCGGCCGAGCCCATGCCGCCGAACTCGTCGCCGATCTCGAACGGCGCGGCCCAGAAGGTCTTGCCGCCCGGCGCCACCACGGCGCCGACGCTGTTGACCGCCACGATGGCGCCGACGGTCCAGCCGTTGGCCATCAGGGCGGAGGCCGAACCGATGCCGCCCTTCAGCGCGCCCGCCTCGGCGCCATAGCCGGCGCCGGCGGTGCCGAGGTCGAAGCGGTCGCCCGCCGCCTCCAGCGCCTCGACGGCGAGGCGGCGATAGGGGGGATCCATTTCCCAGTTCTTGTTCCCGCCATTGGCCAGGTCATAGAGGCAGGCGGTCGGGACGATGGGCGAGGGCGGCACACCGGGCGCGCCGCCCATGCCGTAGCCGCGTCCGCGCATACCCATCCAGGCGGCGATGCCGTCGCCGGAGGCCAGACCGTAAACCGACCCGCCCGACAGGACGATGGCGTCCACCTCCTGCACCAGGTTTTCGGGCTTCAGCACGTCGGTCTCGCGCCCGGCGGGACCGCCGCCGCGCACGTCCACGGCGGCGACGGCGGGCTTTTCGGCCAGGATGACGGTGACGCCGGTACGGACGCCCGCGTCATGGGCCTGACCGATCTGAATGCCCTCGACATCCGTGATCAGGTTCAGCGGGCCGGTGCGGCCCGAAGCCTGGCTTTGGGCGCGGGCGGCGGACTGCGCTGCCGGTCTGGCGCTGGCGACGCCGGCGGCGGAGGCGGCGGCGCCGATCAGGGCCGAGCCGAGGACGGTTCTACGGTTCATCCGGCGGTTTCCTTTTCCAGAGCGTGATTGCGGACCAGATCCGGCGTCGCCGCCAGAAGTTTCTGCGTATAGGGGTGCGAAGGCGCGGCGAAGACGGCGGAGGTCTCGCCCTGTTCGACGATCTGTCCGGCCTGCATGACCAGCAGACGATCTGTCACGGTCCGCACCACGGTCAGGTCGTGGGTGACGAAGAGGTAGGACAGGCCGAGGCGATCCGACAGATCGGCCAGCAGGTCCAGCACCTGGGCCCGGACCGAGACGTCCAGGGCCGACACCGCCTCGTCCAGACAGATGACCGAGGGCTCGGTGATCAGGGCGCGGGCGATGGCGATGCGCTGGCGCTGGCCGCCCGAGAATTCGTGCGGGTAGCGGTCGGCGGCGGCGCTGTTCAGGCCGACGCGTTCCAGCATTTCATCGACGCGGCGGCGGGCCTCGGCGGCCGACGGCTTGGCGTCCAATAGGTGGAAGTTCTCGGCCACCAGATCGCTGACCTTCCAGCGCGGATCGAAGCTGCCGTAGGGGTCCTGGAACACCACCTGGATGTCGCGACGGATGGTCTTGAGCGCGGCGCCGCGTGCGGCGGTGATGTCGCGGCCCTTGACCCGGACGCGGCCCGCCTGCGGCGCCTCCAGCGCCAGGATGGCGCGCAGCAGGGTGGACTTGCCGCAGCCGCTCTCGCCGACCAGACCGACGCTCTCGCCCGGCTGGATTGACAGGCTGACCTGATCGACGGCGCGGAAGGACCTGGACTTGCCGAACAGGACAGGCGCGCCGCCGTATTCGCGGACCAGACCCTCGACCTGAAGCACGGGGGCGGCGTCAGTCTGTGGGCGGCTGCGGCGGGTAGGGGCATGGACAGCATTGGCCAAAAGGCGCTGCGAATAGGGATGCGTCATCCCGGTCTGGATGCGCGCGACGGGGGCGTCCTCGACCAGTTCGCCGTCCTTCATCACCGCTAGCCGGTCGGCGGTTTCGGCCACGACGGCCAGGTCGTGGGTGATGAGGATCAGGCCCATGCCGTCCTCGCGCACCAGCCGCTTCAGCAGGTCCAGAACCTGAGCCTGCGTCGTCACGTCCAGCGCCGTCGTCGCCTCGTCCGCGATCAGAAGCCTGGGCGTCAGAGCGATGGCGATGGCGATGGCGACGCGCTGCCTCTGGCCTCCTGACAGCTCGTGCGGATAGCGGGACAGGGGAAAGCGCTCGGCGGGCAGGCCGACGCGGTCCAGCACGGCGCGGGCGACGGCGAGGGCCTCCTTGCGCGACACCTTCTTGTGCAGGCGCACCGTTTCGGCGACCTGATCGCCGATGGTCATGACGGGGTTGAGGGCCGTCATCGGCTCCTGGAAGATGACGCCTACGTCGCGGCCGCGCACCTTTTGGAGGGCGGCGTCGGGGGCGCCGGACACAAGCTGGCCGTTCAGGCGGATTTCGCCGGTCATGGTCGCGCGCGGCGGCGTCAGGCCCAGCACGGCCAAGGCGGTCATCGACTTGCCCGAGCCGCTCTCGCCGACCAGGCCGAGGATTTCGCCGGGGGCGACGGACAGGCTGACGTTCTTCAGGATCGGCGTCGAACTGATCGACAGGCTGAGGTCGCGGATGTCGAGGACGCTCATGCTCAACGCTCCCGCCGCACGCGCGGGTCGAACAGGTCGCGCAGGCCGTCGCCGGTCAGGCTGAGGCCCAGCACGGTCACGAAGATGGCGAGGCCGGGCATTATGGCCAGCCACGGCGCGAAGCCGATCATGGTCTGGGCCTCGGCCAGCATCCGGCCCCAGCTGGCCGCGGGCGGCTGGGCGCCAAGGCCGACATAGGAGAGGCCCGCCTCGGCGACGATGCCAACGGCGAACTGGATCGCGGCCTGGACGACCAGCAGGCTCATCAGGTTCGGCAGGATGTGCTGGAGCGAGATCAGGGCTTTCGACTTGCCCGCCGTGCGGGCGGCCAGGACGTATTCGCGGGTCCATAGCCCTTGCGCCGCGCCACGCGCGACGCGGGTGAAGACGGGGATGTTGAAGACGCCGATGGCGATGACGGCGTTGATCGCGCCCGGTCCCATGACGGCGGTGATCATCACGGCCAGCAGCAGGGCCGGGAAGGCGAAGATCAGGTCGTTGCCGCGCATGACCAGTTCGTCGATCCAGCCGCCGCGCGCCGCCGCCGTCAGACCCAGCGGCGTGCCGACGCCGACGCCGATGCCAACGGCGACGAAGGCCACAATCAGGGAGTTCTGCGCGCCGGCCATGATCATCGACAGGACGTCGCGACCGAAGTGATCCGTGCCCGTCCAGTGGGCGGCGGAGGGGGCGGTCAGCTTGGCGGCGATGTCCACCGCTTCTACGTCATAGGGCGTCCAGACCAAGGCCAGCAGGGCGGTGGCCAGCACCACGGCGGTCAGCATCGCGCCAACGATCAGGGACAGGGGCCAGCGCACGCGGGGCTTCGCGACGGGGACGGCGGGGGCGTCGGTCATGCGCGGCGTCCCCTCAGGCGCGGATCGGCGAACAGATAGGCCAGGTCGATCAGGAAGCTGACCAGGACCACGGCGAAGACCAGCACCACCACCACGCTTTGCACCACGATCAGGTCGCGCTGGGTGATGGCCTGGAAGACCAGACGGCCGAGGCCGGGCAGGGAAAAGACGTTCTCGATGATGATGCCGCCTGCCAAGAGGAAGGGAAACTGAAGGCCAAGGATGGTCAGGACTGGGATCCAGGCGTTCCTAAGGGCGTGTCGCCACAGGGCCTGATTGACGCTCAGGCCCTTGGCGCGGGCGGTGCGGACATAGTCCTCGCTCATGGTGTCGAGCAGGGCGGTGCGCAGAACGCGGGCGAGGATGGCGGCCTGCGGCGCGGCCAGAGCCACGGCGGGCAGGATCAAAGCCTTGAAGGCGGGCCAGAAGCCGGCGCTCCAGCCGGGGAAACCGCCGGCCGAGAACCAGCCCAGGTTCACTGAAAACAGCAGGATCAGCAGCATGGCGATCCAGAAGTTCGGCAGGGCGACGCCGACCTGGGTGACGCCGATCAGGCCGGTGTCGATAGCGGTTCCCCTGCGGCTGGCGGCGGTGACGCCGATGGGCAGGGCGACGGCCAGAGACAGGATGGTGGCCATCAGGGCGAGCGGCGCGGAGACGGCCAGGCGCTCCGCGATCAGGCCGCCGACCGGCACCTGATAGGTGTAGCTGGTCCCGAACTTTCCGGTCAGCAGGTCGCCCAGCCAGGCGAGGTAACGTTCGAGACCTGTGCCCCCCAGACCCATCTGCTGACGCAGGGCGGCGATGGACTCCGGGCTGGCGTTCAGCCCCATCATGTAGGCGGCCGGATCGCCAGGCACGACCTGCAGCAGCAGAAAGATGACGACGGTGGCCGCCAGCAGGGTCAGGGCGTGTCCGCCCAGCTTCTTCAGCAACCAGGCCGCGCTGAAGCGCCAGGCGACGAAGGCCAGCAGGGCGACGCCCGCGATCAGGCTGATCCAGCCCCAAGGCAGGCCGCCGCCCGCGCGTTCGGTGGCAGCGGCGGACGCAGCCCCCGCGCCGGTCCAGTAGGCCCCGGTGACGTCGTTGGCGGCGATGGGGCCGTTGATCCACAAGCCGTTCAGGTCGGCCTTCCACACGCCGATGCGCGAGGACTGGAACAGGAAGCCGTTGACCGCGTCGTCGGCGATACGGCGTTGCAGATCGCCCAGCAGGCGGTTGCGCGCCGGCTCGTCCGGGGCGGCGTTGACCTGGGCCAACAGGGCGTCGAAGGCGGGGCTGTCGTAGCCGAAATAGTAGTCCTTGCGGCCATAGATGTCGTAATCCATCGGTTCGACGTGCTCGACGATGGTCAGGTCGAACTGGCGGCGCTTGAACACCTGATCCAGCCACTGGGCCCATTCCAGATTCTCGATCTTCGCGCGTATGCCCGCCTGGGCCAGTTGCGAGATCAACACCTCGCCGCTGCGCCGGGCGTAGGGGCGGGGCGGCAGGCGCAGGGTGACGTCGATGCCGTTTGGATAGCCCGCCTCGGCCAGCAGGGCGCGCGCCTTGGCCGGGTCGTGCGGATAGAGGCCGGTCAGTTCGACATAGCCCGGCGCCTGACGTGAATAGTGACTGCCGATGGGCTGACCGAAGCCGAACATGGCGCCCTGGATCAGGGCGTCGCGGTCGATGGCGTAGGACAGGGCGCGGCGCACACGCACGTCGTTGAACGGCGCCCTGGTGTTGTTGATGCCAAGGATGACCTTGCCCTCGGACGCGCCGACGACGACGCGGAACCGCGGGTCGCGCTGAAACTGGGCCACGTTTTCGGGCGCGGGGTAGTTGGGAAAGGCGTCCACGTCGCCGGCGCTGACGGCGGCGAAGGCGGCGGTCGGGTCGCTGATGAAGCGGAAGACGACGGTGTTCAGGCGGGGGGGCGTCCCCCAGTAGCCGTCGCGGCGGATCAGGGTCAGCTGGCTGCCGCGCTGCCAGCCCTGCAGCTTGAACGGGCCGGTGCCGACCGGCGTGACGGCGTTGGTCGCGGCGCTGCCGGGCGAGACCATGACTGCGTCGCCCCAGGCCAGAACGTAGGGCAGGGTCGCCATCGGCCGCGACAGGTGAATGCGCAGCGTCGCCGGATCGACAACCTCGATGTTGCGGATTGGCTCGAACAGGGCCTTCTGGGCGTTGGTGGAGCTCTCGGCCGTGATGCGATCCAGAGCGAACTTCGCCACCGAGGCGTCGAAGGGCGAGCCGTCCGAGAAGGTGACGCCGCGCCGCAGATGGAAGGTCCAGGTCAGGCCGTCGGGCGCGGCCTCCCACGACTCGGCGAGGGCGGGGGCGACGGCGCCGTTCTGGGTCAGCCGGGTCAGGCCCTCAAAGACGTTGCCGTACACCACTTCGTCCACCGCTGCCGCGGCGCCCGAGGTCGGGTCGAGGTTGGGCGGTTCCAGCGGCAGGCCCAACACCAGGCGGTCGCGGACAGGGGCGGCCTCAGCGCCGTGCGTGGGCGCGAGGACGGTCAAGCCGACCAGCAGCGTCGCCGCCAGCAGCGTGCGGCCCAGCCGATTCCATGCCTGACGCCCCCAGCCTCGCTTCACGCAGCCTCGCTTCCCGGTTGATGATGCAGCATCGCCCAAATCGCGCACGGCGTCAGGGCGTGTTTCGCAGAATGTCGGCCAGCCGTCCGACCAGTTCGTCGATCTGTTCGCGGCTGATGATCAGGGGCGGCGACAGGGCGATGACGTCGCCGGTGACCCGGATCAGCAGGCCTTCGTCAAAGGCGCGGTGGAAGACCTCTGTGGCGCGGGCGCCGGGCGCGTCGGGACGCGGGGCCAACTCGACGGCGGCGACCATGCCCAGGTTGCGGATGTCGATGACGTGGGGCAGGCCCTTCAGGCCGTGGACCGCCTCTTCCCAATAGGGCGCCATGTCCGTGGCGCGCTGGAACAGGCCTTCGCCTTCATAGACGTCGAGCGTCGCCAGACCGGCGGCGGCGGCCAGGGGATGGCCGGAATAGGTGTAGCCGTGGAAGAACTCGATGCCGGGGGCTGCGGCGCCATTGACCACGGCCTCGTATATCTCCCCGCGCACCCCGACCGCGCCCATGGGCACCGCGCCGTTGGTCAGGCCTTTGGCGCAGACGAGCAGGTCGGGAATGACGTCCAGGGTTTCGCACGCCGTCGCGCCGCCGACGCGGCCGAAGCCGGTGATGACCTCGTCGAAGATCAGCAGGATGCCGTGCTGACGGGTGATGTCGCGCAGCCGCTTCAGATAGCCGACCGGCGGCACGATCACGCCCGCCGACCCCGACAGGGGCTCGACGATGACGGCGGCGATGGTCTCGGCGCCGTGCTCGGCGATCAGGGTTTCCAGCTCTTCCGCCAGATGGCCGCCCCAGGTCGGCTGGCCGCGCGAGAAGGCGGCTTCGTCCAGGTTCAGCGTGTGCGACAGGTGATCGACGCCGGGCAGGGTGGGGAAGCCGCGTCGATTGTTCTCAAGGCCACCTACCGAAATGCCGCCAAAGCCGACGCCGTGATAGCCCTTCTGGCGGCCGATCAGGCGGGTGCGTTCAGGCTGGCCCTTGGCTTGCTGATAGGCCAGGGCGATCTTCAATGCGGTGTCGACGCCCTCAGACCCCGAGCCGGCGAAGAAGACATGGTCGATGTCGGCGGGAAACAGCATCGCCAGACGCGCGGCCAGTTCGAAGACCAGCGGGTGGCCGAGCTGAAAGGTCGGAGCGTAGTCGAGGATTTCGGCCTGGCGCTGGATCGCTTCGACGATCGGTTTGCGCCCGTGGCCAGCGTTGACGCACCACAGGCCCGCCGTGCCGTCGAGGATAGGGCGACCGTCGGGCGTGAAATAGTGCATGTCGCGGGCCGAGGCCAACAGGCGCGGCTGGGCCTTGAAACTGCGGTTAGCGGTGAACGGCATCCAGAAGGGATCGAGGTCGTTGGCGGCCCGTGTGGTCATGCGTGCACCCTTTCACTGCGTCCAGTAGCGGTTGAATGGCGAAGACTGGAAAGACTGTTATTTGCGCGGCTCAAGTCATTGAAATCATGATGCGCGCGCGGGCGTCGATCAGGATCATGAGCGTCCGGATCGCCAGCTTCGCCGGATCGACGCAGAGGGGGTTCCCGCCCTCTGCGTCGTCGGCGCTCAATACTGGAGGTTGAGCCGCACGCCGATGGTGCGCGGTCGGCCCGGCTGGGCGATGTCGGCGCTGGTGAAGAAGTTGCGTGTCAGGTCGTATTCCTGATCGAACAGGTTGCGCGCCCAGAAGGCGACCGACCAGTTGGCGTCCTCAGGCCCGACCGTCACGCTGGCGTTGGCCAGCCAGTAGGCCTCGACGTCGTACTTGGCGCCCAGCCATGACGGGTAGTCGTCGCGATAGGAGTAGTTGGTCTCGGCGGTGACGGCGAAGCCGCTGACGGTCCAGTCGTAGGAGATGGCGCCGTTGTAACTCCATGCGGGGAAGAGGATCGGGTCGCCCGCCTTGTCCTCGAACACGGCCATGTTGGCGGCGCGCGAGGCGGGCACGTCGAGGGCTTCGTATTCGTCATACTCGCCCTTCTTGTAGCTGAGCGCCTGGCTGATGCGCAGGCCCGGCGCCGGCTTCAGCACCGCCTCGAGTTCGGCGCCCCAGATGTGGGAGGACGGAGCGTTGGCGAAGCGGCCGACGGGACCATTGGCGCCCCATACCGCCGACAGGACCTGCTGATCCGTGTAGTCGTAGTAGTAGGCCGCGCCGTTGATCTGGATGGCGCGCGACGGATCCGCCTTGAAGCCGACCTCGTAGGCCCAGAGGATTTCCGGGTTGAAGGGCTCGATGCCGCTGCGGTCGCCGGTGTTGTAGGTGGTGAAGCCGCCCGACTTCGCCCCGCGGCTGGCCGAACCATAGATCAGCACGTTGTCGGAAGGCTTGAACTCCAGCGCCGCCTTGCCGGTCAGGGGCGTCATCTTGGTGTCGACGCTGGTCGGCGGCAGGGCGGTCGCGCCGCCGAAGGCGGAGCCGAAGCCCTGCAGCTCGCGGGTTTCTTCTTCGTAGCGCAGCCCGAAGATGGCCTTCAGCTGATCGGTGAAGGCGTATTCCGCCTGGCCGAACAGGCTCCAGGACTCGACCTGCTGATCATAGGTGACCTGAGCGTAGGTGCCGTAGATGTCGGTGAAATCCGAGAAGTAGCGTTCGTTCAGGTCCTGCTTCGAATAGTAGAATCCGGCGACCCATGTGAGGGCGCTGTCGTTATCCGAGGACAGCCGCAGTTCCTGGGACACCACGTCCACGTCGCTGCCGAAGAAGGTGTCGGCCTCGATCGAGGCGCTGGAGTCCCAGTCGCCATATTCGCTGCGTGTCAGCGTTTCGAAGCTGCTGATGCTGGTCAGGTTCATGCCCTTGAGCGCCAGGTTGGCGTTCAGCGACGTGCCCCAGGACGAGTTGTCGCGACCGGGCTTGGCGTCCACATCGCGTCCGATCGAGGCGGCGAAGCGAGGCGACAGGCCCCAGCCGGTCTTGGAGTGATCCTTGTCGGCGGGAATGGTGGGGCCGGTCCCGCCGCGCGTCGCCAGATTGCTGAAGAGATACAGGGCCTGGTTCTCGGACTTGTCGATCCCGCCGTGAACGTCGAGCAGGAAGGAGAGGGTCTCGCTCGGGTCCCAGGCCAGCAGCGCGCGGGCGCCTGTCCGGTCCGCGTCGCCGATGGTCTCGCCAGTGTCACGATTGCGCTGCCAAGCGCCGCCCTGCTCGGTCGAGATCGCCAATCGGCCGCGCAAGGTCGAGGCCAGCGGTCCGGAGACATAGCCCTCGGCGCGGAACTGCTCCTCGCTGCCCCATTCGGAAATCAGTCCGGCGGACAGGTCTTCGGTCGGGCGACGGGTGACGAAGCTGATGGCGCCGCCGGTGGTGTTGCGGCCGTAGAGCGTGCCCTGGGGACCGCGCAGAACCTCGACGCGATCGACGTCGAAGATCAGCCCCTGAGTCATGACCGGGACCGGATAGGCCACTTCGTTCACATAGACGCCGACGGTCGGCGAGTTGTTCGAGGCGTAGTCCTGGAAGCCCACGCCGCGCAGACGGAACTGCGCCGCGCCGCCGCCGAAGGCCGGCTCGACCTCCAGGTTGGGCGTGGCGTTCTGCAACTGGTTGACGTTGGTGATGCCCTGCTGGACCAGGCTCTCGCCGCTCAGGACGCTGAGGGCGATGCCGACGTCCTGGGCCGCCTGTTCGCGTCGCTGGGCGGTGACGATGACTTCGTCGATTGTCGTGGCGCGCTCAGGCGGAGCCTGCTGGGCCATGGCGGTGGTGGAACACAGGGCCGCAAGCGCCCCGGCGGATACGCTGACCAGAAGACGATTCATCGCCTCATCCCTCCCAATGAAACCGCGCGGATCGTTCTGAGCGATCTCGTCGCGGCTGTGAGCGGGACGAAGGTCCCGCCACCCCTGCATCTATCCTCAGCCTCAGGCCATTGAGCAATGCAGCAAGCAGTGCCTTACCTTCGGCCGCCTCCCTGTGTCATTCAAATGTCACGCATGAAGTAGCTGGCGATTTAGGCTGTCCGGCAAGCCTGTTTCTTTGATTGGCCAGCCGACTGACTTCATGGGGAATTTCATTCCGCTTGCTCACTATTTCGAGCAATCGCAACGCAGCATCAGAAGGTGGGCGGGGTGCAGGCGCTGATGACCACGCAGGGGACGTCGCCGACGTTTCGGAAGCGATGGGGCAGGGGGCTGGGGAAGAGGTATCCGTCGCCCGCCTTCAGCACCCGCGACTGGCCGTCGACGGTGACCTCCAGACGCCCGGAAATGATCAGGCCGCCTTCCTCGCCTTCGTGAGACAGCATGACCCGCCCGCTGTCGGATCCGGGCTGATAGGTCTCGTAGAGAATCTGCAGGCTGCTGTCGTGCCCTGAGCCGAGTTGGCGATAGGATACCTCGCCGCGCGAAATGTCCGTCAGCTCATCGTGGCGATAGAAGTGCTTGGTAGGCGTTTCGAACTCGGAGCTGAAGAACTCGCCCAGGGACACGCCGGCGGCGTCGAGCAGACGTTTCAGGGATCCGACCGACGGGCTGGTGCGGCCGCTTTCGACCAGGCTGACCGTGCTGGACGGCACGCCCGCCTTGCGCGCCAGGGCGCGCTGGGAAAGCCCCAGCCGATCCCGAAGCGCCCGCAGGCGCGGGCCGATGATGTTGTCGCCGTCGTCTGCATCGCCACGGGCCATGTCGCTCATCCTCGCTTGCGGGTCAGCAGGTCATAGGCCGCGCGGGCCATGACCTTGGCCGAGTTGGTCATGTCGTCGATGCCGACCCATTCGTCCCGCTGGTGCGCCAGGTCCAGCACGCCGGGACCGTAGGCGATGCAGTCCTTCAGCTTGCCGATGCGGTCGACGTGCTTCTGGTCGTAGGTGCCGGGCGAGCAGACGAACTGGGCCTTGCGTCCCAGCACCTCCTCGATGGCGGCGGCGGTGGTGCTGGCGACGGGACCGTCGCGGTCGGCCATGCTGGGGGCCACCTCGAACAAATCGCGCATCTCGTAGCGGAAGCCGTGGCGTTGCGCCGCCAGCCCGTCGAGGATGGCCTTCACCTCGCCCTTCACATCCTCCAGCGTCTCCTCGATCAGGAAGCGGCGATCAATGATCATGCGGCTGGAATCCGCGACGCAGGGCGCGGGCAGCCCATCGAAGCCTTCGGCCTGACCGCCGTGGATCGAGTTGATGTTCAGGGTCGACTGGCGCGCGCCTTCCGGGACGACCGGCATATCGGAATGGCGAGCAGCCATGACCGGATAGAGCTTGTCCTCAAAGGCCTGCATCACCGCATTCATGTGGCGGATGGCCGAGTCTCCGAGGAAGGGCATCGAGCCATGGGCGATGCGCCCCTTGGTCTCGATCTCGGCCCACCAGACGCCGCGGTGGCCGATGCAGACCCGGTCCACGTTCAGCGGCTCGGGGATGATGACGTGATCGACGCGCGGGGTGGAAAACCAGCCGCGTTCGGCCAGATAGGCGACGCCGCCGTAGCCGCCGGATTCCTCGTCCACCGTGCCGGAAATCTCCAGGGCGCCCGGCAGGGGCAGGCCGGAGTCGATCAGGGCCTCGACGGCTATGATGGAGGCGGCGAGGCCCCCCTTCATGTCACAGGCGCCCCGACCATAGACGCGGCCGTCCTTCACCTCGCCCCCGAAGGGATCGACGGTCCAGCCGGACCCGACCTCGACAACGTCGATATGGCTGTTGAAATGGACGCATGGGCCGGGCTCGGATCCTGTCCAGCGGGCGATGACATTGGTGCGGGGGTAGGCGTCGCTGTCGCCCGGCGAGCCCTCGCCGCGCACATATTCAACGGTGAATCCGCGCTTCTTCAGCCGCTCGCCAATGTATTCCGCGCAGGGGCGATAGGCCTCGCCCGGCGGGTTGATAGTGGGGAAGCGGATCAGGTCCTGGGTCAAGGCGACCAGGTCGTCGGTGCGCCCGTCGATCAGGTCCATGACGGTCTGCATTGTTGGGGCGCTCATCGATCGGACCTCATGCGGACAGGTGGTCGAGCGCGGCCAGAACCGCGTCGGTCATCTGGATGGTGGAGACGGGAGCGACGCCGGCCTCCGCGATATCGGGCGTTCGGACGCCCTGGGCCACGACGCGGCGCACGGCGCGTTCCAGCCGGTCAGCCAGGTCCGAGCGATTGAAGGAATGGCGCAGGCACAGGGCGAAGGACAGGATGGTCCCGATCGGATTGGCGACGCCCTGGCCCGCGATGTCGGGCGCAGAGCCGTGGATCGGCTCATAAAGGGCGCGGCTGCGGCCGGGGTTGTCGAGCCCTGACAGAGACGCCGAGGGCAAGAGGCCTAGCGACCCGGTCAGCGCCGCCGCCGCGTCCGACAGGATGTCGCCGAACAGGTTGTCGGTGACGATGACGTCGAACTGATCCGGCCGCCGCACCAACTGCATGGCGCAGTTGTCGGCGTACATGTGCGACACCTCCACGTCGGGATAGTCGGCCGCGACCTCGGTCGCCACGGTCCGCCACAGGGCGCCCGTTTCCATGACATTGGCCTTATCCACCGAGCAGACACGGCGCTGGCGGCTACGGGCCAGCTCAAAGGCCGTGCGGCAGACGCGGGCGATCTGGTCTTCCGTATAGGCCTGGGTGTCATAGGCGCGACGCTGGCCGTCCGCATCAATCTCGTTGGCCCGCGGCAGGCTGAAATAGACGCCCGCCGTCGCCTCGCGCACGATCAGGATGTCGAGGCCGCGGATCAACTCGGGCTTCAACGCCGAGGCGTCCAGAAGGGCGTCGAAGCAGACGGCGGGGCGCAGGTTGGCGTAGAGGTCCAGCGCCTGCCGCAGCCTCAGGATGCCCATTTCGGGACGCTGGCCGCGCGGCAGGTGGTCCCAGCGGGGGCCGCCTACGGCCCCGAACAGGACGGCGTCCGACGCCAGGGCATGCTCCACCACGTCTTCCGCAATGGGAGCCCCGACGGCGTCGATGCTGGCGCCGCCCGCCAGCGCCTCGCGCGTTTCGATCCGTAGGTCGCCGTTCCGGACGAACCAGTCGGCGATGCGCAGGGTTTCGCGGATGATTTCAGGCCCGATGCCGTCGCCCGGCAGAACCAACAGCTTGAACGCGCGGTCAGATACAGCGGCCACCATCCACCTCCATGGCCACGCCGGTGATCATCGAGGCGTCGTCCGAACAGAGGAAGGCGGCGGCGGCGCCCATGTCCTCTGGGGTCGAGAACCGACCTATGGGGATTGAGGCCAGGAATTTGGCGCGCACCTCGGGGGTGTCCTCGCCCATGAAGGTCTTCAGCAGGGGCGTGTCGCCCGCCACCGGGTTCAGGGCGTTCACGCGGACCTGGAAGGGCGCCAGCTCGACCGCCATGGCCCGGGTCGCGGTGATGACCCAGCCCTTGGAGGCGTTGTACCAGGTCAGGTTGGGCCGGGGGCTGACCCCTCCGGTCGAGGCGATGTTCAGGATGGCGCCTGATCCCTGCGCCTTCATGCTGGGCACGAAGGCTTTCGACATCAGGTAGATGGAGCGCATGTTGACGGCGGTGATCCGCTCGAACATCTCGTCCGACAGCTCGTCCAGCGGCTGGGGCATGTGACCGACGCCGGCGTTGTTGACGACGATGTCGACCCCGTCCAGCAGGTGGGTGGCCGTCTCGGCCAGGGCGGCGACGTCGGCGGCGCTGGAGACGTCCACCGTCATGCCCAGCGCCTGATCGCCCAGGGCCGTCGCCAGAGCGCGCGCGGCCTCGCCGTTCAGGTCGGCGACGATGACGCGGGCGCCTTCCTCGGCGAAGCGGCGCGCGATGCCGGCGCCGAAGCCGGACGCTCCGCCTGTCACGATCGCCCGCTTGCCCTCCAGCCGCTTCGATCTGTTCCCCTCCAAGTCGCCCGCTCCCTTGCGTTATCCGTGATGGGCCGCGACGGTCTTGAGCGTGGTGAAGGCGTAGAGCGCCTCGAACCCCTTCTCGCGACCGTGGCCCGACTTGCCGACGCCGCCGAAGGGCAGTTCGACCCCGCCCGCCGCGCCGTAGTTGTTGATGAAGACCTGTCCGGCGCGCAGCCGTTTCGCCAACCGCATCTGCCGTCCGCCGTCGGCGGTCCAGACTCCCGCGACCAGGCCGTAATCCGTGCCATTGGCGATGGCGACGGCGTCCGCCTCGGTGTCAAACGGGATGACGATGACGGCGGGACCGAAGATTTCTTCCTGGGCCAGGGGATGGTCTGGCGCGACACCGGCGAACAGGGTGGGAGCCACATAGGCGCCGCCCGGCGGCAGATCGCCCAGCGTCGCCTGCGCCGCGATCAGGCCGTCTGCGCGGCCCATCTGGATATAGCGCTCGACCATGGCCTGCTGCTTCTTCGAAACCAGCGGGCCGACGTCGAGGTCGTCCATCGCCGGGCCGACAGTCAGGGCGCGGAAGCGCTCGGCCATGCGGCGCACCACTTCGTCATAGACGCCGCGCTGGACCAGGACGCGCGATCCGGCCGAACAGGTCTGGCCGGCGTTCTGGACGCCTGCGTTGACAAGGAAGGGCAGGGCCTTGTCCAGATCGGCGTCGTCGAACACCAGTTGGGGCGACTTGCCGCCCAACTCCAGCGTCACCGGCACGGCGTTCAGCGCCGCCGCCTGCTGAATGGCCACGCCGACGCCGGTCGAGCCGGTGAAGGAGAGGTGGTTGACCCCTGGATGCGCCGCCAGCGCCGCACCCGCCTCGGCCCCCGTCCCGGTCACGACGTTGAGCGCACCGGCCGGCAGGCCGCAGTCGGCGGCCACATGGGCGAAGGCCAGCGCCGTCAGCGAGGCCTGTTCGGCGGGCTTCAGCACCACGGCGTTGCCGACGCACAGGGCCGCCACCACGGACCGGCCGATGATCTGCATCGGATAGTTCCAGGGGATGATATGCCCCGTCACGCCGTGCGGCTCGCGCAGGGTGTAGACGGTGTAGCCGTCCTGAAAGGGAATGGTTTCGCCGTGTAGCTTGTCCGCCGCGCCGGCGTAGAATTCCAGGTAGCGCGCCAGGGCGATCACATCGTTGCGCGCCTGTTTCAGCGGCTTGCCGACATCCAGCGCCTCCAGCTCCGCCAGAAGGTCGACGCGGGCTTCGACCTCGCGGCCGATGCGCGCCAGGATGCGTCCGCGTTCGACGGCCGTCTTGGCGCCCCACGCCCCGTCCAGCGCAGCCTGGGCCGCGCGCACCGCCGCGTCGATGTCCTCGATCCCGCCAGCCGCCAGCGCGCCTATCTGTTCGCCGGTCGAGGGGTTGTCGATGGCCAGAACGCCGCCGCCAGCCGGCGCGCGCCACTGGCCGCCGATGAAGACCTGATCGGTGGGAAAGGGCGCGACCATCAAGCTCTGCTCACCATCACTGCTCGCCGGAGCGACCATTCGCGGTCAGTGGGCATGATTATCGTTTATGCAACAAGCCCTTTATGGCGCGTGCCTAAGTCGCTGATTTGTCGTTGGTGATGATCAATATTCTGATCAAAAAGCCCGATCATGATCATGATCGGGGACTTGCGCGGCGTTCGGCCCTGAAGCGGGCGGCGGCAAGGTTGAATGTCTGGGGCGGGCCGGACAGGCCGGTGGCGGAGAGGGTGGGATTCGAACCCACGGTAGGCTTCCACCTACGCCGCATTTCGAGTGCGGTACATTCGACCACTCTGCCACCTCTCCGCGGGGCCGATATTCGCTTGGTCGAGCGAGGGGCTTCTCTAGTCAAAGGCGCGGCGGGCCGCAAGCGATTCGAGTGAAGAAATTCGATAAAAGTTTCAGCGCTGTCCGGGCAGGGTCAGGCCAGGCGCGGGACCGCCCAGCGGATCAGCGCCGACGAAGCGGAAAAGCTCGGCTGGACGGCCGCCGGTGTCGCTGGAAAACACGCCCGTCGCCTGCACCAGACCGGCGCGTTCGACGCCGCGACGGAAGTTCTGTTTGTGCAATGAAAGCCCCGCCACAGCCTCGGCGGCGGACTGTAGAGCCGACAGGGTGAAGGTGTCTGGCGTCAGGTCGAACAGGACTGGGCGGTACTTGAGCTTGGAGCGCAGGCGGCCGAGGGCCGTGGCGACGATGCGGCGGTGATCCGAAGCCATCGGCAGGCCGGTCTTGTCGCCGGTGGGCGATGGAGCGGGCCGGTCGTGGTCACGCGCGGACTCGGCGACCAGACCGGCTTCGTAGAGCAACTCATAGCGCTCAAGCACTCGCTCCTCGTTCCAGCGACGCTCGGGCGTCAGGGCGAACAGGGTTTCGACGCGGCCGAGGCGGCGGGCGTCGCCGTCGGCCCAGGCGCGCAAGGCGGGTTCAAGCGTCGCCATCGCGGCGGGCGGGCCGCTGCGCCAGTCCTCCCACGGGAAGATGTCGAAGACGGGGGTCCAGGCGGCGTCCCGGCCGGGAGCCTCAGGGGCGTCAGCGGTCAGGGCCAGGTAGCCGACCGAAACCTCGCGCGCGCGATCCGGGCCGGGCGTGGCGCGGGGCGAGGCGCGGCCCGCGTCGCCAAAGGTGTAGAGCTGCTCGACAAAGCCGAGGGGAAAGCCGGTCTGGGCCGTGACGAAGGCGCGCAGGGCTAGCTCGAATGTGCGGTCGCGGGCCGGGTCGAACGGGCCGAAGGGCAGGGCCGGCGCGCCGTCGGCGGCGTGGGTGGTCAGGACGACGGCCTGGCCCTCGCGCAGGGCGATGACCACCGCGGACAGGCCGATCCGTACGCCCTGCTCGTAACCCTGCCCCCCCGCTTGCGTCATGCCGTCCCTTATTCCGTGTGCCAGGCGTCGGCGCCGGGCAGGATGCCGACAGCTTCGGCCAGAACGCGGTAGCGGTCCAGATAGCGTTGCTGCGCCACTGAGGCGGGCAGGGGGTCGATGGTCAGGTCGTAGCCCGCGGGCGGGGCGCCGAAAATCTGAAGCGACTCGCGACGGTTGAAGCCCGCCAGTTGCGTCGCTTCATAGAAGGCGCAGGCCCGGTCGGCCTTCTTGATCAGGGTCTTGATCGTCTGCGGCGTCTTGGGCGGCAACTGGAAGCGGACATGGATGGCTGCTTCCAGGCGCGCTTCAAAGTCCTTGTAACCGGCGCCCAGCGCCGACTTGAAGGGCGAGATCATGTCGCCGATGACGTATTCCGAGGCGTCGTGCAACAGGGCGGCCAGGCGCCATTTCGGCTCCAGGCCCGGCCGGATGTGGGCGGCGATCTCTTCGACCACCAGCGAGTGCTGGGCGACGGAAAAGGCGTGCTCGCCGATGGTCTGACCGTTCCAGCGCGCGACCCGGGCCAGGCCGTGGGCGATGTCCTCGATCTCGATGTCGAACGGGGACGGATCGAGCAGGTCCAGACGACGACCGGACAGCATCCGCTGCCAGGCGCGCGGGGGTTTGGGCGTCTTGGGTTTGGGCTTGGGCGCCAGGTCTTCGTAGTCTTCGGGCAAGTTCGGCATCCTGCGCATGGGGCAGGTGAGGTGACGCATCCCGAACGCCCGATCAAGGGCAAGCGTTGCGATTCGTGGGGGTTAATCCCCGACGTTCAGCGTCACCAGCGCCTTGGCGGCGTCCATGACCCGGTTTTCATTGCGGTCCTTGGTGCGGACCGTGGCCACGACAATGGGGCCGCCGACCGGGCCGCGCGCCTCATAGCCGACCATTCGCCAGCCCGTTTCGGCGTCGGCGCCGTTGGTGGTCATGAGGAAGGTGGCACGCACCGACTGGCCGGGGGCGCTGGTGCGAATACGGGCGGCGCCGTCGTGGGCGTCGATGCTGACGGCTTCGTCGTTGGAGCGGACGTTGACCTGGCTCGACTTGTCGTCGGCGCGGATGGTCAGGCCGCCGATCCGAATATTCGCCCGGTCGCCGTCGGCGTCGATCCTCATGCCCGGCAGGCGAACCGTGGCCTTTTCGTCCTGGGTCTCGATATGCACGCCCGGGGCCGTGACCTGGGCGGTGGAGCCAAGGCCGCCGTGCGCCTCGGCGCGAGCGGCGTCAGCTTCTGCGCGGGCGACTTCGGCGTCGGCGCGCGCGGCGTCAGCGTCGGCTCGCGCCGCCTCCGCCTGATTGCGAGCCTCAGCGGCGCGAACCTCGGCCAGGGCCTGCGGCAGGTCGCCGGCCAGCCGATCCTCGAAGGCTTTCAGCGCTTCCTGACTGGAGCGGCCGTTCAGGGGGACGAGATGCAGCATCACCTCGGCGCCGCGCGGACCGCTGTAGGTGCAGGTGGCGCCGTCCGCCTGGGCGGATCCCTTGCGGGTCAGCACGCCCTGGGTCTGGGGGCATTGCAGGGTGTCGACGACCTTGAGCACGCCCTTGCCGTCGTTGTCCGACGATGAGGTGGTGATGCGCACCTTGCTGCTGCTCCCGCCATTGTCGTCGCAGGCGGCGGTCAGCAGAGCCAGAGCGCAGACGGGCCAGAGGAGGTGATGCATGGTCGGCTCCTGTTCGAGACCCGATTGTGCGCGCAGAACGCGGCTAATCCAGTGAAATCGCGGTAATGGCGGGCGACGGAAGTCAGCTTCCGGGCCGACCGCCCTCGCGACGGTTCAGAAAGGCCAGCCGCTCGAACAGGTGCACGTCCTGCTCGTTCTTCAACAGGGCGCCGTGCAGCGGCGGGATGAGCTTGCCCGGCGTCTTCTCGCGCAAGGTCTCGGGCGAGACATCATCGACCAGCAGCAGTTTCAGCCAGTCGAGAAGCTCCGACGTCGAAGGTTTTTTCTTCAGGCCCGGCGTATCGCGGATTTCGTAGAAGGTCCGCAGGGCCTCGGCGACCAGGCGCGGCTTGATGCCGGGGAAGTGGACCTCGACGATATCCTGCATGGTCTCGGCGTCGGGAAAGCGGATGTAGTGGAAGAAGCAGCGGCGTAGGAAGGCGTCCGGCAATTCCTTCTCGTTGTTCGAGGTGATGACGACGACGGGGCGGACTTCGGCGCGGATCGTCTCATCCGTTTCCTGAACGTAGAACTCCATGCGGTCGAGTTCCTGCAGCAGGTCGTTCGGAAACTCGATGTCGGCCTTGTCGATCTCGTCGATCAGCAGGACGGGGCGAACCGGGGCGGTGAAGGCCTCCCACAGCTTGCCCTTTTTCAGGTAGTTGCGGACGTCATGGACCCGCTCCTCACCCAGTTGGCTATCGCGCAGACGGCTGACGGCGTCGTACTCATAGAGGCCGTTGTGAGCCTTGGTCGTGGACTTGACGTGCCAGGTGATGAGCGGCGCGTTCAGCGCCCGCGCCAGTTCATAGGCCAAGACCGTCTTACCCGTGCCGGGTTCGCCCTTGATCAGCAGGGGGCGCTCCAGCGCCACCGCAGCGTTGACGGCGACCTTGAGATCATCCGTGGCGATATAGTCGGACGTGCCTTCGAACCGGCTCATGAAGGACCTGCTCCAATCCAGGGGAGAGGAGCAGGTAGCTTATCGAGACGCGCCTGAACAGACTGCGCGCAGGTCAGGTGATGCGCTTGGCGGAGACGGGGTCGCTGGCCGGGAAGGTTTCCTCGACGCCTTCGTCGATCAGGGCTTCCTGACGGTTTTCGGCCGTCTTCTCCTTGTCCTTCAACTGATCCGGCTTGCCGTCCTCACGCTCGGCCCGCTTGGCCGGGGGCGTGTTGGAGTCGCAGTCTTCCTGAATCTTGGTGGGGCGATGGTCGGTCATGCGGTCTCCTTGCTGTCGGGCCCATAG
This sequence comes from Brevundimonas sp. UBA4553, assembly GCF_002387245.1. Taxonomy (GTDB): domain Bacteria; phylum Pseudomonadota; class Alphaproteobacteria; order Caulobacterales; family Caulobacteraceae; genus Brevundimonas. The sequence goes on from NZ_DGLD01000002.1 coordinate 413,952, forward strand.
CCCAGGTCCTCAATGTCGTCGTCGGACAGGCGTTTGGCTTCCCAATGGGCGGCGCTTGACTGGGCCCCGCGCTGGTTGCGCATCAGGCCGGCGTAGACGAGTTCTATTTCCTCGGGACTGGCGCCTACCTCGCCTCCGGCGTCGGACTCGCTCAGGCGAACTGAATCTAGGCCAAGCAGGGCGTCCGCTTCGGCTTCGACGCCATCCAGGGCCAGGTCGCGATCCAGGTCGAGGTCGTCTTCGTCGAAGGCCTCCGCATCGGCGTCGCCATCGGCCTGGGTGACGTCCAGCACGTCGTCGACCTCGTCCAGCGACAGATCGCCGTCGCCTTCGTCGTCGATATGGGTCTCGTCATAGACTTCGGCTTGATCCTGAGGATCGAAATCGCTTTCCGGCCTGCTCATCTGCCTCTCCTTGCTGAGGAGGTAACGGCGACGGCTGGCGCGGCGTTCCGTGCGGTCGCCGTGTTGTGGAGGCCTCTACGTGTTTTCCAGGACAGGCGGGAAGAGATGGTTAACCACGCCGGTTTACGGTTCTTCAGCCGTGAACCGTTCAGGTTGCCGGTGCGCCACGGAGATGCCCTTTGCCGCTGAAACTATCGCTCAAGCCTGGCGAGAAATTCGTCCTGAACGGCGCTGTCGTCCAGAATGGCGATCGACGCGGCGTGCTGGTGCTGCAGAACAAGGCCAGCGTCCTGCGTGAAAAGGACATCATGCAGCCCGAAGACGTCACCACGCCGGCGCGCCGCATCTACTTCCCCGTCATGATGATGTATCTGGACGAGACGGAAGCGCCTAAATTCTATGACGAATTTGCGTTGCGGCTGACCGAGTTCATGGGGGCGATCCGCAATCCGGATATCCTGTCGGAATGCGTGTCCTGCTCCAAGCATGTGCTGGCGAGACAATACTATAAGGCCCTGATGGGCGCCCGTAAGATCGTGGATTACGAAGACCAAAGGCTCGGCAATGTCGCTTCAAGCGTACAAGACGGCGGCGACGCGGGCTGAATCACCGCGCGAAATGGAATACCGGCTGTTCGGACAGGTGACGCGCGCCCTGATGCACGCGTCCACGGTCGACAAGGCGGACATCACCACCCGAATTGACGCAATCGACTGGAACCGTCGGCTGTGGTCGACCCTGTCCACTTCGTGCAGCGAGCCTTCTAACGCCATGCCGCAGGCGCTGCGCGCCCAGATCATCTCGTTGGACCTTTTCATCGGCCGGCACAGCTCGGCGGTGATGCGCGGGGACGGGGATTTCGAGACTCTCATCGACATCAATCGCATGGTCATGCAGGGCCTGGCGCCGCCGGCCCAGGCGGCCTGATGGTTATCCTGACGCTTGCCTGATCACGATGGCGGGAGCGGTCTTTACGAACGCCGGGGGCCGGTTCTAGCCTGACCTTCCTGTTCAGCAGCTGAAAGGAGGTGGCCAGTGTCTCATTGTCATCAATCGCGAGCGACAGCCGCGATCTGGACCTCGCGGGAGGTCCGGGCCTGATCCTTCGGGAAGGCAGCGGTTCGGCCGTTCACGGTCAGACAATGAAGCGCCGCTGGGGCGACCCGGCGGCGCTTTTTTTGTGGTGTTGCGCCGCGTCGTTTTGCTTCCGTCAGAACAGGGCGCCGAACCAGTGGGCGATGCCGTGCACGATGGCGACGACGGTGGTCCAGACCAGGGTGACATAGACTCCGCAGATCGCCGTGCCGATCAGGCCCGCCAGAATGAAGACGCCGTCTCGCTGAATGATGCCGAGGCCGAAGATCACGAGAGTCAGGCCGGGCAGGGCGTCGCCGAACGGCACGGGCAGAGCCATCATCATGGCCAATAGGATGCAGATGATCCCGATCAATATGTCGGCGGCCTCGCCCGTCATGATCGGCCAACGCGGGCGGGTCAGGCGCTCGGCGCGACGCAGAAGTTCTATGGTCTTGGGGCTGTCCGGGCGCTTCCTGATGGCCTGCCGCACCCAGTCGGAAAAACCGTAGCGCGCGGTCCAGCGCCCGAAGCCGATCTGGACCTCGCCCAGCAGCACCCGGCGGCGCAGCCAGCGCGGCGCGGCGAAATGAGAGGCCAGCAGCCGTCGGTAGGTCTCACGGCCGATGGTGACCTTCATCAGCCACCGGGGTAGCCAGACCTTGTTGCGTTGCAGGGCCAGTTCGGCCGCGATCAGGATGATGGGAGCCGAGAAGACGGCCTTTCCCCCCGGCGGCCAGGGCAGCAGAGCCATCAGCGACAGCATCAGGATGACGGCGCCGAAGCCGCGCTCGCCAAAGGCCTCGACCATCTCCTTCAGCGTCAGCTTGGGATCTTCGCCGTCGCCGAGAGATTCCAGGACGTCGGAGAAGGTCCGATCCTCATCTGGCGGCAGGGGCGTGGAAACAAGCGTCATCAGGCGCGACTCGGGGAGCGAAGGTTCGCCAAGTTAGGGGCGGCGCGAACCCCACGCCATCCCTGTCGCACGGGGTGCGGCTTAATGTTTCGTCACGTGCTCGGGTTTGCCCTTTCGGGACGTATGGGCCAGCTCTTCGAGCTGGGCCTCGGTCATCGATTTCACCATGGATTTCGAAGCGCCCTTCAACTTGGACTTCGGCGTTTCGCCACGTTTGGCGGACAGGGCGGCTCCGGCGGCCTTCTGTTGAGCGGCGGATTTGGCGGGCATGGCGGCTCTCCTGCGTGAGGAGGACAAACCGCCCGCCCGCCGTCCAGTTCCGTCAGCCCAGCAGTTCGCGGCCGATCAGGAAGCGGCGGATTTCGTTGGTGCCGGCGCCGATGTCGTAGAGCTTGGCGTCGCGGACCAGACGTTCGACCGGCCATTCCTTGGTGTAGCCGGCGCCACCCAGGGCCTGGACGGCCTCCAGCGACACCTTCACGGCGTTTTCCGAGGCCAGCAGGATGGCGCCCGCCGCGTCGTAACGGGTGGTCTTGCCTTGGTCGCAGGCGCGGGCCACGGCATAGACATAGGCCCGGGCGCTGTTCAGGGCGACGTACATGTCGGCGACCTTGGCCTGCATCAGTTGGAAGCTGCCGATCGGCTTGCCGAACTGCTTGCGCTCGCGAACGTAGGGCAGGACGACGTCCAGCGCGGCCTGCATGATGCCCAGAGGGCCAGCCGACAGGACCGCGCGCTCATAGTCCAAGCCGCTCATCAGCACGCCGGCGCCGCCGCCGACCGGACCCATGACGTTTTCTTCCGGGATTTCGCAGTCCTCGAACACCAGCTCGGCGGTGTCTGAGCCACGCATGCCCATCTTGTCGAGCTTCTTGGAGACCGAGAAGCCCTTCATGCCGCGCTCGACCAGGAAGGCGGTGCAGCCCTTGGAGCCGGCCTCGGGATCGGTCTTGGCGTAGACCACCAGGGTGTCGGCCGAGGGGGCGTTGGTGATCCAGAACTTCGTGCCGTTCAGGACGTAACGATCGCCCTTCTTGTCGGCGCGTGTGCGCATCGACATGACGTCCGAGCCAGAACCAGCCTCCGACATGGCCAGGGAGCCGACATGCTCGCCCGAGATCAGCTTGGGCAGGTACTTGTGCTTCTGTTCGGGCGTGCCCCAGCGGCGGATCTGGTTGACGCAGAGGTTGGAGTGGGCGCCGTAGCTGAGGCCGATCGAGGCCGAGGCGCGCGAGACTTCCTCCATCGCCACGACGTGTTCGAGGTAGCCGAGGCCCAGGCCGCCGAACTCTTCCTCGACCGTGATGCCGTGCAGGCCCAGCTCGCCCATCTCGGGCCAGAGTTCGCGTTTGAACTCGTTCTTCTCGTCGATTTCAGCGGCGAGGGGCGCCAGCCGGTCGGCGGCCCAGCGGGCGGTGGTTTCACGAATGGCGTCGGCGTTCTCGCCGAGGCCGAATTCCATGGATTGGGGCGCGAAGGGAATGCTCATGCCGCAAGGCGTAGCATCGCGCACAGGCTTCGCAAAGCGGCCTTATGCGACGCGTTTATTGTTCCGCTTGCGCGTCAGGTTCCAGCCCGCGACGCCGATGAAGATCAGGCCGATGACGGCCAGAGCCCCGCCGATCAGAACGGTGCCGTCGGACGACTGTTGTGCAGCCAGAACGCGACGGAAGGCGGCGACGCCGGCGGCGAAGGCCAGCAGACCGATACCGCCGATGAAGATCACGGCGCCCGTGTCGTTCAGGACCGGCGCCTGCGCTGCTCGCCGCTCGTGACGAAGAACCTGCACGGTCGCGGGGGCCTCGTCATCGGCGCGCGAGCCGGAGTGAGGTCCTCGCACCGGCGCGGTCAGCAGCAGGTCCAGCGGGGCGGGACGGTCTGGCGCGGCGTCGAACAGGGCGCGCTCGGCCGAGCGACGGCGATAGGGCGCGTCGACGGGGGGCTGGACGCGGTCGGGCCAACCGCTCAGCGCCTCGGCCGCGCGCGCGGGCGCGCCGGCGTTCAACTGCTCCAGCACGTCCGAGCCCTCGAAGCGTTGGACGCCGACCGAGAAGATGAAGCTGGCCAGGGCGTCGAACTGATGCTGGTTCAGCGGGATCGAGACGCGGCTGTTGATCGCATCGACGATGGGCAGCAGGTCGTATTGCAATAGCAGTTCGGCCTCGACCTCGGTGATCGTCGCGCCGGCGCGGGCCGACTTCGTGTGGCCATAGCCGATGACCGGCGCTCCGTCGCGGCGACGCACGGTCCGGGGCCGGAAGCCCTCGAAGCTCTTGATCAGAAGCAGACCCTCGCGGGACACCTTCAGACGCTGTGACGGGGCTGCGGACACGGAATGACCCATTTCGAAACGGGCGCGCTCGCCCGCCAGGCGAAGCAGCAAGCCGCGTTCCGAACGGCGTCGGGTCAGAGCAGGACGCCTCCTTAAAGGAGGACGATGGTCGCCAGGCCGAGGAAGATTAGGAAGCCGAAGAAGTCGGTCGTCGCCGTGACGAAGACGGCGGACGACACGGCAGGGTCGAATTTCAGCTTCGACAGGGTCAGCGGGGTCAGCACGCCGACCGTGGCCGCCACCAGCAGGTTCAGGATCATGGCCGTGGCGATGACTGCCCCGATACGCCAGTCGTGGAACCAGAAGCCCGCCGCCAGGCCGACCAGGGGCGACAGCACCAGACCATTGGCCAGGCCCACGGTCAGCTCGCGCCAGAAGGTGCGCACGGCGTTGGAGGAGGTCAGCTCGCGCGTCGCCAGCGCGCGTACGGTGACGGTCAGGGCCTGGGTGCCGGCGTTGCCGCCAATGGCCGAGACGATGGGCATCAGGACCGCCAGAGCGACGATCTGCTGGATCGTGCCTTCGAAGAAGGCGATGACTCCGGCGCCCAGGATGGCCGTGAAAAGATTGATGCCCAGCCAGGGCACGCGACCGCGCACGATCTCCAGCACGCCCGACGACCGGTCTTCGTCCGAGACGCCGGCCAGACGCAGGATGTCCTCGCGGTTCTCTTCCTGAATGATGTGGACGATGTCATCGACCGTCAGCTGGCCCACCAGCCTTCCGCCGCTGTCAACGACAGGCGCCGAGATCAGGTTGTACTTCTCGAAGATGTAGGCGACCTCTTCCTGATCGACGTCGACGTCGATCTCGTTCACCGGCTCCATCAGCTCGGACAGCGGCGTTTCGCGCGGCGCGCGCAGCAGGCGGCTGATGGCGACGCCGCCGATCGGGCGGTTCACCGGATCGACGACATAGATGTCGAAGAAGAGTTCGGGCAGGTCTTCGCCCTGGCGGCGGACGTGGTCGATGGTGTCGCCCACGCTCCAGAATTGCGGCGCGGCCATCACCTCGCGCTGCATCAGGCGGCCGGCGGAATCCTCGGGGTAGCCCAGGGAGCTTTCGATCGCGGCGCGATCGCCCTCGGGCATGGCGGCCAGCACTTTTTCGCGCTGATCGTCTTCCAGGTCCTCGACCACGGCGGCGGCGTCGTCGGAGTCCAGCTCCTGCAGGGCCTCGGCCAGGGTCAGGTGGGGCACCCGCTCCAGCACTTCCTCGCGGATGCCGTCGTCCAACTCAGGCAGGGTGTCGGCCAGAAGGTCCGGCGGCAGCCACTGGACCACCACGGCGCGATGCTCGGCCGTCAGGAAGCCCATCAGGTCGGCGACGTCGGCGGGGTGCAGGTCTTCCAGCAAGCCGCGCAGGCGCATGCCGTCGCCGTCGTCGGCGGCGTCCACGACCTTTTCGACGAAAGACGCCGTCAGGGCGTAGTCCTCGCCCAGGGCGACGTGATCTTCGGTTTCGATTTCGTTTGCAGGGGCCGAGGAGGCGGAATCCGTGTGGGTCACGTGTCTGCCTCCCCGAATGTTTCAGCCTTGGTAGAAAGCCGAATGTCGCCCTGTCAGATCAGATGGTGCGGTCGAGAAGACTCGAACTTCCACGGGTTGCCCCACAGCGACCTCAACGCTGCGCGTCTACCAATTCCGCCACGACCGCTCGCATCGGAGGGCGGGCAATAGCGGAGAGGCGGCGCAAAGAAAAGGGGGTTTTGAGGAAATAGGCGAAGTCCCGGCTTTTCCTGCCGATTTCCTCTGACGAGCCGCGTCGGGTCGAGAAGGCGGAGCCTTCTGACCGCGGCTCCAAGATTATGCCGCGCCGGCCATGAAGTCGTAGATGTCGGCGGGGCGAGTCACGGTGATGGCGATGCGGTCGTCGCGAATCTCGATCTCGCCGCGGGCGACCGGGTGGTTGTTGGCCAGGATCCAGACCTCGTCGCGCTCGGAGGCGTCGAGCGGAATCACCGCGCCGCGGCCCATGCGCAGCAGCTGTTGCATCGGCAGGACCGAACGGCCCAGCACGACCGAAATCTCGACATCGACGGCTTCGATCTGGCTCAAGACAATACTCACAATCAACGGGCGGCCCTTGCGCCGTCGCGTCAGCAGACACATTGAAGCGTCATGCTTGCCGACCCGTTAAGCCTGACCGCAACTTCGTTGATCCGCGCCGACGGCCACCCTGTGCAGTGGGCGGTCTCGTTCGGCTATGTCGACTATGAGCCCGCCGTCGCCGCCATGGAGGCGCGCGTCGCCGCGATCGCCGCAGGTGAGGCGGAGGAGGTGGTCTGGCTGCTGGAGCATCCGCCGCTTTATACGGCGGGCGTCTCAGCCAGGGACGACGACCTGCTGGCGCCCGATCGTTTCCCGGTCCACCAGACGGGGCGGGGCGGGCAATTCACCTATCATGGGCCGGGTCAGAGGGTGGCCTATGTCCTGCTGGACCTGAACCGGCGCGGAAAGGACGTGCGCGCCTTCGTGCACGGATTGGAGGACTGGATCATCGGCGCCCTGGGCCAGTTCGGCGTCGAAGCCGGAATGCGCGAGGGCCGCGTCGGCGTCTGGGTCGAGCGAAAGGGCGCAGGCTGGAGCCGTGAGGACAAGATCGCCGCCATCGGCGTCAAGGTCCGCAAATGGGTCAGTTTCCACGGCATCAGTCTGAATGTGGAGCCTGACCTCGACCATTTCGGCGGCATCGTGCCGTGCGGCATCACCGAACACGGCGTCACCAGTCTGGTCGATCTGGGCGTTCTGGCTACGATGGACGAGGCGGATGGGGCGCTGAAGGCTTCATTCCAGCGCGTGTTCGGCCCGGTTCAGGACGGCGAAGCGCCGCTCTGATCCCCGGGTGGCGCGCCATAGCGATTGAAGGCTTTCTGCCCTGGCAACAGGGCCAGGTCGACGGCGGCGAAGAGCAGAACCGCCGCCGCGACCCAGTCCAGCGGCGCCTGGGGATGCGGCCAGGCCAGCGTGAAGGTCAGAAGGATCGGGCCGCTCCACCAGCCAGAGCGACCGCGATCGTGCAGACGCTGGGACAGCAGGCAGGCGGCGCTGTAGAGCAGGGCGGCTGCTATAATCCAGCCTAGGCCGTCGCGGATCGCCAGCGGCGCCAGCAGGTCGAACGCCGCCCAGAGCGTCAACAGCAGGCCGCCGGCGACGACAAAGCCGATTCGAGCGATGCGTCCGCTGGATGTCAGGAACAGGTCTGAGAAAGAGGACATTCAGGATCGGTTCTGCGGGTGCGACGCTTCCGATTAGGGGGCTGGCCGACTGGAGTAAACCGGCCGGCATCGCCTCAAGCGTCGCGGTCAATTCGTCGCGGGGCTTTAACGCGAGGCTTTCTTGGGTTTAAACACGCGCAAACCACGTTTCGACGGCCTCTCGGAGTTCCCATCATGCAACGTCTGCTCGCCGCGTCGGCGGCTGTCCTCGCCCTGGCTTTCGCGGCCAACAGCGCCTCGGCCCAGAACTTCAGCGACCTGGCGCGACAGGATCTTCAGGCCACCCACGACGCCCTGAAAGCCAACCATCCCGCCGCCGTGGTGCCGGGCGCAGCCAGCGAAACCTTCCGCAGCTGGATCGACGCCGGCCTTCAGGACGCGATGGGCAAGGCTGGTCAGGTCAACAGCGGCGAAAGCCACGCCTATCTGCTGCGCTACTACGCCAACGGTTTCCGTGACGCGAACATCGCCACCCGCCCGACCTTTGAAGGCGCGAGCCCCTTCTTCGCCACCAACTGGCCGGGCGTGGCCACCGCCTGGCGCAATGGCGAGTATGTCGTCTCCTACGTGCAGCCGGGCGTGCGCGGCGCGCCGCCGGTCGGCGCCGTGGTCAAGAGCTGCAATGTCCAGCCGATCGCCGACTTCGCCAAGGCCAAGCTGGACGGATTCGAGGGCGATCTGACGACGGAGGCCGATCGCGTCCGCACCGCCCCCTATCTGCTGTGGAACCGCAACAACCCCATGGCCGGCGGCATGCCGTCGACCTGCGAGTTCCAGGTCGGTCGCCGCACCCGCGACTATACGCTGAGCCCGCAGCCGGCGACTCTTGCGAACCTTGAGGCCGCCTATCGCGCCTCGGTCTTCACGCCGGGCGCGACCAAGCTGTCGATCGAGCAGGTCGACGGTCGCCCGTGGGTCCACGTCAACTCGCTGCAAGACGACGCCGGCTGGGACGCCTTCTATGCTCAGGTCGAAGGTCAGATCGGCGCCCTGCGCGGCGCCCAGGGCCTGGTTATCGACCTGCGTGGCGCCGATGGCGACTCGATCAACGCCACCTCGCGCGGTTACGGCCTGGCTAACCGCATCTGGACGCCGGAGTTCACCGTCAGCCGCCAGCCGGAAGCCGGTCAGATCACCTACCGCGCCACCGCAGCCAACCGCCAGTGGTTCGCCGATACGCTGAACCGCATGCAGTCGGATCCGCGCTTCGTGCAGGAATCGGCGCCGGTCATTGAACAGACCCAGGCCATCGTCGCGGCCTTCGACTCCGCGATCGCCGCCGGTCAGCAGACCTTCGTCATGCCGGGCCGTCCGTCGGTGGCCGACACCGGCGCCGCCAACCCGGTGCAGGGCAAGGTCGTGGTTCTGGTCGACGGCGGCTGCACCAACGGCTGCCTCGACACCCTGGACCTTCTGACCCGTCTGCCGAACGTGCAACTGGCCGGTTCGGCCACCGCCGTGGACTCGATCTTCATCGAGCCCACCGTGCAGCGCCTGCCGTCGAACTATTCGGACCTCAGCTACGGTCACAAGGCCTGGACCACGCGTCAGCGCGGCAACAACCAGGGCTACGTGCCGGCTCAGGGCCTGGCCTACACGGGCAACCCGACTGACGAAGCCGCTGTGCGCGCCTGGGTCGGTGGGCTCTTCTAAGGGGCCTATCGCCCTTCGGGCTAGTTGAGGCCCGCTGAGAGCTGCGAAGCGATTTGAACTAAAGGGGCCGGGCGGTGGAAACATCGTCCGGCCCTTCCTATTTTGAGCGCATGACCCAGACCGAATCCCCCACGCCGCTGCGTTCGCCTTCGGGCTTTGATCTGACGCCGCCGAGCGAAAGCCAGCGCGTGGCGCTGGAGGCCGACCTGTCGCCCGAGGAAAAGCGGGTCCTTCTGGCCCACGGCACCGAGGCGCCCTTCTGCGGCACCTTGCTGGGTGAGAAGCGTGCGGGGGTCTTCTGTTGCCGGGAATGCGGTCTGCCGCTCTTCCGGTCGGCGACCAAGTTCGAGAGTGGCACCGGCTGGCCCAGTTTCAGCGTCCCGGTGGACGAGGCTCACGTCCGCGCCGTGCGTGACGACAGCTACGGCATGGTCCGCGTCGAGACGCGTTGCGCCCGCTGCGACAGCCATCAGGGCCACGTCTTTCCCGACGGTCCACCGCCGTCCGGGCTCCGCTACTGCATCAACTCGGTAGCACTCAGCTTCGTGCCGGAAGGCGACGCCCTTCCGGATCCGTTAGGGCGTGGCGACGGTCATGCCTGACCTTGGCCGCATTTGCCGTTAGGGTGGTGACGAACGGGAGTAAGGGCGCATGATGATCGAACTGGTCGCGGCCGCGACGATGCTGGCCACCACGGACCCGGAGGGCGTGGTCGCCACCGCGCCTCGCGGCGATCAGGCCGTGCTCACGGCCTCGGCCGCGAACTTGGCCGAATCCACCACGGATGCGTCCCCCAGCACGACGGTGCAGAGCGCCTCGCCACATGGCCTGTCTACCGACGAGCAGATCGCCCGCTGGATCGGCGAGCGCACCGCCGAGACGTCCGGCAAGGCCCCGGCCGACCCCTGGCTGGAAGCTGAACCGCGAAAGATGCACGGGGAGTTCAGCGTCGGCATGGGCACCGGCGGCTATCAGGACTATTCGGCGGCCGTGTCCATGCCCCTGGGAGAGAATGGCACGCTGAACCTCAGCGTCAGTCAGACCAAGAACAGCCCCTGGGGTTATGGCTACGGCTACGGCGGTTATCGTGACTATCCCTATGGTGGCTATGCGCGCCCGTTTGGCGTGATCGAGCCGCCGAGCTTTGAGGGGACCTATCTCCGCGGGCGGCCCTATGCGCCGCTGCGAGCTCGCCCTGATGCGACCACCAGCACGACGACGTCGGTCGGCTTTTCCATGAAGAGCGGGAGCTAGGCGAGCCCTCGACCTGCGGCGTTCGGGCCACGGCTTGGCGTGTTTCAGCAGGGGCGTCCCATCGCCGCATTCCCTTTGGGCCGCGATCTCCCATATGCGTCGGGAGATAGAGGACCAGTATGGATAGTTTGCTTAGTTCGGTCGCGGAATTCATCGCCAGGCACCATGTCTGGGCTGGGGTCATTCTGGGGCTGGTCACCTTCTTCGAGTCGCTGGTGGTCATCGGCGCCTTCGTGCCCGCGACCGGCCTGCTGGTCGCTGCGGGCGGCCTGGTCGCAGCGGGGGTTCTGGATCCGGTCAGCGTCATCGCCGGCTGCGTCATCGGCGCGGTCATGGGCGACGCCATCTCCTACTGGATCGGTCGGCGACTGGGCACCGGCGTGCTGCGCCAGCCCATGCTGTTGCCCCACCGTCGCAAGATCGCCTGGACGCGGCTCTATTGCCGTCGCTACGGCGTGGCCTCCATCTTTATCGGCCGCTTCTTCGGGCCGCTGAGGGCTTTCGTGCCGGTCATGGTCGGCGTGTTGCGGATGCGCCAGCGCGTGTTCCAGCTGGCCAATGTGACCTCGGCCTTCGTCTGGGTCCTGGCCATGCTGGCGCCGGGCTATCTGGCGGCCAAGGGGCTGGCCAAGCTTGAGTTCATGAGCGAGGCCCATGGCCCCACCCTGATGTTGATCGCCTTCGCCGCTCTGGTGGTGGTTGCGGTGATTGGGATGCGCTGGCTGAAGGGAAGGGCGGCCAGGCGGTCGGCTCTGCTGGCGGCCGCGGTCGACTAGTCCCTAGCTTGCATCGTCCATAAAAAGGCCCGACCGGGTGGTCGGGCCTTCTTCGTTTCAGGACTGCGGCCCGTCAGTCGTGTCCGTGAGCATGACCGTGCGCGTCCGCCTCGGCCGAGGCTGCGCCGGCGCTCCAGGCCTGACCGTCGGCGGTCTGGTGCCAGAAGGGTTGACGCGGGGCCTGACCGACTTCGTTCATCTGGTTGTCGAAGATGCGGCCGTTGATCATCGTGTAGCCGATCTTGACCGTGTTTCGCAGGTTTTCCAGGGGGTTGGCGTCCAGAACCACCAGGTCGGCCAGCTTGCCGGTTTCCAGCGAGCCGATGTCCTTGTCCATGCCCAGGGCCGCAGCCCCGTTCAGCGTGCCGACGCGCAGGGCTTGGTGCGGGGTCATGCCGCCCTGTTCGAACATCCACAATTCCCAGTGGGCGGCGAGGCCCTCGCGCTGGCCGTGGGCGCCGATCTGCACCGACACGCCCTCGTCCGACAGACGCTTGGCCTCGCGGGCGATGGAGATGTGGTTCAGTTCGTCGGGCTGCACATGGACCGGGCGACGGGCGCGGCTGTCCAGGATGCGTCGCGGGACGTACTTCGTCAGGATCGGATCATTCCAGACGTCCGTGGCCTGATACCAGTAGTTCTCGCCCCAGTTGCCGCCATAGGCCACGACGAGGGTGGGGGTGTAGGCCACCTTGGTCTGACGCCACAGCTGATGCACGTCGGCGTACAGCCGCGCCAGCGGGATCGAATGCTCGATCGTGGTGTGGCCGTCCACCACCATGCTCATGTTGTGCTGATAGAGCGACCCGCCCTCGGGCACGACCATCATGCCCAGTTCGCGCGCGGCCTCAAGAATCTGCTGACGCTGGTCGCGGCGGGGCTGGTTGTAGCTCTTGACGCTCCAGGCGCCGACGGCCTGCATCCGGCGCAGGTTGGACAGGGCGTCGTCCAGATCATTGACCTGGGCGGTGAAGGGCGTTGCCGCGCCGTACAGGATGGTGCCGGTCGAGAAGATGCGCGGGCCGACCACGCGCCCGGCCTTGGCCAGTTCGCTGTGGGCGAAAATCTCGCTCGAATCATTGGACGGGTCATGGATGGTGGTCACGCCGAAGGCCAGTGCGGCGTAGTTGATCCAGGACTGCTGCGGGATGATCTCGTCCGAGCCCATGCTGCCGTGCCAGTGGGCGTCCACCAGGCCGGGGATGATGGTCTTGCCGGCCATGTCCATGACGCGGGCGTCGGCGGGGACGGTCACGGAGCCACGCGGGCCGATGGCTTCGATGCGGTTGCCGTTTATGACGACCACGCCGTCCTCGATGACCTCGTCGCCCTTCATAGTGATCAGACGAGCGCCGCTCAGGACCACGCGGCCGGTGGGCTTGGCGTAGTCAGCGCTGAAGCCGATCTTGATCCCATGCTCCGCCGGCTTGGGCAGTTCGGTCGGCGCGCCCTCCGCAAAGGCGAAGCTTTCGCTTAAGGGGCGCGAGAACAGCTCCGGACCCATGGACCATTGCAGGCGGCTGGAATCGCCCGACCAGTGCAGCCATTCGCCGGCGTCGCGGGTGACGCGGGTCTGGGGCAGGGCCTTGGTGTCGGCGCCGACCGTGACGGCGCGACCGGTGGCGACGAAGGGCGTGACATAGGCGTTGAAGCGCTCGGTCCAGGCCACCCAGTGTTCATCGGGCGAGACCGAGAACTCGGCCGCCCATTCGCTGCTCAGGTGCTTGCGTTCGTCGTCGCCCGACAGGTTGACCGATTTCAGCACGCGCTTGTCGCCGTCGCGCGCCGTCAGGAAGATGCGATCGTTGCGGGCGCCGAACTGCGGGTTGGAGCCGTTCTCGGTGATCAGGGTCGGCTCGCCGCCGCGCACCGAGGTGCGATAGACGCCTGGCTCTCGGCTCCAGAGGGCCGTGCGCAGGTAGCCGTCGCTGGAGGTGCGATAGACGATGGTCTGGCCGTCCGGCGAGAACTGGGGCTCCAGATAGTGCCCGGGATGAGCGCTGATGACGCGGCCCTCGCCGCCGTTGGCGGGTATCACCCGCAGCGTGCCCAGATCCTGATCGTTCCAAGTCGTATAGACGATGGAGCGGCCGTCGCGCGACCAGGACGGGTAGAGTTCGAAATGATCGCTCTGTCGCGTCAGACGACGCGGGGCGCCGGCGACGCCGTTGCGCAGGTCGCGAATCCACAGATTGCCGAGGGCCTCGAACACGACCTTGGAGCCGTCGGGCGAAGTTTGCGCCCAGCGGACCATTTTCACGTCGAACTGGTCAGGCGCGACCTCGACGGGGAAGCGCACAGCCTCCTGCACACGGCGGGTGTCGGCGACGTGGAACGGGATCTCGCTGACGGCTTTCGACGCCACGTCGATGCGGTGGATCTTGCCGCCGGCCCAGAAGACGATGGCGCTATTGTCGGGGGTCCAGCTCATCGTCGGATAGACGCCGTGGATGGCCCAGGTTTCCTGAAGGTCGCGGTCTAGGGCGTCGTAGACCGGGGTCTCACGACCCGATTCGAGGTCCATGACGTAGAGGACGGATTTGTATCGGTCGCGCCGGATGAAGGCCAGGGACTTGCCGTCGGGCGAGGGGGTGGGGCGAATCGAGCCGCCCGGGCCGGTGACGAAGGGCGTGACCTCGCCCGTCTCGCGATCCAGACGACGGATCACATAAATCTGGGTGTTCGGGTCCTTGGAATAGTCGAACACGCCGCCCGAGGTCGCGTCATCGCTGAAGTAGAGATAGCGGCCGTCGGGCGAGAAGGCGGGCTCGCCCGTGTCCTTCTGCTGGGTGCGACGCTCGGTCAGCTGCACCCCGCCGCCGCCGCTGCGGTGATACATCCACATCTCGCCCGCGCCGAGCGAGCGCGATGAGGTGAAATGCTTGCGGCCCACGACGAACTGGCCGTCCGGCGACCAGTCGGGCTGGGTTAGCAAGCGGAAGGTCTCGTTCGACACCTGTTTGGCGTTGGAGCCGTCGCGGTCCATGACCCACAGGTTGTCGCCGCCGCCTCGGTCCGAGGTGAAGGCGATTGAGCGGCCGTCCGGCGAGAACTTGGGCTGCATGTCCCAGGCCACGCCCGAGGCGATGGCGCGGGCCTCGCCTCCGCTGATCGGCATGACATAGATGTCGCCCAGCAGGTCGAAGACGATCTCGCGGCCGTCAGGGCTGACGTCCAGCGACATCCAGGTGCCTTCGGTGACGTCGATGGTCGCATCATGCGACGCGCCCGGCGGGTTCTGGACGTCCCATTTGGGTTTGGCGGGCGTGGTCGCGGCGGTCGCCGTCGAATCGCTGGCCGGCGCGTTCTGGGACGTGCTCTGGGCGAACGCCGGGAAGGCCACGGCCAGGGCCGCGACGGTGGTCAACAAGCTGCGCTTCATGGAAAGCCCCCAATACCCCTACTTCCGAGGTCGGAAGGTCTAGCGGGCGCGGAGCGGTCTTGACCAGAGATCAGACGCCAGGCGAACGCAATTCGTCCGCGTCAGGACAGCGCATGAGATTGTCGGGGAGAGTGGCCCGGACCCTTGCAAATCTTTGATCTGCAAGGGTCCGGATGGTGCCGCCGGGGGGAATCGAACCCACGACCTCAGCCTTACCAAGGATGCGCTCTACCACTGAGCTACGGCGGCGGTCACTGAGGAAGCGGCCGTATAGCCAACGGCTCCGGCCGGGCCAAGTGCAAAATGCATGCTTGATCAAAAACTTTGTACGGCGTCTGCTGCACGTCATGGATACACCGCCCAAAGACGCTGTTTCTCCCGCCCCGGCGCCGGAGCCCTCTCGCGAGCAGAAGGCCAAGGCGGAGCGGGCCGTGCGGCTGGCCGCCGCCCTGCGCACCAACCTGAAGCGTCGCAAGGCGCCGACCATTCCGTCGCGCCCGGCTACGGAACGCAACTGAAAGTCATCGTGCGGGCGCGCACACGGCTCTTTCGCGACAGCGTAAGGGCTTGCTAGATAAGCGGTTCGCCGGGGCGCAGTGTTTCCGGCCGCGAAAGATTCCATGGACAGCATCGTCATCCACGGCGGCAACCGCCTGAACGGCCAGATCGAAGTCAGCGGCGCCAAGAATTCGGCCATCAAGCTGATGGCGGCGTCAATCCTGACCGATCAGCCTCTGCTGCTGACCAATATGCCGCGTCTGGCCGACACCCGCTTCCTGGGTCAGCTGCTGCAGCAGTTCGGCGTGGCGGTGACGGAACGCGACGGTTCCGACGGGCAGGAGACGCTGTTCCACGCGCCGGAGCTGACTTCGACCTTCGCTCCCTATGACTTGGTGCGCCAGATGCGCGCCTCGTTCAACGTTCTGGGGCCGCTGCTGGCCCGCACCGGAAACGCCAAGGTTTCCTTGCCCGGCGGCTGCACCATCGGCGCACGCCCGGTTGACCTGCATCTGATGGCCCTGTCGGCCATGGGCGCGGCGATCGAGCTGGAGGAGGGTTACGTCTCGGCCACGGCACCCAAGGGGCTGCGCGGCGCCGAGATCGAGTTTCCCTTCGTTTCCGTGGGGGCGACGGAACACGCCCTGCTGGCGGCTGTGCTAGCCAATGGCGTGACGGTGCTTAAGCGCGCAGCGCGTGAACCCGAGATCGGCGATCTGGCCCGTTGCCTGATCGCCATGGGGGCGAAGATCGAGGGACTGGACACCGACGTCTTGACCATCACGGGCGTGTCCTCCCTGAACGGCGCCACCTGGTCCGTGATCCCCGACCGGATCGAGATGGGCAGCTACGCCCTGGCCGCCGCCATGGCCGGCGGCGAGGTGCGCCTGACCAAGGGACGTGCCGACCTGATCACGGCCCTGACCGACAAGATGATCGAGGCCGGGGTCGAGATCGAACCGACCGCTGACGGCGTCATCGTTCGCCGTGACCCTTCGCAGCGGCTGAAGGCCGTCAACGTCACCACCGAGATCTATCCCGGCTTCGCCACCGACCTGCAGGCCCAGTTCATGGCCCTGATGACGACCGCCGAGGGCGAGAGCATCATCCACGAGAACATCTTCGAGAACCGCTTCATGCACGCGCCCGAGCTGGCGCGTCTGGGCGCGGATATCTCGGTCCATGCGGGCGAAGCCCACGTGCGCGGCGTCGAGAAGCTGACCGGCGCGCCGGTCATGGCCACCGACCTGCGCGCCTCGATCAGCCTGGTGATGGCCGGTCTGGTCGCTGAGGGCGAAACCACGGTCGGCCGCGTGTATCATCTGGATCGCGGCTTCGAGCGGATGGAAGAAAAGCTTGGAGCCTGCGGCGCTGACGTGCGGCGCGTGAAAGGCGAGGCGGATGAGCACTGAGGTCGAGGCGGTCCCTGACAGTGATGCGGCGGCGGAAGCATTGTCGCCGATGGAGCCCCTGCGCCTGCTGGCGGAAGACGCCGTCGATCTGCAGATCATCTCGGCCGCGCTTCAGGACGCCATCATGCGTCCCGTCGACATTCGCTGGGAAAAGGAGGCGCGACGCCTGACCATCGTCCTGTCGCGCTTCTGCTGGGAATGCGGCGGCACGCGCGTCATGGCGGCGATGCAGTTCGGCGATGTCGAGGCGGTCAAGAGCCGCCGGCTGCCGCGCCTGCCCGAATCGGCGCTGGAGCTTCTGGCGCTTGATTTCGAACCGACCGAGGCGCCGGGCGGCCGGGTCATCCTGATGTTCGCCGGGGGCGGCGATCTGCGGATCGACGTGGAGTGCCTGGATGCGGTGCTGACCGATCTTTCGGATCGCTGGCCCGCGCGTGTGGCGCCGACCCATCTCGACGACGCCTCTGTTGACGAGGTCAAGCCGTGACCGGTCCGCACAAACTGTCGTCCATTGAGGTGGACGCCGCGAGCCTTCCGGCCGCCACGGCCGAGATCGAGCACCAGCGTCGCGTGGCCATTTTCGACCTGGTCGAACAGAACAGCTTCACGCCCGAGGGGGCTGAAGGCGGTCCCTACACCCTGCGGCTATCGTCGCAGGACAATCGCCTGGCCTTCGACATCGCGGGCCCAGACTTCGCCCGCACTCACGTTCTGTCGCTGTCGCCCATGAAGGCGGTGATCCGCGACTACGCCCTGATCTGCGAAAGCTATTACGAAGCGCTGCGCGGCTCCTCGCCCAGCCAGATCGAGTCTGTCGATATGGGGCGTCGCGGCCTGCACAACGAAGGGGCGGAACTGCTGAGGGGGCGTCTCGAAGGCAAGGTCGAGATCGACAAGGAAACCGCCCGGCGACTGTTCACGCTGGTTTGCGCCGTCTATCGACGCGGCTGAACTCGACTATTTCTGCGTTTTGGTGCATTAGGCGCCTCCTTCACGGCTCGCGTTCACGCCCGACGCGAGCCTTAAGCCGTTTTTCGGGCGAGAGAGACCGCATGGCCAAGGAAGAGCTTCTCGAGTTCCCCGGCGTTGTCAGCGAACTGCTGCCGAACGCCACCTTCCGCGTGACGCTGGAAAACGACCACGAGATCATCGCCCACACCGCCGGCAAGATGCGCAAGAACCGCATCCGCGTTCTGGCGGGCGACAAGGTGCTGGTTGAAATGACGCCCTATGATCTGACCAAGGGCCGCATCACCTATCGCTTCAAGTAAGGACGCGCGTGTCGCGTCCTGACCTTTCGGCTCCGAAGCTGGTTCTGGCCTCGTCGAGCCCGCGCCGCATCGAACTGCTGGCGCAGATCGGGGTGGTTCCCGATCATGTTGACCCCGCCGACATCGACGAGACGCCCCTGAAAGGCGAGACGCCGTCGCGTCTGGCCGAGCGTCTGGCGCGCGGCAAGGCCGAGGTCGTGGCGGCGCGATCGCCCGACGCCATCGTCCTGGCCGCCGACACGGTCGTCGCCCTGGGCCGCCGTCTGCTGGAAAAGCCGGCGGATGAAGCCGAGGCTCGACGCTTCCTCGAACTGCTGTCCGGCCGCAATCACCGCGTCTTCACCGGCGTCGTCGTGATCGCCAACGGCGAGACGACCTGCCGGGTCGTCGACACCCGCGTGTCCTTCAAGACCTTGTCGCCGGAAGAGATCGCCACCTACGTCGCCTCTGGCGAATGGCGCGGCAAGGCGGGCGGATACGGAATTCAGGGGGCGGCCGCCGCCTTCGTGCGCCGCATCGTCGGCAGCCATCCGGCGGTCATGGGCCTGCCTCTCTATGAGGCGGCCAATCTGCTTCGGGGCGCCGGCTGGCGGCCCAGGGGCGCCTGACATGGCCGATATCGAGGTCTTCCTCGATCAGGCGCCCGGCGAGACCCGCGGCGTCATCGCCCGCCGGGGACGTTTTCACCATCTGATCATCCACCGCGACAGCGACCGGCCGACCGATCGGCTGGGTGCACGCTGCGTCGGCCGCATCGCCCGGGTCGAACCGGGCCTGCGCGGCGCCTTCGTCGATCTGGGCGCAGGCGAGCCGTTCGGCTTCCTGCCGCTGGGTCAGAACGATCGGCCGGGGGAGGGGGTCAAGGTCGAGGTCGAGATCGTCGCCGAGCCTCGCGAACGCAAGGGGCCAGTGCTGCGCCGTTTGGGCGATGCGACCGGCGAACCGCGCCTGCTGGCGTCCGGGCCGGACGTCATGGCGATCCTGGCGCACTTGGCGCCCGGCGTGGCGCCCCAGACGGGCGTGGCCGCGATCCGCGCCGCTCTTGAGGCCGAGGAGGACGCCTTGTCCTCTTCCGTCGTCGATCCCGCCAGCGGACTGGATCTGATGATCCAGCGCACCCGGGCTCTGATCGCCGTCGATATCGACCATGCCCCGGCGCCGGGCCGTGATTCCCGCAAGGGGCGCGAAGCGGCGAATCGCGAAGGTCTGCTTCATGCCGCCCGTCTCCTGACCCTGCAGGGGTGGGGCGGACTGGTGGTGATCGACCTGATCGGCGCGGGTCTGCACGGGGACACTATAATGAAGGGCGTGCGAGCGGCCTTCGCCGCGGAACCGCAGGCCGCCTTCGGTCCCCTGAGCCGGTTCGGCGTGATCCAGGTGTCGCTGCCGTGGCGACGGACGCCGCTGGACGAGCGGTTGCTGGACGCTAAGGGGCGTCCCGGGCTGGAGGCGCGCGTGATGGACGCTGTGCGCCAACTGCGCCTGGCCCTCCTGTCCGATTCCGCCACACCGCGTTTCGTTGCGCGCTGCGCGCCCGAGGTCGCTGCTCTGGCCGCTCCGCTGGTCGAAGCCCTCGGGCCGAGGGCGGCCATACTCGCCGATCCGGCCATGGCCGCCGGCGCGGTCAGAATTGAAGAGGCTCGATAATGTCGCTCTGCCCCATCTGCCGTCGTCAGAAGCCCGATCCGGCCTACAAGCCCTTCTGCTCCAAGCGATGCGCCGACGTCGATCTGCAGCGCTGGTTCACCGGCGGCTACGCCATTCCGACCGACGATGTGGCCGAAGATGAAAAAGATCGCTGAATTGAGTGAATTGGCGTCTGGACAGCCTCTCCGGCCTCGCCTATAGACCCGCCTCTCGCGACGAGATCGCGCGCCTGGATAGCTCAGCTGGTAGAGCAGCGGATTGAAAATCCGCGTGTCGGTGGTTCGAACCCGCCTCCAGGCACCACTCCCCCTACAAGTTAATCCTCCCCGCACACGGGAAGCGCTGCCGCAAAATGGCCTAAATTTCGCCTTGGGAATTGCATTTCCGTAACATGGCGTGATGCGACGTTTTCGTGTCGCGTTCATAACAAGAAGAGCAAATTTTTTGCCGATGCCCGCGATTGCTGCACGTGCGAAGGGGAAAAGAAACTTTGCGCACTTGACGCTAAGATAGGCGTTCGCCAAAGGGGTCTTAACCGCATTCCTGCTTGCAGGTCGGGGCGACCGGGATATTGTGTCCTGGACCTTGGCGGCGACGCCCGTTTTCGAACGGCTGTTGCAGGAGGGCGGCTCCATACGTCGGGCTCGATCCCGACGATGGTGCAATTTCATTATAGGGACGGCCGACTGACGCGGTCCGTGTCTTGGGTTCCACGTGTCAGACCAAAGCAGGAACTGGCGAACAATGCTCGATAGCAAGAAGACGAATATCCTCCTCGCAATGGCCGGCGCCGCCGTCCTGATGGCGAGCTCGCCGGTTCTGGCGCAAGACGCCGCAACCCCCGCTGCTCCGGCAGCCGCCGCCTCGACCGCCGCTCCGGCCGCCGACGCTGCTGCTCCGGCTGCTGACGCCGCCGCCCCCGCCGCTGACCCGACCACGGTCAGTGAATCGGTTTCGGGCGGTCACGGCAGCGGCGGCATCACCCCGGTCTCCATGTTCATGGAAGCCACCGCCGTCGTTAAGATCGTCATGATCGGCCTGCTGCTGGCCTCGATCTTCTCGTGGACCCTGCTGCTCATCAAGCTGCTCGAGTTCGGCGCCCTGAACAAAGCCACCGACCGCTTCCTGGAAGCCTTCCGCGGCGCTCGCACGATCGCTGACATGCGTCGCGTTGCGACCTCGGAAGAGTTCGACGGCAACCCGCTGGCCGACATGGCCGCCGCGGCCACCGAAGAAATCGAACTGTCGCGTCAGGCTGGCCTGAGCGTCACCGGCGATCACCGCGACTCGGCTCTGCTGCGCGCCCAAACCGCCGTCGCCGCCGTGCAATCGGGTCTGCCGAAGCGCCTCTCGGGCGGCCAGCAGTTCCTGGCTTCGGTCGGTTCGACCGGTCCGTTCGTCGGTCTGTTCGGCACCGTTTACGGCATCATGAACTCCTTCATCGGCATCGCCGAGTCCAACACGACCAACCTGGCCGTCGTGGCTCCGGGTATCGCTGAAGCTCTGCTCGCCACCGGTATCGGCCTGTTCGCCGCTATCCCGGCCGTTATCTTCTACAACTACTTCAACACGCGCATCTCGAACTACGGCACGCGTTCGGACGGCTTCAACGCTGAACTGATCAACGCCATCTCGCGTCAGCTCGACAAGGGAGCGTAAGACGGATGGCCGCCAAACTTTCCGGTTCCGGCGGCGGCAAGTACACCGTCGAGGCTAATGCCGAGATCAATGTCACGCCTTTCGTTGACATCATGCTCGTCCTCCTCATCATCTTCATGGTGGCGGCTCCGCTCGCCACCGTGTCGGTGCCGGTGAAACTGCCTCGCGCCGTTGCGCCTCCTGGCAAGAACCCGCCGACGCCGGTCTTTATCTCCATCCAGAACGATGGCGATGTGTGGATTGGCGACCTGCGGTCTTCGCCTGGTTCGCTTGGTGAAGATCTGAAGGTTCAGATCGGACGCAGGAACCCCTCCGAAGAACGTATTTTCATTCGCGCAGACCAACAGACCCGGTACGGCGACTTCATGCAGGTCATGAACGCCCTCCAGGACAATGGTTTCTACAGCGTCGCCCTCGTCGGCGAAGAGAGTTAAGGGGGGCGGGCGAATAGCATGACAGCTGAACCTCACGTCCACCGAGATCCAATCCTGGATCCGCCGAAGAAGAAGAAGAAGCTTTCGACCGGGGCCATCGTGGGCATCGCCGTTTCGGTGATCGTTCACGGCCTGGCCGGCCTGTACTTGTATAACAACAAGTTCGTGCTGAAGGAGATGACCTACGAGGACGAGGCCGTCGACGTCGAGCTGATGGAGGTTCCGCCTCCGCCGCCGCCGCCGCCGCCGCCGCCGCCGCCTCCGCCGGACACTCCTCCGCCGCCGAAGCTTCAGGTGCGTGAACCGCAGATCAACACCCAGGCGCCTCCGCCTCCGGTGACTGTGGCCATCGAACCGACGAAGAAGGAAGACCGTCAGGAATACACGGGCCCGCCCGTGATCGTCCCCGGACCTCCGCCTCCGCCGGCTCCGCCCGCACCGCCGCGTCCTTCGGTCATCACCAACCCGAGCTGGTCTCGCCAGGTGGCTCCCGATTTCCCGGAACGCGCTCAATCGCGCGGCATCGAGTCGGGTTCGGCCAAGGTGAACTGCGCCGTTGCGCCTAACGGCAGTCTGTCGGACTGCCGCGTGGTGGACGAAGATCCGGCCGGCGCCGGCTTCGGCCAAGCGGTTCTTCGGGCGGCCCGTTCGGGTCGTCTGGCGCCGCGGACTGTTGACGGCGCCGCCGTCGGCGCCCGCGTCGAGTTCACGACCCGCTTCCGTCTGGACTAAGGATCTCTCACGAGATCAGGTTGAACGCCCTGGAGGAAACTCCAGGGCGTTTTTCTTTGTCCGGATGTCTGGGGTTGAGGGGTGGCGCTTCGCCTGAACCTTGAGCATGGTTGGGCTGAAGTAGAGGAGTATCCGTGATGAAGAAGACCCTGGTTGCTGCCGTCGCGGCCACGACGGCGCTCGCTTTGAGCGCCTGCGCCTACAACGAAACCCTTGGCCGCAGTCAGTTCCTCATCGTGGACGACAGCGCCCTGATCCAGCAATCGAACGCCGCCTGGGCCGAGACGCTGCGGACGCAGAAGGTGTCCTCGGACGCCGCCCAGAACGCGCGGGTTCGCCGGGTCGGAACGCGGATCGTGCAGGCGGCGGGCCTGGCCGACCGGACCTGGGACTACGCCGTGTTCGAGGACGCCAGCCCCAACGCCTTCGTCCTGCCCTCGGGTCAGATCGGGGTGACCACCGGCCTGTTGAAGCTGGTGCAGAACGATGATCAGTTGGCGGCGGTGCTGGGCCACGAGGTCGGCCACGTCGTCGCGCGACACGCGGCCGAGCGCTATTCCACCCAATCGACGACCGGTCTGGTGCTGGGCGCGGTCCAGAGCCGGGCAGGGGACTATTCCCAGGCGGTGGGGGCGGTCGGCGGCCTCGGCGCGCAGCTGGGGCTCCTGCTGCCGTTCTCGCGCAGTCACGAACTGGAGGCGGATCGGCTTGGCGTCGATTACGTCGCCGCCGCCGGCTACAAGCCGTCCGAATCCGTGGCGCTCTGGCGGCTGATGGCGCAGCAGCGACAGACGGGCGCGCCGGAATTCACCTCCACCCACCCCTCGGACCAGACGCGGATCACCGCCCTGCAGCAGTATATCGCCAGTCGTGGGTGGAACTGACGGGGGATAAGGCGAAAATCCTTCACAAGCGTATTGCCGACCGGGGCGAGGCCGGTTAGAGAACCGCCCTCGCGTTGATCGCGCCGCCTTAGCTCAGTTGGTTAGAGCGCCGGTTTGTGGAACCGGAGGTCCTCAGTTCAAGCCTGAGAGGCGGTACCATCACTCCAACGAATCGCTGCTGGCGACGTGGAGTGATGACGACATGAGCGACGCTTTCCCGGTGTGGGACCCCCGTCAGTACAATCGGTTCGAGGCCCAGCGTGATCGCGCCGCGCTGGATCTTCTGTTGCGTCTGCCTGAGGATTTCGCGCCTGCCGAGGTCTGGGATTTGGGCTGTGGAACCGGCCAGCATGCGGCCCTGCTGAAGCGCCGCCATCCGGCAGCCCATGTGCATGGCCTGGATGCCAGTGCGACCATGCTGGATCAGGCCCGCGCCCTCTCAGTCGAAGTCGACTGGGTCATCGGTGACATCGCCGCCTGGTCGCCGGCGCGGCCCGCCGACCTGCTGTTCGCCAACGCCTCGCTGCAATGGCTGCCCGGTCACGAAGCGCTTTTTCGGCGGTTGGCCGAGAACCTGGCCCCCCGCGGCGTACTAGCTGTTCAGATGCCTCAGAGCTGGGACACGCAGCACCATCGCCTCATGCGGAAAACGGTCGCGGAGGGGCCGTGGGCGGACCTGTTCGAGACGGCCACCGCCCGGGTTCAGGTGATGACGGCTGAGGCCTATTACGACGTGCTGTCGCCGCTTTGCGACGACATCGACATCTGGGCCACCACCTATCTGCACGTCCTGTCCGGCGATGACGCCGTTCTGGAATGGATGAAGGGCACGGCGTTGCGACCCTACCTGACCGTTCTGGCGGATGATCCGCCGATGCGCGAGGCCTTCCTGAAGGCGTTGGGAGAGCGACTGTCGGCGGCCTTCCCTAGGCGGACGGACGGAGCAACTCTTCTACCATTTCCTCGTCTGTTTCTGGTTGCGCAAAGGCGCTGACGCTGCGGCGATGCAGGTGCTCGACCGGGCAATTCAGGCTGGTCAGCGCCGCCTGCGCGGCGGCGTAGCCTGACGAGACGGCGGGGTCATAGGCCTTCCAGTCGCGAATATCGACGCCCTCTGGGCGGGGCTGGATCAGCAGGTCGGTGTCGGCGCGCGCCTGCTTCAACTCCGCTTCTGTGGTCAGGGTGGCCGACCGCATCAGAACCGAGACGATGGGCGGCCCCTTCTTCCATGCGCCGGACAGGACCCAGCGCCACCACGAGGGCGGATTCTCCAGCGCCTGAGGGTCCACGCCCCGGGTCTGGGACACATCGACGCCGACCACCGGCCCGCTGTTCAAACGACGCATGACCTCGCTGGGGAAGTTGCGCAGCACCGCCCCGTCGACCAGCACCTGTCCGTTCATCACCACGGGCGGCATGACCCCCGGAATGGAGATGGAGGCGCGCAGGGCGTGACGCAGCATCCCTTCGCGATGCACCTCGACCTTGCCCGACGTCAGGTTGGTCGAGACGGCGAAGAAGGGCAGGGGCATGTCCTCAATGTTCACGTCGCCATAGGCGTCCTGCATCAGGCCGGCGACTTTGCGCGCATGGGTCATGGCGATGATCGGGAAGGCGATGTCCGACAGAGGATCGGATTCCACGAAAGCCTTGCGGATACGCTCGTCCAGTTCCTCGCCGGACCAGCCCAGGCCAGGCCCGGCGGCCACGACGGCGCCCATGGACGAGCCGCCGATGAAGTCGATCGGCACCCCGGCTTCGCGCAGCGCCGTCAGGGCGCCGATATGGGCGTAGGCTCGCGCCCCGCCTCCGGACAGCACCACCCCTACGGCCGAGCCGGTGACGATCCGCGCTATCCGCGCCGTGTCGTCGAACAGGCCCTCCACCGCATGGAACCAGCGGCCGGGCCGGAAGGCCTCCAGCCAGGCCCGCGTCCGGGTCGGGCGGGCCATGTGGGCGGGACGCAGCAGGATCAGGTCCGTCAGGGGATGGGCCTCATCCTCGACCTCGGGCTGCAGAACGGGGGCGTGCGGCGCACGATCGGCGTCGCCCACCATGAAGACCCGGTCCACCTGCCGTGCGCACAGCGAGGCCCAGCCGGGCTCGTCGGATTCGGCGATGTAGAGCACGTAATCGTGCGCGTCCTCGACCCCCGAGAACCATTCCGCGGCGGAGGCCAGGGCCGTCTGATCGATGATGCGGCAGGTGAAGCCCTGGGTCTCGACGGCGCGGGCGACGCGCTCCACGAAGCTGCGAATCGGCTGGGCGCGGGCCGAGATGAAGCCGAAGACCGTCGGGTCCGATCCCGTCGCGTTGCGGTCGCGGGCGCGGTTCAGCATGATCTGGCCCAGTTCGGCCATCAGGGCCGGCTCAGCCCTGGCGGCGTCGAAGAAGGCGTCCCGCGGCAGGGCGACCACGTCGCTGTCGCGCAGGGCCACGACGTTGGCCAGGTGGGTTGTTCCGGCCAGCATGGCCATCTCGCCGACCGGATCGCCGGGCTTGATCACGCCGACGAACTGCGGCCCCCGTCCGTTGTCGTCGCGGAAGACGCCCAGCCGCCCGGCCCGCAGCAGGTAAAGGGTGTCGGCGGGATCGCCGGCCGAGAACAGCCGTTCGCCTCGGGTCAGGGCGAACCAGCTGGCGCGGGTGTTCTTTGTGCCCTCGAAGACGCGCGCGAGCGCGGCTTCCAGCGTGTCGGGACGATCAGCAGCCATGGTGGTGGTTTATGCCGGATTTCGTCGGACAGGAAAGCCAGCGCTTCCCCCGGACGCGGAAGCCTCCTAAACCTTGGGCATGCCCAAGCTGATTTCCGCCGTCGATCGCAACAGTCCTGCTTTCAAAGCGCTGGATGCGCACAATCGCGCCCTGCGGGATGAGCTTTATGAAAAGGTCTCCAAGGCGGCGCGGGGAGGCTCCGACGCCAGCCGCGATCGCCATGTGGCGCGGGGCAAGCTGCTGCCGCGCGACCGGGTCGAGCGCTTGCTGGACCCCGGCTCGCCCTTCCTTGAGGTCGGCCAACTGGCCGCCAACGGCATGTACCGGGACGAGGCGCCGGGTGCAGGCATGATCTGCGGCGTCGGCCGGGTCTCGGGTCGCGAGGTCATGATTGTCGCCAACGATCCTACGGTGAAGGGCGGCGCCTACTATCCCCTGACGGTGAAGAAGCATCTACGGGCGCAGGAGATCGCCGAGCAGAACAACCTCCCCTGCGTCTATCTGGTCGATTCCGGCGGGGCTAACCTGCCGCACCAGGCCGAGGTCTTCCCCGATCGCGACCATTTCGGCCGCATCTTCTTCAATCAGGCGCGGATGTCGGCCAAGTCGATCCCGCAGATCGCCTGCGTCATGGGCTCCTGCACGGCGGGTGGCGCCTATGTGCCCGCCATGTCCGACGAGACGGTGATCGTGCGCAATCAGGGCACCATCTTCCTGGCCGGTCCGCCCCTGGTGAAGGCCGCGACGGGCGAGGTCATCTCGGCCGAGGAACTGGGCGGCGCCGAGACCCACGGCCGCAAGTCGGGGGTGGTCGACCATGTGGCCGAGAACGACGAACACGCGCTGGAGATCGTCCGTTCCGTCGTCGCCAATCTGAACACCATCAAGCCCCAGCCTCTGGACGTGCGCGAGCCGCGCGCGCCGGCGTATGACCCGGCTGAACTGTACGGCATCATCCCCGACGACGTGCGCGCCCCCTACGACGTGCGCGAGGTCATCGCCCGCATCGTCGACGGCTCGGAACTGGACGAGTTCAAGGCTCTCTACGGGACCAGCCTGGTCTGCGGCTTCGCCCGCATCTGGGGGCAGCCTGTGGCGATTCTGGCCAACAACGGCGTTCTGTTCTCGGAAAGCGCCCAGAAGGGCGCGCACTTCATCGAGCTGGCTTGCAAGCGCAAGATTCCGCTGCTCTTCCTGCAGAACATCTCGGGCTTCATGGTCGGCGGCAAGTATGAGGCCGAGGGCATCGCCAAGCACGGCGCCAAGCTGGTGACAGCGGTCGCCTCGGCCGAGGTGCCCAAGTTCACCGTCCTGATCGGCGGCAGCTTCGGCGCCGGCAACTACGGCATGTGTGGCCGGGCCTACAGCCCGCGCTTCCTCTTCACCTGGCCCAACAGCCGGATCTCGGTGATGGGCGGCGAGCAGGCGGCGTCGGTTCTGGCCACCGTTCACCGCGACGCGGATACCTGGACCCCGGAGGAAGCCGAGACCTTCAAGGCGCCGATCCGCCAGAAGTACGAAGACGAGGGCAACCCCTATTACGCCACCGCCCGCCTGTGGGACGACGGCGTCATCGATCCGGTTCAGACCCGCGACGTGCTTGGCCTGGCCATCAGCGCCAGCCTCAACGCCCCGATCCCGGAGACGACTTTCGGCGTCTTCCGGATGTAATCGGCCCCCTTGTGTAGGAGATTTCCATGAAGACGACGCTTGTTCTGACGGCTCTGACCGGCGCCCTGTCGATGTCTTTGAGCGCTTGCGGCTCTCAGGCTGAACCCGCTGCGCCGACGAAAGAAGCGCCCGCCGCTGCGCCGCAGCAGGCTGCGCCGTCCGAGCCCGTGTCGGCGGCCGAGGAAGCCGCGGCGCGTGCGGGTCAATCATCGCAGGCGGTCTTCCCCGTCGGTTATCGCGGCGAGTGGGACTACAGCGACGACGGTTGCGCCAAGGACGAGAGCGGGACCCGCTTCGTGATCTCCGCCAACGAGATCAAGGGCTACGAGGACACTTCGAAACTGGTGGCGCTGGAAACCCTGGAAGGCGAAGGCGACGCCATTCGCGTGGTGCTGGAGAACCAGTCGTCTGAAGGCGATCACACCCTTGTTCAGATCCTGCGTCTTTCGCCTGTGGCCGGCATCTCGCTGCGGGTCGAGCAGGACGGCAAGACGGTTCGCGCCAACCGCTGCGACCCGGTCTAGCCCGATCAAGTTATTTGAACCGCGTTCCCTGTGGGGCGAGGTTGCGTTTTAGACGTTTCCATCGGCGAAGGAGCCGACCATGACCGACCAGAAGCCGACCGAAGACGAACTGAACGCCCTCGACGTCACCGACGCCGAGGCCGCCGAGATCAACGCCATCGCACATCCCTTCGTCGCCGATCCGGCGCCGGACGCGGACAACGAACTGGTCAAGATCGACGCCCTGCCGTCGGGCGTGGTGTTCGTGACCATCAACCGGCCGGAGAAGAAGAACGCCTTCGACGCGGCCACCATCGCCGCCCTTTATCAGGCGTTCGAGACCCTGCATGGCGCCGACCGGGTGCGCGTGGTCTTCATCCGCGGCGCTGGCGGGACGTTCAGCGCGGGCGCCGACCTGAACTGGATGGCCGACGCCGCCGGCTGGTCGGAATCGGACAACCGCGACGACGCCATGGGCCTGGCGAAAATGCTCAAGGCCCTGCACGACGTGCCGGCCCTGACCGTGGCCCTCGTCGAAGGCGCAGCCATGGGCGGCGGGGCGGGCATCGTCGCCGCCTGCGACATGGCCGTAGCGGTCGAGGGGTCGCGTTTCGCCTTCTCCGAGGTCAAGCTGGGCCTGATCCCTGCGACCATCGCCCCCTACGTCATCGAGGCCGTCGGGGCGCGCCGCGCCCGTCAGCTGTTCCTGACGGCCAATATCTTTGACGCCGACTACGCCGCTCACGCGGGCCTGATCGACCTGGTCCTGCCGGAAGGTTCGGTGGACGAGTTCATCTCCATGCTGACCGACAGCCTGACGACCTGCGCGCCCGGCGCCATGGGCGAGGCCAAGCGCCTGGTCAACGACGTGGCGGGCAAGGACATCGACCATCGGCTGCTGGAAGAGACCGCCAAGCGCATCGCCCGCGCCCGTGTGTCGGAAGAAGGCCAGGAAGGCGTCCGCGCCTTCTTGGACAAGCGCGCCCCGAGCTGGGCGCAATAAGGTAGCCGAATGTTCAAGTCCGTCCTGGTCGCCAATCGCGGCGAGATCGCCTGCCGCGTCTTCCGCACCGCCCGCCGCATGGGCCTGCGCACCATCGCTGTCTATTCCGAGGCTGACGCTCAGGCGCTTCACGTTCGCGAGGCGCACGAGGCGGTGCTGATCGGCCCGGCGGCGGCGCGCGAATCCTATCTGGATGCGGCCAAGGTGCTGGCGGCGGCCAAGGCGACGGGGGCGGAGGCCATTCACCCCGGCTACGGCTTCCTGTCCGAGAATGCTGACTTCGCCGAGGCGGTCATGGCGGCGGGCATCGTCTGGATCGGCCCGCAGCCTTCCTCGATCCGCGCCATGGGCCTGAAGGACGCGGCCAAGAAGCTGATGATCGAGGCGGGCGTGCCCGTCACCCCCGGCTACCAGGGCGAGGACCAGTCCCTCGAGACTCTGACCGCCGAGGCCAACCGCATCGGCTTCCCGGTCCTGATCAAGGCGGTCGCCGGCGGTGGCGGCAAGGGCATGAAAAAGGTCGACCGGGCCGAGGACTTCGCCGACGGTCTGGCCTCGGCCCAGCGTGAGGGCCAGTCCTCGTTCGGCGATCCGCGCGTCTTGATCGAGAGCTACATCACCCGCCCGCGTCATATCGAGGTGCAGGTCTTCGGCGACAGCCACGGCAATGTCGTCCATCTGCATGAACGCGACTGCTCGCTGCAACGCCGCCATCAGAAGGTGATCGAAGAGGCGCCCGCGCCCGGCATGGACGACGCCACGCGCGAGGCCGTCACCGCCGCCGCCGTCCGCGCCGCCAAGGCCGTGAACTATCAGGGCGCGGGGACCATCGAGTTCATCGCCGACGCGTCCGACGGGCTGAAGGCCGACCGCATCTGGTTCATGGAGATGAACACCCGGCTGCAGGTGGAGCACCCCGTGACCGAGGCCATCACCGGCGTCGATCTGGTCGAATGGCAGTTGCGCGTCGCGGCGGGCGAACCCATTCCGCTGGCCCAGGCCGACATCCCCATGAACGGCTGGGCCATGGAGGCCCGCCTCTATGCCGAGGACCCGGCCAACGGCTTCCTGCCGTCCATCGGACGGCTGGATCACTTTGTCATGCCCCACAACGCCCGGGTCGATACTGGCGTGATGGAGGGCGGCGAGGTCAGCCAGTTCTACGACCCGATGATCGCCAAGCTGATCGTCTACGCGGACACCCGCGAGGAGGCAGCCGCCTCCTTGGCCGACGCCTGCGCCGATGTCGAGGTCTGGCCGGTCAAGACCAATGCCGGCTTCCTCGTTCGCTGTCTGGAGCATCCGCGCTTCGTTTCCGGCGACGTGGACACGGGGTTCATCGCGGCAGAGGCGGACGTTTTGTCCGCCGGGCCTATCCCCGAAATCGTCCGTCAGGGCGGGGCCTTCTTGCTCGCGCACGAAGCATTGCTCCAGGACGGCGGCTGGGAGCAGTCGGATGTATGGAGCGCCACGACTGGCGCTCACGGCCTGCGATTGAACGGCGACCGGCGAGCGAGCCGAAAATTCCTCGTCAACGGCGAACCGGTTGAAGGCGATGCCTACATGCTTCAGGCGCAGGCACCGCACTGGAAGGACAGGTTGTCTTGGAAGGTTCGGACCGGCGAGACCGAGGCGATCGCACAGGACGACGCGACACGAGTTGTTGTCGATGGGGTTCACCTGAGCCGTACCTTGGGCCTCCCGGCCGTTCTGTTCCTTGATGGCGAAGCCTTCGAGATCCAGCCCTGGCGCTACGAAGCTGCATCGGCAGGCGGCCCCGCGTCCGACGGCGGTCTTCGCGCACCCATGCCGGGCAAGATCGTCGCTGCTCCTGCCAAGGCCGGCGACGTCGTCACCAAGGGCCAGCCGATCGTGGTGCTGGAAGCCATGAAGATGGAGCACGCCCTGACCGCGCCCTTCGACGGCGTGGTGGCCGAGTTCAACGTCGCCGTCGGCGATCAGGTCGCAGACGGCGCGGTCCTGGCTGTGGTGAAGGCGGCGGACTAACCCGCCGTCATCCCGGACGGTCGTCAGGCCGATCCGGGACCCAGACCTCGGCCTCAAACTCGGACAGGGCTGGATCGGAGCCGCCGCCTGGGTCCCGGGTCCCGCTGCGCGGCCCCGGGATGACGGAAGAGGTGGTTTCGCCGGTTCGCCGAACAGACTATCTGCTCCTCATGCCCCTTCACATGATCAAACTCTGCGTCGGCGTGTCCGAGGTCGAGACGCTGGAAGCGAACGCCGCGCGTTCGGATTGGCGTATCGTCCACACCCGCATGACGCCCAAGCGCGCCGCCGAGATCGAGGACGGCGGCTCGCTCTATTGGGTGATGAAGGGCTCGGTGACCTGCCGTCAGCGGATTCTCGAGATCACCACGGTGGGAGAGGGCAAGGCCAGCCGTTGCGAGATCAAGCTCGACAGTCAGGTCATCCGCACCGCGCCCTTGGCCCGGCGGCCGTTCCAGGGCTGGCGCTATTTCGAAAAGGACGTGCCGCCGGACCTGTCCGTGGCCGAGGCGACAGACCTCCCCGACGACCTGGCGCGAGAGCTGCGCGAACTGGGCGCTTGGTGACCCTTTCGTGGCATTGAGACCCAGGTGTTGACCTTTGGTCGTCGTCGTGGCCTGTCCCGGCTCCCATGACCAACGCCCTGTTCAGCTTCAAAACCCGCGAGACCCTGTCTGAGCTGCTGAAGCTGGCCTGGCCGGTCGTGCTGGCGCGCCTGGGCATCATGACCATGGGCCTGACCGACGCCATCGTCGTCGGCCACTACGCCAGCCGCGAGTTGGCCTTCCACTCCCTGGCCTGGGCGCCGTCCTCGGTCGTCCTGACCACGGCGGTCGGACTGATGATGGGGGTCCAGGTCATGACCGCGCGTCTGCTGGGCGAGGGTCGCAAGGACGAGGTCGGCGCGGTGCTGCGTCGCGGAACTGTCTATGCCTTGCAGATCGGCTTCGTCTCCATGATCGCCCTGATGCTGCTGGGGCCGTTCGGCCTGACGCACATGGGTCTGGAGGACGGGCTGGGCGAGGGCGCTTCGCCGGTGCTTATGGTCTTCGCCCTGTCCATGCCCGCCTACCTGATCTCGGTGGCGGCGCAGTTCTTCCTTGAGGGCCTGCATCGGCCCAAGGCCGGCATGGTCGCCATGTGGGTGGCCAATGCGGTCAACCTGGCGCTGAACCTGCTGCTGGTGCCCGACCTTCTGGGGCTCGGCGTGGATGGGGCCATCGCCTCGGCCTGGGCCACCTTCGGCGCCCGCATGGCGCTGGCCGTCTTCCTGGTCATCTTCATCCTGCGCCTGCCCGAGGCCAAGGCATGGGGCCTGTTCAACAAGCCCAAGCGCGACAAGATCGTCGAGCGTGAGCAGGTCAAGGTGGGCGTCGGCGCCGGTTCGTCCAACTTCATCGAGGTCGGGGCCTTCGCCGCCATGACCCTGTTCGCCGGTCAGCTGGGCGCGGCCGAAACCGCAAGCTGGGCCGTCGTCATCAACGTCTCCGCCATTGTCTTCATGGTGCCCATGGGTCTGTCGTCGGCGACGGCGGTTCTGGTGGGCCGCAGCTATGGGGCGGGGGACCGGGCCGGCGTCATGCGCGGCGGTCTGGCTGGCATCGGCGTGGTGACGGTCCTGGCCTTCATCATCGCCATCGGCTTGTGGCTGACCGCGCCTCTGGTGGTCAGCGCCTATACGACCGACCCGGCGATCCTGGCCATCGCGGCCCCGGCTCTGGTGCTGGCGACCCTCTTCTTCGTCGCCGACGCCCAGCAGGTGGTGGCGGCCCAGGCCAACCGCGCGGCAGGCGATGTCGTCTGGCCGACGCTGATGCACCTCTTGTCCTATGGCGTCATCATGATCCCGCTGGGCTGGTGGCTGGCGCACAGGATCGGCGTGGACGGTCTGGTCTGGTCGGTCATCGTGGCCAGCCTGATCTCGGGCGCCCTGCTGACCGGGCGCTTCGTGCGGATCGCGCGTCGGCTTCCGGCCTGACGCGAGGCGTGACGGCGGGGTGACGGGAGCCTAACGGCCCTCTATATCCGTCTGCTTCCTCCCGCAGACTGGACGACCATGGCCCGCATCCTCATTACCTCGGCGCTGCCCTACATCAACGGCATCAAGCACCTTGGGAATCTGGCCGGTTCCATGTTGCCCGCCGACGTATGGGCGCGATTCATGCGGGGGCGCGGCCATGACGTCCTCTATGTCTGCGCCACCGAC
Organism: Brevundimonas sp. UBA4553; assembly: GCF_002387245.1. GTDB lineage: Bacteria > Pseudomonadota > Alphaproteobacteria > Caulobacterales > Caulobacteraceae > Brevundimonas. The sequence goes on from NZ_DGLD01000002.1 coordinate 447,602, forward strand.
GAGCACGGCACCCCGGCCGAGCTGGCCGCCGCCGCCGCCGGTCAGGACGTCCGCACCTATTGCGACGAGCAGCATCAGGTCCAGAAGAAGGCCGGCGAGGCCTTCAGCCTGTCGTTCGACGTCTTCGGCCGCAGTTCCAACGAACCGAACCGGCGCCTGACCCAGCACTTCGCCAAGGTGCTGGAACAGCGCGGCCTGATCGAGGAGCGCGTCGACCGGATGATCTATTCGATCGACGACGCCCGCTTTTTGCCCGACCGCTACGTCGAGGGCACCTGCCCGCACTGCGCCTATGAGAAGGCGCGCGGCGACCAGTGCGACAACTGCGGACGCCTGCTGGACCCGACCGATCTGATCAATCCGTATTCGGCGGTCTCGGGCAGCCGAAATCTGGAGGTCCGCGACACCCGCCACCTCTATCTGCTGCAAACCAAGGTGGCGGACGAGGTCCGCGCCTGGGTCGACGCCCGTTCCGAGGGCTGGCAGCCGCTGGCCCGCTCCATCGCCTACAAGCATCTCGACGAGGGCCTGATCGACCGTGGCATCACCCGCGACCTGAAATGGGGCGTGCCGGTCGTCGGTCCCGACGGCGGGCCGCGTCCGGGCATGGAGGGCAAGGTTTTCTACGTCTGGTTCGACGCCCCCATCGAATACATCGGCGCGACCGAGGAATGGGCGGAAGCCTCCGGCGGCGACTGGCGCTCGTGGTGGCGTCTGGACGAGGGCGCGGATGACGTCCGCTACGTCCAGTTCATGGGTAAGGACAATGTCGCCTTCCACACCGTCAGCTTCCCCGCCACCATCCTGGGCTCGGGCGAGCCATGGAAGACGGTCGACCAGCTCAAGGCCTTCAACTGGCTGAACTGGTACGGCGGCAAGTTCTCGACCAGCATGGGCCGGGGCGTCTTCATGGATCAGGCGCTGGAGCTGCTGCCCGCCGACTACTGGCGCTGGCACCTGACGGCCTATGGCCCGGAACACTCCGACGCGGCCTTCACCTGGGAGCAGTTCCAGGCGACGACGAACAAGGACCTGGCCGACGTCCTGGGTAACTTCGTCAACCGCATCGTCAAGTTCACGGAATCCAAGTTCGACGGCGTCGTGCCCGATGGCGGCGAGGCCGGTCCGCTGGAAGCCAAGCTGGCGGCGGATATCAAAGCCGGTCTGGAAACCTTGACCGCCGAGTTCGAGGCCATGGAGTTCCGCAAGGCGGCTCAGGCCGCCCGCGCCCTCTGGGTGCTGGGTAACGAATACCTGCAGGAAGCCGCCCCGTGGACGGCGTTGAAGACGGACCGTGACCGCGCCGCCGTCGTGGTCCGCACAGGCCTGTCGCTGGTCGCCCTGTTCGCCCGCATCACCGTGCCCTTCATGCCCGGCAGCGCAGAGCGCATCGGCGCTACGGTCGGCGCCAGCGACCTGTCTTGGCCAGAGGCTGAGGCCGACCTGCTGAACCTGGTCCCCGCAGGACAGACCGTGGCCGCCGCCGCTGTCCTGTTCGCCAAGATCGAAGACGCCCAGGTCGCCGAGTGGACCGAACGCTTCGGCGGCGCCGACGGCTAAGGACGGGCTTGAATCAAGGCGGGAACGGGGCGACCCTCACGAGGAACGCTGTTACGAGGTTCTCCCTTGGCTTTGATATCCTTGCTTGCCGCCCTGGCTCTCCATGCGAGCGGAGGGTCGGACCGGGCTTCTGCTGACTGCGCGCGACCAGCCAACGCGTTCGACGCGTCGATCTGTTCCGAGCCGACGCTGGCGGCGCTCGAGCAAAGGATGGACGAGCGTTACGTTGCGGCGCTTGCAGCCTTGCCGCCGGCCGCTCGACCGCAGCTCGAGGCCGACCAGAGAATTTTCCTGGAAGGCAGACGAGGGTGGCGAGAAGCCAGCCATCCTCTGCGCGATCAGCCGCTGGGTCCGGGTTACTGGACGGGCAGGCGGATCGCTTTTCTCGAAGACGTCGCGTTGGGAGGAGCGGGAGGCTTCAGTGGTTTCTGGCGCAATGCGTCCGGGTTTGTCGTGATCACCGACGAGGGAGATGGCGCAGTGCTCGTCGAGATAGAGGCCAGCCAGCCCGTTGGCGGACACTGGAAGTGCTATCTGGATCTGACTGCGCGTCCAGAGGGCGGGGTCCTGTCCGTCGTTCTGGATGAAGAGGAAACGGGTGGGGGCCGATGGAGGCTTCGCGCGGAGGTCGCGGGAGGTGTCTTGACGTTGACCGAGAGCGCCATGTCGAGCCGAGGCGAGGAACGGCCACCGTATTGCGGGGGGGGGGGGGCGGCTATACGGCCGGAACCTATTTCAGGACCGGCGATTGAGCCAGGCCCAAAGGGGAAAGGCCCGGAGCGATCCGGGCCTTTTGCTTGCCGTCATGGGGCGGGTGGCGCTGACACCGCCGGCGGCGGGGTCCGCTGTTCGCGCGCGCCCGGCAGGCCGGCGGGGGTGGCGTCCCGGCTGCCCGCACCGGCATGCTTCATGTGCTTGGCGCGCTCTTCGGCCCCGATCTCGAGGAACCCCGGGGCCGAAGCGTTGAACTGATCGGCGTGGCCGGTGCGCACGATCACCGAGCGTCCTCCGTCCCACACCATGTGCAGGGCGACATACAGGACGATGACCAGCCCGATGTAGGCGATCCAGCGGTGGCGGTTGAGCAGCTTGGCGATGAAGCTGGCGGCCAGACCCATCAGGGCGATCGACAGGATCAGGCCGAAGACCATGATCCAGGGGTGGTCGTGGCTGGCGCCGGCGACAGCCAGCACATTGTCCAGCGACATGGTCAGGTCGGCGATCATGATCTGGATCAGGGCGGCGCCGAAGGTCTTGCGCTTCAGACCCATTTCCTCGGGGCTGGGGCCGCCGCCATGCTCGATGGCCATGGCGCGCTCGATCTCCGCCTCGGCTTCGGCCTGATCGTGGGTCGCCTGCTCGCGCAACTCGCGCCACATCTTCCAGCATACCCACAGCAGCAGGAAGCCGCCCGCCAGCAGCAGGCCGACAATCGCCAGCAGTTGCACGGTGATCAGGGCCAGGCCGATGCGCATGACGACGGCGGCGGCCAGACCGATCAGGATGGCCTTGCGGCGCTGTTCGGCGGGCAGGGCGGCGGCGGCCAGGCCCACGGCCACGGCGTTGTCGCCGGCCAGGACCAAGTCGATCATCAGGACCTTGCCGAGGGCGGAGGCCTGGCTGAGGACGTGGGGGTCAGAGAAAAATTCCATCGGCGGTCTCTTAAGCGCCGACTGCGGCTGCGCCAAGACGCCGCAGCGAACTCCCTCCCGTTGATCGAATCGCAGGGAGGGAGAGCGGTTTAGGCCGGGCGCTGAGCGCGGGCGGCCTCATACAGGGCGATGGCCGCCGCGTTGGACACGTTCAGGCTTTCGAACCCGCCGGGCATGGGGATCTTGGCCATGACGTCACAGTGCTCGGCCACCAGGCGTCGCACGCCGTCGCCTTCCGAACCCATGACCAGGACCGTCGGGCGCGAATCCAGGGCCTGTTCCAGCGTCTGTTCGGCCGCGCCGTCCAGGCCGACGGCGCGCCAGCCCAGATCAGCCAGCTTCTCGAGCGCACGGCTCAGGTTGGTGACGCGCGCGCACGGCAGGCGTTCGGTCGCGCCGGCCGCAGCCTTGGCCAGGGCGCCGGCCAGGGCGGGGGAGTGCCGGTCCTGCACCACGATGCCCTTGGCGCCGAAGGCCAGGGCCGAACGGAAGATGGCGCCGACGTTCTGCGTGTCGGTCAGCTGATCCAGCATGACGATGACGCCGCTGGGATCCTCGGCGATGTCTTCCAGCGAGACGCCTTCCAGAGGCTGCACCTTGAAGACCATGCCCTGGTGAACGGCGCCGGCGGGCAGCAAGCGGGCGAGGGCGGTCGAATCGATCACCTCGATTCGGTGGCCGTTCGCCAGATTTTCCCGTTCGATTTCAGCGGCCCGATCCTCTGTGACCATCAAACGGCCCATGCCGCGACGGGCCGGATTGGCTAGGGCGGCAAGAACCGGATGTCGCCCCCAGACAAAATTATCCGCTTCGGCCTTGCCGCGCGGGCCTTTCGGGGCTGAATCCCCCCCGGAACGGCCTGTAGGCGTGGGGGACCAGCCCTTCTCGGGCCGGCTTTCCACGCGCTTGTGAAAAGATTGCTTTTTACCGGGTTTCCGGTCGTTGCGTTCTGAAAATGACGACACTATAAGACGGCCTCCGATTTGGGCCCTAGGGCTTCGGGTCAGGCGCTTCCTCTATTACAGGCGTCGCCGGACACGAAGGCTTTCGCGACAAAAATGATCGAAAGATCGTGATGTTGCGTATCCAGACCGGTTTTGAAAATGCGCGCTGGGGGAATGTCCCGAGTGGCAAAGGGGGGGGACTGTAAATCCCCTGCGTAAGCTTCGAAGGTTCGAGTCCTTCTTCCCCCACCACGCGCATTTTTCAGGATCGAGAGGGCGGGACCCCAAAAAGGAATCGGGTGCGGAAACGCCAGCCTCTCACCGGGTTGGGGCAACGCATTCTTCGCGCGGGTATAGCACAATGGTAGTGCAGCAGCCTTCCAAGCTGAGGATGTCGGTTCGATCCCGTCTACCCGCTCCAGATTTTTGAACTGAGCAGAAGCGCCCCTCCGCTTTGGACCCGGGCCACAGGAGTTTGGCCATGGCCAAGGAAAAGTTCGAA